>NZ_JBHVXT010000003.1:0-738061 GCF_042881445.1 Microbacterium sp. NPDC058269
ATCGCCCGGGCGTTGGCCCCGGGTGCACGGTTCATCGTCGCCGACGAGCCGGTGTCGATGCTCGACGTGTCGATCCGGCTCGGGGTGTTGAACCTCCTCGCTGACCTGCAACGCGAGGAGAACCTCGGCGTGTTGTACATCACGCATGATCTGGCCACGGCCCGGCACTTCTCCGATGAGATCATGGTGCTCTACAAGGGAGATGTCGTCGAACGCGGACCCGCAGACGAGGTCATCCTCAACCCGCAACACGAATACACGAAGACACTCCTCGGCGCGGCGCCCGAGCCCGACAACCTCGGCCGCCTCCGCGACGAAGTCCGCACCGAACTCGGCATCGAAATCGGCAGTGCCCACGGCACCGAAATCGGCAGTGCCTGACCAGGCCGCTTGGAAGGAACAGCACATGTCACAGATCGACCCGGGAACCTCGGCCTGGTTGCGCACCAGGAACGACCGCGAGGCGTTTCGGCTGATCCTCGAGCACGGCCCGCTCACACGGACGCGCCTGGGGGAACTGTCGGGAATGTCGAAGCCGACGGCGACACAGATGATCGCGCGACTCGAGCGTGCGGAGCTGGTCCTCCCGGTCGGCGAGGTCGCCGGGAGCCGTGGTCCGAGCGCTGTCAGCTGGGGTGTGCGGACCGACCGGGTGGCCGGCGTCGCGGTGAACATGCTCGACGCCAGCATTCAGGCCGCACTCGTCGATGCGGCAGGATCCGCGTACCCGATCGTCGACCTGCCGGTGCATGGGGAAGAGCGTTCGCCCGAGCGCGACATCTCCCGCGCCATCGACGCCGCGTGCGCGGCCGCCGGGGCAGACCGCAGCACCGTCGAGACCGTCACGGTCGCGGTGCAGGCTGCGGTCAGCCGCGGGCAGGACACGCTGTCCTTGACCGACTCGCTGCCGGGCTGGCCGGCTTTCGGCGCGCGGGCGCGGATCGAAGCGGAACTCGGCGTCTCGGTGACTCTGGAGAACGACGTCAACCTCGCCACGATGGCCGAGCGTGCCGTCGGTGTGGCGCAGGAGGTCGACAGTTTCGCTTTCCTCTGGGTCGGAGTGGGGCTCGGTGTCGGCGTCGATCTGGGTGGCACGATCCATCGCGGTGCCCACGGGAGTGCGGGTGAGATCGGCTATCTGACGGTGGCGGCCGGAACCGGTGAGCCGGGAGCTGTGACCACCGACCTGCTCGGTTCGCAGATCATCCTCGACCTCCTCGGCGATCGGGAGCGCAGCTACGCGGACGGAATCCGTGCTCTCGCCGACGACGAGCAGGCGCTGCAGACCGTGGCCGAGCGCGTCGCCCTCACGATCGAACCGGTCCTCGTGGTGCTCGACCCCGCCATGATCGTGCTGGGCGGGCCCACCGGCCTTGCCGGAGGTCGCCGCCTCGCCGAGCTGGTCGCGGAACAGGCCGCGAACGACGAGAGACCTGTTCCGGAGGTGCGCGTCAGCGGCACGGGCGAGAGCGCCGTCCTCGTCGGCGCGCGTCGACTGCTCGTCGAGCAGATCCGCACCCTGCTCGAAGAACGTATCCCCACAGACTGACGCCCATCCGCGGGCGTACGACCATCAGGACAAGGAGACCAGATGAAGCTGGCCATCGTCGGCGGAGGATCGACGTACACCCCGGAGCTGATCGACGGATTCATCCGCCTGCAGCGCGAACTGCCCATCGAGGAGCTGGTCCTCGTCGACACGGATCCGACCCGTCTGGAACTCGTCGGAGCCGTGTCCCGACGCATGCTGGCCAAGGCCGGGCACCCTGCGCGGCTTCTCACGACCGATGACCTCGTCGCGGGCGTGACCGACGCGGATGCGGTGCTCATCCAGTTGCGCGTCGGTGGACAGGACGCTCGGGAACAGGACGAGAGCTGGCCGCACGAGGTCGACTGCATCGGACAGGAGACGACGGGGCCGGGTGGACTCGCGAAGGCGCTGCGCACCGTCCCGGTGGTGCTCCGCATCGCCGACGTCGTGCGCCGGCACGCGAGGCCCGACGCGTGGATCGTGGACTTCACGAACCCCGTCGGCATCGTCACTCGCGCGCTTCTGCAGGCGGGGCATCGTGCGGTCGGGCTGTGCAACGTCGCGATCGGCTTCCAGAGGAGGTTCGCCGAGGAGGCGGGAGTGGCACCCGATCGGGTGGCGCTCGCGCACGTGGGGCTCAACCACCTCACCTGGGAGCGGGGGGTCTTCATCGACGGTGTCGACATGCTCCCGCGGGCGATCGAGAACAATGTCGGCGAGCTGGCGGACACGGTCGAACTCGCGCCGGCGCTGCTCGCCCAGCTCGGCGTGATCCCCTCGTACTACCTGCGCTACTACTACGCGCACGACGAGGTGCTGCACGAACAGCGCCACAACGCGACCAGGGCCGCCGAGGTGCGCGCGATCGAGAACGAGCTCCTGGGCCTCTATGCGGACCCGCGCGTCGACACCAAGCCGGAGATCCTCGAGAAGCGCGGGGGAGCGTTCTACTCCGAGGCGGCCATCGAGCTGCTGATCGCGATCCGCGGTGGTACGGACCAGCCACGCGTGGTCAACCTGCGCAACGACGGCGTCCTGCCGTTCCTCCCCGACGACCACGTGATCGAGGTGCCGGCGCGTCACATCGATGGCCGGTTCGTGGCCGAGCCCGTCGCTGTCCTCCCCGACGACATCAGCGGTCTGATCAGCGCGGTCGCGGGATACGAGCGCCTGGCGCTGGAGGCCGCGGTCGGCGGTGGACGTGATCGGGTGCTCCGGGCGATGCGCGCGCATCCGCTGGTGCTGCAACACGAACGCGCCGAGAAGCTGACCGACCTGCTGCTGGCCGCCAACGGGCGTTTCCTGGAGTGGGCGTGAGCGCCCCGGAACGAGCGACGCTGGTCCTCGCGGTCGACGGAGGTGGTTCCAAGACCGACGTCGTGCTCCTCGACATCGCCGGCGACGTCCTCGCGTGGGAGCGTGGTTCCGGTTCGAGCCCGCAGATCGATGGCCTGGAGCAGTCGGTGCACGTCATCGACGACCTCGTGCGTCGCGCGCTCGGGAACCATGACCCCCGCGAGCTCGCGTGCGTGGGACTGTATCTGTCCGGGCTCGACCTCGCCGAGGAGATCGAGACGTTCCACGCGGCTATCTCGCCCCTGTCGTGGGCGGAAGGAGCCGTCGTGGAGAACGACCTGCATGCGCTCCTTCGGGCAGGCACCGACGCGGAGGATGCGATCGCCGTCATCTGCGGAACCGGGATGAACGCGATCGGCGTCCGTTCCGACGGTGCCACGGTGCGGTTCCCCGCTCTCGGCCCGCTGTCCGGTGACTGGGGTGGGGGCGCCGAGCTCGGCGACGCCGTGGTCTGGCATGCCGCCCGTGCCGAGGACGGGCGTGGACCGGAGACCGCCCTGGTGGCTCTGCTCCTGCGGGCCACCGGAGCGCCGACGGTCGCGTCGCTCATCGAAGACGTCCATCTCGGACGTCGCTCGGATCAAGGATTCGCCGCCTTGGCTCCGGTGCTGTTCGAGGCCGCGGCCGCGGGCGATGACGTCGCACGAGGAGTCGTGCGACGTCAGGCCGAAGAGGTCGTCGCCTTCGTGCGCGCCTGCACGGCCAGGCTCGACCTGAGAGGTGCCGATGTGCCGGTGCTCTTCGGCGGCGGGGTGGCCAGAGGGCGGGATCCGTTCCTGCTCGAGAGCATCCGTGCAGGTCTGCAGGAGCACGCTCCGGCGGCGCACCTGGAGATCGTGGACGCTCCGCCCGTGCTGGGTGCGGCTCTGCTGGTCCTGGGCGTCGCCGGGGCCGACCAGACGGCGATGGAGCGCGCTCGGGCGCACCTCAGCTCGGACCGGCGTCTCACGCGGATGCCCGTCGCCACGGGCTGAGCGACGTGCCGTCCGGCTGCGGCGAAGAGAAAGGGCGCCACGACCTGAGTCGCGGCGCCCTCTCTCATCCGACGATCAGCCGAGGGTGACGGCCGAGCGGATCAGTTCGGCCTGCTCGGCCGCGTGGACCTTCGACGAGCCGGTGGCGGGCGACGCGGAAGCCGGGCGCGAGACCGGGCGGAACGAGCGGTCTCCGGGGACATCGGCGAAGGCGAGCGCCAGGAACGGCCAGGCGCCCTGGTTCTCCGGCTCTTCCTGCACCCACACCAGCTCGGCGTTCGGGTAGGAGTCGGTGATGGCCTTGAGCCCGTCGATCGGTGTCGGGTACAGCTGCTCGAGCCGGACGAGGGCGACCTCGGGGTTCGGGTTCTTCTCGAGCTCAGCCCGCAGATCCCAGTGCACCTTGCCCGAGTGCACGAGCACGCGCTTGACGGCGGCGCGATCGAGACCGCGGTCGTCGTCGATGACCGGCTCGAACCGGCCCTGAGTGAAAGCCTCGACCGGGCTCGTCGCACCGCGCAGTCGCAGCATCGCCTTGGGTGTGAAGACGATCAGCGGCTTGCGGGGACGAGCGTATGCCTGGCGGCGCAGCAGGTGGAAGTACGACGCGGGAGTCGACGGGCGCGACACGATCATGTTGTCCTGCGCGCACATCTGCAGGAAGCGCTCGATCCGCGCCGACGAGTGGTCGGGTCCCTGGCCTTCGTAGCCGTGGGGGAGGAGCAGCGTCACGCTGGACTGCTGGCCCCACTTCTGCTCGGCCGCCGAGATGTACTCGTCGATGACCGACTGGGCACCGTTGACGAAGTCGCCGAACTGCGCCTCCCAGAGCACGAGGGCTTCGGGAGCCTCCACCGAGTAGCCGTACTCGAAGCCGAGGGCGGCGTATTCGCTCAGCAGCGAGTCGTAGACGAAGAAGCGTCCCTGCGCGTCGGAGAGGTTCGACAGCGGCAGCCATTCCTGGCCGTTCGCGCGGTCGTGCAGGGTCGCGTGGCGCTGGACGAACGTGCCGCGACGGGCATCCTGGCCGGCGAGACGCACCGGTGTGCCCTCCACGAGGAGCGACCCGAAGGCGAGCAGTTCGCCGAAGCCCCAGTCGATGCTGCCGTTGCGGCTCATGTCGAGGCGCTTCTCCAGCAGCTGCTGGATCTTCGGGTGCACCGTGAAGCCCTCGGGCTTGTTCACGAATGCGTCGCCGATCATCTGGATGACCTCGTTCGGCACCCCGGTGACTTCGGGGGCACCGACCTGGTCTTCGACGGGCGGCTGCTCCGGGGTGACCGGCAGAGTACCGGTCTCGGCGGCGTGCGTCTCGGCGAAGGCGATCTCCAGACGGTTCTGGAAGTCGGCCTTGGCTTCGTCGTACTCCTGCTCGGTGATGTCACCACGGCCGACGAGGGACTCGGTGTACAGACGGCGGACGGACCGCTTCGCCTGGATGAGGTCGGTCATCAGCGGCTGCGTCATCGAGGGGTCGTCACCCTCGTTGTGACCGCGTCGGCGGTAGCAGACCAGGTCGATCACGACGTCGCGGTGGAAGCGCTCGCGGTACTCGAACGCGAGCTGTGCCACATGGATGACGGCCTCGGGGTCGTCGCCGTTCACGTGGAACACCGGCGCCTGGATCGTCTTGGCGACGTCGGTCGAGTAGATCGAGGTGCGACCGTCGTTCGGTGTCGTCGTGAATCCGACCTGGTTGTTCACGACCACGTGGATCGTGCCGCCGGTGCGGTAACCGCGAAGCTGCGACATCTGCAGGGTCTCGACCACGACGCCCTGACCTGCGAACGCGGCGTCGCCGTGCACGAGGATCGGCAGCCAGGCGAAGGTGCCGATCGGCTTGCGGTCCTGCTTGGCGCGGACGATGCCTTCCAGGACGCCGTCGACGGTCTCGAGGTGCGACGGGTTGGCGGCGAGGTAGACCGGGAGCTCGGACTCGTCGTCGGCGACGAAGGTGCCCTCGGTGCCGAGGTGGTACTTGACGTCGCCGGATCCGCGCTGGTTCCCCGGGGTCTGTGTTCCCTCGAACTCGCGGAACACTTGACCGTAGGTCTTGCCCGCGATGTTGGTGAGCACGTTCAGACGGCCGCGGTGGGCCATACCGATCGCGGCACCTTCGAGGCCGGCGGTGGCCGCGCCCTGGAGGATCTCGTCGAGCAGCGGGATCAGTGATTCGCCGCCCTCGAGCGAGAAGCGCTTCTGACCGACGAACTTCGTCTGCAGGAAGGTCTCGAAGGCCTCGGCCTCGTTGAGCTTGCGGAGGACCCGCAGCTGCTCGTCGTGGCCGGGCTTCTGGTACTTGACCTCGACCTTCTCCTGGAACCAGCGACGCTGCTCCGGGTCCTGGATGTGCATGTACTCGATGCCGAGCGTGCGGCAGTACGAGTCGCGGAGCACACCGAGGATGTCGCGGAGCTTCGCGATGCGCCGACCGCCGAAGCCGCCGGTCACGAACTCGCGATCGAGGTCCCAGAACGTGAGGCCGTGGCTCTCGATCTCGAGGTCGGGGTGCGAGCGCTGCACGTACTCCAGCGGATCGATGTCGGCCATCAGGTGGCCGCGCACGCGGAAGGAGTTGATGAGCTCCTGCACGCGGGACTGCTTGTCGACGCGCTCGGCGAGGTCGACGGCGATGTCGGGGTTCCAACGGATCGGCGCGTACGGGATGCGCAGGGCGGCGAAGATATCGTCGTAGAACCCGCGCTGGCCGATGAGCAGCTCGTGCACCTTCTTGAGGAACTCGCCGGAGCCCGCTCCCTGGATGACGCGGTGGTCGTAGGTGCTGGTGAGCGTGATCGTCTTGCCGATCGCCAGTTCGTTGAGCGTCTTCTCGCTCGCGCCCTGGAACTCGGCCGGGTACTCGAGGGCGCCGGCGCCGATGATGCACCCCTGGCCCTTCATCAGACGCGGCACCGAGTGCACGGTGCCGATGCCGCCCGGGTTCGTGAGCGACACCGTGGTGCCCTGGAAGTCGGCCGCGGTCAGCTTGTTGCCGCGGGCGCGGGTGACCAGGTCTTCGTAGGCGGAGAGGTACTCGGTGAAGGTGAGGGTGTCGGCGCGCTTGATGCTGGGCACCATGAGGGCGCGCGTGCCGTCGGGCTTGGGCAGGTCGATCGCAATGCCGAGGTTGACATGCGCCGGCGCGACCACGGAGGGCTTGCCGTCGACCTCTGCGTAGAACACGTTCTGGCTGCGGAACTCGTCGAGCGTGCGGATGAGCGCCCAGCCGATGAGGTGGGTGAAGCTGACCTTGCCGCCGCGGGTGCGCGCCATGTGGTTGTTGATGACGATGCGGTTGTCGATCATCAGCTTGGCCGGCACGGTGCGAACGCTGGTGGCGGTCGGGACCGTGAGCGACTCGTCCATGTTCGCGGCGAGGGTCTTGGGCAGACCGCGCAGCGGCGTGACCTTGTCCTCTTCGGCGGGGGCCGGAGTCTCTTTCGACTCGGACTTCGCAGGCTTCGGAGCCTGGGCGGGGATCGGCGCGGCGGCGGCAGGCTTCGCCGTCGTGCGCGCCACCGGCTGCGAGCCGATCACGGGAATCGGCGCCGTGACGGGATGAGCCGGCGCGGCGGGCGCGTCGGAGGCTGCCTGGGGAGCCGCGGATGCCGCTTCGGAGTGGTACTTCTCCAGGATGGGCCACCACTCCTTGTCGACGGAGTCGCGGTTCACCTTGAACTGCTCGTAGAGCTCTTCAACGAGCCAGGAATTGGCTCCGAACCCCCCGTCGCCGTTGACGCCGGTCACCTGGTTCGACACTCTCGATCGCCCTCTTTCATCGCTGAAGCTCTCTGGTGCGGACGTCGACGCAGGATGCGTTCGGGCCCGCACACTCTCGACCAACAAGCCTAACGTGTTTCGCTCTGGGAATCGTCGAAGCCGAGCGCCCACCGCGTCGTGATCTGGGTACCGTGGAAGCATGAAGTTCTCTGGAGCGCAGCCGACCGTCGATCTGACCTACTCCGACGTCTTCCTGGTGCCGCGTAGATCCGCGGTCACCAGCCGTCTCCAGGTCGACCTCGCGCCGCAGGACGGCACGCCGGCGACCCTCCCGCTGGTCGCCGCGAACATGAATTCCGTGACCGGTCCGCGCATCGCGGCGGTGCTCGCGCGGCGCGGCGCTCTCGGCGTGTTGCCCCAGGACCTGCCGTTGCAGGATCTCGACGCGGCGATCCGCGAGGTCAAGTCGCAGCCCGTGCTCTGGGACACGCCGATCGTGCTGCCCCCGGAGGCATCGGCTGCGGATGCGCTGCGTCTGCTCCCCGCCACCAGCGGCCACGGCATCGTCGTCGCCAGGGGTGCAGCACCGATCGACGTCGAGCACATCCTCGGCATCCTTCCCGCCACAAGACTCGCCACCGCGCTGCCCGACGCGCAGCTGGGTGACCTGGTGCATCACGGCACGCCGTCGATCGACGCGGACGACATCGGTTCGGAGCGGCACGCGTTCGACGTCATCACCGACGCGGGTGTCGAGATGGTGACCGTCGTGCATCACGGACACCTCGTCGGCACGCTGAGCGCCCGTAGTGCGCTGCGCTCGACGCTCTATCGTCCGGCGGTCGATTCCGACGGACGCCTCGCGGTCGCCGCCGCCGTCGGCATCAACGGCGACGTCGCGGCCAAGGCCAAGGCGCTCGCTGCGGCGGGCGTCGACGTGCTGGTGGTCGACACCGCGCACGGCCACCAGGAGGGCATGCTGCGGGCTCTGCGCGCTGTGTCCGAACTCGACCTCGGACTGCCCGTCGTCGCGGGCAACATCGTCACCGCCGACGGCGTCGCCGACCTGGTCGACGCCGGCGCCTCGATCCTCAAGGTCGGCGTCGGCCCCGGCGCGATGTGCACCACCCGCATGATGACCGCGGTCGGCCGTCCGCAGTTCTCCGCCGTCCTCGAGACCGCGCAGGCCGCGCGTGAGCTCGGCGCACATGTCTGGGCCGACGGCGGGGTGCGCTACCCGCGGGACGTCGCCCTCGCCCTCGCCGCGGGCGCGGCCTCCGTCATGGTCGGTTCCTGGTTCGCCGGAACGATCGAGGCGCCGGGGGAGCTGCAGCGTGACGCCGAGGGTCGCCTGTTCAAGGAGTCCTGGGGCATGGCGTCGACCAAGGCCGTCCAGGCGCGCTTCGGTCGGCTCGATGCCTACGAGCGGGCTCGCAAGGAACTGTTCGCGGAGGGGATCTCCTCGTCGAAGATCTATCTCGATCCGCTTCGCCCGGGTATCGAGGACCTTCTCGACATGATCACCTCGGGCGTGCGCTCGTCGTTCACCTACGCCGGCGCCTCGTCCGTACCGGAGTTCCACGACCGTGCCGTCGTGGGGCTGCAGTCCGCTGCCGGCTATGAAGAGGGCAAGGCGCTCCCGGTCAGCTGGTGACAGCGAGCGCGCACCCAGTCGTCTTCTGTACAATCGTCGGCATAATGGACGACCCTCCCAGTTGTAGAACATCGCCCCACTGTCCGCCTCTCTCACCGGAGAGGGACCTCTGATGGACTACATCATGTTGGGCGTGGGGCTCCTGCTCACGGTCGGCACCGGCCTCTTCGTCGCGAGCGAGTTCGCACTGGTGAACCTCGACCGCGCCGAGCTCGAGGCCCGGCAGGCGCGCGGCGAATCCCGGCTCTCGCTCACGATCAGCGCTCTCAAGCACACGTCGACGCATCTGTCGGCGGCGCAGCTCGGAATCACGCTGACGACGCTGCTCACCGGTTACACGATGGAGCCGGCGCTGTCGAACCTCCTGCGCCCGAGCTTCATCGCCTGGAACATCCCTGAGGCCGCCGTCGCGCCGATCGCGACCATCGTCGCCATGCTGGTGGCGACGGTGCTCTCGATGATCCTCGGCGAGCTCGTCCCCAAGAACTTCGCCCTCGCCCTCCCTCTGGCCACCGCGAAGCTCGTGATCCCGTTCCAGATCGCGTTCACGACGGTGTTCAAGCCCGCCGTGGTGGTTCTCAACGGCAGTGCGAACGGCGTGCTGCGCGGGATGGGCATCGAGCCGAAGGAAGAGCTCTCCGGAGCCCGCAGCGCGGAGGAGCTGTCCTCGCTCGTGCGACGGTCCGCCAACGCGGGCCTGTTGGAGGCCGACACCGCGTCGTTGCTCGATCGCACCCTCATGTTCTCGCGGCTCACAGCCGACGACGTGATGACCGCCCGACCGAGCATGCACGCGATCGCCGCGGGCGATTCCGTGGATGACGTCATCCAGCTCGCGCGACGCACGGGCCACAGCCGCTTCCCGGTCTACGGCGACGACCTCGACGACATCATGGGCGTCGTGCACCTCAAGGCGGCGATCTCCGTGCCGCGCGATCGTCGTACCGAGGTTCCCGTCGGCGCTCTCGCGACGGAACCGCTCCGCGTGCCGGAGACGGTACACGTCGACGCCCTGATCGCGGAGCTGCGCGCCCGCGGCTACCAGCTCGCGATCGTCGTGGACGAGTACGGCGGTACAGCGGGTCTCGTGACCCTGGAAGACCTCGTCGAGGAACTCGTCGGTGAGGTCGCCGACGAGCACGATCGCACCAGGGCCGGAGTCATCCGCAACCGGGAGGGCATCACATTCCCCGGTGAACTGCGACCCGATGAGCTGCGTCGTCGTGCCGGTGTGGAAGTGCCGGAGGGCGACGTGTACGACACGGTGGGCGGTTATGTCATGAGCGTGCTCGAGCGGGTCCCGTCCGTCGGCGACGAGGTTCCGCTCGACAGTGGCGTGCTGCAGGTGGTCCGCATGGACGGGCGACGGGTGGATCGGGTGCGCTACGTTCCGAGACCGCTCGACGGCGAAGAGGAGGCCACCCGATGAACGATTGGGGAGGACTCGCCTGGCTCGTCGTGCTCCTGGTCGCGAACGCTTTCTTCGTCGGTGCCGAGTTCGCGGTGATCTCGGCCAGACGTTCGCAGATCGAGCCCCGCGCCGATCAGGGTTCGCGCGCCGCCAAGACGGCCCTGTATGCGATGGAGCACGCGACGCTCATGCTCGCGACGTCACAGCTGGGCATCACGATCTGCTCGCTGCTCATCCTGAACGTGTCGGAGCCGGCGATCCACCACCTGCTCTCGGTCCCGCTGCACGCGCTCGGGTGGCCGGATGGCGCGGTCGATGCGGTGTCGTTCACGATCGCGTTGCTGATCGTGTCGTTCCTGCACGTGGTGTTCGGCGAGATGGTCCCGAAGAACCTCGCGTTCTCGGTGCCGGACCGGGCCGTGCTGATCCTCGCCCCGCCGCTGGTGTGGGTGTCGAAGGTGTTCATGCCGGTGATCTGGGTGTTGAACGCGGCGGCGAACGGCGTGCTGCGTCTGTTCCGCGTCGAGCCGAAGAACGAGGCGGCATCGACGTTCACCCTCGACGAGGTCGCGACGATAGTCAGCCAGTCGCGTCGCGAGGGTGTGCTCATGGACACCGCGGGAACGGTTGCTGCGGCGGTCGAGTTCACCGACAAGAAGGCGCGGGATGTCGCTGTGCCGCTGAGCGATCTGGTGACGCTGCCGCAGTCGACGACTCCGGACGACATCGAGAAGGCCGTCGCCCGCTACGGGTTCTCGCGCTACGTGATCGTCGACGACGAGTCCGTGCCGATCGGATACGTGCATCTGAAGGACATCCTCCGCGCGTCCGAGGGCCCGGATGCGGAGGTCAAGATGATCGAGCCGGTTCCTGCCAAGCGCATCCACCACATGGTGCCGGTGCAGGAGGACACGGATCTCGAAGACGCTCTCGCGGTCATGCGCCGCGCGGGTCGGCACCTGGCGAAGGTGCGCGACGCGCAGGGGAACACCACCGCGGTGCTGTTCCTCGAGGACATCCTGGAGGAGCTGGTCGGAGAGGTGCAGGACGCGACGCGTCGCTTCCGCGGACGCTGATCGTCGACACGAACATCGAAGGCCGCCGAACCCGTAGGGGATCGGCGGCCTTCGTCGTGTGGAGGAGGGGTGGCGCGAGGAGGCTCAGCGAGGGCGTGCGCGCTCGTATTGCGGGGGCCAGGTGATCTCGGCGTCGAGCTCGTACGCGGCGCGGAGCCCGAAGTGCGGATCGCGCAGCCACTCCCGTCCGGCGAAGACCACATCCGCCGCGCCGTCGACGAGCACCTGCTCGGCCTGGGCAGCCGCAGTGATGAGCCCGACTGCCGACACCGGGATCCGACCACCCTGACGCACGGTCTCGGCGAGCGGCACCTGGTACCCGGGGAAGACGCTGATCCGCTGGTGCGCGACGAGACCGCCGCTCGAGACGTCGATCAGGTCCGCACCCCGCAGCGTGACCCAATCGCCGACCATCGCCGCTTCCTCGGGCGTGAAGCCGCCCTCGGCGTGATCGGTGGCGGAGATGCGCACGAACAGCGGCACGTCGGCGCCCGCGGCGTCGCGCACGGCGTCGACCACACGCAGCAGCAGCCGGGCGCGGTTCTCGAGCGAGCCGCCGTACTCGTCCTCGCGGAGGTTGGACAGCGGAGACAGGAACTGGTGCAGCAGGTAGCCGTGCGCGCCGTGGATCTCCAGCACGTCGAACCCGGCGTCGACCGCGCGGCGCGCTGCGGCCGCGAACGCCTCCACCACGCGGTCGATCCCTGCGAGGTCGAGAGCGACGGGGGCTTCGAAGCCGTCGAAGGCGATCGCCGACGGTGCGGTCGTCGCCCATCCTCCGTCGACGGCCGGCACGGATCCTCGTTCGGGAGCCCAGGGCCACCATGTCGAAGCTTTGCGACCGGCATGGGCGAGCTGGATGCCGGCGTGCGACCCGCGGTCGTGGATCGCCCGGACGACGGGTGCCAGGGCATCGCGCTGCTCGTCGTTCCAGAGTCCCAGGTCGCGCGGCGAGATCCGGCCCTCGGGGACCACGGCCGTCGCCTCGGCGATGATGAGTCCGGCGCCACCGGATGCGAACTGGGCGAGGTGGGTGAGGTGCCACTCCTGCGCCACACCATCCGCCGCACTGTACATGCACATCGGCGAGACCCAGAGGCGGTTGCGGAAGTCGACGGAACGGATGCGCAGTGGGGAGAAGAGAAGACTCACGGTTCGACGGTACCGCCGCGCGGGTGCAGGACGGGCCGTCGGACTAACGTGGAGTCATGGTCGAGGTGCGCGAGTGGACACGCGGTGACACGGCACGGTTCTTCCGTCCGCCGACCGTCGACGACGACAAATACGCCCGCGGTGTGGTGGCCCTTCGCACCGGGTCGTCCGCCTATCCCGGGGCCGCGGTGCTGGGCGTCGAGGCTGCCTGGCGAGCCGGGGCGGGATTCGTCCGTTACGTGGGCGCGGCACGGGTGGCCGATGCGGTGCTCGCGCGACGTCCGGAGACGGTCACCGGGGCGGATGCGGGGCGTTCACGAGTCGACGCCTGGGTGATCGGTTCGGGGACGGACCCGACGCATCGCGGTGAAGCGGAGTCCCGGGCACTGCGGGAGATTCTCTCGGGCAGAGCTGCCGTCGTGATCGATGCCGGCGCGCTCGATCTCGCCGAAGGGGCGACGGCACCGTTCCTCGTGACCCCCCATGCACGGGAGTTCGCCCGGCTGCAGAAGCGGCTCGGAGTGTCGTCGACCGAGGAGGACCGTGCGCAGGCCGCGCGGCAGATGGCCGACACGCTCGGCGGCACCGTGCTGCTCAAGGGGGCACGAACGCTGATCGCTGCTCCGGACGGCACCGTCATCGCCGTCGAGGCCGGGACCGGATGGCTGGCGACCGCGGGAACGGGCGATGTGCTCGCCGGAGTGCTGGGCGCGATGCTTGCGGCGAACCCCGAGAAACCGATCGCCGAGGTCGCCGCAGCAGGGGCATGGGTGCACGGTCACGCCGGCCGGATCGCCGCGGGGATGAGGGACGGCGGGGCAGGTCATCCGATCGTCGCGATGGATGTCGCGGAAGCCCTCCCGCTCGCGATCGCGGACGTCCTGGCGTGAATCGCGCGTCGACGGCCAGGGTGGTCGTGCTGTGGAGCGTCTTCCTCGCCGTGCACCTGCTCACCGCGTGGCTCGGTTGGGTCTATCCCAGCCAGCCCATGGGCGACGTCGTGCTCGTGTACGAGCCCTGGGCGACCTCCGCGCTCGGCGGGGGACCGATCGTCGGGGTCACCGAGACGTGGGTCTATCCCCAGCTCGCGCTCGTGCCGATGCTCATCACCGCCGCACTCTCCGCGCCGCTCGTGCCTCTGCTCGGGGTCTCCGGCGCGTATCTGGTGGGATGGGCCGCTCTGGTCGTCATCCTCGATGCGGTCGCCTTCGGTGTGCTCGTCGGTCGTACGCCCTCGCACGCGCGCCGTGTCGCGGCCTGGTTCTGGTGCGCGGCGCTCTTGCTCCTCGGGCCGATCGCGCTCTACCGGATAGATGCGGTCACCGTGCCGATCACCGTGATCGGCGGGCTCTGGCTCGTGTCTCGCCCGGCCGTCGGCGCCGCTCTCCTCGCGGTCGGCGCCTGGATCAAGATCTGGCCCGGTGCACTCGTCCTCGCTGCGGTCATCGCGCTCCGAGCCCGTATGCGGGTGCTGCTCGCAGCGGCGCTCGTCACGGTCGGGGTCGTCGCGACGCTGTTCCTGCTCGGGGCGGATGCCGAGATCCTCGGCTTCCTGACCGAGCAGACCGGAAGAGGGCTGCAGATCGAAGCGGTGGCGGCCACCCCCTTCCTGTGGCTCGCGGTCGCCGGGGCCGCGCGTATCGAGTACAGCTTCGAGATCCTCACGTTCCAGATCGCCGCGCCGGGGGTCGACATCGTCGCCGCTGTGCTCACACCCCTGATGGCGATCGCGGTGCTGGCGGTCACCGCGGTGGGCGCCCTCAAGGCGGTGCGCGGCGCGACCTTCCCCCGCCTGTTCCCTCCGCTCGCCCTCACCCTGGTGGCGCTGCTGATCGTCACCAACAAGGTCGGCTCGCCGCAGTTCCAGACCTGGCTGATCGCGCCCGTGATCCTGTGGCTGGTGCTCGATCGGGTCAGGGCGCGCGTCCCGGCCGTCGTCGTCCTCGCGCTCTGCCTGCTCACCTGCCTCGTGTATCCGATCGGCTACGACGCCCTGCTGCGGGCCGATGCCCTGTCCGTCGCCGTGCTCACGGTGCGCAACGTCCTGCTCGTCGTCCTGCTCGTCCTGGGCATCCGCGCTTTCGTGCGCGTGCCCGTCCGTCACCCGAAAACCCAGGAGTGAAAACATGCTGATCGCCTTCTCCGTCGCCCCGAGCGGCACCCCCGCCGCGGGAGCAGAGCGCACCGACGCCTCCGTGCACGACGCCGTGGCCGCAGCCGTGCGCGTGGTGCGCGAGTCCGGACTGGCGCACCGCACTACGAGCATGTTCACCGAGATCGAAGGCCCGGACTGGGACACGGTCATGGACGTCGTGAAGCGCGCGACCGAGGCCGTCATGCCCTTCGGTTCGCGGGTCTCGCTCGTGCTCAAGGCCGACATCCGCCCGGGGTACTCCGGAGAGCTGGACGCGAAGATCGAGCGTCTGGAGGCGGCTATCGAAGGGTGACTCGAAGCGGAGATCGCAGAAGGTGCGACCCCCGCGATACTGCTGCGACGGGCATCCGGTCACACCATCCATGACGTATATGGTGGTGTGAATGCCGCCCGGCGCATGGACCGCATCTCTATCGACGAGGGGGAGAATTTGGTTTTCGATGAGATTCGGCCTGAGTTCCGGATTTACACGGATGGCGACCTGGAAGCAGCCTTTCAAAGTGGGATTCCGGTCTACTTCGACACGAACGTCTTTCGCGTCCTCTGGCGCATGCACACGCTCCCCAAGCAGCGGGTGGTTGATATTCTGTCGCCGCTCGAGCACAGAACGTTTCTACCGTTCCAAGTTCGCTACGAGCTTGCGGCGCAGATCAACGGCCCCTCCGTGCTGAACGGCATACCGACAGTAAACCTGGACAAAGCGCGAGGCCTCATGCGTTCAGCCTTCGGGGAGTTGAATCAGCAATCCAGCGAGGCGAATCCGATGAATATGCCGGCAGGAGAGGTGAACGAGCGGATCACCTCGCTTACTGCTGAAATCGAACAAAGGCTGGCGGAGACGGAAGAATGGTTCACGGCCCGCCAACGCGATCTTCTCGATCTCCTCGGTGAATCGCCAAATGTGGAGGACATCAAGCAGGGACGTTGCGAGAACGTTCTCGCAAGAACTGTTTCGGAGATCTTCGCAGCGGGTCACCTCTTGCCGGAAGTCGAGGAGGCAACCCGGGAGTCTCGCATCCAGGAGTATCAGGCCCGTATCAGTAGGGACGATCCGGTCGGCCCGGGCTTGACCGACAGGGGTAAGCCTGTCACCGAGGATGCCGCAGGCGACTATCTCATGTGGCGTGAGGTGGTGCAGCACTGCGTGGACAATACGTATGACCAGGGGTTCATGTTGATCACGGAGGAAACCAAAGCAGATTTCTGGGAGGAGAAACAAAATACGAGCAGCCTCCGACGCGTGAATCCCGACATCCAGCGCGAGTGCATCGAACAGACGGGTGGCCCGATGTATCTCATGGGCTTATCGTCATTTCTCGCACTTGCCGCGCCTCAGAATCCCGATCTTCAGGAACTGCGAGCTCTCGTGGACGTCGCTGCGCCGAAGGCGGGTGAGTGGTCGCCGGGTGCCGTGAGCCGTCTCCTTGCGGCGTTGCGCGCGGAAGGGAACGAGCGTCAAGCGCTCGTCATCGAGGGAGCTGCGGAACGCGACGGTTACATCTCTCGCCCGGAGATCGGTGAGGTGCTCGGCTGGGGGGCCGAGAACCGTTATCTCACGAGATTTCGGATGCCTGCTGATCGAATCGCAGCCGAACTGGTGGCGGAAGGGATACTTGAGGCCGAATCGAATCCGCCGTTGACAGCCGTCTACAACGGGCCAGGTGAAGCGGTGGGGTACCAGGTGCCGATCGAGTTTGTGGGGATCATCGCGGAAATGGCTCGCGATGGGCACTGACCAGGGTGAAGGTGGAGTTCGGAAGCGGGAAAGCGGGATGCAACGATCCCACGGCTGGATGCAGCCAACGAGGGGCAGCGGTCGAGGAGCGCGGTGACTGATTCCCCTTCATCCGCATCGGTCGTCCTTCGCCCGGCGCTGGCCGATGATGTCGGATGGATCGCCGAGCTGCGCGCCGAGGTGCTTCGGGCCGATCTGGAGCGTCTCGGGCGCTACGACGAGATTCGCGTCCGGCAGCGGTTCCGCGATGCTTTCGAGCCTGCGCAGACTCGGATCATCGTCGTGGACGCCGTCGACGTCGGCTCCCTCGCCGTCCGTCCAGACGACGACGTCCGCTGGGTGGAGCACTTCTACATCGCGACATCGCACCAGGGGCTCGGTGTCGGCAGCCGCGTGCTGGGGATGGTCCTCGACGACGTAGGCCGGTACCGGCTCAACGTGCTCCAGGGCAGCCCTGCGCGCCGTCTCTACGAACGCCACGGGTTCGTCGTCGACACGCAGGACGACGTGGATGTCTTCATGACACTCGACCGTGCCGCGCGGGCGACCACCGAGTCCGACGGCCGCTAAGCTGATCCGGTGAATCCCTCGACTGAATCGAGGGGTGCGGCGAAGTGGGCGCTCCTCTCTCTCGCCATCGGCAGCTTCGGCATCGGCATGACCGAGTTCGTCGTCATGGGCCTGCTGCCCAACATCGCCGCCGACCTGCTGCCCTCGCTGTGGGCGACCAGCCAGGAAGACGCGCTGAGCCAAGCCGGCTGGCTGATCTCGCTGTATGCGCTCGGCGTGGTGGTCGGTGCGCCGACCATCGCCGGCTTCGTCGCGCGCTTTCCGCGCCATCGGGTGATGATCGTGCTGGCGCTCGCCCTGACGCTGTTCAACGCCCTGACGGTGGTGCTGCCGACGTTCGAACTCGTCGCCGCGTCACGCTTCCTCGCCGGGCTCCCGCACGGCGCCTACTTCGGCATCGGAGCGCTCGTCGCCGCCGACGTGATGGGGCCGGGCAACCGCGCCAAGGGCGTGGCGTTCATCCTCACCGGCCTCACCGTCGCCAACGTCGTGGGCGTGCCGCTGGGGACATTCCTCGGGCAGCAGTGGGGCTGGCGCTCCGCCTTCGCCGTCGTGGCGCTCGTGTTCGCCCTCGCCACGCTCTGCATCGCGCTCTTCGTCCCGGAGCACCCCGGAGACCCCGGGCGCACGATGCGACAGGAGCTGCGGGTGTTCCGCATCCCGCAGGTGTGGTTCACGCTCGGCGTCGGCGCGATCGGCTTCGGCGGCTTCTTCGCCGTCTACAGCTACATCGCCCCGTTGGTGACGGAGGTGTCCGGTTCGCCGGAGTGGGTGGTGCCGATCGTCCTCGTGCTGATGGGGCTCGGGATGACAGCGGGAAACCTCGTCGGCGGTCACCTCGCCGACATCGATCTGCGCCGCACGCTGCTCTTCGGCCTCGCCGCGATGGCCGTCGTCTTCGCGCTGCTGGCGTTCCTCTCGTTCTGGATCGTCAGCCTGGCCGCAGTGGTGCTCGTGGTCGGGTTCGTTTCCTCCGTGCTGAGCCCGACGATCCAGACGCGGCTCATGGACGTGGCGGGCGACAACCAGTCCATCGCGGCGGCCATGAACCACTCGGCCCTCAACATCGGCAACAGCCTGGGCGCCTTCCTCGGCGGCGTCGTGATCGCCGCGGGATGGGGATTCACCGCACCGGCGTGGACGGGTGCCGCGCTCGCCGTGGCCGGTCTGCTGATCGCACTGCTGTCGTATCGTGTCGAAGGGCGTCGGCCCGCGGCAGCGGAGCTCGTCGCGTCGTAGTCGGTCGCGTCGTCGTTCGTCGCGTCGTCGTCGGTCGGGTCGTAGAGTGACGGGATGAGCGCCCTCGAGTCGTCCCTGCCCGTCGCCGGCACCGTCGTGGTGCTGCGGGCGTCGGACCCAGGGTTCGAGGTGCTGCTGATGCGTCGACCCGATCGCGGATCGTTCGCGGGCGCATGGGTCTTTCCCGGAGGCAAGGTCGAACCGAGCGACGTCCACGACGGGGACGACGAGTCCGAGAACGCACGCCGTGCCGCGATCAGGGAGACCCGCGAGGAGGTGGGACTCACCGTCGGCGACCTCGTGGTGATCTCGGAGTGGCAGCCGCCCATCGAGGCCCCCACGCGCATCCGGACCTGGTTCTTCCTCGCCGAGGCGAAGGAGGCGGAGCCTTCGCCCTCCGCCGACGAGGTCGTTGAGATCGCCTGGGTGCGGCCGGCGGAGGCGCTCGCGAGGCATGCGGCGGGGGAGTGGACGCTGTACCCGCCGACGTGGATCACGCTGCATCAGCTGTCGGTGTTCACCGACGTCGCCGCCGCCCTCTCGTCGGGTGGTGCGGCCCAGCTGTTCCAGACGCGGGTGCTCGACTCAGGATCCGGCCGCGACTTCGCCTGGGCGCAGGGGCGCCTCGAGGCGCGCGCTCTGCCGTGGCGGTTCGTCGAGACCTGAGCGGTCGGGCTCAGCTGTCGAGCAGACGTCGCAGGTTCGAGCCCACGGCCTCGGTCTCGATGAGGAAGCCGTCATGCCCGAAGTCGCTGGCGATGACCACGGCCTCGTCGTCGATGACGTTCGGGATGCTGCGGGCGATGCGCTGCTGTCCGTCGACGGGGAAGAGGCGGTCGCTGTCGATGCCGAGCACCAGCGTGGTCGCGGTGACGGCATGCAGAGCCTCTTCGACGCCGCCCCGACCGCGACCGATGTCGTGCGAGTTCATGGCCTCGACGAGGGTGATGTAGCTGTTCGCGTCGAAGCGGCGCGTGAACTTGTTGCCGTGGAAGTCGAGGTACGACTCCACGGCGAAGCGCCCGCCGTGACCGAGGGGCGACACATCCGACTGCCAGGACCGCTGGAAGCGCTGGTTGAGCTCGATCGGGCTGCGGTAGTTCAGCAGGGCCATGCGCCGAGCCAGCGCGAGCCCACGGTGCGGACCGTCGCCGTCGCCGAGGTCGTAGTACTCGCCGCCCTGGAACCGCGGATCCATCCGGATGGTCTCCAGTTGCACGGTGTTGAGCGCGATCTGGTCGGCGGTCGTCACCGGGTGAGAGGAGAGCACCGCGAGTCGCCGCACGCGCTCGGGATGCGTGGCCGCCCACTCCAGCGCGTGCATCCCTCCCATGGAGCCACCGATCACCGCGGCCCAGCTGTCGATGCCGAGGGCGTCGGCGAGGCGCACCTGGGCGGCGACCTGGTCGCGGATGGTGAGGTACGGGAAGCGGGAGGCCCACTCGTAGCCGTCGGGGGCGACGCTCGCGGGGCCCGTCGAGCCCTGGCAGCCGCCCAGCATGTTCGGGGCGATCACGAACCAGCGGTCCGTGTCGAGCGGAGCGCCGGGGCCCGTGATGCCCTCCCACCAGCCCGCAGTGGGGTGGCCTGCGCCTGCGGCGCCGCGCACGTGGCTGTCCCCGGTCAGCGCGTGCAACACCAGGACCGCGTTGTCGCGCGCCGCATTCAGCTCGCCCCAGGACTCGTACGCGATGCGGATGCCGGGGAGCTCTGCGCCGCTCTCGGTGGCGAAAGGGCCGAACGCGGCGAAACGGCGTCCGCCCACGGGATCTCCGTCGCGCCACGCGCCCGTCGCCGGCGGGCGGGCACGGAGCAGCCTGAGGTCGGCCTCCGCCACGGGCGCTGAGGGCACCGTGTCCTCGGAGGTCGTCTGCCAGTCCATGCCTCCATTCTCGCCTGGTCCGGGACCGGTCGCTGGCAGGTTACGACTCGATGTCCCTCCGGCGTTGCGGAGCCGGCCGATCGGGAGGGCGGAATCCCCGTACCCGGGTCAGCGCATATGAGTCAGCGCACTCGGGTGACCGTGGCGAGATGATCGCTGTTTCCGGCCCGCATGGTGCTCGACGTGACGACATCGAGTCCGCGCACGAAGACCTGGTCGATTCGCACGAGCGGGAAGGCGACGGGCCACGTGAACCCGAGCGTCCCATCGGTCGGACGCACCCCGTCGGCTTCCGCGCGCAGAGCGGCCAGACTCGGATCCGTCGACGGCGCGTTGAAGTCGCCGACGGCGATGACCGATTCCGCAGGGTCGGCGGCGATCTCTTCCGCGATGCCGCTCAGCATCGTGTCGCGGTCCTGCTGATGTCCCGGCCGCACCGACGCCGCATGCAGCACGTAGACGGCGACCGGAGCCGACGGAACCTGCACCTCGACGCGGAGCGCCCGCTTCCAGCTGAGCCCCAGTGTCAGCGGCTCGGCGTTCGTGAGGGGATACCGGCTCCAGACGCCGACGGTCCCCACCGTGTACGAATGCGGGTACTCGGTGGCGAGGGCATCCTGCGCCGCGGAAAGGCTGTCTCCGTCGAGCTCCACGAGGGCGATCACGTCGGCATCGCTCTGCGCCAGTTCGGTCGCCGACGCGGTGGCCCCACCTGATCGTGCCCGCACGTTCTGGCTCACGACCGTCAGCTCGGCCCCGGATGCCGACTCCGATCCCGTCGGTCCGGGAAGGGCGGGAAGCGCCGGTGCCATCGCGACGATCCACAGCAGGGCAGGGACGAGGATCAGGATGATCACCCGGCGCGCGAGGAACACTGCAGCGACCAGCAGGGAGAGAAGGACGAGCCCGAGCCAGGGGAGCGCAGCCGCGACCGCGGTGCCGACGGTCCCGGGGATCCACCCGCAGGCGACGACGAGCAGCATCACGACGCTGCCTACGGCGAGCCATCGCGCGGCGGCGGTCGGGCCTCGTCGGGCGCGCGGTGGTCGGTGTTCGACGTCGATCATGCTCTCCTCACGGCGGAATCCCATTCTGGATGGAACTGCCTGTGGGTCGGCCGGGTGAGGTCGTCACCCGCACGCGACGATGCCCCGGAACCCACGGCTCCGGGGCATCCTCGCGGTGTGCGCTTCAGGCGCGAGCGGCCTCCGACACGGCGCGAGCCGCGGCGAGAGCCTGCTCGAGGTCGGCCTTGAGGTCGTCGACGTTCTCGATGCCGACGGACAGACGGACCAGGCCCGGCGTCACGCCGGCGGTCAGCTGCTGCTCGGGCGTCAGCTGGGCGTGGGTGGTCGACGCGGGGTGGATGACGAGCGAGCGCACGTCGCCGATGTTGGCGAGGTGGCTGAACAGCGACAGGCTGTTCACGAACTCGCGTCCGGCCTCGACACCGCCCTTCAGCTCGAACGACAGCACGGCGCCGACGCCCTTGGGGGCGTACTCGTTCGCCTTGGCGTACCACGGCGACGAGGGCAGTCCCGAGTAGTTGACGGTCGCGACGTCATCGCGGCTGTCGAGCCACTCGGCGATCTCCTGGGCGTTCTGCACGTGGCGCTCGATGCGCAGCGACAGGGTCTCGACGCCCTGGATGAGGTTCCAGGCGCTCTGCGGGGCGATCGCCGATCCGAGATCGCGGAGCAGCTGCACGCGGGCCTTGATAATGTACGCGAGAGGGTCTCCGACCGCGGCGGTGTAGCTGGCGCCGTGGTAGGAGGGGTCCGGCACCGTGAGGCCGGGGAACTTGTCGACGTTCTTTGACCACTCGAACGTGCCGCCGTCGATGATGACACCGCCGATGGTGGTGCCGTGACCGCCGAGGAACTTCGTGACCGAGTGCACGACGATGTCGGCACCGAACTCGAACGGACGGATCAGGTACGGGGTGGCGATCGTGTTGTCGACGATCAGCGGGACGCCGTTCTCGTGGGCCACATCGGCGACGGTGCGGATGTCGAGGATGTTGATCTGGGGGTTGCCGATCGTCTCCGCGAAGAACAGCTTCGTGTTCGGGCGGACCGCGCGACGCCACTCCTCGGGGTCGTCCTGGTTCTCGACGAACGTGACCTCGATGCCGAGCTTCGCGAGTGTGTACTTGAAGAGGTTGTAGGTGCCGCCGTAGATCGAGCTCGAGGCCACGAAGTGATCGCCGGCCTGGGCGATGTTCAGGACCGCGAAGGTCGATGCTGCCTGGCCGCTCGCGAGCACGAGGGCTCCGGTGCCGCCTTCGAGCGCGGCGAGACGCTGCTCGAGCACGTCCTGCGTCGGGTTCTGGATGCGGGTGTAGATGTTGCCGAACTCCGCCAGGGCGAAGAGGTTGGCCGCATGGTCCGCGCTGTCGAACACGTAGGAGGTGGTCTGGTAGATCGGCGTGGCACGCGCCTTGGTGACAGGGTCGGGGGCAGCGCCCGAGTGGATCTGCTTGGTCTCGAAGCGCCAGGACTCGGGTGCGGACATGTGTTCCCCCAGGAGTGGTCGGAAGGTGGGATGGCGGATGCCGTTGCAGCGAGAGTACGGAATATCGGTCCGTGTCAACAACACGCGGGAAATGTGACGTAACAGAGCCGAGGCCCGGAATCACGCGGCTGAGTCGATCTGCGGCAGCCCCGTGGGGGAGTCCGCAATCCGTGGAGAACGCCGTACGGTGGAGGCATGGTGAACAGACGTGCAGTGGTGACAGGTGCGAGTTCGGGCATCGGCGCAGCGACGGTGCGTGCGCTCCGTGCCCGGGGATGGGAGGTCGTGGGAGTCGCTCGGCGCGAGGATCGACTGTCCGCGCTCGCCGCGGAGACCGGGGCATCGGCCATCGCCTGCGACCTCACGGACTCCGCCGCCGTCGAGGCGCTGGTAGGGGAGCTCGAGAGGTCGGGCCCGGTGCACGCTCTCGTGCAGGTCGCCGGCGGAGCCCGCGGCACCGACCGCATCGAAGACGCCTCGGTCGAGGACTGGCAGTGGATGTTCGACGCCAACGTGCTGGCCAGTCAGCGTCTCGTCGCCGGCCTGCTTCCGCTCTTGCGCCGTGCCGCAGCCGCGGACGGTCACGCCGACGCGATCTTCGTCACCTCGACGGCCGCGCAGACCGCCTATGCCGGGGGCGCGGGGTACAACGCCGCGAAGGCCGCGGAGGGGATGCTGGTGAAGGTGCTCCGTCAGGAGCTCAACGGCGAGCCCATCCGTGTGGTGGAGGTGGCCCCGGGAATGGTGCACACCGAGGAGTTCACGCTCAACCGCCTCGGCGGCGACTCCGTCGCAGCCGAGGCCGTGTACGCGGGGGTCGACGCCCCGCTCCTGGCCGATGACGTCGCCGACGTGATCGCGTATGCGCTGGAGTCACCCGGACACGTGAACCTCGACCTGATCACGATGCGACCGGTCGCGCAGTCCGCACAGCACCTGCTCGCTCGCGGTCCGCTGCGTGTGCGGTCCATCGACTGACGATGGCGCAGACCCTCGCCGAGCTCGCGGCGGACGGGCAGATCGATGTCGGATGGGCGGAGGCGCTGGCCCCGGTTCAGGACACGATCAGTTCTCTGGGGGACCGTCTTCGCGCTGAAGTCGAGGCGGGCCACGGCTACCTGCCATCCGGGGAGAACGTGCTCAGAGCGTTCCGTCGCCCCCTCTCCGACGTCCGCGTGCTCATCACCGGTCAGGATCCGTATCCCACGCCCGGGCATCCCATCGGCCTGTCGTTCGCCGTCGACCGTGACGTGCGCCCGCTGCCCCGCAGCCTGTCGAACATATACAAGGAGCGCGAGAGCGATCTGGGCATCCCTCCGGCACCGCACGGCGACCTCACCGCGTGGAGCGATCAGGGCGTCCTCCTGCTCAACCGCGTGCTCACGGTGCGCCCTGGCGCGGCGGCATCGCATCGGGGTTGGGGGTGGGAGCAGGTCACGGAACTCGCGATCCGCACCCTCGTCGCCCGCGATCAGCCGCTCGTCGCGATCCTGTGGGGGAAGGACGCGGCCAGTCTGCAGCCTCTTCTGGGCGATACGCCGGTGATCGCCTCGGCGCATCCCTCCCCGCTCTCGGCCCGCCGCGGCTTCTTCGGGTCGCGCCCGTTCTCCCGGGCGAACGCGCTGCTGGAGCACCAGGGGGCCGAATCGGTGGACTGGCGGGTGGAAGGCGAAGCCGTCCTCTCCCTAAGCTGAGCGCATGCAGTTCGAGCCCGGGGACCGTCGCCGCGTTCTGCCGCGCCATCTGCGGCCGGCGCCGGCGCCCGAGGTCTTCTCGTACACGATCCGCGCTGTCCGGCCCGCCGACCTTCCCCACGTGCGGGAGATCTACAACCACTTCGTGAGCAACTCGGCTGTGACGCTCGATGAGCGGCGCAGCAGCATCCCGTACTGGCGAGACAAGTACGCGTTGCTGACCCGGCTGCAGCTGCCGTTCCTCGTCGCGGTCTCGCCGGGCGGTGAGGTGATGGGCTACGCGCTCGCGCAGCCCTGGGCGGGGAAGAACGCCTACAAGTACACGGTCGAGGATTCGATCTACCTCGGTCCCGGTGCGGGGGGCAAGGGGCTGGGAGCGGCACTGCTGCAGGCGCTCATCGACGCCTGCGAGCAGATCGGCTTGCGGGAGATGGTCGCTGTCATCAGCGATCACGGTGCAGAGGCATCGATCCGACTGCACGACAAGCTCGGTTTCGTAGAGGCCGGGCGGATGGGGCGCGTCGGGTACAAGTTCGGCCGCGACCTCGGCACCGTCTACATGCGCCGCGCGCTCAAGCCCACGGGGAGGCGGCGGGGGACCCTGTTCGGCTCGCGGCGCTGAAACACCGGTGGTCGGCGTCCGGGCTTCGGGTCAGCGTCGGCCTTCGGTCAGCGCTGGGTCTTTCGGTCAGAGCCCACGGCTATCGGGGATCACGGGGATCGCCGCGAGCAGCCTCTTCGTGTAGTCCTGCGTCGGGCGCAGGAGTACGTCGCTCGTGGAACCGCGTTCGACGATGTGCCCGTCCTTCATCACGGCCACCGTGTCGCACAGGTTCTGCACCACGCCGATGTCGTGCGACACGAGCACGAGAGTGAGATCGCTGGTCCGTCGCAGCTCGATCAGCAGGTCCAGGATCTGCGCGCGCACCGTCACATCGAGTGCCGACAGCGGCTCATCGCCCACCAGGATGCGCGGGCGATGCACGATCGCCCGCGCGAGGGCGATCCGCTGCCGCTGCCCACCCGAGAACTCATGCGGGTACCGGTCGCCCATCTCCGGTTCGAGGCCGACCTGAGCGAGCACCTCACGAACCCGCGCGCGGTGGTCGCCTTCGATTCCCAGCGCCCAGAGCGGTTCGCGGACGATCTGACCGGCCGTCATCCGGGGGTCGAGCGACGCATGCGGGTCCTGGAACACGAGCCCGGTCTCCCGACGCAGCCAGTGCAGGGACTTCGCCGATGCCGTCGCGTCCACGGGGCGGCCGTCGACCGTGACGGTGCCGGAAGTCGGACGATCGAGCCCCAGCAGCAGCCTCACCAGCGTGGATTTACCCGATCCGGACTCACCGATGATGCCGAGGGACGATCCTTCGACGATGTCGAGGTCGGTGGGGGACAGCGCGGTCAGTGTGCGGGCGCGCTCGAACGCGGAGCGCTTCGGCGCGAAGAAGTCCCGTCCGAGTCCGCGCGCTTCGATCAGGCTCATTCGTCGCCCCCGTCCGGGCGCCACAGCGTCGCCGTCGCATCCCGCAGGAGCCCCTGGGTGATCGGAGAGGAGGGAGTGGACAGGAGGGTCGACACGGGCGCGGCCTCGACGATCCGCCCGTGTTCGAGCACGACCCCCTCGGTCGCGACCTGGCTGAGCACGGCGAGGTCGTGGGTGATGAAGACCAACGACATGCCCTCGTCGGCGACGAGCGCCAGCAACAGGGACAGGATCTCGGCCTGGATCGTGACATCCAGCGCTGTCGTGGGCTCGTCCGCGATCAGCAGCCGCGGACGGCAGGCGAGGGCCATCGCGATGGCGACGCGCTGCCGTTGGCCGCCGGAGAGCTGGTGCGGGTAACGGTCGACGATCGACTCGGGGTCGGGCAGCCGGACGCGGGCGGCTTCTGCGATCGCCCGCTCTCTGGCCTCGCGCTTTCCCAGCCCTTCGTGGATGCGGATCGACTCCGCGATCTGCCGACCGACTGTCCTGATGGGATTCAGGGCAGTGCGCGGCTCCTGGAAGACGATGCCGATGTCGTCGCCGCGAAGGCGGGCGAGCTCGCGATCCGGCATCCCGATCAGTTCTGTGCCGTTCCAGCGGATGCTGCCGCGCGCGTTCGCGCCGTCGGGGAGCAGGCCCAGCACGGCGAGGGCGGTAAGCGACTTGCCGGAGCCGGACTCGCCGATCAGCCCGAGTCGCGCGCCATCGGGTACGTCGAAGGAGACGCCGTCGACCACGCGTCGTCCGTCGATCTCGATCACGAGGTCGTGCACCGACAGAGTCATGCGACCACCCCCGGGGTGTGGATCTCGGCGGAGCGGTGGCGCAGGGTGGGGTCTGTCGCTTCGCGCAGACCGTCGCCCAGCAGGTTCAGGGCGAGCACGGTGATCGTGATCGTGAGTCCGGGCCAGATGACCGACAGCGGATGCACCCCGATGTACCGCTGGAGATCAGCGAGCAGAAGGCCCCAGCTCGGCTCGACCACGGAAGCGCCGAAGCCCAGGTACGAGAGGCCGGCTTCTGCGAGCACGGCCACGGCCATCGACCACGACAGCTGCACGATGAACACCGGAGCCACGTTCGGGAGCAGATGACGGACGAGGCTCTGAGATGGGGAGAGACCCGCTGCTCTCGCGGCGAGGACGAAGTCGCTCTGCTGCACGCGGCGGAGTTCCGGTCGGGTGACTCGCGCGATGTTGACGCCGAAGCCGATGCCGACCGCCCAGATCACGACCCACAGCGATCCACCCCAGACGGAGGAGATCATCATGGCGATCAGCAGCACGGGGAATGCGATCAGGATGTCGACGAGCACGGCGACGGTCTCCCGCAGCCAGCGGGCGGTCAGTGCTCCGAGGGCGGCGAGAGCGATGCCGACGATGGTCGCCACGATCCCCGCTCCCACGCTCACGAACACCGTCGTGCGCGCTCCCGCCATCAACAGGCTCAGGATGTCGCGTCCCGTGTCGTCGGTGCCGAGCAGGTGTGGCCAGCTCGGCGGGAGCCACCGATCACCGATGTCCGAGGCCTGCGGGTCGAACGGCGTCCAGAACAGCGACACGAGAGCGGTGACGGCGATCACGGCGACGACGATGACCCCGAAGCGCCCCGTCGAGGTGCGCCAGAGTCGGTCGAGCCAGCGCGGGATCATGCGGCCTCCCGCTGTCGGGGGTCGATGGCACGGTGCAGGAGGTCGACCAGGAAGCCGACGACCAGCACGAAGCCCGTGAGCACCAGGAGCTCGCTCTGCACCTTGATGAGGTCGCGCGTGCCGACATCGGCGACGAGCATGCGTCCGATCCCCGGGAGGGTGAACAACTGCTCGATCACGACCGATCCGACGATGATGCCGGCCACTTGAAGGCCGAGCACCGTGATGATGGAGAGGCCGACGGCGGGGATGCCGTGCTGGATGAGGGCTCGGGTGCGGGTGAGCCCCTTCGCTGCGGCGGTGCGGACGAAATCCTGCCCAGCGGCCTGCAGGGTCGCGCTGCGGACGAACCGCATGAGCATGGCGCCCTCGACGATCCCGATCGTCAGGGCCGGGAGCAGCAGGGACTCGATCGCCTTCCCCGGCGTCGACCAGCCGGTGCGCGGGAAGCCCTGCGGCGGGAGCCATCCCAGCCAGACCGAGAACACGACGATGAGCATCATTCCGGCCCACACCACGGGGACGGCAGCCAGCGTCTGGGCGCCGACGCTGAGGGCGGTGCCGCCGCGTCGGTTGCGCAGGAGCGCCGCCAGGATGCCGAACGGCACGGCGATGAGGACGGCGATCAGGAGCGACATGATGCCGAGCGGAACGGTGACCTGGGCCTTCAGGAAGAGCTCTTCGCCGACAGACGCGCCCGACAGCAACGAGGTGCCGAGATCGCCACGGAAGATCCCGCCGATCCAGTCGGTGTACTGCGCAAGCAGGGGGCGATTCAGCCCGAGGGATTCGCGAAGCGCATCGACCTCGGCGGGGGAGGCCTGGGTACCGGCGATGAGCTGGGCGACGTCGCCGGGAAAGACGCGAAGCGTCAGGAATATGAGCACGCTCGACACGAGGAGCCCTGCGATGAGCAGGGCTCCTCGGACGAGCGCGTAACGGATCACGAAGAGATGACCGCTCGCTACTTCTCAGCGGAGACGGTGACCCCGGCGAGGTTGATGCGCGAGTTGATGGAGTCTTCGGGGAATCCGGTGACGATCGGGCTCACTGCCGTGATGGTCTCACCGTTGTAGAGCCAGTCGGCGGCGTGGTCCTCGGATACGATGCGCGCGGCCTGTGCGAGCAGGTCGGCGGACTTCTCCGGGTCGACTTCGGCCAGCGCCTTCGCGTACAGCGACTGCACTTCGGCGTTGTCATAGCCGAAGTAGTAGTCAGGGTCGGCGAAGTTGCCGAAGTCGCGCGGTTCGACGTGCAGCACGAAGCTGAGGTCGTAGTCGTGGTTCGTGTAGACGTCTTCGAGCCAGGTGGGGAACTCCACCGCGTTCACTTCGAGGGTCACACCGACCTTCTTGAAGTCGGAGATCAGCACCTTGGGCACGGTCGTGCCGTAGAACGAGGGGATCGTGAGCGTCAGCTCCAGGTCCTTCTGGCCGGCCTCGGCGAGCAGGTCCTTGGCCTTCTCCGGGTCGTACGAGACGACGTCGGACAGGTCTTCGTAACCGGGGTCGAGCTCGGGGATCGGACCGTACAGGGGAGTGCCCGCGCCGACTGCTTCGATGAGAGCCTCATGGTCGATGGCGAGGCGCAGAGCTTCACGAACACGGACGTCGTCGAGCGGAGCCTTCTCGTTGTTGAACGCGAGCGTCGCCTTGTCGGTGGTGCGTCCCGTCGTCAGGCCGAAGTCGCCGGAGTCCTCGAGCTGCGGCGCGAGGTTCGGGTCGACGGCGGTGAGTACGTCGACGTCGCCCGCCAAAGCCGCGTTGACACCTGCGGTGAAGTCGGGGATGTACTGGAACTCGACCTGGGCGACCCCTGCTGGCTCTCCCCAGTAGGCGTCGTTGCGCGCGAAGGTGATGGTGCTGCCCTTGTTCCAGCGCGTGAGGGTGAAGGGGCCTGTGCCGTTCTCGGCCGTCTTGAGATCGGTCGTGTCTCCGGTCTTGAACACGAGGCCTGCGGGGCCGGTCAGGGCGAACAGGAAGTTCTGGTTCGGCGCGGACAGCACGATCTCGACCGTCGTGGGGTCGGGCGCGGTGATGGCCGTGACGGCGGCGAAGTCGGCGTTTCCCTGCGCGGTCGTGTCCGTGCGCACGGTCTCGTAGGAGGAGACGACATCGGCTGATGTGAGCGGCGTGCCGTCGTGGAAGACGACGCCGTCGTTGAGGGTGAACGTGTATGTGAGGCCGTCGGAGGAGACTTTGTAGTCGGAGGCGAGGCGGCCCTCGATCTCGTTGTCCTGCGTGCGGGTGACGAGGCCCTCGTAGATGTTGTCGATCAGGATCTGCTCGAGCGCGGCACCGCTGGTGTGGCGGATGTCGAGATTGGTCGGCTCGAGGACGAGACCGACGTGGAGGGTGGCGCTCGGGTCGGGGGTTCCCGGAGTGCTGCTGGGCTCGGGGTCGGTGGAGCCGGAGCATGCGCTCAGGATCACGGCGGTGGCCGCGAGCGCGGATATCAGCGCGAGACGTCGGGTGCGTCGGAACATGGGCGTTTCCTCTCGGTGCGGCAGGTGCTGTGTGCCGTGGGATCGAGCCTAGAGATGTGCGGCGGGGTGAAGGGCGAGTGTGGAACGGGACGTCATATTCGGCGGTCGGGCGTCGCTGAGCCGATGAGTCCGGCCAGGGCGACCGGTGCGGTCTCCTGGACGTTGTGTGTCGCATCGAGGACGACCAGCTGGGCTGCAGGCACGCGGCGCTGGAGGTCGGCGGCGTCGGCTTCGCTGACGAATCCTCGGGCGGCGCGGACCAGCGTGATCGGCACCTCCACGGTGGCGAGGTCGTCCCAGCCCGTCTCGTGCAGAACGGATGGGGCGGTCGCCGATCCGGGGGCGTGAGCCGCGAGCGCTTGGGCGGCGAGGTGGGCGAAGTGGTGCTTCCACTCCACACGCCCGTCCGCGCGCACGCGCGTGTTCAGGAAGACACCGCGTTCGGTCTCGGGGCGGGACCCGCCGAAACCGAGTGAGATCGCTTTGTCGACGAGCTCGTCCCGCGTGGCGAAATCGGTGGGGCCGGCGTAGAACTCGCGCAGGGCTGCGGGGCCGGCTGTCACGTCGATGCCGGGAGTGATGTCGACGATGATGAGTTCGGACACCAGATCGGGTCGGGCGGCCGCGAGAGCGGCGCCGGTGAGCCCGCCGAGCGACTGGCCGACGACGACCTGTGGCTGCGTGGTCCAGGCGTCGAGAGCTGCGGCCACGTCGCGGGCGAGCGTTCGCGGCGTGTAGTCGATGTCGTCGCGCCAGGAGGAGTCGCCGTGCCCGGCGAGATCGATCGCGAGGAGCGGCTGCTGCAGAGCGAGCGATGTGGTGTCCCAGGTGTGTGCGTTCAGGCCGGCTCCGTGCAGCAGCGTCACGCGCGGCGCGTCGGTTCCGAAACGAAGGGCGCTCAGGGTGCGGCCGTCGGGCAGCGGAAGGGTGAGACGCTCCACCGGCGGAAGCGGGACCCCGAGTGCCTCGGCCTGTGCGGGAAGATAGCTGAACTCGCTGATGTCGATCGCCACCTCCACATTCTGCTCCCTCGCGCCGAGGTGCAGGAAATGCGGGAGCAAGATGTCAAGCAAAAGTGATCTTGTGTTTCACGAAATGTCTGCATATTTCATGTCTGCCTTGTTGATATGCATTTCAGGACGGCAGCGCTGCCTTGGCCTCGAACATGGTTCGCCGAATATCATGGAGTCATGAGCGAGACGCGCGTGCACCTGTCCAAAACCGAGCCGGCCGCGTACCAGGCACTTGACGCGTTCTCGAAGACCGTCGGGCAGATCTGCGCGGACAACGGCATCGACGACCGCCTGAAAGAGCTCGTCATGATCCACTGCTCGCAGCTCAACGGCTGTGCATACTGCGCGCGGATCCACGTCGACAGGGCGGTCGCGGCCGGGGTCGACGCCGACACTCTCACGCAGATTCCCACCTGGCGGGAGAGCGGGGTGTTCACCGAGCGGGAGCGCGCCGCATTCGAACTCGCCGAAGCGTTCACCTTCATCTCCGAGGACGGAGTCTCCGACGAGGTCTACGACCAGGTCGGAAGCGTGTTCACCGAGAAGGAGTACGCGGCGCTCAGCTGGGCGTGCGTATCGATCAACGCCTTCAACCGCGTCGTGATCGCCGGGCGTTATCCCGTTCCCCCTCGCGCCCCGCAGGCGCAGGCATGACGATCCTCGACATCGAGGGGATCTCGAACGTCCGGGACGTCGGAGGCATGCCGGCGGAGGGCGGACGCATCCGTTCCGGCGTGCTGCTCAGATCGGGACAGCTCTCCGGTGCGACCACTGCCGGTGCCGCCGTGCTGCGCGCGAGCGTTCAACACATCGTCGATCTGCGTGATGGCGAAGAGGTCGCGGCGGAGCCCACGGAGATCGAGGGGCCGGATACCACGCATCTTCCTCTGTTCCTCGGGTCTGTCCGATCCTTCTTCGAGGCCGACACCAGTCTCGAAGACCTGTATCTGCATCTGCTCGAGGAGAGCGGGGAAAGACTCGTCGACGCCATCCGCATCATCGCCGCGGGGGAGCGCACGCTGGTGCACTGCACCGTCGGCAAGGATCGGACGGGCGTCACCGTCGCCCTCACCCTCGCCGCCGTGGGGGCGGATCGTGAGGCTGTGATCGCGGACTATGCGCTCACCGAGTCCCAACTTCCTGTTCAGCGCACGCGGCGGATCGCCGAGTACCTGCGGACCCAGCACCCGGAAGCCGTGCACGCGGTGGCTTTGGCGACGCAGTCTCCCGCACCTGTGATGCGTCGTCTGCTGGAACAGGTCGACGAACGATGGGGGTCAGCTGCCGGGTACCTGCGCGCGCAGGGGATGACCGAGAACGAGTTGGCCGCGCTGGTGGCGGCTCTCGTCGAGCCGGCACCCAGCTGATGCAAGGTTAGGCAAGCCTTCACTTGGTGTACGATGAAGACACCATGGACACCTCGCTCGAGACTCGCGGCACGCGCGCAGAACGTCGCGCGGCACGTCAGCGTTCCCATCACCTGGTGACGGCAGACGAGCATTCGCTCACGGAGCTCGAGGTGTTCTTGACCACGTTGCCGCTGTGCGCGTCGGGTCGTATCTTCATCGAGGTCCCCGAAGTCGCCGACATCGGCGCCATCGAGGCTCCCGGTCGGATGACGGTCACGTGGCTCGCTCGTGAGCAGCGCTCCGGTGCTCCCGGAAGCGGTCGAGTGTGCGCACCGGGTCAGGCTCTGGCACGCGCGACCTGCGCGTGGGCCGATGAGATGATGTGCGACGACGAGATCGAGACTCACGTCACCTTGCTCGGTGGCTACCTGGGCACGGCCGACATCATCGAGCATCTGACGACGAGTGCGCTGGAGATCTCCCCGGCGCTCATCCACGCCCCCGAGCGCTTCGGCCTGCTGCCGGCCGACCGCTGAGGGCCGCGTTGGAGGCTCCCGGCATACGACGGGCGTCCAGTGAGCCACGTCCGATGCGGAGATGGCCGGTCCGTCAGCGTGCGCGTCGCACGTAGTTGCCGTCTTCCAGTCCTGCTTCGATCTCGAAGCGATTGCGCAGCGGGTTCCGCCCGGCGAACAGGTACAGCACCGGCAACAGGAGACCGTAGCGGAGCCACTGTGCCTTGTGCACGGCCTCATGCCGGAGGACGGCGTCACTGGGCCGGGTGTCACCCGTCAGGAAGCAGCCGCCGACGCACACCCCACCGCGGTTGAAGGTCCAGGGGGGCATACCCTGGAAGACCCACAAGCCTGCGCGTCGCTCGACGGGCCCGGTGCTCCACAACGAGCCCCAGATCCAGCCGACCGCTGTTCCCCAGGCGTAGCCGAGGCGGCTGATCGGTGAGCGCAGCAGGAAAGCGGGGATGCGTCGGTCGACGCGTCGTCCGCGGGCGAGCGCCTCTTCCGCTGCCGGCCGCCAGTCCGCCGCAGCGGTCACGCCACCGCTCCGACCAGCCGCAGCAGCGCACCGAGGTCGTCGACCGCGTCGGCCGGAGACCGGGGAGCGAACCCGGCGATCGTCGCTCCCGCGAGAGGGACCTCGGCGCGCAGTGCGCGGATGGCGGTGCTCAGCGCGGCGGGGGAGAGTCCGAACGGAACGGAAGACGACACACCGGCGAAGTCGGAGGGGTCGAGCACATCGACGTCGATGTGCACCCACACCCGCTTTGCCCCTGTCGCTCGCACGGCGTCGAGCAGCGCCTCGGGGCGTGCGAGGTCGTCGACGGACAGGTTGGTCAGAGAACTGATCTGCTCGACCTCGGCGTCATCGAGATTGCGGATACCGACGGTCACCACACGGTCCGCCGGGATCGCGGGGGAGAGCGCGAGCTGCTCCTCGCCCTCGCCGAGCAGTGCTCGCAGCGCCATGCCGGAGAAGGCGCCCGACGGCGAGGTCTCCGGGGTGTGCATATCGGCATGCGCGTCACACCACACCACGGCGAGATCATCGGTGCCACCGGGGAGCGCGTCGAGGGCGGCGACGGTGACGCTGCAGTCCCCGCCGATCACGACGGTGTCGGAGTCGACGTGCCCGTGGACCAGTTCACGGGTGCGCAGGAGGGCGCTCAGGCGGCGGACCCCGGTTCCCAGGGATTCACCGGCTTCGACCGGCACATCGAGCATGGTCGTCGCCGCCCGGGGGAGGTCACCCGCGATCGCTGCGGCGCCGTCGGTGAGAAGCATCGCGCGCGGTGCGGGCGAGCCCTGCCACTGCGGGATGACGAGGAATCGCACCATGAGTGCCTCCGAAGAAGAGAGGGCGGATGCCCCGGGCACGCAGCCAGGGGCATCCGCCGGTCGTGTCAGTTGCCTTCGATGGCCGGGCGGGGAGCGCTGCCGCCGGCCTTGAGTTCGGCGAGACGCGCCTCGACCTCGGTCAGCTCGCCGAGGTCTTCCAGGCTCTCGAACTGGGCATCGAGGCTCGACGCCGCGAGCTCGATCTTGCCCTGAGCGATGGCCTCCTGGCGGCGGACCTTGTCCTCGAAACGGCCCAGCTCGCTGGTGGGGTCGAGCACGTTGATCGAGCCGACCGCGTCCTGCACCTTGGTCTGCGCCTCGGCGACCTTGGCACGCGCGAGGAGTTCGCTGCGCTTGTTCTTGAGCTCGACGAGCTTGTCCTTCATGCCGTTCAGCCCGCTCTTGAGCTTGTCGACGATCTCGGTCTGGGCGGCGATCTGAGGCTCGGCACCGGTGGCCTCGCGCTCGGCGCTGATCTGGCGCTGCAGAGCGATCTTGGCCAGGTTGTCGAACTTGTCGGCATCGGCGGCGTTGCCGCTCGAACGCATCTCATCGGCCTTGCGGCTGGCGGCGAGCGCCTTGTTGCCCCATTCGGTCGACGCCTGGACGTCTTCCTCGTGGTCGCGCTCGAGCAGGCGCAGGTTGCCGATGGTCTCCGCGATCGCGGACTCGGCGTCGGCGATGCTGTTCGTGTAGTCGCGAACGAGCTGGTCGATCATCTTCTGCGGGTCCTCCGCAGAATCCAGCAGGGAGTTGATGTTCGCGCGGACGAGGGTCGAGATACGTCCGAAGATGGACTGCTTGGTCATGCGTGATTCCTTTCAGAGGGCGTCTTCGAGAGCTTGTCGTAAGTGTCTGTGTAGGGGATCAGAAGCGTCTACCTCCCGATCGGCCGCTGCGGCCGCTGCTGCGGGAACCCCCGCCGCCGAAACCGGAGCTTCGGAAGCCTCCGCCGCCGGAGGAGCGCCAGCCGCTGCTGCTTCCGCGGCGGGAGGAGCCACCGCCTCCGCCGGCGAGCAGGCCGCCGATGATGCCGCCGATGATGTCGCCGCCGATTCCCGAACCGCCTGATGACGCTCCGGATCCGCCGAAGGGGCCGCCGAAGCCGCCTTGATCGAAGCCGGGAGGATTGTAGGACTGCACGTCGGACTGTGCCGCCGATGTGGCCTGCCCCGCGAGTGCGAGGGCGCGGTTCGCCTCTGTCAGCGCAGCGTCCGGGGCGGTCGCGCGCAGGTTCAGAGCCTGCGTCAGGCTCGCTTCCGCATTCGCGAGGCGCGTGCGCGCAGTGGAGCCGACCGTCCCGCGACGGGTCTCGATGAACTCGCGAGCGGCGCGGATCTCAGAGTTCGCCTGCGCGAGGGTCTGCTCGAGCATCTGCTGTACGCGGCGTGCCCGCTCGATGCTCTCCCGGCCCTGAGCGATCGCGGCATCGATCTGCGCGTTGGCGGCGGTGAGCGCTTCGAGGACGCGCTGCGGATTCCGCGTGGATCCGGTGAGGTCGGTCTGCGCCACCTGGATCTGCTGCGCGGTCGCGGAGGCGGCGCCGGCGATCGTCCCCGACGGATCGGGCAGCTGCTGCGCTGCCGCGAGGTCTCCCTGCAGCTCGGTGACGAGCGCCTGCGACTGCGCCTCGATCGTCGCGAGCTCGGTGCCCAGGGTCGTCACCGCCTGGGCGAGCTGCGCCGCCTGCGCCACGGACTGCTCGGCCGTGCGGATCGCGAACGCGGCCTCGCCCGAGCGTCCGGCCGCGATCGCCTGCGCCGCCGCCTCGATCGACCGATCCGCGAGGTCGGCGCGTTCGCGAGCCTGTGCGGGGTTGTCCGTGACCATCGCGAGCGCCGCCGGAGCGTAGGTGGAGGTCAGCGAGGCGAGGGCCGGTGCGGCCGCGGCGAGAACCGGGTCGAGCGCCGCGCGCTCGCGACGGACGCGCTCCAGCTCCTGCGGGGCGTTCTGCTCCAGTTTGCGGAGCGCGTCGAATGCGGCGGTGTTGTCATCCAGGATGTCGTCGATCTCGTCCGCGAGCTGGATGATGCGGATGTGCCAGGCGCGGCGGTCGTGGATCGTGTCCTCGATCTCGTCGTCGAGCTTCTGCTTGAGGTCGAAGGCTTCGGAGATCTTCGCCTTCGCGGTCTCGACCACGCGGCTGAACTCCTCTGTCGCGCCTTCGCCGAACTGGGCGACGGCGAAGCCGAGTTCCTCCCTGCTGGACGTGATGGCATCGTCGGCTTGCACGAGCGCGAGTCCGGCCTGTGTCTCGACCTGCTGGTCGGTGAGCGTGGAGAACGGATCAGCAGGGTCCGGCTTCTCCGGCATCGCGCCGCGTTCGCGGATCTCGGCTCTGCGACGGGCGCGGCGCACCAGCGCGACGACGAGCCACAGGAGCAGAGCGACCGCGACGACGGCGACGACGATCAAGCCGATGCGGAGAGCACCGGCTCCGCCGTCTCCCTGGATCTCGTCGGCGGCGAGAGTGATCGCCCCGACCCAGTCGCCGTCGGCGGCGAAGGGGACCATCTTGTCTTCGATGCTGTCGAGCTGGCTGAAGCTGACAGGACCGTCGGGCGCGGCCGAGATGTAGTAGCTGCGCCCGTCGACAGCGATCGCGAGGAGATACTGCTCCGTGCCGAGGTTGTTGTTCTGAGCGACGGTGTCGGCCCACTGCACGTTGTCGGTCGGGTTCGTGAAGTCGTCGACGAGCACGACGAAGAGGTCGGCGTTGGAGTTGTCGGTCAGCTCCTGGAGTCGGGCTTCGACGGTCGACTCCTCGTCGGCGCTGAGCACATCGGCCTGATCGGTGACGTATCCGGCGTCGAGGGTGACCGGATCGGTGGCGGATGCGGCGGAGGCGGTGAACGCCCCGGCAACCGCTGCCAGCGTGAGTGCGGCCAGCGCGAGCCACCGTTTCGTCATCGTGTTCCCTCCGACCGGCAGCCGAGCCCCATGTCATGAGTCTATGCACTGGGCACGACACGCGACAGCACTCGGCGCGGGTTCGCCGTTCGCCGTCAGCGGAGGCACATACGCTGGGAGGCATGGACGACATGTACGGTTCGGATGTGCTGGCGACGGGCTGGCGCGACCGCGGCGCGAAGCAGGTGCCGCAGGTCGCGGCGGAGGCCGACCTGGTGGTGGAGGTCGCCGACGACGGCTTCTGCGGTGCGGTCACCCGGGTCCAGGGCGGCAATGTCGAACTGGAGGACCGCGTCGGCCGTCGGCGCCTGTTCCCCCTCGGCGGAGGCTTCCTGATCGACGGCGCGCCGGTCAGGCTCGTCGTTCCCGCCGCGAAGGAGCAGGGCCCGCGCCGGACGGCGTCCGGATCCTTCGTCGTGGCCGATCAGCGCGCCCGCGTCGCTCTGCCCAGTCGCATCCTCGTCGAGGGCAAGCACGATGCCGAACTCGTCGAGAAGGTGTGGGGTGCCGACCTGCGGGTCGAGGGAGTGGTCGTCGAGTTCCTCCAGGGCGTCGACCTGCTCGATGATCTGCTGGCCGCCGAACCGCCCAGCGCCACACGGCGGTACGGCGTGCTCGTGGATCACCTCGTGCCGGGCTCGAAGGAGTCGCGTATCGCGGATGCCGTGGCCCGCGGCCCGCACGGACGTCATCTCCGCATCGTCGGGCACCCCTTCGTCGACGTCTGGCAGTGCGTGACACCCCGAGCCCTGGGCATCGCGAAGTGGCCGGAGATCCCGCGCGGCATCGAGTGGAAGGTCGGCATCTGCCGCGCCTTCGGCTGGCCGCACGAGACGCAGGCCGACACCGCGCGGGCGTGGCAGCACATCCTCTCGAAGGTCACGACCTATCGAGACCTGGAACCGGCGCTGCTGGGCCGGGTGGAAGAGCTCATCGACTTCGTCACGGCGCCGCCGGCCTGAGCGTGGGGTTCCCGGGAGTCGGAGGCACCGGAGCGAGGGGCGCCGACGGCTACCCTGGAAACATGCCCGAACCCCGTACCTTCCGAGACGAACCGGTGTCGTTCGTGCGCCGCAGCGGACGGATGTCCGACGCGCAGGAGCGCGCCTTCGCCGAGCTCGGCCCCCACTACCTGCTGGACGTGCCCCGCGACGTCGCGTGGACATCCGTGCACCCCGAGGCCCGCTTGGATCCCGCAGTCGAGTACGCACGCGCGGCGGATCTCTACGTCGAGATCGGCTCAGGGCAGGGGCACGCGATCGTGGCAGCCGCCTCGGCCCGCCCGGATGACGACTTCCTCGCCGTCGAGGTGTTCCGCGCCGGACTCGCACGGACGATGCTCGACGCCGACCGCGAGGGTGCACGCAACCTGCGCGTCGTCGAGGCCAACGCGCCAGAGGTGCTCTCGTCGTTCCTCCCCGAGGCGGCCGCGCGCGAGGTATGGATCTTCTTCCCCGACCCCTGGCACAAGAAGAAGCACACCAAACGACGTCTGGTGAGACCCGGATTCGGAGACACCGCGGCACGGGCGCTCCGTGACGGGGGGCTGCTGCGGCTCGCGACCGACTGGGAGGACTACGCCCTGCAGATGCGCGAGGTGCTCGATGCCGAGCCGTCATTCGAGCGTGCGTTCGACGGGGAGTGGGCTGACCGCTTCGACGGACGGGTGATGACGGCGTTCGAGCGCAAGGGCATCGCCAAGGGACGGGACATCCGGGACCTCGTGTATCGGCGCAGGGTCCGCACGTGACCGACGTGCGGCACGACACGAGGCAGCGGTGGGCCTTCGTGCCGGCACTTCTCGTGTGTGCCGCGGCTCCGGCTTTCTTCGTGCTGGAGATCCCCTGGATCGGCTGGACGCTGCTCGCGGCGGGCATCGCTGTGGCGGGGCTGATCGAGCGGGGCCGGCAGGCTGAGGATCAGGTCGTGAGCGTGGGGGCCCGGCGGGAGACCGCGAAGGTGATCGGCGTGCACAGATCGCCGTCTCTCACGAGAGATCTCTCGCTGATCGCGATCGGTCTTCTGATCGTGAGCATCATCCCGTTGGCCGCGGAGCTCGACAATCTCGCAATGCTGCGATTCACCCTCGCGCTGGGCGGGGCGGTCGCGGTGCCGTACATCATCTCGCGGTTCGTCTATCGAGATCGCGCGATCAGCTTTCCCTGGCGCACGCATAAACGCTGGGGTGGGCTCCAGTGGGGCTGGCTCGTGGCGGTACTGGCGCTCGGCTGGCTGATCCTGCCCTTCTACTTCATCGCCAGCGGGGTGTATCAGAACTGGCCGGTGGTCGACACTCCTGACCTCATCGCGAGGCTCTTCGTCGGCGTCGGTGCCGTCGGCATCTGGGATGAGCTGTTCTTCATCTGCACGGTGTTCGCGCTGCTGCGACGTCACTTCCCGGCGCTCGTCGCGAACCTGCTGCAGGCGATCGTCTTCGTCTCGTTCCTCTGGGAGCTGGGCTACCGCGAGTGGGGACCGCTCCTGACCATCCCCTTCGCTTTGCTGCAGGGGTATATCTTCCTCCGCACGCATTCGCTCGCCTACGTCGTCACGGTGCACCTGCTCTTCGACGCTGTCGTGTTCGCGGTGCTGGTGCACGCGCACAATCCGGGGCTGCTGCCGATCTTCCTCGTGTGATGCCCGGACCACTCGGCTTGCTCCGCGCTCGTGGGAACGGGAGAATCAGCGCATGCTCATCGCCGGTCTCGTCCTTGCCGCAGCCGCTGCTGCGTTCCACGTCTTCATCTTCGCGCTGGAATCGCTCCGGTGGACCGACCCCGAGACGAGGAAGATCTTCGGCGTCGCCAACGAAGCCGATGCCATCACGATGAAGCAGCTGGCGTTCAACCAGGGCTTCTACAACCTCTTCCTCGCGCTGACGACCCTGCTCGGCATCGGTCTCGTGATCGTGGGAGCCGAGACGGTGGGGCTCACGCTCGTCTTCGCCGGCACCGCGATGATGCTCGCCGCTGCGCTCGTGCTCGTGCTGTCCGATCGTACGAAGGTGCGCGCGGCCACGATGCAGGGCGCCCTGCCGCTCCTCGCGGTGGTCGGCACGGCGATCGGCGTCGCCGTCAGCTGACGATCGAGGGGTGACATCCATCTCCGCAGCGGCCACACTCGATGCATGGTCGACTGGGTGCTGCATGTGGACATGGATCAGTTCATCGCCGCGGTCGAGGTGCTGCGCAGGCCCGAACTCGCCGGTCGTCCGGTGATCGTGGGCGGGCGGGGCGATCCCACGGAGCGCGCCGTGGTCTCGACCGCATCGTATGAAGCCCGTGCGTTCGGCATCGGCTCCGGCATGCCGCTGAAGGTCGCCGCCCGCAAGGCGCCGGACGACGCGGTGTTCCTCCCGGTCGACCATGAGGCATACGCGATGGCGTCGGGCGAGGTGATGGCCGCTCTTCGGGCTCTGCCCGACGTGGTGCTCGAGGTCGTGGGCTGGGACGAGTGCTTCCTCGGTGTGGCGACGAACGACCCGGAGGCCGTGGCGAGGTCGGCCCAGGCTGCGGTGCTCGATGCGACCGAGCTGCACTGCTCGGTGGGCATCGGGGACAACAAGGTGCGCGCCAAGATCGCGACGGAGTTCGGCAAGCCCCGCGGGTTCTTCCGCCTCACCGCGGACAACTGGTTCGAGATCATGGGGGAGAAGCCGACGCGCGACCTCTGGGGCGTCGGGCCGAAAGTGCAGAAGCGTCTGGCGGCGCACGGTATCGCGACGGTGCGTGAACTGGCCGATGCGGACGAGCGGACGCTCGTGACGGAGTTCGGACCGCGGATGGGCGTCTGGTATCACGGACTGGGATCAGGGATCGGGCCGCGCACTGTCGACGACACCCCCTGGGTTGCACGCAGCCACAGCCGCGAGACCACCTATCAGCAGAACCTGAAGACATCGGATCAGGTCGAGGCGGCGATCAGAGAACTCGCCGCCCAGGCCTTCGAGGACTGCGCCGCCGAGGAGCGACCCGTCGTGCGCGCGCACCTCAAGGTCCGGTACGCCCCGTTCGAGACCAGGACTATCGGTCGCAAGCTTCCAGGGCCGACCACGGATCGCGAGGAATTCGTCACGGCGGCAGTGGCACTCGGTGCCACGCTCGACCCCGACCGCGAGATTCGCCTTCTGGGCGTGCGCGCGGAGATGACGATGTCGGACGACGCCGACGACGCGGAGCGGACGCCGGTGCGTGGCAGGATCTGATCCGCGTCGGGCACGTCAAGGAGCGCAGGGATCGATCAGTCTCGGACGACAGCGGCGACGGCGCTCACCTCGATCAGTGCTCCGGGCACCCCGAGCCCTGCCACCAGCGCAGCCGTGACGAGGGGCGGGGCACCTTCCCTGGCGAGCTTCGAGGCGACCGCTCCGTAGGCTGCGCGCAGATCCGCGTTCTGGTGGATCAGAACGGTCCAGCTGATCACGGCGTCGAGTCCGGCGCCGACCGACTCCAGAGCGATCCTGGCGTTCTCGACGGCGCGCAGGGATTGTTCACCGGCGTCGGAAGAGACGACGGTTCCGGTGCTGTCGACGCCGTTCTGACCGCCGACATAGATGGTCGACGCGCCGGGCGGCACGACGGCCACGTGGCTGAAGGCGGGACTTGCGACGAGCCCTTCGGGCTGAGTGAGTGTGATCTCCATGCGCACACTCTCCCCCTGGACGCCGACATCGGAAAGCCCAACCGTGCGAGGGGGGGGTCAGAAGCGGAGCAGCACCTTGCCGACGCGCCCCGCGGTGTCGCTCGCCTGGACGGCTGCACCGATGTCGGCGGCGTCGAAGACGCCGGCGACCGGCAGGGTCAGACTGCCGTCGGAGAGTCGCTGGAAGAGCTCGCCGAACAGTGCGCTGCGCGTGGTCGGATCGAGACCCGGGATGACCTTGCTGCCCCAGAATCCCTTCACCGTGGCCTGCTTGAAGATCACGTTGGAGGACGCGATCTCCATCGTGGGGGAGTCCATCGCACCGAAGGCGACGAGGGTTCCGCCTTCGGTGAGCAGCGAGAGCACCTGACCTGCGGATGCTCCGCCCACCGAGTCGACACCGGCGGCGATCGGCGCACCGCCGGTGAGGGCTCCCACCCGCTCCTTCCAATCGGCCTGATCGGTGGAGACGATCCGGTCGATGCCCTGTTCGCGGAGTTCTTCGATTCCCGCCCTCCGACGCACCAGGCCGACGACGTTCACGCCGCGCGCAGAGCCGAGCTGCGCGAGCATGCGCCCGACGGCTCCGTTCGCGGCATTCTGGACGATCCAGTCGCCTTCCTTCACCGCGAGGAAGTCCAGCAGGGTGATCGCGCTGAACGGCATCGAAACGAGCTGCGCGGCCGTCTCGTCGGGGAGGCCGTCCGGGATGGGGATGAGCCCCGCGGCGTTCGCCACGATGTACTCGGCCCACGCGCCGAAGGTGCCCCCGGTGGCGACGCGTTGCCCGATGGCCAGGTGCTCGACGCCCGCACCGAGTGCGTCGACGACGCCCAGAGCCTCGGTGCCGGACGCGGCAGGCAGCTCGGGCTTGAAGCCGTACGTGCCACGGACCGTCCAGAGGTCGTGGTTGTGGATGGGCGAGAGCACCACCCGCAGTCGAACCTGACCTGCGGCGGGCTCCGGCAGGGGACGGTCCTCGATGCGGAGGACCTCTTCCGGAGCGCCGAAGGTGGGGTGGATGAGTGCGCGCATGGTGATTCCGTTCTGTCGGAGGTGTGGTCAGCGGGCGTCGCCCGGGTGGGCGCTGCCGAGGTCGTTGGTCGCCTTCTGGAGGCGGTCGGTGATGTCGTGCAGCTCGGCGATGAGCTGGCGGCGGTGATCATCGTCATGGAGTCCGGAGATCGAGGTGATCGTGGAATGGATGGGCGCGACCTCGGCACGGAGGCCGCGCCCCTTCTCGGTGAGCGCCACGGTCACCACGCGCTCGTCCTCGCGGCTTCGCGACTTCGTCACGAGTCCAGCCTGCTCGAGGCGACGGACGAGGGGAGAGAGGGTTCCGGAGTCCAGGCGCATCACATCGCCCAGGGAGCCGATCGTCTGCTCGCCGTCGAGCCAGAGCGCGGCGAGCACCAGATACTGCGGGTATGTCAGCCCCCAAGGAGCGAGCAGAGCCCGGTAGGCCTGCGTGGTGGCGCGCGCAGCGGAATAGAGGGAGAAGCACACCATCTCGTCGGTCACCGGCATGAATAAAGCATTGCACGCGTTTGGATTGTGCACAACTTAAATAGTCGAGAAGAGGGCGTGCCCGGAATGACCGGGCACGCCCTCAGGCAGTCTTCAGCGAAGAACCTTGGCCTTGATCGTGTTGTACTCCTCGGCCGTGATCGTTCCGGAATCGAGGAGGGCCTTCGCCTTCGCGATCTCCTCGCTCGGACTCGTGCCGGCGACCTGCTGGATGTACGCGTCGGCGGCGCTGCGGGCATTCGCGGCCTCGGCGTTGCTGCGCTCGGCCATCCCGGAGCCCCGAGCGATCAGGTATACGAGCACCGTGAGGAACGGGACGAAGATCAGGAAGATGATCCACACCGCCTTCCACCACCCGTTGAGCTTCCGGTCGCGGAAGAGGTCTGCGACGATCGCGAACAGGGCGAACAGATAGGAGATGAAGACGAACGCCAGCAGGAACCACCAGATGATGTCCCAGAACGATCCCCAAAAACTCATGACTACTCCTTCAAAAGATGTTCCGCGCGAAGTCGGCGGCTCGTCGGACGTTACTCGGTGCGCAGGAGTCCCCGCACTGATCACGGCGGGAGTTCACCAGGGTGAGTCGAGCGTTCGACCCTTACGGCCCGTGTTCCTGCGGGGTCCGGCCCAGTACGCTTCTGACGACCGATGACGGAGAGGTGGAGGCGCGTGACGAGACGACCGCCATGGCTGTTCAGCACGGTCGAGGGCTATCGCCGGAAGTGGATCCTTCGCGACGTCGTAGCGGGACTCTCGGCGGGCGCCGTGGTCATCCCGCAGGCGATGGCCTATGCGACGATCGCGAATCTGCCCGTACAGGTCGGCCTGTACACCTGCATCCTTCCGATGCTCGTCTACGCGTTCCTCGGGGGGAGCCGAGCGATGAGCGTCTCGACGACGTCGACCATCGCGACGTTGACGGCGACGACTCTCGTCTCCGCAGGAGTGGCAGCGGGGGCCGACGACGCGATCGGCTCGCTGATGATGCTGACGCTTCTCGTCGGAGCGATCCTGCTGATCGCGCGGCTCTGCCGGCTCGGTTCGCTCGTCGAGAACATCAGCGGCGCCACGGTCCTCGGTCTGAAGATCGGCGTCGGCGCCACAGTCGCGGTCGGACAGCTCCCCAAGCTGCTGGGGGAGAGCGACAACTTCTCCGGGCACGGGTTCCTCAAGTCCCTCGGCGCCGTGGCTCAGGCCTTCGGCAGCGTGAACTGGCCCACGGTCGCTCTGTCCGTCGGGTCCATCATGGTCATCCTCGTGCTCAAGCGCTTCGCCCCGAGGGTGCCGGGCACGCTGATCGTGGTCGTCGGCGGCATCCTTCTGGTGGGCCTGGCCGGCATCGATCGGCTCGGAGTCGATCTGATCGCACCGGTGCCGAGCGGCCTGCCCGTCCCGGGCATCCCGGACTTCGCCCAGTTGCTGACGCTCGTCCCCGGCGCGCTCGCGATCGCCGTGATGGCCTTCCTCGAATCTGCGGCTGTCGCCCGCAGCCTCCGTGTGGCGACCGAGCCGCAGATCGACAGCAATCAGGAGCTGTTCGCGACCGGAGCGGCGAACACCGTGGGAGCCTTCTTCGGAACGATGCCCGCCGCCGGCGGGTTCTCGCAGAGCGCAGTGAATCAGAGCGCAGGCGCCCGCTCGCAGGTCGCGACCCTCGTCACCGTGGTGCTCGCCGTTCTCGTCGCCCTGTTCCTCGGGCCCGTCCTCAGCCTCCTTCCCGAGGCCACGCTGGCGGCCATGGTGTTCGTCGCCGTCGCGGGACTCATCAACGTCCCCGAGCTCGTGCGGTGGGCGCGGATCAGTCGCGTGGACTTCTGGATAGCCCTGTCCGTCGCCATCCTCGGTCTCACGGCTGGACTGCTCCCCGCCGTGGCGATCGGCGTCGTCGTGACGCTGATCCTGGTGCTGCGCGAGGTCAACGTCCCCAAGGCGACGATCGTCGGGCGTGCCGGAGACGTGCTGGGCGTCCACGTGGAACGGGGGCTCTACACCGCGAACGCGATGGCGAACGAGCGGATGCTCCTCGAGACGGTGGGTTCCCAGGCGGGACACGTCGGCGCGCTCGTGCTGGGGTTGAAGCAGCAGGAGGTGATGACGATCACCGTGCTCGAAGCCCTGGAGAACCTCGACCGCGAGCTCTCCCAACTCGGGGTCGTGCTGCATCTCGCGGCCCTGCCGGAAGCTGCGACGGTCGTCGCGGAGCGCACCCCGTGGTTCTCGGGTCTCGAGTCCACCGGGCGCGTTCACGTCTCGGTGCGTGATGGCATGGCCGCGGCCGAAACGGCGATCGCGGCCTCGGCCCCCCGCCTTCACCAGGGTGAAGTGGACGACGCGCCCTGACGCTCGCGGGGTCACGTCTCTAGGCTGGCTCCACACAAGTGGAAGCGGCCATGCCGCGCCCACGAGAGGGGGCTTTCGTGTCGACTGAGGTGCGGGTGGCGACGGGGCCGAGGGGGACAGGGTGGACGACCGCGCAGGTCTGATCTGGCGCTGGCCTCGATTCGGCCTCGGACTCCTGTTCGCCGTCCCGGCGATCGTCGTCGCCCCGCTCGATCTGTCTCTGGCTCTCGCTTTCGGGATCGGGGTCGTTCCTGCGGCAGCGTTCGGTCTTCCGCCGCGTCGGCGCGGCCGTGCCGTCATCCCGTTCGTCGGCGCGCTCAGCGCGCTCGGACTCCTCGTGGGGTCGCTGCTGTCGGAGTGGCCTGCCGTCGCGGTCATCGCACTCTTCGGGCTGGCGGTCCTCGCAAGCCTGAATGCGACTCGCAGCCGCGGCGGGCAGCTGATCCTGGCTCTGGCGCTGCCGATGACCGGCATCGGATTGAGCTTCTCCTGGTCGCCGGTCACGGTCGCGTTCGCGGCGTGCATCGTCGTCGGCTCGATCTATGCCTGGATCCTCACGCTGCTCTGGCCGGAACGCGATGAGCAGCCCCGTCCGCCAGCCCCGGTTCCGCGCGGCCGCGCCATGCTGATCTATGGAGTTCTGCTCGGTACCGCCGCGGCTGCAGCGGCGACGCTCGGCTTCCTGCTCGATCTCGAACACGTCGGATGGGCGACGGGCGCGGCACTCCTCGTCATGAGGCCGGTCAGGGGACAGCTCATCGCTCGCAGCATCGGGCGCGCGCTCTCCGTGCTGATCGGCGCTCTCGCCGCCGCGGCGTTGGCAGTGCTCAGCCCCGCGGATGTGGTCGTCGGAATCATCGTCGGGCTCGTCATCGGCGCGGTCTGCGCGGTCCAGGAGAGCCGTTGGTACATCGTCCCCGGATTCACGACGTTCCTCGCCTTGACTCTCATCATGACGACGTCTCCCGAGCCGCCGGGGGAGCGGTTCGTCGAGCGCGCCCTGGAGACGCTGATCGGAGTCGGGCTCGCCCTGTTCTTCGGCGCCGTCGTGCCTTCCCTGGTCTCGATTCTCATCCGGGGCCGACGGCGTTCGTCCGTGTGAGTCTTCGCTAGACGAAAGTCCCTTGAACGGCTGTTCCCGACAGTGGGATACTTCGAGTGGGAGAGGGTGACTATCGTCTAACATGTTACGGGGGGTTCCGATGACATCAGATGCACCACACCCGAGTACGACGGGAGCGCCGTCGCCGATGGCGGGGGACGTCGCGAGACCGCGGCTGCTGACCAGGCTCAGTGCCGCGATGGACGAGCCGTGGACCTTGACGGTACTCGCTGCACCCGCAGGCACGGGAAAGACACGACTGCTCGCACAGTGGGCGCACGTCCTCGGCTCCGATGAGGGGGAGGGCACATCGGTCGTCTGGCTCGCGATCCAGCGTGGGGAGCGGGATCTCGAGTCGTTGCGGGTCGCCCTGGAACGACTCGATGACGAACCGCTCCGGACGAGTCTCGACAGGGTCGCCCGAACGTGGTCGACCGAGACGGCGCGTGCGCTGGCGCGTTCCCTGAGAAGCGCCGAACGACGCGTCGTGATCATCATCGACGACGTCCACCTCATCGAGAGCGATCAGGTCGCCGACATGCTGTCGACCTTCGTCGACACCGTCCCCGGTAATGCGCATGTCGTGCTCTCCGGTCGTGGAACGCCCCGGATTCCCCTCGCACGGCGACGCATCGCCGGTATCGCTCTCGAGCTCGACGCCAGAGATCTGGCCTTCACTCCGGACGAGGTGAAGGCGTTCTTCCGTGCGAGAGGAATGAGCCTCTCGCAGGGCGAGATCACGTCGGTCCTCCGCAGGACAGAGGGCTGGGCGACCGGACTCCGACTTCTGGAGCTCGCCGCCCTTCACGACTCGTTCGCACCCCGGCTCCCCTTGCGAGGCGACTCGCCGAGCGTGACAGACTACTTCGTCGAAGAGGTCTTCGCCGACCTCGATCACGAGCTCAGCGAATTCCTCGTGCTGACGTCGGTCCCCGAATCGTTCACGCCCGAACTCGCCTCCCGGCTCACCGGGGGAGCGCCGGCAGCGATCGTGATCGAGCAGCTCATCCGCCTCAACGTGCTCATCAGCAGAAGCCGCGATGAGCCGGCGTGGTATCACTACCACCCGATGCTGCGGGAATTCCTCTACTCCCGGTTGCACGAACGCGACCGCGACGTGGTGGAGTCGCTCGAGAAGACGACGGCGGAGTGGTTCGCCGCCGAGCAGGAGCATCGGCTCGCACTCGCCCATGCGACGCGCAGCCGTGATGTCACCTCCATGTCCCTGATCCTGCGCCGATGCGGAATGCAGCTCGTCCTCATGGGGCACGCCGACGAGGTGATCGCCGCGACCGCCGAGCTTCCGCGTTCCGTGCTCGCCGAGCCCGTCGTGCAGATGCTGATCGCCTCGGCACGCCTTGCGCGAGGCGACGCCTCCACGGCGGCGGCTCTGCTCGATTCGTCATCGTCGGTCGGAGGGGAATCCGCGGTGGTGAGGCAGTGGCGAAAGGGACTGGACCTGCACATCGCCGTCCGGCGCGGAGGGCTCCCGGAGACGCTCGACCGGCTGGAACTCGTGCTCGATGAGGTCACCGGTGAATCGCAGCTGGATACCTATGTGTTCCTGCAGGCCGCCATGGCCGAGCTGTACGTCGGAAACCTCGACCGGGCCGCCCGATTCGCCCGGTTCGCGTCGGACCACGCCGTCGTCGCCGGAACCGCCGCGGCGGAGCTGCAGGCCGCGGCCATCATGAACACCGCTGAGCTCTTTCGGGGTCGCATGGACGAGGTGCTCCGTTCAGGGGCGTGCGTCGATCTGCGCTGGGCAGAGCTCGGCCACCCTGCCGACTCGTTCTACGAGGTCACGCGGGTGTGGCGGTACTGGGTCCCCTTCGAGCGGATGCTCGTCGGCGACGTCGACGAGACGCTGCAGGTCGCGACCGACATCATCGAGTCCGGCACCGAGCCGGCGATCGCACGCGGGTTACGCGGGATGATCGCGTTGCTGGGCGCCGACTCGGCGGTCGACGCGCATGCGGCGGCGGTCGCCCTACTCGACAACCTGTCGCCCCGATCGGAGAATCCTCTCCCCGTTCACTGGTACGCGATGATGAGTGCTTTTGCGGTGCGGGCTTTCGATCGACTGGGCGAGTCGGCCCTCAGAGACCGCTTCATCGTCGAGGTGGAGCACGCGATCGGCTCGACCGGCGACGTCGCGGTACTCCGGGCGATCGCAGCGCTCCACGACCAGGAGTTCGCGCTCGCCAGGCAGGCGCTCGCTCCCGTGCTCGAGGGGAACTCGCGGTGTCTGCTGCCGGCGTCGATGGTCGATGCGTGGTTGGTCGCGGCCTGCCTCGACGTTCAATCAGGACACCCGGAACAGGCGCAGGTGTCCCTGGCTTTCGCGCTCGCCCTGGCGGAACCGGAGGAGCATGTCAGGCGCTTCGCCGATGCGGGGCCGGTGGTGGCCCGTCTGCTCGCCGCGCGCGCCACTCCCGGGGCCCGTGGGCGTTTCGCTGATCGCGTGCGCGAGCGTCTTGCCGCGATGGGAATGCTCATCGACGAAGAGCTCACTCGGCGCGAACGGATCGTGCTCGCGGCCCTGAGTCGCAATGCCACGCTTCGTGAGATCGCCCAGCAGGAGTTCATCTCTCCGAACACCGTGAAGACGCACGTGCGGAACATCTATCGGAAGCTCGGAGTCTCCGACCGGGAGGCAGTGACGGCGGCTGCGCACGCCCTCGGTATCGAGTGAGCGTGCGCAGCCGCCGTCGGTCGGCTGCCCTCAGTCCCGGGCCATGGCCGCGGCCAGATGCGCTTCGAGGTCGAGGTAGGCGTCGTCTGCGATGTCGAACACGACCTTCGTGATCTCGCCGTCGGCGAAGTCGAATCCGTAGCCGTAGAGAGACGACACCGGGTCGGCGCTGTCACGGCCGATGGTCAGCCCTTCACCGCAGAGGGAGAAATGTCCGAGGACCGTGCGGATCTGCTTTTCGCCGACGACCTGATCATCGATGTAGAGCTTCACGGGGCCGACGCCTTCCCGGTGCTCGCCCATGCCTTCCTTCGTGAATTCGACTCCGATGATGTGCTTCCCTGAGGTCGGCACGGGCGCGGAGACCCGGTCCTCCGGGGGGATGCCGAGGAAGTTGTACACGTAGTGCACCTGCCCGTCCTTCACGACGAGGGCGTGGCCGCCGAACCGCGAGCCGTGGGCGAAGATGACGCCTTCGGTCTCGGGGGTGAACTCGACCTCCGCTGCGATCTTGTAGGAGACACCGTGCGTGTTCGCCGCAGAGCGCTCCGGAACCTCACTCGTGCCCGGGTAGTAGACGAATCGACCCGAGGGCGGAGCCGGCTGGTGGAACTCCATGGCGATGAACGTCTCGAAGTCCTTCGGGTTCCCGATGATCTGCAGATCGTTCAGGGGCAGGACGTTGTTCGTCTTCGCCTCCTCCATCCACAGCGCCTTGAGCTCGGCGAGCTTGTCGGGGTGTTCGGCCGCAAGGTTCTCGGCTTCGGCCCGGTCGACGTCGGTGTGGTAGAGCTCCCACTCGTCCTTGTCGAAGTCGCTGATGCCGCTCATCGGTCCGTGGACCGCGACGGCCTTCCAGCCCTCGTGCCAGATGCCGCGCTGGCCGAGCATCTCGTAGTACTGCGTCTTCTTCCGCGTCGGACCCTCCGGCTCGGCATCGAACGAGTATGCCATCGACACACCGGACAGCGGCGTCTGCTCGACGCCGTTGTACACATCGGGGAACTCGACGCCGCACGCTTCGAGGATCGTCGGAACGATGTCGGTCGAGTGGTGGTACTGGTGACGCACCTCGCCGCGGGCCTTCATACCCGCGGGCCAATGGATCACCAGCGGGTCGCAGACGCCGCCCTGGTAGGTGTATCGCTTGAACATCTTGTACGGAGTCGAGAACGCCGCCGCCCACCCGGTGGGGTAGTGGTTGTAGGTGTCGGGAGAGCCGAGCTTGTCGACGAGGCGGAGGTTCTCCGCCTCGTCGTCGGGGTACCCGCCGAAGATCTTGCCCTCGTTCACCGATCCGTTGGGGCTGCCCTCCCCGGATGCGCCGTTGTCGGCGCAGTACAGGATGAGCGTGTTGTCGAGCTGCCCCGATTCCTCCAGGTAGTCGACGATACGGCCGACCTGGGAATCGGTGTACTCGCTGAAACCGGCGTAGACCTCGGCCATCCGCGAGAACATCGCCTTCTCCTCGGCGTTCAGTGTGTCCCATGGGCGCACCTCGTCGGTCGGATTGAACCTGCCGTCGGTCATCGGGTTCAGTTCGGTGAGATCGGTGTCGGACGGAAGGATGCCCTTCTCGACCATGCGTGCGAGCACCCACTCGCGGTACGCCTCGTAGCCGTCGTCGAACTGGCCTTTGTACTTGTCGATGTACTCCTGCGGAGCATGGTGGGGCGCGTGGTTGGCGCCGGGGCAGAACCACAGGTACCAGGGCTTGCCGGGCTCCGTCTGCTTGACGTCGCGGATCATGGTGAGGGCCTGATCGGCGAGGTCCTTCGATAGGTGGTAGCCCTGTTCGGGAAGGTACGGCTGGTCGATGTAGTGGTTGTCCTCGGCGAGCGAGGGGTACCAGTTGTTGGTCTCGCCGCCGATGAACCCGTAGAACCGGTCGTAGCCCTGGGCCAGCGGCCAGTGCTTCTTCGAGGCCCCCGCCGTCCACTCGTCGATCGGGACGTTGTGGTTCTTGCCGACCCAGAACGTCGACCATCCGGCGTCGCGGAGCACATGCGCCATCGTGGCGTTGGACTCGGGGATGTGCGAGTTGTAACCGGGGAACCCTGTCGATGATTCAGAGATCGTCGCGAACCCGTTCAGATGGTGGTTGCGCCCCGTCAGGAACGTGGAGCGGGTGGGCGAACACAGGGCGGTCGTGTGCCACTGCGAGTACGTCAGGCCGTTCTGAGCAAGCCGATCCATGGTGGGCATGTTGATACGTCCCCCGTACGGAGACCACGCGGCCATGCCCGTGTCGTCGTAGAGCACGACGAGCACGTTGGGTGCATCCTTCGGCGGTGTCGTCGCACGGTACGCGTCCCAGTCCGCGACGGAGTCGCGCACGTCGAGTTCGATCCTGCCCTGGAATTCCCGAGCCATCTGCGGTCTCCTTCATCTCGTTGAACGTTGCGGCTTCCCGCCGGGCCCAAAGTACTGCGGCAGGTTCTTCCCGTCACCGGGCCTCGTCAGCCTTCATCCGGGTGATCTCTCAGTGGTCGAGGCGGTTCAGATCAATGCGGCGATTCCCTTCTCGAGCTGGAGGGCGCCGATGACGAGGAGCAGCGCCGCGTTGAGGATGTGGGTGTTCCCGGCGATCCACGTGCGGACCCGGTCGAGGAGCGGTTGCGCCGCGGCACCCCGCACGACCACGTAGAGCACGGGAAGACCGACGGGCAGAGTGCCGATGATGACGAAGACGAGGGCGACCCACATCCCGGCGGTCTGATCGATGCCGGACAGGGAGATGTCGAGCGCAGCGAGGATCGCGCAGGACGCGTCGACCGGATTCAGCACGAACAGCCCGAGTCCGAGGAGCAGGGTCCGACCGGGTCGGAACGATTCCACCGAGTGCAGCCAGCCGGGCAGCTGAGGCGAGGCGGCGACGACATCGCGCGGTGACGAGGCCGCGGCCATCCGCGCGATGTGAACGCGGCCCTTGCGGTAGACCCAGACGGCGGATCCGATCAGGAACACACCGAGGATCACACGTACGAGCGGGACCCACAGGGGAGGTTCGCCCAGCTGGTGCACCTGGAGGAGAGGGAAAAGCCAGAGGCACAGGGCCATGAGCCCTCCCAGCCCGACGAACCATCCGACGAGGTAGGTGATGCCGTTCATCCGCGCGTTGTGCGAGAGGAGCACAGCGACGAGAGCCATGATCGCCAGAGGACTCAGGACCACACCGAGCGCGACCGGGACCAGAGCGAGTATCAGTTCACCCATTTCCGCGCCCCTTCTGCGAGCCGAGCCCCGCGGCCGGCGGTGTACTAGAAGCTGCCGATCCCCTTGCCGATCATCGATACCCCGATCACCAGCAGCAGAACGGCCATGATGACCGCGTTCTCCGCGGCCAGCCAGCCGCGCAAGGCATCCAGTGGCGCGCGGAGGCGATCGGCGGCGATGAGGTACCCGATGACGGGGATCAGTACCGTCGACGAGGCGATGAGGGTGTAGATGACGACCACGACGACGGTCGAACCGCCGGCCAGCGCAGCGCCGCCGATGTCGGTGCCTGCCCCCGCCGCCATGATCAGGTTCTTCGGATTCAGCGCGGACAGGAGGAATCCGAGCCCGAACGCCATCGGGAACGTGATCGTGTCGATGGCCTTCATCCACTTCGGAAGGGCCGCGTCCTCGCCCGCTCGGGGGCGTTTGCGCCACTGCCCGAACGCGAGGACGAACAGCAGCAGTCCGAGGACGAGCTGCACGATGCCGCGGATGGGGCGGGAGGCATCCGGGTCGTCTTCCGGCAGTATCGACGACACGAGGGTGAACACGGTGACAGCGACCACGATCCCGATGACCCAGCCGAGCAGGAAGCCCACGCTGGTGACCCGCGCCTTCGGCGAGAGCAGCATGAGGATCGCCGCGATGATGGGTATCGGGCTGATCGCGACTCCGAGCGCGAGGGGGAGCATCTCTCCGATGGCGGTGCCCATCATCGTCCTTTCTCCGGTGCCGACCCCGGCGTGGATGGGGCCAACTGCATGATCGCCTCGCGGTTGGTCGCGTAGACGTCTTCCGATTCGAGCAGCCCGAGTTCGGTGAGGCGGTGCAGCGTGTTCGGCCGCACCCTGCTGAAGGCGAGCGAGACGGACTGCCCGGTGAGCCACTGTTTGAGGGCGACGAACGACTCCGCGCCCGTGACGTCGATGTCGGTGACGGCCTCCATGTCGACGACGAGATGACGGACCTTCCCTTCGCCCGCCGACCGGATGGCGTCCTTCACCGCGGTCGAGAAGACGGCACCGTTCGCGAAGAACAACGGCGCCGCCAGACGGATGACGATCACCCCGGGAGCCGTGACCGTTCCCGCGGGAGCGTCCTCGAGCAGCGATTCTCCGGGATCTCCGCTGGACTCGAGCACGTCGATGGCGGGGTTCGATGCACGCTTGGCGATGTTGACGAGCGCGAGCACGAACGCCACCAGGATGCCGGGGATCGAGCCGATCAGGAGCGTGACGAGGAAGCAGATCGCCCCGATGAGGAGCTCGAACCTGTCCTTGCGCCACAGATCGATGAAATCGCGGACGCCGAGGAGGGGGATGATCGCGACGCCGACGATCGCGCCGATCGCGGGTGATGGGATATCGGCGAGGAGCGCCGTGCCGAACAGGAGCAGCAGCAGAGTCCCCGCCGCGAGGATCAGGGCCGGGAACTGCGTGCGCGAGCCGGCTTGGTCCATCGCCGCGGTGCGCGACGTCGACGAGCCGACCGCGAAACTGCCCTGGGCTCCGGCGAGGATGTTCGAGGCGCCGAACGCGAGGAGATCCCGGTTCGCATCGAAGGGATAGCCGTGCTTCTCGGAGTACGACCGCGACACGAGGAGGCCCTCGGCCGTCGTCACGAGCGTCAAGGCGATCGCGGACGGGATGAGCATGAGCCAGAGCGACCAGTCGATCATCGGCCAGGTGAGCACCGGCGGGCCTGCCGGCACCTCGCCGAGCACGTCGACCCCGCGCTGGTCGAGCCCGGTCAGGACCACGAAGAGCGTCGTCGCCACCAGCACGATCAGTGCCCAGGGCACTGCGCGGAGGAATGCGCGGCCCAGCAGCAGCACGGCGACCGAGCAGACCGAGATCAGGACCGCCCACCCGTTGAGTGTCGTGAAGCCGCCGACGAGATCGCCGACCTTGCCGATGAAGTCCTTCCCGGAGTCGATCTTGACGCCGAGCATCTTCGCCACCTGGCTGACCATGATGTCGAGCGCGAGTCCACCCACGAATCCCACGAGGATCGGCTTGGAGAGGAAGTTCGCGAGGAAGCCCAGTTTGAAGACCGCGAGCAGGACGAACATGACGCCGCAGATGATGGCCTGCGCGAGCGCGAGCGTGGCGTAGTCGGCGCTGCCGGCAGCGGCGAGGCCACCGATCGAGGAGGCGACGAGTGCGGCGGCCGCGGCGTCCGGTGAGGCGACCAGTTGTCGGGAGGAGACGATCAGGGCGTAGACGATCGTGGGGACGATGAGGGCGTACAGGCCGGCAGTGGGCGGGAGGCCCGCGATCTGCGCGTACCCGATGTTCAAGGGGATCGCGATCGCGAGCAGGGTGACCCCGGCGGTGAGCTCCGTGACGAAGTTCCGCTTGGTCAAGCCCGCGAGTGGACGTTGCACATCGGCTCCCTCCGCCGGCGCCCCCGCCGAGCGCTCTCGCGTCCACGATCCCACCGGGAGCCTTCTCGGGACCACGTATCGGCGGCAACCTCACCCCTGGTGATTTACCGGGCGGCCTCGCGTGCGGAGGCGAACCGTCATCCGCGACGGAGTTCGCGACGCCGTCGACCTCGCCGCCTCGCCGGGGCTGGTTCCGGTTCCGGCTCCGGCGCCGGGGGAACGGCTGTGCGGTCGCCGGACAGCCAACGCAGCCAGACCGCGTCGGGATCGCCTTCGAAGACGAGAGCGCGCGCGAGCAGCGTGAGCGGGATGGAGAGGATCGCGCCGAGGGGGCCGATGATGAAGGTCCAGAAGATCACGGAGAAGAAGCTGAGCGTCAGGCTGAGGTCGACCGCATCGCTGACGAACTTGGGCTGGACGAGCACCTGAAGGACGACGTTCACGACGCAGTACACAGCGATCACGCCGATGAGCAGGGGCCAGCCGCCGACGACGAAGGCCAGGATCGCCGGCGGAACGAGCCCGAGGACGAAGCCGATGTTCGGGATGAAGTTGGTGACGAAGGCGAGGATGGCCCAGACGACCGGAGCGGGGACGCCCATCCACCACAGCGCGAGACCGTCGATGATCGCGACGATCGCGCCGAAACTCGCGTTGACGATGTAGTACCGGCGGACGCCGGTGTTGAGGCGGGAGATCCGTGCGATGACCTCGCTCTTGGTCGCCCCGAAGATCGACGGCGCCTCGCGGTAGCGGGCAGCGTCGACCGCCATGAAGATGATGTAGGCGCACACGAAGAAGAGGGCGGTGGCGACACTGACCACGGTGCCGCCGATGCTGCGCGCGAGCCCGAGCAGCGTCGTGGGATCGAGCACCGAGGCCGCGGCATCAGATGCCTCCTCGTCCAGGCCCAGGGCCTGCAACCAGCCGACGAAGTCGTCGACGGTCTTCGCCAGACCGCCTTCCGAGACGAGATCCCCGATCAGTCGGGCGAACTGGGTGCCGGCGAGCCAGAGCAACGCTCCCATCACCAGCAGGATCAGATAGGCGACGACGATGACCATGGTCGTACTGGCCCACTGCGGCCACCCGCGTCGATCGAGCGGGCGACGGAGGGGCTCGCAGATGACCACGATCACGATCGCGAGCGCGATGGGCCCGAAGAGATCACGCGCGAGGTAGACACCCGCGAGGGTCACCGCGCTGGCGGCGAGCAGGAGCACCACCCGCAGACTGGGGGAGAGCATCCGGTCGGGGGAGCGCTCCGGCGCAGGTGAGGTGGTCACGCGGACAGCGTAGTCGACGTGTCAGAAGGGCTCCGGTGCGACGAGCGGCGGCGGCCCCTGCCGCGGCGTGACGACGGCCTTCACACCCGCAGATTCCAGAGCGTCCGCGACGCTTCGGACGGTGGCGGACATCACCGTGGTCCCGTGGAGCGGATGGTGCCAGATCCGCAGCGTGAGCATCCATCTGGTCGGAGAGACCGAAGCGAAAGACACCCCCGGATGCTCGCGTGCGTGCACGCCCTCCACCTCGCTCGCCGCGTGCGAGACGATCGCGACCACCTCATCCAGGTCGACACCGTCCGACCGCGCGACGCGGATGTCCACGGCGCTGCGCCGGGCACCGTGGCGGGAGTCGTTCACCAGGACCCCGGTGAGCAGGGCGGCGTTGGGCACGTGGACGGTCCTGCCGTCCACCGTGGACAGGATGACGGCGCGTCCGTTCAGTTCTTGTACGATGCCCCGAATCGGCCCGTTCGGGCCCTCGATCTCGATCTCCTCGCCGATCTTCACGGACTGGCGGGATTGGATGAGCACCCCGGCTGCGAAGTTGTCCGCGACGCCGCGGAGTACGAGGATCAAGACGACCACGGCGATGGCGGTCATCGCGAGGAGCGGCTGCACGTTCGCGCCGAGGAACGCCAGCCCGACACCGATGCCGACCAGGAGCAGGCCGTACTGGGTGAACCTCGCTGCCAGCTGCGCGACCGAATCGGAGATACCGGGCGTGCGTTTCGTCAGCTTGAGCACGCCCTTGCGGGCGAACCGAGAGAGCAGCCATCCGATGAGGACCGAGAGCACCGCCAGCACGATCTGCCACGGCGAGAGCCCCTCGGGGAACAGGGCGTCCAGCGTCACGATGGTCGACCGTTCGGCCGCAGGCTCCTCCGCATCATCCGACCAGGATGCTCCGCGCGCGCTCGCCGCGGGCCCGTTCCTCATCCTGCGCGGGTGAGAACGAGGCATCCGGAACGGTATCGCCCTGCGGGGATGAACGGCGGTCGCCATCGTGCGCGCAGGAGCGGAGACTGAGGGCATGTCGTCGACGCCACCAACACCGGACCTTCTCACGGCAGCCCGCTCGCATGGGGCGACTCGGGAGCGAGCGCGCGAGGCCATCGGCCTCCAGATCTCGATCTTCGCCTTCGTCCTCGCAGCGCTCGTGGCCGTCGTGGTGTTCCGCCTGCATCCGGCACCGATCGCCGGGCCCGACTCGCTCGGGCAGTTCGCCGCGATGGCATCCGCAGTCACGGCGATCGTCGTGTTCGTGCTGGGGCGCGTCATCGCCGCAGACCCTGCCACGCAGAAGCGACTCGGCGTGCTGGACATCATCGACATCGCGGCCTTCGCCTTCGTGCATGCCGTGATCGCGCTGCTCGGATGGACCCTGGCCGCGACGATCGTCGAGGCGGGCCTCATCGGAGCGGTCGTCTTCCCCGTGCCTGTGCTGATGCTGGCCGGCGCCGCGGCCGGACTCACCGCGTACGTGACGTACTACTCCGCGACCCACCTCGATCTGCAGCTGCTGGCCACCGTCCTCGCGGTGTTCCTGGTGCTGGGAATCCTGGCGAGCATGCTCACGGCGAGCGACCCGCAATGGTGGAAGGAGAATCTCAGCGCGCTCGGAATGACCGACGACCTTTCGGCGCGCGCGTTCAACTTGACGCTGATCGTCGCCGGGATCCTCGTGACGACCCTCGCCCGCTATGCGACGAAGGGCATCCCCACCACGCATCCCCGCGGAGTGGGGTCGGTCCGAGCCTGTCTCATCATCGTCGGCATCTTCCTCGGGATGGTCGGGGTCTTCCCCGTCGACGAGCACTTCGCGCTCCACACCGGGGTGGCGTCCGGGATGGTCGTCGCCTATGCCGTGCTCGTGGTCGCGCTGCGCTGGTGGGTCCCCGGAGTCTCACGCACGTTCCTGCTGCTGGGGTACGTGTTCACCCTGCTGATCGTGGTGCTGTCGGTGTTCTTCGCCGTCGGCTACTACACGCTCACCGCCGTCGAGCTCGTGGCGGGAACCGTGGTGTTCACCTGGATCATCCTCTTCATCCGCACAGCCGACGCGCTCAAACGCGATGCCGCACGAGGCGCGGTCGGGTAAAGATCACCCGGAGGATGCCCTTGAAGGCGCGTCGGGCGCGCCGCTAGCTTTGGTGCCATGTCGCCCCCCGTACGCTCGACGAAGCCGGGACCCACGGTGAGATTCCGGCCGCCGGCACCCCAACCGGGTGCCATCCGTCGTGATCGGGTGTGCGCCGCGATAGCGGAGGCCGTCGCCGAGGATGCGCTGACGGTGATCAGCGCGCCGAGCGGGTTCGGGAAGACCACCGCGGTGGCCGATTGGGCGTCCGGTCTCGATGTGGTCGCGTGGCTCGGTCTCAACACCTTCGACTCCGATCCCTCACGGCTGACGCAGGGCGTCGTGAACGCGTTGCTCACGGGCACCGCACGCTCCGGGCGCCTTCTCGACCTGCACCGCGACGTGGACGAGCCGTACCGGGCCTACCAGGAGATCTGCAGGGCGCTGGAAGGCTCGGACGAGTGGATGCACCTGATCGTCGACGATGCGCAACGTGCAGGGGAGGACTGGCGCAGGGGACTCCTCGGGATGCTGGCCGAACAGCCGCCGGACGGTCTGCGGGTCGTGCTCGTCGGGACGACGCTGCTCGAGGTGACGCTCTCCCGGCACCGGGTGACGCATCCGGATTCGTTCGTCGGAGCTGACGCGCTCAGCTTCACGGGGACGGAGGTGCAGCAGTTGCGCGATCGCGAGATGAACGGCCTCTCCGCGGCGACGATCTTCGAGGAGACGCAGGGGTGGCCGATCGCCGTAAGACTGATGATGATCGGCGGTGCCCGACCCGACACGCGTGCGCAGAGCGCCTCGAGCTTCCTCGGCAGCTATGTGAGGGAGCACGTGCTCGGAGCGCTTCCGCCCGATGTCGCCGACTTCGTCCTCGAGGGGAGCGTCTGCAGCGAGCTGACCCCCGAGCTCGCCGTCGCGGTCACCGGTCGCTCCGATGCGGCTGCGCTGCTGGAGACCTGCGTGCGGCTCGGTCTGTTCCTCGATCGGTTCGAAGGTCCGCATGGCGTCGTGTACCGCTGGCATTCCGCTTTCGCGAGACGATGCGCAGAGATCCTGACGATGGATGCCGATCGCGCCGCCGCGTGCCACCGTCGTGCTGCCGCCGCGCTCGAGGCGACGGACCCGTCATCGTCCATCGCTCATTCTCTCCGAGCGGGAGAGCCCGTCGCCGCGCGCGAGACACTCCTCCGTCACTGGCTCGGTCTCGTGGTCGGCGCCAGGGCGGACGAGGTCGAACGCACCGCCACGGAGATCCTGCGACGGTCCCCGGACGACGCGCAGGTCCTCCTGGTGCGCGCGTGCGCGAGCGACGTGCTGGGTGATCATCGAGTGGCCCGCGAGCTTTTCCGGCGCGCGGAGGCGATGGTCGCGCGGTGCGGCCTCGCAGACGAGCCCGCAGTGCTGCAGATCGCCCGGCTCTTCATCGCGGACGAGCGCGCAGAGGTGGCGAACGCGAGCGCGAAGGTGCGCCAGATGCTCCTCGACGCGGATTCGACGGACCTCGGCGACCGCGCCGCGCTCAACTATCTCCTCGGGTGGACCGAGATCCGACACCGCGGCAACCCCATGGTCCCGCTCGAGTACTTCTCCGCTGCGGCGAGAGAGGCGCAGAGTTCCGGAGATCGCGAACTGGCTAAGCGCTCCTTGGGGCACCTCGCCTTCGGGCAGACCTGGGCCGGGCGCTTCATCGAGGCCCGCCAGTCGCTCACCACCATCCAGGGTGCGGAGGACGTCGGGCTTCCGTGGGGCACTTACGCCGGAGGGAGTGCAGCCGCTGCAGCGGGGTACGTCTCGTACTGGTCGGGCGAGCTGGACGATGCGATCCGCGAGTTCGGCACGGTGATCGCCAACGGCAGTTCCGACCGCTCCTTCACGAGTGTGGCGCGCATGATGATCGCGTACGCGGCGGCGGAGACCGGGGACGTCGCCGCCTGCCGCCGTGCGGCGATCGGCATCCAGGACATCCCGCTGGAGGTCGTCCACGGGGTCTCATGGCCGGCGTTCCGCGAGTCTGCGGTCGGCCTGCTCGAAGAAGCCGTCGGCAGACAGGACCGGGCGATGCGCATCGCCCGGAAGTACATCCACTGCCCGGACCTTCCCGTCGTCAACGTCGCCCTCGCGGGCGTGCTCCGTCGCGCCGGCGACTACTCCGCCGCCCTGGAGATGCTGCGCTCGCTGCGCGCCTTCGGGGAGGTCTCCTATGTGAAGTCGGCGACCTTGCTCACCGCAGCCCTCTTGCGACGCCAGGGCGGACACCACGACGAGGCCCATGAACTGTGCGAGGCGGCAGTCGCGGTCGCGTCGGGGGAGAACATCCGCCTTCCCTTCGGACCACGTGAGACCGCCGTGCGCAAGCTGCTCGGCGAGCACGTGCACTTCGGCACGCAATTCGAGGACTTCATCGGCAGGTGTCTCGCGAAGGACACGGTCGGATCTCTGGTGGACGCCCTGTCGGAGCGGGAACGCGATGTCTTCCAACAGCTGCAGACCGCACGCACGCTGCAGGAGATCGCTCGGGAGCTGGCCGTGTCGATCAACACGGTCAAGACCCACCAGCGCGCGATCTACCGCAAACTCGGGGTGTCCTCACGCCGCGACGCCGTGCGGACCACCGTCTGATCGGGACCCGAGACCCCGGCGCTCTCACGGCTCTCGCAGCGCTGCGGAGAGGATCGTGTTGGCGACCGAGGCCGGAATGGGCTGTGTCGCGAGGATGGGGTCCGTGCGACAGTCGACGTCGCGGGCGAACCTCTCCACCCACGTCGGTTCCACGAGGATGACGGCCGCGATGGACCCGACCGGAATCCCCGCCGCGAAGTGTCCGGCATCGGCCTCGCACACGAGCCCCGGGGTGTCGAGCGCGAGCCCCGCGAGAGTGAACTCATCCCGGTCGACTTCGATGAGGCGGTAGTCCTCGCGACCGACTCGGTGGATCATCAGGAAATCGAGGAGGCGGATGGCACCGTCTTCGACCTGCCGCAGCAGTGCTTCCAGGATGTTCGAGCTGAGGCGGTCGCCCTCGAGGCGCACGACGACGAATTCGATGTCGCCGAGCGCCCGGAGGGCTGTCACATCGACCACCTCAGCCACGAAGTCAGCTCAGTGCGCGAGTCTTGATGGCCGCGAATTCGTCGGGGGTGATGGTCCCCGCGGCGAGCAGCTTCGATGCCTTGTCGATCTCGTCGCTGGGACTGGACCCGGCCACGCTGCGGATGTAGGAGTCAGCGGCGTGCTGCTGCTCGCGGTATGCCGACGCGCTGCGCTCGCCCATGCCTCTGCCTCGTGCGATCAGGTAGACGAGCGCCGTGAGGAAGGGGACGAAGACGAGGAAGATGATCCACACGGCCTTCCACCAGCCGTTCAAGGTGTGGTCCCGGAACAGGTCGGCGACGATGTTGAAGAGCACCATCAGGTAGGAGACGAACACGAAGACCCAGAAGAACCACCAGATGATGTCCCAGAAGCTTTCCCAAATGGACACTTCGCACCTCTTTCGTTGAGTTACTGCGTATGGCGATAGTGACAGTGCCGGCCGGCGCGCAGGAGAGCCCCTCACCCCGAGCGGGCGACCCTGGGACGGGCGGTGCGGTGGCGGAGAGCTCATCCTCTCGGGGTGAGGGCAGCGCTTCTTTCCGTTGTGACGATGCGAGCATGGAGCCCGGTCACGGTCGGTGTGCGCCGTGAGAAGGGACTATCCATGAATGACTTCCGTTTCGGCCCGGCCGAGTTCTACCTCGTCGGGTTCGAGGGAGCGCGTCCGGACCCGGCGACGTTCCGTGCGTTGACGGACCTTGTCGCCAGTGGTGTGGTGCGGCTGCTCGACTTCGTCGTGCTGGCGAAGTCCGCGACCGGAGAGGTCGAGATCGTCGAGCTCGACGACGAGGACGGCGTGCTCGAACTCGATGACTTCGAGCCCATCGCGGCGGGTCTCGCCGGTGAGGAGGACGTCGAGGCTCTGGCCTCCGCGCTCGCCCCCGGACAGTCGGCCGCTCTGGTCGTGCTCGAGCTCGCCTTCGCCCGCACCCTCGCACAGAACCTCGCTGCCGCGGGCGGACAGGTGCTCCGCAGCGAGCGCGTGCCGGCTCCCGTCGTGAACGCGATGATGGACATCCTCGACCAGGAAGGTGAATGACATGCCCTTGAGAAGATTCGGTCGGCCGGGACTCATCGGCCTCGCGGCCAGGACCGCCGTGGTCGCGGGGACTGCTTCCGCTGTCGGCGGGGCGATGTCTCGGCATCAGCAGGAGCGTGCCCAGGGTCAGTACGAGCAGCAGCAGTACGAGGCTGCGCAGCAGCAGGCGCAGATCGACGCCGCGGCGCAGAACGCCGCCCAGTATTCGTCTCCGCCTCCGGCCGCACCCGCCCAAGCGGACGACCTGATCGCGAAGCTCCAGCAACTCGCATCGCTCAAGGACTCCGGTGTGCTCTCCGAGGCCGAGTTCGCCGCGGCGAAGCAGAAGCTCCTGAGCTGACGTGCCCGGTACCCCGCAGTCGGAACGACATCCCCACGAGGAGAACGAATGAGCGAACTGGAAGAGCTGCGCGCCCGTGTCGCGCTCCTCGAGCAGGAGAACGAGACGCTCAAGAAGCCGCGCCGCCGCCCTGTGGCGCGGAGCATCGTCGCGGGCATCGTTCTGGCTCTCGCGGTGCTGATGGCTCCGATCGCGGCGATGGGGACCTGGGCACGCCTGCAGCTCGTCGACGCGGACAGGTTCGTCGCGACGTTCGCGCCGCTCGCTGAGGACCCCGATGTGCAGGACTTCGTCGCGGATCAGGTCAGCACGGCGATCCAGGAGCAGGTGGACTTCGACGCGATCGTCGCCGAGGTGTTCGACGGCATCCGCGAACTCGACCTCCCGCCCCGCGCCTCGTCGGCGCTCTCGTTGCTGGAGGCGCCGGCAGCCAGCGGACTCACCTCCCTCGTCGACGGCGTCATCCACGACGTCGTGGCATCCGACCAGTTCGCTGACATCTGGGCGCAGTCGCTGCGCTTCACCCATGAGCGCGCGGTCGCGATCCTGCAGAACAGCCCCGATGCCGCCCTGCAGCTCGCCGACGACGGGGTGCTCTCGATCGACCTCGGACAGGTGGTCGATCGGGTCAAAGCGGTTCTGACCGAGCGCGGTGTCGGATTCGCCGACCTCATCCCGGAGATCGACAGGTCGGTCCCGATCGCTCAGGCCGACGCTCTCGTCCTGGTGCGCACGATCTACCAGATCGCCGTCGCGGCGGGGTTCTGGTTGCCGTGGGTCGTGCTCGGTCTCGTCGTCGCCGGCGTTCTGCTGGCGAGGAATAGCGCGCGTGCCCTCTTCTGGACCAGTGCCGGCTTCGCCGTGGCATTCCTGCTCCTCTCCGCCGGGATGGGGATCGGGAGAACGTTCTTCATCGGTGCGGTGAGCCCGTCGGTCATGCCGGCGGCGGCAGCCCAGTCGCTGTTCGACGAGGTCACCACCCTGCTGAGCTCGACGATCGTGGCTCTGGCTCTGGTGGGAGTGCTGGTCGCCGTGTGGGCCTGGCTCGCCGGAACGAGCCACAGTGCCGTGGCCACTCGTGGGATTCTCGAGAGCGGGTTCGTCGCGGTCCGGAGCACCTGGGAACGCAGAGGGCTGTCCACCGGACGGTTCGGACTCGCGGTCGACCGGTTCCACGGGCCGATCCTCATCGTCGGAATGGCGTTCGCACTGCTGATTCTGATCGTGACGAGACCGGTCGCGTTCGGCACGGTGGTCGGCGTCACCGTCGGCCTCATCGTCTTCGCGATCGTGGTCGAGCTGCTGCGGCGTCCGCAGGGCTCTGCTGCAGCGATCACCACGGAGGATCCGACGACCGGAGGGCCCGACCAGCCTGGTCCTGAAGACGAGACGGTCGAGGCGGACGCCCGCCTCTCCGCGCCCGCACCCTGAGTCGTCGATCATCTCTGATAGGCGGAACGCCCGGGGAGCGATGCTCCCCGGGCGTTCGCGCTGACAGCTCAGTCTTGTTCCCGGGCGGCGTCGGGGAAGATCTTCCCCCAGTCGTCCTTCACGCTCACCACGGTGTAGCCCTTGTCCGCCGCATCCGCGAGCGCTTTCTCCGCACCCGCGTCGTAGGGGGTGTCGCCTCGCGACGGATCATCGTGGTGGACCAAGATCGCGAATCCGGGCCGGAGCCCGCGGCGCGCGAAGTCCATCATCGCGGTGTCGCCGTTGGAGTTGCCGCCGACGAACAGGGGGCGCCGGCCGATGCGGGTCCAGATGCGGATGGGCTTCTCGGGGCCGTCGTCGAAGAACGCCAGTGCAGAGGAGTACCGCACGGTCGCATCGGTGTCGTCCCAGGTGAGCCCGAAAGCCGAGCCGACCACGCGCTCGGGGGGGATGCCGTAGTTCGCCTGCGTCATCGGACGCATGAAGTCCCGCTCTCCGCCCGAGACGATGTAGCAGGTGAAACCGTGGTGCTCCAGGTACCGCAGCAGCTCGACCATCGGCTGATACACCGCATCGGAATAGGGGCGCTTCAGCGTCGGATGCTGCGCGGTGCGGTAGAACTCCGCCACCGAGCGCGCGTAGTCCTCGACGCTCATCCCGTCCGTGAGCCCGACCAAGGCCTGGATGATGATCTTCAGATCGGAGTCGTCGCCGCCGTAGTGCTTGTCGATCGCCGTGCCGAGCCATCCGAAATCGCCGCTCACGGCCGCGCGATAAGGCTGCCGGTCTGCGAGCTCGGGCCTGTCTTCCGCGGCCGTCCGCCACTGCTCGACGACGTAGTGAAGTTGCGTGATCATCGGCTTCTCCGACCACAGGGTGCCGTCGTTGTCGAACACCGCGACCCGCTCCTCGACGGGAACCGCGTCAGGACCTTCGGTGACGGAGGCGACGAACGCCTCGATGTCTCTGCGCGTACGGGTGTCGCGCCAGGAGGGTAGGGCGGGCTGAGCGGTCATGTCTGATCCTCGTATCTCGTCGAGCGTCGTCAGTAGGCCCAGGCTGGCATCCTCCCGCAGTTCTCGCAGCGTTCGATCACCCCGGGTGGGCGATGCGGCACGCGGCCCGCGCGGGTGGAGACCTCGCGGAGGAGAATCTTCGAGCGGCGTCTCAGGCGATCGCGAAGACAGAGACGCCGGGCACGGGAGAGCGGATTGCTCTCTGTCCGTACCCGGCGTCGACGTGTGCGGCTTACTGCTCGCCGCCGAGGTCGTGGATGAGCTCCTTCTCGTCTTCGGCGGAGAGGGAGGTCTGCACGACGGTGCCGTTGAACGGGGCGAGCGCGGCGGCGAACTTATCCTCCGTGATCTTCGTCGCGTACACGACGACGGCCGACTTCCCTGCCGAGACGGTGTTCTTCACCCGGTCGCGGAACTCGGCGTCGATGCCGGTCTTGTCCAACCCGGCGAACAGCGCTCCGAAAAGACCGCCGAAGAGGAGGCCGGCGAACGGCACGAAGAAGAGAAGCCCGATGAGCATGCCGAACAACGCGCCACCCGCGGCTCCGACGCCGACGTTCCCGGCCGCCCCCGGATACTCGACCTTGGTCTTTCCCTTGTCGTCGACCTTCACGAGCGCCAGGCCCGCGAGCTCGACGACGAGGTCGTTCTGCAGCGAGAGGATCTCGTCGTAGGCGCCTTCCGCCTGCGGTTCGCTGTCGAACGAGATGACGATGAGTTCAGCCATGGATGCGTCCCTTCTCCGGGCTGAGTCGATCGCCCTCAGCCGATGATCTCGGGGGTCCACTCCGCGGCGGAGCCCCGCTTCGGACATGCTAAGCACGGCCCTTGGCGAATCGTGGGGATCGTCACGAATTCACCCGGGGGAGCTTGGTTCGCCCGGTTTTCCCACTGTGGAGCCTTCCCCGTCGCCGACGGATCCGGGTGGCGGATTGAAGCCGCACCCGGCGTGTGGAGATAATGCGGTGATCACTGCGCCGTTGCGCGTGTGAAGCACAGGCAGCGGGGAGAGCGCGATGAGCATCGACGACGGTCACCGGACTTCTGCGACGACCGTACGGCGGCTGGTCGTCCTCTCGTTGCCTGCGGTCGTCATCGGCGTCGTCTCCGCACTGGTCCTGTTCGTCGTCGAAGAACTGGCCGCCATCCTCCAGAGCGCACTGTGGGAGGGGCTGCCGAACGTGGCCGGCTTCGACGCCGACTCGGCGTGGTGGATCTTCACGGTCCTCACGCTCACGGGTCTCGCCGTGGGACTCGCGATCTGGTTGCTGCCCGGACACGGCGGGCGGGACTCGGCGCTGACCGAGCTCATCGCGCCGCCTCTTCCCCTGAGTGCGCTGCCGTCCCTCGCCCTGGTCACCGTCCTCGCGCTCGCCGGAGGAGTGAGCCTCGGACCGGAGAGCCCGATCATCGCGATCAACACCGGCATCCTGGTCGCCGTCTTCGCCAGATTCTGGCCGGGAGTCTCGGTCCAGCTGATCGTCCTCATCACGGCCGCGGCGACGATCGGCGCCCTGTTCGGCACGCCCGTGGCAGCGGCGCTCGTGTTCACGGGTGTCGTGGGGACGATGGCCGCAGGCCAGGCGCTCTGGGACAAGCTCTTCCTTCCGCTGCTCGCGGCCGGGGCCGGGGCCGTGACGATGTCGCTGCTCACGCAACCGTCGTTCGCCGTCCCGATGCCCTCGTACGACAGCATCGCCGCCATCGACCTGCTGAGCGCGACGGTCATCGCGGTCTTCGCCGCTCTCCTCGGAATCGGTGCGGCAGCCGTCTTCCCCCTCGTGCACCGAACGTTCCGGCTCCTGCGCCACCCCGTGCTCTACGTCACCGTCGGCGGCATGGTGCTCGGAGTGCTCGGGATCATCGGGGGTCCGATCACCCTGTTCAAGGGGCTGGAGCAGACCGCGACCCTCGTCATCGACCGTGACGAGTATGACTCCGGACAGCTCGTCGTCATCGTCGCCGTGAAGATCGTCGCGCTCCTCGTCGCCGCCTCCGCGGGTTTCCGCGGCGGTCGGATCTTCCCCGCCGTGTTCATCGGCACTGCGATCGGCGTGCTCGCCAACGCCCTGGTCCCCGGTATCCCGATCGTGGTCGCGATCGCGGGCGGTGTGCTCGGAATGGTGCTCGCGATCTCCCGTGACGGGTGGATCGCGCTCTTCATCGCCGTCGCCGTGACGGGCAGCGTGACGGTGCTGGCTGTGCTCTGCATCGCGATACTCCCGGCCTGGCTCCTTGTCTCCCGCGCACCCGAGATGCTCGTGCATGCTCCGGTCGAACGCACGGTCGGACACCGACCGTCGGGGCGGTCATCAGGCGATGCGCATCATTCCGCACGCTGAGAAGCCGATGCCTCCGTTTTCGCGCCTGGGCGAGCCGGCGCGGAGGGGAGCACCGTCGAGGGCCCATTCAGGGCGCGGAGCGCGTAGAGGATGGTGGCAAGATCGACCAGCTCCTGCACGAGCGCGCCGGCGACCGCGGGGATGAGCCCCGTCATCGCGACGATCATGAGTCCGACGCTCAATCCGATGCCGATCCAGATCGCGGTGAGCGCGACCCGCAGCGTGTGGCGACCGATCGAGACGGCATCGACGAGCTTCGCCAGCGAGTCGACGAGGATCACGACGTCAGCGGCATCACCGGCCGCGGTCGCGCCCTTCGCTCCCATGGCGACGCCGATGTCGGCAGCGGCGAGCACGGGGGCGTCGTTGACGCCGTCGCCGACCATCATGACCGGGCGCGGTTGCAGGTCAGCGGCGAGAGCGACCTTCTCGGGCGGAAGCAGTTCGGCGTGGATCTCAGAGATGCCCACCTGATGAGCCACCGACTCTGCCGTCGGACCGACGTCTCCCGTGAGCATGACCACGCGATCCACTTCGTGCGTGCGCAGCCAGGAGATCACAGCCGCTGCTTCCGGCCTCGGATGGTCGGCGAGCACGAGAACCCCGGCGAAGCGTCCGTCGACGGCGACGTAGGCTGCGGCCTGGCTCAACTCCAGGGTCGCTCGCACGGTGTCGGGTGCGAGTGCGGCCACGTAGGCCGGTTTGCCGACCACGACCGATCGTCCGTCGATCTCGGCGACGACGCCGTTCGTGGCCTCCTCCCGGGCTTCGGAAGCACTGCGGAGCGCGAGTCCGCGTGCGTGCGCAGCGCGACGGATGCCTTCGGCGAGCACGTGCGTCGAGTACTGCTCCGCAGAGGCGGCGAGCTGCAGGATCTCATCCTCGTCGAAGCCCTCCGCCGGGCGGACGGCGACGAGTTCCGGTCGTCCCTGCGTGAGCGTGCCCGTCTTGTCGAACGCGGCCGAGCGCACGCGGGCGATCTGTTCGATCACGGCACCGCCCTTCATGATCACACCGGCCTTCGCCGCACGTGAGAGACCACCGAGGAACGCGACCGGGGCGGCGATCAGGAGGGGACACGGCGTGGCGAGCACGAGCACCTCGGCGAAGCGCGTCGCATCCCCGGAAAGGGCCCACGCGGTTCCGGCCAGCACGAGCGAGACCGCGGTGAACGGGATGGCGAAGCGGTCAGCGAGTCGCACGACGGGAGCGTGGGAGTCTTCCGCCGCATGCACGAGCGCGACGATCTGCTGGTACTGACTGTCCGAACTCGTGCGCACGGCTCTGATCCGCACGGCCCGACTTCCGTTGATCGCGCCGGAGAGCACCTCGCCCCCGGACTCGCGGGTCACGGGCATGCTCTCGCCGGTCAGCGAGGACTCATCGAAAGTGCCGGTCTCGGTGAGGAGCACACCGTCGACGGGCACGATCTCCGACGGGCGCACGAGGATGACGTCGCCGACAGCGACCTGATCGACGGGGAGGTCGCGGACCTCGTCCGAATCCGACGTCTGCGCGTGCAGGAGCACGTGCGCGATGCGTGGAGAGCGATCCAGCAGGGCGGACAGGTCACGCTTCGCACGGCGTCCGGCGAAATCCTCGAGAGCTTCACCGCCCGAGAGCATCAGCACGATGATGAGCGAGGCGATGTACTCCCCGACGGCGAGAGTCGCCACCATCGCCACCACTGCGAGGATGTCGAGCCCGACGTGACCGCGGAGCACATCGCGCACCATCCCGACGAGGGTCCAGACGACGAACGCCGCCACGTAGCCGGTCGCGATCCATCGACCGGCGACCGCAGCGTCGACCGCGTGGAGGATCAGGACGCCGACGAACACGAGAACGGTGGTGGTGATGGCCGGATAGCGCCACAGCAGGCGGAGAAACCTCATGCCCCAGCTTCTCGCGAATCGACGTCGATTGCGACGACGGCTTCGGACGCGACGCTGATCCTCAACTGTGTGATCTCCTCAAGTTCGCCGGCCCTCGCGAAGCCCGCGTCGACCCCGCGCATTGCGTCGCGCCAGGATTATCCCACCCAGGATCGCGGCGACGAAGGATCCGACGAGCACCCCGATCTTCACATGCTCGTCCGCCACGGAACTCGACCCGTAGGCGAGCTCTCCCACGAGCAGGGAGACGGTGAAGCCGATTCCGGCGAGGAAGGCCATACCGGTCAGATCCGGCCAGCGCAGCGTCTCGTCGAGCCGCAGTGCGGGGAATCGGCTCAGCAGGAAGGTCGTGACAAGGATGCCGATCGGCTTGCCGGCGACGAGTCCGACGACGATCCCGATCGTGATCGGGTCGGAGAACGCGGAGACGAGTCCGTCCCACCCGCCGACCGTGACGCCGGCGGCGAAGAAGGCGAAGACGGGAACGGCGAACAGCGTGGCCACGACGCTCCAGCGGTCGGCGAAGTGGGCGGCCATGCCGTCGTAGACGGGGAGGCCCTCAGCGTCGCTGCCGGTGCGGACCCTGGCGCGTTCGGTCGCCGTGACGGGGACGACGAAACCGAGCAGCACACCCGCGACGGTGGCGTGCACACCGGACGCGTGGATGCACACCCAGACCGCGACGGCGAGGGGGAGGAGCAGCCACCATGCGCGCACGCCCTTCGCCACCAGCGCGGCGAACCCGGCCAGGGGCAGCAGCGCGAGGATCAGCCACGGAAAGCTGATGGTGTCGGTGTAGAAGGTCGCGATGATGGTGATCGCGATGAGGTCGTCGATGATCGCCAGCGTCAACAGGAACACACGCAGAGCGGGAGGCAAGAACTTGCCGGCCACGGCGATCACGGCCACGGCGAACGCGATATCGGTCGCCGTGGGGATCGCCCAGCCACGCAGCGCATCCGCCCCGCTGCCGGCGTTGATCAGCACGAAGATGAGCGCCGGCACCACGACACCGCCGACGGCCGCCGCGATCGGCAGTGCAGCTCGACGCGGGTCGCGCAGGCGCCCGGCGACGAACTCCTCTTTCAGTTCCAGACCGACGACGAAGAAGAAGATCGCCAGCAGTCCGTCGGACGCCCACGCGCCGATGCTGAGCTCGAGATGCAGCTCCGGGATACCGAACGTGAAGTCGCGCACGGACTCGTACCAGGGGGCCGCAGGGCTGTTGGCCAGGATCAGGGCCGCGAACGTCGCCGCCAGCAGGAGGGAGCCGCCCAGGACGTCGCTGCGGGCGTTGGAGCGGATGCCACGCCACAGCGCATGCGGGGCGAGGGAGAAACGGGCAGGGGATGAATTCGGGGACACGGAAAGACCTCACGCGAGAGAAGGGGTGAATGGCGCAGAAGACCACCGCCCCGTTCGAGGCGTGGTCTAGTTCCGTGGCGGCGGGCAGCCGGCGATCTCGCCGTGCGAGAGCGTGCCCCACACGCTGGTCCACCCGTTCGTGCCCGGGTGCATGGTGACCCGCATCCATTCCCTCATCGGGGTCGCCGATCGCAGACGGTGCGGGGCACGCGTCGAACCGGCGATCGAGAGGAGGGGCACACATCGAGACTATCGTCGTCCCGCTGGGACAGCGCCTACCGAGATCGGATTTAGCTAACTAGGCTAGCGATTATGGAACGATACGTGCGCCTGCGCTGGCTCGGGCTCGTCTTCATCAGCATCGCGGTCTCCTTGATCATCGTCGACTCGACGATCGTCAACGTGGCGGTCCCCGCGATCGTGAAGGATCTCGGCATCACCTCGACAGAGGTCCAGTGGGTGCAGGAGTCGTACACTCTCGTGTTCGCGTCCCTGCTGCTGGTGTTCGGCAGCCTCGCCGATCGCTTCGGAAGGCGTCGGGTGATGATCATCGGCGTCATCGTGTTCGGCGTTTCGTCGGTGTGCGCCGCATTGTCACCGGATGGGGGCATGCTCATCCTCGCTCGCCTCGCACAGGGCGTCGGCGGCGCGATGATCCTCCCCACCACGCTCTCGATCATCAATGCGACCTTCCGAGGAAGGGAGCGCGGGATCGCCTTCGCCGTGTGGGGCTCGACCATCGGCGGCATGGCGGCTGTCGGTCCGCTCCTCGGCGGGTGGCTCACGACCGCGTACTCGTGGCGATGGGCTTTCGGTATCAACATCCCCCTGGGCATCATCATCGTGATCGGCGTGCTGATGACGGTCGCCGAGTCACGCAGTGATCGCATCACCAGAGTCGATGTCGTCGGGGCGCTGTTGTCGATCACGGCGATGGGGAGCCTCGTGTTCGGCCTCATCGAGGGACGGACCTACGGCTGGTGGCTCGTCGACACGCGGCCGCAGATCGGCGACTGGGTCTGGCCGGGGGATCTGTCGCCGATCCCGTTGTTCTTCGCCGTCGCCGTTCTGGCCGTCATCGCGTTCATCCTGTGGGGGCGGCACCGCGAACGCGCGGGAAGGTCGACGCTTCTGGCGCTGCGGCTGTTCTCGATCTCCTCCTTCCGCAACGGCAACATCGCGGCAGCAGTGGTGTCGTTGGGGGAGTTCGGCATCATCCTCGCCCTCCCGCTCTGGCTGCAGTTCGTTCTCGGATTCGAAGCCGTGCAGACCGGGTTGCTCCTGCTCGCGCTGGCGGGCGGGTCGTTCCTCGCCAGCGGTGTCGCCGGCGCGTCGAGCGGGAAGGTCGCCCCGGTCTGGGTGGTGCGTGCCGGCCTCATCGCCGAGATCATCGGTGTCGCGGGTGTCGGCTTCGTCATCGGTCCCGACGCCTCGTGGGGCCCGCTCATCCCCTTCCTCTTCGTGTACGGACTCGGTGTCGGCCTCGCCACCGCGCAGCTGACCGGTGTCGTGCTCGCCGAGGTGCCCGTCGCGGACAGCGGGGCCGCATCGGGCACGCAGTCGACGTCTCGGCAGATCGGTGCCGCTCTCGGGGTCGCGGTGCTCGGCACCGTGCTCTTCACCAGCACCGCCGGGATCCTCGCGACATCGCTCGATGAGCGCGGTCTCCCGTCGGCGCAGCGCGACCAGATCGTGTCGGCCGTGGTCGACAGCGCAGGCGCGGCGATCAGTGGCCTCGAGTCGAATGCGGCGACGGCGGACGCGGCCGAAGACGCCAAGGCGGCCTTCTCCGAGGGAACTCGCTACGCGGCGTGGACGGCCGCTGGGTTCCTCGCACTCGGTCTGATCGCCACTGTGTCTCTCGGATCGACCACAGCACGTAGTCGAACCGAGGGGGACGCGGAGGCGGACTGACGGGCGCGGGGACCCACCCGTGTATCGCGCCCACGCTGCGCGCTTCCCACGTGCTCGAGCGCCGGATGCAGAAAAACCCGCCCATTCGGGCGGGGTTTTTCGATGCGTGCCCCCGACAGGAGTCGAACCTGCGACCTACGGTACCGGAAACCGGCGCTCTATCCACTGAGCTACGGAGGCGTACCGATCGACAATATCACTCGTCGGGGGTGAGCTCCGACCCACCGGCCTCTGTGACCGGGGCGGTGCGCAGTTCGTCGAGTGCCGCGGCGAGCTTCTCCGCCAGGTAGCGGTGTCCATCCGTGGAGGGGTGCTTGCGCCCCACCTCGACATCGATCACGTCGAGGTAGTTCTGCGAGGTGACCCACTCCTGGGCGAGGGGAGAGATGTACCACCAGCCGCGCGCGGCGGCGAGTTCGGACAGGTCGGAGTCGATACGCGCGGTGGCCGCGCCCACGGGCAGCTCGTGCGGCGCGGGACCGAGCACCACGATCGTGGCCTCCGGGTAGGTGGAGGTCATCGCGTCCCACGCGGCGTTCACGGCCTCGCGGTAGCCGGCGACGCCCTGCGCGCGATCGTTGATCGATCCCTGCATGATCACGAGGTCGGGGGACAGCGACGGGTCGAGCGCGGCGATGCGCTCCCCGAAGGTCGGGCCGTCGATCCCGGGCTTGAGATATCCGCTCCCGCGCACCCCGTCCACGATCGTCTCGCCGCCGAGCAGTTCGCCGAGGAGGTAGGCGTAGCCGAGGGTCGGGACGGTCGCGGCTGACCCGTAGGTCCAGGAGTCGCCGAAGACCAGAACGGTGGGGTGATCCGGCAGCACGAGCGGGGCCGGCGCGATGGCCGCCGAGGCTCCCGATGCGCCGTCGGCAGCGGCGCTGATCGGGGTCGTGGACGGTGCCGGGATCCACGGCCGCCACACTCCGAGAACGACTGCCGCGACAGCCAGGATCAGGCCGACGCCGATGCCGGCAGCCCCCGCACGACGACGGGTGACGGTGGGCTTCATGGCATGAGAGTAGATCACCGGAGGCTGAACGCAAATTCGTCGCGGTCCGCGCCGTCGGCCGGGGGCGTCCGGCCCCGTAAACTGAGGAGGCTATGAACCCCGAAACCCTCGCCGCCGCCATCCTCGCCGTCCTCGCACCGATCGCCGAGGAACGACGTCCCGGCGAGCCCCTGGGGCTCGCCGCGTCCGACATCGTGCTCGAGCGTCCCCGCAACCGCGATCACGGCGACTGGTCCTCGAACATCGCCATGCGCCTGGCCAAGCCGTTCGGGACGAACCCGCGCGAGCTCGCACAGCAGATCGTCGACGGCCTCGCCGCCCTCGACGGCATCGCGAGTGCCGAGGTCGCCGGTCCCGGGTTCATCAACATCCGTCTCGACGCCGCTGCCGCGGGCGCGCTGGCGAAGGTCATCGTCGATGCCGGCGCCGCCTACGGCACGAACACGTCGCAGGAGGGTGTGAGCGTGAACGTCGAGTTCGTGTCGGCGAACCCGACCGGACCGCTGCACATCGCCCACACGCGCTGGGCCGCTCTCGGTGACTCGATCGTCCGCCTGCTCCTCGCGAGCGGAGCGAACGCCGTCCGGGAGTACTACATCAACGATGCCGGCGCCCAGATGGAGCGCTTCGCCGTCTCGGTGCTCGCGGCGGCGAAGGGCGAGCCCACCCCCGAGGGCGGCTACCCCGGCGCGTACATCACGACGCTCGCCGGTCGCGTGCTCGAAGCGCGTCCCGACCTGCTGCAGCTTCCCTCCGACGAGCAGCTGAGCGTCGCCATGGAGCTCGCCTACGCGTTCCAGCTCGCCGAGATCAAGAGCTCCCTCGACCGTTTCAACGTGCCGTTCGACGTCTGGTTCTCCGAGCGCACGCTGCACGCGAAGGATGCCTCCGGAACGAGCCTGATCGACCAGGCCGTCGACCGCCTCCGCGAGCAGGGCCACGTGTTCGACGACGAGGGCGCCGTCTGGGTGCGCACGACAGACTTCGGCGACGACAAGGACCGCGTCATCCGTCGTTCGAACGGCGAGTACACGTACTTCGCCGCCGACGCCGCCTACTACCTGAACAAGGGCGATCGCGGCTTCGAGAACAAGATCTACCTGCTCGGCGCCGATCACCACGGCTACGTGCACCGCCTCAAGGCCGTCGCCGGCGCGGCGGGAGAAGACCCGGAGAAGAACGTCGAGGTGCTGATCGGTCAGATGGTCTCGATCAACGGCGCCCGTCTCAGCAAGCGCGCGGGCAACATCATCGAAATGGACGACCTGCTCGACTGGCTCGGCACCGATGCGCTGCGCTATTCGCTGGAGCGCTCGCCGGCCGACTCGCCGCTCGACCTCGACCCCGAACTGCTGCAGAAGCGGACGAACGACAATCCCGTTCACTACGTGCAATACGCGCACGCACGCACGCACAGCATGCATCGGAACTCGATCGACTCCGGCGTGGAGCTCTCGGAGTTCGCTCCTGAGACCCTGACTCATGAGACCGAGGCTGCGCTGCTCGGCGCGCTGCAGGAGTTCCCACGCATCGTGGCGTTCGCCGCCGAGGTGCGCGAACCGCACCGTGTCGCCCGGTACCTCGAGGAGCTCGCCGGCCTGTACCACCGCTGGTACGACAACTGCCGCGTGATCCCGCTCAGCGACGACCCGATCGAGAGCGTGCACCGCACCCGCCTGTGGCTCAACGACGCGACCGGCCAGGTGCTGCGCAACGGCCTCGACCTTCTCGGAGTCTCCGCACCGGAGCGCATGTAGTGCACGTAAGCGTCCTCTTCGGTACGGCAGGATGGCAGGCATGAGCGACGACAACCACACCCTGCCGTACCCGGACGTTGCCGCGGAGCATCCGACGCTCGTGATCCCCGGTTCCGCACCTGTCCAGGACGCGGACGCCGCGACGCGCAAGCGGCCCCGGTGGCCCTGGGCGCTGCTCATCGTGGTCGTCGTCCTCGCGCTGCTCGTGGTGGCGGCGGAACTCATCGCCCGCGCGGTGCTGCCAGGCGTCGTGCGGTCGATCGTCGTGGAACAGCTCGATCTTCCCGCCGACCAGCAGCTCGACGTGGAGACGGATGGTCTCCTGCTGCCGCAACTGATCGGCGGCTCGCTCGACACTCTGCGCCTCTCCACGGATTCCGTGACGCTGGAGGGCATCACGGGTGCTGCGGATGTGACCGCGACCGGCGTCCCGCTGCGCGGCGGGGATCTGGGCGGCGCCGCGGGCACCATCCGCATCGATCAGGAGCAGTTCACATCGCTTCTCACGGGCACCGACCTGCCCGTCGACTCGGTCGAGTTCGCCGCTCCGAACGCCACGGTGAGCGGATCGATCAGCGTCCTCGGGGCCGCAGTGCCCCTCTCGCTGACGCTCACGCCCGGCACGGTCGACGGCGACCTCGAGCTCACGCCGGTCGCCGCGAGCATCGGCGGACTCGACATCGACCTCGACCGGGTGTCCTCCACTCTCGGCTCCCTCGGCGAAGGTCTGACGCAGCCCCAGCGGGTGTGCATCGCCGATCAGCTGCCGGCGGGACTCACCCTCACCGGGCTCGAGATCGTCGACGGTGCGGCCGTGATCGACATCGATGTCAACGGAGCGATCGTCACCGACACGACGCTGCAGGACAAGGGCGTCTGCCCGAGTTGACCTCGAGAGCCTCCGGGCCCTATGCGGGGTCGGGGTGGGCGTCGAGCGTCGCGCGGATGTTCTGGGCGAGCCATGCCGGCCGCTGCAGCGGGATGCCGTGCCCGCAACCGTCGACGACCTGCAGGTCGCTGTGTGGGAGTGAGGCATGCAGGAGCGCGGCCGAGCGCTTCATGAGCGACTTCTCCTTCGCGCCGACGAGGATCGACGCGGCTCCGGGATAGGACCGCCACGCGGACGGAGGAGTGAAGAGGAGATTCTCCTCGACGGAGTGCAGGAGCGTCTCCCGGGAGATGCCGGACGACGTGCGCACGTAATCTGCCAGGAGATAGTCCGGGACGAACAGCTGCCGCGCCTGCAGCCGGGCGAACCGGTCGTTCTTCGCGAGGCCGGCGGTCGCCCCGAGGAGAGCGAGCATGGGGCGGGTCGCGCGCATCGGCACGGCCTGCGCGCTGACGACGATGACGTTCCTCACCCGCTCGGGGAAGTGCGCGGCGAGTTGCACGGTCAGTTGTGCGCCGAGGGAGAACCCGACGACGGTCGCAGGTCCACCCTCGTCTTCCACCACTCCAGCGAGGGCGGCGACCGTCGTCGCGTGGGACACGTACGTCTCGTCCGCGCTGCGTCCGTGGCCGGGGAGGTCGGGGACGATCACACGCACGCCTCCGCCGAGGTGGGCGCGCAGCGGTTCCCACATCCATCCGGCGACTCCTCCGCCGTGAAGCAGCAGCAGCGGGTGATCGCCGCGTGCGCCGAAGGTCTCCACGTGCATGGTCAGTTCCTCTCGAAGGTCTCGGCCATACGGCCGATCGTGTCGATCGCGCGTTCGAGCTGCGCCGGATCGAACGGGCCGAGCAGGCGCGCTGCGGAGAGCAGCCCGATCGATGCGCTGGAGAGCGCGAGGGCGAGCGCCTCGACGTCCGCGTCCGCGACGATCTGCCCCTGATTCTGCAGGCCGCGGAGCCACTCGACGACTCGCGCCTGCCGATCGCGATACCTGCCGTCCGTGACCTCCGCAACGTGGGCGCCGAGGATGCCGCGATCGTCGAGGAACGCCGCCGTCATCAACGCATCCTCACTCAGGGCGCGCGCGGAGGCACGATAGGCGGAGCTCAGGCGAGGTCGCTCTCCCAGCTCACGCCTGACACGGTCGTTCATGCGCGCCGTCCCGCGTTGCAGGAGCGCATCGAGGATCTCCCTCTTGCCGGCGAACTCCAGATAGACCGCGCCCTTGCCGATACCGGCGCGTCCGGCGATCGATGCCACGCTCATGGCGTCGAAACCTCGGGTGAGCACGAGCGCCTCGGCAGCATCGAGGATGCGGTCTCGACGGTCAGGGACGCGGTGCCTGGGCATCGGTACCCCTTTCCAGGTGGTCGAGCATCGCGGGGATGACGATGTCTGGACGGTCGCGCTGCACCCAGTGCCCGGCGCCGGGAACGGTCACCAGGGATCCGAAGGGGAGCAACTCGGCGGCGGTGCGGATGCGTGCGACGGGGACCCCGGAGTCTTCATCGCCGTGCACGAGGAGAGTGGGTGTCGTGACCGACGACAGCTGCGAGGTGTAGACGGTGCGCAGTCGATCCCAGAGCACCTGATCGCGCTGCCACTCCCCGAAGGTCGCCAGGCCCGTGCCGGTGGCGGCTTCGGTGAGCACCGCGTCCACGAGTTCGGGCGTGCGCGCCTGCGGGTTCCGCACCAGCTCCCGGAGCCCTCGTTCCATCGCGGAGGTGTTGCGTGCGTACGAGCGGGTCATCGCGGCGAGCAGCCCTGAGCGCAGCAGGAAGAAAGTGCCGAGCTGGGTGACCCGGCCGGAGAAGCCGTCGGCCAGGCGGGGCATCAGGCCGTAGCATCCGAGCAGTACGGCGGATCGCGCGCGGCCCGGCTGGTCCAGGAGATGTCCCACCGTCATGCCGCCGCCGAGAGAGAGCCCGGCGACCGCGTAGTCGTCGAGTCCGATCCCGTCGACGAGTTCGCCCACATGCCGGACGAGCCGCTCCTGTGTGAGGGGCCAGCCCGCCCGGGCGCTGCGTCCGAAACCCGGGTGGTCGGGCGCGATCACCCGGTGTCCCGCCGCGGCGAGAGCAGGTCCGACGGCGCTCCAGGAGAGCTCGGCATCGTCGGCTCCACCGCCGTGCAGAAGCAGGACGGGCCGCCCGGACTCGGATACGGGTCGCCACTCCAGAGCCGACACCGTGGCGTGGGGAAGGTTGAAGTTCGTGCGTCGGGGATCCATGGCGCCTCTCGTTATGACCAATCTATCCGATCTGGTCACAACGAGGGCGGCGCCGTCAGGAAGACGTGTCGGGTGCCGCCGCCTTCTGCGCCGCGCGGAGCTCGGTCGTCGCGATCTGCACTTCGACCTCCGCGCGCTGCAGTCGCCGCTGCGGGAACGTGGTCGCCGCGAACCGCGCGTGCACGCGATCAGCGTTCTCCTCCTCGGCGGTCACGATGTAGGCGCACGCGAAGAGCATCACCTGAGCCGAGAAGTTCAGCCAGATCAGCAGAGCGAGCAGTGAGGCGAAGGACGCCAGGAGCGGGTTGCTCGTGGCGCCGCCCACGAAGAGACCCGACAGCTCCTGCAGCGCCAAGAGGCCGAGCGCACCCAGCAGCGCGCCGGACCACAGCGACCGCGCGGACGGGCGGACACCGGAGAGAAGACGGAACACGCCGATGATGATCACCGTATCGAGAGCGAAGACGACCACGAGCGACACCAGCCGCACCGTCCACGCGGCCGCGGGAGAGTCTTCGGGAAGGCCGAGGAGCCCGGCGATCCAGGTGATGCCGAGCTGGCCGGCGAACGTGAGGAAGGCCGAGGCGACGAAGGCGAGACCGATGCCGACCGCGAGAGCCAGGTTGCGCAGGATGACCCAGATCCAGAGGATGTCATCCTGCAGGGTCCCTGCGAGCACGCGCACGGCCGCGCGCAGGGAGCCGATGGCGCCGAGGGCGGAGCCCACGAGGGCGACGAGGGAGATGATGCCTGCGATCGACAGCGAGGCCGGAGCTCGGAGATCCTTGGTCTTGATCACACCGTCCTCGCCGATGAGGCCGGGCACCGCCGCCTGCACCGCATCGATGATCGCCTGCCAGGCCACGGGATTCCCGGCGAGCCACAGCGCAGCGATCGAGAAGCCCAGCAGCACTCCGGCGAACACGCTGAAGAGTGCGCGGTACGTGACGCTGTCGGCGAGCATCGGTCCGCGCCGCTCCGTGTAGAGCAGCGCGGCGCGCACCGGGCGTCGTGCGAGTGCCCAGGCGATCACAGGCGCGGTGATGCGCGCGATGAACCCCGGCTGCGCGGGGGAGTCGGTTCGTGTTTCGCTGTTCGTCACGCCCCCACCCTAAGAGGCGACGACGGTCGACCGCAGGGGCTTGACGCCGCGCGTCACCGTGACCAGGGTGACGGGGTCGGTGCCCTAGAATCGGGTCAACCTCGATGTGCGCGCCCTGCCCGAGATCCTTCCCACGATTGGTGATCAGTGCTTCTCCCTGCCGATTCGCTCGCTCCGGAATGGCTCGCCGTCCCCGAAGACGCGAACGATCTCGTCGACGGCGTCTGGCCCGCCTCTGCGGTGCGCGACGCCGATGGTGCTCTCGACATCGCCGGCGTCAGCGCCACCACGCTTGCACGCACGTACGGCACCCCGCTGCTCGTGCTCGACGAGGACGAGGTGCGCGGTCGTGCGCGTCGGTTCCGTCTGGCGTTCGACAGGGCTGCGGCCGAGAACGGCACCACCGCGCAGGTGTACTACGCGGGCAAGGCGTTCCTGTGCACGACGGTCGCGCGCTGGGTGGTCGACGAGGGGCTGCGTGTCGACGTGTGCACCGGGGGAGAGCTCGCCGTCGCCCTCGCCGCCGGAGTCGCTCCTGCCTCCATCGGATTCCACGGCAACAACAAGTCTGTCGCCGAGTTGGAGCGGGCGGTCGAGGTGGGCGTCGGCACGATCATCGTCGACAGCGCCATCGAGATCGAACGTCTCGCGGCCATCACCGCCCGTACGGGAGGCACGCAGCGCGTGCTGGTGCGCGTGGTCAGCGGAGTGCACGCGGAGACCCACGACTTCCTCGCCACCGCTCACGAGGACCAGAAGTTCGGGTTCCCTCTTCCCGAGGCAGCGAAGGCGGTGGCACGCATCCGTGAGATCCCCGGCCTGGTGTTCGCCGGCCTGCACTGCCACATCGGCTCGCAGATCTTCGGGGTCGCGGGCTTCCGGGAGTCGGCCTCGCGCGTGCTCGACCTCCATGCGTCGCTGCTCGAGGGCGGCCCGGTGCCGCAGCTCAACCTCGGTGGCGGTTTCGGTATCGCCTACACGCGGGTCGACGATCCGACTCCGATCGAAGACCTCGCCGGCGCGATCATCACGGCGGTGGCGGCGGACTGCGCCGCCCGGGGCATTCCCGTTCCCGCCCTGTCGTTCGAGCCGGGCCGCGCCATCGTGGGCACGGCCGGCGTCACGATCTACGAGGTCGGCACCACCAAGGACGTGACGATCGATTCCGGAGCCCTGCGCCGCTACATCAGCGTCGACGGCGGCATGAGCGACAACGCGCGCCCCGCTCTGTACGGCGCGCAGTACTCCGCGCGACTCGCATCCCGCGTCGGCGGAGGCGCACCCCGTCTCAGCCGGGTGGTCGGAAAGCACTGCGAGTCCGGAGACATCGTCGTCGACCACGAGTACCTGCCCGAAGACCTCGTACCGGGCGATCTGCTCGCGGTGCCGGCGACCGGGGCGTACTGCGTCTCGCTGTCGAGCAACTACAACCATGTTCCGCGTCCGCCGGTCGTCGCTGTGCGCGGTGGACGCTCGACGGTCATCGTCCGTGGCGAGACCATCGACGACGTGCTGGCCCGCGACGCGGGTATCGACGGGGCGAATGCCCCCGAGGGAGACCAATGACCTACCTCCGAAGGAGTAACCATGACTGACTACCGACGACTTCGCGTGGCACTGCTGGGTGCCGGAGCAGTCGGCTCTCAGGTGGCCGCGCTCCTGCTCCGCCACGGCGACGAGCTCGCCGACCGTGCCGGTGCCGAACTGGAGCTCGCCGGCATCGCCGTGCGCGACGTCGACGCACCGCGTGACGTCGACCTGCCCAAGGAGCTCTTCACCACCGACGCCGAGTCCCTGATCCTGGGCGCCGACATCGTGATCGAGCTCATCGGCGGCATCGAGCCGGCGCGCACGAGCATCCTGCAGGCGATCGGCTCCGGGGCAGACGTCGTCACCGCCAACAAGGCGCTGCTGGCGACGCACGGGCCCGAGCTCTTCGAGGCGGCAGACCGCGTCGGCGCCTCCGTGTACTACGAGGCCGCAGCCGCCGGGGCCATCCCGATCATCCGCCCGCTGCGCGACTCGCTCGCCGGCGACCGCGTCGTGCGCATCATGGGCATCGTGAACGGCACCACGAACTACATCCTCGACCGGATGGACACCGAGGGCGCCGACTTCGCCGATGTGCTCGCCGACGCGCAGCGCCTGGGCTACGCCGAAGCCGACCCGACCGCAGACGTCGAGGGTTACGACGCGGCGCAGAAGGCGGCGATCCTCGCGAGCCTCGCGTTCCACACGGCGGTCCCGCTCGAGGCCGTCTACCGCGAGGGCATCACCTCGATCACCGCGTCCATGATCGAAGAGGCACGCGCCGCGGGCTTCGTGATCAAGCTGCTCGCCGTGTGCGAGCGCATCGAGGCGAACGGCGCCGAGTCGATCTCGGTGCGGGTATACCCGGCACTGGTTCCTACCACTCACCCCCTCGCCTCCGTGCACGGTGCGAACAACGCGGTGTTCGTCGAGGCAGAGGCCGCCGGATCGCTGATGTTCTACGGCGCGGGCGCCGGTGGCGTGCAGACCGCATCCGCCGTGCTCGGCGACGTCGTCTCCGCCGCCCGCCGCCACATCGCCGGCGGTGTCGGGGTGGGGGAGTCCACCCGCGCGAACCTTCCCGTCGTGCCGATCGGCCACGTCACCACCCGCTACCAGATCACGCTCGAGGTCGCGGATGCGCCCGGCGTGCTCGCCACCGTCGCGGGCATCCTCAGCGATGGCGACGTCTCGGTCGCGACGGTCGTGCAGACCGTCGAGGGTGAGGACGAGCCGACGGCCCGCCTGATCATCGGCACGCACCGCGCGACCGAGCAGGCGCTCAGCGCCACCGTCGATGCTCTCGCCGACAGCGAGGTCGTCGCCCGCGTGGTCTCGGTGCTCCGGGTGGAAGGCGAGTGACGATGGCGGCAGCCCTCGCGCCCGCCGAGGGCGACGCTGTCGAGGGGCGCACCGTCGAGGTGCGCGTCCCCGCGACCAGCGCGAACCTCGGCCCGGGCTTCGACACGCTGGGCCTTGCTCTCAGCATCTACGACACCCTCGAGGTGACGGCTCTGCCCGCGGGGCAGCTCGAGATCGAGGTGACGGGGTCCGGCGCGACCGAGATCCCACGTGACGAGTCGAACCTGATCGTCCGCACGATCGCGTACGTGTTCGCCGACGCCGGGCGTCCGGTTCCCGGGCTGCGCATCGTGGCCGAGAACGCCGTGCCGCACGGCCGGGGCCTCGGCTCGTCCGGTGCCGCCGTGGCCGCAGGAGTGCTTGCCGCGAAGGGCCTGCTCGCGGGTGACGTCGAGATCGACGACACGGACCTCCTCCGCCTCGCGACTGAGCTCGAAGGGCACCCGGACAACGTGGCCCCGGCACTGTTCGGCGGCCTGACCATCGCGTGGATGTCGGAGCGCGGTCCGCAGCACAAGAAGCTCCTGGTGCACCGCGGCGTCTCCCCACTGGTGCTGGTCCCCGCCTACACGATGTCGACGTCGCAGGCACGGTCGCTGCAGCCCCCGCAGGTGTCCACCGCAGACGCCGTGTTCAACGTCTCGCGCTCCGCGCTGCTGATCGCCGCTCTGATGCAGAGCCCCGAACTGCTCCTGGATGCGACCGCCGATCGCCTTCACCAGGACTACCGCGCCGGGGCTATGCCCGAGACGCAGCGCCTGGTGCAGGCACTGCGTGCCGCGGGCTTCGCCGCCGTCGTCTCCGGTGCGGGCCCCAGCGTGCTTGTGCTCGCCGACGGACCGGGAAGCCGCCAGGATGCGGTCGAACTGGCCGATCGGGTCACCGACACCCCGTGGGAGGCGCTCCTGCTCGCAGTCGACGTCCGTGGTGGTACAGTGGGGACTCGAGCGGAGGGCTCCACGTAACTACGTGAATCTGGCCCCATTGCAAATCTTGCAAGACCCGCACGCAAACCCCTGTGGCAGAGCTCATTCCAGAGCCGCCTGCCGAGGCTGGCTGGCGCCGAGCGTCAGCCCGTGCGATCGCGCGCAGCACCCGTTGTGTGCGTTCAACGCTCATTCCCCATGACATATAAGGGAGTACTCGTGGAGAACCTCTCCGAGACCCAGAACGACCAGTCGACGCCCACTGCGGAAGCACCTGCGGCATCTGCGGAGTCGACGACCGAGTCCGCACCGGCGCGCAAGCGCGCACCGCGTCGGGCCAGCACCGCCACCGCGGCTGCGAAGGCCGAGAAGGCCGAAGCGGCGAAGGCCGAGAAGGCTGCGAAGTCGGATGCCGCGCCGGAAGCGGCTGCGTCCGAGACCGCATCCCCCGCAGCAGAGGCGACCGAGGCCGCGCCGAAGGCGAAGCGCCCGAGTCGCAGCCGTGCGAAGAAGGCGGACGCCGAGGCTCCTGCCGCCGACACCGCCGCAGCGGAAGCGCCTGCCGCAGACGCCGCGCCCGCCGAGGCGCCCGCCGAGGCCGCACCCAAGACGACCGGGCGTGGACGCCGCGGTGCCCAGAAGCCCGCAGCCGACGCCGAGGCGCCCGCGGCCGAGCAGTCAGCGGAGTCCGCCTCCGACTCGTCGCCCGCCGAGACCTCGCAGAACGGCGACTCGGACTCCTCCGAAGGCGGCGAGGAGCAGGGCGGTCGCGGTCGCAACCGCAGCCGCAGCCGCAACCGCGGACGTGGCCAGAACGGCGCCGCGCAGGAGCAGCAGGCTCAGCCCGCCGCCGCCGACGACGACCAGGCCGGTGGCAACAACCGCAACCGTCAGCGCAACAAGCGCCGCAGCGGAGTCCCGACCGACGAGTTCGACACCGAGATCGGCGAGGACGACGTCCTGATCCCGATCGCCGGCATCCTCGACGTGCTCGACAACTACGCGTTCGTCCGCACGACCGGCTACCTCGCCGGCCCCAGCGACGTGTACGTGTCGCTCGGTCAGGTGAAGAAGTACAACCTGCGCAAGGGCGACGCGGTCGTCGGCTCGATCAAGCAGCCGCGCGAGGGCGAGCAGCAGGGGCGCCAGAAGTACAACGCCCTGGTCAAGGTCGACTCGATCAACGGCCTCTCGATCGACGACGCCGCCACCCGTGTGGAGTTCGGCAAGCTCACCCCGCTGTATCCGCAGGAGCGCCTGCGCATGGAGACGGCTCCCGAGAAGCTGACCCAGCGCATCATCGACCTGGTCGCCCCGGTCGGCAAGGGTCAGCGCGGCCTGATCGTCGCGCCGCCCAAGGCCGGCAAGACCATCGTCCTGCAGCAGATCGCCAACGCGATCGCCCAGAACAATCCCGAGGTCCACCTCATGGTCGTGCTCGTCGACGAGCGCCCCGAAGAGGTCACCGACATGGAGCGCTCGGTCAAGGGCGAGGTCATCGCCTCGACGTTCGACCGTCCGGCGGAAGACCACACCACCGTCGCCGAACTCGCCATCGAGCGCGCGAAGCGCCTGGTCGAGCTCGGCCGCGACGTCGTCGTGCTCCTCGACTCGATCACCCGCCTCGGCCGTGCCTACAACCTGGCGGCTCCGGCATCCGGTCGTGTGCTCAGCGGCGGTGTCGACGCTTCGGCGCTGTACCCGCCCAAGCGCTTCTTCGGTGCAGCACGCAACATCGAGAACGGCGGATCCCTCACGATCCTCGCCACGGCGCTGGTCGAGACCGGTTCCAAGATGGACGAGGTCATCTTCGAGGAGTTCAAGGGCACCGGAAACAGCGAGCTTCGCCTGTCCCGCGCCCTCGCCGACAAGCGCATCTTCCCGGCGGTCGACGTGAACGCGTCCAGCACCCGCCGCGAGGAGATGCTGCTCTCGGCCGACGAGGTCAAGATCACGTGGAAGCTGCGTCGCGCCCTCGCCGGCCTCGACCAGCAGCAGGCCCTCGAGGTCGTGCTCGGCAAGCTCAAGGAGACCAACTCGAACGTCGAGTTCCTCGTGCAGATGCAGAAGTCGATCCCGACGCTCCCCTCGGGCGCGCACGGGCACGACAACAACATCCGCTGAGCGGCTGAGCCGTGTTCGAGTCCGTCCAGACTCTGATCGACGAGCATCGCCGGGTGCAGGAGGAACTCTCCGACCCGGCGGTGCACGCCGACGCCGCCCGGGCCAAGCGCGTCAACCGCCGCTACGCCGAGTTGTCGCGTATCGTCGCCGCGTACGAGGCCTGGGTCGCTGCGACCGACGACCTGGAGACTGCTCGCGAGTTCGCCCGAGAGGACGAGTCCATCGCCGCGGAGATCCCGGCGATGGAGGAGGAGTTGCAGGCCTCTCAGGAGCGTCTGCGGCGCCTGCTGATCCCGCGCGATCCGGACGACGCCCGCGACGTGATCATGGAGATCAAGGCGGGGGAGGGTGGTGCGGAGTCCGCGCTGTTCGCCGCCGACCTGCTGCGCATGTACATCCAGTACGCGGCCTCCAAGGGCTGGAAGACCGAACTGCTCGAGCGCAACGAGTCCGACCTCGGCGGCTACAAAGACGTCCAGGTCGCGATCAAGGGGTCGTCCACCGATCCCGCGCAGGGCGTCTGGGCGCACCTGAAGTACGAGGGCGGAGTGCATCGCGTGCAGCGTGTGCCGGCGACCGAGTCGCAGGGTCGCATCCACACGTCGACCACCGGAGTGCTCGTCTTCCCCGAGGTCGACGAGCCTGAGGAGATCCACATCGACCAGAACGACCTCAAGATCGACGTCTTCCGGTCCTCCGGTCCCGGCGGTCAGTCCGTCAACACGACGGACTCCGCTGTGCGCATCACGCATGTGCCGACCGGTATCGTCGTCTCGATGCAGAACGAGAAGTCCCAGCTGCAGAACCGCGAGGCCGGCATGCGCGTGCTGCGCGCCCGTCTGCTCGCGCGGCAGCAGGAAGAGCTCGACGCTGCGGCATCCGACGCCCGTCGGTCGCAGATCCGAGGTATGGACCGGTCGGAGCGTATCCGCACCTACAACTTTCCCGAGAACCGGATCGCGGATCACCGCACCGGCTTCAAGGCCTACAACCTCGACCAGGTCATGGACGGAGCGCTCGACCCGTTGATCGAGAGCGCCATCACCGCCGACGAGGAAGCGCGGCTCGCGGCAGTCGGCTCCGAGTCCTGACCTGCGGTCACCGCATCGGATCAGGTACGTGCGGCATATCGATGCTCGGGGCGTCCCGTCGTGCCGTAGTTGAGGCGCACCTCGACGACCGTTCTGGCGGTCAGCGCCGCGAGATGACGTTGTGCGGTGGCGCGGGATATCCCGACACGTTCGCCGATCTCGGCAGCCGAAGCCTCGCCGTCGCCGAGGGCGGCGAGCACGAGCTGCTCCGTCGCGGAGCGGGAGACCGACACCGGCTCGCCCGCACCGTGCAGGATCGCCAGAGCGCGGTCCACGTCCTCCTGGCGGAGCGCGCGGTCGCCGCTGAGCAGGTTGCGGTAGCGGATGCAGCGGTCGAGGAGACTCGACAGCGCTCGTCGCTCGAACGGCTTCATGAGGTAGCCCACGGCTCCCGACCGCAGCGCCCGGCGCACCGTGGGGGCGTCGTCGGCTGCGGAGATGAGGATCGCGTCGATCCCCGATTCCCGTACGAGCGAGATGCCGTCTCCGTCGGGGAGGAAGACGTCGGCGATGAGGAGGTCGGGGGGAGACGAGCGCAGGCTGTCTCGGGCCTCGGCGAGTGACCGCACGGTCTCGGTCACGGTGAAGCCGGGGTGCTCCTCGACGATCCCCTGGTGCAACTGTGCGACCCGGAAGTCGTCGTCGAGGATGAGCACGCGAAGGGGCTCGGTCATGTGTTCTCCTTCTCGTCGTGGAATGTCCGGTCGACGGCTCCGCCGATGCGGGCGGCGAACACCGCGCCATGGTCGTCTCCGCCGGGATCGATGACCCAGAGATCGCCGCCACTTCGACGGGCGATCTCCGTGGACAGGGGGAGCCCGATCCCGTGTCCGTGCACCTTGTCTGCGCTCTGATTCCTCGGTTTCGGTGAGAACGGGTCGACGTCGCCGAGGCCGGGCCCCGAGTCGGTGACGGTGAACACCAGGGCCTCGCCGTCGTCCAGCACGGCCACCTCGACCCAGCGCGGCGTCCGCTCGCCCGAGACCGCGGCCGTGACGGCGTTGTCGAGGAGGTTCCCGAGCACCGCGGCGACGTCTTCGGCCTCGCTCACCGTACCGATCAGGTGGGTGTCGTCCGCGACCCGGAGGGCGACCCCGCGCTCTCCGGCCTCCACACCCTTGGCGCCGAGGAACGAGTGCAGGAAGGGATCGCCGAGGAGGTCCAGTCCCACGACGGGGAACGCCACCGGCCCCCGCTCCACGAGCTCGCCCAGGAATGCGCGAGCGTCGCTCACTCGGCCCGCGTCGATGAGTCCGGCGGCCACGTGCATGCGATTGGCGAACTCGTGCCTCTGCACGCGCAGGGCCGCCGTCATCGTCCTGACCGTCTCCAGACGCTCCGTCAGGGCGACGAGATCCGTGCGGTCGCGCACGATCAGCACATCGCCGAGCGCTCGGCCCTCGCGCACCACGGGGCGTGAGTCGAGGTACAGCATCCGGTCTCCGACGATGGCGCTCGAGCGAGCGCGCGCCCCGGTCGCGGCATCCAGGACTGCGGTGGCCAGGCCGAGTTCGTGGATGGAGCGCCCGACAGGGGCATCGAGTCCGAGGAGGCGATCGGCGGCGGCATTGCTCACGCGCACCACTCCTCGGGTGTCGATGGCGATGACACCGTCGTCCACTCCGTTCAGCACGGCCGTCTGGTTCTGCACGAGGGCCACGAGCTCTTCCGGCTGGACCCCCAGCGTCAGACGCTCCCAGCGCCGGCGGAGAAGGAGGAACGCCAATCCGGCCAGGGCGAGCGCACCCGCCGCTGTACCCCCGATCATGGCCAGCAGAGGCGGAAGGTCGTCGAAGACGCCGGCACGCTCGAACCCGACGCTGACCTCGCCCACCGGTGTCCCGGCCTCATCGCGGACGGGAACCTTCGCCCGTGCGGATTCGCCGAGTGTGCCGGTCTGCCAGTCGACCACCTCGGCCCCGGCGAGCACCTCTTCGTACGGTGTGCTGACCTCCTCGCCGATGCGAGATGGTGTGGGATGCGCGAGACGGATGCCGTTGTCATCGGTGAGCACGACGAACAGCGCTCCGGTGCGGGATGTGACGTCGGACGCGATGCGCTGCAGATCGCCGTCGCGCAGATCGACGGCGTCGGGCGGGCCTTCCGCGAGGGAGATACGTGTGACCTCCGCGCGAACCTGCGGATCCTCCGCCAGCGTGCGGGCGATGCCCAGCGCGGTCGACTCGGCCTCGGCGCGCAGCTGCTGGACGGCGAGGAGCAGGTACACACCCGTGCAGAGAGCGACGACGAGGGTCACCGTGGCGAGGTGCAGGAGCAGGGCGCGTGTGGCGAACCGCGGTCTGGTCGACATCGTCCTCGGCACCGTGCTTCTCCTGTACTGCTCCCGCGCAATATGCGCAGAACCCACGCTACGCGCACAACGTCGGGGAATGCGGGATACCGCACCCGACGGTCGCGGATTGCCTAGTCTCATCGGGATCCGTCGCCGCCGACGGAGCCACGACGAAGGAGTCAACGCATGCCCGACGCACTCACCGGCCTGTTCGCGGCCGCCGAAGAGGCGCCGACCTACGACGTGGCGTTCGTGCCGCCCGAGTGGGTGCTGGTGCTCCTCGGATTCACGATGGTGCTCGCGTTCATGACGCTGATCATGACCAAGCGCCTCACGCCCATGGTGGCCCTGATCCTCGTCCCGACCGCGTTCGGGCTCTTCGCGGGGGCGGGCCTCGGCCTGGGGGACATGATCCTCGACTCGATCGGGGCGATGGCGCCGACCGCGGCGCTGCTGATGTTCGCGATCATGTTCTTCGGCATCATGATCGACGTGGGTCTGTTCGATCCGCTCATCCGTCTGATCACACGCCTGCTCGGAGACGACCCGGCCAAGGTCGTGCTCGGCACCGCGATCCTCGCCGGAGCCGTGTCCCTCGACGGTGACGGTTCGACGACCTTCATCATCACGACCTCGGCGATGCTCCCCATCTATCTCCGTCTGGGGATGAGCCCCGTGGTGCTCACCTGCGTCGCCGGACTCATGAACGGCACGCTGAACATCGTGCCGTGGGGCGGCCCGACCGTGCGTGCCGCCACCGCCCTGGGACTGCAGCCGACGGACATCTTCGTTCCGATGCTTCCCGCGCTCGGGGCCGGAATCGTCGTGACTCTCGGCTTCGCGTGGATCCTGGGCCTGCAGGAGCGCCGTCGACTGGGGCGTCTGGACTCCGAGGGCCTGCTCGTCGGTGCCGACGGAGGAACGCTCTCGACGGTGCCCAGGATCTTCCGCGGGGCGGAGCCGAAACCGGGCGCGCGTGCGTCGCTGCGCACCGGCAATCTGGTGGTCGTCGCCGGCAGCCACGCTCCGGTATCCGCGGCGAGCGTCGATCCCTCCGACACGGCCATGGCCGACACCATGCTGGATCCCGCCCGGCCGACGCTTCGACCGAAGCTCATCTGGGTCAACCTCGTGCTCACCGTCGCGGTGATGGTGCTGCTGGTGCTCGACATCCTCCCGCTGCCGTACGTGTTCATGGTGGGAGCCGGGCTCGCGCTCGTCATCAACTTCCGCGGCATCAAGGAGCAGGCCTCGGAGATCGTCGCGCACGCCCCGAGCATCGTGGGCGTGGTCTCCATGGTGATCGCGGCCGGAGTCCTGGTGGGCGTGCTCACCGGCACCGGGATGGTCGATGCGATGGCGACCTGGATCACCAACGTGCTCCCGCCGGCGCTCGGCCCGTTCCTGGCACCGATCACCGGGGTCCTGTCGATCCCGTTCACGTTCTTCATGTCGAACGACGCGTTCTACTTCGGCATCCTCCCGGTTCTCGCCCAGAGCGCGGCGAACTTCGGCATCGATCCCGTGGAGATGGCGAGGGCATCGATCATCGGCCAGCCCGTGCATCTGCAGAGCCCGCTGGTGCCGGCGATCCTGCTGCTCGTGTCACTGGCGAGCGTGAACCTGGGCGACCACCACCGCAAGGTGCTCTGGCGCGCGACGATCGTCTCGCTGGTCATGCTCGGAGTCGGCATCCTGACCGGGGCGGTCCCGTTCTTCGTCGCGCAGTGAGAGGCGAGGGTGGGGAGCGCGGATGCCGTTCTCCACCACCGCGCGAGCAGAGCGCTATGCTCGGCCCGTGATCACATTCCTCTTCCGCGGCCTGCTCTACCTGGTGTCCGCCGGTCTCGGCCTGATCGCCGCTGACCTCCTGCTCGACGGCTTCACGATCGAGTGGGACAAGTGGTGGGGCTTCGTCATCTGCATCCTGATCTTCGCGATCCTGCAGAGCGTTCTCTCGCCCTGGGTCGGGAAGATCGCCAATCGCTACGCGCCGGTGCTGATGGGCGGCATCGGGATCTTCTCCACGCTGATCTCGCTCATCATCGTCGTGCTGCTCCCGATCGGCGGGCTGCGGATCACCGATCTGACAGGTTGGCTGCTGGGATCCGTCATCGTCTGGCTCATCACGGCACTCGGCAGCGTCCTGCTGCCGCTGATCTTCCTGCGCAAGAAGGTCGAGGCGGTGAAGGCCGAACGCCGCTAGAGCGCACGCCCCGCGGGCGCTCAGATCGCGTAGTAGTCCGGCGCCGTGAGCAGGGCCCTGGTGTCCTCGCCGACTGTGCGATGACGCGGCTTCGCCGGCACGCCGACGAGAACACTGTCGGCCGGCGCATCGCGCGTGACCACCGCATTCGCGCCGACCACGGAGCCTGCCCCGATCGTCACGGGACCGAGGATCTTCGCGCCCGCGCCGACGGCGACACCGTCCCCGAGCGTAGGGTGCCGCTTGCCGGATGTCCGGGTGCGTCCGCCGAGCGTGACGCCGTGATAGAGCATAACGTCATCGCCCACCACGGCGGTCTCGCCGATCACGACACCCATTCCATGGTCGATGAAGAAACGTCGGCCGATCCTCGCTCCGGGGTGGATCTCGATCCCGGTCAGCCAGCGCGACGCCTGGGAGCCGGCGCGCGCCAGCAGTCGCAGCCGGCGCCGCCAGAGCGCGTGAGAGACGCGATGGGCCCAGATGGCGTGCAGTCCGGGGTACAGCAGAGCGACCTCGACGGCGCTGCGCGCGGCCGGGTCCCGGAGGCGGGCTGCCGCGATGTCCTCGCGCATTCGCCCGATCATGCCCATCGACGGTCTCAGCTTTCGCGCAGGTCCTCGAACAGCGCGGTGGAGAGGTAGCGCTCACCGGTGTCGGGGATGATGACGACGATCGTCTTGCCGGCGTTCTCGGGGCGGGCCGCGACCTTCAGAGCGGCGGCGACGGCCGCACCGGACGACATGCCGACGAGCAGGCCCTCCTTGGCCGCGAGCTCGCGCGCGACGCGGATGGACTCGTCGAACTCGGCGGTGAGGATCTCGTCGAGCACCTCGCGGTCGAGCACGTCGGGGACGAAGTTCGGGCCGATGCCCTGGATCTTGTGCGGGCCGGGGTGTCCTTCGGTCAGGACGGGGGAGTCCTTCGGCTCGACGGCGATCACCTGCACGCCGGGCTTCGCGGCCTTGAGGGCCTGACCGGTTCCCGTGACGGTCCCTCCGGTGCCGACGCCGGCCACGAGGATGTCGACGGCGCCGTCGGTGTCGCGGAGGATCTCCTGCGCCGTGGTCTCGCGGTGGATCTGGGGGTTCGCCGCGTTCTCGAACTGCCGGATCCAGATCGCCCCAGGGGTGTCGGCGACGATGCGCTTGGTCTCCTCGATCGCACCGCTCATGCCCTTGGTGGGGTCGGTGAGGATGATCTCCGCACCGAACGCCTTCAGCAGCACCCGGCGCTCCTTCGACATGGAGGCGGGCATCGTGAGGATCACCCGGTACCCGCGCGCGGCGCCGACCATCGCGAGGGCGATACCGGTGTTGCCGCTCGTCGACTCGACGATCGTCCCACCCGGCTTCAGCTCACCCGACGCCTCGGCGGCGTTGACCATGGCGATCCCGATGCGATCCTTCACGCTCGAGGCGGGGTTGTAGTACTCGAGCTTGGCGAGGACGGTCGCACTCAGTCCCTCGGTCACCCGGTTCAGGCGGACGAGCGGTGTGTTGCCGAACGCGGTCGTGATGTCGGAGTGGATGCCGGGCATGATGAACCTTCCTGTGCGGGGTCGCTGCGGACCAGCCTAGGGGAGGGGTCCTATGGGGAGGCCTTTGTGACGGCCGCTCGCACTCTACGCTGGAAGGCATGTCTGACACCTCTCTCGCTGCGGTCGTCCGCACGGCGGCCCAGCGTCTGGCCGATGTCGGAGTGCCCGACCCTCTGGTCGACGCAGAGCTTCTCGCCGGCCACATCCTCGGACGACGACGCGGCGAGGTGCAGGCGGCGATCGTCCGTGGCGACGGCATCGATGACGCAGCGGTGTCGGCGCTCGATGAGGCCGTGACGCGTCGTGCAGCCAGGGAGCCGCTGCAGCACATCACCGGAACCGCGCCGTTCCGTCACCTCGAGCTCGCCGTCGGCCCCGGCGTCTTCGTACCCCGTCCGGAGACGGAGACCGTCGTGCAGTACGCGATCGACGCCCTGCTGAGCTCCCCGGAGTCCGCACCGGTCGGCATCGACCTCGGCACCGGCAGCGGGGCGATCGCCCTCGCGATGGCCACCGAGGTGCCGCACGCGCGCATCTTCGCCGCCGAGCTCTCCGAGGACGCGCACGCCTGGGCGAGCCGCAACGTCGCAGGAGTCGAGAACCTCACGCTGGTGCTGTCCGACCTGGGGGAAGCCTTCCCGGAGCTCGACGGCACGGCCTCCGTGGTCATCTCGAATCCACCGTATGTGCCCGATGCCGCCATTCCCCGCGATCCGGAGGTGCGGCTGTTCGATCCGGCCATGGCGCTGTACGGGGGAGAGGACGGTCTCGACATCGTGCGTGTGCTCAGCTCACGGGCCTTGCGGCTGCTGCGCCCCGGTGGTCTCCTCGTCATCGAGCACGGCGAACTGCAGGGCGAGTCGATCAGGGACCTCCTCACGGTCGACGGCTGGCGCGCACCGGCGACGCACCGCGACCTGACGCTCCGGGATCGCACCACCACCGCGCTCCGACCCTGATCAGCAACCTCCGAGCGTGCTCACCGGCCACGCCGCATAGAATCGAACCGTCATGTCAACCATCTTCGACTGCAGCGACGAGTCGCAGCTCCTCGCCGGCATGCGCCACGCGCGCCAGGCGATCGGCCGTGGCGACCTCATCGTCATCCCCACAGACACGGTGTACGGCGTCGCCGCCGATGCCTTCTCCCCGGCCGCCGTCCAGCGCCTCCTCGATGCGAAGGGGCGCGGGCGGGATCAGCCGCCGCCCGTGCTGATCGGCACGAAGGAGACGCTCACCGCCCTGGCCGAGTCCGTTCCGGAGCCGGTCGAGCGCCTCGTCGAGGCATTCTGGCCCGGTGGATTGACGATCGTGCTGCCGGCGCAGCCGTCGCTGGTGTGGGATCTGGGAGAGACTCTCGGCACGGTCGCGGTGCGCATGCCGGAGGGCCGGGTCGCCCTCGAACTGCTCGCGGAGACCGGTCCGCTGGCCGTCTCCAGCGCGAACCTCACGGGCGAAGCCGCGGCCATCTCGGCGTACGACGCCGAGAAGATGCTGGGCGACAGCGTCGCGGTCTATCTCGCAGACGGCCTGAGCAAGGACGGCATCGCGTCCACCATCGTGGATGCCACCTCGCTGGTGCGCCGCGGTGCGGACTCCGAACCGGGGACGGTGCGCATCCTCCGCGACGGCGCGGTGACCCGGGAACAGCTGCAGGAGGTGCTCGGCGATCTCCTCGAGCCCGAGGAGCAGGCCGAGCCCGAACACTCGCACGAACACGCGCAGGAGCAGGACGGGGATTCGTGAAGCAGTACCTCTTCACGGTCATCCTCACCGCCGCGATCACGTTCGCACTGACCTGGGCGGTGTGGAAGCTGAGCCTCCGGTTCAAGCTCTACCCCGCCATCCGCGACCGCGACGTGCATACCACTCCCAAGCCTCGGCTGGGTGGCGTCGCGATCTTCCTCGCCATCGCCGCGGCGTTTGGTTTCTCCGCGGTGAACCCCTTCTTCCAGAGCATCTGGATCCCGCCGCAGACCATGTGGTCGATCCTCGGCGCGTCTTTGCTGATCGCGATCATCGGGGTCGTCGACGACCTCTGGGACATCGACTGGATGATCAAGCTCGGCGCGCAGTTCCTCGCTGCCGGCGTCATCACGGTCGGTGGGGGACTGCAGATCCTGTCCCTGCCGTTCGGTGACCTCATCGTGGTGTCGAGCTGGCTGAGCATCACGATCACGATGTTCGCGATCGTCATCGTGATGAACGCGGTGAACTTCATCGACGGACTCGACGGGCTCGTCGCCGGTGTGTGCCTCATCTCGAACGGCGTGTTCTTCGCCTACTCCTACATCTTCACGCGTGACTCCGGCGCGTCCAGCTACTTCAACCTCTCGACCTTCATCGCCGCAGTGCTCATCGGCGCCTGCCTCGGCTTCCTGCCGTTGAACTGGAGCCCGGCGAAGATCTTCATGGGGGATTCGGGTGCACTGGTGATCGGTCTGCTGATGGCCACGTCGGCGATCGCGATCACCGGGCAGATGGATCCGTCCGCTCTCGACCCCGAGCGTCTCGGACGCTCCCAGCTGGTCGGAGCGTTCCTGCCCATCCTGCTGCCGCTGCTGGTCGTCCTGCTGCCGCTGCTCGACTTCGGACTCGCGGTGCTCCGGCGGATGAGCGCCGGCCGCTCGCCGTTCTCGCCCGATCGGAAGCACCTGCATCACCGCATGCTCGATCTCGGTCACCGCGACCGCGACGCCGTGCTCATCTTCTACGCCTGGACGGCCGTCGTCTCGCTCGCCGTCTTGCTGATGTACGTCGGTGCACGGGAGGACTGGCCCGGCCAGTACCTGCCGGGTGTCGGCTTCGGGGTCGTGGGCATCGCCGCCTGCCTCGTCGTCACGCTGAGTCCCACCCGCAGCAGGAAGAGCGCAGCGGGCGCCGAACCCGATCCGACACCCGTGGAGTCCTGATGAGCCCGAGCCCCGTTTCCAGCACGCCGATCCTGCGTCGCACCCTCATCTGGTCGGCGATCGCCACCGTCGTGCTCGCGATCATCGCCGGTGGCATCGGCTACCTCGTGGCCCAGGGGGAGGGGCTCGTCAGCGGACTGCTGGGGGTTCTCCTTGCCGCCGTGTTCCTGGCGATCACCGGTATCAGCATCCTGATCGCGAACCGCTGGTACGGCGACCCGATCTACGTGCAGCTGTTCTTCGCGATCGTCCTCGGCGGCTGGCTGCTCAAGCTCGGACTGTTCGTCGTCGCGATGATCCTGCTCGCCGGACAGCCCTGGCTGCAGCCGATGGTGTTCTTCCTCTCGATCGTCGCGGGCGTGCTGATGTCGCTCGCGATCGACGTGATCGTACTGACGAGCATGAGGCTGCCCAACGTCAGCGACACGACCCTGCCGACCGAGGTGCCCGAGGATCGCGCTCCCGGCGCGGCGAATCACATCGAGGACGGGCCCGTCGAGGGCGGCGAGCGGTCTTAGGAGACCCTCAGATTCTGATACTGTTGACACGTGCCCGCCGCTCGCCCGCGAGCGCTTGCGCTGATTGCACACCGACCATCGTCGCCCCGGTTTAGACCGGTGCCCCGAAGCTGGAGCCCGCGCTGTTTAATCTTGCTGCGACCCTGACCCCCCGACTCGCCTCCGACGGCGAGTTCCACGGCCCTTCGATCGACGATTTCTTTCCGGAGATCCTCTTCTACGTAGGCCCAGTCCCCGTCAACCGGATCCACCTGATCCAGTTGCTCGCGGTGATCGCCGTGGTCCTGATCCTCTGGCTCGGCACCCGCCGCATGAAGGTCGTTCCCGGACGCTTCCAGAGCCTGGTGGAGATGGGGCTCGGCTTCGTCCGGACCAACATCGCCCACGACATGCTCGGGCGCAAGGACGGCAATCGCTTCCTGCCGATCCTGACCACGATCTTCTTCATGGTCCTGTTCATGAACATCACGGGCATTATCCCGTTCCTGAACATGCCGGGAACGGCGATCGTCGCGGTGCCGCTCACGCTCGCCGTGGTCAGCTACGTGACCTTCATCTATGCGGGTATGAAGCGACACGGCTTCAAGTTCTTCAAGAACTCCCTGTTCCCGCAGGGTGTGCCGGCCGCCGCGATGCCGATCGTCGCGATCATCGAGCTCATCTCGACGTTCATCCTGCGCCCCGTCACGCTGACGCTGCGTCTTCTCATGAACCTCGTCGTGGGGCACATGATCCTGGTCCTCGCGTTCTCCGCGACCCAGTTCTTCTTCTTCACCGCAGGCGGCGGCTGGGCCGCGCTCGGTGTCGGAACCCTCGCCTTCGGCGGCGCCTTCACTCTCTTCGAGATTCTGGTCGCCGTCCTCCAGGCATACGTCTTCACCGTCCTCACCGCGGTCTACATCCAGCTCGCGGTCGCAGAAGAGCACTGAGCGGGCGGGCAACAGCCCACCCACCCAACGAAAGGAAAAACCCGTGGACGCTACTACGGTTCTCGCTGAAATCAACGGTCACATCGGAGCGGTCGGCTACGGCCTCGCAGCCATCGGCCCGGCCATCGGCGTCGGCATCGTCGTCGGCAAGACCATCGAGGGCGTTGCCCGTCAGCCCGAGCTGGCCGGTCGTCTCCAGGTCCTCATGTGGATCGGTATCGCCTTCACCGAGGCGCTTGCATTCGTCGGCATCGCCGTCGCATTCATCCCGTTCCCCGCGTAATTCTCACCGACTTCAGAAGGAGACAGGATGCTGAACGCTCTTGTCACGAACCTCGCAGCTGAGGGGGAACCGAAGAACCCCCTCATCCCTGCCTGGTACGACATCATCTGGTCGGGCCTGTGGTTCATCGTCATCCTGATCGTCGTCTGGAAGGTCGCCCTTCCCCGACTGACGAAGATGCTCGACGAGCGGTCCGCCGCCATCGAGGGCAACATCGCCAAGGCCGACGAGGCGCAGAAGCAGGCGGAGGCGGCACTCGAGGAGTACACGCGTCAGCTCGCTGAGGCGCGTACCGAGGCCGGCGAGATCCGTGAGGCCGCCCGCGAGGACGGCAAGAAGATCGTCGCCGAGGCGAAGGATGCCGCATCCACCGAGGCTGCACGCATCACCGCCACCGCGCACACGCAGATCGAGGCCGAGCGTCAGACCGCTCTCGTCTCGCTGCGCAGCGAGGTCGGAACGCTCGCGATCGATCTCGCCGGTGGCGTGGTCGGCGAGACGCTTTCCGACGACGCACGTGCGACGGCAGTCGTCGATCGCTTCCTCGCCGAGCTCGAGGCATCCGAGAAGGCGGCTCAGTAATGGGCAGCGCGACCACTCAGGCACTCGCGGCATCCATCAAGACGCTTGCCGCAGCGAAGGACGTCACTCTCGACACTGCGCGGGAGCTGTTCGCCGCCGCGCATGCCGTGAGCGCGTCGTCCCAGCTGAGCGGCGCGCTTGCTGATCCTTCCGCTCCCGCCGCGGCACGACAGAACGTCGTCGCCGCGGTGTTCGGCGGGTTCTCCGCAGGCGCCCAGGGCGTCCTGAAGACCGTCGTCGCCGAGCGCTGGTCCAACGCGGGCGAGCTCGTCGAGGGTATCGAGGAGCTCGCGATCCGCGCCGCAGCGATCGCCGAGACGGACACGGACATCGAGGGGGAGCTCTTCGGCTTCTCCCGGGTGATCGCGGCCAATCCCGAACTCGAACTCGCTCTGGGCAGCCGCGTCGGCGGAGAAGACGCCAAGAGTGCGCTCGTCGAGCGTCTCCTGGCCGAAGGCTCCACCAGCGCTGCGACGACGCTGATCATCACGTCGCTCGTGCGCGAGCCGCGCGGGCGACGAGTGCGTCGCCTGCTGAACCGGGCGATGAGCGTCGTCTCGAGCCAGCGCGGACGAGTGGTCGCCACGGTGTACACCGCTGCCGACCTCACAGACGCGCAGCGCGCCCGTCTCAGCGACTCGCTCTCGCGTCGCTATGACGGCCAGGTATCGCTCAACGTCGTCATCGACCCTGCCGTCGTCGGAGGTCTGCGCGTGCAGGTCGCCGATGACGTCATCGACGGCAGCATCTCCGCACGACTCGCCGACCTTCGCCAGAAGCTCGCGGGCTAACACGACTTCGCGCGGGGAACCGCGCACCCAGATACAAAGGGAAGACAATGGCAGAACTATCGATCAGCCCCGACGTCATCCGTGACGCGCTGAAGGACTTCGCCGCAGCATACGAGCCCTCCGGGGCCGGGGCGACCGAGGTCGGAACCGTCATCGACGCCGCAGACGGCATCGCGCACGTCGAGGGACTGCCCGGCGTCATGGCGAACGAGCTCGTCATCTTCGCCGACGGCACCAAGGGTCTCGCACAGAGCCTGAACGAGCACGAGATCGGTGTCGTCGTCCTCGGCGAGTTCACCGGTGTCGAGGCCGGTCAGGAAGTCACCCGCACCGGTGAGGTCCTCTCCGTTCCGGTCGGCGACGGCTACCTCGGCCGCGTGGTCGACCCGCTCGGCAACCCGATCGACGGACTCGGCGCGATCGAGACCGAGAGCGTCCGTGCCCTCGAGCTCCAGGCGCCCGGCGTCATGCAGCGCAAGTCGGTGCACGAGCCGATGCAGACCGGCATCAAGGCCATCGACGCGATGATCCCCGTCGGCCGTGGCCAGCGTCAGCTGATCATCGGCGACCGCCAGACCGGCAAGACGGCCATCGCGATCGACACGATCATCAACCAGAAGGCCAACTGGGAGTCGGGCGACGTCAACAAGCAGGTGCGTTGCATCTACGTCGCCATCGGACAGAAGGGCTCGACCATCGCTTCGGTGAAGGGCGCGCTCGAAGAGGCAGGCGCCCTGGAGTACACCACGATCGTGGCCGCTCCCGCTTCCGACCCCGCCGGCTTCAAGTACCTGGCTCCTTACACGGGTTCGGCCATCGGACAGCACTGGATGTACGGCGGCAAGCACGTCCTCATCATCTTCGACGACCTGTCGAAGCAGGCTGAGGCCTACCGCGCCGTGTCCCTCCTCCTGCGCCGCCCGCCGGGCCGCGAGGCATACCCGGGTGACGTCTTCTACCTGCACTCTCGTCTGCTCGAGCGTTGCGCGAAGCTGTCCGACGAACTCGGCGCCGGTTCCATGACGGGTCTCCCGATCATCGAGACCAAGGCGAACGACGTCTCGGCATACATCCCGACCAACGTCATCTCGATCACCGACGGCCAGATCTTCCTGCAGTCCGATCTCTTCAACGCCAACCAGCGTCCCGCGGTCGACGTGGGTATCTCCGTCTCCCGAGTCGGTGGTGACGCTCAGGTCAAGTCGATCAAGAAGGTCTCCGGAACGCTGAAGCTTGAGCTGGCGCAGTACCGCTCCCTCGAGGCGTTCGCGATGTTCGCGTCCGACCTCGACGCGGCTTCGCGTCGTCAGCTCTCCCGTGGTGCGCGTCTGACTGAGCTGCTCAAGCAGCCGCAGTACTCGCCGTACCCCGTCGAGGAGCAGGTCGTCTCGATCTGGGCCGGCACCAACGGCAAGCTCGACACGATCGAGGTCTCGGATGTCCTGCGCTTCGAGCGCGAGCTCCTGGACTACCTGCGTCGCAACACCAAGGTTCTCGAGACGCTCCGCGACACCAACGTCCTCGATGACGCCACGGTCGAAGAGCTCGGGAAGCAGACGGATGCCTTCATCCTGGAGTTCCAGGGTGGCAAGGGACACGCCATCGGCGCCCCGGGTCACGAGGAGCACGCTGCAGCCGAGGCGGAGGACGTCAACCAGGAGAAGATCGTCAAGGGTCGTCGCGCGTAACCGCGTGAGGTACTGACATATGGGCGCTCAACTCAGGGTCTACAAGCAGAAGATCTCTTCTGCTCAGACGACCAAGAAGATCACGAAGGCGATGGAACTCATCGCGGCTTCGCGCATTCAGAAGGCGATGGCACGCGTCAAGGCGTCCACACCCTTCGCGCGAGCCGTGACGAGGGCCGTGTCGGCCGTCGCGACGCACTCGAACGTGGATCACCCGCTGACCCGCGAGTCCGAGAACATCACCCGCTCCGCGGTCGTGATCTTCTCCTCGGACCGTGGTCTCGCCGGAGCCTTCAACTCGCAGATCCTCCGTGAGGGTCTCGAGGTGGCGGAACTCCTGCGTGAGCAGGGCAAGGAGCCGGTCTTCTACCTCATCGGTCGCAAGGCCGTCGGATACTTCCAGTTCCGACGCCTCGCTGCCGCTGCGGAGTGGACCGGCGACACCGACACCCCGTCGTTCCACACCGCGGAGGAGATATCCGCCACGCTGCTCGAGTCCTTCTCCCGCGGGGGACAGGACGGCGGCGTCGACGAGATCCACCTCGTGTACAACCGTTTCGTCAGCATGATGACGCAGTCGCCCGAATCCGTGCGTCTGCTCCCGCTGGAGATCACGGAAGCCGATGAGTCGGAGGCCGGTAACACCGTTTACCCGCTGTACGAGTTCGAGCCGGACGCCGAGACAGTTCTCGACGCGATCCTGCCGGTGTACATCCAGAGCCGCGTCTTCAACGCTCTCCTGCAGTCGTCTGCCGCAAAGCAGGCGGCGACGCAGAAGGCGATGAAGTCGGCCAGCGACAACGCCGACAAGCTCATCACCGACTACACCCGTCTGCGCAACAACGCGCGCCAGGCGGAGATCACGCAGCAGATCGCCGAGATCGTCGGCGGCGCCGACGCCCTCTCGAGCAAATAGACCATCAGGAAAGAGACGAAAATGACCCTCACCGCTCCGGCTGACCAGCCGGCGACCGCGGTCGTCGGGCGCGTCGCACGCGTCAACGGTCCGGTTGTCGACATCGAGTTCCCTCATGACTCGATCCCCGACATCTACAACGCGCTGAAGACCACGATCGCGATGGGCGAAGAGTCCACCGAGATCACGCTCGAGGTCGCTCAGCACCTCGGCGACGACCTCGTCCGCGCCATCGCCCTGAACCCGACCGACGGCATCGTCCGCGGTCAGGAGGTCCGCGACACCGGTGAGGCCATCTCGGTCCCCGTCGGCGACGTGACCAAGGGCAAGGTGTTCAACGTCATCGGCGAGGTGCTCAACCTCGAGCCCGGCGAGACCATCGAGGTCACCGAGCGCTGGCCGATCCACCGCAAGGCGCCGAACTTCGACCAGCTCGAGTCCAAGACTCAGATGTTCGAGACCGGCATCAAGTCGATCGACCTCCTCACGCCGTACGTGCTGGGCGGAAAGATCGGTCTGTTCGGTGGTGCCGGTGTCGGCAAGACCGTCCTCATCCAGGAGATGATCCAGCGCGTCGCCCAGGACCACGGTGGTGTGTCGGTGTTCGCCGGTGTCGGTGAGCGCACCCGTGAGGGCAACGACCTCATCCACGAGATGGAAGAGGCGGGCGTCTTCGACAAGACCGCCCTGGTGTTCGGCCAGATGGATGAGCCGCCGGGAACGCGTCTGCGCGTCGCCCTGTCGGCTCTGACGATGGCGGAGTACTTCCGTGACGTGCAGAAGCAGGACGTGCTGCTCTTCATCGACAACATCTTCCGCTTCACGCAGGCCGGTTCCGAGGTCTCCACGCTGCTCGGGCGCATGCCCTCCGCCGTGGGTTACCAGCCGAACCTCGCCGACGAGATGGGTGTGCTCCAGGAGCGCATCACCTCGACGCGCGGCCACTCGATCACCTCGCTGCAGGCGATCTACGTGCCGGCCGATGACTACACCGACCCGGCCCCGGCGACCACGTTCGCCCACCTCGACGCGACGACCGAGCTCTCTCGTGAGATCGCCTCGAAGGGTCTGTACCCCGCCATCGACCCGCTGACCTCGACGTCGCGCATCATGGATCCCCGCTACTTGGGCGAGGACCACTACCGCGTCGCCACGACGGTCAAGCAGATTCTCCAGAAGAACAAGGAACTGCAGGAGATCATCGCCATCCTCGGTGTCGATGAGCTGTCCGAGGAAGACAAGATCGTCGTGTCGCGTGCACGTCGTATCCAGCAGTTCCTCTCGCAGAACACGTACATGGCGAAGAAGTTCACGGGCGTCGAGGGTTCGACCGTCCCGCTGAAGGAGACCATCGAGTCGTTCGATGCGATCACCCGCGGTGACTTCGACCACGTGGCCGAGCAGGCCTTCTTCAACGTCGGTGGCATCTCCGACGTCGAAGAGCAGTGGGCGAAGATCCAGAAGGAGAACGGCTGACCATGGCGCTGCATGTCAGCCTCGTCTCCGCTGATGCGGAGGTCTGGACGGGAGAGGCGAGCCTCGTGGTCGCCAAGACCGTCGAGGGTGAGATCGGCTTCATGACCGGCCACGAGCCGGTGCTGGCCATCCTCGCCGAGGGCCAGGTTCGCATCACCCAGTCGGATGGCACCAAGGTGCTGGCCAACGCGCAGGACGGGTTCCTCTCCATGGAGGGCGACACCCTGACGATCGTTGCCGGCAACGCGGCTCTCATCGCCTAGCAGTACCTGTTTCACGCGTCCGCCTCGGCACCCGCACGGGTTCCGAGGCGGACGCGTCTGTATCCACCGAGGTTTCATGAAGATCCTGCTCCCTCCGTCGGAGACCAAACACGAGGGTGGCGACGGTTCCCCTCTCGATCTCGACTCGCTGGTGCTTCCGTCGCTCAACGAACGGCGGTCGGCGGTCCTCGAGGCGCTGATCGACCTCGCCGCCGATGAAGAGGCCGCACGACGCGTGCTCAAGCTGAGCGAGCGTCAGAGGGGGGACATCGCGCACAACAGGGCGCTTCGATCGGCTCCCACCATGCCCGCGATCGACCGGTACACGGGTGTGCTGTTCGACGCGCTCGATGCGCGTTCCCTCTCCGCGGTCTCCCGGCGGTGGCTGGGAGAGCACGTGTGGATCCACAGCGCTCCGCTGGGTCCTGTCGGTGCCCTTGACGCCGTTCCCGTCTACCGCCTCGCTGCGGGCACCTCACTCCCCGGACTTCCGGCCCTTCGCCGGCACTGGGCCGAAGCAACGTCCGCCGCGATCACCGAGGCCGCTCCGTCGTTCGTCCTGGACCTGCGCAGCGAGGCCTACGTCGCGCTCGGGCCCGTGCCCGGTTCCGTCTCCTCCGCGTACGTCCGGGTGGTGACTGCCCACGGAAGGGCCCTCAACCACTTCAACAAGAAGTCGAAGGGCCTGCTCGTGCGGGCGATCGCCGAGGACCGGCCGCGTGTCAGCTCGCTCCGCGGCCTTCGGGCGTGGGCGCAGAAGCGGGGGATCTTCCTCCGCGACGGTGCACAGCCCGGCGTTCTGGAGCTGGTCGTCGAGGAGTGACTCGGCTTGCGCGTGACGAGCTCCGCTTCGTCCGCGGATGGTGGTGACGTGGACGCGCCCGATGGCGAAGAGATCTGCGGGGAAACCCCGTGACGCGCTAGTGTGTTCAGCGCATGATGCCGCATCATGAATTTTCTGGAGGGAACTATGGACGACTACTACGGCTATGGCGGCCTGTCAGGCGGCGCGTTGGTCGCGTTGATCCTGGTCTACACGATCCTGCCACTCGCCATCTACGCGCTCTACTCGTGGTTCTACATGAAGATCTTCGAGAAGGCGGGAGTGCAGGGCAAGTGGCGCGCCTGGGTGCCCGTCTACAGCACCATGATCTTCTACAAGCTCGGTGACCTGAGCCCTTGGCTCGTTCTCTACCTGATCGGTGCCGGTATCGTCGGCTCGATCATCCCGTTCCTCGGGTGGTTCCTTATCCTCCCGCTCGTCGGCATCGCCGGCCGCGTCGTCGATCTGATCGCCGCGTGGCGCGTCGGACTGAAGCTGCAGAAGGATGCGGTCTGGGTCGTTCTGTACTTCTTCCTGCCGCCGGTGTGGCTCGGCATCAACGCATTCGACAAGTCGCGGTGGAATCCGGCGATCCAGCCCGCCTCCTGGGCAGCCAACGGCCTGCTCGGCGACCGCACGGTCTGGGACGGCGTTCCCGCTCAGGCATCGGCCGCAGCGCCTCAGGCCGGATACGGCGCGCCCCAGGGCTATGCACCGCCGGCGCCCCAGGGCTACGCTCCACCCGCACAACCCGGCTACGCCCCTCCGGCTCAGCCCGGCTACGCGCCGCCTGCCGGACCTGCAGCGCCGGCAACGGGAGCTCCTGTTCCTCCGGTGCCTCCGACCACGCCGCCCGCACCTCCGGCAGCACCGCCCACGACCCCGCCGGCGCCGCCGACCGCTCCGCCTGCAGCTCCGCCGGCACCGCCTGCAGCTCCGCCGGCACCGCCTGCAGCTCCGCCGGCACCGCCGACCGATCCGACGCAGCCCCCGGCGTGATCGTCTGACACAGGGCCCCCGACTCCGGTCGGGGGCCCTGTGCTGTTCCGGCTGGTCGTCGATACGCGGTGGCCGCTAACGTGGTGGACATGGTCTTGTCCCAGCGCCGCGTGGGCGCCTCCGGTCTTCTCGTCTCCTCCACCGGTCTCGGTTGCAACAACTTCGGACGTGCGGGCACCGCCACCGAGAGTCTCGCCGGCACGCGCGTGGTGATCGACGCGGCTCTCGCCAGCGGCATCACCTTCTTCGACACCGCCGATATGTATGGGGCGGTGGCCGGAGCGAGCGAGACGCTGATGGGGGAAGCCCTCGAAGGTCGTCGTGACCGCGTCGTGCTCGCGACGAAGTTCGGTCAGGAGCGCGACATGGGCTACGCGTTCCCCGCTGCACGTGGCTCGCGCCGCTACATCCGACGAGCGTTGGAGGAGTCTCTGCGGCGGCTGCGCACCGACTGGATCGACCTTTATCAACTGCACCTGCCCGATCCCGAGACGCCGATCGAAGAGACGACCGATGCACTCGATGAACTCGTGCGCGACGGGAAGATCCGCTACTACGGTCACTCGAACTTCACGGGGTGGCAGATCGCCGAAGCGGAGTTCACGACGAAGACGCGGTCGACCGGCAGATTCGTCTCTGCGCAGAACCACTATTCCTTGCTCGCACGCGCTGCGGAGCGGGAGGTGCTGCCGGCGGTGGAGCGGTATCAGCTCGGCTTGCTCCCGTACTTCCCTCTACACAACGGACTGCTCACGGGGAAGTTCACCCGCGACGGCGGCCCGGCGGCGAGTCGCATCATGTCGGCGCGTCGCCATGTCTGGGAGAACGCGCCGTGGGATGCGCTCGATGCGTTCCGTGGCTTCTGCGACGAACGCAGCATCTCGATGCTCCAGGCCTCATTCGGATGGTTGCTGTCGCACTCGGCGGTCTCCAGCGTGATCGCCGGCGCGACATCGGCAGAGCAGGTCGTGGCCAATGCGGAGGCAGGGGATGCGTGGCGCCCCGACGCCGAGGAGCTCGCCATCATCGATGCCCTGTTTCCGCTTCCGGCGGATCCGGGTGCCCCGGTGTGATCGCGGTGCGCGTGACTTCTACTACGATGTGTTGTGAGTATCCTGCGACCGTCCGACCTGCCGCAGGCCCACCGGAGGCAGCACGTGGCTGAGACGAAGACGCACCGAGTCACGGTTGCGCAGCGCCCGCTGCTGCTTTCCTGGTCCGGGATCACCGATCAGGGCCGACGCCGCGAGACGAACCAGGACGCCTTCCTGGCCGACTATCCGCTGTTCATCGTGGCCGATGGGATGGGCGGTCATGCCGGCGGTGAGATCGCCAGCCAGAGCACCGTCACGCGGCTGCAGGCGGTCGTCTCGTCGGGGAAGGTCGATCGTCCGTCGATCGAGAATGCGCTCGAACTGGCTGTCGGAGACATCGCGGATCACCCGGAGACGACCGACGAGGGCACCGGCACGACGCTCACGGGTGTGTACTTCGACAGCGATGGCGACGAATCGCACTGGATTGCTCTGAACATCGGCGATTCCCGGGTGTATCTTCTCCGCGACGATCGACTGGTGCAGATCACGACCGATCACTCCGTCGTGCAGGAACTGATCACGGCGGGCAAGCTCAGCCCGGAGGAGGCCGAAGGGCATCCCTACAGCAACGTGATCACCCGCGCGGTGGGGGCGAGCGAGCTCACGGCCCCTGACTACGTCTCCATCGACGTGCGCCCGGGTGACCGATTCGTCATCTGCTCGGACGGCCTCACCAAAGAACTCACCGATTACGGGATCCAGCACTTCCTTCGGGAACACGAAGACCCGGGGGCCGCTGTCGACGCGATGCTCGCGGCAGCGTTGGAGAACGGTGGCCGGGACAACGTGACGCTCATCATCGTTCAGGTGACGGCGGAGGACGACTCGTCCTCCCCAAGTGGGAATCCCGCCGAATAACGATCTCGCGCTGTGGACGGCGCCGAGCAGTCGATCGCGGTGCGATCCACTGGAGGCATGGACTCCCTCCCGATCGTACTTCCGACGGCGCCCGCCTCGTCGCGGCGCCCGCCGCTGCCGTTCGTAGCGGCCATCGTGCCGATCGCCGCGGGAGTAGTGCTGTGGTTGGTCACCGGATCCTTCCTCGCGCTCTGCTTCGCTGCGTTGGGTCCGCTGATGATCGCGGCCTCGCTGGTGGACTCGGCGCGCGCTCGGCGGAGAGAACGTCGACGGGGGGAGCAGCAGATGGAAGTGGCGTGGGCCGCAGCAGAGGCAGAGCTCGTCCGCCGCCACCACGATGAACGCGCTGCGCTGTGGCAGCGACGACCCGACACCGCGACCTGTATCGCACAGCCGCCGCTTCGTGCCGCCCGACGGCTCGATGAGACGACGCCCGTCGTCGTCGGTGCCGGCCGTGCGACGAGCGAGGTCCGCTGCAGCGGGGGAGAGGATGCACGTGGCCGGAGCTTCGACGAACGGTGCCGCGTCGTCGAGGATGCGCCGATCGTCGTGCCGATCGGCGGAGGGATCTGCCTCAGAGGTGCGCGGCCTCTGACCGAGGCGGCCGCGAGGGCTCTGATCATGCAGCTGTGTCTGCGCTTCGGTGCCGCGCAGCTGTCGCTTGTCGGCGCTGATCCGGGCGGTGCCGATCTCGCTGCATACGGATTGGCGGGTCTTCCCCATGTGCAGAGGGTCCGTCGTGGTGGATTCCGGGTAGGGCTCGGTTCGACGGGGGGCGGACGGCCCGAAGCAGATGCGATGATCTGGATGGCCTCCGTCGGCGAAGAGGTGCCGGAGGGCATAGCGACGGTCGTCGACATCATTGAACCGCAGCAGGGGACCCTGCGTACCCCGGCGGGTACGACCGCACTCGTCGTCGAGTGCTTGTCGCGTGCACAGGCCGAAGTGGTGGGGACCGAGCTCGCCCAGCGCGGTGACGACGTCGATGCGCTCCCGGAAGCGGTGTCGCTCGGCGAACTGGAGCAACCTCAGGGCGTGGAGGGTCTGGCGGTGACACTCGGTCGTGGTGAGCGCGGGAGCATCACGGTCGATATCGTCGCCGACGGCCCGCACGCGCTCGTGACCGGGATGACGGGGACGGGCAAGAGCGAGTTGCTCGTCAGCTGGGTGACCGCCATCGCGTCGACGAACGGACCCGACCGGGTGACGTTCGTGCTCGCCGACTTCAAAGGCGGTACGGCGTTCGAGCCGCTGCGTGCCCTGCGTCAGGTGGCTGCCGTCATCACCGACCTCGATGAAGAGGGGGCCCGACGGGGTGTCTCCAGTCTCTCCGCAGAACTGCGACGGCGGGAAGCCGTGTTGGCCGCTGCGGGGGCTCGCGATGTGCGCGACGTCGCGATGCCACGTCTCGTCATCGTCGTCGACGAGTTCGCCGCTCTGTTGGCCGAACACCCCGACCTGGGCGCGGTGTTCACCGACATCGCGGCCCGCGGCCGTGCGCTCGGCATGCATCTGATTCTCGGTACGCAGCGTGCCGCCGGCGTCGTCAGAGACGCGTTGGCTGCGAACTGCCCCCTCCGCATCAGCCTCCGTGTGGGCGACGCCGCAGACAGCAGGCTCATGATCGGCACGGATGCCGCAGCCGCGCTGAGGGGAGACCCCGGATCCCGTGGGCTCGGGCTGGTGCGGAGGCCGGCCGATCATGAGCCCGTCGCCTTGCGGATCGCCTTGACCTCGCCCGCCGATCTGCGAGATGTCGGAATGCGGTGGGCGGCAGCGAATCAGCCTCCCAGCCCATGGCTGCCCGCCCTTCCTGCCGTTCTCCCGATAGCCGAGCTCGTCGACGACGCCGAGGCGGCGCCTGACGCGGTCGTCCTCGGCCGCGCGGACGACCCCGGCCATCAGGCACAGCCGCCGGTCCTGCTGCGATGCGGCGAAGACCGTGGCGTCGTGGTGCTCGGCGCTCCAGGCTCCGGTCGGACGTCGGTGCTGAGAGCGGTGGCATCGCAGCGGGACGATGCCGTCTGGGTGCCGCGTGACCCCGAGGCCGCATGGGACCTTCTCGCTGCCTGGGCGGATGGCAGTGAGCGCCCTCCTGCTGTCGTCCTGAGCGATGACATGGATGCGCTGCTGGCCGGATTGCCGTCGGAGTACAGCCAGCAGCTCGTCCAACGGTGGGAGCAGGTTCTTCGCGCCGCGGAGGGTACGACATTCGCTCTGACCGCGGCGCGGGCCAGCGGATCGCTGGGGCGGGTGCTCGATCTACTGCCGTGCCGGGTGCTGCTGCGTATGTCGACGAAGCTGGAGCATCTGGCGGCAGGGGGCGAAGCTTCCGGTTTCGTGCGCGACCGCGCTCCGGGGCGCGCCAGGATCGGCGATCAGGAGGTCCAGCTCGCCTGGGTCGAGGAGAGTGGGGCCCGCCGGTCCGCAGGCCCGTCGGAAGTGGCATGGGTGCCCTCGTGCGCTGTCACGGCCGTCGTCAGCGCCGGGGCCGAGGAGGTCATCGCCAGAATGCGTGACGCCCATCCCGAGTGCGAGGTGGTGGCCGCAGGCACAGAACCGGGGGTACCCGCAAAGCGGTGCATCGTGGTGGCCGATGCAGAGACATGGCAGCGGAACTGGTCCTTGTGGCAGCGGGTGAGATCGACCGGTGAGGTACTCATTCGCTGCGAGCGTCCCGCCGATCTCCGACAACTCGTCGGCGCACGCGAGATTCCCCCATACGCCCGCCCGCACGCAGGCCGAGCATGGTCGGTGATCGGCGCGGGTTCACCGCGTCGCGTGCGCCTGTTCGAGTTGTCACCTCGATGAGTGTCTCATCGAGATGGAGCATCGCCCGCGAAAGCCAGACGCCCGCGTCGGGACGTCAGATGCCCGCTCCCGGACGGATGGCGCCGACGTCCACCCCGCCGCCGAGCACAGTGAGCGGGAGAGCACCGGCGAGTGACGCCACGTCGGCGTCGCTCAGGCCTCCCGCGCGCGCGAGAAGCGTGGCAGCCACGATCGTGGAGGCACGGGTGGCGCCGTCGAGCATCTTCATCGCCACGGTCGTGCCGTTCGGGGCGACCATCACCATGACGCCTTCTGCTCCGTATTTGGTGAACACGCCGAGCTTCTCCGTCGCGATCGTGTCGGGGCGTCCAGGGCCCTCGATCGTCCAGGGGTTCTCGCGCACCGCACGGACCAGCGAGCCGGCGACGCGGTGAAGCGCGAAGGGAGAGCGGTCGGACGCCGTCCCGATGCGATGGATCGCTCGCGCCAAGCCGGTCAGCGTCATCGCATGGACCGGCGCACCGCATCCGTCGATCGCGGTGTGCGCGATCTTCTCGCCCGTGAGGCGCTCGATGACGTCGCGAATGTGCTGCTGCAGCGGGTGGGCCGGATCGAGGTAACCCGCGGTCGGCCATCCCGTCGCCACACAGGCGCGCAGCATCGCGGCGTGCTTGCCCGAGCAGTTCATGCGTACGCGCGTCGGTTCACCGTGCTCGCGCACGAGCTCGTCACGGGTCGCGGAGTCGCTCGGCCACGACGCAGGGCAGCCCAGGTCGTCCTCCGTGAGCCCTCCTTCGGTGAGGATGTCGCGCACCACCGATGCGTGCCGGTCGGTTCCGACGTGGCTCGCTGTCGAAAGCGCCAGCTGCTCACCCTCGAGGATCGCGCCGGCGGTGATGCACGCGATGGCCTGCAGCGGCTTGAGGCTGGAACGCGGCAGGATCAGCGCATCGGCGTTGCCGTGACGGGCTACGATCTCGCCGTCGGGGGAGAGCACGACGGCCGCGCCGGCGTGGCGGGATTCGACGAATCCGCTCCGCTCGACGACGGCGAGTTCCACGGAATCCTGAACGGTGAGAGTCTCCAGCACCCGTCAACTCTAGCCCGGGGTGCGCGGCGGCTCGCGTCGTGTCAGAGGAGCCTGACAGACTGATGGCATGGCAGAGACGACCTCTCGCACTCTCGGCGAACACCACTATGCGCTCACTTCGACGTGGACCGGCAACACGGGTACCGGAACCACCGGGTACCGGGACTACCGCCGAGACGTGACGATCGAGGTCGCCGGCAAGCCCGATCTCCTCGCCTCCTCGGACAAGCCCTTCCGGGGCGATCCCTCGCGGTGGAACCCCGAAGACCTCCTGCTCGCCTCCCTCTCCGAGTGTCACCTCCTGTCGTATCTGCATGCGTGCGTCACCGCCGGCGTCGTCGTCGTGTCCTACCGCGACCAGGCGACCGGAATGATGCGAGAAGACGGCGGGGGCGGTGGTGCGTTCGTCGAGGTGACGCTGCGCCCTGAAGTCGTGGTCGCCGAGGCCTCGATGATCGACGCCGCAGAACGCGCCCACGCGCAGGCGAACCAGTGGTGCTTCATCGCGAACTCGATGAATTTCCCCGTGCATCATCAGGCGACGGTCAGCGCCCTCGCCTGAGCGGGAAAGGCTCGGGTGTCAGCGACGCTCGTGGGGGAGGGCCTGCTTGATCTTCTCGATGGCTCCCTGCGCCGGGGCCTCGTTGTAGGCTCCGGCAAGTTCCTGACCGGAGAGGCCGTGGATCGCGGCCATGATCTGATCCGTGGCGAGACGTCGCGCGCGTCCGCTCGTTGCCGGACCGTGCGGGGACAGATCGAGCGGTTCGCCGAAACGCACCGTGATGCGCTCCTTGAGGGTCGGCACCTTCGCGCCCACGGGCATCACCTTGTCCGTGGCGATGAGGCCGACGGGAACCACGGGAGCCCCCGTCTGCAGCGCGAGGAACGCGACGCCCGTGCGGCCCTTGTAGAGGCGGCCATCGGTCGAACGGGTGCCCTCGGGATAGAGCGCGACGGCGAGGCCCTCATCGAGCAGCTGGCGCTGCAGGTCGAGGGCATCCAAGGCGGCCTGGCCCGCGCCGCGCCGCACCGGAATCGCGCCGATGGACTCGAAGAACGTCTTGCTCATCCAGCCCTTGAAGCCGGTGCCCTCGAAATACGTCGACTTCGCGAGGAAGTGCACAGGGCGAGGAGCAGCGACAGGGATCGCGATCGAGTCGATGAACGACAGGTGATTGCTCGCGAAGATGACCGGACCGCTCAGCGGCACGTTCTCCCGCCCCTCGATCCGGGGGCGATAGACGAGACGCGCGAGCGGCGTGATGAGGCTGCGGCCGAGCGTGTAGGCGAATCCGGCATGACGAGGCTTCGCAGTCTCTTCTGACGAGGATTCCTCTTCTGACGAGGATTCGGGCTCGACGGACTGCTCAGAGGTCATCAGAGCAGGTTACTCCCGGATCCATGCCACCGTGGGAATGAAGACTTCCGACGCGCCTCCCAGCGCGGGCAAAGGGGTATGAGGCAGGATGGAGTTTCCTGCCCTGCGATCCCGAGGTCCCACTGTGCGCAAGCGTCCGCTCATCGTCCTGTCCACCGTCGCCGCGGCGACTCTCCTGCTGGCTGGTTGTGCTGGTGGCGGTGCCCCGGAGAGTTCCGGCACCCCTTCGCCGACGGCGTCGAGCGCGTGCCAGCTGGACGCGAAGTCGGGAGACACGTCCGACTCCGTCGTCGTGGAGGGCGAAGGCGCGGACACCAAAGTGACGGTTCCCGCCGATGCTCCGTTCGCCGGTGTGGAGAGGACCGTCATCTCCGAGGGAGACGGGGATGACGTCGTGGTGAGTGACCTCGTATCGGTGGAGTACCAGATCGTCGATGCGACGAACAATCAGGTGCTCGATTCTTCGGCCCGTGGTGAGGGCGGAGTGCTGCCCGTGTTGCTCGACACGAACCAGTCGTCGCTCTTCGTCGCCGCACTCGAGTGCAAGCCTGTCGGCTCGCGGATCGTGCTCACGCTCCCGGGCCAGGTCCTCGGCGAGGGGGCCAACAACGTGGTCGTCTACGCCGAAGCCGTCGAGCAGCTGCCCGAGGTGGCGACGGGTACGCCGGTCGACCCGACGCCGGGTATGCCGACCGTCAAGCTCGACGACAAGGGCGCGCCGACCGTGACGATCCCCGACGGCGACGCGCCGACCGAGACCAAGGTCGCGGTCCTCAAGCAGGGCGACGGCGCGACTGTCGCTTCGGGCGACCTCGTGGTCGTGCAGTACCTGGGCGTCAAGTGGTCCGACGGCAAGGAGTTCGACTCCAGCTGGAGCCGTGAGGCCGCTCCGGCGCAGTTCCAGACCACCGGCGTCGTCGCTGGCTTCCAGAAGGCCCTCGAGGGCCAGCGGGTCGGCTCGCAGGTCGTCGTCGTGATGCCGCCGTCCGACGGCTACGGCGCGAGCGAGGGGCACGAACTCCAGAAGGAGAGCCTCGTGTTCGTCGTCGACATCCTCGCGACGACCCCGGTCCAGCCGCAGCAGTGACCGCAGGGAGGCCGTGGGCGTGACCTAGGCTGGCGGTATGCGTCGCGTCATCGTCCTCGGCTCCACCGGCTCCATCGGCACCCAGGCACTGGATGTGATCCGTGCCAACCCTCGTCGATTCGAGCTGGTCGGCCTCGCTGCCGGTTCCAATGCCGAGATGCTGGAGGCGCAGGCCGCGCAGTTCCAGGTCGAGTCGACGGCGCTCGGCGCGGTCGAGGCCGAGCAGCTCGTCCGTGACGTCGAGGCCGATGTGGTGCTCAACGCGATCACCGGCTCGATCGGCCTCGGTTCGACTCTCGCGGCGTTGAAGGCGGGTCGCACCCTCGCCCTCGCGAACAAGGAATCCCTCATCGTCGGCGGCGACCTGGTACTCGCCGCCGCTGCCCCCGGGCAGATCGTCCCGGTGGACTCCGAGCACTCGGCACTCGCGCAAGCGCTCCTCGCCGGCACCCACGCCGAGGTGCGCCGCCTCGTGGTGACGGCGTCCGGCGGACCGTTCCGCGGACGCAACCGTGCGCAACTGACCGAGGTCACTCCGGCCGAGGCGCTCGCGCATCCGACGTGGGACATGGGCCGGATGGTCACGACCAACTCCGCGACCCTGGTCAACAAGGGACTCGAGGTGATCGAGGCGCATCTGCTGTTCGACGTCGCCTACGACGACATCGAGGTCGTCGTGCACCCGCAGTCGATCGTGCACTCGATGGTCGAATTCATCGACGGCTCCACGATCGCGCAGGCCTCGCCGCCCGATATGCGTCTGCCGATCTCCCTCGGCCTGGACTGGCCGCACCGCGTCGGTGGCGTCGGCCGACCGCTCGACTGGTCATCCGCCACGTCCTGGACGTTCGAGCCGCTCGACGGGGAGGCCTTTCCGTCGGTCGCGCTCGCGAAGGCGGTCGGACGCGCGGGCGGGACGTTCCCCGCCGTCTACAACGCGGCGAACGAGCAGGCGGTCGATGCGTTCCATGAGGGGCGGCTCTCGTTCCTCGGTATCGTCGACACCATCGCCCGGGTCATCGACGCGCACGATGCGCCCGACGTGCTCACGGTCGAGACGCTTGCCGCGGCAGAGTCCTGGGCGCGCGCCACTGCCGATCGGCTGATCGCCGCCGTCTGAGAGTCCGAGTCGTTGCGTCGGCGCCGGGGCGTTCTCCCGCCCCGGCACACCGCGGTTCAGTCTTCGTCGGGGTAGGGGACAGGCCAACGCGAGTCCGGCACGGGCCAGCCTGCAGCGCGCAGCGCTCGTCGGGCGAGCTCGCGCGCGGAGTACGGCGTGCGCACTCCGCGGATGTCCCGGTAGTCCTGGTGTCCGGGGCCTGCCCAGAGGATGGCGTCGCCGTCGCCGACCAGGCCGACCGCGGTGACGATGGCGTTCTCGGGCGGCGAGGCCTCGTGGATCTCGGCATCCGGACGCGCCGTGCGAGCGCCGTCGATCAGCGTCGCCCGGATGGACGCGGGGTCCTCGAAACGCGGGTGGTGGTCCGTGACGACGAGGATGTCGCTGCCCTCGACAGCCGTGCGCGCCATGTCGAAGCGCTTGCTCGCGTCGCGGTCGCCGTCGGCGCCGAACAGCATCAGAACCTTGCCCGGCGTCACGCGTCGGACGGCGGCGAGCGTCTTCTCGAACGCATCGGGGGAATGTCCGAAGTCGACGAACACGGCGGGGCCGGTGTCGCCCGACACGAGCTGCGTGCGACCGGGCAGGTAGGCGCGGATGCCGCCGTCGCGCGTGAGCGCGTCGACGATGCGATCCCAGGCGTAGCCGCCCTCGAGGAGCATCACGATCGCCAGAGCGGCGTTGGCGGCCATGTGCCGGCCGATCACCGGGACCGTCGTGGTGAGGGAACCCGCGGGACCGGTCATCGTGAACGTGGTGCCGGCTGCCCTCTCCTCATCGATGACGACCACCCAGTCAGAGGCGGCCGCGGCCGCACGGTCGGCGGCGATCGACGGGGTGCCGACCGTGACGACGGGGATCTCGGCGCGCTCGACGACGATCGCTCCGGACGGCGAGTCCAGGCAGATGACGCCCCGCTCGGCCCGGTCGGGGCGGAAAAGCGGCAGCTTGGCCTCGAAGTACTCGTCCATGTCGGCATAGTCGTCGAGGTGGTCGTGGCTCAGGTTGGTGAATCCGGCGACGTCGAATCGGATGCCGTCGACGCGGTGACGCGACAGCGCCTGCGCGCTGACCTCGACGGCGACCGCTTCTACCGCGCGCTCACGCATGAGGGCGAGGAGCGCATGCATCTCGGAGGCCTCGGGGGTGGTGAGACGCGAGACGATGACCTCACCGGCGATGTGGCGTTCGGCCGTGGAGGAGAGCCCGGTGACGACGCCGATCTGATCGAGGATGCCTTCGAGCAGGTGCGACACGCTGGTCTTGCCGTTGGTTCCCGTCGTCGCGAAGAGCAGAGGGAGCGGGTCACCGGCGCCGGTGCCGTACACCCAGGCGCTGAGGTCACCCAGCACCGCACGAGGGTCGTCGACCACGAGGATGGGGAGCCCCGCCGCCTGGGCGATCTCTGCGCCCGCCTCATCGGTGATGACCGCGACGGCGCCCTTCTCGGCTGCAGTGACGGCGAACTCCGCACCGTGCCGGTTGACGCCCCTGATCGCGACGAACGCCTCGCCGGGGCGGAGATCTGCCGTCGCGAGGGTGATGCCGGAGAGGGCGATCCCGTCGACATCACCGTGTACGGTGCGGGCGAAGCGGGAAGCGAGTTCGGACAGCTCACGCCGGGGCGGGTTCGCGGGGCGGAGCACGGGAGGCAGGCTCGGTTGTTGTTCAATCGACATGACGCATCAATGATCTCACGACCGCGGTGAGAAACCCTTCGCGGAGTGGCCCCTCGCGCGACGGAGGACGAAGCGCGAAGGGCCACTCACATCGTCAGGCGCGACGCCGGTAGGCGAGGATCGCGACGACCAGCGCGGCGAATCCTGCGATGAGCCCTCCGGCACCGAGCGCCACACCCAGGGGATCGGAGACCGCGGCTGCGGCCGTTCCGTCCTCTGCAGCGTTCGTCTCGGCGTGCTCCCCGTGCCCGGCCGCAGCAGCCGCCGTCACGGAGACGACCGGTGCAGGTGCGTCGAGGCTGTGCGGATCTTCGCCGTTCTCGGCGAGCTGCGTCCACTCGGTCGAGCCTTCGACGCACTCCTGCACGACGGGGAAGGCGAGGGTGGCCGGCGTGCTCTCGTCGAGGCCGACTCCCATGCTCACCGCGCCGCGGAGATCGGTGGGCACGGGGGTGACGGCGGTGTAGGTCACGGCGCTGACGAGGCCGTCATCGCCGCGTTCGACCTGGATGTTCCAATCGCTGTCCATGGTCGGTGCGACCGAGGCCAGCCCCTCGGGCATCGTGATGCGCAGCGCGGTGGTGGGCGAGTTCTCGCAGCCGTGCGAGAACGAGAAGGTGAGGACGCCGTGGTCCCCCGCGGCGAGTTCGTCGGGACTGACGCCCACGTGGGCACCGGCCATGACGGGGACGGCGAGGGCGAGAGCGGCTCCGCCGAGGACGCCGGCGGCGGCGATGCGGAGACGGCGGGTACGGGTGTTGCGGGTCATGAGAGTTCTCCTGGTGCTCGAAGTGCGGGCGCGCCACGATGGTGCGTCTCCGCGAAAAGGGATGCCGCCCGCGTCGGGGCGGCGGATTCCGGTGCGACGGATCAGTCGCGGATGAGTGCAGGAGGACCGCGTCTCGGCACAGCGACCGAGACGGAGGCATCGAAGATGGCGATGGTGATCGAGCGCAGGCGGCGCGGCCGGCGATGCATGGTGGGCGCCACCGTGGATGCGCGTCGGAAAAGCGCATCGACCCAGCGGGCGACGACCTGCACGAGGGCTTCGCCGTGCCACACCAGGAGCGTGGTGAGCACGGCCGCGACGACGTGTGCGAACAGCATCAGCGTGCCGGGGGCAGCTGTAGGGGACGCGGACCCGAGGAGTGCCAGGTCGAGGTGGTGGGAGTGTCCGCCGCCGCCGGCGGTCGGCGTCGTGCCGGTGGGCGAGCCCAGCGCCTGGAACAGGAGGTGGAAAGCGGCCTGCCCGAGGAAGACAGCCACGGCCACGCGGGTGCGCGACTCTCGGACGCCGACCAGGAGAGCGGACAGCGGCGTGAGCAGGGTCGCGACTGCCAGGATCAACAGCACATGCGGGGCTGCACCACCGCCGAGCGTATGGGACAGGGCTGCGAGCAAAGTCGCCACCGAGGAGACGGCGGCAGCGCGCACGAGTCGCAGCTGCCGGTCATTCACGCTCACAGCCTAGCCGCGCCGAGCCACCGGGCGGATTCCTAGCTGGGGGCACTAACGTTGGCACGTGGAAATCCTGCTCTATCTGGCCGGCATCCTCTTCATGTTGATCGGCCTCGGGCTCTCGATCGGCCTGCATGAGGTCGGGCACCTCGTCCCCGCGAAGCTCTTCGGCGTGCGCGTCGGGCAGTACATGATCGGCTTCGGGCCGCGGCTGTGGTCGAAGCGCATCGGCGAGACGGAGTACGGGTTCAAGCTGCTCCCTCTAGGCGGCTTCATCTCCATGTCGGGCATGTACCCGGCGTCGAAGAACTCCGGTCCGGCGTCCGGTGTCTTCCGCTCGTTGATCCAGGATGCGCGCAGCGCCAACGACGAGACGATCGCGGAAGGTGCCGAAGACCGCGTCTTCTACCGCCTGCCCGTGTGGAAGCGCGTGGTCGTCATGCTGGGCGGCCCGGTGATGAATCTTCTTCTCGCGACGGTGATCTTCACCGTGCTGCTTTCGGGCATCGGCCTGCAGCAGGGAACGACGACGATCGCGTCCGTCAACGAATGCGTGGTCCCCGCCGGTTCGACGGCGACCGAGTGCACCCCCGACGATCCGGCGTCACCTGCAGCGGAAGCCGGGATCAAGCCGGGCGATGTGATCGTGTCGGTCGACGACCAGCCCGTGTCGACGTTCGCCGAGGCCACGGCGATCGTGCAGGCGGCACCGGGCGAGACGCTCGACATGGTGGTGCGACGCGACGGGGCGGAGAAGTCGCTGCGCCTCACGCCGATCGCCGCGGAGCGCACGATCACCGACGCCAGCGGACAGCCGGTCCTGGACGAGGCGGGAGAGCCCGTCGTCAAGGAGGTCGGCTACGTGGGGATGGGCGCGCAGATGGGCTACGTGCAGCAGCCGTTGACCGCGGGCCCCGAGATGGCGGCCGACAGCACTGCTCGGGTTGCCTCGATGATCGTCACGCTCCCGGTGCGTCTCTGGGACGTGGGGGTGTCGCTCGTGACCGGTGGGGAACGCGACCCGAACGGACCACTGAGCGTGGTCGGCGTCGGGCGCCTCGCCGGCGAGGTGGCCGCGACCGATGCGCCGATCCTCAACAGATTCGCGTTCCTGCTCGGACTGCTGGGTTCGCTGAACATCGCTCTCTTCGTGTTCAACCTCATCCCGCTGCTCCCGCTCGACGGCGGTCACATCGTCGTCGCCCTGTGGGACGGCATCAAGCGTGCATGGGCGAAGCTGTTCCGCAGGCCTCCGCCCGCGCCCGTCGATGCGACCAAGCTCGTGCCTCTGACCGTGGTCGTCGCGGTGGTCCTGATCGCGATGGGCGCCCTGCTTCTGATCGCCGACCTCTTCAACCCGGTGAATCTTCTGGGCTGAGATCGGCGCGGTCCACCGCTGGCGGGAGGGCCCCTCCGCCTCAGGCGAGCGCGTGCGATACGAGGCGTTCGAGCGTGCGGATACCATCGCGCGAGAGGATCGACTCGAGATGCCCCTGCACGGACGCGAAATGCGTGCCACGGAGGGCATAGACATCGCCCGAGTCGGGATCCGCCGACACCTCGGCGGCACCGACAGCTGCCGTACCGGGCGCGACGCGCGCAGTGAAGGTGTTGTAGAAGCCGATCGATGCGTTCTCCCCGAACACCGGGACGGACTTCTGCAGGCCTTGGTGCGGGGCGTCGAGCGGAGTCAGAGCAATGCCCATCCGGTCGGCGAGTATCTGGTGGCTCAGGCACACGGCGAGCAGTGGTGCGTCGGAATCGAGGCGACGGGCGACCACCTCGCGCATCCGCGCGATGCGCGCGTTCTGCGCATCCCGCGGGTCACCGGGACCGGGCCCCGCGACGACCAGGTCGGCCGCATCCAGAACGGCGTTCTCGACTTCGCTCCAAGGAGCGATCGTCACGGCGAGGCCGAGGTGGCGAAGCTGATGGGCGAGCATGGTCGTGAACCGGTCCTCCGCATCCACGACGAGAGCGGACCGTCCGGCGAACGGGCCTGTGAACTCCTCGCCCTGCGGGTTGAGCCAGAACTCGGCCAGGCGGGCGTTGCGTGAGGACAGGAGCTCGGCGATGGCCGGATCGTCGGCGAGGGCACGCGCGGCACCCGGGGCATCCGCATCGCTGCGTGCCTCGGCCACCCGATCCCGGTCGATCGCCCCGATGGCCCCCAACACTCCCGCGGCCTTGCCGTGCGTCTCTGACACCTCGCCCATCGGGTCGGAGTGTCGGACCAGTGTCGCGCCGACCGGTACGCGGAGGGCGCCGTCCTGGAGGTACACGGTGCGGATGAGGATCGGTGCATCGAGGTCGTGACCGCCATCCGCATTCGGGGTGAACAGCGCCGCGACACCGGAGTAGTAGCCGCGAGGCTTCTGCTCGTGTCGACGGATCACCGCGCACGCGTTCTGCATGGGTGACCCGGTGACGGTGGGGGCGAACATGGTCTCGCGCAGGATGTCGCGCGGGTCGAGGGCGCTGCGTCCGCGAAGCATGTACTCGGTGTGCGTGAGCCGCGACATCTCCTTGAGGTGCGGGCCCGTGATCCGTCCTCCGTCGGAGCAGACGGCGCTCATCATCTTGAGCTCCTCGTCCACCACCATGAAGAGCTCCTCGGTCTCCTTGGTCGAGGCGAGGAAGTCGACCAGCGTCTCCTTCGTCGCTCCGCCGGCCGGGTGACGGAAGGTTCCGGAGATGGGGTTCATGGTGACGACGCCGCCTTGAGCGACCACGTGGGCCTCGGGGCTGGCGCCGACGGCGATGTGGCCGGGCGTGAAGACCGCGAAGGTCCAATAGGCCCCGCGCTCGTGCGTGAGCAGGGCACGGAACCAGGTGAGAGCCGCCGTACGATCATCGACCTCGATGTCCGCGGTGAAGTCACGTCGGATGACGAAGTTCGCGCCCTCGCCGCGACCGATCTCGTCGGCGATGACCTTCTCGACGATGGCCGCGTATTCGTCGTCGGCGATGTCGAAGCCATCGTCATGCAACGCGACGGGTGCGCTCGGGAGCGCGGCGAGGAGTTCAGCGGTCGGGAGGTGAAGGTGCTCGTCGACGACCAGACAGCGCAACGGTGCGCCGTCGTCCTGTGCGACGAAACCGCGTTCGCGCACCTGGCGATAAGGGACCATCGAGAAGACTTCGCGAGGCGTGCCGTCGATCGTCAGCGGGATGTCGGCGAGCAGGTCGACGTCGACGACGTCGCCGCTGAGCAGCTCGACGGTGTCGGTGCCGTCGCGTGCGATCAGCACGAAGGATGCCGTCGGGTCGGCGGTGAGCTCGGCGAGTCGTGAGAGGGTCATCGATGTCTCCTGTGCAGTGCTCCGGCTCGGCGCAACGAAAAGACCGCCCCGGAGGCGGTCTGAATTCGTGGGAACGCGAACACACCGCCTAGAAGGCGGGCCACCAGGTGAAGTTCGCGAGCATGGGGCCGAAACTACCACATCGGGGGTGGCGGCCCGAGCGCCATGACGTCACCAGGTACTGCCGCCGGGCTCCCTCGTCTCGGTGTCCAGCGCGTGATCGACGACGAGGCGTATGGCGCGCTCCAGGCGCTCCTCGGCGAGATGCGGAGTGCCTATCGGCGCCGTGCCGGTCGACCAGGGAAGGTGCACGAACCCGGCGACTGCATCCTGCCGAACGGCACCCAGCGCCGTGTACAGCACGTGGTTGCACACGTAGGTGCCGGCAGAGAGCGAGAGCCGGGCCGGCAGTTCCTCGGCGGCCAGCTCCCGGACCAGGCGCTTGGCCGGAAGGGTCGAGAACCGCGCTGCGGGACCGCCCACCTCACTGGGCGCATCGACGGGCTGGGCGCCGTCGTTGTCGGGGATGCGCGCGTCGATCAGATTCACACCGATGCGCTCGACCGCGACATGTGAGCTTCCTCCCGCGAGTCCGGTGGCGATGACGACGTCGGGGGAGTGGTGCGCGATCAACGCGCGGATGCGGTGAGCGGAGGCCTCGAACGCGACCGGAAGCGTCGCGACGATGAGGTCGTGCGGGCCGTCATACCCCGCTGCGACAGCATGCACGGCATCTGCCGACGGGTTGCGGTCGGCGCCGTCGAAGGGTTCGAAGCCGGTGAGGAGGACGACTGCCATGTGTCCAGCGTAGGTGCGTCCGTCCAGCCCACTTGCATCCTGGCGGCGTAGGCTTGGGGGGTGCCAGCAGTGAACCTCGGAATGCCGAAGATCCCCGAAGTCCTCGCCCCGCGCCGTAAGTCCCGGCAGATCAAAGTGGGCAAGGTGCTCGTGGGCGGTGACGCTCCCGTCAGCGTGCAGTCGATGACGACCACGAAGACGACCGACATCAACGGGACGCTCCAGCAGATCGCCGAGTTGACGGCCTCGGGTTGTGAGATCGTTCGCGTCGCTGTGCCGCATCAGGACGATGCCGACGCGCTGAAGATCATCGCGATGAAGAGTCAGATCCCCGTGATCGCCGACATCCATTTCCAGCCCCGCTACATCTACACGGCCATCGACGCGGGATGCGGAGCGGTTCGGGTCAACCCGGGCAACATCCGCGAGTTCGACGGCAACGTCGGCAAGATCGCAGAGGCCGCGAAGGCCGCCGGCGTCTCCCTGCGCATCGGTGTCAACGCCGGATCGCTGGACCGCCGCATCCTCACCAAGTACGGCAAGGCGACGGCGGAAGCCCTGGTGGAGAGCGCCGTCTGGGAGGCGTCGCTTTTCGAGGAGCACGACTTCCACGACTTCAAGATCTCGGTCAAGCACAACGATCCGATCGTGATGGTCAAGGCGTACCGTCTGCTGGCCGAGCGGGGCGACTGGCCGCTGCACCTCGGTGTGACCGAGGCGGGCCCCGCATTCCAGGGAACGATCAAGAGCGCCACGGCCTTCGGCATCCTGCTCGGTGAAGGCATCGGTGACACGATCCGTGTGTCCCTGTCGGCGCCGCCGGCGGAAGAGGTCAAGGTCGGCCACCAGATCCTGCAGTCCCTCAACCTGCGTGAGCGCAAGCTCGAGATCGTCTCCTGCCCGTCGTGCGGTCGCGCTCAGGTCGACGTCTACACGCTGGCGGAGAACGTCACCGAGGGGCTCAAGGACATGACCGTCCCGCTGCGCGTCGCCGTGATGGGTTGTGTCGTCAACGGCCCGGGCGAGGCTCGCGAGGCCGATCTCGGTGTGGCCTCGGGCAACGGCAAGGGACAGATCTTCGTGAAGGGCGAGGTCATCAAGACCGTGCCGGAAGCAGACATCGTCGCGACGCTCATCGAAGAGGCCAACCGGATCGCCGCAGACATGGGGCCGGAAGCCCCGCTCGGTACCGCCCAGGTCGTCACGGTCTGAACCCGGAGGAGCCCGAGATGTCCGATGTCACCCTGCCCGCTCCGGTCCAGGCGATGGTCGACGCGATTAACGCCGCCGACACCGAGGCGTTCGTCGACGTATTCACGCCCGACGGCTTCGTCAGCGACTGGGGCACGGTCAAGGCGGGTCCTGACGGGGTGCGCGGATGGGCGGGCAGCGACGCGATCGGCGCGGGCGCACAGATGACCGTGCTCTCCGCCGAGACCGAGGGCAGCACCACGCGCATCCGCTTCGGATGGGCGAGCCGGGTCTTCAACGGTGAATCCGACGGCATCTTCGTCGTCGAGGGTGACAAGCTCGCCAGCTTCACCATCCCGCCGTCCCACTGACGCGTCAGACCGAGGTCCGCCCCGGTCAAACGACCGCGTCACCGTCGAATCCGAGGAGATCCATGTCGACGCCCACCATCGTGACCTTCGCAGACGGGGCCGTCGCCGGAGACGGCGTCATCACCCGCGTCGAGAGCCATCTCGACGGCACGGTGATCGTCGTCGACTCGACCCCCTTCCATCCCGTCGACCACACCTGGCCGGATCAGCCCGGCGACGCAGGAGCCATCTCCCTCGGGGATGACACGGTCCAGGTGGCCGAGGCGCTCATGGCCGCTGTCTCGGATGAGGGCGAGTTCGCCGTCGGAAGTGACATCCCCGTCAAGCGCGGTGCCGATGGCTGGACATGGCTCGTCGGGCATCGCATCGACGGTGCCGTCCCGACGTCACTCGCCGAGGGCGCACGGGTGACCCTGTCGGTCGACGGTGAGCGTCGTGCGGGCCTCAGCCGCGGTCACACGGCCTGTCATCTCGCCTCCCTGGCGCTCGACCTCGCTCTCGCCGACCTCTGGCGGAAGGATCCGGGTGCGGACGCGCTCGGCAGCCCCGACTTCGAGGGCCGTGCGAATCAGTCGAGTCGCATCCACGAGGACGGGGCCGTCGACGAGTACCGCCTCGGCAAGAGTCTGCGCAGAGCGGGTTTCGACACCGAGACGTTCGCTGCGACACTCGCCGACCGTGAGTCGCAGGTCAACGACCAGCTCGCTGCGTGGGTTGCCTCGAGCGCCCCCAGCAGCATTGAGACCGAAGGCCCGACCATCGTCGACCGGCGGCGCTGGCACTGCGAGCTTCCGCAGGGAGAGGCCGTGATCCTCTGTGGAGGAACCCACGTCGATTCGCTCGCCGCGTTCGCCTCGATCACGGTGTCGCTCGACCTGAGCGATCCGCAGCTCCTGGTCATGACGACCGTGGCGACGCCCGCAGGCTGACGTCAGCGCACGAATCCCGCCTGCACCCGCCCGCCCGCGCGCGCGAGTTCCTCTTCGACGCGATCGGCGAAAGCCGCGTAGTTGCCCGCGAGCAGCGGCGCACTCAGCATCTCGGCGCGCTCCGCGTTCAGAGCGCGTAGTCGCCGCGGAAGCCACTTGCCGGTCGCAATCCAGCGTCGGTCGTTCAGCAGCATCAGCTCCGCGATCCGCTCGAACAGCGTGCCGGCGATCACACGCTGCTCGAGATGGTCCGTCGCGTCCCGCAGATCGTCGAGCAGGTCGGTGATCATGTAACGCCGGAACCGTGAGTCCGCGGCATCGAGAGCCGGACCGGCAGCGAGGATCGCGCTCCACCTCGACCGAAGTTCGACGAACGAGGCGTGTGTGCGGACCGGCACCCCCTCAGCGAGCATGTGCACGATCACAGGGCGCCGCCGGTCGATTCCCCGATTCGCCCATTCGTCGAAGCCCTGCGGTGTGTACGCGAACACCTCGAAGATCTCCCCTTCGAACTCGTGAGTGGCGGCCTCGCTGGATTTCGAGGCATCGTCGAAGAGGGAGTCGCCGATCAGCAGAAGATCGACGTCACTCGTCGCGGTCCGCTCGCCCCGTGCTGTGCTTCCCGCGACGATCGCGATCCCGGCGTTCGGGTAAGCGGAGGCGACGAAGCGCTCGGCGAGGTCGACATGATCCATCTCGTCAGGGTAGTCGCCGGCAGGATGCTCAGACCGCGAACTCGACCTCTCCCTTGGCGATGTCCGCACGCACGACGCGGAGCCGCACGACATCGCCCGGTTCCGCGTCCGCAGGCAGCGGCGCCGTGGCGGTGACGGCGGGATCGGCGAGCTGGATGGCCGCGCGCTCACCGCGAAGCTCGATCACGGTCGCCTCGATCGTCGAGCCCACCAGCGGAGTGAGAAGTGCGGCTTCCACGCTGTTGATCGTGGCGGCATTCATCCTCGACGCCCGTTGGCCGGATTCCTGCATGAGGGCGGGCAGCTCCGCCAACGAGCTGCGGGCCCACTCGGGGGCCGGATCGCCGTTCGAGACAGCGAGGCAGATCGCGAGGGTCCACCTGTCGACCAGCCGGCGCAGGGGAGCCGTCGCGTGCGCGTAGGGAGCAGCGATGGCGGCCTGCACGGCGTCGTCCGGGGCCTCTCCGTCGAACACCAGATACCCCGCTCCACGGAAGAGGGATGATGCGGCTTCCAGCACGGGAAGAGTGATCGGATCGGCCCGGTCGAGGTCTCGAAGGTACTCACCGTAGGTGCCGCTCGTCCACGGGCGACCGAGGGCTTCCGTCTGATGCCGGAACGTCTCGAACGCGGCGTCATCCGGCTCCGGCATCGTGCGGAGGATGCCCACCCCGGCGTCGAGCATCAGCGAGGCCGCCGCCATCCCGGTCATGAGCGAGAGCTGGGCGTTCCACTCCTCCACGGGGAGCGGGCTGCGACGTTCGATCGCGTAGGTGCCGTCGTCGGCGCGTACGACTTCTTCGTCCGGAAGGTTCAGGCTCGCTCCGCCGCGCAGGCGCTCCTGCTCGAGCCGCAGCGCGCCGATCTCAGGGAGCAGCGCGGCCGGCCCAGCCTCGCCGCGGTCGATCGACAGCTGGGTCGTCGCATAGTCGAGCTGCGCGCGGGAGCGGATCAGCGCGCGCTCCAGTCGGAAGGTCGAGACGACGCCCGCGGAGTCGAGGGTGAAGGTCCACACCAGCGCCGGTCGGTCGACGTCGGCGAGCAACGAAGCACGGTCTTCGCTCAGGACGGGTGGATGCAGGGGAACCGTGCCGTCCGCCGCGTACAGCGTCTGTCCACGACGCCGAGCTTCGGCGTCCACCGTGCCACCGGGGATCACGAACCCCGGGACATCGGCTATCGCATAGCGAACCGTGTACCCGGTTCCGTCGCGCTCCAGGTGGAACGCCTGATCGAGGTCGCGAGACCCCTCCGGATCCAGGGTCGCGAAGGGGATGTCCCGAAGGTCGAGCTCCGGCATGGTCGCCGTCGCCGCTTCCGCCTCGGCGATGACGTCGTCCGGGAAATCGAGCGGAGCATCCGATGACTCGCGCAGGGCGGCGAGCACCGCGGCCAGTTCGGTCTGCGCAGCGGAAGGGGCGACGTGTGATCGGCGCTGGGGCATGGTTCCACCCTAGGTGGGAGTGATCGCGCGGAGCCGGGGTGAACCGGCCCCGCAGACGCCATCCCGCGTTAGCGTGGAGTCATGACCACTGCAGCCAAGGCCCAGACCCTTGTCGGACTCTATGACGCGCCGGAGATCCTCCGCGTCGTGAATGTGTGGGACGTCGTCTCCGCACGGGCGGTCGCCGCCCTCCCCGAGACGAAGGCGATCGCCACGGCCGGACACGGCATCGCCGCATCTTTCGGCTACGACGACGGCGCCACCCCGCGCGAGATCATGATCGACATGGTGGGCCGCATCGCGGCCGCCGTCCAGGTGCCCGTCACCGCCGACCTCGATGACGGATACGGGGAGGCGGGGGAGACCACGCGGCTCGCCATCGGCGTCGGCGTCGTCGGCGCGAACGTCGAGGACCGTCTCAAGCCGCTCGACGAGTCCGTCGCGGCGGTGGAGGCGATCGTGAAGGCGGCGGAGGCCGAGGGCGTGCCGTTCGCCCTCAACGCCCGTACTGACGCGTTCGTCCGCGCCGGAGGACGCCCCGTCCCGGAGAGCATCGCCGACGCGATCCAGCGCGGTCGTGCCTACCTCGACGCCGGAGCGACGGCCGTCTTCGTCCCCGGCATCCTCGACATGAACGTCACCCGCCAGCTCGTCGAGGGCATCGGAGAGCGCAAGGTCAGCGTGATCGGGATTCCCGGTGCTCTCGCCGCTTCCGAGTACGAGAAGCTCGGTGTCGCGCGCATCTCCTACGGTCCGCTCCCGCAGCGGGTCGCGCTCACCGCGCTGCAGGAGCTGGCCGCCGATCTCTACGCGGGCGGCGTCGTCCCGGCGAACCTTCCGGCTCTCAACTGACGGGGTCGAAGACGGGTGGCCGCGGCTCACTAGACTTGCTCCGTGGTCACTCGTCTTTCGAACTTCTTCCTCCGCACGCTCCGTGAAGACCCTGCAGGCGCAGAGGTCGCCAGCCACCGGCTGCTGATCCGGGCCGGATACATCCGCCCGCAGGCCGCCGGCATCTTCGCGTGGCTGCCACTGGGGTTGCGCGTCAAGTCGAAGATCGAGACCGTCGTGCGTGAGGAGATGGCTGCGGCCGGCGCACAGGAGGTGCACTTCCCGGCGCTCATGCCGCGCGAGGCCTATGAGGCCACCGGTCGCTGGGACGAGTACGGCGACCTGCTCTTCCGCCTGCAGGATCGCAAGGGCGGCGACTACCTGCTCGCCCCCACCCACGAGGAGGCGTTCACGCTGCTCGTGAAGGATCTGTACTCGTCGTACAAGGACCTGCCGCTCACGATCTTCCAGATCCAGGACAAGTACCGCGATGAGGCGCGTCCTCGCGCCGGCCTGCTCCGCGGCCGCGAGTTCACGATGAAGGATGCCTACTCCTTCGACTCCTCCGACGAGGGCCTCGATGTCAGCTACCAGGCGCAGCGGGACGCGTACGAGCGCATCTTCCAGCGGCTCGGCCTCGAGTACGTCATCGTGCAGGCGGATGCCGGTGCGATGGGCGGGTCTCGGAGCGAGGAATTCCTGCACCCGACACCGGTCGGTGAAGACACCTTCGTGCGCAGCGCCGGTGGCTATGCGGCCAACGTCGAGGCGTTCACCACCGCGGTTCCCGACGCGATCGCCTACGACGCCGACGCGTCCCCGGTGATCTTCGATTCTCCCGAGACGCCGACCATCGAGACACTGGTCGCGCACGCCAACCGCGAGCTGGACGGCGCGTACACCGCGGCCGACACGCTCAAGAACGTCGTGCTCGCGCTCACCCACCTCGACGGCACGCGCGAGCTCGTCATCGTCGGCATCCCGGGCGACCGCGAGGTCGACGAGAAGCGTGCCGAGGTCGCGTTCGCCCCCGCCGAGGTCGAGACGGCCACCGCCGACGACTTCGAGAACAACCCGCTGCTGGTGAAGGGCTACATCGGCCCCTGGTCGACCACGGGCGCGGTGCTCGGCGAGGAGTCGGCCACCGGCATCCGCTACCTGGTCGACCCGCGAGTCAGCGAAGGCACCAGCTGGATCACCGGAGCGAACATCGACGAGAAGCATGCGCACTCCGTGGTCGCGGGCCGTGACTTCGCCGCGGACGGCATCGTGGAGATCGCGAACGTCCGCGCAGGAGACCCCGCGCCCGACGGCTCGGGCCCGGTGGAGCTCGCGCGCGGCATGGAGATCGGACACGTCTTCCAGCTCGGCCGCAAGTACGCCGAGGCCTTGGGGCTCAAGGTGCTGAACGAGAACGGCAAGCTCGTCACCGTCACGATGGGTTCGTACGGCATCGGCGTGACCCGTATCCTGGCGATCATCGCCGAACTCAACAACGACGACAAGGGCCTCATCTGGCCGGCCTCCGTGGCGCCGTTCGACGTTCAGGTCGTCGCAGCCGGTCGCGACCAGGTCGCGTTCGAGGTGGCGGAGGGCATCTCCGCACAGCTTGAAGCCGCCGGTCTCGACGTGCTCTACGACGATCGCCCCAAGGTCTCGCCCGGTGTGAAGTTCGGCGACGCCGAGCTCGTCGGCGTGCCGAAGATCGTCATCGTCGGACGCGGGGCCGCTGAAGGCCAGGTCGAGCTGTGGGACCGCGCCACGGGTGAGCGTGACGCCGTCTCCGTCGATGAGGTCGTCCAGCGGCTCTCCGCCGCCCACTGAGCCTCTGCGGCCGCGTCGTCAGCAGACGACGCGGCCGTGGTTCATGATGTCGTCATCCGGGGTGTCACGGGTGACGAGGGACTTGAGTGCCCCTGCAGCGAGCGCCAGCTTGCCCTTCGACGGCTCCCAGAACTCCGTCACCTTCGGCGTCACCTTGAGGAGGGCGATGCCGGGGGTCTCGAGGCCGTCTGCAAACCAGATCTCCAGCGACGCGGAGTAGAGCTCCTCCATCTTCGCGCGGTCGTGCACCACCTCTGCGGTTCCTGCGACCGACACATATCGCATCCCCTTGGCATCGCAGTAAGCGAGGCCCACGTCGTGGTGCTTGCGCGCCTCATCGACCTTCTCGGTGTCCTCGGCGGTGAAGAACCAGATGTCGCCGGCGTCGTCCATCTGCCGGGTCGACATCGGCCGACTCACGAGGTTGCCGTCGTTATCGGTGGTGGTGAGCATCGTGATGTCGATGTCCTCCACGAGCTCGGCGACGCGGGCGAGGGCTTCGGGTCCTGTGATCTCCGTCATCACTCCAGGATGCGCGGCAGGGCGGGAGCGCGCACGGGCGTTGACAGCAGGGTCGCCGCGTGATCGTATCGGGTGCCTCGTCGGTCGGGTGGAGCGTCCGATCTGCGCCAGCGGCCGGGGCTCAGGGATCGAGTGCGCAGTCGAGCGCCGTGCGCGCGTAGGAGAGGATGTTGGCGCGGTAGGTTTCCGCACCCAATTCCAGACCGATCAGTGGGTAGAGGTCGTAGGCATCCTCGAGGGCCACGATGTTCCGTGCGATGACGGTGAGGTCTGCGGTCGGCCGGAACGCCCCGAGGGCGGTGCCGATCTCGATCGTCGAGCGGTAGAGCGCCACCTGACGCTCCACGATCGATCGGTGCAGGGGTCGGTACTCGGGCTGCTCGCGAAGAAGCGGGATGCTCTCGTACGCCATCCGCAGGTGATCGCTGATCTCGTCGGGAACACCGGCGACGATGAGGGAGACCAGCCGCTTCGCGGGATCCGTCTCGCGCTCGGCGATCGTGCGTCGTCTCTCGTACATCTCCTCGAGCACCCCCTCGACGGTCGCGTACATCAGCTCATCGAAGCTCGGGAAGTAGTACAGGACGCTTCCGGCGCTGACCGATGCCTCGGCGGCGACGGCTCGGACGTTCGTCCCCCGGATTCCGCTGCGCCCCGCGACGCGTCTGGTTGCGGAGATCAGTTCCGCACGTCGTGCGGCATGCTTGCGCTGCTCGGCCACGTGACCTCCTCGTGCCTGGCGCTACTCGTCGTCGGGAACGAGCGTGGTGAGTTCAGCATAGTGCTGGGGGCGACGCTTCTTCAGAACGAGACCCGCGACTGTTCCCGCGACGAACAGGATGGGTGTGGGGGCGAGGAGGACGAGGTTGATCGGACCTTCCAGGCCGGTCACGAGATCGAAGTTCAGGGCGATGAGTGTGAATCCGATGAGCAGGCCGATCGCACCGAGAGCGGGAGCGACCAGGACTCGCCAGACGCTGTGTCCACGGCGTCCACGGAGGAAGAACCCGACGACCGCGATCGCGGCCACAGCCTGCGCGAACACCAGCCCGGCGACGCCGATCGAATAGACCGGGAGAGCGAAACCGAGGAACGGGTCCGCTCCGCTGATGATCGTCACGACGATGGCCACGAGCGAGACGATCGAGATCACGAGGCTGGCGTGGTGCGGCGCCTGTGTCGACGGTTCCGTCTGCGAGAGCCAGGGGGGAAGGAGCCGCTCGCGCCCGAGCGAGAAGAGGTAGCGTGAGCTGGCGTTGTGGAAAGCGAGGAGGCAGGCGAAGAAGCTCGTCACGATGAGGACGCGCATGGTGACGGATGCCCATTCGCCGAGGTAGGCGTCACCGGCGTGGAACACCATGTCCTGGAAGTCGTCCTGCATCGCGAGCTTCAGCACGCCCTCCACGCCGAACGCGACCGTGAGAACCCAGAAGGTGAAGGCGTAGAAGACTCCGAGGAAGGCGATCGAGATGTAGGTCGCCATCGGCACGGTACGGGAAGGGTCCTTCGCCTCTTCCGTGTAGATCGCCGTGCTCTCGAACCCGAGATAGGCACCGAATCCGAACACGAAGAGTGCCCCGCTCCCGGCGGCGAAGAAGACGTTCTCCGGCGCGAACGAGGCGAAGGAGACGGGCTCCGGCCCGCCCTTCGCCAGGACGGCGATGGCGAGGACCAGCAGGATCGCGACCTCCGCGGTGAGCAGCACCCCGAGGACCTTCGCCCCCACATCGATCTTGCGGTAACCGAGAAGCCCGACGATGACCAGCGCCAGCACGGCGTACACGGTCCAGGGGAGGTCTATGCCGAACAGCGCAGAGAAGGTCATCTCGCCGAAGAAACCGACGAAGCCGTAGAAGCAGATGCACAGCGCGGTGTACGAGAAGACCGTGACGAAGACGATCCCGATCCCGATGGGCCTGCCGAGCCCCCGTGCCCCGTAGACGTAGAACGCTCCGGTGTTCCGCACGTACCTCGACATGGCGGTGAACCCGACGGCGAAGAGCATCAGCACCACGCCGCTGGCGAGCATCGCTCCGGGCCCGCCGATACCCGCGAGGCGGAAGTCGGTGGCGGCGGCGCTCGCGACGACGGTGAGGGGCGCGGCGGCGGAGACGACGAAGAAGACGATCGCCCAGACGCCGAGGCGACGCTGCGCGAGCGTTGTCGTCGTGGTCGGGACGGAGGGGGGATTCGGCTGAGACATCTGTGGCTCCGGAATCTGCACTGTCGGGTGATGGGGTACGAGGGCGATCATGTTCGCTTTGAACAGTGATTCAAGGGCCTGTCGGTCGACAAGTCAAGCAAAATAGGAATTAATCATCTATTCTCTGAACACACGTTCATGTCGAATCGGAGTATCGGATGAGTGCATCGCTGCAATCGGGATCGTCGTACGGCCACACCAGGGCGCGCGACCTGGGAATACCGTTCGACGGTCGGAGCGGGGTCGCGGGGGCGATCACGGACGTCCCCGGCGTGACTGTCGGCTACCGGACCCTGATCGCCGGTGAAGGCCCACGTGCCGCGCGCACCGGCGTGACGGCGATCCTGCCTCGGGGGCGGGCGGGGGTCGGCGTGCCGTGTGCGGCCGCCGTGCATTCGTTCAACGGAAACGGTGAGCTGACCGGTCGCTCCTGGATCGACGAGTCGGGGTCGCTCTCCATGCCGATCGGCATCACCAGCTCCCACGCGGTGGGAGCCGTGCACACAGGCATCGACGCCTGGGTCGCCGAGAACGCTCCGCATGTCGCCGCGCAATGGATGCTGCCGGTGGTGGGGGAGACGTGGGACGGCTACCTCAACGACATCAACGGAGCCCACGTGAGGCCGGAGGACGCCCGGGCGGCGCTGGAGGCGGCCTCCCGGGACGCGCCGGAGGAAGGGAACGTCGGCGGCGGCACCGGCATGAACTGTTACGGGTTCAAGGGCGGCACGGGCACGGCCTCGAGGACCGTGACGTACGGCGACGATGAGTACACGATCGGCGTGCTCATCCAGGCGAACTTCGGCGCCAGGGAGGAGCTCCGTCTCGGCGGGGTCCGGATCGGTGCGCGCTCGTCGACGCCGAATCCGATGGCCGAGGACGACTGGCTCTCTCGGGAGAGGGATCTGCGGGCTCCCGGGGGCGCGGGGTCGGCGATCGTCGTCATCGCGACTGATGCGCCTCTGCTCCCCGGTCAGTGCGCTGCCCTGGCCCGGCGCGGCGCACTCGGCCTCGGGCGCAGCGGTACGGCAGGAAGCCATTTCTCGGGAGACATCGTGCTCGTCTTCTCCACGGCGAACGAGGGGGCCTTGACCTCCACGTTCCCTGATGGGGCGCGTGCCGAGTATGAGACGCTGCGGCTGATCCCGTGGGGCCGGATCGATCCGTTCCTCACCGCCGCCGTCCAGGCCGTCGACGAGGCCGTGTGGAACGCCCTGGTGGCGGCGCGAGACATGACCGGTCGAGACGGACACACGAGCCTGGCCCTCCCGCACGACCAGATCCGGGCGGCGGTCGCCGAGATGAACGGTCTTTGACAAGCGGTGTGGCATACGCCCGTGCTCGCATCGCTGCATGACACCCTGGTGTCATGATCGATGAACCACTCCCCGAAGCCCTCAGCTCCGAGATCAACGCCGTCCTCGACGACGCGGGAGTGCATACCGACCGGCGACTGGTGATGCGGATGCTGCGCACCGCGATCCTGCTCGGCGAGGACGGCGCCGACCGTCTCGACCTCAAGATCGCGTCGGCGGCCTTGGCTGAGATGCGCGACGCATTCCGACTGTTCGCGCCGTTCCGCGGTGTCCCCAAGGTGACGGTTTTCGGCTCGGCCCGCACCCGACACGACGATCCGCTGTATCTCACCGCTCGCGATGTGGCCGCAGCGCTGGCGGGCGACGGCTGGATGGTCGTGACGGGTGCCGGCCCCGGCATCATGCAGGCGGCTTCGGAGGGAGCCGGACCCGCTCTCTCGCTGGGGGTCTCCATCCGGCTGCCCTTCGAGGAGAAGCCCAACGGCCTCGTGACGGGTCAGGACCACGTCGTCGCGATGAAGTACTTCTTCACCCGCAAGCTCATGCTCATCAAGGAATCGCTCGGGTTCATCTGCCTGCCCGGCGGATTCGGCACCCTCGACGAGATGTTCGAGCTGCTCACCCTGCAGCAGACGGGGAAGGCTGAGCCGACGCCCATCGTGCTCCTGGACGAACCGGGCGGTACTTTCTGGCAGGGCCTCCGCAGCTTCATCGATGACCATCTCGCGCCGACGGGGGTGATCTCGGAGGGCGACTTCGACCGCGTCGTGATCACCGATTCGGTCGAGGCCGCTCGGGCCGAGATCACCGGGTTCTGGCACAACTACCATTCGTTGCGCTGGGTGGGCGACGCGCTCGTGCTGCGGTTGAAGGCCGAGCCGACGGATGCCGAGATCGACGAGCTCAACGAGCAGTTCGCCTCGATGCTGTCGTCGGGGAGGATCGAGCGGACGGCACCGCGCCAGCCCGAAGTCGCCGACCAGGACAACCTCGATCTGCCGCGCCTGATCCTTCACCTGGATCAGCGGCAGGTGGGCAACCTGTTCCGGCTGATCGGTGCGATCAACGCACTTCCGTCCGCTCCCGAGCGGTGATGCGGGCGGCGAAGTCCCCCAGGTCGACAGGGCGATCGAGGATGCGCTCCGCGGCCCGGTGCCCCGAGGATAAGGCCGCACCGACGGTCGCCGGCTCATCGCCCCAGGTGGCCTCGCCGGCGAAGTGCAAGACGCCATCGACGGGCCCCGCGAGCGCATCGTGGTCGTGGTGCGTCGAACCCAGCGCGAGGTGCGAGTAGGAGCCGCGCGAGAAATCGTCCTCGCCCCACCGGGTGACCCAGTGGGCGAGCGGCTCCCCGACGGCGTCACCGTAGAGGCGGCGCAGTGCGCTGACGGCGTCGGCGACGATGTCCGCATCCGCACGCTCCTGCATCCGGCGACCGAACGGGCCGGCGGCGAAGGTCAGCAACGTGGGGATGCCGCTGACAGCGGAGACGTCGTACCAGGAGTGCCAGTGCTCACCGGCCTCTCCGAGGGCGCGGATGACGTAGGTCTCCTCGTTCCAGAAGCGCTCGGGGAACTGCACGAACACCTTGTTGAAGACCCCCATCCCGAGCCGTGATACGGGGCCCGCGACTGCATCCGGGAGCTCGGGGTCGAAGGTGATCGTCCCCGCCTTGAGGACGCCGAGGGGCACGGTGACGACCGCCCGATCCGCCCGGTACTCCGTCCCGCCCGCCTGCACGATGACGCCGTCGGACGAGCGGCTCACCCGGGTCACCACGGTCGCGAGGCGCACGTCGAGGCCTGCCCCGATGCGACGTGGCAGCTCGTCGTAGCCGCGGGGGAAGATCACCTCATCGCCGTCGATCGCGTCCTCATCGAGGCCGTGCGCGTCGAGGTCGCCGATCCATGCGCCGCACTGCTCCTCGACCCGGTGGCGGAAGAACTCGCGGATGTCGTCGATGCGTTCGGGAGTGAGCCCTGACCTGTCGAGAGCTCGCTCGGTCACATCCAGGTAGGTGTCGCCGGGGGAGGACGCGACGATCTCCTCCACGAGGAGGCGGTCGGCCAGGTCGACGTCGGAGATCCACTGCGCGGTGGCCGCGTCGTCCAGCGGGCGTCCCTCGCCGTCGAAGTTCTCGATCGGGCGACCGCCGACCTGGAAGCTGCCCACCGTGTACTCGATCGCCGGAATGCGGAGGGCGTGGACGAGATTCCACAGCGGTGAGTCCTCGATCCCGTGGATCCACGAAGCGCCGAGATCCACCGGGAATCCGGCGCTGCGATCGGTGTGCATCCGGCCGCCGATGCGGTCGCGTCCTTCGAGGACGACGACGCGCTGGCCGGCGTCGACGAGCATCCGGGCGCTCGTGAGCCCTGACATCCCCGCGCCGATCACGATCGTGTCGAATGTGCTCACGTGCTCCTCCTTGAGCGGCTCCCGGACTCCGACGCCCCTGCCGCCGTGCGGGAGCCGGTGGGCACAGGGTATCGTGGTACGGATGTCGCGCGTGCGAACAGGCGCGACGAGAGCTGAATAGAGAGGCCGTCATGGACATCGAACTGAGTCTGCTGCGAGGGATCGAGAAGGAGAAGGCGATCCCCTTCGATGAGCTTGTCGCGATCATCGAGCAGGCGATCCTGACCGCGTACTCCAAGCACGTCGCCGCCGACGGTGTGACACCTGAGGGCGTCCGCGTCGACCTCGATCGCAAGACCGGTCACGTCGCCGTGCTGCAGGTCGTCAAGGACGAAGAGGGCGCGATCATCGGTGAAGAGGACGCGACGCCGGATGACTTCGGGCGTATCGCGGCTTTCGCCGCCAAGCAGGTCATCAGCCAGCGTCTCCGCGATATCGCGGACGACGTCGTGCTCGGCGACTTCAAGGACAAAGAGGGCGACATCGTCGCCGGCGTGATCCAGCAGGGCCCGAACCCCCGCATGATCCACGTCGATCTCGGAGCCGTCGAAGCGATCCTCCCGCCCGAAGAGCAGGTGCCGGGCGAGGAGTACACCCACGGTTCGCGTCTGCGCGTGTACGTCACGAGCGTCGCCAAGGGACTCAAGGGCCCGCAGATCACGGTCTCGCGCACGCATCCCGGTCTCGTCCGCAAGCTCTTCGCCCTCGAGGTGCCGGAGATCGCGGCAGGTCTGGTCGAGATCGTCGCGCTCGCTCGCGAGGCCGGCCACCGCACGAAGATCGCGGTCAAGGCGAACGACCCGTCGATCAACGCCAAGGGCGCCTGTATCGGCGAGATGGGACGTCGTGTGCGCGCGGTGACAGAGGAGCTCGCGGGGGAGAAGATCGACATCGTCGACTACGACGCTGATCTGCCGACCTTCGTGGCTCACGCCCTCTCACCGGCGAAGGTCACGAGCTCGTTCGTGCTCGACGCCAATACCAAGGCCGTCCGGGCCCTGGTGCCCGACTACCAGCTGTCGCTCGCGATCGGCAAGGAAGGCCAGAACGCGCGTCTCGCTGCCAAGCTCACCGGCGCCAAGATCGACATCCAGCCGGACAGCGTCCTCGACTGACCGGCTCCGGCCTCCCGCCGCGCCCGGGAGCGGGCGAGGCGGGGTGAAACGCAGGTGTAAGATGGAACCCGTACGAACGTGCGTCGGTTGTCGCACGCGTGCTCCCCGCTCCGCCCTTCTCAGGGTGGTGGCCCAGAACGACACCCTCATCCCTGATGAGCGTGCTGTCCTGCCGGGGCGCGGCGCGTGGGTGCATCCGACACCTGAATGCATGGAGGCCGCTCTGCGGCGACGAGCTTTCGGACGAGCACTGCGTGTGACCACTCAGCTGGACACACGGACCTTCGAACAGCACCCACCAAGAAACAAAGGCTGAACAGCTATGGAAACAAAGTGAACGGCTCGAAATGAGACCCGTCCGCGACTAGTGGTCTGCCCTGTCTGGGTAGACCAACTCAGACAGGAGAATTGTGGCTGGTAAACCACGCGTACATGAGATCGCCGCCGAGCTCGGCGTCGACAGCAAGATCGCACTTGCAAAGCTCAAGGAACTCGGCGAGTTCGTGAAGAGCCCGTCTTCCACCATCGAGCCGCCGGTGGCGCGCAAGCTGCGCGCGGCGATCGAGGCCGACAGCTCGCTCAAGGCCGCGGCTCCGGCAGCGCCTGCAGCAAAGCCTGCTGCGAAGTCGACCACGTCGGCTCCCAAGCCTGGAGCCTCGTCGGCACCGACTCCCGGACCTAAGCCGGGTCCGAAGCCCGCACCGGCTCCCGCTGAGCCGGCACCGGTCGAGGCCGCTCCCGTCGAGGCCACACCGGTCGAGAAGGCTCCCGCAGCGGAGGCCCCCGAGGCTTCTGCTGACGCGAAGTCGGCTGACGGCGCAGCTCCCAAGCCGGGCGCTCCTCGCCCCGGCAACAACCCCTTCTCGACGGCACAGGGCATGGGCCAGCGTCCCGCAGGTCCTCGCCCCGGCAACAACCCCTTCGCCTCGGCACAGGGAATGGGGCAGCGTCCCAGCCCGACGCCCGGCAACATCCCGCGCCCGCAGGCACCGCGCCCGGGTGCGCCCCGACCGGGTGCACCTCGTCCCGGCTCGCCGCGTCCCGGTGCACCTCGCGGTGGCCAGGGCGGTCGTCCCGGCGCTCCGTTCCAGCAGCGTCCCGGCGGCCCCGGCCGTCCCGGTGGCGCCGGTGGACCCGGCGGTGCCGGTGGTCCCGGAGCACGTCCCGGTGGTGGCGGCGGCTTCGCCGGTCGTCCCGGCGGCGGTGGCGGTCGTGGCCGTGGTCCCGGCGGTGGTACCGCGGGTGCCTTCGGCAAGGGCGGCGGCAAGAGCAAGCAGCGCAAGTCGCGGCGGGCGAAGCGGCAAGAGTTCGAGATGCGGAGTGCTCCGGTCGTCGGTGGCGTCAACGTCACCCGCGGCAACGGAGAGATCATACGCATGCGCCGCGGCGCATCCATCGCGGACTTCGCCGACAAGATCGAGACGCTGACCGGTTACACGGTCCAGCCCGGAACCCTCGTCACCATCCTCTTCAACCTGGGTGAGATGGCCACGGCCACGGAGTCCCTCGATGAGGCGACGTTCGAGGTCCTGGGCGCCGAGCTCGGCTACAAGATCCAGATGGTCTCGCCCGAGGACGAGGACAAGGAGCTCCTCGAGGGCTTCGGTCTCGACCTCGAGGCCGAGCTGGAGGCGGAGAGCGAAGACGACCTCGAGATCCGTCCCCCTGTCGTCACCGTCATGGGTCACGTCGACCACGGTAAGACGCGACTGCTCGACGCGATCCGTCAGACCAACGTCATCGAGGGCGAAGCCGGCGGCATCACCCAGCACATCGGTGCCTACCAGGTCTGGACCGAGCACGAGGGCATCGAGCGAGCCATCACCTTCATCGACACCCCCGGTCACGAGGCGTTCACCGCCATGCGTGCCCGTGGTGCGCAGGTCACCGACCTCGCGATCCTCGTGGTCGCAGCCGACGACGGCATCATGCCGCAGACGGTCGAGGCGTTGAACCACGCGCAGGCGGCGAACGTGCCGATCGTGGTCGCAGTGAACAAGGTCGACAAGCCCGACGCCAACCCCTCCAAGGTGCGTCAGCAGCTGACCGAGTACGGTCTGGTCGCCGAGGAGTTCGGTGGCGACGTGATGTTCGTCGATGTGTCCGCTCGTGCCAACACGGGTATCCAGGAGCTTCTGGACGCCGTGCTGCTCACAGCCGACGCCGGCCTCGACCTGACCGCCAACCCGAACAAGGCCGCTCGCGGTGTCGCCATCGAGGCGAAGCTCGACAAGGGCCGCGGTTCGGTCGCCACGGTGCTCATCCAGTCCGGAACGCTTCGGATCGGTGACGCGATCGTCGCGGGCACGGCGTACGGCCGTGTGCGTGCGATGGCGGACGAGAACGGCGAGCAGGTCCTCGAGGCCTACCCGTCGCGCCCGGTGCAGGTGCAGGGTCTGAACTCCGTGCCGCGCGCCGGCGACGTGTTCATCGTCACCGAGGAAGACCGCATGGCTCGCCAGATCGCTGAGAAGCGTGAAGCGGTCGAGCGCAACGCCCAGCTGGCCAAGGCTCGCAAGCGCATCTCGCTCGAGGACTTCACCCGAGCTCTCGAAGAGGGCAAGGTCGAGTCGCTCAACCTCATCATCAAGGGTGACGTCTCCGGTGCCGTCGAGGCACTCGAGGAGTCGCTCCTCAAGATCGAGGTCGACGACTCGGTGCAGCTGCGCATCATCCACCGCGGTGTCGGTGCGATCACCGAGTCCGACGTGAACCTGGCGACGATCGACAACGCGATCATCGTGGGCTTCAACGTGCGTCCCGACACGAAGGCGCGCGAGCGTGCCGCCCGTGAAGGCGTGGACATCCGTTTCTACTCCGTCATCTACAACGCGATCGACGAGATCGAGAGCTCGCTCAAGGGCATGCTCAAGCCGGAGTACGAAGAGGTCCAGTCGGGTGTGGCCGAGATCCGCGAGGTGTTCCGCTCCTCGAAGTTCGGCAACATCGCCGGTGTCATCGTGCGATCGGGAACGATCACGCGAAACGCCAAGGCACGCGTCATCCGCGACGGTGTCGTGCTGGCCGATGGCCTCGCCATCGAGTCGCTGCGTCGCTTCAAGGACGATGTCACCGAGGTCCGCACGGACTACGAGGCCGGTATCGGACTCGGAAAGTACAACGACATTCAGATCGGTGATGAGATCGAGACGACTGAGCTCGTCGAGAAGCCTCGCGGCTGATCAATTCGAAACACCTTCGGGCGTCCTTCGCTCCTGCTCCTCCCGGAGCACGGAGACGAGGGGCGCCCTGAGGGTTCCTGGACAGGGAGAGACCAATGGCAGGCGAACGACAGGCCCGTCTCGCGGATAGAATCCGCGTGATCCTCGCCGAACGGCTGGAGAAGGGGCTGCGCGATCCGCGCCTCGGCTTCGTCACCATCACCGACGTCCGCGTGAGCGGCGACCTCCAGCACGCATCCGTGTTCTACACGGTGTTGGGCACGGAGGAGGAGCGCATCTCCAGCGGTGCCGCGCTCACCTCGGCGACCGGAATGCTGCGCACCGAGGTCGGACGACAGCTGAGCACGAGACTCGTGCCGACGCTCGAATTCATCCCGGATGCGCTTCCGGAGAACGCCGACCACATCGGCGCGCTGCTCCGTGAGGCTCAGCAGCGTGATGCCGACGTCGCCAAGCTCGCGTCCTCGGCTTCTCACGCCGGCGACGCAGACCCCTACCGCTCGGACGACGACGCGGAGTGATCGCCGTTTGATACGCTCGGCTTCGCGGGACACGTTCCCGCGAAGCTGAGGGGGATCGGCATCGAGGGTACGGGCACGTCCGGGGGGCCGTTCATCGCGCCCGCCGCCGTCGGAATCATTCTGGACGATCTCCTCGAACGGGGCCTCGGCTGTGCGCCGCATGTGCTCTCCCGGCTCTCCGACGACCTGAATGCAGACGCGGCGACGATTCGCGGAGTCGTCGAGCGCCTGACACCGGCTCAACGCCACGGATTCCGTCCGCTGCCGACGCCCTTGCCCCTCGTTCCATCGATCGCGCAGACGTTCGATGGGTTGCATCTCGACGGCCGTGATCGCGAGCTGCTCCTCGCGTTGGCGGTTTGCCTGGACGACGTCCTCGATCCGCTTCTCGAGTTCGATGGACGCTCGGCGGCTGAGATCGCGGCCGCATCCGTCGGCGACCACCTCCTCATGCACGCCGGTCGTGCGCGGTTCGCCGATACACGACTGGCCATCTGGGTACGAGCCACGACCTGCGCTGCGGGAACCGCGATGGTCCATGGGCGCCTGAGTGCGGTCTTCCGGCGTCGAGGTGACCGGGTGAGCGCGGACTGGCATCGGGCGCGGGCATCCCTCGTGGGGGATCCGGCCACGGCACCGGAACTCACCCTGATCGCACGTCAGCTCACCGAGGCGGGGTATCCGGATCGTGCGTTGCTGCTCGCGAGGGAGGCCTCAGAGCATGCAGTGGGCGACGCTCGGGACGAAGCGCGTCTCGTCGCGGGAGCGTCGGCCGTCGGCGCCGGATTCGCCGCGGAGGCTGCTGCCTGGTTGGGGACGCTCTACCCACATGGCAGCGAGCGGTGCCGCCTGGCAGGCCTCGGGGCACTGCTGGTCGCGCAGACCCTCATGCAGGGTGCAGTTCCCGAAGTCGATCCGACGGCCGTGCGGCCCGGTACGGCTGACGATGCGGACTGGCGTCATTGGACCAGAGCAGCTGCCCTCGCCGCGATCCTCTGCGCCGAACGGGGTGACAGACAGGGCATGCGCACGTGGCTCGATGCCCTCCGCGACGGCGCCACGCGGATCGACGCCGAGCGTGAGCTGAGGGATCCCGTCGTGGCGTTGAGCTGGCTCCTCGCGGGCGACCGCGAGGTCGACGGGGTGACGGGCCCCGGGCCGGTGAGCGGCGGGATGCTCCGTACTCTGCGCGCTGCAGTGGAGGGCGACATCGATCTCGCGTTGCGGCTGGTCGCGACGGACGACTCGACGTTCTCCGGTGGCCCCGATCCTTTCGTGCCGGGGTACGAGCTCAGCCCTGTCGTCCGGGCATACCGGGCGGTGGTCGAGGCTCTGCTGCTCATGTGGCGGGGCGACATCGGCATCGCTCGGGATCGGCTGATCCAGGCGGCGCTGCGTCTTCCGATCGCGCTGCCCTTCGCCGGATTGGGCGTGGTCCTCGCCCGACGCCTCGACCTGGCGGTGCTGGGCGAACTCGGTCCGTTCGCGCGGTCGCTCACGATCGCGCTCCCTGCGGGGGTGAAGATCGATCTCCTGGTGGATCGTGGCATCCACTCCTTCCTCGCGGGCTCCTTCGACGATGCTGCAGCCACGATCCGGCTCTGGTCCGATCTGGGTTCACCGCAGGCCGCGATGGCGGTGCCCGGGCTGGATGAGCTGGTTCTCATCGGCGCGGACGGCCCCGCGCCTGTCGCCTCCATCGAGCCCCCCGAGCTCACACGCGCTCGGCACCTGCAGGTACGCATCGCGACGGCGGGCGACGGGCGCTGGCGTACGGAGAGCGAAGAGATCCGTGAGGCCGCCCGTACGTTGAGCTCGCCGTTCGCCAGGGCACGAGTGGAGGCGATGCTCGGAACACGGGATGCGATCCGCGATGATCATTCCTCGGCGAGGATCCATCTCCAGTACGCCGAGCGACTCTTCGAACTCTCCGGAGCGACGGCCTGGGCGCGGGCGATCCGACGTCGACTGGACCGCCTCGACGCCAGGGAGGGGAGTATCGTCCCGGCGCTGGACCCGCTCTCTGCGTGTCGCTCCGCATGGTCGCTCCGGCTGACCGCGCGCGAGCTGGATGTGGCCATGCGCGCGGTGCGCGGCGCCGCGAACCGCGAGATCGGCGCGGCGTTGAGCGTCTCCGTCCGCACCGTCGAAGTCCACCTCGGCCGCGTGTTCACCAAGCTCGATGTGCGGAGCCGGGTCGAATTGACGGTGCTCGCACATCGCACCGATCAACATCTCTGAGCCGTCACCGAACCTGAGCCGTCACCGACCCTGAGCCGTCACCGAACCTGAGCGGTGGTCAGCGCGGCAGGAACAGGGAGACTCCGTCGGCTTCGGCCAGGCCGTCCGCGATGAGCGAATCGACGGCTCGATCGCGCTGCCCGGCGTCGGGCCACTCCGGCAGCACAGCCGCGAGGGGTACGGGGTCGGGATCCAGGCTCCGTAGCAGCCGCAGCACCGCGCCACGTGCCTGGCGGTCCGACCCTTCGTATGCGGCTTGGCGCCGGCGTTCGTCCCCCGTGTCGGGTCTGCCTGCCGCCAGCCAGGCGCAGCTGCCGGCCAGAGGGCACAGCTCGCATCGGGGGGCACGCGACGTGCATACCGTGGCGCCGAGTTCCATCGCCGCCGCATTGAAGACCGCGGCCTCATCGACGTCGTCCGGCAGCAGGGAGGCCATCAGATCGAGATCCCGGCGCGATGCGGCCCCCGGCTGCGCACGGCCCTCGACGGCTCGGGCCAGAACTCGTCGGGTGTTGGTGTCGACCACGGGGTGCCGGTCGCCGTAGGCGAACACGGCGACGGCGCGAGCCGTGTAGTCCCCGATGCCGGAGAGAGCCAGCAGCGCGTCGACGTCACGCGGAACGATCCCGCCATGTCGATCGGTGATCTCGACGGCGGCACGGTGCAGCCAGAGTGCGCGCCGGGGATAGCCGAGGTTCGCCCACTGCTGCACGACGTCCGCGGTGGAGGCCGTAGCCATCCTGGCCGGCGTCGGCCACCGCTCCAACCAGGCCTCGAGGTGCGGAATCACTCTCGCGACCGGCGTCTGCTGCAACATGAACTCGCTCACGAGAACGCCCCACGCGCCGAACTCTTCGTGGAAATCGGAGCGGCGCCACGGCAGGTCGCGTGCGGTTGCCCGATACCACGTCGGCAATGGCGACATCAGATCGAGCGGGGCCGGCGGGAGAGGCACTCATCCAGCCTAAGCGAGCGGATGCACGGCGCGGACCGGGAGCGATCCGGACGACCGTGCGCGCAGGTCACCCGTCGCGCGCTCGGTAGGCTGGGGGGATGGTCTCGCCCGGCATCCTCCTCGTCGACAAGCCCGCAGGACTCACCAGTCATGATGTCGTCGCCCGCACGCGACGGGCGTTCGGCACCCGCAAGGTGGGGCACGCCGGAACGCTCGATCCGATGGCGACCGGGCTGCTGGTGATCGGCATCGAAGGAGCGACCAGGCTTCTGACGTACATCGTCGGTGCGGACAAGACCTACACGGCGACCATCCGTCTCGGGCAGACGACCGGCACGGACGATGCGGAGGGGGAAATCCTCACCACCGCGGCACCCGAGGCATGGGACTCCGTGACCGATGATGCGGTCGCGGCCGGCATCGCGGAACTCACGGGTGAGATCTCGCAGGTCCCCAGTGCGGTCTCCGCCATCAAGGTGGACGGTCGCCGCGCGTACGACCGCGTCCGCGCAGGTGAGGAGGTCGTGCTCGCCGCACGGGACGTCGTCGTCTCGCGGTTCGACCTGCTCGCCGGCCGTCGGGGCGCGGGGCATCTCGATCTCGATGTCGTCGTCGACTGCTCGTCCGGAACCTACATCCGCTCGCTCGCTCGCGATCTCGGGGCAGCTCTCGGCGTGGGCGGTCACCTCACCGCGCTGCGACGTACTCGCGTCGGGCCGTTCGAGGTGACGGACGCCGTCGGTATCGATGCGCTCGAAGGCGCGCCGACGCTGACTCCGGGCGAAGCAGCGGGCCGAATCCTTCCCGTGCTCGAGATGTCGGGGGAGGAGGCGCGAGACCTCCGACACGGCAAGCGACTGGGAGGGCAGGCCGTCCGCCTCGAGGACGCTCTCGGCGCGGCGATCGATCCGGACGGTCTCCTGGTCGGCATCGTGGAGAAGCGCGGCACGGATTTGAAGAGCGCGATGAACATGCCGGAGGGCGACCGATGATCCTGTGGTTCACGATCGCGCAGATCATCATCGCGGTCGCCGCTGGCGTCTTCTGCGTCGTCGCAGGTCTGATCGGCCGACGGCCGAGTGACTTCAGCGTGGGAGCGCTCGCCCTCGTCGAGGCGCTGCTCGTCGTGCAGGTGGTCGTCGCGATCATCGCGCCGCTGGCCGGGAATCCGCCGACCGGGGACCTGCTCGAGTACTGGGTCTACCTCGTCTCGGCGGTGCTGCTGCCCGTCGGTGCGGTGCTCTGGGCGCTCATGGAGCGCAGTCGTTGGAGCACGGTGATCCTGGGGGTCGCTGCGCTCGCGATCGCGATCATGCTGTGGCGGATGCAGGTCATCTGGACGATCCAGATCGCGTGACGCGAGAGCTCGGCGCGGAGACCGGTCGTCTCCCGCGGCTCTAGGATGGAATGCGCTATGAGCTCCACCGCCCCCTCCTCTCGGATGACCGGAATCGGTCGCGTCCTCGTCATCGTCTATGCCGTCATGGCGCTGGCGGCCACCGGGCGCAGCTTCGTGCAGATCGTCCGGCGATTCGACGAAGCGCCGCTGGCGTACTCGCTCTCCGCACTCGCCGCTGTCGTGTACATCCTCGCCACCCTCGCCCTCGTCCTGGCTCGTCGACGCGGCTGGTACACGGTCGCCTGGGTCGCCATCGTCTTCGAGCTCACCGGAGTCCTCGTCGTGGGGTTGCTCAGCATCCTGATTCCCGATCTGTTCCAGCACGAGACCGTGTGGTCGCTGTTCGGGCGCGGGTACCTGTTCATCCCTCTGGTCCTCCCGGTCTTCGGTATCTGGTGGTTGCGCACGCACCGCCCTGCCGATGTCGTTCGTCCGGTCGAGGTCGGCGCGTGATCGTCTTCCGCAGCCCGGAGGAGGTGCCGGACGACTTCGGTCCGAGCGCGGTCGCCATCGGCAAGTTCGACGGAGTCCACTCCGGTCACCGCGTCGTGATCGAGCGGCTCGAGGCGGCGGCTGCCGCCATGGGAAGCCGGTCGGTCGCGGTCACCTTCGACCGCAACCCGCTCGCCGTCATCCGTCCGGACCGCTGCCCCGAGAACGTGGTGACGGTGGAGCGCAAGCTCGAGCTCCTCGGGGAGCTCGGCCTCGACGCGACCCTGGTTCTCACCTTCGACGAGGAGCTCGCGGCCCGTAGCGCGGAGGACTTCGTCATCGACATCCTCGTGGGCGCCCTCCGGGTCTCGACGGTGCTGGTGGGTCAGGATTTCCGTTTCGGGAACAGGGGAGCGGGCACGCCGGAGCTGCTGCGCGAGCTCGGCCCCCGATACGGCTTCTCCGTAGAGGTCGTCGACGACGTCTATCTCCCCGGATCCGCGCGGCGTGTGTCGTCGAGCTGGATCCGCGAGCTGCTGATGGAAGGCGATGTCGCGGCGGCAGCGACCGTCCTCGGTCGCTACCCCGATGTGCGCGGAGAGGTCGTGCACGGACTCAAGCGCGGGCGGGAGCTGGGCTTTCCCACAGCGAACCTCTCGACCATCGTCGATGCCTTCGTGCCCGCCGACGGCGTGTACGCGGGATGGCTGGTCGACCACGACACCGGGATCCGGCATCCAGCGGCGATCTCGGTCGGTACCAACCCCACCTTCGACGACGTCCTCGTGCGACAGGTCGAGGCTCATGTGCTGGGAGAGACCGGCCTCGACCTCTACGGGCACGACGTCACGGTCGAGTTCGTCGAGCGGCTGCGAGGCATGGTGGCTTTCGAGGGAATCGACAAGCTGATGGAGCAGATGAGCGCCGACGTGACCGATGCGGCGCGCGCTCTCGGGTCGGCGTTGTAGCAGACTGCTGCTCGTCGGTTCGGGCAGACCGGATCGGCGGCTCGGCGTGGGCGATCGCATCCGCACGAGCGCCATGGCATAGAATGGACATCGGCTCCCGCCGAACTTCGCGAATCTCGCGTACCCCGACGGGAAGAAGATCCACTGTTCGTACGGTCCTGGCTCACGCCACACGCGGACAACGAGAACGGCCCATGGCTTCCTGGGGAAGCCGGAGCCTTCACGCTCAGGAGGAGCATGCCGACCACGGCAACCGCCGCCACGCGGCGCAAGAAGACGTCCCGTCGTGACGACGAGGCACCCCTCATCCCGATCCTCGCGCGCAAGGTGCGTGAGATCGAGGCGAAGTCGCAGCGAGGGAAGCTCGGACCCACGAATCGGGTGAAGTTCCAGGTGATCGCCTTCCTCGTACGCGAGGAGCGCGCCAGAGTGAAGGCCGACGCCGAGATCGGCGACCCCGCGCGCGCCGAACTGCTGAAGCGCCTCGACGGCGTGGCCACGATCCTCGCGAAGACGGCTGCGCGCGACACCTCGCTCATCCAGCTCCTGGAGGCTGATCAGGCGACCTCGCCGGTGGCGAAGCGCATGCGTCGCGACTGGCTGCTCGAATCCGGCGCCGAACTCGCCCCGGAAGAGCTCATCATCGCCGACGCGGCCCCGGTGCAGATCTCCACGGTCCCGGCCGCGATCGCCGAGCGGCAGGTCACCCCGCCCTCGGTCGAGGCGCGCCAGTTGGCCAACCCCTTCCTCGCTCCCGACCTGACGCCGCGTTCGACCGCGACGCCACGCCGCCGTCTCGACGGCTGGGAACTCATGGGCCCGCTGTACAAGGCCTTCGAGACGGGTGCTGGCGGGTCTGCCGCATCCATGGATCTGCCGCCGGCGCCGGAGTTCGACCACATCTCGCCCAAGGGCCTCGAGGTCATGGTCCATCAGTCCCGGTTCCTCGAAGCCGTGAAGGCGGGGCACCGCAGCTTCCTCCTCGCCGATGAGCCCGGTCTCGGCAAGACCGCGCAGTCTGTGCTCGCAGCCTCCGTGGCGGGCGCATACCCGTTGCTGGTCGTCGTGCCCAACGTCGTGAAGATGAACTGGGCGCGCGAGGTCGAGCGCTGGACGCCGCAGCGTCGTGCGACGGTCATCCAGGGCGACGGCGATGACATCGACGCGTTCGCCGACGTGTTCATCGTGAACTACGAGATCCTCGACCGGCACATGTCGTGGCTGGCCTCGATCGGTCTGCGCGGGATGGTCGTCGACGAGGCGCACTTCATCAAGAACCTCTCGTCGCAGCGGTCGCAGAACGTGTTGTCGTTGGCGGCTCAGGTGCGTGAGCGCACCCCGGGCCATGATCCGCTGATGCTCGCCCTCACGGGGACGCCGCTGATCAACGACGTCGAGGACTTCGACGCGATCTGGCGCTTCCTCGGCTGGACGACAGGTGAGAAGCCGGGCCCCGAGCTCATGGAGAAGCTCGACGCGACCGGCTTCACACCGGCGGACAAGGCGTTCTACCCGGAAGCACGCGATGCGGTGATCTCGATGGGCATCGTCCGTCGCAAGAAGAAGGACGTCGCCGCCGACCTGCCGGACAAGCTGATCGCCGACCTCCCGGTGCAGCTCGACGACGAGTTCGGGCGCAGCATCCGTCAGGCCGAGCGTGAGCTGGGGGAGCGGCTCGCCGCTCGCTACCGTCGCATCATCGAGGCCCGTGGGGACCGGGGGCTCGCACCAGGGGAGATCGACGACGACATCGTGCGTCTGGTCGCTCAGAACGAGCTCGAGGAGTCCAAGGCCGCCGGCACCGGGGGAGACAACGTCTTCACCATGGTCCGTCGCATCGGTCAGGCCAAGGCGCCGCTGGCTGCAGACTATGCCGCTCAGCTCCAGCGCTCGGTCGGAAAGGTCGTGTTCTTCGCGAAGCACATCGACGTCATGGACCAGGCCGAGGCGCACTTCGCGGCCGCGGGCATCCGCTCGGTGTCCATCCGTGGAGACCAGACGTCCATCACCCGCCAGCAGGCGATCGACGACTTCAACGGAGATCCCGAGGTCGGCATCGCCGTCTGCTCGCTCACCGCAGCCGGCGTCGGACTCAACTTGCAGGCCGCTTCGAACGTCGTTCTCGCTGAGCTGTCGTGGACGGCAGCTGAGCAGACCCAGGCGATCGACCGCGTGCACCGCATCGGTCAGGACGAGCCGGTCACGGCGTGGCGCATTATCGCCGCTCACACGATCGACACGAAGATCGCCGAGCTGATCGACCAGAAGCAGGGACTCGCGGCGCGCGCCCTCGACGGTGAAGCGGTCGAGGAGTCGGCGGGCGAGCCGGTGCAGCTGGCGGCGCTCATGCATCTGCTTCGACAGGCGCTGGGTGGGGCATAGGCGTCAAGAACTCTCGTTCTTAACGTACGATCTGCCGCGAGAACGTGTGTGATCGGGAAGTTCGTCGATATCGGTGATTCGGCTCGTCAAGATCGACGTTTTTCGTCGATCCCGAATGGCGCCCGAGCGTACCGGGGCGCTAGTGTCGATCGAAGGCAGCGTCGCCTTTCCCCCCATCTCCCGAACGTCTGAAGGCACCAGCATGAAGATCGGCATCCTGACGAGCGGCGGCGACTGCCCCGGCCTCAACGCGGTCATCCGCGGCATCGTGCTCAAGGGCACCACCTCATACGACCTCGAGTTCGTCGGCATCCGCGACGGATGGCGCGGGCTGGTGGACGGCGACTTCATGCCCCTGACCCGGCACGAGGTGAAGGGTCTCTCCAAAGTGGGCGGCACGATTCTCGGTACCAGCCGCACCAACCCGTACGAGGGTGAGCGCGGGGGCGCCGAGAACATCGCCAAGACCCTCTACGGGCACAAGATCGACGGCATCATCGCGATCGGCGGCGAAGGCACGCTCGCCGCCGCCGACCGCCTCGCCAAGGACGGCATCAAGGTCATCGGCGTTCCCAAGACGATCGACAACGACCTGCAGGCAACCGACTACTCGTTCGGCTTCGACACGGCGGTGAACATCGCCACGGATGCGATGGATCGCCTGCGCACCACCGGCGACTCGCACCAGCGCTGCATGGTCGCCGAGGTCATGGGCCGCCACGTCGGCTGGATCGCGCTGCATGCGGGCATGGCCGCCGGCGCCCACGTCATCTGCATCCCCGAGGTGCCGATGTCGATCGACGACATCACCGAGCTCGTGACCAGCGCCCATGACCGCGGCCGCGCGCCTCTGGTCGTCGTCTCCGAGGGCTTCAAGCTCCTCGGAATGGACGAGGCGTACAGCGACAAGGGCCTCGATGCCTTCAACCGTCCCCGCCTCGGCGGCATCGGCGACCTGCTCGCTCCCGAGATCGAGCGGATCACCGGAATCGAGACGCGCGCGACGATCCTCGGTCACATCCAGCGAGGTGGGTCGCCCTCGGCGTTCGACCGCGTGCTGGCGACGCGACTCGGTCTGCATGCGGCTGATGCGATCGTCGACGGCGCCTGGGGCCAGATGGTCGCCATGCAGGGCACTGATATCGTCCGGGTGCCCTTCGCCGATGCGCTCGGCGAGCTGAACACGGTTCCGCGCTACCGCTACGACGAGGCCGCCGCGCTCTTCGGCTGAGTTCGCGAGAGGTGAGTCCGTGAGAGGCTGAGCCCGCCCGGGAGGACGAGCTCAGCCTCTGCGGCTCACGCTTCGGCGAGGCCGAGCGTGTCGAGCAGCCAGGCGAGTTCGAACGCTCGCTCCTTCCACGAGTTGTAGCGTCCGCTCACGCCGCCGTGCCCGGCGACCATCTCGCACTTGAGGAGCACGTCGGTCGCCCCGGCCTCGCGCAGACGGGCGACCCACTTCGCGGGTTCCACGTAGAGCACGCGGGTGTCGTTCAGTGACGTCACGGCGAGGATCCGCGGATACACGATGCCGTCGCGGACGTTCTCGTAAGGGCTGTATGACTTCATGTAGGCATACACGTCAGGGTCGTGGAGCGGGTCCCCCCACTCGTCCCACTCGATCACGGTCAGGGGCAGCGAGGGGTCGAGGATCGTCGTCAGGGCATCCACGAACGGGACCCCGGCGAGGATTCCGGCGAAGAGCTCGGGGGCGAGGTTGGTGACGGCACCCATCAGCAGACCGCCGGCGCTGCCGCCCTCGGCCACCATCCGGCTCGGCGTGGTCACACCGGTCTCGACCAGGTGTTCACCGCAGGAGACGAAATCCGTGAAGGTGTTGCGCTTGTGGAGGAGTTTTCCGTCCTCGTACCACTGCCGACCCATCTCGCCGCCGCCGCGCACGTGGGCGACCGCGAAGATCACCCCCCGGTCCAGCTCGGAGAGGCGCGCGACCGAGAAGCCGGGGTCGATCGAGTGTTCGTATGAGCCGTAGCCGTAGAGGTGCAGAGGGCGGGCCTCCACGCCGGGCTCGCCGAACGACCGCTTCCAGACGAGCGAGATCGGCACGCGCACGCCGTCCGATGCGGTCGCCCATTCGCGCCGCTGGCCGTAGTGGGCGGGGTCGTAGCCGCCCAGCACGGGTACCTGCTTGCGCAGCACCAGCTCCCGGGTCGCCAGGTCGAGGTCGTACACGGTGCCCGGCGTCACGAAAGACGTGTAGCCGAGCCGCAGGAACGGGGAGTGCCACTCCGGGTTCCCGCTGACACCCGCCGAGTAGAGGGGTTCGTCGAACGCCAGCTCGTCGACCGCATCCGTCGCGTAGTCGAGCAGCCCGACGCGCTCGAGTCCCTCGCTGCGGTACTCGACGGTGGCGAAGTCGCGGAACGCCTCGACACCGAGGAGGCGCCTACCCTGCTCGTGCGCGAGCACGACGTGGCGCTCGCCCTGCGGGTCTGAGGTCGCCACCGAGACGAGCTCGAAGTCGAGTGCCTCGTCATTGTGCAGCACGAGCAGCCGATCCTCGCCTTCGACGACCGCATGCTCGACCGAGTACTCGACGCCCTCACGACGCGGCCAGATGAGCTGCGGCTCGGCGGTGAGATCGCCGGTGAGATCGACGAGGTACTCCTCGCTGGTGATGCTTGAACCGACCGCGATGACAAGATAGCGGCGGCTGCGGGTGATCCCGGCCCCGAGCCAGAACTTCTCATCCGGCTCGTGGAAGAGCTTCACGTCGTCCGACACGGGTGTGCCCAGGCGGTGCAGCCACAGGGTGTCGGGGCGCCAGGCCTCGTCGCGGGTCGTGTACAGCACTCCCGTGCCGTCGGGGGTGAAGAAGGCGCCGCCGGTGTTCGGGATCTCGTCGTCGAGCGTGGCGCCCGTGGCGAGGTCGCGCACGTGCACGGTGTAGAGCTCATCGCCCTCGAAATCGGTGGACCAGAGCAGCTTCGTCGCATCGTCGGAGGTGTCGAATGCCCCGAGCGAGAAGAACTCGTGACCTTCGGCTTCGACGTTGCCGTCGAGGAGCACGACTTCGCCGGGCACCGGGACCCCGGGTTCGAGGCGCGGGGGAGTCCAATCGTCGGGCTCGGCGGCGGCGCGGCAGTGGATGCCGTACTGCGCGCCCTCCTCGGTCCGGCTGTAGTACCACCAGTCGCCACGACGGGTGGGGACGGACAGGTCCGTCTCCTGCACTCGGCCCTTGATCTCCTCGAAGAGTTGCTCGCGCAGAGCGGCGAGGTGCGCCGTCTCGGCCTCGGTGTGGGCGTTCTCCGCCTCGAGGTGGGTGATGACCTCAGTGGAATCCTTGGCGCGAAGCCACTCGTAGGGATCGTCGAAGGTGTCACCGTGGTGGGTGCGGAGCGAGGAGCGGCGGTCGGCGGCAGGAGCGTCAGTCACCGTCTCACGCTATCCCAGGTCGAGTTGACCGGCACGGGGGAGGGTGGGAGAATTCACCGGGGCCGGTTAACGGAAGTCAAACCCACGGTGAACTCTTCGTTCGTCACGTCGATCTCGTCGACATCTCCTTCTTCCTCAAACGACCGAAAGCGAACGGTGGAAACCGCAGCCCTCATCGTCGTGCTTGTCATCGCGCTGGCACTCTTCTTCGACTTCACCAACGGCTTTCACGACACCGCGAATGCCATGGCGACGCCGATCGCCACCGGCGCGCTGAAGCCCAAGACCGCCGTCCTCCTCGCCGCGGTGCTGAACCTCGTCGGCGCATTCCTGTCCACCGAGGTCTCGAAGACCATCTCCGGGGGCATCATCCGTGAGGATGCGATCATCGACGCCGGGGCCGACCTGTTCCTGTCGTTGATCTTCGCCGGTCTGATCGGTGCCATCACCTGGAACATGCTCACCTGGCTCCTGGGCCTCCCGTCGAGCTCGTCGCACGCGTTGTTCGGCGGACTCATCGGTGCGACGCTGGTCGGCGCCGGGATCGGCGGTATCGACTTCGGCATGGTGCTCTCGAAGATCGTGCTCCCGGCACTGATCGCGCCCGTCACCGCCGGTCTGATCGCCTTCGCTGCAACGAAGATCGCCTACTCGATCACCCGTCGCTACGACGGCAAGCCCGACGGCCGCGACGGCTTCCGGTGGGGGCAGATCTTCACGTCTTCCCTCGTCGCACTCGCGCACGGCACCAACGACGCGCAGAAGACGATGGGTGTGATCACCCTCGCGATGATCACGATCGGCTGGCAGTCGGGCGCTCACCACGAGCCCGAGCTGTGGGTCATCATCGCGTGTGCGTTCACGATCGCGCTCGGCACGTACCTCGGCGGCTGGCGCATCATCCGCACCCTCGGCAAGGGACTCACCGACGTCAAGCCCGCGCAGGGCTTCGCAGCCGAGAGCTCGACGGCCGCCACCATCCTCGCCTCCAGCGCCCTCGGCTTCGCGCTCTCCACGACACAGGTCGCCTCCGGCTCGGTCATCGGCTCCGGTCTCGGCCGCCGCGGCTCCACCGTCCGCTGGCGGACGGCCGGCCGCATCGGCATCGGCTGGCTGCTGACGCTCCCCGCCGCCGGTGGAGTGGGAGCCCTCGCTGCGCTGCTCGTAGTCTGGTTGGGTAACTGGGGCGTCGCGATCGATGCCGTCATCGCGGTCCTGATCATCCTCGGCCTCTTCATGCGTTCGCGTCGCAACGCCGTCACGCCCGCGAACGCCATGAGCGATGTCGCCGAGTCCGGCCGGGCCATCGAGCTTCCCGATACGCCCCCGCCGACGCGTCGCCAGCAGCGCATCGAGCAGGCCAAGGCCGAGGCCAGGGCCCGCGCCGAGGCGCGGGAGAAGGCGAAGAGCCAGGCGAAGGCCCAGGCGAGGAAGGAAGCAGAGAAGAAGGCGGAGAAGAAGGCCGAGAAGAAGGCCAAGGCGAGCGCCGGCGCGTCGAAGCCTGCGGTCTCGACGAAGAAGGCCGACGCCGACCGGAACGGGGACTCGGAATGAACGTCGTGATCGACTGGCTCGCGTTCCTGCAGGTGTTCGCGGCAGCCCTCATCGGAGCCGCGGCCATCGTCACGTTCTACGCGCTGGGTCTCCGGCTGCTCGTCCGCAGCGGCCGCGCACCGGTGGTGAGCCCTGCGGAATTCACGGATGCCATCACCGTGATCACCGAGAAGGAACTCAGACGCGCCGAGAAGCAGGCCGCGAAAGCGGCACGCAAGAGTCCGTTGACCGAAGGGCAGAAGTCGCTGGCCCTGGTCGGGGCCTATGCCTGCTTCGCGCTCTGCGCCGCCGCGGTGGTGAGCGGCATCCTGCTCCTCGTCATCGGCCACTGATGAGGACACGGGGATTCCGCACCTTCGAGGTCGGTGTCCGCGAATAGGCTGACGTCATGTCCGCAGGAACCGGCACTCCGTACGTCTTCGGCACGCACGAGCCCGCATCGCACGTGCTCATCCATGTCAGCGACCCGCATTTCCTCGCGGGAGGAGTGCGGCTGGGCGGACGCTACGACGTCGAGGAGAACTTCGCCAGGACACTGGAGGCGATCCGCGCGGTGCATCCGCACCCGACAGCGATCATCGTCACGGGTGATCTGGCCGATCTGGGTGAACCCGATGCGTATCGTCGTCTCCGCGCGGCGGTGGAACCGGTGGCCGAGGAGCTGGAGGCGCCGGTCATCTGGGTGGCAGGCAATCACGATGAGCGTCCGGCGCTGCGCGCCGGGCTGCTCGACCTGGAGCCGACAGAGGAGCCGGTGACGGGCGTATGGGATCTCGAAGGCCTCCGCCTCATCGCGCTGGACACCAGCGTCCCCGGTTGGCACCACGGAGATCTCGATGACGGTCAGCTCTCGTGGCTGGCCGAGGTCCTCGCCGAACCCGCCCCTCACGGCACACTGCTGGCCATGCATCACCCGCCGCTCCCGAGTCATCTGCCGCTGTTCGACATCCTGGAGCTGCGGCATCAGGACGAGCTCGCCGACATCCTCCGCGGAAGCGATGTCCGTGGCATCCTCGCGGGGCATCTGCACTACTCGTCTCACGGGGCCTTCACCGGAGTCCCGGTGAGCGTCGCGTCGGCGACCTGCTACACGATGAATGTCGCGCGACCGTCGGGCGACGTCAACGGGATGGACGCCGCGCAGGCGTTCCAGCTCGTCCATGTCTACCCCGACACCATCACCCACACCGTGGTCCCCGTGACCGGGGCCGAGACCGGGAACTACTTCTCCGAGGCATGGCTGGAGCGGATGGCGAAGCTCGGCCCGGAAGGGCGACTCGAGGCCTTCTCCCGCAAACCCGGGCGCTGAGCGGCGTAGACTGAAGGCATCCCCCACCCTTCTCACCCGCCACGACCCACGAGGATGTGACATGGCTTCTGCCGCGCCTACCCTGACCCGCACCGAGACCGATTCGCTCGGGAGCATGGAGATTCCCGTCGACGCGTACTGGGGGATCCATACCGCCCGCGCCGACGCGAACTTCCCGATCACGAAGCGGCCCATCTCGGTCTACCCCGACCTGGTCGTCGGCCTCGCGATGGTCAAGCAGGCGAGCGCCCGGGCGAACCGTGAGATCGGCGTCCTCGACCCCGAGCGGGCGGACCTGATCGACCGTGCTGCTCAGCGCGTGATCGACGGCGAGTTCCACGAGCAGTTCACGGTCGGCGTGATCCAGGGCGGTGCCGGGACCTCGACCAACATGAACGCGAACGAGGTCATCACCAACATCGCGCTCGAGATGGCCGGCCGCGAGAAGGGCGACTACGCCTTCCTGTCGCCGATCGACCACACCAACCGCAGCCAGTCCACGAACGACGTCTACCCGACAGCGGTGAAGATCGGCCTCTCGCTGACGCTGCGCTCGCTGCTCGAGGAGCTCGACCTGCTGCGACTGTCGTTCCTGGGCAAGTCGCGCGAGTTCCACGATGTGCTGAAGGTCGGGCGCACGCAGCTGCAGGACGCCGTACCCATGACGCTGGGCCAGGAGTTCAACGGCTTCGCCACCACGCTCGGCTACGACCACACCCGCCTGACCGAGAACGCCTCGCTGATGTTCGAGATCAACATGGGCGCCACCGCGATCGGCACGGGGATCACCACGCACCCCGGCTACGCGCCGGCTGTGCTCAAGCACCTGCGTCAGATCACCGAGCTCGACCTGCGCACGGCCGGCGACCTCGTCGAAGCCACCAGCGACACCGGCTCGTTCATGTCGTTCTCCTCGACGCTCAAGCGCAACGCGATGAAGCTGTCGAAGATCTGCAACGATCTCCGTCTTCTCTCGTCCGGGCCGCAGGCGGGGCTCGGGGAGATCAACCTGCCGGCCATGCAGGCGGGCTCCAGCATCATGCCCGGCAAGGTCAACCCGGTCATCCCCGAAGTCGTGAACCAGGTGGCGTTCGCCGTCGCCGGTGCCGACATGACGGTGACGATGGCAGCGGAAGCCGGACAGCTGCAGCTGAACGCCTTCGAGCCCGTCATCGCGCACTCGATCTTCCAGTCGATCACCTGGATGCGTCAGGCCATGTGGACCCTGCGTGTGAACTGCGTCGACGGCATCACCGCCAATCGCGACCGACTGGGTGCGATGGTGGGCGCCTCGGTGGGCGTCATCACCGCGCTGACGCCCTTCATCGGCTACGCGGCCGCTGCCGCCCTCGCGAAGACCGCGCTGCTGACCAACCGCAGCGTGGCCGACCTCGTGGTCGAAGCCGGTCTGATGTCTCGCGAAGAGGTCGTCAAGCAGCTGTCGCCCGCGCGTCTGTCCGGCCTCGAGACCATCACAGCGGCGATCCCGGTGATCTCGCCGGAGGACCTGATCGAGATCTGATCGCACGGACACGAAGAGAGGGACGGATGCGGTGGCATCCGTCCCTCTCTGTCTGGGGTGAGGTCAGTCGGTGATGCGGCAGTGGGTGGTGAGCTCGCCGATGCCGTCGATCCCCACTGTGACCGTGGAGTGGTCACGGAGGAAGATCTGCGGATCGCGCGAGTAGCCGGCGCCGCCGGGGCTGCCGGTCGAGATGAGTGTGCCGGGGAGCAGCGTGAGCGACTGCGAGAGGTGCGCGATCAGCTTCGCCACCGAGCGCACCATCTGATCGGTGCTCGCGTCCTGCACGGTGTGGCCGTCGACGACGGTCCAGATGTGCAGGTCCTGCGGGTCGCCGATCTCGTCCGCCGTGACGGCGAAGGGTCCCGTCGGGGTGAAGCCGTCGAAGGACTTGCAGCGGGACCACTGCGCCTCGGAGAACTGGATGTTCCTGGCGGTGATGTCGTTGACCACCGTGTAGCCCCAGACGTGCGACAGCGCCTCGGCCTCGGGGACATCCTTCGCGGGGGAGCCGATGAGGACGCCGAGCTCCGCCTCGTAGTCGACGGCCTCGCTCAGCGCCCGCGGCCACGACGTGGTCTGGTCATGTCCGGTGAGCGAGTTCGGCCAGAGCGTGAAGACCGTGGGCGCTGCGTCCGTCTTCAGGCCCAGCTCGCTCGAGTGCGCGGCGTAGTTGAGCCCGACGGCCAGCACGGCCGGGGGAGCGAGCACGGCCGAGGCGAAGGCCCACTCACCGAGCGGGTGTCGCGGAGCAGCGCTGTCAGCCAGCGCTGCGCGCAGAGCCGCGAGAGCGTCGTCCCCTCGCTCGATCAGCTGCTGCAGCGTGGCAGGAGGGTCGGTCAGGAGATCAGAGACGAGGATGGCGTCCGAGCCCTCGACCACGGCGAGAACCGCGAGGGGGGAGTCAGGACGGCGCAGGTGAGCGAACCGCATGGTTCTACGCTACCGGGTGGGTGACTGTCGCCGGGTGGAGGGCGTCGCCAGATCCGGACTGTCTGCGTTGTGCCCATAAGCTTTGCCTATGAGTTCCGGAGGACCGTCCCAGCCGCAGCAGCCCTCGCCGTACGCTCCTCCGCCCGCGCCGGTGCAGATACCTCCGCAGCAGACGCCTGCGCAGCAGATGCCGTCGCCCTACGTCCCGCCCCAGTACTCGAGCCCGCTCTCGTCGCCTGCGGCGCGCCCCTCCGTCACGGGGTACGCATCCTCGCTCGCACAGCCGACTCCGTACACCCCACCGGCTCCGGTGGCACCTTCGCCGGCGGAGTCGCTTCCGGCGCTGCCCGTGCCCACCAGGAAAGGGCGCACGGTGTCGCTCTGGCTCTTCGGGGTGCTCGGCTTCCTGCTGATCGCGCTCGTGGGCTACTTCGTCTGGGCGCTCGGATCGTTCGCGTCGGTCGTCGGTCTGGTCCTCGCTCTCATCCCGTTGACGATCGTGTTCCTCGGCGTGCGACTCATCGATCGGTGGGAGCCCGAACCCAAGCGGCTCGTGGCGTTCGCGATCGCCTGGGGTGCCGTTGCGGCGGTCGGGCTCACCCTGCTCGTCGACACCGCGCTGACGCTCCTGCTCGACATCCGCTCGGAGGACTTCACCGCCGTGGTGCAGGCCCCTATCGTCGAGGAGCTCTGGAAGGGGCTCGGTGTCTTCCTCATCTTCCTGCTCGCTCGACGGGCCTTCGACGGACCGGTCGACGGCATCGTCTACGGCGCACTGGTCGGAGCGGGCTTCGCCTTCACCGAGAACATCCAGTACTTCGGGGTGAGTCTGATCGAGGGCGGCGGAGAGCAGCTGACCGTCACGTTCGTGGTGCGTGGGCTCCTCTCGCCGTTCGCGCACGCCATGTTCACCGCGATCACCGGGTTCGCGATCGGCCTGGTCGCCCGCCGGCACGGCTCGGCCCGGGCGGCGTTCGGCGCCGGAGGTGTGGGGCTGATCGGAGCGATCCTGCTCCACGCCCTCTGGAACGGGTCAGCGACGTTCGCGGACTTCTTCGGGCTCTACTTCACGCTCCAGGTGCCGCTGTTCATCGGGTTCATCCTGTGCATCGTGGCGCTTCGTCGCGAGGAAGCCAGACTCACGAGAGCGCGCCTGGAGGACTACGCCGCGGCGGGGTGGTTCACGCCGGAGGAGGTCACGATGCTGGCGACCCCCGCCGGACGCAAGGTGGGACTCGCCTGGGCGTCGCAGCTGCGCGGGGACCGACGCCCCCTGATGCGGGCGTTCATCAAGGACGCGACCGAGCTCGCCGCCGTGCGACAGCGTGCGATCACCGGCCGCGACCCCATGGCCGTGAACGACGAGCGTGCCCTCCTGATCCGGACCAGGGCGACCAGGGCCGCTCTTCTGGCCTACTGATCTTCTGGCCTGCGGACGCGGCGCCCGACGGCGTACCCTTCTCGGAAGGAAGGCGGGTGGGCGGATGAGCACCTTCGTCGTGATCCACGGTGGCGGTGATGTCGGATGGTCGTGGCATCTGGTGGCCGCCGAGTTGCGAGCGCGCGGGCACGAGGTGTTCACGCCCGATCTTCCCGCCGACGACGACGCGCTCACGCTCGATGACTATGCCGCAGCCGTCGTGGAGCATGTCGGTGCGCGGACGGGCGTGGTCGTCGTCGGCCACTCCTTCGGTGCCTTCACCGCGCCGCTGGTCGCCGAACGCCTCTCCGCCGACATGCTCGTGCTGATGGCCGGCATGATCCCGTTGCCGGGAGAGTCGCCTGATCTGTGGTGGGCGAACTCGGGATATGTCGTCGCGTCTGCCGACCAGTCCGCGCGCGACGACGGTCTCACGGGCAACGACGACCCCTACGTCAGCTTCTACAACGGTGTCCCGCAGAAGTTGGCGCAGGAGGCGCTGCGGCGGGAGCGCGCGCACCCGTCGCAGGCCGCGATGGAGACGCCGTGGCCGCTCGCCGCGTGGCCTGAGGTGTCGACGAGGTTCGTGGTGTTCATCGATGATCGATTCTTCCCCGCCGCGTTTCTGCGCGATCTCGCCGCGACGCGTCTGGGGGTGACCGCGGATGAGCTCCCCGGCGGTCACTGCGCGATGTTGAGCCACCCGGCCGAGGTCGCACAACTGCTGTCCGGTTACGTCGGCTGAGCATGCCAGGGACTCGCCCGTGGCAAGACTCAGCGCCCGGTGCTGCGGCGATGCCTGCGAGTCTCCCGGGCGCTGAGTTGATCTGTAAACAGGGTGCACCCGGCCCCGCGTGAGTGTCAAGAGCCTCTTGGTGAGCGTGCGGGATGAGGCTCCGGGGCGAAGCCCGGGCGGAGACGTCGTGGGGGTTCGCTGTGAGGTGTTCGCTGTGAGCAGGTGCGTGCGCGTTGACCCCGTCCGTCGACCTCGGGTTTGATGGAAGCATGACTGAACGCACAAAGCCTGAGTTCGACGCCCCCAGCATCCCCGCTCCGGTCGACCTCGTCGTCCGCGACATCATCGAGGGCGACGGCGCCGAGGCGAAGCCCGGCGACACGGTGACGGTCCACTACGCCGGCGTCGAGTTCGACTCCGGCGAGGAGTTCGACTCCTCCTGGGGTCGCGGCGAGACCATCCAGTTTCCGCTGCGCGGCCTGATCCAGGGCTGGCAGGACGGCATCCCCGGCATGAAGGTCGGCGGGCGTCGTGAGCTGATCATCCCCCCGCACCTTGCCTACGGTCCGGTCGGCGGAGGCCACTTCCTCTCCGGCAAGACGCTGATCTTCATCATCGATCTGGTCGCCGTCGGCTGACTTCGGTCTCGCTTCCCTGAGGCGCCTCTCTCCTTCGGGAGAGGGGCGCCTCGTGCTGTCCGGGAAAAGATCTTTCATTCAGGGGAATACATGCGAATGAATGTAAGTTGTCACAGTGGTCGTGGTAACGCGGCCCCTGTCCCTTGCCGCAGCAGCGGCTGAAGTCTTCAGAGGAGAAGCAATGACCACTATCGAAATCCCCGGTTACCGTCCTGGCACCTGGGTTCTGGACCCTTCGCACAGCGAGGTCACCTTCAGCGTGCGTCACATGATGATCTCGAAGGTGCGCGGCACCTTCGGTGTCAAGAACGCGACCCTGATCGCTCCCGAGAACCCGCTCGAGGCGAAGGTCGAAGCAACCGTCGACGTGACCTCGGTCGACACCAATGACGAGGGCCGCGACGCGCACCTGCGCTCGGCCGACTTCTTCGACACCGAGAACTTCCCGACCATGGAGTTCGTGTCCACCGGCGCGCGCGTCAAGGGCGACGAGCTGTTCGTCGACGGAGATCTCACCATCCGCGGCGTCACCAAGCCGGTCAGTTTCGAGCTCGACTTCGGTGGTTTCGGCACCGACCCGTACGGCAACTACAAGGCCGGCGCTTCTGCGAAGGCGGTCATCAACCGCGAGGACTTCGGCCTCACCTGGAACGCGGCGCTCGAGACCGGTGGCGTGCTCGTGGGCAAGGACATCACGATCAGCCTCGACCTGCAGGGTGCCCTGCAGCAGGACTGACGTCGTCGGACAGTCACCGGAACCCCGGGCCCGTCAGGGCTCGGGGTTCTCTGCGTCGTAGTCGCGGAACCGGCGGTTGCGGCGGGCGAGCATCGCGACGAGCGCGATGACCAGCACCCCGCCGAGCAGGGGAGGGAACCAGAGGCTGGTCAGGGTCGCGAGGGTTCCTGCGTACAGCGCTCCGACGCGCGGGCCGCCGGCGACCACGACGATGAACAGTCCTTGGAGGCGTCCGCGCATCGCGTCCGGGACCGCGGCCTGCATCATGGTGTTGCGGTAGATCGAGCTGACGTTGTCGGAGGCTCCCGACAGGGCGAGCGCGATGCACGCGGCGACGATCAGTCCCACGTGCGGAGCGGATTCGCTCGCGGGCGCCGAGAAGGCGCCGATGAGGAGCACGAGCCCGAACAGCAGGATCGACGCGCCGTACGCCTCCACTGCTCGAGCGATGCCGCGGCCGTGCCAGCGGTACTGCACGACGCGGCCCGAGAAGAGACTCGACGCGAAAGTCCCGACGGCCACGGCAGCAGTGAGGATGCCGGTGGTGAGTGCACCGCCGCCGAGGAGCACCGTGCCGAGGGCGGGGAAGAGGACGAGAGGCTGTCCGAACGTCATCGCGATGATGTCGATGATGTACTGCATCCGGATGTTGCCCGCTCTGCGGAGGAAGCGCCAGCCGTCGACCAGCGACTCGAGGCCGGGGCGGACGACCTCCCCCTCCGGGCGCAGCGCCGGGAGCGTCCACAGTCCCAGGAACATCGACAGCATCAGGACGACGTCGATCGTGTAGGTCCAGCCGTAGCCGGTGAGGGCGACGAGCAGGCCCGCCAGTGCCGGGCCTGCCATCACCGTCAAGCCGAAGGCCACGCCGTTCAGTGCGGATGCGGCCGCGAGCTTCTCGCGAGGGATGAGGCGAGGGACGATGGCCGTGCGTGTGGCCATGCCCACGGAATTGGCGGCTGAGTTGATCATGCTCAGGGCGTACAGCCACCAGATCGTCTCCATGCCGGTCCAGGTGAGGGCGGCGAGCAGGGCGGTGGACGCGAAGGTGATGGTCGCCGCGATCAGGGCCACTCGGCGTCGGTCGAACGCATCGGCGAGCATGCCGCCGTACAGCCCTGCCAGGATCATCGGCACGAGTCCGGCGACCGCGATCATGGAGACGGCGAAGGTGTTCTGCGTCAGCGCGAACACGTGCAGCATCACCGTGACGATGGTGAGCTGACCGCCGATGCCGGCGAGGGTCGAGCCGATCCACATCCGGGCGAACGCCGGACTGGACTTCAGGGGGGAGAGGTCGATCAGATGACCGCGGCGCGCGCTCACTCGTCGGACTTCTTCTGCACCTTTCGAGACTAGTTCAACCGCACGGGGCCCCCGCAGCCGGTGTCACCGGAGGGGGTCGCCGGCTGGTAGACTCGTCAGGTTGCCGTTTGATCGGCCGCGGATAAAGAGAGCCCACGTATCAGGCGTCGGGCGCCGCGCAACAAGCAGAGAGGGGATCGAATCTATGGCACTGGAAGCAGACGTCAAGAAGGCGATCATCGAAGAGTACGCGACGCACCCCGGTGACACCGGATCCCCCGAGGTGCAGGTCGCAATGCTGACGCAGCGCATCAAGGACCTCACCGAGCACCTCAAGGAGCACAAGCACGACCACCACTCGCGTCGTGGGCTGTTCCTGCTCGTCGGTCAGCGCCGTCGTCTGCTCGGCTACCTCCAGGACATCGACATCGCGCGCTACCGCGCGCTGATCGAGCGTCTCGGACTCCGCCGCTAAGGCACTGCGATCCTGCGTTCAATCGCGCAGAACATTCTTGAGAAGGCCGTCCCACGGTGTGGGGCGGCCTTCGTCATGTCCGCGAGGGGTTGACCCGTCTCCCACTTTCCGATAGGAAAGTAGAAAGCTTTCCGCCTGGAAAGTGAAGGAGGTCCGACATGGAGCACAAGCCGATTGCCGGTCAGGATGCCCTCGTCCCGCCCGATGCCGACGTCGCGCGCCGGTATCTGGATGCGGCGGATGCGGTCGTGGGGCGCCGCGTCCGCGCTATCGACCGACGGGCGCTGGCCCGGCTCCAGATCCTGAATGCGGCGATCACGGCCGGATATCTCGTTGCTTTCGCCCTCGTCTTGCGACAGAGCGACGTCCTGGCCTCGCAGGTGATCCTGTTCACCTTCCTGGTGTGGGGGCAGCTGGCGAGTGGGATGGCTCAGCGTAACGGGATGCAGTGGCGCTGGAGCTCTTCGCGGTGGCCTCTCCTTCTCGGCGGTGGCGTCGTGCTCGTCGGTGCCGTCGTCGTGTTCGGACTCGTGGGGTTGGACACGACGCTCCCCGTCGGCATGGTGCTGATCCCGGCGGGTATGGTCCTGCTGGGGATCGGAGGGCACGGGGTCGTTCAGCTCATCCGTGCCTCCGGTGATCCGCGACCCGCGCGACCTTCACGGATCTCGCTGCCGGCCTCGGCCCGGTGGGGGACCCTGCTCGTCGGCCTCGCGCTCGGTGTGCTGACCATGCTCGCCGGAGCACCCGACGGCGTACTGAGGAGCGTGATCACGCTCCTGGTGATGATGGCGCTCCTCGCCTGGATCGTGGCGTTCAGCACCCCGGTGGGCCTCCCCGCCGTCGGAGCCTCGTGGCGCTGGCCGCATGTCGCCACCTTCCTCGCAACGGCCTGCATCCCCGTGGGGCTCGTATCCGGGGGAGACGTTCTCGGCGACCGTGGCCTCTCGGGCGTCGTCGGGGGCGCGACCATCGTCGTGCTCTTCGCCGCCATCTCGTTCGTCCCGGGGCGGCAGAGCCGTGGCTGAGTCAGCCGCCAGGCCTCATCCACGGACGCAGCTGGACGACAACTTCGCGTCCCCCATCCGTTTCTCGCTCATGGCGGCGCTGGGCGATGGCATGGAGCTCGACTTCCCCGCCCTGCGCGACATCCTCCAGTGCGGCGACTCGCCTCTGAGCAAGGCCATCACCCACCTGCAGGCGGCCGACTACGTGTTGGCGCGAAAAGGTGTCGTCGGGGGACGTTCGCGCACCTGGGTGCGATCGACGAAGACGGGCCGTGACGCCTTCGCCGCTCACCTGCAGGCGCTGCGAGAGATCGTCGCCCTCGGGGGCGGACGATCGCTGTGACCTTCCGATCAGGCGGAGGCTCCCACCAGATCCGCGTGGTGGATCGCCGCGACATCCGGGTGGGCGCGCAGGCGTGACTTGAGCGCGTTCTCGCCGTAGAGCGCGTGGATGGGGTTGCTCGGGTCGTCCGTCACCCCTTTCGCCTCCGCCGCTAGTTCCTCCGGCAGCTCGATCAACGGGAGGCGCTTGTCGAGCGCGGGGTTGAAGAAGAACGGGATGGAGATCCGCTCGTCCGGTGCCTGCGGCGACACCACGCGGTGGTTCGTCGCCTTGAGGTAGCCGCCCGTCGCGTACTCGAGCAGCTCGCCGATGTTCACGACGAATGCTCCGGGCACCGGGGGAGCGTCGACCCAGGCGCCGTCGCGTTCGACCTGCAGACCGCCCTTGCCCGGCTCCACCCAGAGAAGGGTGAGCACGCCGGAGTCCTTGTGCGCGCCCACGCCCTGCTGCGGCTCCGGCTCGTGCGTTCCGGGGTAGCGGACGATCTTGATGAGTGTCGACGGCTCACCGAAGTGCTCGTCGAAGTAGGACTGGTCCGCGCCGAGGGTCTGCGCCCAGGCGCGCAGCAGCTTGCGGGCCACCTCGGACAGGGTCTCGTGCCACTCGGCGACGACATCCTGCAGCTCGGGCTGGGCCTGCGGCCAGAGGTTCGGTCCGATGAGGCGGTTGAAGGCGGGACCGTCGTCGACGGGCGCGCGCTCGGGGCCGATGTCGATCTGCTCGCGCCAGTCGACCTTTCCCTGCGTCCGTTCGCCACCGATGCGGGTGTAGCCGCGGAAGTGCGGACTGTTCACGTTCTCGATCGCCAGCTTGTCCTCTTCGGGAAGTGCGAAAAAGTCCAGGGCGGCCTGGTGGAGCCGCCTCTCGAGCTCGGGGGAGATGCCCGTGCCCGTGAGATAGAAGAAGCCGACGTCGTGCGTCGCCGCCCGGAGTTCGTCGCGGAATCGTGCCGCGGCGTCGGGGCCTTCGTCGAGCTGGGAGAGGTCGAGGATGGGGAGCGAGAGGTCAGCCATGGACCGAGGCTACGTCGCACGGCAAAAGGGGGGATCTTGTGTTGCGCTCCATTACTTCCGACCCGCATGTTCGGAGCGCGTCGATCACGGTGCTAAAGTCTCCTTCGGTAAGGGCTGCCTTACCTCAGTCATCGCCAGAGAGTGTTCTTCCGTGCTCGCCACTTTTCTCATCGGTCTCCGCGAGGGGCTCGAAGCCGCACTCGTCGTGGGCATCCTCGTCGCCTACCTCCGCCGCCTCGGACGGCAGGACGCTCTTCCGAAGATGTGGGCGGGTGTCGGCCTCGCGATCGCCCTGGCGCTCGGCATCGGCGCGGTGCTCACCTTCGGCGCCTACGAGCTCACGTTCCAGGCCCAGGAGCTGATCGGCGGCGGGCTGTCGCTGCTCGCGGTGGCGATGGTCACCTGGATGATCTTCTGGATGCAGCGGGCCGGCCGCACGATGAAGGCGACGCTGGAGGGCGGTATCGATCGCGCTCTCACCGCGGGCGGGCTGTGGGCGCTCATCGCCATCGGCTTCGTCTCCGTCGCCCGTGAGGGTATCGAGACGACGCTGCTGCTGTGGTCGATGGTGCAGTCGTTCGGCGATGCGCCGTCAGCACTCCTGGGCGCTCTGCTCGGACTCATCGTGGCCGTGATCGTCGGCTGGCTGATCTCGCGGGGCGCGCTGCGTCTCGACCTGCGCCGTTTCTTCGCCTGGACGGGCGGGTTCCTCGTGATCGTCGCAGCCGGCGTCCTCGCCTACGCGTTGATGGACCTGCAAGAGGCGGGGGCCCTTCCCGGGCCGTTCACGGCGCTGGCGCCCATCGACTCCGTGACCGGCAGCGTGGCCGTGGGGTGGGCCGCCTTTCCCTTCGGCTGGGCGTTCGACGTCTCGACGACGATCGCCCCGGGCGGGCCCCTGGCCTCGATCCTGCAGGCGACCATCGGATTCATGCCCGCGATGACCTGGCTGCAGGTGGTCGCCTGGGCGCTCTACATGTCGATCGTCGGATGGCTCTACGTCCGCGGTCTCCGTTCGAGGCGTCCGTCGAAGCCACGTGGCCAGACGGAACCCTCTCCTGATTCCCCCTCTCTCTCACCACAAGGAGCAGCATGACCACCTCGCACCGTCTTCTGGGGGCGCTGGCCGCGGCAGGTGCCGCCGCCCTCGTCCTGAGCGGCTGTGTCGCGAAGAGCGACGCCCAGGCCGCTGCGGCCTTCGATGTCTCGTCGACCGACAGCGACTGCACGGTCTCCGCGGCGACCGCGAAGAGCGGGACCCTGACATTCAACGTCAAGAACGACACCGACCAGGTCTCCGAGTTCTATCTGCTGGCCGACGACGGACTACGCATCGTCGGCGAGGTCGAGAACATCGCGCCCGCTGCATCGCGCACGCTCACCGTGGTCGCACAGCCGGGCGACTACTTCACGCTCTGCAAGCCGGGCATGATCGGCGATGGCGTCGGCAAGACGGCGTTCACCGTCACCGGAGATCGTGTCGAGGTCGATGGCCCCGACGCTGAGCAGAAGCAGAAGGCCGTCGACCTCTACGGTGCGTTCGTGAAGGACCAGGTAGGACAGCTCGTGCCCGCGGTCGAGGACTTCGTCGCCGCCTACGAGTCGGGTGATGACGCGACCGCGCGCACGCTCTTCCCTCAGACCCGCGCGTTCTACGAGCGCATCGAGCCTGTGGCCGAGGCACTGGGCGACCTCGACCCGCGCATCGACTACCGCGAGGTCGACGCCGTGGCCGAGGGGCTGGATTGGACGGGCTTCCATCGCATCGAGAAGGACCTGTGGGTCCCGGCTCAGGACGCGCTGAACGCCGACGGCGAGAGCCCGGCCTGGCAGGACTGGGCGCCCTCGACGCCGGAGGAGCGCGCCGACTACGGCGACCTCCTGCTCGCCGACGTGCAGGAGCTCTACGACTACGTGCACTCCGACGACTTCACCACCGCGCTCGACGACCAGGGCATCGGCGGCATCTCCAACGGAGCGATCGCGCTGCTCGACGAGGTCGCAACCGGCAAGATCTCCGGCGAGGAGGACTGGTGGTCGGGCACCGACCTCTACGACTTCGCCGCGAACGTCGAGGGGTCGAAGATGGCGTTCTCGCTCGTGCAGGACTTCGCCGTCGCGCAGGGAGACGACGGCAAGGCTCTGGTCGCCGAGATCGAGTCGGGCTACACGGCACTCGAGCAGTCTCTCGCCGCGCACGGCTCGCTGGCCGGCGGGTTCGTGGGCTACTCCGAGCTCACCGAGGCCGACAAGCGGGAGTTCACCGACTTGATCAACGCCCTGGCCGAGCCGCTGTCGCAGCTCACCAGCACGGTGCTCGACTGATCAGCCTCGTGCTGCACTGACCCGATACCATCACGGACGTGAACGAACCAGAAGCGGATGCCTTACCCGACGAACCATCGACGGGCGGGGCATCCGCTCCTGCCGGTTTGAGCAGGCGCGGCCTCCTCGGACTGGCCATCGGCGGGGGCGTCGCGGGACTCGCCGTCGGGACGGGGGCGGGCCTCGCCGGCGGCGTGGCCCTCGGGCGCGCACGGGCGGCCGAGGACGCGCACTCCGCATACGAGTTCTTCGGAGAGCATCAGGCGGGCATCACCACGCCGGTACAGGATCATCTGCACTTCGCCAGTTTCGACATGATGCCGCGCACCGATCGGGAAGACCTGATCTCGCTGCTGCAGGACTGGTCGTATGCGGCCTCGCGCATGGTTCAGGGCCTCGAAGTCAGCGCCACCGGCGCCGTCGGCGGGCCGGCGGAGGCGCCACCGGACGATACGGGAGAGGCCTTGGGTCTCCCCGCCGCCGGCCTCACGATCACGTTCGGCTTCGGGCCGGGACTCTTCGAGAACGAGGACGGCGACCGCTACGGCATCGCCGCGCAGCGGCCCGCAGGGCTGGAACGCCTGCCGGCCTTCCTCGGCGACGACCTCGATCCGCAGACCTCCCACGGCGATCTGTGCATCCAGGCCTGCGCCGACGACCCGCAGGTCGCGGTTCATGCCATCCGCAACCTCAGCCGCATCGCTTTCGGACGGGCGCGTCTGCGCTGGTCGCAGCTCGGATTCGGCAAGACGTCGCGCACCACGGCGGCGCAGGCGACGCCGCGCAACCTCTTCGGGTTCAAGGACGGCACCGCGAACATCCTGGCCGACGACACGGAGGCTCTCCGTGACCATGTGTGGGTGTCCGCGACGGATGAGCCGGTCTGGCTGAGCGGAGGGTCGTATCTCGTGGCCAGGAAGATCGCGATGCTGATCGAGACCTGGGATCGCGTGCGGCTGTCGGAGCAGGACACGATCATCGGCCGCGACAAGGGGGAGGGGGCGCCGCTCTCCGGCGGAGACGAGTTCACGGCACCGGACTTCCACGGCAAGAAGATCGATGAGAACAGCCACGTGAGTCTCGCCCATCCCGAGCAGAACGACGGCATCCGCATCCTCCGCCGCGGGTACAACTACGTCGACGGGAACAACGCCCTCGGACGCCTCGACGCCGGACTCTTCTTCCTGTCGTACCAGCGCGACCCTGCGCAGTTCATCTCGCTGCAGCGTCGGCTGTCGACCGACCTGATGAACGAGTACATCCGACACGTCGGCTCAGGCATCTGGGCGGTGCCGGCGGGGGCGAAGCCCGGATCCTATGTGGGAGCCGCGCTGTTCGCCTGACCCGTCAGGACTCGCGGGCGGCGATGAGCGTCTCGACGGCGAAGGTGGCGACGTCGTCGGCGCCGAAGTGGTCGTCGGCGGTGATCGTGACCACGGCATCGTCGAGGAATATGAGCAGCTGACCGTGAGCGCCGTGCAGGCGCCACGCAGGTCCAGGTCCGCCCCAGCCCGCGAGCGCGTAGCGGTCATAGGTGGGGCTCTCCCCGGCGACGACCCAATTCGTATGCATCGCATCGACCCACCCGGAAGTGATCACCCGTCGGTCCTTCCACACCCCGCGATCTCTGATCAGGAGTCCGAGCCGGGCGAGCTCTTCGGTGCGCAGAGAGAGGCCGCCTCCGGCCGCGATGCGCCCCTGGGGGCTACGCTCCCACTCCACGTCGTCGATGCCGAGCGGGCCGAACAGACGGGGTGCGAGGTAGTCGCCGATGTCGCCGACACGTGCGGCCAGCGCGGTCATCGCGGTGTATGTGCTCGCGTTCGAATACTGGAAGGTCCGTCCACTCGACGGGCGTCGCAGGAACTCTCGGGCGAGGTCGGGCCAGTCGGTCATCAGAGTCTCGGACCACGGCAGATCGATGCCGCTCGTCATCGTGAGCAGATGCCGCAGAGTCACCTCGTCGGCGCCGTCTCCGAGCTGGAAGTCGGGAAGATACGTCGACACGGGTTCGTCGAGCGACACCGCGCCCTCGTCTGCTGCCATCCCCGCGGCCAGAACGCATACGCCCTTCGCGACGGAATGGATGTCCTCGCGCACGTCTTCGGTCCACCGGTGCTCCGCCGTGTCGGACGCCACGCGCACATGCAGGCCGTGGGCGACGAACCCCGACGTCTCCACCTGATCGACGATGCGGTCTCGGACGGTCTGCGCTCGGGTCACCCTCCCGAGGCTATCGTCTGCCTCTAGCGCGGACGCCGAGACCCTGTCGGGTCGTTCCGGCGGCCCTCTTTGGAGGCCAGCGTCGGATCGGCGAACAGCCAGCCAGGTCGGGGTTCGACCAGCGGCCGGAACACCCGTCTGATCGGCTTCGTGGCGAGGGCGAGGGCGACCAGCACCGACAGGACGGTCACGAGCGGCAACCAGATCCACGTCGGCTCCAGATCGCGCAGGATTCCGCTCTCCCGGAACGGGTACAGGACGAACGAGTGCAGCAGGAACACGTACATCGTGTACTGGCCGAACGTCGTCCACCAATGCGCGCCCCGCGGGATGAGGGCGAAGAACGCGGCGCTGAGCACGACGGCGAGCAGCATCAGGACGACGCGGGTGCCGCCGGCCCACCACTGCTCGCCACCGAGGTCGGCGTAGGAGTCTTCGTAGAAGAGCCAGTGGCGCAGATCGGTCGCCTGCCACACGGGAAGCCAGTTCCACGCGGCCCAGCCGACGCCCGCGAAGATCGCGACGGCTCCGGCGCGCAGCCACCACGGGCGGAAGTCGAGGAGCCGGAACCGATCGACGACGTCATGCTCGCGCAGCCACCAGCCCAGGGTGAAGAACGGCAGCAGCCCCAGGGTGCGCGAGAGCGAGAACGTGCTGTCCACGTTCGGCAGGTAACCCACGCCGACCGAGATCGCGACGGTCCACAGCAAGGGCCAGCGCAGCAGGGCGAGGTAGGGGAGCACGAGCCGGAAGATGCCGAGGGCGAGCAGGAACCACAGTGTCCAACTCGGCTGCGTGATGTTCGGGTCGGCCTGACCTTCGACCAGCCACTTGGTGAGGGTCCACAGCGTCTCGAAGATCACGTAGGGGAGGATGATGTCCGTGATCACCCGGGCCATCTGGGTCTTGGTGGGCGAGCCCGACTTCGAGAAGTAGCCGGAGATGATCGCGAACGCCGGCATGTGGAACGCGTACAGGGCCAGGTAGAAGGCGAAGGCGATGTCGGAGTCGTAGATGAGTCGCTGAATCGCGTGGCCGAGCACGACGAGCACGATGCAGACGTATCGTGCGTTGTCCCAGAACGGCACGCGCCTCCGCTTGCGGGGAACCGATCCTGTGGTGGGCCCTGAGATGTCGGCACCGGCACTGCTCATCGTTCGAGGCTACAGGCCGGGAATAAAGTTGCGGTGAGCGCGTTGACACATATACATTCAAATGAATAGAAACGGATGCGAGTCATCCGGTTCGGAGACACGGAGCAATCATGAGCGAGCAGTCAGGCGCGCAGGCGATGCAGTTCGGCATCATGTCGGTCAGCGACATCACCCGCGATCCCACCACGGGGATCACCCCCAGCGAGCAGGAGCGCATCAAGGCGACGACGGCGATCGCCGTGCACGCAGAAGAGGTCGGCCTCGACGTCTTCGCCATCGGCGAGCACCACAACCCGCCGTTCTGGTCCTCCAGCCCCACGACCTTCCTCGCGGCGCTGGCCGCGCAGACCGAGCGCCTGATCGTCTCCACGTCGACGACGCTCATCACCACGAACGACCCGGTGCGCATCGCCGAGGAGTACGCGATGCTCCAGCACGTGTCCGACGGGCGCATGGACCTCATGCTCGGTCGCGGCAACACCGGACCGGTGTACCCGTGGTTCGGTCAGGACATCCGCCAGGGGCTGCCCCTCGCGATCGAGAACTACGCGCTGCTGCACAAGCTGTGGCGTGAAGACGTCGTCGACTGGGAAGGAAAGTTCCGCACCCCGCTGCAGGGCTTCACCTCGACCCCGCGTCCGCTCGACGGCATCGCGCCGTTCGTCTGGCACGGCTCCATCCGCACGCCCGAGATCGCCGAGCAGGCGGCCTACTACGGCGACGGATTCTTCGCGAACAACATCTTCTGGCCCAAGGAGCACTACCAGCGGCTCATCGAGCTGTACCGTCAGCGCTTCGAGCACTACGGGCACGGCACGCGCGAGCAGGCGATCGTCGGCCTCGGCGGTCAGGTGTTCATGGCGGCGAACTCGCAGGACGCGGTGAACCAGTTCCGGCCGTACTTCGACAATGCGCCGGTGTACGGTCATGGTCCGAGCATGGAGGACTTCACCGAGATGACGCCCCTGACGGTGGGTTCACCGCAGCAGGTCATCGATCGCTACGCCGGTATGCGCGAGCATTACGGCGACTACCAGCGTCAGCTGTTCCTCATCGACCACGCGGGTCTGCCGCTGAAGACGGTGCTGGAGCAGCTCGACATCCTCGGATCCGAGGTGGTTCCGGTGCTCCGCAAGGAGCTCGCGAAGGACCGCCCGGCCGCCGTGTCGGACGCCCCGACCCACGCCGCGCGGGTCAAGGCCGAGTTCGGGGACGGACCGACCCGTCAGGCGCGCCCCGGTGCGAACCGTGGCGACAACCTGACCGGCGACTCGCCGTACCAGGACAGCCCGGCACCTGCGGGTGCGGCGTTCGGGCTCGGCCGGAAGGAGGCGTGACATGACGATGCGTCGCATCGCCGTCGTCTCGGCCGGCCTGTCGAATCCTTCGTCCACGCGGATGCTCGCGGACCGACTCGCGGCGGAGACCGTCAAGGCGCTCGCCGCACACGACATCGAGGCCAGCGTCGACGTGATCGAACTGCGGGACTACGCACACGACATCACGAACAACCTGCTGACCGGGTTCGCCCCGCCTGCGCTCGAGACCGCGATCAACACGGTGGTCTCCGCCGACGCGCTGATCGCCGTGACGCCGATCTTCTCGACGAGCTACTCGGGTCTGTTCAAGTCGTTCATCGACGTGCTCGACCCCGATGCCCTGACCGGCACGCCCGTGCTGATCGGCGCGAATGCCGGCACCGCGCGGCACTCGCTCGCGATCGATTACGCGATCCGTCCGCTCTTCGCTTATCTGCACGCGGAGCCCGTGTCGACAGGTGTGTTCGCGGCCTCGAGCGACTGGGGCGGCTCGGGAGACGACGTCGCTCCGCTCGCCAAGCGCGTGGAGAAGGGCGCCAAGGAGCTCGCGGAGGCGATCGCCCGGCGCGAGGCGGCCGCCGTGGTCGATCCGTACGACCCGGCGACCTACCTGGGCGAGGGACGTTCCTTCGGCCACATGCTCGGCGGTCTCGCGGGCGAGTGAGCTGCGCATGACGCCATCGACGATGTCCGAGGGATGTCGTACGGTGGCGTCATGCCCACTCACCCCGCGGTCGTCGCACTCCAGAAACGTCTCACCGGCACCCTCCTGCTTCCCGATGACACCGGCTACGAAGCGGCACGACAGCCGTGGAATCTGGCGATCGAGCAGCGTCCGGATGCGGTCGCCACGCCTGCCGACGTCGACGACCTCCGCGCCCTGTTGACCGCGGCACGGGAGTCGGGGGTGCGGCTCGCGATACAACCCAGCGGCCACGGCGCTTCCAGCTCCCTGGCCGGCGCCGTACTGGTGCGCATGAGCGCGTTCGACGATCTGTCGATCGACCGGGGGAGCGGCACCGCTCGGGTCGGGGCCGGGGTGCGCTGGGGTGCGGTCGTCGAAGCGTTGGAAGGCACCGGATGGGTTGCCCCGGCCGGGACCAGCCCGGTCGTGAGCGTCGCCGGGTACACACTGGGCGGCGGCCACTCGTGGTTCAGTCGCACAGCGGGTCTCGGCTCCGACAATCTGCGTGCGGCGTGGGTGCTGCGCACGGACGGCACGCACGAGCGCGTCGACGACGACACCGACAGCGACCTGATGTGGGCGCTGCGAGGGGCCGGCGGCCTCGTGGGCATCGTGACGTCACTCGAGATCGAACTCGTGCGGGCCCCCGCCGTCTGGGGCGCGAATCTCACCTTCGACATCGCGGACGCGCCGGCGGTCGTCCGTGCCGTCCGCGACCTCGCGGTCACCGCGCCGCCGACGCTGAACGTCTTCCTGAACTCGATGCGGATGCCGGATGCGCCGCAGCTCCCCGAGCAGATCAGGGGACGCAGCTTCCTCACCGTCCAGGCCCTGTCGACGGACGGGCCGGAGGAGGAGCTGGTCGACTCGATCCGCCGGGCGGGCGAGGTGCGCAGCGACATCACCGGACCGACCTCACCCGCTGCCCTCGCCGCCGCATCGAACGAGCCGACGGATCCGACGCCCGGTAGCGGGGCGTCGATAGCCCTGAGCGAGCTTGACGACGCGACCATCGACGCACTCCTCGAGTTCCGTGAACGGCCGGAGCAGTGGCCCATCATGGGGATCGACATCCGCATGCTCGGTGGTGCGCTCGACGCACCGCGACGACCGGGCTTCGCCTCCTTGGAATCCGTGGGGTGGCTTCTGCACGCTCTCGTGCCGGTCATTCCGGGCGTGCCGACTGTACCGGGAGAGGCGAGTCTCGCCGCGTTCCGGGAACTGCTGGCACCGAACGAGGCGTTGCAGACCGTCGCGACCTTCCTCGAGCCGGGCCAGACGCTCGAACGCTGTGGTTCGGTCGACGAGGTCGACCGGCTTCGTGATCTGCGTGCGCGGTTCGACCCTGACGCGGTTCTGCACGACGGACGTCTGCCGCGCTGACGGTCAGGCCTCGGGCCCGAGTCGCCGCTTCCAGTCGTACTCGGTCTCCGGTCGTCCGCGGGTCCCGTACCGCGCTGAACGCGTGAGCACGCCTTCGGCGACCAGGTGCTCCAGGTAGCGGCGCACCGAGACCCGCGACATTCCCAGTCGTTCCGCCGCCTCGCTCGCCGACAGCGGCCCGTCAGTGCGCAGTTCCGAGGTCACTCTGTCGAGTGAGGCCGCCGAGAGCCCCTTGGGAAGCTGGATCGTGCCGGTGGAACGACCGAGCAAGGCGTCGATCTCCGCCTGCGTGGCTTCGCCATCGGTGGTCCGCGCCTGCTCCCGGTAGGTGCGGTACTGCTCCATCCGTTCGCGGAACACGGCGAACGGAAACGGCTTGACGAGGTACTGGAACACGCCGAGAGCCGCCATCTGCCGCACGGATTCGGCGTCGCGAACACCGGTGATGGCGATCACGTCCACCGCAGCGGAGCGACCACGAAGTGCCCGGAGCACATCGATGCCGGAGCCGTCCGGCATCGTGATGTCGAGCAGGACGAGGTCGAAGGCTCGTGGACGATCGAGCACGGCGGTCATGGCAGCACGGGCACCCGTGCACTCGCCGGCGATCTCGAACCCGTCGAGACGTGCCACGTAGTCGCGGTGGAGTTCGAGCGTCAGAGCGTCGTCGTCGACGATGAGTGTGCGGATCATGGCTGCGACCTCCGTGGTCCCGCCGCGGGAAGGACGACCCGGAACGTGGTCGGGGCCTCGCGCACCGTCACCGAGCCGCCCGCTCCGGTCACCACGGAACGCACGAGCGCCAGGCCGATGCCGCGCCCCTGCCCGTCGGCGGGTTTCGTGGAGTAGCCCTGGTCGAACATCCGCTCGCGCACGGCGGGCGGTATTCCGGGGCCGCTGTCCGAGACCTCCAGCACGATTCCGGCGCCTTCGTGCGCGCGCAGCGAGACCTGTATCCAGCGGTCGTCCGACTCGGCCGCGGCGTCCATGGCGTTGTCCACGAGGTTGCCGAGCACCGAGACGGCGTCCACCGTCGACAGAGGAGTGCGGGGCGTGTCGGGCTCGATGTGCACCCGCCAGTCGATGCCGCGTTCCTTGGCCTGCGAGGCCTTGCCGAGGAGGAGCGCGCCGACGGCGGGATCACCGTGACGCCGCGCGGTCACCTGGTCGACGAGCGACTGGCTCTGTCGTGATGTCTCCGTGAGGATCTCGATCGCCTCGTCGCGGCGGCCGAGTTCGAGCAAGGCGACCGCGGCGTGCATGCGGTTCCCGTGCTCGTGGGTCTGCGCGCGCAGGGCCTCACCCAGGGTGCGGATCGACTCATAGGACGACACGGCGTCCCGCACCTGGCCTGGCGGCAGATCGCCGGCGATGCGGCGGGTCACACGTCGGGCGATGACCGCGCCGCCGGCGCCGAGGACGACGAGGCCGATCGTGATGCCGAGCGTGAGGGGTAGTCGCCGGATCAGGGTGTCGCTGATGGACTCGGTCGTCACACCGGCGGCGACCCATCCGAGCAAGTCCCCGTCCGATGCGATCACCGGAGCGATCGTCCGCACGGAGGGGCCGAGGGTCCCGGTGAACTCCTCCGTCAGCGTCTGCGGTGACGGAGGGATGGTGCCGAGGTATATCCCGCCGATCTGGTCGGTGTCGGGGTGGGTGATCCGCGTGCCGTCCGAGGTCATGACCGTGATGAAGTCGAGCCCCGCGCCGGCGATCACCGTCAGAGAGTAGGGCTCGAGGACCTGGGTGGCCGCGTTCTGGTCGATCGAGCGCAGGCCGTCGATGACGAGAGGGGACGAAGCGAAGGAGACTGCGGTGGCCGCCGTCACCCGTTCCGCCTCCGCGCGGATGGATCGTTGCGCTTCGGCGACGAGGAAGAACGCCACGAGGGCGCCGATCACGACGGCTGCGACGAGCAGCACCAGGAAGACGCGCGAGGCGGTGCTGCGGGTGTGGAAGGCGTGCGCCATCGCTCCCTCCGATCGTCGATGGTCAGGTGCCGTGACCAATACGACCACAAGTCGCCTCGATGCGTGAAGTCGGGGACCGTGAACTCTGATCGGCGGCGAAGCAGCTGCCACCCCGGACGAAGACGTCGATGATCGAGGAGGACGCGATGGCGCTCACAACAGGATTCTCACTGCCGAAGTTCAATTGGCGGCGAGGCAAGCAATCGTGGGACCGGCACACCTGGCTGTACGTGTCCGTACTCCTGGCCGTCGTGCTGGGTGCGGTCGTCGGTCTCGTGTGGCCGGAGGTCGGCCAGGCATTCGAGCCGCTGGGCAAAGGGTTCGTCGCGCTGATCAAGATGATGATCGCGCCGATCATCTTCTGCACGATCGTCGTCGGGGTGGGATCGATCGCCAAGGCAGCCACCGTCGGCAAGATCGGTGGACTGGCGCTGCTGTACTTCATGGTCATGTCGACCTTCGCGCTCGCGATCGGCCTCGTCGTCGGCAACATCATCCACCCCGGCGCCGGACTCGACATGGCCTCGTCGACCTATGACGCGGTCGAGGCGGAGGCGAAGACCACGCAGGAGTTCATCCTCGGCATCATCCCGACGACGTTCTTCTCGGCGTTCACCGGGGAGAGCGTGCTGCAGGTGCTGTTCATCGCTCTGCTCGTCGGGTTCGCTCTGCAGGGCCTCGGTGATCGCGGCGCCCCGATCATGGAGGCGGTCAAACAGCTCCAGAAGCTGGTCTTCCGCATCCTCGGGATGATCCTGTGGCTGGCTCCGCTCGGAGCGTTCGGAGCCATCGCCGCCGTGGTGGGGAAAACCGGTGTCGCGGCGATCTGGAGCCTCGGAACACTGATGGTCGCGTTCTACATCACCTGCGTCCTCTTCATCGTCGTGATCCTCGGGGTGCTGCTGTGGTCGGTGACCCGGGTGAACATCTTCTCCCTCATGAAGTATCTCGCCAGGGAGTACCTGCTCATCGTCGGCACGTCGTCGTCGGAGTCGGCTCTGCCTCGGCTGATCGCGAAGATGGAGTTCGTCGGTGTCTCCAAGCCTGTCGTGGGAATCACCGTTCCCACCGGATACTCGTTCAACCTCGACGGCACGGCGATCTACCTGACCATGGCCTCCCTGTTCATCGCCACGGGCATGGGGCAGCCGATGACGATCGGTGAGCAGATCGGCCTGCTGGTGTTCATGATCATCGCGAGCAAGGGAGCAGCAGGGGTCACCGGCGCAGGGCTTGCCACCCTCGCCGGTGGACTCCAGGCCTATCGTCCCGATCTGGTGGACGGTGTCGGCGTGATCGTGGGCATCGACCGCTTCATGTCGGAGGGGCGAGCGCTCACCAACTTCACCGGCAACGCGGTGGCGACGCTCCTGATCGGCACCTGGACGAAGCAGATCGACCGCGACCGCGTGCGGCAGGTGCTCAGCGGCGAGGTTCCGTTCGACGAGTCGCTGCTCGACGGCGTCGACGCGCACGGCCACGTGGACGCTCCGAAGGGCGCGGACATGCAGGAGCTGCGTGAGGCGGCGGTCACCGAGATGGCGGCGAAGGAGGAGCGGGCCCGGCTTCGTGCCGATCGCGCCTGAGGGGCAGTCGCACACGACCAGAGAGTGAGGGATGCGGGAGCCCGGCCGAGCCGGCTCCCGCATCCGCGCGGTCAACCGCTCTTGCGTCGGAACTCGCGCCGGGTCTGCGGGGCGTTCGCACTGTGCACGGCGGAGTCGCCGTCGAGGTGTGCCTCGCCCTGCCGGTGGTGCGCGTTCTTCTTCTCGAGCGCTTCCTTGAACTTGCGCTTCATCTCCTCAGACGAGGAGGCGCCTTCTTCGGTGCTCATGCCCCGAGCCTAGAGCACGCGGTCTGGCGGGTCACCCTCCGGTGTGCCGCACACACAGATCGATCAGCACCCCGAGCCCGATCGCGAGCACGATCGACACCGGCACGGCGACGAGAGGCCCACCGGGAAGGATCGCCGCGACGGCCGCACCCACCGCCGCCTGGTAGAGCGCCCACCCGGTCGCGGCCAGAGCCACGAGAGCGAGGTAGCGGGGAAGGGGGACCCGCGAGGCTCCGGCGACCAGGTTGATCGCGAGGCGCGCGAACGGTACGAACCGGGCAGTGAACAGCACGGTCGCCATTCCGCGGTCCAACCGGTGTCGGGCCCACGTCAGAGCCTGCTGCACACGTGGCGTCCTCATCCACCGCCAGCGCTCGGTGCCCACGGACCGCCCGATCAGATAGCAGCACGCGTCTCCGATGGTCGCGGCCACGGCCGCACAGACGACCACGGCCCAGAGCGGCGGGGAGCCCGTCGTCGCTGCGATGGCTCCGAGCGCGGTCACCGCGACCTCACCCGGCACCACCACGAAGAAGGCGTCGCCGACGATCAACAGGCTCATGACCGCCAGACTCCACGGGCTGGCAAGCGATGCGGTCAGCAGATCCGTCGGCACGTCGCCCACTGTGCCCGCAACGGGTGAAGGGGAACCAAAGACCGGATAGCCGGTGACCCGTTATCCAGCATCCGGTGAACATCTGGTGCAGAGGGGCGTCTGCGGCGAACGGTGTTCCCGAGGCCCGTCATCCTGGGGCTGTGAGAGTAGCGATCGTCACGGAATCCTTCCTTCCGCACATGAACGGCGTCACCGGCTCGGTGCTGCAGATCCTGCGGCACCTCGAACGGCGGGGGCACGAGGCGCACGTGGTCGCCCCCGCCGCTGTCGGCGCCCCGACCGAGATCAGTGGAGCACCGATCGAAGCCATTCCCAGCCTCGCCCTCCCGGGCTACCGTCACGTGAGGGTGGGCACGTCGAGCGCTCGCCGCGTCGCCGCCTCCCTCGCGCGCTTCCAGCCCGACGTCGTGCACCTCGCCTCCCCGTTCGCGCTCGGATGGCGGGGAGTGCTCGCAGCCGAGCACCTGAAACTGCCCGCGGTCGCCGCCTACCAGACCGACGTTGCGGCCTACACGGAGCGCTACCGGATCGCTGCGACCACGGGTCTCGCCCAGACCCACATCGCCCGCCTGCACCGACGTGCGACGGTGACCCTGGCTCCCTCGGCGGATTCAGCCCGGCAGCTCGCCGCGCTCGGCGTCGATCGCGTGCGGCGCTGGGGGAGAGGCGTCGATGCCGAACGCTTCCAGCCCGCCCGGCGAGAGAGCGCGCTACGGTCCACCTGGGATGCTGACGTCGTCATCGGCTATGTCGGACGCCTCGCTCCCGAGAAGCAGGTCGAAGACCTCGCCGCGCTCCGCGGCATCCCCGGGACGCGACTGGTGATCGTCGGCGACGGACCCAGTAGAGCGCGCCTGGAGAGCATGCTTCCTGACGCGCTGTTCCTCGGCCACCTCGACGGCGAGGCGCTGGCTGCCGCGATGGCGTCGTTCGATCTGTTCGTGCACCCGGGTGAGAGCGAGACCTTCGGGCAGACCCTGCAGGAAGCCCACGCGAGCGGCATCCCCGTCGTCGCCACGGGTCGCGGCGGTCCGCTCGACCTCGTCCGGATGGGGATCGACGGGTGGCTGTACCGGCCGGGAGACCTCGACGACCTCCGCATGCGCGTGGCCGACCTGGCCGGAGACGCACGAAAGCGACGCGCGTTCGGCGAGGCGGGCCGCGAAGCCGTGCAGGAACGCAGCTGGGAGAGCGTGTGCGATCAACTCCTCGACCACTTCGTCGAGGCACGGATGCTGCACACAGCCGACGCCGGGGTTCGCGCTCGCCGCGTCGTGCGGCCCGAGTGGCCGGCACCGGTCGTCGCCCGTCACTGGAGCCGCTACGTGGCCCTCGGCGACTCGCTCACCGAAGGACTCTGCGACCCGGCCCCTGACGGTTCGCTGCGAGGGTGGGCTGACCGCCTCGCACTGCTGCTCGCCGCGAGGGGAGGTCTGCACTACGCGAACCTGGCGGTCCGATCCAAGCGTGTGCACGACGTCGCCGGACTCCAACTGGCCAGAGCACTCGAGCTTCGCCCCGACCTCGTGTCGATCCTGATCGGCGCCAACGACCTCGTGAAGCGCCGCGTCGATGTCGCCGCTCTCGCCGTGGAACTCGAAGGCACGGTGCAGCGGCTGCGGGGGATCGGTGCCGACGTGCTCCTGGTGACGCCCTTCCTCCCCGGTCGACGTGCGGCCTCCATCTACACCCGGAGGTTCTCCGCCTTCGCCACCGCGTTGACAGGCATCGCAGCCCGTACCGGAGCCATCCTGATCGACACGGATCTGCACCCCACGCTGGCCGAGCGCCCCAACTGGGGGGAAGACCTCGTGCACCTGAGCAGTCGGGGTCACCGCTTCCTCGCATACCGAGCGGGTGAGATGCTCGGGGTTCCGGATGCCGACGCGCTCGGAGTGCTGGATGCCGCGATGCACGAGCACGAGCCCCTCGGCGTCGGCGTGTGGTGGCGGCGGCACGCGCTGCCCTGGGTCTGGCGCCGTCTGCACGGACGGGCTGCCGGAGACGGCAGGGTCGCGAAGCACGACGACTACGTCTACCTGGGTCGATCGTCCACGCCGCGAGCTGCAGTCGTCAGCTGAGGCCTCGCACGGGTGAAGCGGTCAGCGCCGCCCCATGCCGTGATACTGCCAGCCGGCGGCGCGCCAGTCCGCGGAGTCGAGGCAGTTCCGGCCGTCGATGATGATTCGTCCTCGGACGAGAGCTCCGGCATGCTCCGGCGAGAGGTCGCGTCGGTACTCGTCCCACTCTGTGACGACGACGACCGCATCGGCTTCCCGCAGAGCCTCATCGCGTTCACGGGCGTAGCCCAGCTGCGGGTGTGCAGCGGCCGCATTGTCGATCGCGGCGGGGTCGGTCACGACGACGTCCGCGCCCAGCCCCCGCAGCCGCACGGCCACATCGAGAGCCGGGGAGTCGCGGATGTCGTCGCTGAAGGGTTTGAACGCGGCCCCCAGCACGGCGATCCGACGGCCGAACACCAGCCCGCCCAGTGCGTCGACCACGAGCTGCACCGCTCGATCGCGACGACGGAGGTTGATCGTATCGACCTCCCGCAGGAAGCCGACTGCTTCACCGCGCCCCAACTCCTCTGCGCGTGCCGCGAACGCCCTGATGTCCTTCGGGAGGCATCCGCCGCCGAAGCCGATGCCCGCTCCGAGGTAGCGTCGACCGATCCGGGTGTCGTGGCCGAGTGCGTCGGCGAGCAGAGCGACATCGGCTCCGGAGGCCTCCGCGATCTCCGCCATGGCGTTGATGAACGAGATCTTGGTGGCGAGGAAAGCATTCGCCGCGCCCTTGACGAGTTCGGCCGTCGCGAGGTCCGTGACGAGGAACGGCGTTCCCCCTTCGACCGCCGGTGCATACACCTCTCGAAGTACGCCGACGGCGCGTTCACCTGCGGCGTCCGACTCGGCACCGACCACGAGACGGTCCGGTGTGAGGGTGTCGTGCACGGCCCAGCCCTCGCGCAGGAACTCCGGGTTCCAGACCAGTGTCGCGCCCGTATCGGCGATGCGCCCCGCCAACCCCGCCGCGGTGCCGACGGGCACGGTCGACTTGCCCGCCACCACGTCTCCGGCGCGCAGGTGGGGGAGCAGTCCGTCGACGGCGGCGTCGACGTAACGCAGATCCGCGGCGTGGCCGCCGGGTGTCTGCGGCGTACCGACCGCGAGGAAATGCACGTCGGCCCCCTCGGCATCGGCCATCTGCTCGCTGAAGCGGAGCCGCCCCGAGCCCAGGCCTTCGGCGAGGAGCTCCGAGAGTCCCGGCTCGAAGAACGGCGCGGAGCCGGACGCGAGCGAAGCGACCTTCTGCTCGTCGACGTCGATCCCGACGACGTCGTGTCCGATCGAGGCCATGGCGGCGGCGTGAACGGCACCGAGGTACCCGCAGCCGATCACTGACAAGCGCATGGAGTCCACCACACCGGATGCCCCTCTCGCCTCGGCATCCGCACGGTGAACGGGTTGTGACCGTACGATGTCGGATCCGCGATGCGCGACGACACGCAGGATTCGAGGTCCTCGCTGGTAGGGTGGATGAGGTTGACGTGTGTCAACCGCACAATTTCATATCGACTCATGGAGCGAGCGGCGGAGAAGCTGGTCCCCTGTGGTGGGTTCCTCGGCAGGAGATGTCGGGTGGCTTTCTACTGGTGGCCAGCGCAGGCGACATTCGCGGGAATGCCCGCGCGCCCGAACCCTTCCGTTCCGCTCCTTTGAACACGCTCGCGCGTCACATGGATTCGCGAGTCTAAACAAAGAAGGAGAGACCTCTTGGAAGGTCCTGAAATCACCGCCACCGAGGCCGTTCTCGACAACGGCCGCTTCGGCACCCGCACCATCCGCTTCGAGACCGGCCGCCTCGCGCAGCAGGCTCAGGGCGCAGTCGCCGCGTACCTCGACGGCGAGACCATGCTCCTCTCGGCCACCAGCGCAGGCAAGCACCCGCGCGAGGGCTTCGACTTCTTCCCGCTGACGGTCGACGTCGAGGAGCGCTCCTACGCCGCTGGCAAGATCCCCGGCTCGTTCTTCCGTCGTGAGGGTCGTCCCTCCACCGAGGCGATCCTCGTCTGCCGTCTGATCGACCGCCCGCTGCGTCCGTCGTTCGTCGACGGTCTGCGCAACGAGGTCCAGGTCGTCATCACCGTGATGTCGATCGCTCCGGGCGAGTTCTACGATGCTCTCGCGATCAACGCCGCATCCGCGTCGACTCAGATCTCGGGTCTGCCGTTCTCCGGTCCCGTCGCCGGTGTGCGCCTCGCGTTCATCCCCGGCCAGGGTGACCACGCTGACCAGTGGGTCGCGTTCCCGACCGCTGAGCAGGTCTCCGAGGCTGTGTTCGACCTGATCGTCGCCGGTCGCGTCGTCACCAAGGCCGATGGCACGGAAGACGTCGCCATCATGATGGTCGAGGCCGAAGCCACCGAGGGCAGCTGGAACCTCATCAAGGCCGGCGCCACCAAGCCGAACGAAGAGATCGTCGCTCAGGGCCTCGAGGCCTCGAAGCCGTTCATCGCTCAGCTCGTCAAGGCTCAGGCCGAGCTCGCGGCGACCGCGTCGAAGGAGCCGGGCGTCTACCCGGTCTTCCCCGCGTACAGCGACGAGGTCTACAGCTTCGTCTCCGAGCGCGCTTTCGCCGAGCTCAGCGATGTCTACCAGATCGCCGACAAGGTCGAGCGTCAGACCGCTGACGACGCGATCAAGGATCGCGTCAAGGCCGAGCTCATCGAGGCCACCGAGGCGGGTTCGCTCCCGGCCGCGGCCCCGCTGGAATTCTCCGCCGCGTACAAGTCGGTCACGAAGAAGATCGTCCGTGGACGCATCCTCACCGAGGGTGCCCGCATCGACGGCCGTGGCCTGGCGGACATCCGTCCGCTCGACGCCGAGGTGCAGGTCATCCCGCGCGTGCACGGCTCCGCGATCTTCCAGCGCGGTGAGACCCAGATCCTGGGCGTCACCACGCTGAACATGCTCAAGATGGAGCAGCAGATCGACTCGCTGTCGCCCGTGACGAGCAAGCGCTACATGCACCACTACAACTTCCCGCCCTACTCGACCGGTGAGACCGGCCGCGTGGGTTCGCCGAAGCGTCGCGAGATCGGGCACGGCTTCCTCGCCGAGCGCGCTCTCGTGCCGGTGCTGCCGAGCCGCGAGGAGTTCCCGTACGCGATCCGTCAGGTGTCCGAGGCGCTCAGCTCCAACGGCTCCACCTCGATGGGTTCCGTCTGCGCGTCGACCCTGTCGCTGCTGAACGCGGGTGTGCCGCTGCGCGCTCCCGTCGCCGGCATCGCCATGGGGCTCGTGTCCGATGAGGTCAACGGTGAGACCCGCTACGCGGCGCTGACCGACATCCTGGGTGCGGAAGACGCTCTCGGAGACATGGACTTCAAGGTCGCCGGAACCAGCGAGTTCGTCACGGCCATCCAGCTGGACACCAAGCTCGATGGCATCCCGACGCAGGTTCTCGCGGGTGCGCTGACGCAGGCCCGCGACGCACGTCTGACGATCCTCAACGTCCTGAACGCGGCGATCGACGCTCCGGACGAGATGGCGCCTACCGCGCCTCGCGTCATCAGCGTGCAGATCCCCGTCGACAAGATCGGCGAGCTGATCGGCCCGAAGGGCAAGACGATCAACGCGATCCAGGACGAGACCGGTGCGCAGATCTCCATCGAGGAGGACGGCACCGTCTACATCGGCGCGACCGACGGCCCCTCGGCCGAGGCCGCCCGTGCCCAGGTCAACGCGATCGCCAACCCCACCAACCCGGAGGTCGGGGAGCAGTTCCTCGGCACCGTCGTGAAGATCGCCACCTTCGGTGCGTTCGTCTCGCTGCTCCCGGGCAAGGACGGCCTCCTGCACGTCACCGAGGTGCGCAAGCTCGCCGGTGGCAAGCGGGTCGAGAACGTCGACGACGTGCTCTCGGTCGGCCAGAAGATCCTCGTGAAGATCACGAAGATCGACGACCGCGGCAAGCTCTCGCTCGAGCCCGTCCTCGACGACGCTCCGGCTGCGGAAGCTGCTCCTGCAGAGGACGCCGCCGCGGAGTAAGCGCAAGGTTCGAACCGGAACCCGGGTCTCTTCGGTCAGAAGGGGCCCGGGTTCTGTCGTACCGCTGTGTGACCAAATCGTTATCAGGCGTTTCCGCGCCGTTCCCTGGATTGGTCAGGACGTTCGGCGAATTCGCTTACCCTCGAAGTACGCACCGGGGGGTGCAGATCCAGCAGGTACGCAGGTCGGCACGCACCGATCGACGCGGGGGTGAGAGAGTATGCGGTTGTTCAGCGTAGGCGCAGGAGCGTCGGAAGAGCGCGCCCAGCAGGGCGCTGCCGAGCATCCCTCCGCTCCCATCCCGATCGTCGGGCCCGGCATAGGAGAGACCATCCGTGTCGCCCTCGGCGAGACCGGCTTCGAGACTTTCCCTCTGATGCTGGGGGCCGCGGAGTTCGGCTGGAACGTCGATCTCGAAACCAGCCATGGCATCCTCGATCGCTACGTGGAGTTCGGTGGAAACGCGATCCACACCGCCGACGGCTTCTCCGGCGGGCGCAGCGAGCACATCATCGGACAGTGGCTGCGTTCGCGCGGTCAGCGTGAACGCAGCCTCGTGAGCGTCCGTATCGGTGCACACGCCGACAACCCCGGCCTCGGCTCGGTCAACCTCGTCCGTGCGGTGGAGGGTTCTTTGACGCGGCTCGGCATCGACCGCATCGATGTGCTCTACCTCGACGCCACTCTCGACGCGACCACCAACCTCGAAGACACGTTGGCGACCGTCGAATGGATGACGGAGGCCGGCAAGATCGGCGCGATCGGCGCGTTCGGCTTCGCGCCGGAACGACTCGTCGAAGCCCGGATCCTCGCTTCGGCGGGTTACCCGCGCATCCAGGTGATCGACGCACCGTACAACCTCATCCGCCGGCAGCCCTTCGAAGGCGACCTCCGACTCGTGGCCGGCGCGCAGAACCTCGCCGTCACTCCGTCGCACGCGCTCGAGCACGGGTTCCTCTCCGGTCGCCACCGCAGTAAGGCGCTCACCTCACGGGGCGTGCGGGGCGAGCAGCTGCGCGGGCATCTGAACCGCCGGGGGATCAAGATCCTGCGCGCACTCGATCAAGTCGCCGAGGAGGTGAGCGCTCCGGTCGCGGCGGTCTCCGTGGCGTGGCTGCTCGCCCAACGCACGATCGCCGCCCCCATCGTGAACGCGTTCGCGAGCGATCACGTCGATGAGCTCATGCAGGGAGCCGGGGTCTCCCTTTCGCGCAGTCAGGTCTCCGACCTCACCCGGGCGGGAAACTGAGCATCCTTCCGCCCGTGACATAGGGTGGAAGGGAGGTCCGGCGGATGCTGGCGATGAAGCGAGCGATTTGTGACGCATTACATATATCTGGTCAGACACGGTGAACATCAGGATGCCGAGCACGGTCTCGCCGACGGGCCCCTCTCGCCGAGGGGGCAGCGTCAGGCTGAGCTGATCGCCGATCGCCTGTCCGGGCTTCCTCTCGATGCCGTCTGGCACTCGCCGCTGCTGCGTGCGAACGAGACGGCTCGTGCGATCGCGGCCCGTCTGCCGTCGGTCGACCCGGAGCCGACCGCACTGCTCTTCGACTGCGTGCCCACCGGGATGACCGAGGAGACGCCCTCCGTGTTCGAGCCGTTCTTCGGTTCCGTCACCGAGGCCGAGATCGAAGCCGGCCGGGCGCAGATGTCCGACGCTGTGAACGAGTTCCTTGTGCGCAAGACCGGTGACGTGCACGAGGTGCTCATCACGCACAACTTCGTGATCTCCTGGTTCGTCCGTGAAGTCCTCGCCGCACCGGAGTGGCGGTGGATGACTCTCAACCAGTCGCACTGCGGCCTGACGGTGATCGCGCAGAAGCAGGGGCGGCCGTGGACGCTGCTCACCCACAACGACACCGGTCACCTTCCCGTGGAACTGCGAACGGGTATCCCCGACGCTCTCCTGGTCTGAGTCGACCGCTCGCAGCGGACGACTGCGTGTCGGCCCCGCGCGCCCCCGGCCGGACTCCGTCGCCCGCGAAATAGACTGGACGCATGACCACGCAGGTAGCACTCGTCGGCGGAACCGGGAAGCTCGGCACGATCATCGGTGCGGTGATCGATGATCTCGAGGGCTTCGAGGTCAGCCGTGTGCTGACTTCCTCCAGCGATCTCTCCGAACTCGACGGCGCCGACCTGGTGGTCGACGCATCGACGCCGCAGGTGAGCATCGAGGTCGTCCGCGCCGCGGTCGAGCGCGGCATCAATGTGCTGGTCGCGACCTCGGGTTGGTCCGCCGAGCGGATCGCCCTCGTGCGTCCCCTCGTCGAGGCCGCCGGCACGGGTGCGGTGTTCATCCCCAACTTCTCGCTGGGGTCGGTCCTCGGGTCCGCCTTGGCGGCAGCCGCTGCGCCCTTCTTCGGATCGGCGGAGATCATCGAGGCGCACCGCGAGACCAAGATCGATTCCCCGAGCGGCACCGCCGTTCGTACCGCGGAGTTGATCGCTGCCGCTCGCGCGGAGCAGGGCCCGGTCAGTGCGCCGCACGCCGATCAGCGCGCCCGCGGGCAGCAGGTCGGCAGCGTGCCCATCCATTCGCTGCGGCGTCCCGGCGTCGTCGCCAAGCAGGATGTCATCCTTTCCGGTCCCGGCGAGTCGCTCACCTTCACACACGACACGGTCGACTCGGCGCTCGCCTACGCTCCGGGGATCCGACTCTCCGTGCCGTTCGCACTGAACGCGACAGGCGTGTTCATCGGTCTCGAGCACATGATCGATATCGGCATCCGGTCGTGATGTCGCGTATCGGCGTCGCGCTGATGGCCGCGGCGCTGCTGGTCTACCTCGCGGTCGCGATCTGGCTCGCCGTGATGTTCATCTCGGTCGGCACGCCCGTGTCGATCGGCATGGGGATCACACTTCTCGTCCTGGCGCCGATCGGTGCCTGGGCTCTCATCCGCGAGATGATGTTCGGTTTCGGGGCCGACCGGCTGGGACGCCTTCTCGATGCGGAAGGCGGGATGCCGCCGGTCGAGACCGAGTTGACGCCCAGCGGACGGATCGCCCGCGCCGATGCCGATCCGCTCATCGCGCGGTATGTGGCAGAAGCGGATGCGGCCGCCGATGACTGGCGTGCGCGCTACCGTCTGGGCGTGGTCCAGGATGCAGCGGGCCGTCGTAAGGACGCCAGGGCCAGCATCCGTGCGGCTATCCACCTCGCCCGGCGCTGACCCTGACGGTGTCTTCAGGTCCCGACGGAGTGATCAGGCGAGCGTGGCCTCGAGGGTGATCTCGATACCCGCGAGCGCCTGAGATACGGGGCAGCCGGTCTTGGCGTCGTTCGCGATCTCCTGAAAGGTCTCAGGGGTGAGGTTGGGTACGGTCGCGTTGACGTTGAGGTGGCTGCCGGTGATGCCGACGCCGGGCTTGAACGTGACCGATGCCGTCGTGTTCACGCGTTCCGGCGGAGTCCCGTTCTCGGCGAGCGCGTGCGAGAGCGCCATGCTGAAGCACGACGCGTGCGCGGCGGCGATGAGCTCTTCCGGCGTGGTGGTGGTGTCGCTTCCTTCGCTGCGCGCCTTCCAGTTGATCGGGAAGGTGCCGAGGTTCGACGACGAGAACGCGACGGTACCCGATCCCTCCATGAGCGATCCGGTCCAGGTGCTGGCGGCTTCGCTGGTGACGGGCATGATTCCTCCGGTTCTCGCACTGCGGGCGCAGCATCGACTCGTGGTCAGCCTAGCGAGAGCCCGGCCACCGGGGAACAGTCCTCAGGTGGCGGCTTCTCTGCCGACGAGGCCTGCGCGCTGCAGCAGGAGGTAGAGCTGGCAGCCCAGGCAGAACGCGAAGGCGGCATTGAGGAAGGCGGCGACGAAAGCAGCCGCCGTGGCGACGGGGAGTGCCCACGGAACGCCCGCGAGGTGCAGCACGAGTCCGATGCCGACGACGAACAACCCGACACCCTGTGAGAACCGCGGCGGACGCGGGTCTTCGAGCTCGGTCGGCGGTTTCAGGCGTGGTCGGACGAGCGTGCGGAAGGCCGCAGCCCAGGGAGCTGTCCGCGGTGCGGCAACGCCCCACAGGAACAGCAGAGCGATGCCGACCGCGACGAGAAAGCCCGGGTCCAGTGCGCGCTGTGCGATGGACGCGCCCTTTATCGCCCAGGTGCTGCCGCCGACGAACGCGAAGTCGGCTGACGACGAGAACGCGAACCACGTACCGGGGAGCCGCGCGGTCGAGATGCCGATGAGCGCCAGGAAAGTGGCCACCAGCAGCAGGACTGCGGTGATCGCAGCGGCGAAGCGAGGGCCTCGGGGGTCGATGCCTGTGGGAGTGCTCATGGGTCTCCAGTCTTTCCGCTCAGACGGCGGCGAGGGCTTCGGTGAGGGCATGCCGGTGCGGGACGCCGCGGAATCGGGCGCGGACGGCACCTGACCTGTCGACGACGAATGTCGTCGGCGTCTGCAGCACCTTGTAGCGCGCCGAGAGATCCGGACGATGCGTCAGATCCACCTCCACATGGCGGAGCCCGTCGCTATCGGCCGCGTAAGCGTCGAGGAGCCGTCTCACCTGCGGGCACCGAGCGCACATCTCGGTGCTGAACTGCACCAGCGTCGCGCGAGACCCGAGTTCCCCTGCGGCCGCGTCCACGGGGTCGAAGTAGAGGGCGCCGCCGTCGCGCCGTCGTCCGTCGCGGCGGCGCAGCACGATGCCGATGACCGTCGCGAGGACGAGGAGTGCGGCGGCGGTTCCCAGAGCGAGCACGGGCGACATGGATCGAGAATATGTCGTGCTGTGGGGTCCAGGTGTCGATGTTTCCGACCATGACGAACGCCCAGTGCACAGCCGCGCATCCGCCCGCGGGGGCGAGGGTGACGGTATCGTGGCTCTCATGAGCGCAGCCGTCCCGACTCCTTATGAAGATCTGCTCCGCGACGTCCTCGAGACGGGCACGCACAAGTCCGATCGCACAGGGACGGGCACGACGAGCGTCTTCGGGCGACAGATCCGCTTCGACCTGTCGAAGGGTTTCCCGCTCATCACCACCAAGCGCGTGCACTTCAAATCCATCGCGTACGAACTCCTCTGGTTCCTGCAGGGCGATTCCAACGTCGGTTGGCTTCGCGAGAACGGCGTCACGATCTGGGACGAGTGGGCCGATGCATCCGGCGACCTGGGGCCGGTCTACGGGGTGCAGTGGCGCTCCTGGCCGACGCCCGATGGAGGGAGCATCGACCAGCTCTCCGAGGTGATCGAGCAGATCCGGCGCGCGCCCGACTCCCGACGGCTCATCGTCTCGGCCTGGAACCCCGCGGACATCCCCGACATGGCCCTGGCCCCCTGCCACGCCCTGTTCCAGTTCTACGTCGCCGACGGCAAGCTCTCCTGCCAGCTGTACCAGCGCAGCGCCGACATGTTCCTCGGCGTGCCGTTCAACATCGCCTCCTACGCGCTGCTCACGATGATGATCGCTCAGCAGGTCGGCCTCGAGCCCGGAGATTTCGTATGGACGGGCGGCGACTGCCACGTCTACGACAATCACATCGAGCAGGTGCGTGAGCAGCTCAGCCGTGAGCCCTACGAGTATCCGACGCTGCGATTCGCGCGGAAGCCGGAGTCGATCCTCGACTACCGGTACGAGGACTTCGTCGTGGAGAACTATCAGCACCATGCTCCGATCCGGGCGGCGGTCGCGGTATGACCTGGGTCGGGCTGATCTGGGCCGAAGCAGAGGGCGGCGTCATCGGCGCTCAGGGCGGGATGCCTTGGCACGTGCCGGAAGACCTGGCTCACTTCAAGGAGGTCACCCTCGGTGCCCCCGTGGTGATGGGGCGGAAGACCTGGGACTCGCTCCCGGATCGCTTCCGACCTCTCGCGGGCCGTGACAACATCGTCGTGACCCGGCAGCAGGACTGGTCCGAAGAGGGCGCGCGCCGAGCGGCCACCGTCGCCGAAGCCGTGCGCGGGCTCGACAAGGTCTGGATCATCGGCGGCGCGGAGATCTTCCGACAGGTGATCGGTGATGCGGATCGGCTGGAGGTCACCGAGCTCGATCTCGAGGTCGACGGCGACGCGTATGCACCGTCCAAGACCGGCTGGCGGCTCGTCGACGAAGGGGAGTGGCACACCTCCCGCACGGGCGTCCGCTACCGCTTCCTCGGATACGAGCGCTGATGCCCACTGCACTGATCACCGGTGCCAGCGCCGGATTGGGCGCGGAGTTCGCACGCCAGCTCGCGCGACGTCGCGCCGATCTCGTCCTGGTGGCGAGGTCGGAGGATGCACTCGAGACCCTGGGCGCTGAACTGCGCCGCGACTACGGTGTCGCGGTGGAGATCATCGCCGCCGACCTCGCGGGTGAGGCCGGGGTCGAGAAAGTCGCCGAGCGGTTACGCGACACGGCTGATCCCGTCGACCTCCTGGTGAACAACGCCGGGTTCGGTCTTCCGCTGCAGTTCGCCGACAACGACATCGACGACGAGGTGCGCCATCTGCGAGTGCACGTCGAAGCATCGATGCGCCTGATGCACGCGGCTCTGCAGACCATGCGCGGACGCGGGGGCCGCATCATCAACGTGGCCTCGGTCGCCGGGTTCATCACTCGGTCGACGTACTCCGCATGCAAGGCGTGGCTCATCGGTTTCAGCCGCTGGGCGAATTCCGAGTACGGCCGTGACGGCGTCTCCGTCACGGCGTTGTGTCCCGGCTTCACTCACACGTCGTTCCATGAGCGGATGGGGCTGGCGGTCGGAGAGGAGGGGGTCCCCGGCATCATGTGGCTGAATGCGCGAGATGTCGTCCGCGTCGGTCTGCGCGATGCTGCTCGCGGCAAGTCCGTCTCGGTGCCCTCACTGCGCTACAAAGTGATCGTGGCGCTGTCGCGCGTCCTCCCGAGCCCGCTCACCTCCGGCGTGGCACGTCGAGGCCGCGTCTGACCGCAGAAGTCAGCGGAATCGGCCGAGCAGGATCCCCGCCTTTGCGATGGCCGCGATCGTCTCCCCATCGGTGATGCTGCCGTCGGCGATCATTCCCAGCACATCCTCGAACGGCACCCAGGAGACGCCTTGGATGCCTTCTTCCGCCTGGGTCTCGGCGGCGTTCACGCTCGCTGCGTCGTCATCCCGAGCGAGCGGTCGAAGCTCCCGTGCGAGGAAGACGTATTCGGTGGCCTCGGCGATGCCGTTCAGCGCGTGCATGCTGCCGAGGGGTGTCCACTCACCTGCCTCGAAACCGGTCTCCTCGCGTAGTTCCCGTCTCGCCGCGACGAGTGGGTCCTCGCCGTCGCTGCCTCCTGCGGGGACCTCGATGGTCGTGCCCACGGTGTAGCGGTCGATGGTGACGAGGCACAAGCGGTCTTCGTCATCCACCGCGACGATGAAGACCGCGGGATACTGCATCGTGACGACGCCGTAGATGCCGTCCCTGCCGGCAGGACCGATCACCCGATCCTCTTGCACTCGGATCCAGGGGTTCTCGTACTTCGTCTCGGTGCCTCGCGTGACCCATCCCATCCTTCGAGCGTACGGCGGAGCCCGCTGGATCCGTCGGATCGGGGAATGGGCTGGTTCGGGAGGAAGAGCGACGCACAGGACGCCAACGAGTTGCTTCGGCAGCACGACGCCGCCGAGGCCGCGCCTCTCCGGTCTGACCGACGGAGTCGGCGTGCTGCTGTGCGGCAGGAAAGACGTCGCCCGCGGAGACGTCATCCGCGTCGCCGCGTCCGCATGAGCGCGAGTCGAACCGATACGCTGGGTCTATGACGCACTCGGGCAACCCTTTCGGACAGGTTCTCGTCGCGCTCGTCACTCCGATGACGGCCGACGGTGAAGTCGATTGGCCCGCCGTCGAGAAGCACATCGATGACGTGATCACCGCGGGAGCGGACGGCATCGTCGTGACGGGAACGACCGGCGAGACATCGACCCTGACGGACCCCGAGAAGCTCAAGCTCGTCGAGGTCGGAAAGTCCGTCTCCGCGGGCCGTGCCAAGATCATCACCGGCGGCGGTTCGAACGAGACGGCCCACGCTATCGAGCTCTACAAGGCCAGCGAGAAGGCCGGCGCCGACGGCATCATGATCGTCACGCCGTACTACAACAAGCCGACGCAGGCCGGCATCCTGACACACTTCCGTCTGGTCGCCGACGCGACCGACCTCCCGGTGATCCTCTACGACATCCCCGGTCGTACCGGCGTGCCGATCAAGTACGAGACCATCCTTCGTCTCGCGAAGCACCCGAACATCCTCGCGGTGAAAGACGCCAAGGGCGACTTCTCCGAGGTGAGCCGCGTGCTCAACCAGACCGACCTGATGTACTTCTCCGGTGACGACGCGAACGTGCTGCCGCACCTCGCGATCGGGGCGACCGGCCTCATCGGCGTGACGGCGAATGTCGCTGCAGCGCCCTACCGGACGATCATCGACGCGGTCAACGCGGGCGATCTCGCGACCGCGACAGCCGAGCACAAGCGCCTCGAGCCGCTCGTGCGCGCCGTGATGACGCACGTTCCCGGAACCGTCGCGGCCAAATACATCCTGCACGGGCTCGGCCGTATCTCGAGCCCGCGCGTCCGACTTCCCCTGGTCGGCCCCGAAGAATGGGAGGCCGCACTCATCGAGGATGAGCTCGACCTCGTCCAGAACGTGCCCGGTGCCGACTTCTCGAACTTCCGACCCGACCGCAACGCGGCCGCGGGCGGTGCCCTGCCGAAGGTGCACGGCACGACGCGCTGAGTCGCGTCCCCACGAACGAACGGACGCGCGGAGTGTCCGACTGAGGAGACAGCATGTCCATTCCCCTGGTAGAACCGGCCGCTCTCGACGAAGGGACCCTGAGAGTCGTCCCGATTGGCGGGCTCGGCGAGATCGGTCGCAACATGACCATGTTCGAGTACGACGGGAAGATCCTGATCGTCGACTGCGGTGTGCTCTTCCCTGAGGAGCACCAGCCCGGCGTCGATCTGATCCTTCCGGACTTCGAGCCCATCCGTGACCGACTCGACGACATCGTCGGGGTGGTGCTCACGCACGGTCACGAAGACCACATCGGCGCGGTTCCGTACCTGCTGCGCCTGAAGAGCGACATCCCCCTGATCGGTTCGGGGCTTACGCTCGCTCTGGTCGAGGCGAAGCTCAAGGAACACCGCATCAAGGCTTTCACCCTCACCGTCAAGGAGGGCCAGGAGGAGCGGGTCGGGCCGTTCGACCTCGAGTTCGTGGCGGTCAACCACTCGATTCCGGATGCTCTCGCCGTCGCGATCCGCACCCCCGCCGGCATGGTGCTCGCGACAGGCGACTTCAAGATGGATCAGCTGCCGTTGGACGGCCGGATCACCGACCTGCGTGCGTTCGCTCGTCTCGGTGAAGAGGGCGTGGACCTGTTCCTCGTCGATTCGACCAACGCCGATGTCCCCGGGTTCACCCCCACCGAGCGCTCGATCGGTCCCGTGCTCGACCAGGTGATCGCGAAGGCGCCTCGTCGCGTCATCGTCGCCAGCTTCTCCAGCCACGTCCACCGCGTGCAGCAGGTGATCGATGCCGCGCATGCCAACGGCCGCCGCGTCGCGTTCCTCGGCCGCAGCATGGTCCGCAACATGACGATCGCCGAGCAGCTCGGCTACCTGAAGGTGCCGGACGGGGTCCTCATCGACTTCAAGAAGGCGCGCGACCTGCCGGACGAGCAGATCGTCTACATGTCCACCGGCTCCCAGGGCGAACCGATGGCTGTGCTCAGCCGCATGGCGAACATGGACCACGCGATCGAGATCAGCGAGGGTGACACCGTCATCCTCGCCTCGAGCCTCATCCCGGGCAATGAGAACGCCGTCTACCGAGTGATCGACGGCCTGACCAAGCTCGGCGCCAACGTCGTGCACAAGGCCAACGCGAAGGTGCACGTCTCCGGACATGCCGCGGCCGGCGAACTGATCTACTGCTACAACATCCTGAAGCCGAAGAACGTCCTGCCCGTGCACGGCGAGTACCGGCACCTCATCGCCAACGCCAAGCTGGCGCAGGATACCGGGGTCGCGGAGGAGAACACGATCATCGCCTCCAACGGCACCGTGATCGACCTCAGGGACGGCGTCGCGAAGGTCACCGGGCAGCTCGATCTCGGATTCGTGTACGTCGACGGCTCCACCGTCGGCGAGATCACCGACGCCGACCTCAAGGACCGTCGGATCCTCGGCGAGGAGGGCTTCATCTCCGTGATCGTGGTCGTGGACGCCGGTACCGGTCGCATCATCTCCGGCCCCGAGATCCACGCGCGAGGTGTCGCCGAGGACGACTCGGTGTTCGACGACGTCACTCCGAAGATCGTCGCGGCGCTCAAGGAGGCGTCCGGCAACGGCGTTCGCGACACCCACGCGCTGTCGCAGGTCGTGCGACGCACGATCGGTCGCTGGGTGAACCAGCGGCTGCGTCGTCGTCCGATGATCGTGCCGCTCGTCATCGAGGCGTGACGACGGGGGAGCCTCCTCCCGCTCACGGGTGACCGTCACGCCGATGTAACACCGTCGGCCTATGCTCGCGTCATGTACAGGGGCTTCTCCCTTCGCAGGGCCGCGCAGACGGATGCGATGTTCCTCGGCGACATGCTCGTCGAGGCGGCGAACTGGCGCGCCGGGGGAGTGCGTCCGCGGCATGAGGTGTTGAACTCTGTCGACCATCGGCGCTACCTCGCAGGGTGGAAACGCATGGCTGACGACGGGCTGGTGGCCACCGGTGAGGACGAGGTGCCCGTGGGCGCTGCCTGGTATCGCGTGCTCCCGCAGAATGCCCCGGGGTTCGGGTTCGTCGCCGTCGCCGTGCCGGAGCTGATCATCGGGGTGCACCCGCTCTGGCGTGCACGCGGAGTCGGGCGCTCCTTGCTGCGCGGCGTCGTGCAGCTCGCGGGCTCCCAAGGGCACGCGCGGATCAGCTTGAGCGTCGAACGGGACAACTTCGCGCGCAACCTCTACCGCGCCGAGGGGTTCGTCGTGGTGGGGCAGGGCGCGACGCGCGACACGATGGCACGCGGCACCGCATAGACCACACCCCCTCGGATCCGTGGAAAGCCGCGTCATTACGCGGCGATGTCGGCTGTTGGACGTAACGTGAGAGTATGGCCAGGAGTTCCACGAAGACAGAGCGCGCGTCGACCAGCGCACCGTCGCGCCCCAAGCGGCAGACGGCTCCCAAGGCCCAGCCTGCTCCGAAGAAGTACATCGACGAGGCCGACAAGCCTCCTGTCGCCGTCCGGGCCTGGGTCGGGTTGGCGCACGGTGTGGGCGGGCTCTTCCGCGCATTCGGTCCGGAAACCCTCGAGAAAGACGATCGGCGCGACGGCTTCCCGTTCTTCCTCGTGCTCCTCGCCGTGCTCGGCGCGGTCAACGAGTGGTTCTTCATCGGCAACGAGGTCGCCGCGAACATCAGCGCGTATTCGGTCGGTCTCTTCGTCGGTCGCGTTGCGTTCATCATGCCGGTCTTGCTTCTGATGCTCGCCGGCTGGCTGTTCCGTCATCCCTCCTCGGTCCACGACAACGGACGTATCGGGATCGGGTTCGGAATGTTCGTCCTGGCGCTCGCGGGGATCTTCCATGTCGCCGGCCCGCGTCCTCATCCGAATCAGGGGATGCCCGCGCTGAGTGAATCGGGCGGGCTGCTCGGCTGGTTGGTCGGACAGCCGTTGACATACCTCACCGACATCCCCGCGTACATCGTGCTCTCGCTGCTCGCGGCGCTCAGCATCCTGATCCTCACCAAGACACCCCCGAACCGCATCGGCGCCCGCCTCGGCGACCTGTACGCCTGGATGTTCGACGCCGAGCGCCCGGAGAAACCGTCGAAGGACACCGCGACGATCGACGACGCCGACAAGGTCGACGATCCCGACGTGCTGCCCTGGTGGCGACGCAACAAGACCGGTCGTGAAGAAGACCCCGACGAGGGCACTCTCGGCTCGGATGACATCACGGCCCTGCTCACGACCTCCGACCCGACTCCCGCCTACGATCAGGCGGTCGTCGTCGAGAACCCCTACGACGCCGCCACCGAGGTGCTGTCCGACGTGAGGTCGGTCGCCGACTCTCTCGCGGAGCAGCAGACCACGGCACTTCTCGACGACTCCTCCGACACCGGTGAGGTGCCCGAACTCCCCGGTCTCGACGGCTTCGGCACGGAGGGGCCTGGCGATCGCGGACCTCAGGCTCCCGTGACGCCGTACATCCTGCCCTCTCCCGGCCTCCTGGTCGAAGGACCGCCTCCGGTCATGCGCTCCGAAGCCACCGACAAGGTGATCGAGCAGATCACGAGTGTGCTGTCGCAGTTCAAGGTCGATGCCAAGGTCACCGGGTTCTCCCGTGGGCCGACGGTCACGCAGTACGAGGTCGAGGTCGGTCACGGCGTCAAGGTCGAGAAGATCCTGCAGCTGAGCAACAACTTCGCCTACGCGGTGGCATCGAACGACGTCCGCATCCTCTCGCCGATCCCCGGCAAGAGCGCGATCGGCATCGAGATCCCCAACGCCGACAAGGAGATGGTGGCGCTCGGCGACGTGCTGCGCTCGCCCGCCGCTCAGAAGAGTACGCACCCGATGACGATCGGCGTCGGCAAGGACGTCGGGGGCAACATCGTGATCGCGAACCTCGCCAAGATGCCCCATCTCCTGGTCGCCGGTTCCACGGGTTCGGGTAAGTCGAGCTTCGTGAACTCGATGATCACGAGCCTGCTGATGCGCGCTCGCCCGACGGACGTGCGCATGGTCCTGATCGACCCGAAGCGCGTGGAGCTCACCAGCTACGCCGGCGTCCCGCACCTGATCACGCCCATCATCACGAACCCGAAGAAGGCCGCCGAAGCGCTGCAGTGGGTCGTGAAGGAGATGGACATGCGGTACGACGACCTCGCGTCGTTCGGCTTCCGCCACATCGACGACTTCAACCGTGCCGTGCGCGCTGGCGAGGTCGAGCTTCCCGTCGGCAGCGAGCGTGTGCTCAAGCCGTACCCGTACCTCATCGTCGTGGTCGATGAGCTCGCGGACCTCATGATGGTCGCCCCCCGCGATGTGGAGGACTCGATCGTCCGCATCACCCAGCTCGCACGAGCCTCCGGCATCCACCTCGTCCTCGCGACCCAGCGTCCGAGCGTCGACGTCGTCACCGGACTCATCAAGGCGAACGTCCCCTCTCGTCTGGCATTCGCCGTCACCAGTGTCACGGACAGCCGCGTCATCCTCGACAGCCCCGGAGCCGACAAGCTCATCGGCCAGGGTGATGCGCTGTTCTCCCCGATGGGCTCTTCCAAGCCGTTCCGACTGCAGGGCGCCTGGGTCGACGAGAAGGAGATTGACGCCGTCGTCAAGCACGTCACCCGTCAGGCACGTCCGGACTACCGTCCTGACGTGCAAGAGGCGATGGAGCCGACCAAGAAGAAGGAAGTCGATGAGGACATCGGCGACGATCTGGAGCTGCTGCTCGCGGCGGCCGAGCTGATCGTCTCGTCGCAGTTCGGCTCGACGTCCATGCTCCAGCGCAAGCTTCGTGTCGGCTTCGCGAAGGCCGGGCGCCTCATGGATCTGTTGGAGTCGCGTGAGATCGTCGGTCCGTCCGAGGGATCCAAGGCGCGCGACGTGCTGGCCACGGCCGAGCAGCTCCCGCAGGTGATGGCGAAGCTCCGAGGAGACGATGTGCCGGCGTCGCCGGCAGCGTCCGCTGCACCTCCGGCTCCGCCTGCTCCGGCCCTGCCGCAGACGCATGATCCGATCGCGGCCCAGTACGACGGGCTTCCCGAGGTGGAGGTCGAGGGCGATGAAGACGCCTGGGGCCTGACGGGACGCGACTGATGGCCATCCCTCGGCAGCTTCCCAACGCCATCACCGTCGCGCGCATCCCGCTGGCGGTCATCTTCTTCGTCCTGCTCCTCCTGGGCGGCACCTACGGTTTTGCCGAGCCCGGCCTACGGTGGGTGGCCGCGATCATCTTCATCGTCGGAATATCCACGGACTGGGTCGACGGCTACCTCGCGCGCAAGTACGACATCGTGAGCGACTTCGGCAAGCTCTGGGATCCCATCGCCGACAAGATGCTCACCGGCGCCGGGTTCATCGGACTCGCCATCCTGGGCGAGGTCAACTGGTGGATCGTCGTGATCATCCTGGTGCGCGAGTGGGGGATCACGATCCACCGGCTCATGGTGGCCAGCGAGCATGTCGTCGCGGCGGCATGGATGGGCAAGATCAAGACCGCATTCCAGGGTGTGGCCCTCGGCTGGGCGCTGCTTCCGCTGCATTACCTCGTCGGCCTCGATGCCTGGACGCTGATCACCTTCATCCTCATGCTCATCGTCCTGGTGCTCACCGTCGCGAGCGGCATCGACTACATCGTGGCCCAGGTTCGCGGCTCGCGCCGGAAGTCGTGAGCGAGGCGGCCGCCTCTGTCCTCGCGGTGCTGGGCCGGCGTGGATGGAAGCTCGGCGTCGCCGAATCGCTGACCGGAGGCGCTCTGTGCGCTGATCTCGTCGCGGTTCCCGGCGCGTCCACCGTGCTGCTCGGCGGGGTGGTGGCGTACGCGACGCCGGTCAAGGCCTCCGTTCTGGGGGTCGATGCGGATCTCCTCGCCGCGCATGGCCCTGTGCATCCGCAGGTCGCGTTGCAGATGGCGGACGGGGTGAGACGCGTCGTCGGCGTGGACGGCCAGCCTGCCGATGTCGGAGTATCGACGACGGGGATAGCAGGACCGGATTCCCCGGACGGGCAGCCAGTCGGCACCGTGCACATCGGGATCGTGACACCGGAGGCATCCCGGACGACGGCGTTCCGTTTCACCGGGGAACGGGGATCGATCCGCGCCCAGACAGTCGCAGCGGCACTCGACGAGCTGCTCGCGATGCTGTCGGAATAGTGACGCCTCGGCGTTGGTTACGTCTGATGTGCTCACACTTAAACCACAGAGTGCAGGGGTAGATTCTGTGCATGCCAGGAGTACTAGACTGGCTGTCTCATCGGGGGAGACCTCGAACGATCACATGGGGAGGAGGTTCCGATGATTCTTGTACGACAGGAAATCGGCGATGTGCTGAGGGACTTCCGCCTGCAGAAGGGGCGCACGCTCCGGCAGGTCGCAAGCAAGGCGTCGGTTGCGCTCGGCTACCTCAGTGAGGTCGAACGCGGGCAGAAAGAAGCTTCGAGCGAGATCCTCGCATCCGTCGCTGACGCTCTCGACGTTCCCATCTCGACGATCATGCGCGAAGTCGGAGATCGCATCTCCGTGCTGGAGGGCATCCAGGTCTTCCCGGACGTCGTGCCCGACGACCTCGTGGCGTCGATCGAGCCCCAGCTCTCGCTGCACTGATCCCCGGCCAGGGAAGCGATGCGTCGTAGCGAGTTCTTCCGCGCCGTCGATGACGAGTTCCAGGCGCGTGCTTCTTCCTTGGTGAACGACCTCGGACTCAGTGCCGTCGGCGGCCGCACGGCCATCGAGGCGTTGGCGGACGGCACGCCGCCGCGTGATATCTGGTTGGCGCTGTGCGCCGAGATGGACGTGCCCGACGACAGGCGACATGGTGTCGGCAGGCAGGAGCCGCGCGGTCGCTGACCCGCGCGTCGATGTCGATTCCTACGGGACACGATAGGAGATTCTCGGCGTGTCGTCGAAGATCTGTTCGAAGCGGGCGTAGTCTTCTGCACAAGTGGTTCAGAGAGTCTGTTCTGCACGGTATGTGAGCTCGCCACGTCGATGTCGGTGGCCTCTCCTACGGTGGAGAACAAGCCGAAAAGCCATTACGCCTTGTCGGAGAGTTTCTCCCAACCGGGAGAGCCGCGACAGCCTACAGGCGGCATCACGCGCGCAGAAGGAGCACATCATGCCATCACCCGCCGACCGCGAGAAGTCCCTCGAGACCGCCCTCGCCCAGATCGACCGCCAGTTCGGAAAGGGCTCGGTCATGCGGCTGGGCAGCGATGAGCGCGCCCCCGTGGCCGTCATCCCCACCGGCTCCATCGCCCTCGACGTCGCCCTCGGCGTCGGAGGACTCCCGCGTGGTCGAATCGTCGAGATCTACGGGCCGGAGTCCTCGGGTAAGACGACCCTCACCCTGCACGCGATCGCGAACGCCCAGCGCGCCGGTGGCATCGCCGCGTTCATCGACGCTGAGCACGCGCTCGACCCCGACTACGCTGCGAAGCTCGGTGTCGACATCGATGCGCTCCTCGTCTCGCAGCCCGATACCGGTGAGCAGGCACTCGAGATCGCCGACATGCTCGTGCGCTCGGGGGCCATCGACCTCATCGTCATCGACTCCGTAGCGGCGCTCGTGCCTCGTGCCGAGATCGAGGGCGAGATGGGCGACTCGCACGTCGGTCTGCAGGCGCGACTCATGTCGCAGGCGTTGCGTAAGCTCACCGGTGGCCTGAACCAGACCAACACCACGATGATCTTCATCAACCAGCTTCGCGAGAAGATCGGCGTCTTCTTCGGCTCGCCCGAAACCACCGCCGGTGGTAAGGCGCTGAAGTTCTATGCGTCGGTCCGCATGGACATTCGCCGTATCGAGACGCTCAAGGATGGCACCGACGCAGTCGGTAACCGTACCAGGGTCAAGGTCGTGAAGAACAAGATGGCGCCGCCCTTCAAGCAGGCGGAGTTCGACATCCTTTATGGCGTCGGTATCTCACGCGAAGGCAGCCTGATCGACTTCGGCGTCGAGCACGCCATCGTCAAGAAGTCGGGGTCGTGGTACACCTACGACGGAGACCAGCTGGGCCAGGGCAAGGAGAATGCGCGAACGTTCCTGCTCAACAACCCCGATATCGCACTGGCGATCGAGACGCAGATCAAGCAGAAGCTCGGCATCGGTGGCGCGGCCGCTGTGCCGGCGGCTGCTGACGAGCTCGCCGAGCGTCGTCCGGCCTGATGAACGACTCCCGTGGGGGCGATCCGGATCGGATCGCCCCCATCATCCCCCTCTTCGGTGGAGTTTCGAAGAAGCCCGCCGACGTTCCGCCGACCCAGCTTTCGGAGGGCACGCGGTCGACGAAGGCGCCTTCCCCACGTACCGACGATGCAGCGGTCTGGCGTACGACCTGGGATGCTCCTCCCAGCGGGCCCTCGGGCGTCGACGCTTCCGATCCGGGTACTCCCAGCGAGCGTCACCCCGCGCGAGGGGCGAGGGGCAGCTCCGCCACGGCGGCGTCTCACCCGGCGCAGTCCGCTCCTCGTCTCCGCGCGCTCTCGGACGGGTCGAGTGACGACATCCGCGACGAGGCACCGTCGTCCGATGAGGTCCGCATCACCGCTGAAGAATCACTCGTGCGCAAGCTGCGGGCTCGGTCGCTGTCCGTCTCGGAGGCGCGGCAGGTGCTGAGGGGTGTCGGTCTCGACAGCGGCGTGATCGACGATGTGATCGACGACTTCTGCCGTCGAGGCTATCTCGATGATGCGGCCCTCGCCGGAGTGCTGGTGACATCGGGTGTCGAGCGAAAGGGGCAGGGAAGAGTCGCACTGTCCCGCGCGCTTTCGCAGCGCGGCATTCCAGGCGACGTGATCGACGGTGCTCTCGATGAGCTCCCGGACGATGACGACGAGCGCGCGCTCGAGTTCGCTCGCGGCAAGGCGCGGTCGATGAGTCGGCTCGACCACGACACGGCGCTCCGCCGACTGGTCGGCCAGCTCTCACGACGCGGCTACAACGGAGCCGTCGCGATGAAAGCCGCGAAGGCGGCTCTGGGGGAGACATCCTTCGGCGGATCCACCTCTGGTGTCCGGTTCGTCGATTCCGACTGATGCCGCGTCGCCGCACCTGCCTGGCAACGGCTCGTACAATGGGGTGATCATGACTATCCCGCGCAGCGAACCGACGATCATCGGCGCGTCGTCGGCAGCCGTCGACGACGACGGACGACAGCGATCGTACGAAGTACGCACCTTTGGGTGCCAGATGAACGTGCATGACTCCGAGCGTCTCTCGGGGTCGTTGGAGAGCGCGGGTTACGTGCGAGCAGTCGACGGCGCCGAGGCCGACGTGGTGATCATCAACACCTGCGCCGTGCGCGACAACGCCGCGGGCAAGCTCTACGGCACGCTCGGGCACCTCGCTTCGGTCAAGCGTCGCAAGGACGGCATGCAGATCGCGGTCGGCGGCTGCCTCGCGCAGATGGACAAACAGGCGGTCCTCGACAAGGCGCCGTGGGTCGACGTGGTGTTCGGCACGCACAACATGGGCTCGCTCCCGGGGCTGCTCGAGCGCGCGCGACACAATGGCGACGCCGAGCTCGAGATCCTCGAGTCGCTCGAGGTGTTCCCCTCCACTCTGCCGACCAAGCGCGACTCCGCTCACAGCGGTTGGGTGTCGATCTCGGTCGGATGCAACAACACCTGCACATTCTGCATCGTGCCGAGTCTGCGCGGCAAGGAGAAGGACCGTCGTCCTGGCGACATCCTGAACGAGATCCGCCTCCTGGTCGAGGACGGCGCGATCGAGGTCACGCTCCTCGGACAGAATGTGAACTCCTACGGGGTCGAGTTCGGCGATCGTCAGGCGTTCGGAAAGCTCCTGCGTGCCGCCGGAGAGATCGAAGGGCTGGAGCGGATCCGATTCACGAGTCCCCATCCCGCGGCGTTCACCGACGATGTGATCGCTGCCATGGCCGAGACGCCGAACGTGATGCCGCAGCTGCATATGCCGCTGCAGTCCGGGAGTGACCGCATCCTCAAGGCGATGCGCCGCTCCTACCGCGGCGAGCGGTTCCTCGGGATACTCGACCGTGTTCGTGACCGTATCCCGAACGCCGCCATCACGACCGACATCATCGTCGGCTTCCCCGGTGAGACCGACGAAGACTTCGAAGACACGATGCGGGTCGTCGAGCAGGCTCGCTTCTCCAGTGCATTCACATTCCAGTACTCGATCCGCGAGGGTACTCCTGCCGCGACGATGGAGGATCAGGTTCCCAAGGAGATCGTGCAGGCGCGCTACAACCGTCTGATCGCTCTTCAAGAACGCATCTCTCTGGAGGAGAACCAGAAGCAGGTGGGTCGTGAGATCGAGGTTCTTGTCTCGACCGGCGAGGGCAAGAAGGACACCGAGACCCACCGCCTCACGGGTCGCGCCGAAGACAACCGGCTCGTGCACTTCGAGGTGACTCCGGGGTCGCAGCTCCCTCGGCCTGGCGATGTCGTCACCGTGACCGTCACTCACGGTGCCCCGTTCCATCTGCTTGCCGACGACCCGAAGGGGGCACCCCTGAAGATCCGTCGCACACGCGGCGGTGATGCCTGGGATCGCGCGCAGTCTGAATCCTGTGCGGTCCCTGCTCCGTCTGGCGACGGCGGACCGAAGGCGATCTCGCTCGGCCTGCCCACATTGCGTGTCGGCGTGTGACCGAACCGCGCCTCTGGGCGATAGTCGGGGCGACCGGGACCGGCAAGAGTGATCTCGCGATAAGTCTGGCCGAGGATCTGCGTACGCGGGGAAACCCGGCAGAGATCGTGAACGCCGACGCCATGCAGCTGTATCGAGGAATGGACGTCGGCACCGCGAAGGTGCCCCTCGCGGAGCGGCGAGGCATCCCGCATCATCTCTTCGATGTGCTCGATGTCGATGAGGACGCCGCGGTCGCCTGGTATCAACCCCGGGCACGCGCTGCGGTCGAGGACATCCACCGTCGAGGCGGAGATGCGATCCTCGTCGGTGGCTCCGGCCTCTACGTGTCGAGTGTCGTGTACGACTTCCGGTTCCCTCCGCGTGACCCCGAACTGCGCGAACGTCTCGAGCGAGAACTCGACGCTCACGGTTCCGCGGAACTGCTCGAACGGCTGCGCAGTCTCGATCCCGAAGCCGCTGCCCGTGTCGACCCCCGCAATCCGCGTCGTGTCCTCCGTGCACTCGAAGTCCTCGAGCAGGGCAGCGCGACGCATGGGGCCGCGCTCCCGGAGCAGCCCGTCCTGTGGAACCCGCGCACGCGCCTCATCGGCCTCCACATCGAGCGCGCAGCCCTCGTCGAGAGACTCGATGCCAGAGTCGAGCGCATGTGGGCCGGGGGCCTCCTCGACGAAGTGACCCAGCTTCGTGCACGCGGTCTGGAGCGCGGCGGGACGGCACCGCGTGCGATCGGCTATGCGCAGGCACTGGCCCAGCTCGATGGAGGCCTCACCCAGAGTGAGGCTGTCGCGCAGACGCAGGCACTGACGAGACGCTATGCCCGTCGCCAGGTGTCCTGGTTCAAGCGCTATCCCGATCTGGAATGGTGGGATGCCCCGGCGGAGGCCGCCGCGCTCCTGCACGACTGATCTCTCGATGTCGGTGGCCGCTGCGATGCTGTCCGGATGACGACCCACTTCTACACCGCGTCCAGCCTCGACGGTTTCATCGCGACTGAGGAGCACTCGCTGGATTGGCTGCTCACGCAGGACATCGACCAGGACGGGCCGATGGCGTACACCGGCTTCGAGAGGAACATCGGCGCTCTGGCGATGGGCGCCTCGACGTACGAGTGGGTGATGCGACACGAGGAGGGCCGTTGGGGGTACACCCAGCCCACGTGGGTGTTCACACATCGTGAGCTCGAGCTGCCGGCAGGTGCCGATGTGCGGCTGACCCAGGCCGACGTCCGAACCGTCCACGCCGAGATGGTTCAGGCGGCGGCAGGGAAAGACCTCTGGGTCGTGGGTGGAGGAGACCTTGCCGGTCAGTTCGCCGACGCCGGGCTGCTCGACGAGGTGTGGGTTCAGTACGCCCCGGTGACACTCGGATCGGGGGCTCCGCTGCTTCCGCGTCGACTCGACCTCGAGCTGATCGAGGTGGCGCGAAACCGCAACTTCCTCTGTGGCCGGTACCGGCTCACACGGGACTGAGCGGTCCTCCGCGATCCCTAGACTGGACGCATGGTCGCATTCACCAAGGGTCACGGCACGGGTAACGATTTCATCATCATCGCTGACCCCGATGGCGGGCTCGACCTGACCGTCGAGCAGGTCGCCGTGCTGTGCGATCGTCACTTCGGGATCGGCGCTGACGGAATCCTCCGTGTCGTGAAGTCTTCGGCGATTCCCGAGGGCGCTGCCGCGCTCGACGAGGAGCCGCAGGCCGAGTGGTTCATGGACTACCGCAACGCCGATGGCTCGATCGCCGAGATGTGCGGCAACGGCATCCGCGTCTTCGCTCACTACCTCGTGCGGTCAGGACTGGCGACGATCGAACCAGGTTCTACCCTTCCGATCGGGACGAGGGCGGGCGTGCGCGACGTCACCCGGAGTGCCACCGGCTACCAGGTGGACCTCGGCCGGTGGAAGCTCTCCGGGGATGACCCGCTCGTGCGCGTCGACGGCCTGTCCGTGACCCGACCAGGGCTCGGTATCGACGTCGGCAACCCTCATGTCGTGGTGGCTCTTGCCTCAGAGGCCGAGCTCGCGTCCCTCGAGCTGCACCGTGCCCCTGGCCTCGACCCCCTGCTTCCGGCGGGGGCGAACATCGAATTCGTGGTTCCCGGCGAGCCGCTCGTGCGCGACGGCATCGGACATGTGAGCATGCGCGTCTACGAGCGCGGCGTGGGGGAGACCCTCAGCTGCGGCACCGGAGTCGCCGCGACAGCCCTGGCAGTGCGGTATTGGGCGGGCGAGAACGCCCCGAGCAACTGGCAGGTCGAGGTGCCAGGGGGCACGCTCGGAGTTCGGATGTTCCCCGCGGAGGACGGCGAGCACGTCGCTCTGTCCGGCCCGGCTCAGCTCGTGTTCCAGGGCGAGGTCGACCTCGCCTGAGAGTCGTGCCGGGAGGTTCCGAGTGAACGACCGGAGTCAGGCTCAGCCCAGGACGATCGGCTCCGTGGGCGGGTTCCCGTGCTTGCGCACCTTGAGGATGCGGTATCCCTTGCCCGTGGCGGTGCGGAAGACGCTGTACCCGGGGTGGAAGGTCGACCCGATCCATCGCTGCAGCGAGTCGGCACCGAGGTTGCGCTGCACGACGAGCCAGGCATCACTGCGTTCGTCGAGGCGCGGGATCCACCGCTCCAGAAGCCCGTGGAGTTCGTTCTTGCCCACGCGGATGGGCGGGTTGGAACGGATCGTGCGGAAGGAGACGTGCTCGGGAACATCATCGGGCAGAGATGCGTTGACATTGGTGAGCCCGAGAGCTGCGGCGTTGCGACGCACCAGATCGAGGGCGCGCTCGTTCACGTCGACGGCCCACACCGTCGCATGGGGAGCGGATAGGGCCATCGACAGTGTCACCGGACCCCAGCCGCTGCCGAGGTCGAGAAGGTCGCCGCCCGGGGGAACCGGGGGCATGTTGGCGAGGAGCACTGCAGTGCCGGCATCCAGACGATCCGGGCTGAAGACTCCACCGGCAGTGGTGACCTCCAGCTCACGACCTGCGAGCGATACGCGGATCTTACGCAGATTCTCGGGGCTTGCCGGGGCCGCAGTGAAGTAGTGATCTGACCCCATACGGTGAGCGTACCGGACAGCGCGGGCTAAGGTTAAGGCTCGCAACAAATCCCAGAGACAAGGAACGGATGACGGATACCACCACCCCCTCCACCGACGACCACACGGTCGATCGTGTGCTCGCGAACGCGGAGAAGCGCTCGGACGTCCACGTCTTCGGCGCCGCACAGGCGTTGCAGGATGAATCGACGGCATCGCACGCGAGTACGGACGGCGCGCAGTGGGATCTCGAAGACCGCCACGCTCTTCGACGCGTCGGGGGACTCTCGACCGAGCTCGAGGATGTCACCGAGGTCGAGTACCGGCAGTTGCGCCTGGAGAACGTCGTCCTCGTCGGCGTGTACCCCCAGGGCGCCCAGGAGGATGCGGAGAACTCGCTCCGGGAACTCGCCGCTCTCGCCGAGACCGCGGGTGCCGTGGTGCTCGACGGCGTTCTGCAACGCCGTCCCCACCCGGATGCGGCGACATACCTCGGTCGCGGTAAGGCCCAGGAACTCAAGGACATCGTCGCCGCTGTCGGGGCCGACACGGTCATCGCCGACACCGAGCTCGCACCGAGCCAGCGTCGTGCGCTCGAGGACGTCGTCAAGGTCAAGGTCATCGACCGCACCACGGTGATCCTCGACATCTTCAGTCAGCACGCGAAGAGCCGTGAGGGCAAGGCGCAGGTCGAGCTGGCCCAGCTCGAATACCTGCTTCCTCGCCTGCGTGGCTGGGGCGACTCGATGAGCCGCCAGGCCGGTGGCCAGGTGGGTGCGGGTGGTGCCGGAATGGGTTCACGTGGCCCCGGTGAGACCAAGATCGAACTCGATCGCCGACGCATCCGCACCAAGATGGCGCTGTTGCGACGACAGATCCGCGACTTCGGCCCCGCCCGAGACGCCAAGCGAGCCGAGCGAAAGCGGAACACGATCCCCTCCGTCGCGATCGCCGGTTACACGAACGCCGGCAAGTCCAGCCTGCTCAATGCACTCACCAGCGCCGGCGTCCTCGTCGAGAATGCGCTGTTCGCAACACTGGATGCGACGGTTCGCCGCACCGAGACCGAGGACGGCCGCGTCTACACGCTCACGGACACCGTCGGATTCGTGCGCAACCTCCCTCATCAGCTCGTCGAAGCTTTCCGTTCCACGCTGGAGGAGGTCGGCGAGGCCGACGTCGTGCTCCACGTGGTCGACGGGTCGCACCCGGATCCGGCCGGCCAGTTGCAGACCGTGCGCGATGTGCTGGGTGATGTCGGCGTCCGTGACCTGCCGGAGATCGTCGTCTTCAACAAGGCCGACCTGATCGACGAGGACGAGAGGCTCGTGCTTCGCGGACTCCAGCCTCACGCCCACTTCGTGTCGTCGAGGTCGGGCGAGGGCATCGCAGAACTGCGGGCAGCGGTGGAAGAAGCGCTCCCGAAGCCGGCCGTCGAAGTGAATGCCGTGATTCCCTACGATCGTGGCGACCTCGTGGCCGCGATCCACGAATCAGGCATGCTTCTGTCGGTAGAGCACCGAGAGAACGGTACCGCTGTGCATGCTCGTGTCTCGGAGCGGCTGGCCGCCGAACTCGCGCCGTTCGCTGCGCAGGCCTGACCGGACTCAGCGGGCGAGGAAGCGCGCCTCCACGGTCGCGGAGATGACGATCTCTTCGGGCTCGTACTCCATGGCCGGCGCAGAGTCGGCGGCGAACGCTACGGCTCCACGCGCTTTGAGCATGGGTGCACCCGGTGCCGGCTGTCCGCTGGAGATGAGACCGACATCGGCGATCTCCAGCGGAGTGACCTCATCGAGGCCGAGCGCCCCGGCGTAGGCCTCGGCTCTCGTGACGGCGACACCGACGGCTTCGGCGGCCACTGCGCGCTCGACCTGCGTGCGTGTCTCGGGGGTGAGGTGCCAGTCGACCCAGCCGACCTCGACCCCGTCCCACGGGGAGATGTCGGACACCCAGATCGACAGCTCCGAGCCTTCCGCGAACGTGGCGGTGAAGTCGATGCTCGCGTAGTAGACCGGGGCGAGTCGCTTGCCCTCACTGCTCCAGGGTCGTTCGGCCCGCACCGAGAGACGCTTGCTCGTCCAGTCGACCACACTGCTCGCCTCCGCCCTCTCGGTGATGCTGCTGCGCACCGGCTCAGCGAGGCGCATCACCTGCTCGACGACGGCGGTGCGCTCCGGTCCCTCGGCGCGCACGCCGACACGGATGGTGGCGCGCTCCGGCGCGACCCGCGCCTCGTGCTCGCCGCGGACGGTGACGGTGACTTCGCTCATGGGGCGACTCTACGCCAGCCCTCGGACCGACCGTGGAATGGCGGAGGTGCGGAGAACGTTGTAGTCTGTGATGCTCGGGTGTTCACCGCCCGGGATGGTAATTCCACAGTGTGACAGCGGCTCCTTCGAGAGAAGGTCCATGGGGCTGATCGGTTTCGACAGCGCCTGTGAATCCACGAGAAGCGGGCCGAGGATGCAGAGTTATCTCGTAAACGCTCTCTGCAAAAAAATAGTTGCCGAAACCAAGCGCAACGACTTCGCCCTCGCTGCATAAGCGAGCCCGATAGTCCGTCAGGCCGTATGTGATTCCGATACGGATCCTGGCGTCATTTAGGAATCTTGCTGCGTGATGGCGTCTGGACGTCACGTGGGACTCTTCCCAGGCTGGGCTTGTCGACTTAGGTGTCTGTGACAAAGGTCGGAGCCGAGTAGAACGTCTTCACAGACTGCGCCCGGAGAAGGCGTGGAGACTCAGCGTTGGACGGGGGTTCGATTCCCCCCAGCTCCACCACGTCGCTGTCACAGGAATGAGGTCCGCCTCCGTCGGGAAACCGAGGGAGGCGGACCTTTCTGCGTAGCGGGACAGGGGACCCCTATATTGAGGTCTGTGGACACCACCGCCTCTGCCGTCTCGACCGGTCTCACCGATGCCGAGGTCTCCGAACGCGTGTCTGCGGGGAAGACGAATGCCTTCGTCGCCGACACGAGTCGCAGCGCGTGGAGCATCGTGCGCGCGAACGTGTTCACGCTCTTCAACGGCATCGTCTTCGCGTGCTTCTTCGTGCTGTTCCTGGTCGGGCGTTGGCAGGACGCCCTTTTCGGCCTCGCAGCTTTCGCCAATGCGATCATCGGGTGCGTGCAGGAGTTCCGGGCGAAGTCCGCACTCGACCGTCTCGCGCTGATGAACGCACCGCGCGCTCTTGTTCTCCGAAACCGTGAAGAAGTGGAGATCGCTCCCGGAGAGGTTGTCCTCGACGATGTCCTCGTGTTCCGCGCCGGCGAGCAGGTGCCGGCCGACGCGCGGGTCCTCACGTCGCGCGGACTCCAGATCGACGAGTCGATGCTCACGGGGGAGTCGGACCCGGTCGAGAAGCAGCCCGGCGACGATGCGCTGTCGGGAGCTGTGGTCGTCGCGGGGGAGGGGACTGCGACGGCGTCGCGGGTAGGTGCCGACTCGTACGCGAACCACTTCGCCGGCGAGGCGAAGCGCTTCTCTCTCGTCTCCAGCGAGCTGCGCACGTCGGTCAATAGAGTCCTGAAATGGGTGAGCTGGATCATCGGCCCGGTCGGACTGCTCGTCCTGAACGCGCAGGTCATCGTCCTGGGCGGATACGCGACCGTATTCTCGAGCGGAGCCTGGGTGCAGGCCGTGGTGAACACGATCGCGTCGTTGACGGCGATGATCCCGCTCGGCCTCGTGCTCATGACGAGCATCGCGTTCGCGGTAGGAGCCTCGAGACTTGCCCGCAGGCAGGTGCTGGTGAACGAGCTGCCGGCTGTGGAGGGCCTCGCGCGCGTCGACGTCATCTGCCTCGACAAGACAGGCACGCTGACCGTCGGGGAGATCGGCTTCGATGACGCGCATCGACTCGACGGTCTCACCGGAGCGCAGGACGAGAACGCAGCCGCGGCGCTGGCCTGGTACGCCGCGTCGCCGGATGCGAACGCGACAGCGCGATCGATGCGGACTGCCTACCCGGTCGCTGTGCCGCTCGTCGTCTCCGGTTACATCCCGTTCTCGTCTGCGCGCAAATGGAGTGCGGCGTCGTTCGTCGGCGTCCCCGGGACCTGGGTGATGGGGGCGCCGGAGATGGTGTTCGGTGACGCGGCCACGTCGGCGGACACCGAGCTCGGTCGCACGGTCACCGCACTGGCGGAGACGGGCCGCCGTACGCTGGTGCTCGGCTACGCGGCCTCAGCTCTCTCGGATGCAGACGTCGATTCCGAGCGGCTCCCTGATGGCCTCGAGGCGATCATCGTGCTGACCTTCCGCGAGCAGGTGCGTCCCGACGCCGCTCAGACCCTCGCGTACTTCGGGCGCCAGCAGGTCGACATCCGCATCATCTCCGGCGACAACCCTCGCACCGTGGCAGCCATCGCTCGGGAGGTGGGACTCGACGTGGTGGACGGCTTCGACGCCAGAAGGCTCCCTGAAGACGAGGCGCAGCTCGCCGATGTGCTCGACCAGCACGCGGTGTTCGGGCGCGTGACCCCCGAGCAGAAGAAGCGCATGGTGACGGCGCTGCAGAGCCACGGACACACTGTCGCGATGACGGGCGACGGTGTCAACGATGCCCTCGCGATCAAGGCCGCCGACATCGGGATCGCGATGAACTCGGGCTCACCGGCCACCAAGGCCGTCGCCAGGCTGGTGCTGCTGGACGGACAGTTCTCGCACCTGCCGGACGTGGTCGCCGAGGGGCGCCAGGTCATCGCGAACATCGAGCGCGTGTCGATGCTGTTCCTGAACAAGACGGTCTATGCGACACTGCTCGCGATCATCTTCGGGGTGTTCGTGCTCGAGTTCCCGTTCCTGCCACGCCAGCTCTCCATCACCGACGGCCTCACGATCGGCATTCCCGCCTTCTTCCTCGCGCTCATGCCGAATGCGGCGCGCTATGTGCCAGGGTTCCTCCGGCGCTCGCTGAGCTTCGCGATCCCGTCGGGCGTCGTCGTCGCCCTGGGCCTCACCTGGTACACGTTCGTCGCACGGGGGCTCGGCGTGCACGAGGAGCAGCTGCGTACCGGTGCCACCGTGATCCTCGCCGTCGTCGGCATCTGGGTGCTGGCTGTTCTCGCGCGTCCGCTCAACCGGTTCAAGGTGGCGGTCGTGGGGGCGATGTTCATCCTGCTCATCGCCGTGTTCACCATCCCGCTCGCCCGGCAATTCTTCGTACTCGTCGATCCCGGCGAGGATCTCGCGGTCGCACTCACCGGGATCACGGTCGTGATGGTCGTGGCGATCGAGATCGTGCGGCTGATGCATCGCCGTCTCGTCCTGTCACCACCGACGAAGGGCCATTCGAACGTGACGACGCCCCCATCCGCGCCTTCCGGTTCCGCACCGCCCGCCCTCGCCTCGGTGATCACCACGGTGGTCGCCGCTCTCGCCTACGTCTTCGGCGCCGTGGCGACGGGCTTCGGAATCCTCGTGTTCCTGGGGCGCTACGATCCGGATGTGAGCGCCTCCGCTTTCTCCCTCACGGGAGCCGCCATCTCCCTGTTCGGTCTTCTCGTGTTCGCCGTCGCGGCCGGCGTCCGCCGCGGGAGCGGACTCTCTCGACTCATGCTCACGATCTTCCTCGGGATCGCGATCGTGCTCAGTGCGGTGGTGCTCGTCTTCGGGGACCGGTGGGACTGGGGAGCCGCCCTGACCGCTGCATTCGCGGCCGGCATCGTGGTACTGCTGTGGACGCCGCCGGTGACCCGCACCTTCGGGCGCATCCTGGAGAGTTCGATGGGATCAGTGGGCTCGTAGCGGTCGTTCACGACGAGTGAGCGTTAGCGGGGCCATTCGATGAGGATGAGTCCCTGGCGCGTATCGGCGAGACGCACCCAGCCGTCACCGAACAGGTAGGTCATCCCGTAGCCGTCGTCGTCTGTGCCCATCGCGTATCGCGGGTCCTCGGTGAAATAGACACCGTCGGGACCGTCTTCGCGTTTCCAGCCCTCGGCGAGGAGGGCGGCCTGAACGGAGGCGGCGTCGGAGTCGCCGATCGCCGACCAGCCGTAGAGCTGTCCGTGGTCAGACGCGACGGTGTAGTCCGCCCAGAAGCACAGCAGGCCCTCGGTCAGCTCGACGCCGCCGGCGACGAACTCCTTCGTCTCGGCGGTCCAGCCGGCATCGGCGAGAGCCGCGACCGTACCGGCCGAGATCATCGATTCGCAGGTGAGCTCCGCGTCTGGCACCTCCGGAGTCGGCGAGGTCACGGGGACGGTGGTCTCCGTCGGGCGAGGACCGACAGCGTCGGGGGACGATGAGGGGCGAGGTTCGGGAGCAGCGCATGCGGTGAGGGCGGCGACGAGCAGCAGGACGCCCGCGGTGGCGGACATGATGCGGGAGTTCATCGCGGGCCTCATCGTTCGGTGAGTCGTGAGATCAGTTCTGCATGAGGGTCAGGAAGTCGTCGTGAAGAGTTCCGTTGGTTGCGAGTGTCGAGCGCGCGGAGATCGTCTCGGCGCCGTCGACGGCCGTCATCCGGCCGCCGGCTTCCCGGACGATCGGGACCGCAGCGGCGATGTCGTATTCCTTGACACCGAATTCGGCGACCATGTCGATGCGCCCCTCGGCGAGGAGCATGTACGAGTAGACGTCTCCGTAGGCCCGATCACGCCAGACACGTGCGGCGACCTTCAGCAGCGTGTCGAGGTGGCCTGCCTCCGACCACTGGGCGATGCTCTGGAAGCTCACACTGGCGTCGTCGAGAGAGGAGACGGATGAGGTGCGGAGACGGCGCAGCTCGCCCTCGACGGTCGTCCAGGCGCCTCCTCCGGCCGATGCCCACCAGCGTCGACCGAGTGCAGGCATGCTGACGACACCGATCTGCGGGACACCGTCGACGGCGAGGGCGATCATCGTGCCCCACAGCGGGACTCCACGGAGGAAGTTGGCGGTTCCGTCGATCGGGTCGACGATCCACTGGCGCTGCGTGCTGCCCTGGGCGCCGAACTCCTCGCCGAAGATGCCGTCCTCCGGACGCTCGGTCTCGAGGACGCGGCGGATCGCACGCTCCGTGGCGAGGTCGGCATCGGTCACGTGCGAGTTGTCGGCCTTGGTCGAGATCTCGAGGTCCGATGCGTCGAACCGGGGGAGGGACTGTGCATCGGCGGCATCGGCCAGGCGGAGCGCGAGTTCGAGGTCGTGCCGCAGGCTGTCGGGGGAGGTGGTCACGGTCTAAGAATACCGGCCGGATCGGCGGGGTCGGAGGGTCGAAAGGCCATGTTTCCGTGCCCTCCTGGCGGCGGCGCGCCCGGGGTCCGAGCTCGATTTCACATGGACCCGGTGGGCTGGTAATGTAATTCCTCGGTCGGGGTTATCCCGGGCCACGCACCTCTAGCTCAATCGGCAGAGCAACTGACTCTTAATCAGTGGGTTCTCGGTTCAAGTCCGAGGGGGTGCACGGAATAGCCTCAGTAGATCTCGCCATCTACCGGGGCTTTTCTGCTTTCTGCACGCCTTCGCGCGATACGTCGAGTCCGACTCCGATCGCGTACCGCTGGGGAGCGATTCCCCTCTTCCGCAGGGTGCGTGCCCCTGTCGCGCGGAGGATCCGCGATATCGCGTAATAGATCGGCCCCGATGTCGTCTCTCATATGGGGACACATGTCTCGCGCCCTCGGATGCCTCGCTGCGCAGCAGCAGGCGCCGAAGGGACGGGCTTCATCGACAACTGGGGAAGATCTTGTACGAGAGAAATCGCGGCGCCAGCGTGCGCCGAAAGACAACCGCGATCATCGCTGCGGCAGCCGCTGCGCTCACCGCCGTGATCACGCTCGCCGGCGCCGGGGCGGCTTCGGCCGCGGACTACGACTATCCCGCAGCCATCGATCCGTCGTCGATCACCGTCACGACGGTCGGCGACGGTGGTGGGGTTTCGCAGTGGGACCAGGTGCGTGTCGATGCCGACTGGGCGGTGCCGGACGGCGCCGTGGGCGGGCAGACCTTCGGGTTCACGCTCCCGAAGGAGTTCGCCCGCGCCGGGACATCTTTCTCCGTGCCCTCGGCCGGGGACCCGAGCACGGCGATCGCCGAGTGCACTGTGAGCACCGACGCCGCTCCCGTCGTGACATGCACGCTCACCGACTACGTGAACGGGCGCACCGGGGTCACCGGATCGCTGTGGTTCGTCGCCTCTGCCGATGAGCAGACGGCGGAGAGCACGGTCGAGTTCACGGTGGACGGCACCATCACGCCTGTCGAGATTCCCGGCGGCGGCATCGGGCCGTCGGCGCCGTTGCCGACCGAACCGCAGAAGTGGTCGTGGCAGACCGATGACGGCAGGATCGCGTGGCAGCTGGCGCTGCCGGGCGCGAGCTTCGCCGGTGCGGAATCGATCGTCGTCGACGACACCCTGACCGGAGCAGGCGACGGATTCGCCGAGCATCACAACGAGGACGCCCAGCTCGAGGTGTGGAGCACGACCCTGCAGGACCAAGACCCGCAGACGATCACGAACTGGACCGGATCCTGGAACGCCGCGGGCACGGCCTTCCACATCGAGATCCCCGGACCGATCGATCCGACGCGCATGTACTTCGTCAAGTACTTCACGGTGCCGAGCTCGCAGGCCGACGGCGCGACGTACGCCAACACCGCCGACGTCAACGGGGTCAAGCTCGAGGACAAGGAAGTGTGGACCGCCACGGGCGGGGGAACCGGCGACGGTGACGCGACCGGTTCCTTCACCGTGACCAAGGTCGTCAGCGGCTCCGGCGCCTCCGATGTTCCTGTCGATGCCGTCTACATGGTGCGCTACAGCTATGGCGACCCGGTCGTCGAACGCACCGTCGCCGTCACCGCCGGAGCCACGGCACCGCTGATCCAGCTGCCCGCGGGGACCGTGGTCACGCTGGGTGAGCTCACTCCGCCGGCCGTCGACGGTATCGACTGGGGTGTGCCCGTCTTCTCAGGAGCGGGCGTGAGCGTCGGCGCCGATGGCGGAGCACAGATCACGGTCGGTGCCGGCACGACGCTTGCCGTGACGCTCACCAACACCGCCACGACGACGCCGCCGGTGATTCCGCCGACGACGCCCCCGACCCCGCCGACGGTAGTCACGCCGCCGAAGGAGCTGCCTCTCACGAGTGGATCCTCTCTGGCGACCACGGGAGGCGATGTACCTGCCGGGATGCTCTGGGCCGGAGGCGCCGCTCTGGTTCTGGGAATCGCGCTCACGGTTCTGGGGGCCATCCGCACACGTGCGCGCATGATCCAGGACTGACCGACCAGACGAGGCCGGCGTCGGGGAGCATCATGCTCCGCGGTGCCGGTCTCGCCGTCTCCGTGCCGAGTGCGCGGCTCTCGAGGAATCGGGGGACTCAGACGACGGCGATCACCGTTCCGCCCGTGATCCGGCGGAGCTGGTCGAACGTCAACGGCATGACGGTGTGGGGGTGTCCGGCAGCAGCCCAGAGCTCCTCGTGGTCCTGGAGTGCTTCATCGATGTACGTGCGAAGCGGAGCGGGATGCCCGACGGGTGCGACGCCGCCGATCGCCTGACCGGTGGCGGAGCGGACGACGGATGCCGGGGCCATGGACACCTCGTCCGCGCCGAGGCTCGCCCTGAGGGCGGAGAGGTCGACACGGTGTCCGCCGCTGGTCATGACGAGAACGGGCGCATCGTCGGCGAGGAACACCAGACTGTTGGCGATGGCCGCCACCTCGCACCCGATGGCATCCGCCGCTTCGACTGCGGTGCGTGCGGAGTCCGGAAGGACACGGATCGTGGTGTCGACGCCTGACTTCGCGAGGTGCTGGTGCACGAGCCGGCTGCGTTCGGGGAGAGAGGGCGTATCGCTCATCGCCCCACGATATCCAAGCCGCATGCTGCGACGTCGGAGCGGGCTTCACCGGCCACTCCGACGCCGCAGGCCTGGTTCAGGCGGCGTCGCCCACGAGGATGGCCGCCGCATCCTCCGTCACGGCGTCTTCAGGCTCGTCATCGATGTGAGAGAGCACGCGTCGTCCCAGGAACACCGTGAGCGCGGCCAGCAGTACCGACGCAGCGGCGAACAGGTAGGGCACCGTCGCATTGAACGCGTGCCACAGGAGAGCCGCGATCGGGGGAGCCATCGCGCCACCGAGGAAACGGACGGCCGAGTACGCCGAGGAAGCGACGGAACGTGGAAGGTCGGTCGCCTCCATCACCGCCTCGGTGAGTACGGTGTTCATCACGCCGAGGAGGAGTCCGCCGACCACGATGCAGGCGACCAGTGCCGCCGCATTCCCCACGACGAGTCCGGCGGCGACGAGGTCGACCGCGAGCAGGGGGAGCACGATCAGGATGATGCGGGTTCGGGGCATCCGGCGCATGAGGATCGGCGCAACCCAGACGCTGGTGACGGCGAGTGCGACACCCCAACCGAAGAACGTGAAGCCGATGCCCATCGCGCCGAAGCCGAGGGGGAACGGCGAGAACGCGAGCAGGACGAAGAACCCGATGTTGTAGAACAGGGCTGTGATCGCCAGTACCGCGAGCGCGGGGCGTCGCAGTGCGGTGAACGGCGCGGAGAACTTGACGGGGACCCTCTTCTCCCCGGGGCCGCGCAGCAGCACGAGCACGGCGACGAAGGCGATCGCCATCAGCACGACGACGCCGAAGAACGGTCCGCGCCAGCTCTGTTCGCCGAGGAGGCCGCCGAGAAGAGGACCGACGGCGATGCCGAGGCCGAGAGCCGCTTCGTACAGGATGATCGCCGCGCTGCTGCCGCCTGAGGCCGCCCCGACGATCGTGGCGAGTGCCGTCGAGATGAACAGGGCGTTGCCGAGACCCCAGCCCGCACGGAAGCCGATCACGGCATCCACGCTGCCGCTCAAAGCGCAGAGCAGGGCGAACACCACGATCAGCGCGAGCCCGATGAGCAGTGTGGCCTTCGCGCCGATGCGGCTGGAGATCCAGCTGGTCACGAGCATCGCGAGCCCCGTGACGAGGAGGTAGCTGGTGAACAGCAGCTCGGTCTCGACCGGAGACGCCTGGAGCGACTCAGCGATCGCGGGCAGGATCGGGTCGACGAGTCCGATTCCCATGAAGGCGACGACGCAGGCGAATGCGACGGCCCAGACCTGGGCGGGTTGCTTCCACACCGAGGGGGTGGCGGGGGTGTTCACCGAGATTCTCCTGTTCGATCAGTGGCGGTGTGCGCGGCGAGGATCTCCGCCGCACGGGTGAGGGCAGACCACTCCTCGTCGCTCAGCGCGGCGAACCGCGGTGCGAGCGTGTCGCGGAACTCGGCGCGCCACGCGGCGAGCGCGGCGGTGCCCTGGGGCGTGATGTTGACGACGGTCGCTCGTGAGTCGTCGGGATCGGGGGAGCGGAGCACGAGCCCTTCACGCTCCAGGCCGCCGAGGAGACGGGTCATGCCGGGTTGCGTGGTGCGTGCGGCCGCAGCGAGTTCACCGACTCTCCTGGAGCCTGCCTGCTCGAGGAGGCTCAGCACCCGCCACTGCGCGGCAGGTGCATCGTTTCCGGCGTCTTGCGCGGCGATACGGCCGAGCGCATACCCCGACAGGACGAGGGAGGGGATGACGTCCACGCGATTCATACCAGCAAGTATATACCTGTTGGTATGTATTGACGCTACCGCCGCGTGCTGGAGATGCGCGCGGAGAGCTGATGCGCGTGTGCGAGAAGCGTGCGGCCGAGTTCAGCCATGCGGTCCGGGCCGAAGCGGAACTCGACGCCCGTGAGGCTCAGCGCCCATTCCGGGCGTCCGGAGCGATCGAAGACCGCGGCGCCCAGTCCCCAGCTTCCTTCGACGATCAGGCCGGGGTTCACGGCGTATCCCCGCTCCTTGGTCTCGGCGAGGCGTGCACGAAGAGGACGCTGACCGTGGGCGCGTCCCCAGGAGCTCTCGAGGTCGGGGTGACGTTCGAGGTAGGTATCCACATCGTGGTCGGGGAGGAAGGCCAGGATGGCGAGCCCGGCGCTGGCGACTCCGAGCGGGAAGCGGACACCCTCGCTCAACACGAAGGACCGGATCGGGAACGAGCCCTCCTCGCGGAGGAGGCAGACCGTCTCGTCCGCTCGCCGCACGGAGAGGAACGCGCTCTCCTCGGTCTTGACCGCCAGGGAGCGCACGACGTCGCGGGCGAGTGTGGTCACGTCATACCGTGCCGCAGCCACGGAACCCATGAGGAAGAGCTCTGGACCGGGCATCCACCGCGTGCTCTCGCCGTCTCGGTCGACGAGCCCCTCGGACCGCAGGGCGCTCAGCAGGCGGTGGGCAGTCGAGCGCGAGAGGTTCGCGGCGCCCGCGAGCTCGTGCAGCGAGGCGCCGTCAGACCCGGCAGCCGTCACCAGGCGCAGGAGACGCGCGGCTCGGGCGATCGCTTGAGTGCCAGGCACCGCGACAGGGGATTCCATAATGTGGACGCTACATCCGGGTTCTGCCACATCGCAAGATCCGGCTTCCCGCGACGGGCACCGTGGACGGATGCTGAGGAGAGCACGGAATCGAAGGAGCCGACGTGATCGACAAGCACTGGGAGTCTGCGGAGGCGGCCGTCTCCGACATCGTGGACGGATCGTCGTTGGCGGTCGGAGGGTTCGGGCTGTCCGGAAACCCGATCGCCCTCATCGAGGCACTCCTTGCACAGGGCACGAAGGACCTCAGCGTCGTGAGCAACAATTGCGGCGTGGACGACTGGGGCCTCGGGGTCCTGCTCGCCGCACAGCGCATCCGCAAGATGACGTCGTCGTACGTGGGGGAGAACAAGGAGTTCGAGCGCCAATTCCTGAGCGGGGAACTCGAGCTCGAACTCACCCCTCAGGGCACCCTCGCCGAGAAGCTCAGGGCCGGCGGCTCCGGGATCGCTGCGTTCTTCACCCAGACCGGGGTCGGCACCCAGGTCGCTGAGGGCGGGCTGCCACGCAGGTACAACCCCGACGGGACCATCGCGGTCGCGTCGCCGGTGAAGGATGTGCGCACCTTCGAGGTGAACGGGGAGCCGAAGGATTTCGTCCTCGAAGAGGCGATCACCACCGACTTCTCCCTCGTGCACGCGGCGCGCGGCGACCGTCACGGCAACCTCGTGTTCAACAAGGCGGCGCGCAACTTCAACCCGCTCGCCGCCATGGCGGGACGCATCTGCATCGCCCAGGTCGAGCAGCTGGTCGAGCCGGGCGAGCTCGACCCTGACAGCATCCACCTCCCAGGCGTCTTCGTACATCGCATCGTCGAGGTCGGCACCGACATCCCCAAGCGCATCGAGCGGCGCACCATCGCCGCGGAAGGAGCCTGAGATGGCACTCACCCGCGAGCAGATGGCCGCCCGCGCGGCGGCCGAGCTGCAGGACGGCGCCTACGTGAACCTGGGCATCGGCCTCCCCACTCTCGTACCCAACCATGTGCCGAACGGCATCACCGTCGTCCTGCAGTCAGAGAACGGGATCCTCGGCGTCGGCCCCTATCCGAGAGAGGGCGCGGTCGACCCCGACCTCATCAACGCGGGCAAAGAAACCGTCACCACCCTCCCGGGAGCCGCGTTCTTCGACTCGGCGACCAGCTTCGGCATGATCCGCGGCGGCAAGATCGACGCTGCGATCCTCGGAGCGATGCAGGTCTCCTCGACGGGCGATCTCGCGAACTGGATGATCCCGGGCAAGATGGTCAAGGGTCCGGGAGGCGCCATGGACCTGGTCCACGGCGCCGGCCGGGTCATCGTGCTCATGGAGCACGTGGCGAAGGACGGTTCAGCGAAGATCGTGGACGAGTGCTCGCTGCCGTTGACAGGCCGCGGTGTGGTCGACCGGATCATCACCGACCTCGCCGTGATCGATGTGACTCCCCAGGGCCTTGTGCTCGTCGAGACCGCGCCCGACGTCACGATCGACGAGGTCATCGCCGCGACGGAACCACCGCTCACCGTCTCCCAGAATCTGCTCATCGGAAGGACCACGGACCATGACTGAGAACGACGTCGTCATCGTCGCCGCTGCTCGTACCCCGCAGGGGCGCCTCAAGGGGCAGCTCGCCGCATTCACCGCCCCTCAGCTCGGCGCTTTCGCGATCCGCGGTGCCCTGGAGCAGGGCTCCATCGATCCCGCGGACGTCGACGCGGTCATCGTCGGTCAGGTGCTCGCGGCGGGGTCGGGGCAGAACGCGGCCCGCCAGGCGGCGATCGGCGCCGGGATCGGGTGGGATGTCCCGGCGCACTCCGTCAACAAGGTGTGCCTCTCGGGGCTGACGGCGATCATCGACGCCGCTCGGATGATCCGCACCGGCGACGCCGACGTGGTCGTCGCCGCGGGGATGGAGTCGATGACGCGGGCACCGCATCTGCTCATGGGATCGCGTGACGGCTGGACCTACGGAAGTGTCGAGGTGCTCGACCACATGGCCTACGACGGGCTCACGGACGCCTACGACCGGGAGAGCATGGGGGCATCGACCGAACGGCACAACGCGCGCTTCGAGCTCACCCGGGAAGCACAGGATCACGTCGCAGCGCTCTCGCATCAGCGAGCGACCGCCGCCCAGGAGGCCGGCCTGTTCGACGCGGAGATCGTCGCCGTCGACGTTCCGCAGCGCCGGGGCGAGCCCGTACGCGTGACGAAGGACGAAGGCGTGCGTCCCGACACCACCGTCGAGACTCTCGCGGGACTGCGAGCCGCCTTCGCGGAGGGCGGTTCGATCACGGCAGGAAACTCCTCACCGATCTCGGACGGCGCCTCGGCGGTGGTCGTGACGACGCGGCGCACCGCGGACTCCAAGGGGTGGCCCGTGCTCGTCACCGTCGGGGCGAGCGGTCAGACGGCAGGGCCCGACAATTCCCTGCAGGCGCAGCCTGCGCGGGCGATCGAACGCGCGTGCGCGAAACAGGGGATCGCCCCGTCGGATCTCGACCTCGTGGAGATCAACGAGGCGTTCGGCGCCGTCGTCGCCCGTTCGCAGGTCGAGCTCGGACTGGACGAGAGCATCGTGAACATCCACGGCGGCGGCATCGCCATCGGCCACCCGATCGGAGCGTCGGGTAACAGGCTCGTGGTGCATGTGGCGCATGAGCTCGCTCGGCGAGGCGGCGGCACGGCGGCGGTCGGACTGTGCGGCGGCGGTGGTCAGGGCGAGGCGCTCATCCTCACCCGGTGACGAGAAGAACAGGCGGGGTCGCGCTCAGGGACGTGCGTCCTTGGCGTGGTCCTGCGTGTCGGCGAGAGCCTTCTGCGACCGGAACTGCAGCCGTTGCGCCTTCTTCGCCTTCTTGACCGACTGCGGGGAGTCGGCGTCCACGAGCACGCCGCGTCGCTCGCGGTTCATGTCGATCACCGCACCGACGGCGAGAGCCATGGTGATCCCCCAGCTCAGCCACGACAGGGCTGCGCGCCAGGTGATGGGCTGCTCACGGGTGCCGCGCAGCAGGGAGACCCCGGCGGAGATCGCGGCGACAAGTCCGGTGCTGAAGAGGTAGCGCATTCCCCAACGCTACCTTCCCGCACCCCAGGTCGCACCGAGCCTTGACAAGCCCTCCCTGATCCTGGCAGGGGAGTAGGTCGTGAACGACAGTCGGAGAGTGCGCGCGTCCGGTCGACCGGAGAAGAACGAGGAGCCGGGAACGAAGGCGACGTCGCGAGTGAGCGCCGAGGCGAGCGATGACGTGGCATCCATGCCTTCGGGCAACCGCGCCCATACGAACATCCCGCCGTCCGGCCGATTCCAGGTGCTGCCGTCCGGGAGCGTGGAGGGAAGGGCCTGGAGCATCGCGTCGCGGCGTGCGGCGTACGCTGCGAGGATGCGCGCGAGGGCAGGTTCGCCGCGACCCGAGACGAGATAGTGGGCTGCGGCCGCCTGGTCGATCGTGGAGGTGTGCAGATCGGCGGCCTGCTTGGCTATCGTGACCGACGAGTGGATGTCGGCCGTGGTGCGGATCCAGCCGATACGCAGACCCGGAGCGATGACCTTCGAGAAACTGCCGAGACCGATGACATGATCGGGCGCCAATTCGGCGAGAGAGGGCAGGGCATCGCCCGAGTACCGCAGTTGACGGTAGGGCTCGTCTTCGACGATCCGGAAGCCCCGGCGCTGAGCGATCGCGGCGATCGCGCGGCGTGCCTCGAGGTCGTGCGTCCGCCCGGTCGGGTTCTGGAACGTGGGCACGGTGTAGAAGAACTTCGGGTGGTGCTCGACGGCGAGCCGCTCCAGCGCTTCGAGGTCGAGGTCGTCGCCGACGTAGGGGACTCCGACGACGCGTGCCCCGGCGAGGGCGAAGGTCTGCAGCGCGGCGAGGTAGCAGGGCTCCTCGACCAGGATCGTGTCTCCGGGGTCGAGGAGTGTCGTCGAGATCAGCCCCAGCGCCTGCTGCGACCCCGTCGTGATGATGAGGTCCGATGCGGTCGTGGGGAGACCATCGGCGGTGTATCGCCTCGCCACCTCTTCCCGGAGCTTCGGGTCTCCCTCCGATGTGGAGTACTGGAGCACGCCGGGGGAGTCGAGCGCGGCATCGAACGCGGCCCGGATGCCCTCGACGTCGAAGAGCTCGGGAGCAGGCAGCCCGCCGGCGAAGGAGATGACCTCCGGACGCTCGGTGAGCGCCAGCAGATCGCGGACCGGTGAGGTCTTGGCGCTTCCCGACCGCTGCGAACGTGAGGGAAGGCGAGGCGGTGCGGTGGACGACGGAGCGGTGGACAACGGAGTCTCCTCGGGAGCGTGTCGTGCGACGGGTGTCGCCCAGGATAGACCCGGCGAGGGGTGCTCGTTTCCCCGACGATCCTCGGGTCCACCCGCTATCATGGCCTGGTCGCGGCTCGCCCGCGGCCGCACAACCGTGTATCTACCGGCCGTCGGCACTCCGACGGACAGCGGCGGCACCCGACATCGCGTCTCTGACGCGCGAGAGCCATGACACGCGCAACAGCAACCCCGCAGCTCACCGAGCCGAGCCTTCTGCGTCTCGCCGGTCTTCCCTACTTCCTGATCGCCTTCGTCGCCCGGCTGCCGTTCGCCATGATGGTGGTCGGCGTCCTCACGGTGGTCGTCTCCGCCCGCGGGTCCCTGTCTCTGGGCGGGCTCACCTCTGCTGCCGTCGGCCTCGGCACCGCCTGCTTCGGACCCCTGCTGGGAGCGGCGGCCGACCGTTTCGGGCAGCGGGTGGTGCTGACGGTGCTCGCGCTGGCGAACGGCGCGATGCTCCTGCTCTTCACGTTCGTGGTCTACGGCACAGCCCCGGACGGTTTTGTGCTGCTCGCCGCCGTCGGCATCGGCGCCACGGCTCCGCAGGTCGCTCCGCTCTCACGCTCACGGCTGGTGACGATCATCAGCGAGCGGATGCCTGAGGGGCGCCGCGCCAAGACGGTGTCGGGCACGATGGCCTACGAGTCGGCCGCCGACGAGACCGTATTCGTGTTCGGTCCGTTCCTGGTCGGGATCCTCGCATCGGCGATCGCGCCGTGGGCACCCCTGGTCGGCGCGGCCGTCCTGACAGTGGTGTTCGTCGGCGCCTTCGCCTTGCACCCCAGCGGTCGGCATGTATCGCAGGATCGGGATGCCGACGGCAAGGCGCCGTCCGCCGTGTCCGAGCTGTTCCGGCCGCAGCTGCTGATCGTGGTGCTGGGAATCCTCGGTGTCGGGATCTTCTTCGGGACGATGCTCACCTCGCTGACGTCATTCATGGCAGACCGCGGTGCGCCGGAGCAGGCCGGCCTCCTCTACGGCGTCATGGGTGTGGGGTCGGCGATCCTCGCGCTCGGGGTCGCGTGGCTTCCCGCGGCGTTCTCTATGCGCGCCCGGTGGCTGGTCTTCTCGGGCATCCTGCTGGCGGGCACGCTCCTGCTGGGCTTCGTCGACACTCCTGGCACGATGATGTTGGCGCTGGCGATCATGGGGATCGGCATCGGCCCCACGCTCGTCACGCAGTACAGCTTCGGTGCCGCCCGCAGTCCGCGTGGGCGCTCGGCCACCGTCATGACCATGCTCGGATCCGGCGTGGTGGTCGGGCAGTCCATCGGCGCAGCCTTCGCCGGGGAGATCGCCGAGACCGCAGGTACGCCTGCTGCACTCCTCCTGCCGATGGTCGCTGCGTTCATCGCCTTCGCGGCGGGCGTGGCGAACTGGTTCCTCAGCGGCGAGAGGCGTCGGCACGCTCTCGTCAACCCCTGACGATCGATCCGTGGAAATCGAGGTTCCTCGATAGCCTGGAGGAAACCCCCGGGAGGAGCCCTCGTGGCCGCAGCAGATTTCGTCGTCGTCGCCAACCGCCTGCCTGTCGATCGTGTGGTGGGGCCCGAGGGTGAGGAGACCTGGCGCACCTCGCCCGGTGGCCTCGTCGCCGCGCTCGAGCCGATGATGCGCAATGTGCATGGTGCCTGGGTCGGTTGGGCCGGTCAGGCGGACGTCGAACTGGAGCCGTTCGAGGCCGACGGCATCGATCTCATCCCGGTCGCGCTGAGCGCCCAGGAGGTCGCGGAGTACTACGAGGGCTTCGCGAACGACACCATCTGGCCGCTCTACCACGACGTGATCGCTCCGCCGCAGTACCACCGCGAGTGGTGGGATGCGTACGTCACCGTCAACCGCCGCTTCGCCGAAGCGGCGGCTGCGGCCGTGGCGCCGGAGGGCACCGTCTGGGTGCACGACTACCAGCTGCAGCTCGTGCCGCAGATGGTGCGCGAACTGCGTCCGGATGTCACGATCGGCTACTTCCATCACATCCCGTTCCCGGCGCACGGCCTCTACGCCCAGCTGCCCTGGCGCGACCAGGTCCTGCGGGGGCTGCTCGGCGCCGACGTCATCGGGTTCCAGCGCGCGCAGGACGCGACCTACTTCCTGACCGCCGTGCGGCGTCGGCTGCGCTACGAGGTCAAGGGCCCGAACGTTGCCGTCCCCGCGGGCGAGGGCGAGGGAACGCGCACGGCGTTGGCGCGGGCCTTCCCGATCTCCATCGACACCGCTCCCTACCTCGAGCTCGCCGCCCGGGAGGATGTCCGTGCGCGGGCGGCCGAGATCCGCGAGAGCCTCGGCAACCCCAAGCGCATCCTGCTCGGGGTGGACAGGCTCGACTACACCAAGGGCATCCGCCACCGCATCAAGGCGTACGGCGAGCTGCTCGCCGAGGGCCGGCTCAAGGTCGAGGACGTGACGCTCGTGCAGGTCGCCAGCCCCAGCCGTGAGCGCGTCGACGCGTATGTGCACCTGCGGGACGAGATCGAGCTCGCGGTGAGCCGCATCAACGGCGACACCGACACGATGGGCCACTCGGCGATCCGGTACCTCCACCAGGGATACCCGCGCGAGGAGATGGTCGCGCTGTATCTCGCCGCAGACGTGATGCTCGTGACCGCGCTGCGCGATGGCATGAACCTGGTCGCCAAGGAGTACGTCGCAACACGCGTCGACGACCGCGGCGTGCTGGTCCTGAGCGAGTTCACCGGGGCGGCCGACGAGTTGCGGCAGGCCGTCCGGGTCAATCCCCACGACATCGAGGGGCTCAAGGACGCGATCATGACCGCCGTCGAGATGCCGCCCGTCGAGCAGGGGCGCCGCATGCGGTCGCTCCGCCGACGCGTGCTGGACAACGACGTCAACGCGTGGTCGTCGTCGTTCCTGGCCGCTCTGTCCGAGGTGCGCGGCCGCTGAAGACCCACGCTCCCGCGATACTGAGCATGCGGCAGCACGCCCGACCCGCTGAGAAACATCCCCTGTGATTGGAGAATCCGTGACGCGCCCCTGGATCCCCGGAACCGCTGACGACGACCTGAACGCCTTGGCTGCCACCCCGCGGCTGGTGGTGGCCCTCGACTTCGACGGCACAGCTTCTCCGCTGGTCGCCGATCCGATGGCGGCACGGGCGCTTCCCGAGGTGGCCGTCCAGGTCGAACGCCTCGCTGCGCTGCCAGACACGGTCGTCGCCTACGTCTCCGGTCGCAGCATGCACGATCTCCGCGTGATCACCGAGCACACCGACGACTCCGCGATCGCGCTGGCCGGCTCCCATGGTGCCCAGTACTGGTTCCCGGGCGAGGGCGATGCGGATGCTCCGGGCGAGGCGACGGAGGAGGGCGCTCGCGAAGAGCTCTGGGCGGCGGCGAAGCCGATCATCGACCGCTACGAAGGCGCCGAGTTCGAGCCGAAGACCTTCGGCATGGGAGTGCACACCCGTCGCGCCGATCGTGAGACCGAGGAGCGCGTGTTCGCCGAGATCGACGCTCTCGTCGCCGAGCGCTTCCCCCACTGGCGGAGGCGTTCCGGGCACAGGGTGCTCGAGTTCTCGTCGCGCACGGAGGGCAAGGACGCGGCGATGGCCGCGCTCCGCGACCGCTTCGACGCCACCGGAATCCTGTTCGCCGGCGACGATGTGACCGACGAGGATGCGATGCGTGTGTTGCAGCCGGGCGACCTCGGCGTGCGTGTGGGGCCGGGGGAGAGCGTCGCGACCCTGCGTGTGGACTCTCCACAACAGATCGCCGAGCTTCTGGAGGCGTTGGCGGACGAACGCACCTCTCGGCGGCAATAGACTTCCGTCATGTCCTCGCATGATCCCTCTCACAGCGCGCCCATCGACATCAAGCCCCGCAGCCGCGTCGTCACCGACGGCATCGAGGCCACGACCTCCCGAGGCATGCTCCGTGCCGTCGGCATGGGCGACGCCGACTGGGACAAGCCGCAGATCGGCATCGCCTCGAGCTGGAACGAGATCACCCCCTGCAACCTGAGCCTCGACCGGCTCGCGCAGGGCGCGAAGGAGGGTGTCCACTCCGGCGGCGGCTACCCGTTGCAGTTCGGCACCATCTCCGTGTCGGACGGCATCTCGATGGGTCACGAGGGGATGCACTTCTCGCTCGTGTCGCGCGAGGTCATCGCCGACTCCGTCGAGACCGTGATGATGGCCGAGCGTCTGGACGGCTCCGTCCTCCTCGCCGGCTGTGACAAGTCGATCCCCGGCATGCTCATGGCGAGCGCCCGTCTCGACCTGTCGAGCGTCTTCCTGTACGCCGGATCGATCGCTCCAGGCTGGGTCAAGCTCTCGGACGGCACCGAGAAGGACGTCACGATCATCGACTCGTTCGAAGCGGTCGGCGCATGCCGCGCCGGCCTCATGAGCGAGGAAGACCTCAAGCGCATCGAGTGCGCCATCGCTCCCGGCGAGGGCGCGTGCGGCGGCATGTACACCGCCAACACCATGGCCTCGGTCGCAGAGGCGCTGGGCCTCAGCCTCCCGGGCTCGGCGGCTCCGCCCGCAGCGGACCGCCGCCGCGACTACTACGCCCACCGTTCGGGTGAGGCCGTCGTGAACCTGCTTCGCCAGGGCATCACGACGCGCGACATCCTCACCAAGGAGGCGTTCGAGAACGCGATCGCGCTCGCGATGGCTCTCGGCGGATCCACGAACGTCGTCCTGCACCTGCTGGCGATCGCGCGCGAAGCTGAGGTCGAGCTGAGCCTGCACGACTTCAACCGCATCGGCGACAAGGTCCCGCACGTCGCCGACATGAAGCCCTTCGGCAAGTACGTGATGAACGACGTCGACCGTCACGGCGGCATCCCGGTCATCATGAAGGCGATGCTCGACGAGGGCCTGCTGCATGGCGACGCGCTCACCGTCACGGGCAAGACGCTCGCCGAGAACCTCGCCGATCTCGACCCGCAGCCGATCGACGGCGAGGTCATCCACACGTTCGACAACCCGATCCACGCGACGGGTGGCCTCACGATCCTGCACGGCTCGCTCGCTCCCGAGGGCGCCGTCGTCAAGACAGCCGGCTTCGATGCGGCCGTCTTCGAAGGCCCGGCCCGTGTGTTCGAGCGCGAGCGCGCCGCCATGGACGCCGTTGCCGAGGGCGAGATCGAGCCCGGCACGGTCATCGTGATCCGGTACGAGGGCCCCAAGGGCGGACCGGGTATGCGCGAGATGCTCGCCATCACCGCGGCCATCAAGGGCGCGGGGCTCGGAAAAGATGTACTACTCTTGACTGACGGACGATTCTCAGGCGGCACAACCGGCCTGTGCATCGGCCACATAGCACCCGAAGCGGTGGACGCAGGTCCTATCGCCTTCGTGCGCGATGGTGATCTGATACGGGTCGATATCGCAGCTCGCTCTCTCGATCTACTCGTCGACGAGGCAGAGCTCGCCTCCCGCCGTTCTGGCTGGGAGCCGCTTCCCCCGCGCTACACCCGAGGCGTTCTTGCCAAGTACTCGCGCCTCGTGCGGTCCGCCGCCGAGGGAGCGACCACCGGCTGACCCGGACGCTCCGACGTCCGGCGTCCTCCCCAGATCATCAGAAGGAACCTCATGACTGCTGATACCGCCCCGGCCGTGCCGAGGCCGCCCGCCCGTCAATCCTCTGCGCCGGAGATCACCGGCGCCGAGGCCGTGGTGCGCTCTCTCGAGCTGCTCGGCGTCACCGACGTCTTCGGTCTTCCGGGCGGCGCGATCCTCCCGGTCTACGACCCGCTGATGGACGCCTCCGAGCTCCGCCACATCCTGGTGCGGCACGAGCAGGGCGCCGGTCACGCGGCCGAGGGCTACGCGTCGGCATCCGGCAAGGTGGGCGTGTGCATCGCGACCTCCGGCCCCGGTGCCACCAACCTCGTGACCGCGATCGCCGACGCCTACATGGACTCGGTGCCGATGCTCGCCATCACCGGCCAGGTGTTCTCGACGCTGATGGGAACCGACGCGTTCCAGGAAGCCGACATCGTGGGCATCACGATGCCGATCACCAAGCACTCGTTCCTGGTGAAGGACGCGGCGGATATCCCCGGCGCGATCGCTGCGGCCTACGAGATCGCCGGCACCGGCCGTCCCGGTCCCGTGCTGGTCGACATCACGAAGGATGCCCAGCAGGCGACGGCACCGTTCGTGTGGCCGCCCAAGATCGACCTCCCCGGCTACCGCCCGGTGACCAAGGCGCACGGCAAGCAGATCCAGGCCGCGGCGGCGCTGCTCGCCGAGGCCAAGAAGCCCGTCCTGTACGTGGGTGGCGGAGTGATCCGCGGCAAGGCGTCGGCAGAGCTCCTCGAACTCGCGGAGTCCACCGGCGCACCGGTCGTCACCACGCTGATGGCGCGTGGCGCGTTCCCCGACTCGCACCACCAGCACCTCGGTATGCCGGGCATGCACGGTACTGTTCCGGCCGTGCTGGCGCTGCAGGAAGCCGACCTGCTCGTGTCGCTCGGCGCGCGGTTCGACGACCGCGTCACGGGCAAGGCGGCACTGTTCGCGCCGAATGCGAAGGTCGTTCACGTCGACATCGACCCGGCCGAGATCTCCAAGATCCGCACGGCCGATGTGCCGATCGTGGGCGATGTGCGCGATGTGCTCACCGATCTCGACGCCGCCTTCCGCGGAGCGACCGCCGGCACGAAGCCCGACATCGAGGAGTGGTGGTCGTATCTCGACGGCCTGCGCACCGAGTTCCCGCTCGGGTACGCTCCGACGACCGACGGTCTTCTCGCTCCGCAGTATGTGATCCAGCGGATCGGTGAGCTCACCGGTCCCGAGGGCATCTTCGCCTCCGGTGTCGGGCAGCACCAGATGTGGGCCGCGCAGTTCATCAAGTACGAGCGTCCGAACGCCTGGCTCAACTCCGGCGGTGCCGGCACGATGGGCTACTCGGTTCCCGCCGCGATGGGCGCGAAGGTGGCTCAGCCCGAGCGTCCGGTCTGGGCGATCGACGGCGACGGCTGCTTCCAGATGACCAATCAGGAGCTCGCGACCTGCACGATCAACAACATCCCGATCAAGGTCGCGATCATCAACAACTCGTCGCTGGGCATGGTGCGGCAATGGCAGACGCTGTTCTACGACGGCCGCCACTCGAACACCGACCTCAACACCGGTCACGGCACGATCCGCATCCCCGACTTCGTGAAGCTCGCGGAGGCATACGGCTGCCTCGCGATCCGCGTGGAGAAGGAGGAGGAGGTCGACGCCGCCATCACGCTCGCGCTCGAGACGAACGACCGCCCCGTGGTGATCGACTTCGTCGTGAGTGCCGACTCCATGGTGTGGCCGATGGTGCCCCAGGGCGTCAGCAACAGCTATGTCCAGTACGCCCGCGAGCACGCGCCCGCCTTCGACGAGGAGGACTGATCCATGTCGACCCACGTGCTGAGCCTGCTGGTGGAGAACACCCCCGGCCTTCTGACCCGTGTCGCGGGGCTGTTCGCCCGCCGCGGTTTCAACATCGACTCCCTCGCCGTCGGGGTGACGGAGGTGCCGGGGATCTCCCGGATCACCGTCGTCGTCGACGTCGACGAGCTCCCGCTCGAACAGGTCACCAAGCAGCTCAACAAGCTGATCAACGTGATCAAGATCGTCGAGCTCGACTTCGCCACCTCCGTGCAGCGCGAGCACATGCTCGTGAAGGTGCGCACCGATAACGCCACGCGCTCGAACGTGATCGAGGTGGTGAACCTCTTCCGCGCCTCCGTGGTCGACTACGCCGCCGACGCGCTCGTGATCGAGGTGACCGGCGACAAGGGCAAGGTCGACGCGATGCTTCGGGCGCTCGAGCCCTTCGGCATCAAGGAGATCGCACAGTCGGGTCTTCTCGCGATCGGCCGCGGCGGCAAGAGCATCACCGAGCGCGTCCTGCGCGGCTGACCAACCCTGAATACCGAGTTTTCGCCGCTCATCGAGTGCGCGAAGCAAGACGAAACGCAAAGAACAAGGAGAAACACATAGTGAGCACCGAGATCTTCTACGACGCCGATGCAGACCTGTCCCTGATCCAGGGCAAGAAGGTCGCGATCGTCGGTTACGGATCGCAGGGCCACGCCCACGCGCAGAACCTGCGCGACTCGGGCGTCGAGGTCGCGATCGCCCTCAAGGAGGGCTCCAAGTCGGCCGCGAAGGCCGAGGAGGCCGGTTTCCCGGTCAAGACCGTCGCTGAGGCCACCGAGTGGGCCGACGTCATCATGATCCTCGCGCCGGACCAGCACCAGCGCACCATCTACAGCGAGTCCATCGCGCCGAACCTCACGGCGGGCAAGACCCTCGCCTTCGCACACGGCTTCAACATCCGCTTCGGTTACATCGATGCTCCCGAGGGCGTCGACGTGATCCTCGTGGCTCCGAAGGCTCCCGGCCACACGGTCCGTCGCGAGTTCGTCGCCGGCCGCGGCATCCCGGACATCATCGCTGTCGAGCGCGACGCATCGGGCAAGGCCTGGGACCTGGCGCTCTCCTACGCGAAGGCCATCGGTGGCACCCGCGCCGGCGTCATCAAGACGACCTTCACCGAGGAGACCGAGACCGATCTGTTCGGCGAGCAGGCCGTGCTCTGCGGTGGCGTGAGCCACCTGGTGCAGGCGGGCTTCGAGACGCTCACCGAGGCGGGCTACCAGCCGCAGATCGCGTACTTCGAGGTGCTGCACGAGCTCAAGCTCATCGTCGACCTGATGTGGGAGGGCGGCATCGCCAAGCAGCGCTGGTCGATCTCCGACACCGCCGAGTTCGGCGACTACGTCTCGGGTCCGCGCGTCATCGACGAGCGCGTCAAGGAGAGCATGAAGGGCGTACTGGCCGACATCCAGTCGGGCGCCTTCGCGAAGCGCTTCATCGACGACCAGGACAACGGTGCGGAGGAGTTCCTGGCGCTGCGCGCCAAGGAGGAGCAGCACCCGATCGAGGTCACCGGCAAGGAGCTGCGTTCGCTCTTCGCCTGGAAGCAGCAGGACGAGGACTACATCGACGGCAGCGCTGCTCGCTGATTCGATTCTCGAAGGAACGGGCGCCCCTTGCGGGGCGCCCGTTCTTTGTTGTGGGGAGCTATTCGACACCAAACATCCGATGTCTGTGTCAGGATGGGGGCATGCGACAGGAATGGTTTGACAGGGCCCGGTTCGGCATGTTCGTCCACTTCGGCCTCTACAGCGGCGCCGCACGGCACGAGTGGGTCCAGAACTACGAACGCCTCACTGACGAGGACTACCGACAGTACTTCGAGCACTTCGACCCCGATCTCTTCGACGCCGCCGCGCTCGCGCGCTCCGCGAAGGAGACGGGCATGGGGTATGCGGTCCTCACGACGAAGCACCACGACGGCTTCTGCCTCTGGGACTCGAAGCTCACCGACTTCACCTCGGTGGCGAACGCCGGACGTGATCTCGTGCGGGAGTACGTCGACGCACTGCGCGCTGAGGGCCTCAAGATCGGTCTATACCACTCGGTGATCGACTGGCATCACCCCGATTTCACGGTGGACTGGAACCACCCGCGCCGCGATGATGAAGACGCCCAGGAACTCAACGTCGGGCGCGACATGGCTGCGTACCGCGCCTATCTCCATGGGCAGGTGCGTGAGCTCCTCACGGAGTACGGCGACATCGACTACCTCTTCTTCGACTTCACCTACCCGGAGGAGAAGGACGGCTGGGCGGGTAAGGGGCCCGAGGACTGGGATGCGACGGCGCTGCTCGCCCTCTGCCGTGAGTTGCAGCCGAACATGCTCGTGAACGACCGTCTCGGTATTCCTGCCGACTTCGTCACTCCGGAGCAGTACCAGCCCACCGCACCGATCGTGCGCGACGGTGTGCCGTTGACGTGGGAGGCGTGCCAGACGCTGAACGGATCGTGGGGCTACCACCGCGACAACACCGACCAGAAGTCGCCCACGATGCTCGTGCAGATGCTGGTCGACTCGGTCTCCATGGACGGCAACATGCTGCTGAACATCGGTCCGGACGGACGCGGCGCGATCGCTCCCCGCGACGCACGGACGCTGGGGGAGATCGGCGAGTGGATGCGTCTGCACCGCGGCGCCGTGATCGGCGCGGGACATGCGACGTTCGCCCCGCCCCGCGAGGGTGTGTACACCCGCAGGGGCGACCGACTGTACCTGAGTCTGTTCAGCTGGCCGATGGGCTTCGTGCACCTGCCGGAGCTGGCCGGAAAGGTGTCTTATGCGCGTCTGCTCAACGATGGATCGTGGCTGCAGACGAGCGTGTCCGACCCCGACCGCGAGGCGGATCTCATGACGCCGGCCGGCGAGGCGGAGGGGACGCTGACCGTGCACCTGCCGGTGCGTCGCCCTGACGTGCTGGTCCCTGTGATCGAGCTGACCCTGGTCGAGGATTGAGTCGTCCCGTGGTGGCGGCTCAGGCCGTCGCCACGGGGATGTCCATGCCCTCGAGTGCGAGGCGCGCGGCACCATGGAGGATGGCGTCGGCGCCGGTGGTCGCCGCCTCGATCTGCAGGCGCTGGGTGGCGAGCGGGTGACATGCTTCGTAGACGCGGCTGCGGACGGCCGCGATGAACGGCTCGGAGGCGCTCATGCTGCCGGTGAGGAACACGGCGTGCGGGTTGAAGAAGTTCACGACTCCGGAGAGCGCCTGCCCCAGATGGGTGCCCGCCGTGCGCACCAGAGTCGTGGCCAACGGGTCGGCGTCACGCGCCAGGCTGAGTACATCGGTGGTCGTGTGCACCGAGTCGTTGCCACGCTCGCGCATCTGCCGGACGAGGCTCGCGCCGCTCGCCACGGTCTCGAGGCATCCGGTGTTGCCACAGGAGCACGGGATGTCGCCACTGCCGTCGATGCGCGTGTGGGTGATGTCGCCGGCCGCCGATGTGGCACCGCGGTGCACCCGACCGTCGACGATGATGCCGCTGCCGATCGCGGTTCCCGCCTTCACTGTGATGCTGTGTCCGGTGTGACCGAAGCGTTCGCGGTGCTCGCCGAGGGCCGCGAGGTTGGCATCGTTGTCGACGGCCACGGGGACGCGGTAGCGGGCGGAGAGGTGCTCCCCGACGCGGAATCCGGGCCAGCCGGGCATCCGTGAGGGCTGGTCGACGGATCCGGTCGAGATGTCGACGGGGCCGGGAAGGCTGATCCCGATCGCGTGGACCCTTCCCGTGGTGGTGAGGCGGTCGAACACGACGGCGAGGCGGTCGAGTGTCGCCTCCGGCCCCTCGGTCACGTCGACCGCGATCGACTCGCTGTCCAGCAGCGCGCCACTGAGGGAGTGCCGGCCGATGCGGGCGTGGCCGCCGCCGAGGTCGGCCGAGAGCACGAAGCCGTCGGCTGCGATCTGGAGCACCCGGGGGCGCCGCCCGCCGCGGGATGTACCGTCTCCGGCTTCTCGGAGGACACCGGCGTCGAGAAGCGACTGCACCCGGAGTCCGACCGTGGACGCGGCCACCCCGAGGAGAGCGGCCAGCTCCGAGCGGGAGCGCGCCTCGCCGCGGGCGACGAGGTCGAGGATCCTCCGCGTCTGGGGATCGTCGACGGTGTTCTCAGCGGGGTTCGTCATGGGAGCACTTTCCTGTCGGAGCATCGTCAGCGTAGCGGGGGATCGTCGTGTTTCCCGGGAGTTACGAATTATCAAGCTCCGATAAACATCCGATGTTCAGCTTGCGGGCCCTTGCGAAGTGTGAAACGGTAACTTCATACGAAATCCTACTAGGTTAATTCGAGCCTCGAAATAACCAGTTCCCTTCCAGGAGGCATTCAATGAAGAAGTTGCGTGTAGGGGCTGTGGTCGCCGTCGCCGGCGTCGCAGTCGCCATGACCGGCTGTGCGAGCGGCAACAACGCCGGCGGTTCCGCCGACGGCGACACCATCGTGGTCGACATGTGGGCGGGCAGCGAATCCGACGTGGACGCTCTCGAGGCCCAGGTCGCCTTCGCCCAGGAGCAGAACCCCGACATCAAGATCAAGCTGCAGACGTCGCCGTGGAGCGACTTCTTCACGAAGCTGACCACCAACATGGCCAGCGGCAACATGGCCTGCGTCACCGGCATGAGCGGTGCGCAGCTCGGCGGCTACACGGGCGGATTCCGCGAGCTGAGCGACGCCGACCTGAAGACGGCCGGCATCGACTGGGCCGAGTTCAACCCCAGCGCCGACGGCATCCTCAGCTTCGAGGGCAAGACCTACGGCGTGCCGTTCGACGTCGCCACCATGCTCGTCTACTACAACCAGGACATGCTCACCGCCGCGGGCGCCGCGACTCCGGAGATCGGCTGGACGTTCGACGACTTCGACACCATCGCTGCCGACGCCACCAAGGACGGCAAGTACGGCTTCGGTATGGGCATGGGCGGCTACCAGTGGATGTCGATGCCGATCGCGTATTCCGCGACGCAGCCGGCATCCGAGGACGGAACGCTGCACATCGATGAGAAGGCCTTCGTCGACGCGTCGACCTGGTACGCCGAGCTGGTCACCGAGAAGAAGGTCGCCGCTCCCGTGGCCTCCGCCTCCGACACCGGATGGGGCGAGAACCAGTACACCGGCGCCAACGCCGCGATGGCGGTCGACGGCACGTGGAACGCCGTGAGCTACCTCGACAACGAGTCCGGCTTCGCCGCCGGCATGGTTCCGCTGCCCGCCGGCGTGGACGGCAACCCCGGCCCGATCCTGGGCTCCGGCTACGGGATCTCCGCCAACTGCAAGAACCCCGAGGCCGCGCTCAAGGTCATGGGCTCGCTGCTCGGTGAGGACGCACAGGACTACATCGCGTCGTCCGGTCGCTCCTACCCTGCACGCACGTCGTCGCAGCCGCTGTACTTCGAATCGATCGACGAGCAGTACCGCGACCAGGTGCAGTCCGTGTTCGAGGCCGCCTTCGGCGACACCGTCCCGCTGTACATGACGAAGAACTGGCAGAAGCTCGACAGCTACATCCAGCCCAACCTGGTCAGCGTCTACAACGGCCAGATGACGATGGAAGAGCTGCTCTCGAACGCGCAGGCGCAGTTCGGCGAGTGACCCGGCTCCGGCCACCGCAGCAGTAACGCAGCAACAGAGAAAGAACTGAGATGACGATCACGACGAGACGTCGACGATCGCTCGCCAAGGTGGAGGCCGGTCAGGCGCTGGGATTCGCAAGCCCAGCCCTGATCGGGCTCGCCCTGTTCACGATCGTGCCCGTCGGGCTCTCGATCGTGATGAGCGTCTTCGACTGGCCGACCTTCGGCGAGCGGACCTTCAACGGCGTGGACAACTACGTCAAGCTGTTCACCAGCAGCCCCGACTTCTGGCCGGCGCTGCGCAACTCGGCGGTGTACACCCTGCTCTACGTGCCGCTGAGCGTCGCTCTCTCGCTCGTGCTCGCTCTCGGCCTCGGCTCGCGCATCCGCGGACGAGGCGCCTTGCGCGTGCTCTTCTTCATCCCCGTGGTGACTCCCATGGTTGCCAACGTGCTGGTGTGGAAGATGATGCTGCAGCCGCAGGGTCTTTTCAACGGTCTCTCGCAGACCTGGTTCGGCATCGAGCTGCCGAACTTCCTCGCCGACCCGTCGTGGGCCATGATCATGGTCGTCGTGATGAGCGTCTGGCAGGGGCTCGGCTACAACATGCTGATCTTCTCCGCCGCACTCGAGCAGCTCCCCGAGAGCGTGTTGGAGGCGGCGAGCATCGACGGCGCCCGAGGGTTCCGACGAGTGTGGAGCATCATCATCCCGATGATCTCCCCGTCGATCTTCTTCGCCACGATCATGACGATGATCACGTCTCTGCAGGTGTTCGTGCAGCCGCAGATGCTCACCGGCGGTGGTCCGGGCAATGCGACCAAGCCGCTCGTCATGTACATCTGGGAGCAGGGATTCACCTTCGGCGACCTCGGCCTCGCCGCCGCAGCCGCGTGGATCCTCTTCGCGATCATCATCGCGATCACCGGGCTCCAGTTCGCCGCACAGAAGAAGTGGGTGCACTATGAGCACTGAGACCCTCGTCCGGCCCACGGGCCGTGCCGGCCGTTCCGACCGCGAGCGCGCCCGTGGCGCGGCGACCACACCGGGCGCCCGCGTTCGGCTGATCCTCGCGCATGTCGCGATCTACATCGCCGCGTTGATCTTCATCTCCCCGCTGATCTACGCGTTCTTCTCGGCGCTCAAGCCGAATGCCGAGATGTTCTCGATGCCGCCGACCCTCATCGGGTCGGAGCTGCGCTGGAGCAACTTCGTCGACGTGTTCGCCTACGGGCCGTTCCTGACGTACATCATGAACTCGTTCATCGTCGCGATCGGTGGAACGCTCGTCGTCCTGGTCGTGTCGACCACGGCCGGGTACGCGTTCGGCCGACTGCGGTGGAAGGGGCGCGACGCCGTCTTCGTCCTGTTCCTGGCAACGCTCATGGTGCCGGCCGAGGTGCTCGTCATCCCGATGTTCCAGGTGATGCAGTGGTTCAACTGGGTCGACACGTACCAGGCGCTGATCCTGCCCTTCGCCTTCGGCGCCTTCGGAACCTTCCTGATGCGGCAGTTCTTCCGCGGCATCCCGTACGAGCTCGAAGAGGCGGCACGCGTCGACGGCGCAGGCCCCGTGCGCTCGTTCCTGCAGATCATCCTGCCGCTGTCGAAGTCGGCGGTCGCCGTGCTCGCGGTGTTCACCTTCCTCTCGTTCTGGAACAGCTACCTGTGGCCGTTGATCGTGACGGTCGACTACAACGCGCACGGCACGCTCCCGGTCGGACTCGCGAGCTTCGCGGGGCTCACCGGTACGCGATGGGATCTGCAGATGGCTGCGGCCATCATCTCCATGGTGCCGACCACGATCCTCGTGATCGTGCTGCAGAAGCACCTCGTCAAGGGCATCGCGATGGCAGGACTGGGCGGGCGCTGAGCATGATCGGTCAGGAACACGGGACCACCATGCCCATCGCCACCTCTTCGGGACTGGTCGGGATCGATATCGGGGGCACCAAGATCGCCGCGCTCCTGGTGAGCGAGGACGGTGCCGTCCTCGCCCGGGGCAGTGTGCCCGCACCGGCCGCACTCGGCGGCGGTGCGATGGCCGATGCGGCCGCCGATCTCGCGAGGGACCTCGCGGCGCAGGCCGACGTGTCGCTCGCCGCGGCCGGCGTCGGTGCGGCCGGAGTCATCGACCATGAGACCGGCACCATCCGCGCCGCATCGGCGACCTTCGTCGGGTGGGCGGGATTCGCGCTGGCCGACGAGCTGGAGCAGCGCCTCGGAGTGCCGGTCCGCGTCGAGAACGATGTGAACGCGTTCCTTCTCGGCGAGGCGGCGGCCGACGGCAGGACCGATCGCGACGTGCTCGGCGTCATGCTCGGCACGGGGGTCGGCGGTGCACTCATCATCGATGGAGATCTCCATCACGGTCCGCACGGTGCAGCGGGGGAGATCGGGCACACCCCCGGCTACAGCGAACTGGTGTGCACCTGCGGCCAGATCGGTCACCTGGAGACCCTGGCCTCCGGCACATCGATCGCGCTCCGCTATCAGGAACGCACGTCCGCTCCCGTACGCGATGCGCGCGAGGTCGCCGACCGTGCCCGTGGCGGCGACGCCGAGGCGATCGCGGTGTTCGATGCCGCCGGGCGCGCCCTCGCCCTCGCGTGCGCCAGCGCGGCGACGATCCTCGACCTGCCCTGCGCGATCGTCGGCGGCGGAGTCACCGCGGCCTGGGATCTGCTCGAGCCGTCCATCCTGCGCACGCTCGACACGGATTCTCCGGTGTCGGGTATTCCGCTGCGCATCATCCCCGCCGTCCTCGGCTCCGATGCGGTCGCGCTGGGCGCGATCGAGACCGCTCGCCGCGCGCTCGTGCCGGCGGGAGCACACTGAGTCCGAACCTCTCGGTCAGGCCCCGCCGTCCGACCCACCGACAAGGAGCACATCACGTGACCGCACGTCCCGAAGCCCACGAGATCTGGATGGGCCCCCTTCCGACCATCGCCGACGGGGGACTGTCGAAGCCCCGGATCGGCATCGCCGGAATCTCGATCGAGTCGAGCACGTTCTCCCCGCACATCTCCGGCGACGACGCCTTCACGGTCCGTACGGGGGAGACGCTGCGCGGGTACTACCCGTTCCTGGACGACGGACGCGAACTCGCCGGCGCCGCGGAGTGGGTGCCGCTGACGCACGGGCGCTCGTTGCCCGGTGGGGCCGTGGCGCCGGAGACCTATCGGCGGATGAAAGACGCGATCGTCGCCGGCATCCGCGCGAACGGACCGTTCGACGGGTTCTTCTTCGACATCCACGGAGCGATGAGCGTCGTCGGCATGGACGATGCCGAGGGTGATCTCGCTCTCGCGGTGCGCGCGGCGCTCGGCCCCGACACGCTGGTCTCGGCCTCGATGGACCTGCACGGCAACGTCTCGGAGGTGCTCCGCGACGCGGTCGATCTGCTGACCTGCTATCGGATGGCGCCGCACGAGGACTGGATGAACACCAAGGAGCGTGCGGTGTGGAACCTGCTCGCGCGACTGCGGGGTCCGCACGGCGCCGACCCGCTGCGTCGTCGTCCGTTCTCCGCCTGGGTGCCCGTTCCGGTGCTGCTGCCGGGGGAGAAGACGAGCACCCGGCTGGAGCCGGCGCGCAGCATCTACGCCCAGCTTCCCGAGATCGAGGCGCTCCCCGGCGTCGTCGACGCCTCCGTGTGGATCGGATATGCCTGGGCGGACGAGCCGCGCTGTCAGGCGTACGTGGTGGTCACCGGTGACGACGAGGAGCTGATCGTCCGTGAGGCCGAGCGCGTGGCGCAGATGTTCTGGGACGCGCGTGAGGACTTCGTCTTCGTGGCCGAGACCGGATCCCTCGATGAGGCGCTCGAGAAGGCGCTCGCCCCGGGAGCGCCGCATCCGTACCTGATCTCCGACTCGGGGGACAACCCGACAGCGGGCGGTGCGGGCGACGTCACCTGGACGCTCGCGCACCTGCTGCAGCGTGCGGAGCTCACCGACGGCAGCCGCACGACATTGGTCGCCTCGATCTTCGACCGCGAGGCCGTCGCACGGGCGGTCGCGGCCGGAATCGGCGTCACCGTCACCCTCGACGCCGGTGCAGGGGTCGACGCCGGCCCGCATGGCCCTGTGACGATCACCGGGACCGTGTTCTCCATCACCGACGGGGATCCGGATGCGGGCACACAGGTCGTCATCGCGGTGGGCGGGTTGCACGCCATCATCACCGAGCGTCGTAAGCCGTTCCATCACCTCTCGGACTTCCGGATGCTGGGGCTGGAGCCCACGACCGCCGACATCGTCGTGGTGAAGATCGGCTATCTGGAACCCGAGCTGTACGAGCTCGCCGAGGGCTGGACCCTCGCACTGACACCCGGCGGCGTCGACCAGGACCTCTTGCGTCTGGGTCACCACCGCCTCCAGCCCGGCGTCTTCCCGTTCGACACGGACGGGAATCCCGACCTGAAAGCGGTGGTCGTCCGCCGCGGAGTCTCCGAGGAGCAGAACGCATGATGAACTTCGAGAAGCGCACCGGTCCGGACTTCGGGACCGACGCTCCGGTGTACCCGGCCAAGGACGTACCCGAGTGGTACCGCGATGCGAAGCTCGGCTTCTTCGTGCACTGGGGGCTCTACTCCGTGCCGGCATGGGCGGTGCAGCACGGCGAAGGCGTGAACATCCCCACCGAGGATGCCTACGCCTGGCACCAGTACGCCGAGTGGTACGGCAACACCGTGCGGATCGCGGGGAGCCCGACCTGGGAGCGCCACCAGCAGCTGTTCGGGCCGGGGACCTCGTACGAGGACCTGGCCGATCAGTGGGACGCCTCGGCCTTCGACGCGGATGCCTTCGTGGGCGAGTTGGTCGGAGCGGGGGCGAAGTACATCGTCCCCACCACGAAGCACCACGAAGGATTCTGCCTCTGGGACACGGCGACGACCGGCTTCAACGCGGCCGCACGCGGTCCGCGCCGCGACCTGATCTCCGAGTTCCATGACGCCACTCGGCGGGCGGGGGCGAAGTTCGGCGTGTACTACTCGGGTGCGCTCGATTGGCACGTGAGCGACTTCCCGCCCATCGAGTCGGACACCGACCTCTTCCGCTTCCGCCGCAACGATGAGCACTTCGCGCGCTACTCGGCCGCGCAGCTCGACGAACTCGTCTCGCGCTTCTCGCCGGACGTCCTGTGGAACGACATCGAGTGGCCCGACGGCGGAAAGGGGCGAGACGAATACGCGGTCGCGGCCCTGCTCGAGCGCTATTTCGCCGCGGTGCCGGACGGCGTCGTCAACGACCGCTGGGGTGTGCCCTACCACGGCTTCCTCACCCGCGAGTACACGGACATCCCCGAGATCATCCCGCAGCCGTGGGAGTCGACGCGCGGCCTCGGCTTCTCGTTCGGCTTCAACCAGGCCGAGGACGAGCGGCACTCGCTGTCGGGCGCTGCCCTGATCCGCCTGCTCGTCGACGTCGTGGCGAAGAACGGCAACCTGCTGATCAACGTGGGCCCCGCGGCCGACGGCTCGATCCCGGAGCTGCAGCGTCGTGCGATGCGCGAGCTGGGCGCATGGCTGCAGGCGAACGGCGGTGCGATCTACGGCACGCGTCCGTGGATCCGGATGGGGGAGCGCACCGGAGCCCCGCGTCGCTACACGACCACCGGGTCGACCGTGCACGTGCATGCTCTCGACCCGAGCGCCGGCGCGCTCGAACTGCCCGACGAGCTCGTTGCATCCGACCTGCGCTGGGCCGACGGCAGCATCGTCGAGAGGTCGGCCGACGACCAGACGGTCGTGGTGATCCCCGCACAGCTGCGCGAGGAGGCTGTCGCGGTCCTGTCCGCAGGCTGAGACGGATCGGACCGCGACGAGGCGAGGGCCCTCCCGAAGACGATTCGGAAGGGCCCTCGCTGTGTCCGCCGGCTCTCAGGGGCGGGTGAGCTCCTCGAGCACCTCGATCACGTGGCGGTACGGCCGACCGGTGGCGCGGGTCATGCCGATCTCGCACGTGCGGTTCGCCGAGACGAACGCATCGAAGCCGCCGCGTGCGCTCTCGGCCTCGGCGATCTCCGCGGATTCCTGAGCGGTCGCACTGGCGGTGAGCTCCGGATGCAGCATGCCGCGATCTCCCGCGAACGCACAGCAGCCCCAGCCCTCGGGGATGAACACGTCATCGGCGACGGCCCCGGCGATCGCCGTCAGCGCCCCGGTCGCTCCGAGCGCGGTCGTCGAGCAGGTGGGGTGCACGGCCACGGTGGGGAGCTTCGCCGACACGCTCAGCCGGGGGAGCACCTCGCGAGCAACGAACGTCGTGGCATCCTCGATGCGAAGCCCGGCGTAGCGCGGGTTCTTGGCGACGGCTTGGGCGAGCATCACGTCCAGACCCTCCGTGCAGGAAGCGGCGTCGCACACCACGGGAAGCTCGCCGTGGCGGCTGGCCTCCCAGAGCGAGTCGAGCACCCGGTCCGACATGAGAGCGTAGCCGTCGAGGTGGCCCTTCGACTTCCACGGGGTGCCGCAGCAGAGGCCGCCGTTCTCCTCCGGGATCACGACGGGGATGCCTGCGCGGTCGAGCAGCTCGCGCAGCGCGTCCCGGGAGCCCTGGCCCTCGCCTTCCGCGCCGAACATGGTGCCGATGCAGGCGCCGAAGAAGACCGCCTGCGCGTCGGCCGGTGACACAGGGCGTGGCGGTTTCGAGCCGCCGTGGGGGAGTCCGCCGTCGTAGAGGGGCACGGTGTCGGCGCCGAGGACGGCGCGGCCGAGGTGCGTCACTCCGCGTACGAGCGGAGCGGGCAGCGCATCGGCGACGGTGAGTGCGACACCTCCGGCGCGGGTGACCGTGCTCCAATGCTTGGCCGCGGTGCCCCACACGGCTCCCTCGAGCGCATTCGACTGCTCTGCCCTGAGCCGGCGCACGAGGTCACCGGTGTTGATGTCGACAGGGCACGCCACACCGCACATGCCGTCGACCGCGCAGGTCTGCACACCGTCGTAGTCGTAGTCCTTCTGCAGATCGCGGAGTAGTTCGGCGTCGCCCTGCTCCTCGGCCCACGCCATGTCGCGGCGGATCACGATGCGCTGCCGCGGCGTGAGGGTGATGCTCTTGCTCGGGCAGGTCGGTTCGCAGTAGCCGCACTCGACGCAGCGGTCGACCTCCTTCTCGACCGTCGGCACCCGCTTGAGGTCGTGCAGGTAGGAGTCGGGGTCGTCGGAGAGGACCACTCCGGGGTTCAGGATGCCGTCGGGGTCGAAGAGGCTCTTGATCTCCCACATCATGTCGGTGAGCTCGTCGCCGTACTGGCGCCGCACGAAGGGCGCCATGATACGTCCGGTGCCGTGCTCGGCCTTCAGGGATCCCTGCTGGGAGAGCACGAGGTCGACCAGGTCATCGGTGAAGCGCCGGTAGCGCGCGACGCTGTCGGGATCGTCGAAGCGCTCGTTGAGCAGGAAATGAATGTTGCCGTCCTTGGCGTGCCCGAAGATCACCGAGCCCTCGTAGCCGTGCGCGGCGAACAGCTCGATCAGTCGCTCGCAGGTGTGCAGCAGCCGCGGCACGGGCACCACGATGTCCTCCAGAAGCGCGGTCGTGCCCGAGGGACGCGCACCCGCCACAGCGGTGTAGAGGCCCTTTCGTACGTGCCACAGCGCGGCGCGCTCGCTCGCATCCGTGGTGAGGCGGGGCGCCACCGCCAGCGGCAGCGCCTCGAAGTGCGCCTGCGCCGCAGCGCTCACCTCGACGAGGGACTCCGCGTCGGCGGCGTGAACCTCGACAAGGAGAGCGGCGTGTCCGCGGACCGCGATCTCGGCGATGGCCGCCGGGACATCGCTCAGCCCCTGCGCGACGCGCAGCGACGCGGCATCCATCAGCTCGATCGTGGCGAGACCGAGCCGGGTCAGGTCGGGAAGAGCGGTCATGGCCGCTGAGAGCGTCTCGAACACCAGCAGACCGGTGGCGATCGAGGGGCGCACCTCGATCGTGCGGAAGCGGGCCTCGGCCACGAACGCGAGCGTGCCTTCCGAGCCGATGATGAGGTGCTCGAGGATGCGCACCGGGTCGTCGAAGTCGAGCAGCGCATTGAGCCCGTACCCCATGGTGTTCTTCATCGAGAACTGCTGGCGGAGGAACGCGAGGTGCTCGGGCGAGGCGAGCAGACGTGCCCGCAGATCGAGAAGGCCGTCGGCGATCGCGGGCTCTGCCGCGCGCAATACCTCGTTCGCATCCGGGCGACCCGTGTCGAGGATCGTCCCGCTGGGGAGAACGATCGTCATCGACTCGATCGTCTGGTACGAGTTCTCGGTGATGCCGCACGCCATGCCGCTGGAGTTGTTGGCGACGACTCCGCCGATCGTGCAGGCGATCTCGCTCGCCGGGTCGGGGCCGAGCTTGCGGCGATACCGCGTGAGCCTGGTGTTGACCTGGCGCACGGTCGCGCCGGGGCCGACGCGCACTGTGGCTCCGTCGTCTTCCACGCGGATGTCGCGGAAGTTGCTGCGCGTGTCGACGAGGATGTCGCCGCTCACACTCTGCCCGGACAGGCTGGTGCCCCCGGAGCGGAACGTCATGGTGCGTCCGGCGGCGCGGACGGCGCCGAACGCGCGGGCGACGCCCTCGGCATCCGCAGGCGAGAGCACGGCATCCGGGATCAGCAGGTAGTGCGAGGCATCATGAGCGCGGGCGAAGCGATCGATGGAGCGCGAGTGGACCTGCGTCGCGGAACCCAGCAGTGCGGGATCCAGCGGTTCGGCGAGGGTGGTCGTCACGGTGCTCCTCTGCTCCGTCAAAAGATTGTCTGACAAGTGTACCGACATGATGCAGCTTCGATAGGCTGACCGGATGACCAGCACACCGGAGACACCGCTGGGAGTCGTCGGCGTCGTGGATGCGGTGACGGCCCAGCTGCGCGGTCGCATCCTCAGCGGCGAGATCCGTTCGGGAGATCCGCTCACGGAAGCCGCGGTGTCGCAGGCGTTCGGCGTCGCCCGTCCGAGCGCGAAGGCGGCGATCGAGCAGCTCGTGGCGAGCGGTCTCCTGGTGCGTACGGCGCATCGGAGCGCGCGAGTGGTCGGCATCGACCCCGAGACCGTACGCGACGTGTACCGCACTCGGACCCGCCTCGAGAGCGCGGCGCTCCGCGAGCTCGCCTCGACCAGGAGCGTCCCGCGTGCTGCGCTCGACGCGAACGCGGAGATCCTGGCGATGCCCTCCGGCCCCGACCCGGCGACGGTCGGTCCCGATCTGAGGTTCCACACCGCTCTCATCGACGCGCTCGACAGTGAGCGAACAGGCCGCATGTACCGCAGCGTCCTCGACGAGGTGCGGCTGTGCATGGCGCAGGTGCAGGGGCGCCGCCTGCTCGACGCTTCGGACATCGGGGCTCAGCACGCTGACATCCTCGATGCGGTCGCGTCAGGGGAGGGGGAGCGCGCAGCGGCCCTTCTCGACGCGCACCTCTCCTCGGCCGAGGAGCGGCTCGTGGAGGCGCTCGACGCGGACTAGCGTCGAACCGGCGTCACTGCGCCGGTGCTTCCTCGACCACGATGGGTGCTTCGGCGGGATCGGCCCACACCGGTGCCGGCAGCACCGTATCGACTTGACCTGCCTGGATCGCGCGCAGTGCCTCGGTGATCTCCTCGTCGTTCTCGGGAACGGGGAGATCGCATGCCCGCAGCTCGGAGGCGAACTGCAGCGTCAGGCGGATCTTGCCCGCCTCGACGGCCTGAGCGGTCGTGCCGGTGCGGATCTCGCTTCCGGTCTGGATCGCCGAGACCTCATCGCAGACGTGGTAGACCTTGCCGCCGTCTACCCAGACGACCTCGTCCTTGCCGAGGAGCTGGATCACGGCCGACTGGTCGGCCGTGTACTGCTCGACCGACGGCGGGGTGAAGTCGACGCCGATGACGACCGCCAGGGCGGCAAGGGCCACGCCGACGATTCCGGCGGTGGTCTTCTGGCCCTTGTCCATGTCCTTGTTGAGGAAGATCAGGATGACCAGCGGCAGGAACGCGACGACCGCGATGATCGCGCCGAGCTGGTTCTGCACGAAGAATCGCGTCTTGTCCGCCTTGCGCGCGGGGTCGAGGCGATTCGCCTTCTTCCACAGCACCGAGCCGGTGATCGACAGGGCCGCGATCACGACGAGCAGCACGAGGAGGGCGATGAACGCCCACTGCGGGAATGTCGCGGTGACGCCCTGCTCTTCCAGGAGGCCCGTGTCGGGGTCTCGGAGGAGTGTGCCGTCCTCACCGACGAACACACGCTGACGCAGAAGCCAGAAGATCCCGACGCCCTCGCCGATGATCGCGACAGCCCAGAGGATGGCGGCGATCCAGCGGAAACGTGTAGCGGCGGCCTTGGCATCAGGAGTGGGGACCCAACCGGCAGGGGGCTCCGCAGTGGTGTTCCTGGCGGACCGTCCGGCGCCGGCGCCGGTGTTGTCGCTCTCCGCGTTCTCGCTCGCAGCCACGGTGCTCCCTTTCCCCTCCGATGCCCGCCGTTCCGGCTCAAGGCAACCCCGATCCTAGTGGACCGGGTGTCCTACGCTGGGGAGATGACTTCCGATTCCGACGACGCCCTCAACTGGGACGGCGACGAGGCCTCCACGCCGAAGGATCGCGCTCTCCCGCACGGCTGGAACGCCGTCGGCAAGGGTAGCGATGATGTGGGAACGATCGAGGACGACGGCACCGTCACTTCTGCACCCGTCGACGAGCCCGCAGGGCTGAGCACGCCGATGCTGCTCCTCGTGGGCGTCGTCGGCGGCGTCTACCTCCTCTACACGATCGGCTGGATCGTCGGCGGGCTGCGGCTTCAGCCCCTGGCGTCCTTCCTGGTGTCGGATGTGATGTTCCTGCCGTGGTTCTTCCTCGCGATCGCCGCGCCCGCACTGTGGTTCCTGGCGAGCTGGGTGCTCACCCGGGGGAGGGCGGCCTGGCTTCGCGTCGCCGTGCTGCTCGCGGGAGTCGTGCTCCTCGTCCCCTGGCCCTTCGTCACCGTGGGGGTGATCGGATCATGACCACGTCGTCGACCGAAGCGCAGGTCTCTGCGGGATCTCCGCGCTGGCTCGTCGGGCTCGTCATCGGCCTGGCGGGGCTCTTCTACGCCTACGCCGTCTGGAACGCCGTGGCGCATCTGATCACGATGGCGCAGACCGGTCTGACCGGCGGGGGGTGGGCGACCCTGCTGTTCGGCGTCGCCTTCCCCGCCATCGTGTTCGCCTTCGCCTACGTCATCGGCCGACGGCGCGGAGTGGGTGAGCTGGCGCTCGTCTTCCTCGCCGGACTCGGTGTCGTCGCGGTGTTCTGGATGAGTCTGATCGCGCTGAGCCTCACCATGCCCAGCGCGTGAGCCGCCTGTCGTGCCGTGTCACACGGCACGGAGCGCTGCCCCTGCTCCGGTAGAGTTGACGCGATCGCGCCCCCATGGTGTGCGGCGCATCGGCCCCTGCCGCGCTGCCCCGAAGGATCCACTGTGCCGAAGCCTGTCGTGCTTATCGCCGAAGTACTCTCTCCCGCCACGATCGACGCTCTCGGTCCCGACTTCGACGTCCGCGACGTCGACGGCACCGACCGTGAGGCGCTGTTCGCAGCCCTCGCCGACGCCGATGCCGTGCTGGTCCGCTCGGCGACGCGCATCGACGAAGAGGCATTGAGCCACGCCCCGAAGCTGAAGGTCGTCGCCCGCGCCGGAGTCGGTCTCGACAACGTCGACATCAAGGCGGCCACGGCTGCGGGCGTCATGGTCGTGAACGCACCGACCTCGAACATCGTCTCGGCCGCCGAGCTCACGGTCGGTCACATCCTGAGCCTGGCCCGCCGCATCCCGGCCGCTCACGCCTCGCTGTCCGCCGGCGCGTGGAAGCGCAGCTCGTTCACCGGCGCCGAACTGTTCGAGAAGACGGTCGGCATCGTCGGCCTCGGCCGCATCGGTGCGCTCGTCGCCGCCCGCCTCGCTGCCTTCGACATGCGCGTCGTCGCCTACGACCCCTACGTCACCTCCGCTCGCGCGCAGCAGCTGGGTGTGCAGCTGCTCTCGCTCGATGAGCTCGTGGCCGAGTCCGACTTCCTGACCATCCACATGCCCAAGACCCCCGAGACCACGGGCATGATCGGCGCCGAGCAGTTCACGGCCATGAAGCCGACCGCTTTCGTGGTCAACGTCGCGCGCGGTGGCCTGATCGATGAGGAGGCGCTGCACGCGGCCCTCGTCGCGGGTGAGATCGCCGGTGCGGGTCTCGACGTCTTCACCTCCGAGCCCCCGGCAGAGGGGGGGACCGCTCGTCCGCTCCTCGAGCTTCCCAACGTCGTCGTCACCCCGCACCTGGGCGCCAGCACCGAAGAAGCGCAGGAGAAGGCCGGTGTCTCGGTCGCCCGCTCGGTGCGCCTCGCCCTCGGCGGCGACCTCGTGCCGGATGCGGTGAACGTCGCCGGCGGTGTCATCGACCCCTACGTGCGCCCCGGCATCTCCCTCGTCGAGAAGCTCGGGCAGATCTTCGCCGCACTCGCCGCCTCTCCGCTCACCAGCCTCGACGTCGAGGTGCACGGCGAGTTGAACGACTACGACGTGAGCGTGCTCAAGCTCGCAGCGCTCAAGGGCGTCTTCACGAACATCGTCAGCGAGACGGTCTCCTACGTCAACGCGCCGCTCCTTGCCGAGCAGCGCGGCATCGCAGTGCGTCTGATCAAGGACGACGTGAGCGACGAGTACCGCAACGTGATCACGCTCAGCGGTGCACTCTCCGATGGCTCGCAGTTGTCGGTCTCCGGAACGCTCACCGGACCGAAGCAGACCGAGAAGCTGGTCGGCATCAACGACCACACGCTCGAACTGCCGATCGAGAAGCACCACGTCGTGATGCTCTACACCGACCGCCCCGGCATCGTCGCGGTCTACGGTCAGAAGTTCGGCGAAGCAGGCATCAACATCGCGGGCATGCAGATCGCCCGCCAGGCGGCCGGCGCGCAGGCGCTCAGCGTGCTCACGCTCGACTCGCCGGTGTCCGAGGATCTGCTGGACGACGTGAGCGGTGCGATCGACGCCGACCTCTTCCGCCAGATCGAGATCACCGAGATCTGATCGGCAGGCCTATGCACGAGGGCGGGAGCGCGACGCTCCCGCCCTCGTGCGGGTTGCGGAGGGTTCAGTCCGTCGCCCTCATGACGTCGCTTTGAGGACCAGGGTGATCAGCTCGGCCAGTTCATCACTGCGGGGGACCAGGCGCTCCGGTCCGTGCACGTCGAGCGAGTTGTTGAAGTAGAGGCCGTCGCTGACGAGCATCACGAGATCGAGGCTCGCATTGTCGCGCACGTGCGGACGGATCGTCTCCGCCCAGCGCTGCCTCGTCTCGCGGAGCATGTCCGCCGCCGGGATCGAGCCGCCCTGGGCGAGCCGCGTCGCGGCGATGAGGACGCGATCGAGGGCGTCGTCTTCCATCACCGACGTACGCACGTAGTAGGCGACGGGCCCCTCTTCCGCTGACGTCATCCGTTCGAGGTCTAGGGTCGTGAGACGGTCCAGCCGTTGGACGAGCCCTGCCTCGAGCTCATCCTTCGATCCGAAGTGGTAGAGCAGCCCGCCCTTGGAGACGCCGGCCGCCTTGGCGGTCGCGTCGAGCGTCGCAGCCCGCTCGCCGTCTTCGATGAGGATCGCTTCGAAGGCGTCGAGCACCTTCTCGCGAGCGAGGGGAGGTCGGGGCATCGTGGATCCTCTGCACAGGGGAGGGGTGGGAATTCTGTTACTATACCATCCGGACGGTTCACTAACCGTCCGCTCACGATTCTGAGAGGTGTTCCATGACCCGTACTGCGTCGATCCCGACGACAGAGACGGATGCGCCCCGCGTCGGAGCCCGAGGCTGGGCGGCGCTCGTCGTCCTCATGCTGCCGGTGCTGCTGGTGTCGGTGGACAACACGGTGCTGAGCTTCGCGCTCCCCGAGATCTCCATCGCGCTCGCCCCCACGGGAGCCGAGCAGCTATGGATCATCGACGTGTACCCCCTGGTGCTCGCCGGACTCCTCGTCACGATGGGCACGCTGGGCGACCGCTTCGGTCGACGCCGGATGCTGCTGATCGGAGCGACCGGCTTCGCCGCGGTCTCCGCCCTCGCGGCGTTCGCACCGACCGCCGGGCTGCTCATCGCCGCCCGCGCGCTCCTGGGCTTCTTCGGTGCCATGCTGATGCCGTCGACGCTCTCCCTCCTGCGTTCGATCTTCCAGAACCGCGACCAGCGCCGCATGGCCATCGCGGTGTGGGCCTCGGCGTTCTCCGCCGGGTCGGCGCTGGGCCCGATCGTGGGCGGCATCCTCCTCGAGCACTTCGCATGGGGGTCTGTCTTCCTGATCGCCGTGCCCGTGCTCATCCCGTTGCTCATCGCCGCGCCGCTGCTGGTCCCCGAGAGCCGTGACCCGAACCCGGGGCGGATCGACCTGATCAGTATCGCCTTGTCGATGGCGACCATGATCCCGGTGGTCTACGCGATCAAGTCCCTGGCGGTGGACGGCCCGAGCCTTACGGCCGGCGCGTGGGCACTTCTCGGCTTCGGGATGGGCTACCTGTTCGTCCGTCGCCAGCTGCGGGTGAAGAGCCCGATGCTCGACATGGCGCTCTTCCGTCGCGGTTCGTTCTCCGGAGCGATCCTGGTGAACCTGCTCAGTGTCGTCGCACTCGTGGGCTTCCTCTACTTCGTGTCGCAGCATCTGCAGCTCGTCCTCGGCCTGTCGCCGATGATGGCCGGTTTCGCACTGGTCCCTGGAATGCTCGCGATGATCGTCGCCGGGCTCTCGGTCGTGCCGGTCTCGCGCCGGGTGCCTCCGCATATCGTCATCCCCGCCGGGCTGGCGTTCTCGGTGGCCGGATACCTGATCGTGGCGTTCACGACGCATGAGCACGGTGTCCTGCCGCTCGTGGTGGCGTTCGTGGTGCTGGGCATCGGCATCGGTGCGGCGGAGACGATCTCCAACGAGCTGATCCTGTCGAGCGCCCCTGCGGCCAAGGCGGGGGCGGCGAGCGCCGTGTCCGAGACCGCGTACGAGCTCGGCGCCGTGCTGGGAACGGCAGTGCTCGGCGGCATCATCACGGCGTTCTACCGGGGCGCGCTCGTGCTTCCGGACGGACTGCCGACCGACGTCGCACACGCGGCGGGCGAGACGCTCGCCGGCGCGTACACGGCGGCGCAGGCGCTTCCTGGGCAGCTCGGGACAGCGCTGTGGGATGCGGCTGCTGCCGCGTTCGGCTCCGGCGTGATGGTGACGTCGCTGATCGGCGCGGGCCTCGTGGTCGTCGCCGGAGTGATCGCCGCCGTCACACTGCGCAAGGCCCCCTCGCACTGACCAGTACGCTGGGAGGACCGGCTCGCTCGACACTCGTCGGGCCAGGGCCGGTCCATCCCCGTGCAGTGCGCAAGGAGTGTCAATGTCGCGTGTCGTGAAGCTGGCCGTCATCCCCGGTGACGGCATCGGACCCGAGGTCATCGCCGAGGCGGAGAAGGTGCTCGACGCCGTCACGGCCGACAGCGGTGTGGTCTTCGACAAGACCCGTTTCTCGCTCGGTGCCGGACGCTTCCTCGAGACCGGCGACACGCTCACGGATGACGACCTCGCGGCCATCGCCTCGAACGATGCGATCCTGCTCGGCGCGGTCGGCGGCACCCCCGGCGACCCGCGCCTGAAAGACGCCAACATCGAGCGGGGGCTGCTGCTGAAGCTGCGCTTCACTCTCGACCACTACGTGAACCTGCGTCCGTCGAAGCTCTTCGTCGGTGCGCCCGGCCCCCTGTCCGACCCGGGCGAGATCGACTTCGTCGTGGTGCGTGAAGGCACGGAGGGACCCTACGTCGGCAACGGCGGCGCGATCCGCAAGGGCACGCCGCACGAGGTCGCGAACGAGACCTCGGTGAACACCGCATTCGGCGTCGAGCGCGTCGTGCGCTACGCGTTCGACCTCGCGGAGCGCCGTCGAAAGAAGGTGACGCTCGTGCACAAGACCAACGTTCTCGTGCACGCCGGCGCGATCTGGCAGCGCATCGTGAACGAGGTCGCAGCCGGGCACCCCGGCGTCGCCGTCGACTACCTGCACGTCGACGCCGCCACGATCTTTCTCGTCACCGACCCCTCGCGCTTCGACGTGATCGTCACCGACAACCTGTTCGGCGACATCCTCACCGACCTCGCGGGTGCGGTCACGGGGGGCATCGGCCTCGCCGCCTCGGGGAACATCAACCCCGACGGCGCGTTCCCGTCGATGTTCGAGCCCGTGCACGGCTCGGCGCCCGACATCGCGGGGCAGCAGAAGGCCGACCCGACCGCCGCGATCCTCTCGATCGCGCTGCTGCTCGACCACCTCGGTCTCGCCGAGGAATCCGCGCGCGTGAGCGCCGCGGTCGAGGCCGACATCGCCGCTCGCACGGCGACCCGCACGACGGCGGAGATCGGCTCCGCGATCACTGCACGCCTCTGACCGCAGGCGTAGGCTGAACGGGCGCGAGGATGCGCCCACCCACGAGGAATGGAAGATGAGATGACGACCATCGATGCCGAGGCGACCGTGGCTCCCCTGGAGTTCGCCGTCACGAAGAATTTGACTGCTGCGTCGCCCGCACGGCTCGCCGAGGTGCTGGAGAATCCGGGCTTCGGGGTGGTCTTCACCGATCACATGGTCGACATCTGCTGGTCCGCCAAGGGCGGCTGGCACCGTCCGCGCGTACAGCCCTACGGTCCGATACCGCTCGACCCCGCGGCGTCGGTGTTGCACTACGCGCAGGAGATCTTCGAGGGCATCAAGGCCTACCGTCACGCCGACGGCTCGATCCACACGTTCCGCCCCGACCGCAACGCCGCACGTCTGCAGGCCAGCGCCCGCCGCCTCGCACTGCCGGAGCTCCCGACCGAGTACTTCATCCAATCGCTGCGCGAGCTCATCGCCGTCGACGGACGGTGGGTGCCCACAGGTGCGGACCAGAGCCTCTACCTGCGCCCGTTCATGTTCGCCAAGGAGGCCTTCCTCGGTGTGCGTGCCGCGCAGAAGGTCGCCTACTACGTGATCGCCAGCCCTGCAGGCGCCTACTTCTCCGGTGGTGTGAAGCCAGTGCGCATCTGGCTCTCCGAAGAGTATGCGCGCGCAGGCAAGGGCGGCACGGGCAAGGCGAAGACCGGCGGCAACTACGCATCGAGCCTGCTCGCACAGAGCGAGGCGAGTGCCAAGGGCTGTGACCAGGTCGTGTTCCTGAACGAGAAGCGCGACGTCGAAGAGCTCGGCGGCATGAACGTCGTCTTCGTCTTCAAGGACGGCCGCGTCGTCACTCCCGAGTCGGACAGCATCCTCGAGGGCATCACGCGCGACTCTCTCCTGCAGCTTGCCGAGGACCGCGGCTACACGGTCGAGAAGCGGCCGATCTCGATCGACGAGTGGCGCGAGGGCGTGGCCTCCGGCGACATCGTCGAGGTGTTCGCGTGCGGCACGGCCGCGGTCGTCACCCCGATCGGCGCGCTCGTCGGCGACGGGTTCGATGAGCCGCAGCCGTTGGGCGAGCTCGCGCTCTCCCTGCGCGAGGAGCTCACCGACATCCAGTACGGCCGTCGCGAGGACAAGCACGGCTGGCTCCTGCGCCTCGACGCCTGAGCCCCGGGCGCGCTCGCTAGGCTGGATCCCATGAAGATCGCCCGGTTCAGCCACGACGAAGCCATCATGTACGGGATCATCGACGAGCGCGAGCTCGTCGTGCTCGCTGGAGACCCGATGTTCACCGGGTACGAGACCACCGGCGCCCGCGTGCCGCTCGCGGATGCGGCTCTGCTCGCCCCGGTGATCCCGCGGTCGAAGGTCGTCTGCGTCGGCAAGAACTATCACGACCACGCGGCCGAGATGGGGGGAGAGGCTCCCGAGGAGCCGCTGCTGTTCCTCAAGCCCAACACCTCCGTGATCGGACCCGGCGACGCGATCGTGCGTCCGACTCTCTCCGATCGCACCGAGTACGAGGGCGAGCTCGTCGTGGTGATCGGCAAGATCGCGAAGAACGTCAAGGCCGAGAACGCGCGCGACTACGTGCTTGGCTACACGATCGGCAACGACGTCACCGCTCGCGACCTCCAGCGCAAGGACGGTCAGTGGTCGCGCGCGAAGGGCTTCGATACGTTCTGCCCGCTCGGACCGGTGATCGAGACCGACTTCGACCCGGCGAACGCGACGATCGAGACGCGGGTGAACGGCGAGGTGCGCCAGCACGCCCCGCTCACCGACATGATCCACTCGGTACCGGCGATCATCGAGTACGCCTCGGCGGTGTTCACCCTGCTTCCCGGCGATGTCATCATGACGGGCACGCCGGCCGGTGTCGGCACGTTCGTTGCCGGAGACGTCGTCGAGGTCGAGATCTCGGGGCTGGGTATCCTGCGCAACACCGTGCGCGACGCCGTACCCGCGCCATGACCGACGTCGCCCTGACGGCGGCGCAGCAGACTTCGGTCCAGCGGCGCACCGTGCTGGTGCTGTCGTTCGGGCAGGTGCTGGGGGGAATCGCCTTCGGGGCCACGGTCTCGCTCGGCGCGCTCCTGGCGGCCGACATCTCGGGGAACGACGCACTGTCGGGTCTCGCCACGGCCTCCGTGACGTTGGGTGCGGCGGCGTGTGCCATTCCGCTCGCCAGACTCGCGGCTCGCGTCGGACGGCGTCGTGCTCTCACGCTCGGCAACCTCTTCGCGCTGGTGGGCATCGTCGTCGTGATCCTCGCCGCCTCGTTGCGGATGTTCCCCCTTCTGCTCGCCGGGATTCTGATGATCGGCGCGGGCAATGCGGGAAACCTGCAGTCGCGATTCGCGGCGACCGATCTCGCCGCGCCGCAGCATCGAGGCAGAGATCTGTCGATCGTCGTCTGGTCGACCACCATCGGCGGAGTCGCAGGGCCGCTTCTGCTCGGTCCTGGCGAGATCGTCGGGCAGGCGGTCGGGATGCCGCCGCAGACCGGCTCCTATCTGTTCTCCTTCGTCGCGCAGTGCGTGGCGTTGGTGTTGTACATCGTCGCTCTGCGCCCGGACCCGCTCCTCGCGGCACAGCGTCTGGCGAAGGCGGCGGCTGCCGCGACAGGGGTGCCTCAGGCGGACCGCCCGCGAGTCGCGCGATATGCGATCTTCGCGATCGCCGGTTCTCACGTCGTCATGGCATCGGTCATGGCGATGACGCCGGTGCACCTGTCGCACATGGCGCACGGCGCCGGTGGCATGGCCGCGAGTCCGGCTGATGTGTCGGCGCTGGTGGGGATCACCATCGCTCTGCATGTCGGCGGGATGTACGCTCTGTCGCCGGTGTTCGGTGTGCTGGCCGACCGCTGGGGCCGACTCAAGGTCGTGCTGCTCGGACAGGTGCTGCTGGCCGGAGCCCTCGCATTCGCCGTGTTCACGGGCACGGAGGCCTGGGGGGTGATGGTCGCGCTCATTCTGCTGGGCCTGGGATGGAGCGCGGCGACGGTGGCCGGCGCCGCTCTGCTCACAGAGGCATCCGCACCCGAGCTGCGCACACGTCGGCAGGGGCGCAGCGACTCGCTGATGAGCCTCTCGGCCGCAGCCGGATCCGTACTGGCCGGTGTGGTCCTGTCGAACTTCCAGTATTCGGGCCTCGGCATCGCCGCGTTCGTCCTGGTCATCGCGATCGTGGCGCTGTCTCCGCTGGCGCGTAGCGGAGCACGATGAAGGACTGGGCTGGAGTGGGAGAGGCGTACTCGGCCTCCTACGCTGCGCTCTGTGCCGGAACCTTCGCCACGATGCGCGATGCGCTGGGTGAGCAGGACGGGCGGACGCTGCTCGATGTCGGTTCAGGGGACGGCACGCTCGCTGCCGCCTGGTCGGACGCCGGATGGAACGTGACCGCGTGCGAGCCGGAGGAGTCGATGCGCGCCGCTTCACGGCGGCTGCATCCTCTGATCGAGACGATCGATGGGGGGCTGCCTGTCCTGCCGCTCGCCGACGGATCGTTCGATGCCGTCGTGGCGAACTTCGTGTTGAACCATGTCGCCTCTCCACGGGCATCGGCCGCCGAGCTGCGGCGCGTGAGTAGGGGCGTCGTCGTCGCGACCATCTGGACGCTCTCACCCTCGTGGCTCTGGGCGGAGATCACCACACGCGCTGGCATCCAGCCGTTCGCGGGCTCGCGGCTCCCGCCTCACGAGGACTTCGAGCGGACAGTCGGCGGTTTCGACGGCATGCTGCGGGAAGCCGGGCTGGATCACCTCGACGTCACCGAGATCGGGTGGACGTGGGATGCGGCGCCGGAAGCGCTCTGGCGTTCAGTCGAAGGAGGCGTCGCCGGTGCCGGGGCCCTCTACGTCCGACTCGATGCGCAGGAGCGCCAGCGGTTCCGCGCCGCATTCGAGGTTGTGGCGGATGGACGCAGCATTGGCGGAGCACTGCCTCTGGAGCATCGCGCGGCGGTCGCGGTGAGTGCAGCCCCCTGAGCTGCATCGGTCCTCCAGCTGCGCGACGGCCGTCCCCGTAGAATCGAAGGGCTATGGCTACCCCTCACCCCCTCACCACGACTGTCAGTGGTGCCGACGTCCGCGTCCGCTTCTGCCCCTCGCCGACCGGTCTGCCGCATGTCGGCATGGTCCGTACGGCCCTCTACAACTGGGCCTACGCCCGGCACAACGGCGGAAAGATGGTGTTCCGCATCGAGGACACCGATGCCGCCCGTGACAGCGAAGAGAGCTTCCGTCAGCTGGTCGACGCGCTCACCTGGCTCAAGATCGACTGGGATGAGGGTGTCGAGGTCGGCGGACCCCACGCTCCCTATCGGCAGTCGGAGCGTCATGACATCTACCGCGAGGTGATCGACAAGCTCATCGCGACGGGCGCCCTCTATGAGAGCTACTCGACGGCTGAGGAGATCGACGCACGCAACGAGGCGGCCGGTCGTGCCAAGCAGCTCGGGTACGACAACTTCGACCGCGACCTCACCGACGAGCAGAAAGAGGCGTTCCGCGCCGAAGGCCGTCAGCCCGCCCTGCGCCTGCGCGTGCCGGATGAGGACGTCACCTATGTCGACCTCATCCGCGGCGAGGTCACCTTCCCCGCCGGCTCGTTCCCCGACTTCGTGGTCGTGCGCCCGAACGGCGTGCCGCTGTACACGTTCGTGAACCCGGTCGACGATGCGCTCATGGGCATCACCCACGTGCTGCGCGGCGAAGACCTCATGCCGTCGACCGCGCGCCAGCTGTCGCTCTACGCCGCCCTCATCGACGCGGGCGTCACGACGTTCGTCCCGCGCTTCGCGCACATGCCGCTCGTGCTGGGAGAGACCGGCAACAAGAAGCTCTCCAAGCGCGACCCGCAGGCCGACCTGTTCCTGCACCGCGACCGCGGATTCATCCCGGAGGGGCTGCTGAACTACCTCGCACTCCTCGGCTGGTCGATCGGTCCCGACCGCGACGTGTTCTCGCTCGACGAGTTCACCGCCGCGTTCGACATCGTCAACGTCAACCCGAACCCGGCACGCTTCGACCAGAAGAAGGCCGAATCGATTAACGGCGACCACATCCGGATGCTGGGGGAGAAGGACTTCGCCGAGCGGACGATCCCGTACCTCGCCGCAGCCGGACTCTTCGACGAGCCCACGCACGAGCAACTGGTGATGGCATTCCGCGTCGCTCCCCTCGTGCAGGAGCGCGTGCAGCTGCTGGGCGAGGTGCCCGGCATGGTGGGCTTCCTCTTCACCGACGAGGTCTCGTACGCCGAGGACGCGCTCAAGGGACTGCCAGCGAACGCGGCTGAAGTGCTCGACGCGTGCGTCGTGGCTCTTGAACCGGTGACCGAGTTCACTCCGGAGAAGATCCAGGAGGCGCTGGCCGCTGAACTGGTCGAGAAGCTCGAACTCAAGCCGCGCATCGCCTACGGCCCGCCGCGTGTGGCCATCACCGGCCGCCGGATCTCGCCGCCGCTGTTCGAGTCGATGGAGCTGCTGGGCAAGGACGAGTCGCTGCGTCGTCTGCGTTCCCTGTCGGCTTTCCTCGCGAGCTGAGCCGCGACGCGCCCGGGCGGCGGCACACGGCACCGGTTTTGGTGTTCCGCCGCCGCTCGGGTAGGCTTGATTCTCGGTGCGAGGCTCCTGTTTCGCCCTTGGGGTATGGTGTAATTGGCAACACGACGGTTTCTGGTTCCGTTATTCTTGGTTCGAGTCCAGGTACCCCAGCAAGATGAAAACCCCCGCTCAGGCGGGGGTTTCTTCGTTTCCGGAGAGAAGAGGGCCTGGAAACTCGCAACGATGGGTGACACCGTGGGGAGATGCGAGAGACCGACACCGATACGGCACCCCGATGGGTCGCTCTGATCGTCATCAGCGCTTTCGGACTCACCTGCGCGATCCTGGTCCTGACCGGGAGTGTGGTTCACCGTCGTCGCGATGGTGCTCCTGGCGATCTCGCAGGCGCTCTTTCTCCTCCGCGTGCGCCGACGCCGACGCGAACGACGCCGCTGAACGTGAACGACGCGGCTGAACAGACGACGCCGTTGAACAGATGACGCCGCTGAAACGCGTCGACGCGGCCCCCTCCCTCCGACCGTCCGAGGACGAGACCGGATGCAGGGGGCCGCTGTCGCGGTCAGGCCGAGCGGCGGCGCAGGTGGAGCAGCCAGGCGCCGGCGGTCAGCAGTGTGGCGCCCAAGCCCGCCCAGACCCAGCCGATCGCCCCGTCCGCACCGGTCGTCGCGAGAGGGTCGGAGTCGCTGTCGGCTCCCGGCGTCGTGCCGGTGCCGGTACCGTTCCCGGGGCCGCCGTTGCCGCTACCGGTCCCGCCGCTACCGTTGCCGCCTTCGCCGGGCGTTCCCGCGTCGACTGCAGCGAATTCCACCGAAGCGAGCACTCTGCTCTGGACGCCGGTGAGTACCAGCTCCGAGCCTTCGATCGCGAAGCTGTCGGCGCCGCTGACCGTGACCGTAGAGCCCTCGATGCCGAAGCCGGCAGCCGGGGCGAGAGTCAGACGCACCTGTCCGCCACGATCGGCGACGCCTTCTGCGGGCGACACGGCGCCTCCGCGCGCCTCGGTGCGATAGCTGTAGCGCACGGCCTGCGCCTCCACGGCATCGACGGCGGCCTTCAGCGCATCGAAGCTCGTGCGCAGCTGCTCCTTCGATGGTGCCGCGGCGGCGCGGGCGACGAGCGCGGACGGAGACCCCGCCAGCAGTGCGGCGCTGTTCGCCGTCGCCGTGGCGAGCGCCCCACCGAGTGCCTGATCGAACACGCGGCCGTTGGCGGCCTCGACCTCGTTCGCATTCATCAGCTCGGTCGCGTACTCGACGGCCTGGGTGAGTGCTGCGTTCTCTGCAGAGGAGTCGTCTGCTGCGAACAGGCTGGCGATCTCGGTGCCGGTCAACGCCGTGTCCCACATCCGCAGGTCGTCCATGTCGAGACCGATGCCGTAGCTCTTGCTCCCGTCGACGCCGACGAGCATGTTCAGCCCGCTGGTCATGCTGCCGATTCCCGCGATGCTCGTCTCCTTGGCTAGCACGCCGTCCATGTAGGTGCTCGCTACGTTCCGTGTGCGGTCCACCGTGATGGTCATGTGGTGCCACGACCCGCGGTACTCCCCGACGTCACCGGTCGCGTAGACGCCGTCGGTACCGTCGCCGAGCGTGAACTCGAGCTTGCCGGTGTTGGTCCCCTCCGGTGCGAGGTTGATGCCGGAGCGGTACCAGTTCGCCCAGTTCTTGTTGCTGATGATCGCGCCATAACCGCTGACGCCGGTCACCTTCGTCCAGAAGCCGATCGTGAGGTCCTTGTCGGTGCCGAGGTCGAATTCGGGGCGGGAACCCAGGTCGACGTAGCTGCTCGCGCCCCCGCCGATGCGTACGGCTGTTCCCGACGCTCCGGGGCGGTCGGAAGTGACGTAGGAGACGGAGCCCACCGGCTTCGCCGCGGGGGCCGTGCCCGCGTGGGTGCCGGTATCACCCAGGTCACCCTCGAACGCGAGGTGCAGGAATTCGCCGTCCGGGGCGGGGGCCGACGTATCGGGGAAGACGGGGAAGACGAGCTCGCCGGCCGTGCGCACCGTGCCGGTGAGAGGCTCGGACGCGTTCTGGAAGTCGTCGAAGGCGGTCACCGTGACCGTGTAGTTCTTGGCCGCCTTCAGACCGCGGATGTCGAAGCCCATCGTGTTCGGCGTCATGTAGAACCGGGAATAGGCCTTGAACGACCCGGTGACGGACTTCGCCGGGTTGTTCCCGAAGTCGGGTAGCTGGTTCGCGCTGAACGACACCGGCTTGCCGGCCTGGTCCCGGATCTCGACCTCGTAGTAGTTCACGAGCTCGTCGTCCTTGGCGTGGTCGAAGCGGAGGGTGAGGGATTCCTCCGCGACATCGGTCGCGGTGACGGCGGCGGAGCCCCACCAGGGGGCGATCGTGCTGCGCTGGTCCGCCGTGTAGGTGAATCCGCTCTTCCCCTTGGCCGTATCGATGACCCACGGCATGCCGATCCACCGCTGGTGGGTCACGTCGAAGCGCCGGATGACGGTGCTGCCGTCGGCGAGCACCGAGACGAAGTTCGCGCTCTTCTGCGGTACCCCGGCGGCGGCGTCGCCCTGATTGCCACCGAAGTACCCGCCCCCGATGAAGTCGCCGGGGACATCCTGGTAGATGTAGTTCATCGATGCGTTCTCGTAGACCGTGAAGTTCTTCTGGAAGATGCTCGTCTCCGGGTTCGACGAGAAGTGCGTGTGCGCGGAGCCCAGCATCACCTGGGGGTAGTCCGCGAGGATGCGCTGCAGATCGGGACCGGCCATGTCGTAGTCACCGTGGAAGGGTCCGCCGAGGGATGTGCCGGCGTATCCGCTGTGGATCGAGACGAAGATCGGCTTCGCGGGGTCGTAGTCGGGCTTCGCGGCGATGTCCTGCAGCGTACTCGTCAGGAAGGCCTGGTAACCCGAGCGCTGCCCGCTGTATCCGAAGGTGCTCGTGCCGTTGTAGTCGAGACCGATGAAGTCGATGCCCTCGACGGTCGTGTGGAAGTTGCTCACGTATCCGGTGTCGGCATTCGGATAGAACCACTCGGGCGCACCGGCGGGCGCGGTCGATCGTGCGGCCTCGAAAGTCGTGCCCATCAGGTCGGCGATGTCGTGGTTGCCCTGGGTGAGCAGCACCTGCGACTCGGGGAAGCTCTCGCGCATGACGCGCTCGACGGCTCGATACCAGCCGGCGACCTTCTCGCTGTCGCCGGCGAGGTGCGCGGAGTACTCGGGATCGTTCGCCCCGACGACGTCACCGTTGTCGACGACGACGCTCGGATCGAAACCATTGGCATCGGCCCAGGAGCGGATCGCCTGGAAGTGGGGCTTCGCCCCCTCGTACGCGACCTGCTCGGAGGTCTTGTCCGCCGTGGCGGCGCCGCCGAGCTCGGTGTCGGACATCGTGATGAATTCGAGCGTCGCGTCTGCATCGTTGTAGGCATCGTTCGCGGCGTCGATGCGCTGCTGCGTCATCGGTTCCGCGGCCGGGGCGACGGCTGCTGCCGGCAAAGCGGGGACGAGCAGGGTGAGCGCCGTGGTGGCGGCGATCACGCCGCCGCCCAAGGCGCGGCGCAGTGCCGCCTCGGGACGGGGGCGCGTCTTCGTCGGATGGTCAGAGGTCAGCATGGCGATTCCTTGCAGGGGTGGGGTGGGGTGGGTGGGGACAGCGGGGGAGAAGCAGGGGCCGTTCAGGGGAGAGCGGGTTCGAGGGTCATCAGGGAAGCGATCCACGGCACGGTCACGGCGCGGAGGTCGGGGATGCACGCCGTCGCGCCGCTCTCGCTCTGCAGCTCGGCTCGGACTTGCACGACGCGGCACCCGACCCTGGCGGCGGCACGGACGCCGACCGCGGAGTCCTCGAACACCAGGCAGGAACCGGGGTCGACGTCGAGCAGGTCGATCGCCCGGAGATAGGGCTCCGGGTGCGGTTTCGTCTGCTGCACGTCGTCAGCGGTGACGACGACGTCGAAGGGGCCGAGGCAGACGCTCTGTGCCACGGCATCGACCCAGCGACGCGTCGAACTCGTCACCAGGGCGAGGCGTATCCCTTCCCGGCGCAGGTATCCCAGTGCCTCTTCAGCGCCGGGAATCCAGGGCAGGCGCCCGCCGAAGGCGTCGATCGTCAAGTCCTCGAGTTCTGCGGCGAGCTCGGTCACGCCATCCGACCGTGTGCCATCCGACTGTGCGCCATCCGACCGTGTGCCATCCGACTGTGCGCCACCCTCGATGAGAGCGCGGGCAGCATCGATGCTGGAGAGTCCCTCGAGGGCGGCCAGCTGTGACGACGACACCGGGGAGCCCATGACGGCGAGCCGGGTGCGGATCACATCGAGCCACACCCGCTCACTGTCGACGAGCGTGCCGTCGAGGTCGAAGAGCACGGCGGAGGGTCGCATGGGGGATTGGTGATCGGGGGAGGGCATCGAGAGGGTCACGGGACGATTACCCCGCCTCGCGGTGTGCGGCGGACGGCGCGCAGATGAACGACCGCTGAACGATGCGCGCTCCGGGGGCCGACACGCGGGACAACTGTGAACTCCTGTCCGCTTCGCGTGATCGTGGCCCCCGTGGCTCCCCTAGTCTGAGACGGTGCCACCGGCGACCCCGCGTCCCCATCGCGAGATCATGAGCGACCTGCTGACGAGGATCATCGATGGAGAGTTCGCCGCGGGATCACGTCTGTCGTCCGAGACGAAACTGGCGCAGCACTACGGCTCGACCCGTGGCACGGTGCGCCGGGCATTGGCGGGACTTCAGGACCGAGGACTCGTCTCGCCGGTCCAGGGTTCGGGATGGATCGTGCGTTCGGGCCGGCAGAGCCAGTCGTTCGAAGAGCTGCGCTCGTTCGCCCAGTGGGCGCGTTCCCAGGGAATGACGCCTGGAGGGCTGGTGCGCCACAAGGAGTTCGGCGAGGCGACCGCGGCCGAAGCGCGCCGCTTGTGGGTGAGCCCGAAGACGCGGGTGCTGCGCGTGACCAGGACGCGCAGCATCGACGGGCGCGATGTGATGCTGGAGCGCACCAGCTACCCCCACTGGATCGCCGATCGGGTCACCGCGATCGCCGATGACGAAGCATCCGTCGTCGAAGCGCTCGATCGCGACTTCGGGGTCGTGACCGCATTCGCGGAGCATGCCATCGACGCCGTCCCGGTCTCGAGCGCCGACGCCGAGCTGCTCGGAGCCCGGCGCGCAAGCCCGCTGTTGCGGGTGCGGCGGGTGAGCTATGCCTCTGCCGGGGAGCCGATCGAGTACGGCGAGGACCGCTACCTGCCGGATACGGTGACGTTCCTGGTCACAGCATCGCGCGAGAGCACGCCGCTCACGCGGACGGAGTTCTCCCGGTAGGCGTTCGGCGACGGGCTGCGCCTGCGGACCGCGTCGCGTCCGAGGATGCCGGGGGCGCCGAGTAATGTGAATACGTGACAGGAACACGAGCTGAAGCGGCATTCTCCCGCGCTGTCACCGCATTCAGTACCCCGACTCTCGATCTGCTCCACGGACGTTTCGCGCCCTTCGTCGTCGCGTCGCTCTCGCTCCTGTTCACCGCCGATCGGGCATCCATCCCGATCGCCGACGCCCAGGCCGAGCTCACCGAGATCCTCGACGAGCTGCGGGGCGCGGGCTATGACGAAGACGACCGGCGGGTTCCGGCCGGGACGGGGCGAGACGTCGCGAGGAACTGGGTCCGCCTGGGCTGGCTAGTGCAGCAGATCGATGAGGATGTCGAGGTGTACCGGCTGTCCGCGCACGCCGTGGAGGCCCTGGAGATCGCGGGGCGCACGGGCGGCGGTCGCACGCGCGTCTCCAACTCGCGGGTGCGCACGCTTCTCGAAGCCGTGGAGCACCTGGCAGACAGCGCAGAGGCCGATCCCCTCCGCCGACTCGCCCGTCTTCGGGAAGAGCGCGCCGCACTCGACGCCGAGATCGACCGGATCGAGGAATCGGGGCGGGCCGATCCGCTGGACGACGAAGAGCTCTTCGAGGAAGCCGAGAACGTGTTGCATCTGGCACGCGAGCTCCCGGCCGACTTCACCCGGGTCGCCGAATCCCTCAAGCTCATGCAGCGCGACGTCGTCGCCCATCTGCGGCGTGACGAGCGGCCGACCGGCGAGGTGCTCCGCGAGTATCTGCAGCGCGCGCAGGACGTCATGAATTCGACTCCGGAAGGGCGCGCGTTCTCCGGCGCCCTGCGTCTGATCGGTGATCCGGATCGCATCGACGCCCTCACCGAACAGCTGCACGGCCTGCTCCGGCAGCCGTTCGCCCGCATGCTCGACAGCACGCAGCGTACCGAACTCGACGCCATCGGTCGCCGGGTGGAACTCGGGGTCGAAGAGGTCCTGGCCGCGCAGCGACGGGCGTCGCACGTCATCACCGGCCAGGTGAAGACCCATGATCCGCTGCGGGACCGTCAGATCGACGATCTGCTGCGCGACGTCATCGCGGCCCTCCACGTCTGGGACGGCACGGGGGCGAGTGCGTCACCGGTGCGCAGCCTCCCTCTGGCTGATCTGGGACACCTCAGACAGACGGTCAGCAGCATCCGCCCGCCGGCCGTCCCCGCGCCTCTCGCAGATGCCGGCGACGTCGAGTTCGCCGCTGTCGACTCCCGCGCATGGGGCGGTCCGAGATACGCGGAGCTCGAGGAGTACGTCTCGCGTCTCGGCCCGGAGTTCGACCTCGCCGACGCGTTCGCGCAAGGCGCGGACGACACCCGTCGCCCTGTCGACCTCGTCGGACTGCTCGAGATCGCCCACCGAAACGGCATGACCGAGAGCGATGCGGTGTCGGTGGTCGAAGCGCTGCGCCCGGACGGCTCGACGCGACGTTTCGCGTTCGGCGCCGTCACGGCACGCAACCCGAAGGAAGAAGCACATGCCTGAAGAGAGCCTCGTGACGGAAGCGCAGGTCGATGATCCCTTCATCGCCCCGGTCCCGATGGAAGACGACATCGAGGAGCACTTCGCCGGTGACCGCGGCACGCTCGACCCCGAGATCCGGCGTCTGTTGGCGCACATCCTCCAGCGTCGTTTCATCGCTGCGGAGCGCAACCGTCGAGAATGGACCCTCCTCCTCGACCATCAGCAGGTGATCGAGTCGCGCCTGAACGACCTGTACCTGCGCCTGGTGGTCGACCACGGTCGAGGGTTCGCGTACAAGCAGCAGCTGCGCTCCGACGAGATCGACATGCCGGTGCTGCTCAAGGACGCGCCCTACACGCGTGCCGAGACTCTGGTGCTCGTGCATCTGCGCACGGTGTATCAGCGTGAGTCCGCCGCCGGCGAAGCTTCCGTGCGCATCGACATCGAAGACCTCGAGCAGACCGTGCTGAGCTACTTCACGGACGTCGACGGCGGCACGGCTCGACAGCAGAAAGCCATTCGGAACGCGATGGATCGCCTCGATCGAGAGGGCATCGTCCAGGAGGAGACGAGCGGACGCTACCGGATCAGCGCGCTCGTCGAGATCGTCCTGAGCGCCGAGACCCTGAAAGAACTCCGCGATTGGCTGCGGTCGCAGGAAGTGGTGGAACGATGACCATGGTCGACACGCTCTTCGGACTCATCCCGGCAGGTTCGCGGGGACAGCAGTGGGTGGCGGAGGAACTGCAGCTCATCAACTGGGGCGGCTACGACGGTGGTCCTCACCGCGTGCGCTTCTCACCCGACGCGACCCTGCTCTGCGGCGGGTCGGGTTCCGGCAAGTCCACCCTCATGGACGCGTACATCGCCTTGATGATGCCCCACACGACACCGTTCAACGGTGCGTCGAACGGTGGAGTGACGGGCCGCCCGCGTGGCGACGAGCAGCGGAACATCCTCTCCTACGGGCGGGGGAAGATCGACGAGTCCCGCACCGAGGACGGCACGAAGCTGCGGGTGCTCCGCGGCGACGGCGAAGACACCTGGAGTGCGATCGCGACCACCTGGCTCGACCATGACGGGGCGCGGTTCACCGCTGTGCGCGCCTGGTACATCCCGGCGGATGCCCGCGTCCTGGAAGACACGACCCGGGTGCGGGCGACCGTGAACGGGGCATTCGACCTGGCGCTGCTCGAGAAGGCCGCGACGCAGCGACTCTCCGATGCGTCGGTGCGCGCCACCGGCCTTGAGACCCTCGCGACGGACCGGGAGTTCTCGGCGCGGCTGCAGGCTGTTCTGGGCATCGGGGCTGCCGGTTCCGGTGCCAAGGCCATCAGTCTTCTGGCCCGGATCCAGGCGGGGCAGCAGATCACGACGGTCGACGATCTGTACAAGAAGCTCGTGCTGGAAGAACCCGAGACGATGGCCACCGCAGACGCCGTCGTGGCGCACTTCGACGAGCTCGAGAGCACTCGCACGAGGATGCTCACCGCGAAGCAGCAGGTGAGTGCGCTCGAGCCGATCCGGGGCATCAAGGACCGCATCGCCGCGGCCGCCGAGCGGGTGCGGGTGATCGACGAGGTCGGGGTGTTCACCGATCCCTCCTCGCTCGCCGCCCTCTGGAACGCCCAGCGTCGTCTGGATCTGCTGCGCGACGTCGAGGTCGAGCTGGGGGATCGCTCCCGCGCGCTGAGCCTCGCCGTCCGCGAGAAGCGCGCGCTGGTCGATGCCGCCGATGTCGAACGTGAAGGGCTTCTCGACGTGCTGCGGCAGTCCGGTGGCGACCGCCTCGAGACCGCGCAGCGAGAGCTCCGGGTCGCGGAGCGTCGTGTGGACGACGTCCGTCGGGAACGGGCGAAGTTCGACGTGATCGTCCAGGAGCTCGGGGCAGGGGTCGAGACCGCCGCGCAGTTCGAGTCGTTCGTGTCCGGCGCTCGGGGCACGTCGCCGAAGTCCGGTATCCGTGACGCGCGTGCGACCTTCGCCGATGCCGAGACGGCGCGGAGGACGGCCGAGGCCGACATCCGCCGGCTGCGCGACGAACGCGAGCGGACGGGTCGGGTGCGCGGCAGCATCCCGGCACATCTGGACGAATCACGCGCCCTGCTCGCAGAAGCGGTCGGGCTCTCTCCGTCGGATCTTCCGTTCGTCGGCGAGCTCATCGAGCTGCGGACGGAGTTCGAGCCGTGGCGCGACGCCTTCAACCTCGCGCTCGGCGGCTTCGCCAGGACGCTCCTGATCGATGCCGAGCAGCTCTCGTCGTTCCGCACCGCCATCAACTCCGTGCGCACACCGGAACGGCTGAACTACGAGGGCGTCCGCACCGGGCTCCCCGACGTCCGCGACGCCGATCCGAAGACTCTCCCCGGACGGCTCGACTATCTGCCGACGCCCTTCACCGCCTGGCTTCAGCAGCGCCTCCAAGATCGTTTCGGCTACGTCTGCGTCGATACGTCGTCGCAGCTGAGCGAGCATCAGAAGGCCCTCACGATCAGCGGTCAGGTGTCACAGGGAAGCCGGGGCGCCCACGGTGGTCAGGGCCGCGCCAACGTGCTGGGATTCACCAACGACCGTCGTCTGCGCGAGATCGACGAGCAGCTGACGCAGCTGACGGCCCGCTACGACGAGTGCGCGGCGTCCGCCCAGGCCGCCGAGGCCGCCCTCGACCGCATCGAGGCGCGCTCGACCGCCTTCGCGAAGATCGAGGACCTGACCTGGGAACAGATCGACGTCGCCGCGGTGGAGGCGGAGCGGGAGCGCTGGCTCGCCGTCGAAGCGGAGGTCACCACAGCCAGCCCCGAGATCGCGCAGCTCAAGCGCCAGTCTGAGGAGCTGCGCTCTCGCGCAGGACGACTCCGCGACGAGGAGGCTCGTCTCAGCAACGAACTCGCCCAGACCCAGGAGCACTGGGGTCGGGTCACCGACGACGTCGACTCCTGTCAGACGGTCATCGATTCCGCGGAGGCATCCGGAGCCGTGCTCGGAGAAGGACATGCGTCGTTCCTCGACGGCCGATTCCTGCAGTCCGAGACGGGGGACACCCTGACCGCAGCTCAGCGGCTGACGCATCTGGACACCGCGCTCCGGACCGCGGCCCAGCGCCTTCTCGAAGACCGTCGCGAGGCGGCCGAGGCGCACGAGCAGCAGCGCGAGAGCATGCGCCGACTCATGACGGGATTCCTCGAGCGGTGGGACAACCTCACGATCCTCCCCGATCCGGACGCGTCGGTCGGGGAGTTCGAGAGCATTCTGGAGGCGCTTCAGACCAACGGACTCCACGAGCTGGAGATCGAATGGCGCGACAGCCTCCTCAAGCTGTCGGGCAACGACCTGACGAGCCTCGATTCGACCCTCAGCCGCTCTCTGCGCGAGATCAAGGACCGTATCGATCCGATCAACCGGATCATGGAGGAGCTGCCGTTCTACGATGACGATCATCGTCTGCAGATCACCCCGCGCGAGAACCAGAGCGAAGCCCGCAAACGCTTCCGCCGCGAGCTCCGCGAGGTCCGCGGACTGATCGATGCGGCATCGACAGATGCGGAACGAGAGACCGTGTACCGCAAGATGAGCCGTCTCATCGGACGGATGCGGCGGACGGCCCCCGACTTCGCCGAACTCATCGACGTGCGCAACCACGTGCGGGTGAGCGCGGAGCGGGTCACCGCCGCCACACGTGAGCACGTCGCGCTCTACGACCACATCGGCGAGAAGTCCGGAGGCGAGTCGCAGGAGCTGGTCGCGTTCATCGTCGGGGCGGCCCTGCGCTATCAGCTCGGAGACGCGGGTGCGGCGCGGCCTCGCTACGCGCCGGTGTTCATGGACGAGGCCCTGATCAAGGCCGACTCCCACTTCACCAAGCGCGCGATCGGCGCCTGGAGAGGCCTCGGCTTCCAGCTCGTCATCGGTGCGCCGAACGACAAGTACAGCGCTATCGAGCCGCATGTCGACGTGGAGTACGACATCCTCAAGGACACGCGCGGGCGCTCGTGGGCGAAGGCGAAGGTGGGTCTGCCGGAGACGGCGGTCTGAGCAGAGGGCCCCGGGGAATCCGCAAGCTCTTCCGCGCCGCTACTCGCACTCCCCGAGGAAACCGAGATAGCAGACGGCCTCGTGCGTGACGGCCGCTTCGTAGTCGTTGTTCGAGACCTGCCGCGTCGCGGTCTCCGGCGTGCGGGTGAGGTGGCCGAAGTCGCCGAGCGAGGCCACGACCGAGCCTTCCGAGTCCGCTGCACGCATGCGGTCGATCTCGGCGCGATGCTGGGCACAGATCGTCGCTGCGGCGGGGACCAGTTCGACGCCGGCGCAGGCCCCCGCGTACTGGGCCTCCATCGCGGTGATGCAGTCGGTCCAGTCCTGATCGACGGCGCACGGACTCACTCCGTCGTCCGACACGAGATAGAGGCCGGTCTCGTACTCCTCGCTGTGGAAGGTCTCGGGCTTCTCCGGCGAATCGACCTTCGTCCAGTGGCGAGCGGTGGTGAAGGCGACCACCACGACGATGATCGCGATCAGCAGCAGCGCTCCGACGATCGACAGGGTCACCCAGAGCCCGACGCGGCTCTTCTTCTGCGGCTCGCCGGGGTGCGGGGCTCCGACAGAGGGGGCGCCGGGTGCGGCGGCGTACGGTGCGGTTCCCGGTGGCGTACCGCCGAAGGCCGGGGGAGCGGCTGCGAAGGCGGCCGTCTGGGCGAAGTCGTGTCCGCCGAGCGGCACCGTCTCGGCGGGCGAAGAGGCGGTTGCCGGCAACGCCGGAGCAGCGGGCGCCATCTGCGGGTTCATGGACTGCCAGTACTCATACCAGCTCTGGGCGGCCTGCGGGTCGGCGGCGACCAGCTGCGCGTCGGCATCCGTGAGCGGGAGGCCCAGTGCCTGCCGGGAGCCGGAGTCCCGCAGGGAGGAACGGAATTCTTCGAGTGACAGCGCCATGCTCGTGATGATGGCAGAAACGCGGGTCCTCCGACAATCCGCTCTCGAACCGCGATGTCCCCGGCATCCGGAAGAATGTCGAGGTGATCGGTATGAGGAGCTTCTGGAACGCCCTGCCCACGGAAGGGCGCTGGTTGCTGTCGACGGTCGCGATCCAGACGCTCGGACGCGGCATGACCCTGCCGTTCACGATCATCTACTTCCACGAGGTGCGCGGTTTCGACCTCGGCATCTCGGGTGCGCTGATGAGCCTCATCGCGATCACCGGCCTCGTCGTCACGGGCCCGGGCGGAACACTCATCGATCGCTTCGGCGCCCGGCGGGTGCTGATCGTCGGGCTGCTGTCGATGATCGCCGGATGCGCTCTTCTGGCATACGCCACCCACCCCGCGGTCGCCGCAGTCGCCGTCATGCTCATCGGCGTGAACTTCGGTGTCTCCTGGCCGGGGTTCAATGCGCTCATCGCCACCGTGGTCGAGGGCGAGGTTCGTCAGCAGTACTTCGGCGTCAACTTCGCTCTGGTCAACCTGGGCATCGGCGTCGGTGGGGTGATCGGCGGTTTCTTCGTGGACGTCACCGACCCGGCCACCTTCACGACGATCTTCCTGATCGATGCTGCGAGCAGCCTGATCCCGCTCGCGCTGCTCCTGGGGCCGCTCCGTCGAGTGCGCACGCAGCACGAGGCAGAGGCCGATGCGCCGCCCGTCGGCGGGTACCGCGACATCCTGCGCCGCCCCGCCGTGCTGTGGCTGACCCTTCTCACGTTCCTCTCCGTGTTCATCGGGTACGGGCAGATGGAGGCCGGCTTCCCGGCGTTCGCCCGGCAGGTGTCCCAGGTGTCGACGCAGGTCGTCGGCATCTCGTTCGCCGTCAACACCGCGGTGATCGTGCTGCTGCAGTTCGCCGTCCTCCGGCTCATCTCCGGCAAGCGGCGGACGAGAGTGATGCAGGTGATGGCTCTCATCTGGGCGCTGTCGTGGGTGCTGCTCGGGGCGACGGGATTCCTGCCGGGCACTCTGGCCGCAGCTGTCGGCGTGATCGCCTACATGGGAGTCTTCGCCTTCGGGGAGACGATGCTGCAGCCCACCGTCCCCGCGATCTACAACGACCTGGCCTCCGACCGCACGCGCGGCCGGTACAACGCGATCAACTCCGCCGCCTTCCAGGGCGGGGCGATCATGGGGCCGCTCGTGGCGGGCGTGATGCTCGGCGGGGGGCTCGAAGGCTGGTTCATCGGCGTCATGATCGCGGGGAGTCTGGCCGTCGGTCTGCTGGCCCTGGTCCTGGAGCGCGCGGTGTCTCCGGCCGTCAACGGCGTCGCCGACATCCATCGAACGGACGAGTCGGACGAGGCCCGAACGCAATAGGCTCCGAGCATGGCTCTGGAGTCCCTCTTCCTCCGAATGGATCGGATCGCCGGTGGGCGGCAGGCGGGCGTCGCCATCAGCGAGTCTGACCGCACTCACCCCAAGACCGTGCGCGCGTTCACGTGGATCATGTGGCTCCTCGTCGTCGAACTGATCATCGGTGTCGGTGCGGTCGTCGTCGCCCTGGTCCTGGCGATCGATGGCGAGTCGGTCTCCTTCGCCGTCTGGATGCGCACGCTTGTCGTGCTCGCGATGACGGCGACGCTGTTCTACTTCGCCTGGCGTGCGCAGCGCGGGTGGCGCTGGGCATACCAGCGTCTGCGTCTGTTCGCGCAGATCTTCCCCGTCATCACGCTCGTCATGGCGGCGATTCCCGGTCTCTATCCGCTCTGGATGGTGTCGGAGCAGATCGTCTTCAGCCTGATCATGATCGGCATCGCCGATTTCCTGACGAGCGACCATATGCGCAGCACCTTCGCCGTACCCCGTGCCGAACCCGAGGGGGACTAGCACGGCGGCACCCCGCGACGCCACTCCCTTCCGATGATCTCGGCGAAGCGGCATCCTCGATCGCAGGCAGTCGAGGAGGGAACACGATGGCAAGACTCATCCGGGTCGTCCCGGGGCAGGACCCGGGGTATCGGCGCGTGCGTGCGGGGTCGGGGTTCCGGTACGTCGACGCGGCGGGGGACACTGCGCCCGAGGCCGATCGGGAACGGATCCACGACCTCGTGATCCCTCCCGCATGGCAAGACGTCTGGATCGCGGCGGACCCCCTCGCGCACATCCAGGCCGTGGGGGTGGACGGTGCGGGACGCAAGCAGTACCTCTACCATCCGTTGTGGCGCGTGAGCCGGGATCGCCGCAAGTTCGTGCGTGCGCTCGATCTCGCCGCCGCACTTCCCCGTGCCAGGGCCCAGGTCACCCGGGCACTCGCGCAGGACGGTCAGACGAAGGAGCGTGCGCTGGCCATCGCCTTCCGTCTCCTCGACGACGCCGCGCTCCGCATCGGGTCGGAGCGGTATCTGGTTCGCCACGGCAGCCGCGGTCTCACCACGCTGCGCAGGCGTGATGTGCGTGTAGCGGGCAGCGACGTCGCGCTGTCGTTCCCCGCCAAGAGCGGTCGCACGGCATCGATCGAGATCACGGACGAGTCGCTCGCGGAAGCGCTCACGGACTTCGCGGCGGGGAAGTCGGGGGCCTTCCTCCTCGCGTACCGCCGGGGGCGCCGTCGCGTGCGCATCACACCCGCCGAGGTCAACGCCTATCTGCGAGAGGTCACGGGGGAGTCCTTCACGGCGAAGGACTTCCGCACGCTGCACGGCACGATCATCGCCGCGGACGCCCTCGCTCGGATCGGCGAGCTCGACAGCCGAAACCACCGGAGCCAGGCCGAGCGCCTGGCGGTGCAGGCCGCGGCGACGGCACTCGGCAACACGACCGCCGTCGCGCGCGGCAGCTACATCGATCCGCGCGTCTTCAGCCAATACGCCCGTGGACGGACGCTCGACCTCTCCGTGACACCCGAGACCGCCATCCGCCGTCTTCTCGGCGGCCCGGAGATCTCGCGGAAGGTCACCCGGCGATCTGGATCCAGACGACGGCGATGAGCATCGGGACGAGTGGCGTGGCCACGGCGGCGAGAACCGGCCACCACCGTACCCGCGTGTCGACCCGGCGTGCCCGATCGGCCAGAGTGTCGCCGTCGCGGCGGTACGCCTCCGGATCGACAGGCTCGGCGGCCTCGTCGCGATACAGCAGGGTACGACGCCCGAATCGGTCGTGCAGTGCCGCGATCACGGTGAGGAACCTGCGCAGCTCAGCCTCGTCGGTCAGATCGACGGGAGGGAAGTAGACGTGCAGCGTCCTGTCCACGATCTCCAGATCGAGATCGGCGCTCTCGTCGAGGAGCACGACCATCAGATCGGGTGTGAGCACATAGAGCGCGTCTGTCTCGTAGCCCGTCGGCACCGAAACCTCGAACACATCGCTGAAGTCGCCCTCGAGTCGAATCCGGGATCCGCCGGTGGAACGTCGCGGGAGCGTACTGAGTGCTCCGCCGCCGCGCCGGGACCGGAGCGTGATCCGCGGAGCCTCGGACGGCAGAGGGATCCGCACGGCCCGCACCGTGTGCATGGTCGCCCCTTCTCGGTCGCCGACGACGAAGGTGCGCTCGATGCTGTCGAAGGGAGTGTCGGAGTGCCGCGCATCGAGGTGATCCCGTGCGGTGCGAGCCCCGCGATCGATCTGCTCGTCGATCGACCCGCCCCAGACATGATCGCCGATGTCTGCGCGGAACCCCCAGCCGAGGGCGTCGGCGAGCGCGGCGAGAGCGGCGCGCTGCCGTTGATGCCGCCGGATGCTGATCGTCGATGAGGCGACGAGCACTGCTCCGAGAAGAATCGACGCCGTCTGCGCGAGGACGAGGGTCATGCCTGTCAGCCCGAGCCCCACGGGCAGCAGGTAGAAGGCCAGGGCTCCCGCGAATAGGAGGGAGGTCAGAGACGACGCGATGAGGATCAGGCCACCTCGCGTGCGATCTTCCGTGCGCGGGGTGTTCATACGCGTCGAGGGCGTCGGCACCGTCAACCGTCAGGGCTTGTACACGATGGCGATGTTGAGCTGATCGCCCTCGCAGGCCCACGCGAGCCAGCGGGGTTCGTTCATGGCGTTGAGCCGTTGGATCGGGATGACGTAGACGCCATCTTCGGGCCGGCTCAGCGCACGGAACTCGGGCTTCTTCGAGATCCAGATCGTGCCGCCCCCGTCCCACGGCTCCAGGCAGGTGTACACATAGCCGTGCGCGCGCAGGTTGATGCGATCGGCGAGGGCGTCCGCCTGGGGTCGGAGTTCCGAGAGGATCTCAGCGGGGACGGTGCCGTCGAGGGTGAACGCCGCGACGTCGTACACGTTCCCCTCGCCGTAGTCCCGCGTGGCGAGCAGCGTCAGTTCGGTGACTCCCTTGTCGGACGTGCGGGTCCACAGGGCGTGCGAGTTCTTGGCGCGTTTGTTCATCAGGAATCCGCCGAAGTTCACCTTCTGGAATGAGAAGTCGTCGAGTTTCGCGGCGATCTCGGCACGTGTGGGCATGAGGCTCTCTCCTTTTCGGGGAGGTCGGGTGGCCTCTCCGCGAGCGAGCCTACGCACGAGCGGCGCGGGTCCGTCCGACTCCGAACGACCCCGAACGGGCCGCATTCCGCCGCGATCGCGTGCCATAGGCTCGACGCATGCCCGCCCCGCGCACCCTCGACGAGCTCTGTCTGGGCCTCGGACGCATGCGTGCGGATGCGGGGTCCCCGTCATACGCCGAGATCGCCCGGCGGATCGGCAGCGTGCGCGGCGGTGCCGATCCACCCAAGGTGACCGTGTACGACTGTTTCCGCCCGGGGCGGCGGCGCGTCGATGATCGTCTCGTCGCCGACATCGTTCGTGCGCTGGGGGGCGACGATGCCCAGGCCGTCCTCTGGCGGGAGACCGCTCGCCTCCTCAACGGCGAGAGGTCGGGAGTGCACGTCGAGGTGACGCTCGGACCACGGAACGCGGCAGGCGCGGAAGTCGGACGGGAAGAGCTTCTGGCGACGCTGCCGGAGGCGGACGTGCTGATCCTCACCGGTCTGCCGGGAGCAGGGAAGACGACCCTCGCCTCGGCGCTGGCCGGACCGTCTCCGGTGCTCACCGTGCACTTGCGCGAGTCCGACCCGGACCGCCCGCTGGCCGACCCGATCGACATCCTGCGGCGCATGCTCGGCGCGCTCGGCGTCCGCTCCCTCCCCTACGAGCTGCCGCGTCTTCGGGAGCGCCTGCAGACGGCCGCACGCAAGCGGACCGTGATCATCGAGGACGCGGGCGATGCCGGACGGCTGGCCGCACTGATCGTGCCCGGTGTGCGTTACATCGTCACCGCACGTCTCGACCTCGCCGGCCTGGAGCAGCGAGTCTCCTCGGCCGATGCGCGGCTGGCGAGGATCGTCGTCTCGCCGATGTCGAGCGCCGACGCCGCGCGTCTCCTGAGCCGTCTGCTGTCCGTCGATGGCGCTTCGGTGGCGAGCGACCACGACGGTGCGGTGAGGGCGGACGCGCTGCGTCGCATCGTCGCCGTCGGAGGAGGTCTGCCACTCGACCTCGTGATGCTGGCGGGGATCGTCCAGGAGCACGAGGGCTGGTCGTTCCAGGACCTCGCTTCGAGGTTCGAGCACGAGCCCCGGGACGCGCGCATCCGTCCGGTACTGGAGGCGGCGACGCGTTCGCTGTCGTCCGGGGAGGCCGACCTGCTCGCGGACGCCGCGCTCCTCGACAGGGACATCGATGAAGGCATTCTCGTCGCCGCGGGCGGGCCATCTGCTGCACTCCACCTGCGCCGCCTGCATGCCCGCCATCTGGTCGAACTGCGCGAGGGACACGTGTGCATGCACGACACGGTCTTCGCCTTCGCCGCGGAACGTTCCCGAGCGCTCCGGCCGTCGTCCGTCCGCCGCGGCTTCGTGGCGAGGTCCGCCGCAGCGGTGCTCTCCCGCATCGGCGAAGACCCCGACTTCGCCGCACGTGAGGTGGCGACCGTGCTCGCGGTCAGCGCGGCGGCTCGCGAACACGGCCTCGACTCCGCCGTCGAGCAGCTCGCCATCGAGGCGCATCCGGCGCTCTCGCGCTGGTCGCTGTGGAGCGAGTCGCTGCAGCTACACGACCTGGCAGCGCGAGGGGAGGGTCTCGACCTCGTGCCGGACATCGCCCTCGGCGTGGCGCATTGCGCGGAGAAGCTGGGACGCCTGGATGAAGCACTCATCACCCTGCATCGGGTGCGTCGCATAGCCTCGGGTTCGGCGCTCGCCCGCACGTGGAATCAGATCGGCAACGTCCAGCGGTGGATGAGCCACCTCGATGAGGCGCTCGCGTCGTATGGACGTGCGATCGAACACGCGCGAGACGCCGGTGATGAGGTCGTCGAGGGGCGTGCCACCGGGAATCATGCGGACACGCTTCGCATCCTCGCGCGCTATCCGGAGGCACTGGACGGCTACGCGATCGCTCTGTCGATGGCACATGCCGCAGGCGACGATCTCAACGTGGCGGTCGTTCGAGGCAATCGACCGCTGCTGCTCCTCGCGATCGGCAGGCTCGACGATGCGGACAGGGAGCTGAATCAGCTGCTCGACGAGTCGAACGGCGAATCGCTGCCGTTCGTCCGGCGTACGCTCGCTCTGGTCGCGGAAGCACGCGGCGACGACGTCCACGCGCGCGAGCTGTGCGCGATCGCGATGCGCACCCTGCGGACGGCGGGGGAGTTCGCGACGTCCGCCGACCTCGAGCTCCTCCACGCCCGCATCGATGGCCGAGCCGGAGATGCGGAGGGCGCCAGGGCCGCCGCGGAACGGCTCCTCCGCGAGGCGGAGCGTGCGGGATCCCCGTTGATCGCGACGGAGGCCGCGAACTCCCTCGCCGAGATCCTGGTGTCCGTCGCCACGGCGGATGCGACTCGCCCCGGGTCCTTCCTCGGTGAGGCGGAGCAGCACGCACGGGAGGCCAGGAGCATCGCGGAGGCGACAGGCGACCGCGCTGAGGTGGCCCGGAGCGACGCGATCCTCGCATCGATCGCCGTGGTACGAGGCGACGGCGAATCCGCGGCGGTACTCTCACGCGAGTCTCTGCAGGTCTACGCCGAGATCGGACACCGTCTTCAGACCTCGTGACCCGTCGGGGGTGAGGCGATCTCTGCGCCTTGCGGGTGCCAGGATGGAGGGATGGACACCGCCAATCTCACCCGCGAGGAGACGGCCGCGCGATCCGCTGCCATCACCGTGAATCGCATCCGCGTCGAGCTCGACCTGACCGGAGCGCCGGAGCGCGCTCGCACCGGGTTCCCGACCGTCACGACGCTGGAGTTCGACTCGATCGTCGATACGACGTGGCTCGACTTCATCGGAGAGCACGTACAGCGGGTCTCCGTGAACGGCGTCGATCAGGAGATCGTCTACGACGGCGCGCGCATCTCTCTCTCGGGACTCGCCGGGTCGAACCGCGTGCGCGTCGAGGCGATCGGCACCTACAGTCGCTCCGGCGAGGGACTGCACCGCTTCCACGACCCCGTCGACGATGAGACCTACCTGTACACGCAGTACGAGCCCGCGGACTCACGACGGGTGATGGCCTGCTTCGAGCAGCCCGACATGAAGGCCGAGTACACGTTCGTGATCGACGCGCCGACCGGATGGGAGGTGCTCTCGAACCAGTCCCCGACGCACACCGATCTCGGTGTCGGGGTGCAGCGCGTGGAGTTCGCACCGACGCTCCCGATCTCGAGCTACATCACTGCGGTCGCCGCCGGACCGTACTCGCGTGTGGACGGTGAATGGCGCCGCGATGAGCAGAACGTAGCGCTCGGCGTGTTCGTGCGCCGGTCGCTCGCCCCGCACCTCGAGGCCGAGGAGATCCTCGAGGTCACACGCCAGGGGCTCGACTTCTTCACCGACGCCTTCGCCTACCCGTACCCGTGGGGCAAGTACGACCAGATCTTCGTTCCGGAGTACAACCTCGGCGCGATGGAGAACCCGGGTCTGGTGACGTTCACGGAATCGTACCTGTCCCGCGGAGCGGCGACGGATGCGCAGCGTGCCGCTCGGGCCAACACGATCCTGCACGAGATGGCGCACATGTGGTTCGGCGACCTCGTCACGATGACCTGGTGGGACGACCTCTGGCTCAAGGAGTCGTTCGCCGACTACATGGGTGCGCATGCATCGGCCGTGGCCACGCGGTATCACGATGCGTGGGTCAAGTTCGCCGCGAGTCGCAAGGCGTGGGCATACCAGCAGGATCAGCTGCCCACGACGCACCCCATCGTGGCGGACATCCCCGACCTCGAGGCAGCGAAGCTGAACTTCGACGGGATCACGTACGCCAAGGGGGCCGCGGTGCTCAAGCAGCTGGTCGCCTTCGTCGGGGATGAGGCCTTCTTCGAGGGTGCGCGCCGCTACTTCGCCGCCAATGCCTTCGGCAACACGACGCTCGAAGACTTCCTGGTGCAGCTGAGCGCCGTCTCCGGACGAGACATGCGGGACTGGTCGGCGGCGTGGCTGCAGACGTCGGGCGTGTCGACCCTGTGGACGGAGACCGAGGCCGACGGACGGCACGTTCTCGTGCAGTCCGATCCTCGACCACACCGGCTTCGCATCGGGCTGTACGAGCGCGTGGACGGACACATCATCCGGCGGGAGCAGCGGGAGCTCGACGTGATCGGCGAGCGGACCGAGATCGATCTGCCGGCTGCCGACCTGGTCATTCTCAACGACGACGATCTCACCTATGTGAAGGCGCGTCTCGATGCACGTTCGCTCGGCACAGTCGAGGAATCCCTCTCCGCGATCGATGACCCGCTGGCCCGCGCGCTCGTCTGGTCGTCGCTGTGGAATGCCACTCGTGACGGGGAGCTCTCTGCGACGCGGTACCTCGGGATCGTGCGCGCACATGCGCCGGCGGAGTCGAACATCGGGCTGTTGACGGGCGTCCTCGCGAACGCGATCCATACGATCCGGCACTTCGTCGGCGCTGCGAGCCGGGAAGACGAGCAGCGGCGGTGGGCCGATACCGTGTGGCGCACCCTCGAGGCTGCGGATGCCGGCAGCGACGCGCAGCTCTCGTGGGCCCGGGCGTTCGCGACGATCACCGCTTTCGACGACGCGCACCCGGAACAGGTGCGCGCCCTGCTCGCCGGAGAAGGTCCTGAAGGTCTCGTCGTGGATCCGGATCTGCGCTGGCAGCTCCTCACGGCGCTCGTCACCACGGGCCGGGCCGGCCTCGCGGAGGTGGCCGCCGAGCAGCAGCGCGACGACACGGGTGACGGACGCACTGCCGCACGGAGGGCACGGGCATCGCGCCCGGACGCTGACGTACGACGCGAGGCGTGGGACTCCGCATGGAACGACCTCTCGCTCAGCAACGACCACCTCGACGCCGAGATCGGCGGTTTCCGCGCCGGCGGACGTCGTGACCTCATCTCGGGGTTCGATGACGAGTACTTCGCGCGAATCGGACGAGTCTGGGGCGAGCGCAGCATCGAGATCGCACGGCGGCTGGTCATCGGGATGTTCCCGTCCGGTGACTCGTTGGAGCCGGTCGATGCGTGGCTGGCTGCGAACGAGGGTGTCCCGGCGGCGCTGCGGCGGCTCGTGATCGAGCAGCGCGACCACCTCGCGCGTGACCTCCGGGTGCGGGCCGCGCAGGACTGAGCCCGCGCGGCCTCCGTCCTGCTCAACGTCCGAGAGCTGTCGTGACGCCCGTGCCCGAAGCGCTCTCGCCGATCGTGTCCCACAGGTCGGCAGAACTCAGGGAGACATACGCTCCCGGAGCTCGACGGCCGTCTGATCGCCGAGCGCGCGCAGATCGGCGCGGTCGTCGCTCGAATGGCAGAGGGTGATGGCGACCGCAGCAGCCCAGGCGCGGGCGCGCACCCAGGTGGCCTCGTCATATCTGCGCCCCGTGGCTCGACGGAACACGTGTCGGCCTTCGCCGTCGAAGGCGAGCCAGCCGATGGCGAGGTCGTAAGCGGGGTCGCCGGAGGTGACGTCGCCGAAGTCGATCAGGGCGGACAGTCGATCCCCGTCGACGAGGATGTTCCCGGGATGCAGGTCGCCGTGGATCCAGACGGACTCCGTCGCAGGGGCTGCGTCGAGCCCGCTCTGCCAGTGCGGGGCAAGAGGATCGGCGATCGTCGCCGGGAGGGCTGCGAGACGGGAGCGGATGCTGTCGTCTCGCGCAGCCAGAGGAACGCCACGGACCGGATTCGTGGGCGCATCTGTCGGCCCTTCGTCGTGGAGGGCGAGGAGTGCGGCGGCGAGCTGGGCGGCCCAGGCGGTGTTGTCGCGACGAGGTCGACCCAGCGTCTGTCTGCCGGGCAGCCACGGCACGATCGACCAGGGCCACGGGAACTGCGGGGTCGGTGAACCAGCGAACACCGGCAGCGGCGTGCGGACACTCGCCGTGGCCAGCTGCATGGCGATCAGGGGGAGCGCATGCTGCTCGTGTCGGATGAGAGGAGCCGCCTGCTCGCGCCGAGGGATGCGCACAGCGAGGTTCGGACCGAGGCGCCAGGTGACGTTGTCCCACCCTTCCGCGACCCGGGTCAACGGCAGCGCGGCCAGTTCCGGTGCAACGGTGCGCACCAGTTCGCGGACGTCGTTCTCATCGAGAGTGAGTTCCGCACCGGGGGAGTCGGCCATGGTCAGAGGTCGAGCGTGTCGCCGGGCTCCAGCACGATGAACTCGCCACCGCCCTGCTCGGTGGCCCACTGCAGCCGTTGCCTGTGCATGTTCTTGCCGATCACCGACAGCGTCATGTCGTGGGTGCCGAAAGCCCGTCGCGGTGCGACAGCGAGCACATAGTCCATCGCCTCGCCGATCTTCAGCCAGGGCGCTCCGAGGGGCGCGGCGAGGGTCCCGACGACGACGCCCTCGGGGACTGCGTAGGAGTCGCCCGGGTAGTAGAGCTCGTCGTTCACGAGCACACCCACGTTCTCGACGGTCGGGAGGGATGAGTGGATGACCTCATGAGTGCCGCCGAAGAATCGCAGGCTGAACCCGCCGACCTCCACTGCGTCGCCGGGGGAGACGACCGTGATGTCGTATCCGTCCGCGGCACGGGCGACGCCGGCCGGCGCGAAGATCGGTGTTCCCGGTGCCGCGCGCAGGAGACGATCGAAGTGATCGGCCGTCCAGTGATCCGGGTGCTCGTGGGTGATCACGATCCCCACCAGGTCTGTGAGGTCGTTCAGGGGGGCCGTGAACGATCCAGGGTCGACCAGAAGGGTCTTCTCGTTGGCATCGAGACGGAGGGCGGCATGTTCGAACTTGGTGACGCGCATGGGAAGAGTCAACTCCTTCGGACCGTACTCGGCAAACGAATCCGGTGCGCCACGCCCGGGATTCGGGTGAAGGCGGCGTCGATTTGGCGCACCGAGAATCGCCGTGGCATACTTGAACGGTTGTCGCGGGACGGAAACGTTTCGCCAGACGGCCCCATCGTATAGCGGCCTAGTACGCTGCCCTCTCACGGCGGTAACGCGGGTTCGAATCCCGCTGGGGTCACACAACAGAGAAAGCCTCCGGTTCGCCGGAGGCTTTCTTGTTTTTCCGGCTCAGGTGCTGGCCTTCAGCGACATCGCGCGGAACCTCGGATTGCTCAGCGGCAGGACCATCAACGCCATCATCGCGCCCCCGAAAAGGGCGAACGGCACCCAGATGTCCGTGGTGGAGGCGAGCGCACCGAAACCGGCCATCGCGAGCGGCATAAGGCAATCGTCACCGAGGCGGGTGAGCGACCCCATCCGGCCGAGGTAGGCCGTGTCGACGGTGGCCGAGAAGGTCGCACTCAGCAGCACTGAGGCATATCCGGCGGTCGCACCGATGACGAAGGCTGCGGCGGCGACGGTCCAGGACGGGCCGAAACCGAGCGCCACGATTCCCGCGCCCTGAACGACCAGCGCCCAGAATCCGGCGCGTGCCTCGCGCCGTGGTCGCCATCTCGCCACGGAGATGGCCCCCAACGCCGCGCCGAGGCCGAGCAGTGCCTCGAAGAGCCCGACGGCCTGCGCACCCCACCCCTCGGCATGGGCGCGGAGTGCGAGCCCGATTCCGATCGCCGGGCCCACGGCCAGATTCAAGCCGGAGAGGGCGATCACGAGCGTGCGGGTCGTGGGGTTCGCGGAGAGATGAGCGAACCCACGCGCGATGCCGCGCAGCGCCGGCTCCTTGTCGGCTCGGGTGAGACGGAAGCGCGGGCGCAGCCAGATCGCGATGAAGGCCACGACGAGAGTGAAGGTCAACGCGTTCACAGACGCGCTTCCCGCCAAGCCGGCGTGCGCGACGATGAAACCGCCGACCGCGGCACCGCCCATGGTGCCTAGACGCGACGCGGTCTGAGCGGCGGCGCCGTAGGAAGGGAGGTCGGCGGTCGTGACCAGCTGGCGGGCGATCGTTCCGGCAGAGGGCTCGTAGAACGCATCGCACACGCCGAATGCGATCGCGGCGAAGAGCAGCACGGCGACGGAGGGCGGTGTCGCGAGCACCCACAGCGCGACGGCGACCAGCACGCCGACGCGGAGCACGTTGAACACGAGCATGATGCGGCGAGCATCCGCGCGGTCGGCGATCACCCCTCCGAACAGCAGGATCACCGCGCGAGGAACGGTTCCGGCCGCGACGATCAAGCCGGCGACGGCGGGAGACGCGACCTGCACGGCCGTCCAGGCGAGGGCGATCGTCCACAATGCGTCGCCGGCATCCGAGAGCGCCTTCACGCCGATCCACGCGTGCACCAGGCGGTCGCGGCGGAAGGCGGGCGGCGCGTCGATCGCGACGGGCTCGCTGACGGCAGCCATCACGGCTCCGTGGGGAACGCGTGCGCGAACACGAAGATCGGGATGCGGTCCTGGCCGTCGTCGAGATCGATGCCGTCCTGCCACTCGCGGATCGTCTCGAGGATCCGTGCGGAGAGATCCCGCAGTTCGTCCGGCGACGCCCAGGCTGTGGTCTCCGTGTTCGATCCGTCGTACCCCGCGTATGCGGGGTCATGACGACCGCGGTGCCAGCGCTGGAGGCGATCGATCTGCATCCGGATGCCCTGTCGTTGCGCTTCCCTGGCGAGAAGGGCGTCGGCGGGGGAAGCGGCGTAGTCGTCGGTCGACCAGGTGAGACCGCGCCGGGCCACCTTCCACCAGCTGGTGCGCTTGTCGCCCGCCGGATCCGGTGCGCGTTCGACGATGCCGGAGCGTTCGAGCATCCGCAGGTGGTGGCTGATGCTGCCGACCTGGCTGTCGAGGGCGCGCGCGATCGCGGTGACCTGTGCGGTGCCGTACAGGAGGAGGTAATCGTAGATCCGACGGCGCAGGGGATGATGCACGGCGGTGATCACGGAGATGTCTTCCACGGGAAACGACGCTAATCGCGTGACCTCAGGTGCACAAGGTTTCTTGTATACCCCGGAAAATCAACGGAGGACTCGCCCGGACATCCGGACGAGTCCTCCGTGGGCGGTGCGGATCAGTTCTCGTCCGCGGTTGTCTCCGGCGACGCGTGAGCGGTTCGTCGGTTCCGACGTGCCCGGCGGACGACCCAGACGATGAGTACCACGGCACCCGCGATCGCCAGCCACGGGAGGAGGAACCCGATCGCGATGACGAGAGCGTTCAGCGACACCACGAGACCGTTCCATCCGGCGAGCAGGCCGTCGCCGAAGCCCGCGGGATCGGCTGTGGTCGGCGTGCCCGCTTTCGTCAGCTGCACCTGCAACGACGACATCGCGACCTGATCGTCGAGGGCGGCGAGCTGCTGTTCGTATGACTCGAGCTGCGCCTGGCGGTCGGTCAGCGCCACCTCGGCCTCGATCAGCTCGGAGACGCTGCCCGACTGGGCCATCAGCTGGGTGAGGCGTTCGACGGATGCCCTCGTGGAATCCACCCTGGCTCGGAGATCGATCGCGACAGATGTCACATCCTGCTTCGAGGTCGATGACGAGAGCACCTCGCCGCTGTCGCCGAGGGCGGCGATGACGTCGGGAAGATCCGCCGACGGTACCCGGATGCTGATCGAGCCGTACGCCGAGTCGGCGGGGGCGGGTTCGGAAGTGCCGTCGACCGCGACCGACTTCCCGACCTCCGTGCTCTCGACGTAGCCGCCGTGTGCTTCTGCGAGAGCCGCGATCTCGGTCGCGGCGTCGGGAATGCTCTTCACCTGGACCGTGGCCTGCGCGGTCGCGATGATCTCGCGACCGCTGCCGGCCTCCGCGGCACCCGGAAGCGTCGCCCCGTTCGCGTCGGTGCTCAGCGCGCCGTCCGGCAACGATTCCGGCGTCACACCCGTGATCCGCTCGGGAGCCGTGTCGGCGGAGTCGGTGACCGAGCCGCCGGTCATGCTCACTCCCTCCGCCGTGACGGCACTTCCTCCGCCGACGGCACTGAGAATGGGGGGCGTCACGAGCACTCCGACGACGAACGCTGCGGCGATGCCGCCGGCAGTGAGCCAGCGCCGCCGGTGGATGCGAGACTTCGCTTCGACGGGGCGCGCAGGTGCACGCTCCGCGGCGATCTCGGCGAAGACCGCGTTCTCGATGCGGGCGATCGTCTCGTCCGAGAGCTCGGGCAGGTCACCGTTGGTGGTGTTGTCGTTCATGCGTCTCTCGCTTCCGTCACGGCGCCTCGCAACTGCGTGCGCACTCGGGAGAGACGGTTCCGGACGACAGCGTGGGTCACCCCGAGCTTCTCGGCAGCGGCCTGATAGGCGTAGCCCTCAGACGCGCACAGGCGGAAGATCTCTCGGTCCAATTCGCTCAATGTGCCCACCTCCTGGGCGATCCGCGCTGCGAGCTCCGCTGTGATGACCTGTTCCTCGACACTCACCGTGTCCGGCAGCAGGGTCTCGTCGACGGCTTCGGCGGTGTGCGCCTGATCGCGCCGTCGTTGACGGAGCCGGTTGGCCGCCTGGAATCGACAGATCGTCGCCAGCCACGGCAGGATCGATTCGCCCTGCAGCTCGAGGCCGGGGAGCTTGCGCCAAGCGACGACGAATGTCTCCTGGGCCACATCCTCCGCGTCGGCCGATGAGGCGAGGATGCCTTGCGCGATCCAGTACACGGGTCGCACGTGTGCGCGGTACAGCTCGCGGAAGGCGCTCTCGTCGCCGGCCGCGGCCTGCGCCGCCCATCTCTGATCACTTGTCTGCAGGGGCATCCTGATTCCGTTCGGTGTCTCTCAGAGGAAGAGTGTCGATCGATGCCCCATCGTCTCAGATGCGATGTGCGAGGCGGGGGTCGGGCGGAGCGAGGAGATTCCGGTGACATCCGCTCCCACTGATGCCACGGCTCCGGTAGCATTGCCCGGGCGAGAGGGAGTATCCCGAATCCGCGCGTAACGTCATCACGAGCACCGTCATCGCTGCTCCGGGCGCGCGCCGCACATCTGTGCGGGGGAGAGACTTTCGACTCATTCCCGACCCCTCCGCGAAAGGTGCAGTGCGCCCTTGGAAATTCCCGTCTGGTTCGAGATCACCTCGATGGTCGTCCTCACGATCATCCTGATCGCCGACCTTCTCCTCATCCGGCTGAGGCCGCACATCCCCTCGACGAAGGAATCCACGCTCTGGGTGGTCTTCTACGTCGGCCTCGCGCTGCTGTTCGCGGTTCTCCTCGGCAACGTCGGAGGGTGGCAGAACGCGGGCGACTTCGTCACCGGATGGGCCCTGGAGTACAGCCTCTCCATCGACAACCTGTTCGTCTTCGTCCTGATCATGGCCCAGTTCGCCGTGCCGCGCCGGCTGCAGCAGCAGGTGCTCATGGTCGGCATCATCATCGCGCTCATCCTGCGCGGTCTCTTCATCCTCGCCGGCGTCGCCATCGTCGAGAACTTCTCGCCGATCTTCTACATCTTCGGTGCTTTCCTCATCTGGACGGCGATTCGTCAGGCCATGCCGGACGGCGACCACGAAGGCGAGGTGCAGCGCGAGAACTTCATCGTGCGGCTGCTGCGTCGTCGGGTCGACATCAGCGAGACCTACGACGGTTCCAAGATCCGTACCACCGTCGACGGCAAGCGCATGTGGACGCCCATGGTGATCGTCTTCATCACCATCGGTGTGACCGACCTGATCTTCGCGATCGATTCGATCCCGGCGATCTTCGAGATCACCACGAACGGCTTCCTCGTTTTCTCTGCCAACATCTTCGCGCTGATGGGGCTCCGCCAGCTGTACTTCCTGCTCGGTGACCTGCTCGACCGCCTGCGCTACCTGCACTACGGCATCGCCGTCATCCTGGGCTTCATCGGCATCAAGCTGATCCTGCATGCGCTTCACGTCAACGAACTGCCCTTCATCAACGGTGGTGAGCATGTGGAGTGGGTGCCAGACATCAGCAACATGGTCTCGCTCGGCGTGATCCTGGCCTCGATGACCATCGCGACGGTTGCGAGCCTGATCGCCTCCTCGCGTGAGAAGCGTGCGGCGAGGTCTACGACGGCCATGGAGTGAGCGCGCGGCGATACGCAGCGGCATCTCACTCGTCTGACCACAGAAGCTCGGCGTCCACCGTGAGGTCGATGATCTGACGGAGCAGTGCTCCCACCGTGGTGGACTGCAGCAACGCGTATCTGTCGTACTCGCCGAGGGGCGCGATCGCGGCGAGTTGCCAGGCGGCGGCGATCGGGTCATCCGAGAGCGCGGTGTCGGCATCCCACTGCGCCTCGGGCGCGTGTCCGAGAGTGCGGCGCACGATCACCTCGGCTTCCGCACGCAGAGGAGTGAGTTGGTCGTTCCAGTCGAGATCGGGCAGCGGCGTGACCTCGGCCCGGGGGAAGGGCTCGTCCTCCAACCACTCATCGACAGTGAAGCGATCGATGCCCACGGCGACGGCGACCAGAGCGTGCGCGCCGGCGGAGACGCTGACCAGCCGGGCCATCGTGCCGATGCGACTGCGACGGTCACCTCCACCGACCTCGTGGCCGCGTTCGATGAGGACGACTCCGAACCGCGGGTCGTCTTCATCCAGGAGCCTTCCGATCATCGTGAGGTACCGCGGCTCGAACACGCGCAGGGGAAGTGGGGTGTGCGGGAAATGCACGGACCCGAGCGGGAACATCGGTATGACGGTCACCGCACCAGTCAACACCGAGAGACGTAAAGTGAACAGATGCGCCGACCTCGCCCCATCGCCCCCGCCGCCGGGCAGGAATCCGTCTGGGACTACCCGAGGCCACCCCGGATCGAACCGGTCGCGGAGCGCATCACGATCCACCTCGGGGGAGATCTGATCGTCGATACCCGAGACGCGGTGCGCGTGCTGGAAACGAGTCACCCTCCCGTGTACTACCTTCCGATCGTCGACTTCGTCCCCGGAGCTCTCGTCGATGCCCCCGGCACTTCGTTCTGCGAGTTCAAGGGCGCTGCCCGCTATTTCGACGTGCGCGGCGGCGACACTCTGCGCCAGGGCGCGGCCTGGAACTACCCGCACCCGGCGCCGGGCTTCGAGATGCTGGCCGACCGGGTCGCCGTGTATGCGGCGCCGATGGACGAATGCACTGTCGGGGACGAGGTCGCCGTCCCGCAGCCGGGTGGTTTTTATGGCGGGTGGGTTACTACTTCCGTCGTCGGTCCCTTCAAAGGCGTTCCCGGCTCCCAGGGCTGGTGACGGTCGACCGGACCGCCGATCAGAACGCGCGCAGGTTCGCCTGCAGGCCGCCTGCTGCGTATTCGCGACGAAGGATGCCGCGCCGTCGGAGCACCGGCACGAGCTCGTCGAGCGTGCGGTGCAGGGTGACCGGGTGGAAGTCGCCCCACAGCAGCACGCCGTCGTTACCCCAGTCGCCGAGCTCTTCGATCAGGTCGGCGAACTCCTCGGCCGTGCCGACGAAGCCGGTGCGGTCCGTGATCCGTCCCGCACGGGCGAGCGCCGTCAGGTGTGCACGCAGCGGGGCGGCTTCTCCGCGGTCGCCGATCAGACGCTGGATGCTGCCGCGCGAGACGTGGGCGCCGAAGATCGAGAGATCGAGCGGCTTGTCGAGATCACGCGTGGTCAGATCGGTCTCGAGGTCGCTGGACTGCTTGCGCGCGATCTGGACGAGCGCGGCATCGTCGGGGTGGGCGGACGCCGCCACGATGCGGTCGGCCTCCTCGCTCGACGACGTGATGACGGGTGGGATGGCGAAGAGGATCTTGATGTCCTCGGGCCGTCGACCTCTCGCGATCGCCGCATCATGCACCTTGGCGCGATAGTCCCGCACGGACTTCTCGTTCAACGGCGCGAGGGCGAGCTGGACATCGGAGTTCGCGCCGGCGAAACCGAGCCCTCGGCCCGAGCCGCCGGGGGAGACGATCGCGGGGTCACCATCGGTGAAGGGCACGGCGTTCAGCGGGCCGTCGAAGTCGAAGTGCTCGCCTCGATGCTCGACCGTCCGCAACCGGGTGCCGTCGGCGAAGACATCGGTCTCCCGGTCGGCGACGAGGGCGCCGTCGTCCCAACTGCGCCAGAGCGCGCGGATGCCGGCGAGCCATTCCTCGGCGCGGTCGTAGGCCTCGTCGTGACCGAGCTGCGGCGCGGAGGAGAAATGACGGGCGCTGCCGGTGTCGGTGACGACGTTGAGTCCCAGTCGATGACCGCTGAGGTGCTGCAGCGTCGCGAACTGGCGAGCGGCCGTATAGGGAAGGGATGCGGCAGGATTCACCGTCGGCACCACGCCCAGGTGCCTGGTCGCCTGGAAGAGGTACGGGGCGAGCAGGAGCGGATCGTGCTTCGGACCACCGAACGCGTGCCGGACGCGCAGATCGATCGTCGACGGCGAGCCCAAGGACGGGGCGTCTTCGATGATCACCAGATCGAACCCGGCCTGCTCGAGCGTGCGGGCGGCGTCCTGATAGACCTCGGGGCGGGTCCAGTCGTAGTCCCAGTCGAGCGACGGATAGCCCCAGCCCTGCGGTCCGAAGCCTCGTGCGAGAAACCAGCCGAAGTGCTGAGGGCGGCTCATGCGACCGTCTCCCGCACACCTGAGAGCACGTGGGCGAGGTCCGAGATGAGGTCGTCGACATCCTCGATCCCGATGGACAGACGTAGCGTGCCCGGTCGTACGCCGAGGATCTCCCGTTCCTCCTCGGTGCGCTGAGCGTGGCTGGTCGTCCCGGGGTGCAGCACCAGGGATCGCACGTCCCCGATGTGGGTCATGTGGGTGAAGACCTGAACGTGCTCGACGAACCGTCGTGCGGCGGGAAGTCCGCCTCGCAGCGTGAAAGTGAAGATCGAGCCGGAGCCACCGTCGAGGTACCGTCTCCCGAGTTCGTGGTCGGGGTGTGCGGGGAGGCCGACGTAGTCGACGCTCTCGACCTCATCGTGCTGCTCGAGCCACTGCGCGATCTGCAGGGCATTGCGGGACTGCCGCTCGACGCGGAGCCCGAGCGTCTCCACGCCCTGCCCGATCAGGAAGGCGTTGAGCGGCGAGGGCGAGGCGCCGAAACGCGGAGCGACCGACTCCCGCGCGTAGGCGATACGGGCGCGAGCTCCGTGGCGGGCGAACGCGCTGGGGGCGTCCCCGCGGCCGGGGATCACGAGATGGGGCGCGTTGTGGCCTGCGCGCTCGGCGTCGAAACGTCCGTCGTCGACGATCACGCCGCCGAGCACGGAACCGTGTCCGGCGAGGAACTTCGATGCGGAATGCACCACGATCGCCGCGCCGTGCTCGATCGGACGCAGGAGCGCCGGCGTCGCCAGAGTGTTGTCGACGATCAGAGGGATCGCATGCTCATCCCCGATGTCGCTGACGGCGCGGACGTCGAGCACGTCGTTGCGGGCGTTGGCGAGCGATTCGGCGAACAGGGCGCGCGTGTTCGGTCGAATCGCCGCTCGCCAGGCATCCGGGTCCGAGATGTCGTCGACGAACGTGGTCTCGATGTCGAGCCGTGCCAGATTGTCGAGGAACAGCCCCCTTGTGCCCTCATAGATGTGCGTCGATGACACGATGTGATCGCCGGCACCCGCCACCGTCAGCAGGGCGGTGGCGACCGCCGCCTGCCCGCTGGCGACCAGCACGGCGTCCGCGCCCGACTCGAGCGCGGCGAGCTGGCGTTCGACGGCACGGACGGTGGGGTTCCCGGTGCGGGTGTAGCCGAAGCCGGTGCCGGTGCTGAAGTGGTCTGCCGCGTGATCGAAGTCGTCGAACTCGAAGCCCGCCGTCAGGTAGATCGGCGTCGCGCGCGAGGCGGCCGTCTCGCGGGTCCTCGCGGCGTGGACCGCACGGGTGGCGAAGCGGGCGGTGTCGACGGTCATGCGGTGCCTCTCGGTCGTTCGGGTGCTCAACAGAGTGTCATGACGGATCGGAGCATGTCCGAGCGGTGGTAATCTGACGTCATGCGGACCGTCCTCCTTCTTCTTAGGCGCCGCGACGAGACCTCTATCTGAGCCCCTCCTCGTCGCGGAGTCCATCGTGGGCCGAACCGCCAGCCACAGGAGACACGCAATGACCACCCCCGCAAACGGTGCCGATTCCGCACGCCGCAGGACTCTCGCAGAGAAGGTCTGGGACGACCACCTCGTCGTCAAGGGCGAGAACGGTGAGCCCGACCTCATCTACATCGACCTGCACCTCGTGCACGAGGTCACCAGCCCGCAGGCCTTCGACGGTCTGCGCAGCGAGGGAAGGCCGCTCCGCCGCCTCGACCTGACGATCGCGACCGAGGACCACAACACCCCGACGCTGGAGATCCACAAGCCGATCGCCGATCTGACCAGCCGCACGCAGATCGAGACGTTGCGCCGCAATGCCGCGGAGTTCGGGGTGCGTCTGCACTCCCTCGGCGACGCGGAGCAGGGCATCGTGCACGTGGTGGGTCCGCAGCTCGGACTGACGATGCCCGGCATCACGGTCGTCTGCGGCGACTCGCACACCTCCACTCACGGTGCGTTCGGGGCGATGGCGTTCGGTATCGGCACGAGCGAGGTCGAGCACGTCATGGCGACGCAGACGCTGCCGCTGAAGCCGTTCAAGACCATGGCCATCAACGTCGACGGCACGCTGCGTCCCGGTGTCACAGCCAAGGACATCATCCTCGCCGTCATCGCGAAGATCGGCACCGGCGGTGGACAGGGCTACGTGCTCGAGTACCGCGGCAGTGCCATCCGCGCCCTGTCGATGGAGGGCCGCATGACGATCTGCAACATGTCGATCGAGGCGGGCGCCCGCGCAGGTATGGTCGCGCCCGACGAGACGACCTTCGCCTATCTCGAGGGCCGTCCGCACGCTCCGAAGGGGCAGGACTGGGAAGACGCCGTGGCCTATTGGCGCACGCTGCCGACCGACGAGGGCGCGACGTTCGATGCCGAGGTCTTCATCGACGCCGACCAGCTCGAGCCCTTCGTGACGTGGGGGACGAACCCCGGCCAGGGCAGCTCGCTCTCGGCCTCGGTGCCGAATCCCGCGGAGATCGTCGATCCGAACGAACGCGCAGCCGCGGAGCGCGCGCTGGAGTACATGGATCTCACACCGGGAACGCCCCTCAAGGAGGTGCCGGTCGACGCGGTCTTCATGGGGTCGTGCACCAACAGCCGTATCGAGGACCTGCGCGCCTTCGCGTCGATCATCCAGGGCAAGAAGAAGGCCAACGGCGTGCGCGTCATGGTCGTGCCCGGGTCCGCCAGGGTGCGCCTGGAGGCTGAGGCGGAGGGACTGGACAAGGTCATCAAGGACTTCGGCGCGGAGTGGCGTTTCGCCGGATGCTCGATGTGCCTGGGCATGAACCCCGACCAGCTTGCTCCGGGTGAGCGCTGCGCGTCGACCTCCAACCGCAACTTCGAGGGCCGCCAGGGCAAGGGCGGACGCACACATCTCGTCTCGCCCCTCGTCGCCGCCGCCACCGCGATCCGCGGCACCCTGTCCAGCCCGAGCGACCTGACGGAAGGGTTCTGAATCATGGAGAAGTTCACCACTCACACCGGCATCGCCGCCCCGATGAAGCGCTCGAACGTCGACACCGACCAGATCATCCCCGCGGTGTTCCTCAAGCGGGTCACCAAGACCGGCTTCGAGGACGCGCTGTTCCACGGATGGCGTCAGGATCCCGAATTCGTCCTCAATCAGGCCCCGTTCCAGGGCGCCTCGGTGCTGCTCGCCGGACCCGACTTCGGCACCGGATCGAGTCGTGAGCACGCAGTCTGGGCGCTGCGGGACTTCGGGTTCAAGGTCGTGCTGAGCCCCCGCTTCGCCGATATCTTCCGGGGCAATTCGGGCAAGCAGGGTCTGCTCGCCGCGACGATCTCGGAGGAGGATCTCGAGCGATTCTGGGCTGAGATCGACCGGAATCCCGGGGTGCAGATGACCGTCGACCTCGAGGCGCGTACCGCATCGATCGGTGACGTCCAGGCCGAGATCGGGATCGACGATTACACTAGATGGCGGCTCCTCGAAGGGCTCGATGACATCGGGCTCACGCTGCGCAACGAAGACAAGATCGCGCAGTTCGAGGCCCGTCGCGAGTCGTGGCGGCCCCGAACCCTTCCCGTTCAGTAGACGGTGGGGGCGGGGGAGCCAGGGGCAACCCGCCCCCGAAATCCGTAAATGAAGTGAGGCTCCGAATGACGACACCTGTGCGCGACGCTCTTCCGGACGGAGTCCCTGCACTCACCGGAGACGTCCTCGCCATTCGAGGCGGACGCCCGCTTCGTGGTCGCGTCGACGTCAAGGGCGCGAAGAACCTGGCCACCAAGGCCATGGTCGCCTCGCTCCTCGGCGAGACCGTGAGCACCCTGCGCGACGTGCCGGCGATCAGCGATGTCGCCGTGGTGCGCTCGCTCCTCGAGGTGCACGGCGTGCGCGTCTCCGAGGGTGATGAGCCCGGTTCGCTCGTGTTCGACCCGAGCGATGTGGAGTCTGCGCACTTCGAGGAGATCGACGCTCACGCCGGTGCCTCGCGCATCCCGATCCTGTTCTGCGGCCCGCTGCTGCACCGGCTCGGCCAGGCGTTCATCCCCGACCTCGGCGGGTGCCGCATCGGCGATCGTCCCATCGACTTCCACCTGGACGCCCTGCGCAAGTTCGGCGCGATCGTCGAGAAGCTGCCCAGCGGCATCCGGCTCTCCACCGGCGGAACCCGCCTGCACGGTGCGAACATCCACCTCCCGTACCCGAGCGTCGGTGCCACGGAGCAGGTGCTCCTCACCGCCGTCCGCGCGGAAGGTGTCACGGAACTGCGCAACGCGGCCATCGAGCCCGAGATCATGGACCTGATCGCCGTGTTGCAGAAGATGGGCGCGATCATCTCCTATGAGCCCAACCGCGTCATCGTCATCGAGGGCGTCGAGAAGCTCCGCGGCTACGACCACCGGTCTATCTTCGACCGCAACGAGGCGGCGTCCTGGGCCTCCGCCGCGCTGGCCACCGACGGCGAGATCTTCGTCGGCGGGGCCAAGCAGCAGGAGATGCTCACGTTCCTCAACGTCTTCCGCAAGGCAGGCGGCTGGTTCGACATCCAAGAAGACGGCATCCTCTTCCGTCGCGACGGCGAGATCAAGCCCGTCGTGATCGAGACCGATGTGCACCCCGGCTTCATGACCGACTGGCAGCAGCCCCTGGTCGTCGCACTGACTCAGGCGCACGGCCGCTCGGTCGTGCACGAGACCGTGTACGAGAACCGGATGGGCTTCACCGATGCACTCGTGAAGATGGGCGCCGACATCGTCGTGCACCCGCGAGGGCTCCAGGACGGCCCGCGTCGCGTTCCGCGTCGGGACCTCGAGCAGGCTGCCGTCATCACCGGCCCGACGCCTCTGCACGGCGCCGACATCGTGGTTCCCGATCTTCGCGGCGGGTACAGCCACGTGATCGCCGCGCTGACGGCCACCGGCGAGTCGAAGGTGTCGGGCGTCGACATCCTCAGCCGCGGCTACGAGAAGTTCCTCGCCAAGCTCGACGCGCTCGGCGCCGACTTTGACGTCATCCGGTGACCGCGGTGACGCCCCGGTCATCGGAGACGAAGCGCCCGAGCATCTTCTGGCCGCTCGCGGCACTGGTGATCCCGCCGGTTTCCCTGATCGCGAAGATCCGCGTCCGCGGGGCGGAGAAGCTGCCCCGCGAAGGGTCATTCATCCTGGCTCCGAATCACTACTCCGAGTTCGATCCGCTCATCGTCGCGGTCGCCGTCTGGCGTGCGGGTCGTGCGCCGCGCTTCATGGCGAAGGAGAGCCTCTTCACGGTGCCGGTGCTCGGCTGGTTCCTGCATCGCACCGGCATGATCCCCGTCGCGCGAACCTCGTCCGCCTCCTCGGCGCGTCAGACGATGAAGCAGTCGGAAGAGCTCGTCGAGCACGGTCGTGGCGTGATCGTCTATCCCGAGGGCACGCTCACGCGCGACCCCGACATGTGGCCGATGCGCGGCAAGTCGGGAGCGGTGCGGCTGGCCCTCGCCGACGGCATCCCGCTGATCCCGATGGCGCAGTGGGGCACCCAGGCGATCATGGGGCGCTACCAGAAGGGGCTCAGCCTCTGGCCACTGCGCAAGCCCGTTCGGGTCCTCATCGGCGACCCGGTCGACGTCTCGGACCTGCGCGGACGCGCGGGGGAGCCCGCCGCTCTCAACGAGGCGACCAATCGACTCATGAATGCGATCACCGCGCTGCTCGAAGAACTGCGCGACGAGAAGGCCCCGGCAGAGCGATGGAACCCCGCGAGCCATGGGCAGAAGGAGACCGGACGCCTTGACTCCTAAGAGAACCGTTCCGGTCGGTCCTCGGGCCACGGTCATCGGCTCGGGCAGCTGGGGTACGACCTTCGGCAAGATCCTCGCCGACGGCGGTGCTCAGGTGACGATGTGGGCGCGCCGCGCCGAGCTCGCGCAGGAGATCAACGAGGGCAAGCGCAACTCCCGCTACCTGCCCGGGATCAACCTGCCGCGCACGATGGCGGCGACGCACGAGCTCGCGACCGCGCTCGACGGGGTCGACCAGATCTACCTGTCCGTGCCGAGCCAATCGCTGCGCGAGAACCTGAAGGCGCTGCGGCCCCTGCTCGCCGACAGCGATGCCAAGATCATCAGCCTGATGAAGGGCGTCGAGCGTGGCACCGGGCTGCGCATGAGCCAGGTGATCCAGCAGGAGCTGCGCTGCGACCCCGATCGCATCGCTGTCGCCTCAGGGCCGAACCTCGCCCTCGAGATCGCCCGTGAGCAGCCGACTGCCGCCGTGATCTCCTCGCGCAGCCAGGAGACGGCGGAGATCGTCGCGCGGGCGGCGCGCAACAACTACTTCCGCACCTTCGTGAACACCGATGTGATCGGCACGGAGTTCGGCGGAGTCCTGAAGAACCTGATCGCCGTGGCCATCGGCATCGTCGACGGGGTGGGCTATGGCGAGAACACCAAGGCGTCGATCATCACCCGCGGCCTCGTCGAGATGACCGACTTCGCCGTGGCGAACGGTGCACATCCGGAGACGCTCCAGGGGCTCGCCGGACTCGGCGACCTCATCGCTACCTGCCAGTCGCCGCTGAGCCGCAACAACACCGCCGGGCGTCTGCTCGGCCAGGGGTACAGCTTCCAGGACGTCGTGAAGCAGATGCAGCAGACCGCAGAGGGATTGGCTTCGGTCGCGCCCATCCTGCAGCTGGCTCGCGAAGCAGAGGTCGACATGCCCATCGTCGAGCAGGTGAAGATGGTGCTCGACGGCAAGATGGATCCACGGGACATCGCGCCCCACCTGACGACGGACGACGACACCCCGCAGGGTGAGAGGACCAACCATGGACAAGCAGACGGTGGTGGTGCTCTTCGGCGGGCGCTCCAGCGAGCATTCGATCAGTTCCGCAACGGCGGGGGGCGTGCTGGGCGCGATTGACCGCGACCGCTACGCCGTGATCCCTGTCGGGATCACCCGGGAAGGGGCCTTCGTCCTCGAGGAAGACGACCCCGCCAAGTTCCCGCTCGACTCGGAGCACCTCCCCGAGGTGGTGGACAACGGCACGCGTGTGCTGTGGCCGGAGCCGGGTGGAGATCGCACGCTGCGAGTGGTGCAGACCGACGGTACCGTCGAAGGTCTGGGCGAGATCGACGTTGTCCTGCCCATCCTCCACGGACCGCATGGCGAGGACGGCACGATCCAGGGGTACTTCGACACACTCGAGGTTCCATACGCCGGCGGTGGAGTCCTGGACTCCGCCCTCTGCATGGACAAGCACTTCATGAAGATCGCGCTCGAAGCGGCCGGCATCTCGGTGGCGCCGTGGGTGACGGTGCGCCGCGGGGACTGGGACCGTGACGCCGAGGCCGTGCGTTCCCGGGCAGCCGAGCTCGGTCTCCCGGTGTTCGTGAAGCCTGCGCGTGCGGGTTCGAGCGTGGGCGTGTCCAAGGTCGAGTCCGCCGACGAGCTCGACGCAGCTCTGGCCGTCGCTTTCGCCGAAGACGACAAGGTGCTGATCGAGACCGGCGTGAGCGGTCGCGAGATCGAGGTCGCTGTCCTCGAGAGCGCCGACGGCGTCCGTGCTTCGCTCCCCGGCGAGATCGTGCTGACCTCGCGAGGCTTCTACGACTTCGAGGGCAAGTACCTCGGTGGCGACGGCGTGGATGTCGTGTGCCCTGCCGAGGTGACGGAAACGGAGCTCGCAGCGATCCAGGCCGCGGGCGTTCGCGCGTTCGAGGCGGTCGACGGTCGTGGCCTGGCTCGTGTCGACATGTTCCTGACGCCCTCGGGGGAGCTCGTGGTGAACGAGCTCAACACGATGCCGGGGTTCACGCCCATCTCGATGTTCCCCAAGTGCTGGGTCGCCTCGGGTCTGAGCTACGGCGATCTGATCACCGAGCTCGTCGAAGCGGGTCTGCGCCGCTGAGCGCGGAGTTCCTCGCGGCGGTCAGCCTGCGGGGAACTCGACGCGGTCGGTGCACTGCCCGGTCGCCGGCTGGAGTCCGGACTGGATGCTCGCCGAGATCTTGTCGACGATCGCCTGGAAGTCGATCTGCTCTCCCCGGCGGATCGTCACCTCGATCGCGGGGTCACGTCCGAACGTGACGAGTCGCTGACGATCCTCCTCCTGGTCGAGGACCAGCCAGTCGACGCCGCCGAGAGTGGTGCATACGAGCGCCGACGGGGCGGGTGGTTCGACACCGCAGCGCAAGACGACGGTGGGGTCGCCCCAGGCGCCTGTCGCCTGCGCGTCGGTGAAGACGCGATCGAGTCCGCCGACGGACTCCGGCAGCAGGACGGAGACGTTCGCGCACGCAGGGTTGTTCGCATCCGCGGCGGGTTCGAGGTGCACGGTGGTCGAGCATCCGGCGAGCACCGCGGTGAGGGCCACTGCACCTGCGAGGACAGCGAGGCGACGGGAACGGGGCATGCTTCCAGGCTACCTTTGACAGCATGCCCTCCCGACCCGAAGCCGACGATCCGCGCCTGGGAGATGTGTCCGAGGGGCGCATTCTCCAGGCGATCCTGACGCGGACGCCCTCGGCGTCGCACGCGCTGATCGGTCCGGGCGACGATGCGGCTGTGATCGCCACCCCGTCCGGCTCCGTGGTGGCGACGACCGACACGCTCGTGCACGGGCCGGACTTCCGTCTCGCGTGGTCGAGCGGGTACGACCTCGGATGGAAGGCCGCGGCCGTGAACCTCGCGGATGTCGCGGCGATGGGTGCGCGCCCGACCGCGCTGCTGGTTGCTCTGGCCGTGCCGCGCGATCTGCGGCTCTCCTTCGTCGAGAGGCTTGCCGACGGCTTCCGCGACGCCTGCGCAGCACTGGCGCCCGGCTGTGCCGTCGTCGGCGGTGATCTGACGGTGTCCGACGTGCTGACGGTGGCAGTGACGGCCCTCGGCGACCTGGAAGGACGCGCTGCCGTGACACGGAGCGGCGCCCGCCCGGGCGATGTCGTCGCCGTTGCGGGGGAGCTCGGTCATGCCGCTCACGGTCTCGCCGTGCTGTTCGGGAGATTCCGGGATGGTGAGGTGCCCGTGCCGGTGGATCCGGCCGAGCTCGCGACGGGCGAGAGCGCGGCGCTGTCGGCACAGCTGCGACCATCGCCACCCATCGGCCTCGGCGCGGTGGCTGCGACAGCGGGTGCGACGGCGATGATGGACATCTCCGATGGGCTCGCGCTCGATGCGCGTCGGATGGCTGCGGCGTCGGGCGTCACGATCGCTCTCGACCGAGCGAGTCTCGGAGACGATCCGGAACGAGCGATCGCCGGGGGAGAGGACCATGCCCTGCTCGCGACGTTCCCCGAGGGGATCCTTCCCCCGGGATTCCGCATCATCGGCGCCGTGCGCTCTGCCGGCGACGAGGATCTGCTCTGCGACGACGTTCCGGTCGACCTCAGCGGCTGGGACCCCTATCGGGACTGGGACTCGGTAGCCGGCTGATCGAAAGCCTGCTCGTCCTGCGCATCGGTCACTGGCTCCGCCCACCACAGCGTGGTGTCGCCGTAGGACTTCTCGCGGAACTGCTCCAGATCCGCCGCTCCGAAGTTCGGGGGTGTCGAACGGCGGGCCCGCTCGACGACCACAACGGCGTCGGACGACAGGAGAGGGGCGAGGGCGATGAGATCGGCGGTCATGGCGTCGTCGTCGAGGTCGTACGGCGGGTCGGTGAACACGAGGTCGAAGGGCCCCGTGGCGCGCTGCAGGAACGCCTGCACGCTGCTCTCATGGACGCGCCCTGGCGGCAGACCTCCGGCCTTGGCGACGACTCCGACGTTGCGTCGGACGATGGCGGCGGCCTGGCGCCCGCGCTCCACGAAGTCGACACTCGCTGCTCCGCGGCTGAGGGACTCGAGACCGAGGGCACCAGACCCTGCGTACAGGTCGAGCACCCGCGCACCGGCGATCGCGCTCAGGGACTCCAGGGCGCCGAAGAGCGACTCGCGCACCCGATCACTCGTGGGGCGTGTGCCGGAGCCCGGCACCTCGAGTCGGGCTCCTCTGGCGCTGCCTGCGATGATCCTCGTCACCCGTTCACGATACGACAGGCCGGATGTCTGCCGTGTCCGTCGCGTTCCCTAGACTCGGAACATGTCGCTCACGCTCGATTCCGCGTTGGAGGATGCGCTCGGTGCGGCGTCTGCCAAGACGCTCGGTCGCGCCTTCGGCATGAAGAGCGTCGGTGACCTTCTCGCCCACTACCCCCGCCGGTACGCCGATCCGGGCGAGCTCACACCGATCCGTGATCTCCCGCTCGGCGAGACGGTGACGATCGTCGCGGAGGTGCTGTCGTCGAGCTTCCGGCGCATGCGCAACCGCCCCGGCGCCATGGTCGACGTCGTGATCGGCGACGGCATCGGGCGCATGTCGCTGACCTTCTTCGCCAAGAACGTCGGCGCGGCCGAGTGGCGATCGAAAGACCTGGCCGTGGGGCGACGCGGCGTATTCTCCGGCAAGGTGGGGGAGTTCAACGGCGTGACCCAGTTCGCGCACCCCGAGTACGAGCTGTTCGACGACGAGGATTCCGCTCGGCGCAGTGCCGACGCGCGAGCCGCGGTGCCGATCCCGATCTATCCGGCGACCTCGGCCATCCAGACCTGGCAGATCGCCCGACTCATCGGACGCGTGCTCGACGACCTCGCCGACGCACCCGATCCGTTGACCGACGAGATCCGGGAGCACGAAGAGCTGCTCACCGCCCGCGAAGCTCTGGAACTCGTGCACCGCCCGCGCACGCGCAACGACATCGATCCGGCGGTGCGAACCCTGCGCATGCACGAGGCGCTCACGCTGCAGACCGCGCTCCTCCAGCAGCGTGATGCCATTCGCGCCCTCTCCGCCACGTCGCGACCGGCGACCGCAGGTGGACTGCTCGAGCGGTTCGATGCGAGCCTTCCCTACACTCTCACGCCCGATCAGGAGACGGTGGGACAGCAGATCGCCGCTGATCTCGTCGGTGCCTGGCCGATGAACCGCCTCGTGCAGGGTGAAGTCGGCTCCGGCAAGACCCTGGTCGCCCTCCGAGCGATGCTGCAGGTGGCCGAGAGCGGCGGACAGGCCGCACTGATCGCTCCGACAGAGGTCTTGGCTGGCCAGCATCTGCGGTCGATCGCGAAGATGCTCGGCCCCGATCTGTCGCCCCTGCTGATGCCCACCCTGCTGACCGGGCAGATGCCCGCGGCCGAGCGCCGCAAGGCCGCCCTGCGCGTCGCCTCCGGGCAGGCCTTGATCGTGGTCGGAACGCATGCGCTGCTGGGGGAGAAGACCACTTTCGCCGATCTCGGACTGGTAGTGGTCGACGAGCAGCACCGATTCGGCGTCGAACAGCGCGAGGCGCTGCGGGCGAAGGGGTCGAGTCCTCACGCCCTGGTGCTGACGGCGACGCCGATCCCGCGCACGGTCGCGATGACGGTTTTCGGTGACCTCGACACCTCCGTCATCCGCACCATGCCGGCCGGCCGGGCGGGCATCGAATCATTCGTGGCGCCGCTCGCGGAGCACCCGGGCTGGTTCAACCGCGTCTGGGAGCGCGCTGCGGAGGAGATCGCTCAGGGACGGCAGGTGTTCGCCGTGTGCGCGGCGATCGACACGGCCAAGAAGACTGCTGAGGCGGGCGAGCAGCCGATGCTCGCACCGGAAGGCGCTTCCGGTCCGCGCTGGGGCGTCGTGCAGCTGGACGAGGCGCTCGCCACTCATCCCACACTGGGCGGTCTGCGACGAGCCGTGCTGCACGGTCGTATGCCCTCGGACGAGAAAGACGCCGTGATGCAGTCGTTCGCACGGGGCGACATCGACCTGCTCCTGGCCACGACGGTGATCGAGGTCGGCGTCGACGTGCCCAACGCCTCCACGATGATCGTTCTCGATGCCGACCGGTTCGGCGTCTCGCAGCTGCACCAGCTCAGAGGTCGAGTCGGCCGTGGCGGTGTACCGGGACTCTGTCTGCTCGTCACCGAGGCCGAAGCGGGGTCGCTCGCTCGTGACCGTGTCGACGCGGTCGCAGCGACTCTCGACGGCTTCGCCCTGGCGGAGGTCGATCTGGAACTGCGCGGCGAGGGTGACGTGCTCGGTGCGGCGCAGGCGGGCGTCCGTTCCTCGCTGAAGCTTCTCCGCGTCGTCAAGGATGCGGGGCTCATTGCACGGGCGCGAGAGGTGGCCGAAGGCATTCTGTCCACCGACCCCGACCTGGTCGACCATCCGGGGCTGCGTGAGGCGATCGGGCGACGGGTGAGCGACGAGGATCGCGCGGCGCTGGCGAAGAACTGACACCGAACCGGCGTGCCCTAGGCTGGAGCCATGAGCAGCCGGATCGCCGTCGTCCCGGGTTCCTTCGATCCGCCTACCCTGGGTCACCTCGATGTGATCCGGCGCGCGGCCGCCCTCTACGACGAGTTGCACGTGCTGGTGGTGCACAACCCGGGCAAGGAGGCGATGCTGCCGATCGCGCAGCGCCTCTCCCTTCTGGAGCGGTCGATCGCCGACGACGGGATGCAGGGAAACATCGTGATCGGCTCCTGGAGCATGGGACTCCTCGTCGACTATGCGCGCGACGTGAACGCGGGGGTGCTGGTGAAGGGCATCCGCTCCCAGATCGATGTCGCCTACGAGTCTCCGATGGCGATCGTCAACAGGCATCTTGCGGGCATCGAGACCGTGTTCCTTCTCCCTGACCCTTCGCACGCCATGGTGTCGAGTTCCCTCGTGCGGCAAGTCGCCTCGCTCGGGGGCGACGTGACCCCGTTCGTCCCCTCGGCCGTCGCCGCGTTCCTGGACACGGGTTCCCGCGGGATCTGAGATCGTTCCCTGAACACGCGGTCAGAGCGTCTCCCGGTGCTGGCCGCTACCATGGAACGGTGCGCTCCCGAATGAACGGCCCTTTTGTGCTCCCTGTCCGCGACATCGTCCGGCGTCCGGGAGAGATGCGCGAACACGAGTTCACCGTCGCTCTCTCCGAAGCGTGGGGGGAGGGGATCGTCTCGTATGAGGCAGGCTCCGAACTCGATCTCGATGTGCGGCTGGAGTCCGTCCACGAGGGCATCCTCGTGTCGGGAACCGCGGATGCGGAGTACGTCGGCGTGTGCGGAAGATGCCTGATCGACATCACTCGGCCCGTCGAAGTCGAGTTCCAGGAGCTTTTCGCGTATCCTGGTGAGGAAGAAACTGACTTCGAGGTTCAAGACGACCACGTGGATCTTGAAACTCTCGTCAGGGATGCGGCCGTACTGGCACTTCCTTTTCAGCCGGTGTGTCAGCCGGATTGCCCGGGTCTTGACCCGAAAACGGGTGAACGACTGACCGTGAGCACCGGAACGGAGCAGGCCGCTCCCATCGATCCTCGATGGAGTGCGCTCCAGAACATCACAGACCAAGACGGCACGGAAGAATCTCGTGCCGCCGAGAAAGAAGAGAGCTAGTCATGGCTGGTAACCCCCCGAAGCGCAAGGTATCCCGTTCGAACACCCGCTCGCGCCGTGCGCAGTGGAAGGCAGCGCCCGTCGCGCTCGTCAAGACCATCGAGAACGGTCAGGTCGTCTACAGCCGTCCCCACCAGGCGAAGGTCGTCACCGACTCGCAGGGCACGGAGCTCTTCCTCGAGTACAAGGGCCGCAAGGTCGCCGACGTCTGAGTCGCGTACCGTGACGGAGGTCCCCGGGGGGACGAGACCTCTCCCAGATAAGCTCCGCGTCGATATCGACGCGGAGCTTCTGGAGTTGGCCCTGACCCACCGCTCCTACGCGTACGAGCACGGCGGTATCCCGCACAACGAGCGGCTGGAGTTCCTCGGAGACTCGGTCCTCGGGCAGGCAGTGACCGTCATGCTCTTCACCACGCACCCTGATCTCGATGAGGGCGAGTTGGCGAAGCGGCGCGCGAGCGTCGTGTCGACCGTCGCCCTCGCCGAGGTGGCACGCGGCATCGACCTCGGCAGTCACCTGCTGCTCGGTCGCGGTGAGGAGCAGACGGGCGGTCGCGACAAGGACTCGATCCTTGCCGACACGATGGAGGCCGTCATCGGAGCGACGTACCTCTCCGCCGGCCCTGAGGCCGCTACGGAGCTCGTGCTGCGTCTGACGAAACCGCTGCTGGCCGACCCGGAGCGCTACGGTGCCGCGATGGATCCGAAGACCAGTCTGCAGGAACTCGCCGCGCGTGTCGGTGCGACCCCTCCCCGTTACACGGTGGAAGCGAGCGGACCTGACCATGACCGTCGGTTCCTCGCCACGGTCAGCGTCGGCGATGTCAGCATGACAGGCGCCGGCAGCAGCAAGAAGACCGCGGAGATGGCGGCAGCACTCAGCGCCTGGCGCACGCTCAACGAGCGTGCCTGAGCTTCCCGAAGTCGAGGTCGTCCGCGCAGGCCTCGCCCCGGCTGCAGTCGGCTCGCTGATCACTGCGGTGAGCGTGCTTGATGAGCGTGCGCTCACACGACACGTCGCCGGTGCGGCCGACTTCGTCGGCCGGCTCGAGGGGCGAACCTTCACGGCCGCGAGCCGCCGGGGCAAGTTCCTCTGGCTTCCGCTCGACGATGGGGACTCCGCACTGATCGCGCACCTCGGGATGAGTGGTCAGATGCTGCTTCGTGCTCCGGACGCCGGCGCCGAGCGTCATGAGCGTGTGCGGGTCGGCATCGAGCATCCTGTTCATGGCGAACTCGCGATCGTTTTCGCCGACCAGCGGACGTTCGGCTCGCTCGCAGTCGATGCCCTCGTCGACAGCGGCGGATCGCGGATTCCCACGCAGGTCGCGCACATCGCACGCGACCCGCTGGATCCGGCCTTCGACGATCAGGCGTTCCGTATCGCTCTGGCGCGACGGGGGAGCGCGATCAAGCGTGTCCTCCTCGACCAGGGCGTGGTGAGCGGAATCGGCAACATCTACGCCGACGAGTCGCTGTGGGCCGCACGCATCCACCCGGAGACACCGGCCGAACGTCTGTCGACGCAGGCCGTGCGGCGACTCCTCGCCGAGGTGCGGCTCGTCCTCACGAAGGCTCTCGCGGAGGGCGGCACCAGCTTCGATGCCCAATACGTCAACGTGAATGGCCAGGCCGGCTACTTCGCCCATTCGCTCAACGTCTACGGGCAAGGTGGGAAGCCGTGTCCGCGATGCGGTACGCCGATCCGACGCGAGGCCTTCATGAACCGTTCGTCGCACTTCTGTCCGACCTGTCAACGGCTGCCGCGGCAGTAGCTCCCGCGGGCTCAGTAGTCGCAGCTGAGCGGCGTGATGACTGAACCGTTCTCGGCGCCCATGAGCGGGGCACCTGCCCACAGGGGCGCGCCCGCATGGGCGACTTGAACCTCGCTGAACTCCCAGAAAGTGTCCGGTATCCACACGAGCGTCGACGGATCCTTGAAGTCCACCGGAATGGCAGTCTCCCTGTCGCCGTAGTTCGCAGACGCTTGATCGATCATGCCCACCACCCCGTGCTCGACGACTCCGCCCCGTGACGATGTCGAGTACAGTCCTCCTGAGGGTGCGATCACGTACGTGTACGCGTCGACGAACTCGGGCCACTCCCAGGTGCTGCGCGGCTCGACCCAGGTCAGCTCGCGGATGGGCTCGGGCCAGCGCGTGACCTCGGCGATCGGGACGGAAACTCTGCTGCAGCCCGGGATCCCCTCGAGGTCGAAGCGGATCGCATCGAATCGCTTCCCACCTTTGGTGTCGCCTACGAGCCAGGTGGTCGTGGACATGATCGCGCTGGGGGAACGGTTCTCCATGATGAAGTCCGTGCCCTCGATCGACACCGACACAGCTCCGACTATCGCCCAGTCCGATGTGCGCTGGAGTGCTTGCGTCTGTGCCTGGGCAGATTCCGCCTGAGCGTTGAGGGGAACGAGCTGCGCCATCGAATAGAAGAGCGTTCCGAAAGCGACCACGACGCCGACGATAGAAGTGGCGCCGCCGATCCATACCCAGGTTCTTGATCTCTTGGCCCTCGAGACCTCCGCCACGAGTCCGTCTACCCGCCTCTGCAACGCCTGGGTTCGGGCTGCTTCTGTCGTCAGGCCAGACGCGAGTGTCACGAGCTCCTGCTGAACTCTTGCTTCGGCTTGGCGTCGGCGGCTACCCCTGATCGTCATCCCCCACCGATACCACACTCACAAGCAGCACGCCTTGCCACACCCCGCTGTCCGCGATAGCGGCTTCGGTGGACTCGGCCACGCAGTGAGGTGGCGCCATCGTGGTCTCGGACTTCGACGGCAGCGGGTCTCGTCACGCCATGCGGAACGCACCGCGAAGCAGGGGGCGGGTTGCCCAGGTGGTCGCCCACACCACGCCGATGCCGATCGAGACAACCGCAGCGATGGTCATCAGCGATACCGGTGCGGTGATGAGAGCGATGCCGATCAGCGGGAAGATGAGAACCGCCGCCACCAACGCGGAACCGATCGCTGTGACCAGCAGTGGCGACATGATCGCGCGTCGTCGCGCCCGGTCCACGGTCTCGAGCGGCATTCCCAGGTGGTGCAGGCTGCGGTGCAGTTCCCGCTGATCGAGGACATCCGACGCCTGATTGACCCCGACGGAGGCCGCGACCATCAGGAATGAGCCGATGAGCGTGATGATGAGGCCGGTTCTGATGTCGTCGGCGAGCGCCACGTCGGCAGCGGCAGCATCGGCTGTGCTCATCGTGCTGATCATGGCGACGCCGGTGCCGGCGAAGACGGCCATGAAACTCGCCATGGCGATTCCACCCACCTGCCGCCAGGCGGCTTTGGGGGAATCCAGCACGATGCGGGCAGCGAGCAGACGCTCGGGTCGGTCGGCACGACGGAGCTGACGCGATGCCGTCACCTTGAGCACCCACGGTCCGACGAGATTCAGCATTGCCAATGCAGCACCGAACAACCCCGCGAGGACGGCGATGGTGAGGACGACTCCGCCGACGGAGGGGAACACCTTGATGAGCACGAATGCGATCGCGATCGCACCGGCCGCGAGCACAGCACGAATCCAGTGCACCTGGGGTACATCCGAGCGCGTACGAACACCGAGGGGCGATATCACCACCCGGCGAAGCCCGATGACCGCGCTGGCGGCTGCGAGCGCGAGCACGGCCGCCACGACGATGGCGCTCTGCAACGGAGGGAGCACGACGGCAGCGAACCCGAGAGGCTCGCCCCGGAACGGGATGAGTCCGATGAGCGGGCTGATCGCGACGTGCCCGACGACGCCAGCGAGCGTTCCGACGGCAGCCACGAGAACGGACTCGGTGACCGTGGCGACCGTGACCCCGGCGGGGGAGACCCCGAGCAGTCGGAGGGTGGAGAGCCGCTCATCGCGTCGGCGGGCGGAGAGCCGGGCCGCGGCACCGCCGAGGGACAGCAGGGGCACGACCAACAAGACGAGGGCGATCGCTGCGAGGCCCTGGTAGAGAGCGGCGTATTCATCGGTCCAGCCCCAGAAGGACTGCGCACCTCCGATCACCGTGAGGACCAGCGTCGTCACCACGCCGAAAGCCACGACGGGCAGCGCGAGGACACCGTTCTGCCCGGGGGCAGGTCGTAAGAGGAGTGCCAAGACGTTGCGGTTCACGCGGCCACCGCCGAAGAGATGATGCGTCCGTCGCGCACGGCGATCGTGCGCGTGCAGCGAGCCGCGACATCGGGGTCATGCGTGACGACGACCAGCGTGCGCCCCTGCCCGGTCGTCGACCACAGGAGGGCGTCCATCACCTCGGAAGAGGTGGTCGAGTCGAGAGCACCGGTGGGCTCATCGGCGAAGACGAGTTCAGCGCCCGTGGCCTGGGCGCGGGCGATCGCGACGCGCTGCGCCTGTCCGCCGGAGAGCTCCCCGATCCGCCGCTCCTCCATGCCGGCGAGTCCGAGAGCTGCGAGCCAGGAAGCTGCATGCTGTACCGCATCCTGGCGCTTGATGCCGTTGATCATCGAGGCGAGCGCCACGTTCTCCACCGCCGTGAGCTCGGGAATCAGGAGACCCTGTTGGAAGACGAACCCGAACCTCTCGCGACGCAGTCTGGAGCGCGCGGATTCCCCGAGCGCGGTCACCTCGATCGGGGCGCCCTCGGCCGGACGGAACACGACGCTGCCGCCATCGGGTGCGGTGATTCCCGCCAACACGTGCAGAAGCGTCGTCTTGCCTGAACCGGAGGCGCCCATGATCGCGACGGACTCGCCTCGATGGATCGCGAGGTCGACGCCGGCGAGAGCGTGCGTCGTCCCGAAGTTCTTGATGAGGGCATGGGCTTCGATCGCGGGGGTTTTCATGGTTCCAGCCTCGTGATTCGGTGCCGCCCCGTCGTCGCCCGGGCGGATGACGGTGCGGACCCGAGATCATCCCGAAGAATGAGATCGGGTCCGCGGCCACGTCAGATCTTCTTCTGCCAGGCTCCGGCGTACGACACGGGCACGAAGCCGATCGCCTCGTTGATGCTCAGCATCGGCCGATTCTCCTCCGCGTTGAAGGTGGAGACGACGGTCGAGTCCGGCATCAACTCGCGCCAGCGGAGCAGATTCGCGCACTTCACGATCATGCCGAGGCGGTGTCCGCGATGGTCCTTGCTCACCAACGTGCCGAACTGATGCGTGACACCGGTGCGGTCCTCGGCGATGAGCAACTCGTTGTAGGCGACGAGCTGTCCGGTCGGCACGTGCTGCACGGCGACCACGGAAACTGTCTGACCTGCGCCGAGGAGTCGCGCTTCACGGCGGACGACGCGGTCGGCATCCCAGTGCTCCTCGGCGAAGTCCATGTCGCCGCTCGGGGCATCCGTGGAAAGACGGGCGAGCACGGCGGCGAAGCCCTCTCGCCACTCCGGAGGCGTCGGCATGTTCCACTCGACGATGCGGTAGTCCGGCCCGGCGAACTCGCTCGCGCCCGCCAGAGCATCGCGAAGCGGGCGGACATCGCTGTGCAGGTCATACTCGCTGTTGCGCTCGACCTGCTCGAGGGCGTAGCCGTTTGCCTCAGCGAGCTCGGAGAGCGGGGTGACGGGGACGCGCCCCCATCCCGTCCGCGGCACCAGCATCCGGTCGGCGTCCGCGGGACGGTGAAGGCTCCAGATCTGCAGGACGGTTCGTCCGTGCGCGCGCGCCTCGGCTTCGGCGCGGGCGAGCAGAACATCCTCGACTCCGTGCCCCCAGTGTGCTTCGGGAACCAACAGATCGATCTCGGCCGCATGGGCCTCTGCCTCCTGGGCGAGTGTGACCGTCACCATGCCGACGATCTCCTCATCGATCCTTGCCACGAATCCACGGTCGAGGGAATCGGTGTCGTCCTGCCAGTCCGGCAACATCTGTGCGGCGTCAGGCGCGAGGTCGGGGAGTCCGACCTGCTCGTCGCAGACGCGTCGGTTGAGGTCGCCGTACGCGAGGAACTCCGCCGCGTCGTCGGAGTCCAGGGAGACCGGCACGATCATCGGTGTGATCGTCGGTTCATTGGTCGTCATCTCTTGTTCTTTCGTGCGGGTTTCGGAGGTGGTGGGCGACGTGCCGTGTCGAGTGGATGCGGGAGCGGTGGCCCAGGAGATCAGACCTCTGCGTGCATCCGCCCGCGGGAACGCGGGTGGATGCACGCAGAGTGTGCGGCGATGAGAGGGACGATGGCGATCGGGTGACCGTCAACGCATTCCGCGCTGCATGTCATACGTCAGCAGTGCGTAGGATTCCGCTGCCGAACGATGACGCTGCTCGCCGAGCAGGAATATGTCTGCCGGATCGATGCGCAGGCCGCGGCGTGGTTGCCGCGGGCGCTGCGCCCTCTGGAAGAGCCAGAGACCGATCCGGAGGGAGAGACGATCCGCGATCGACAGGCGACGCAGTTCGTCGGGGCGGGGGATATGGAGGACCTGGCGGTCCTCGATATCGGGCGGGTGGATGTCGCTGCGATGCAACGTGGTATTCACGATGGTTCCTTCGGAAGTGATGGTGGTGATGGATGCGGAAGCACCGCACGTCGACGGCAGGAGCAGTCGGGAACGATGCGGAAGAGCGCGAGTCGGCAGATACCACGGAACGTGGCCGCCGAAAGCGGAGGAGGAACCATGATCTGCGCTGCAGATCAGTGGACGGGGCGCTGAAGAGCCGGCCAGAGAGGGCCCACTACGGGCCGGGAATCTCGGGATGCGGTTCTACGAGAGAACGCTGATGCGGACGCCGGCGGTTACCGAGAACGCAGGGCGCGGCGCGAAGTGCGCGGGCGCGGCGAGGCCAGTGGCCTGTGCGTTGAGCTGAGTCGTAATCATCGGTAACCTCCTTTCGTGTGGCGATCCGGAGGCCACGGTAGCGAATCCGTGCGGGCGACGTCAAGCACCTGTGCCTCCGCTCGGCGTGTCGCACGGTTTCCGAGTTCTCTCTCCGCCCGCGCGGGATGAGGCTGCAGGCCCGGAATTCCGGTAGCGTAGCCGCGTGATTCTCCCCGGACGAACGGTGCCCCCATGCATCTGAAGAGCCTGACGCTCAAGGGGTTCAAGTCGTTCGCTCAGCCGACGAGCTTCGTGTTCGAACCCGGCGTCACCTGCATCGTCGGCCCGAACGGTTCCGGCAAGTCGAACGTCGTCGACGCCCTCGCCTGGGTGATGGGCGAGCAGGGTGCGAAGACCTTGCGCGGCGGCAAGATGGAAGACGTGATCTTCGCCGGTACATCGACGCGCGGTCCGCTCGGTCGCGCCGAGGTGCAGCTCACGATCGACAACGCCGACGGAGCACTGCCGATCGAGTACGCCGAGGTCACGATCAGCCGCACGCTGTTCCGCAACGGCTCCAGCGAGTACGCGATCAACGGGGAGGGGTGCCGCCTTCTCGACGTGCAGGAGCTTCTGAGCGATTCCGGCCTGGGCCGGGAGATGCACGTGATCGTCGGCCAAGGCCGTCTTGACACGGTGCTGCAGGCGTCGCCCGAGGACCGCCGCGGATTCATCGAGGAAGCGGCCGGAATTCTCAAGCACCGTCGGCGCAAGGAGAAGACACTCCGCAAACTCGACGCGATGGAGACCAACCTCACTCGGCTGAGCGATCTCGCCGGCGAGATCCGTCGGCAGCTCAAGCCCTTGGGGCGCCAGGCCGAGATCGCTCGTGAGGCGCAGACCATCGCCGCTGTCGTGCGTGATGCGAAGGCCCGCATCTTCGCCGACGACGTCGTCGCCCTGCGCACTGCGCTTGCTGATCACACCCGCACCGAGAACGAGCGCCATACCGAGCGGCTGGTGCTTTCCGATCAGGCGGAGACGGTGCGGGCGAGCATCGCGCGACTCGAACAGGACCAGAATTCGGTCGCCGTCGATCAGGCGCGCAGCGTGGCGTTCGGACTCGAGCAAGTTCAGGAGCGGATGCGGGGGCTCTATACGCTCGCGAATCAGCGGCTCGCTCTTCTCGGTTCGGACGACGACGACGCCGCAGTCACCGCCGTCACGGTGACGCAGGCCACCATCGATGAGGCGAAGGACGAGATCGATACGATCTCCGCCGGACTCGGAGATGCTCAGGACGCAGCCGCTGCAGCAAGCCGCGAGGTGGTTCACGCCCGCGCAGAACTCGACACCCTCGACGTCGACATCGCCGAGCAGAGTGCGCTCGTTTCCGAGTACGACATGCGCTTGTCGGCTCTGCGCGGTACTGCCGACGCCGCAGCTTCGGCCCTCGCCGCTGTGCGAGGAGCGGTGCTTCGGCAGGAGAACGCGCTCGAAGCGGCGAATACGCGGAGGCGGGAAGCCGCAGAGGCGCTCGAGTCCATCGACGACGCAGAGGCTCCCGAAGGCACAGCCGTCGAGCACACGGCCGCCTACGAGAGCGCACAGCGCGCGGCCACAGCGGCGGAGTCCGAGCGCGAGACCTTGCGAGAGCGGCTGCACGCCGCCGAGCGCGAGGTCGACTCGCTGACGGCCAAGGCATCGGCGTTGAGCAGTGCGCTGGCTCTTTCCGGCGGTGCGGCGGAGATCGTCAGAGCGGGTGGCAAAGGTGTTCGGGGCCTCGTCGGCGACGCTGTGCAGGTGCGTGCCGGCTACGAGGCGGCGATCGCCGCCGTTCTCGGCCCGCTCGCGGAGGGCGTGCTCATCGACACGGCGGCCGACGCCTATGCGTTGGCAGCGGATGCGGCAGAACAGCGTAGGGGAGTGGTGGACTTCGTCATCGCGGACGCTCTGCGGCCGGATATGGCGCTCCCGGCGATAGCGGGGGTCACACCAGCCGTGGACACGGTGACGGCTCCCGACGGTGTGCTCGGAGTGCTGTCGCATGTCCTGATCGCCGACCACCTGGATTCTGCGCGCGCCGCGCGGACTGCACTTGACGTCGCCGGTGACACTGCGACGACCATCGTCACGGTCGGCGGCGACGTGATCACGGCGCAGACCCTTCGGACGGGCTCCGGCGGCGAACGCTCTCGTCTGGAGCTCGCGGCGGAACGGGATGCCGCAGCCGAGCGGCTCACCGAGATCCAGATCGTCGTCGACTCGCTCCGAGAGGCTCGCGAGGACGCCAACGAGGCGGTCGAGACGACGAGACGTCAGGCCAAGGAGGCGCTGCGGGCGCTCCGCGAACACGACGCCGCTCTCGCCACGCACGCAGAGCAACTCAACCGGGTCACGGTGCGCCACGAATCCGCCGTCGCCGAGTGCGAGCGCCTCGAGACGGGTCTCGCACAGGCGCAGTCGGCCGTCTCCGAGGCCGAGTCCAAAGCCGAAGCCGCGAAGACGGCACTCGACGATGCGATCGCTGCGCCGAGGCCCGTGCTCGACGCCTCAGCGCGAGACGGATTGCTCGAGGCCCTCGAGCTTGCTCGCGAGGGCGAGGTGCGTGCCCGGCTCGAGATCGAGACGCTGCGCGAGCGTGTTCGCGCAGCGCAGTCGAGGGTCGCCAGCCTGGAGCGTCAACGCGAGCATGAGCGAGACGCCGCGGTTGAGGCCGCACGTCGAGCGGTCATCCGCCGCGGCCAGCGCGAGGCGGCCTCAGGGGTGGCCGAAGAACTTCCGCGCATCCTCGATTCGCTGGATCGGTCGGTCACCGAAGCGCGTCTCGCGCTGAAAGAGGCCGAGGCTGCGCGTTCTGCGCAGAACCAGGAACTCGTCGGCCTCCGTGCGCAGGAGAGCTCTCTTCGGGAGCGACTCGCCGGGCTCACGGAGAGCGTGCACGGACTCGAGCTGCAGATTCACGAGAAGAAGCTCCACCTGAACAGTCTGCTCGAGCGTGTTTCGTCGGAGCTGGCTTTGGACGAAGATATTCTCATTGCGGAATATGGTCCGGACCAGCTTGTTCCCCGCGACCCGGGTACGGTGCCCGCTGAAGCCGATCATGGGGCGGACGATACTGCGATCCCGTTCGACCGCCGCATCCAGCAGCGTCGTCTCGCCGAAGCCGAGCGCAAGCTGGCGCAGCTCGGTCGGGTGAATCCCTTGGCGCTGGAGGAGTTCGCCGCTCTGGAGCAGAGGCATGCCTTCCTCACGGAGCAGCTGGCTGACCTCACCCAGACGCGGCAGGACCTCCTGACGATCATCACGGATCTCGACGAGCGCATGCAGACGATCTTCGCGAGTGCCTTCGAGGACACGAGGGAGGCTTTCGGTCAGGTCTTCCCCCTGCTGTTCCCCGGTGGCACAGGCAGTATCTCGCTCACGGATCCCGACAACATGCTCACAACCGGCATCGAGGTGTCCGTCCGCCCCGTGGGGAAGAAGATCGAGCGCCTGTCCCTCCTCTCCGGTGGGGAGCGGTCGTTGGCGGCCGTCGCGCTCCTCGTCGCGATCTTCAAGGCGCGGCCGAGTCCGTTCTACATCCTGGACGAGGTGGAGGCTGCGCTGGATGACGCGAACCTCGGCCGTCTGCTCACCGTCTTCGAGCAGCTGAGGGAGAGCTCGCAGCTGCTCGTGATCACGCACCAGAAGCGCACGATGGAGATCGCCGACGCGCTGTACGGCGTCTCGATGCGCCAGGACGGGGTGTCCGCCGTCGTCGGCCAGCGGGTCGGAGATCGTGCCGCGGCCACCGTCTGAGCGGATGTGCCCGCCGCGCACGCGGTTCATCGCCTGCGCAACCCGTAGGCTGGAGTGATGGCGGAGAAGTCCTGGTCTCTTGGTCGCGCACTGCGCGGCATGTTCGTCAAGCCCACCATCGATGAGACGACCTGGGAGGACCTCGAGACGGCTCTGCTCACAGCCGACTTCGGCCCCGACATCAGCGAGCGCGTCGTCGACGAGCTGCGTGAGAAGGTCGAGAGGTACCGCACCACGGATCCCAAGGATCTCCAGCGCATGCTGCGGGAAACCCTGGAGGAGCACTTCGCGAAGTTCGACACGACACTGAAGCTCACCGAGCGTCCGGCCGTGGTCCTCGTCGTCGGTGTCAACGGCGTCGGCAAGACGACCACCATCGGCAAGTTCACCAAGTTCCTTCGCGGCTATCAGCGCAGCGTCGTCGTCGGCGCGGCCGACACGTTCCGTGCGGCGGCGGTCGACCAGCTGGCCACCTGGGCGCAGCGCGGCGGCGCCGCGATCGTGCGCCCACAGCAGGAGGGACAGGATCCCGCATCCGTCGCCTTCCAGACGGTCGAGTACGCGAAGCGCGAGGGCATCGAGATCGCCATCATCGACACGGCCGGGCGCCTGCACACCAAGGGCGGCCTCATGGACGAGCTGTCGAAGGTCAGGCGCGTGATCGAGAAGCAGGCGCCGATCAGCGAAGTGCTGCTCGTGCTCGATGCCACCACGGGTCAGAACGGCGTGATGCAGGCCGAGGCCTTCCTCGAACACGCCGGCGTCACTGGGTTGGTCCTCACCAAGCTCGACGGCTCCGCCAAGGGCGGGTTCGTGTTGGCGGTCCAGGAGCGGACCGGTATCCCCGTCAAGTTGCTCGGACAGGGCGAGGGGATCGACGATCTGACCGGTTTCACCCCCCATGTGTTCGTCCAGTCGTTGGTCGGTTGATGACGGGACTACCGCAGTGAGCACGAGGCTGGTTTCATAGCGTTATGGCGATCGAACACGATTACTTCGGACTCCTGTCCTCGGGCCCCGACGGCTCGATCTTCTGGTCGGAGACCGTTGAGCTCGGCGATCAGAGCGTCACCGTGGATCTGACCGCGCCGGATCAGGACGACGTGTCTGCCGACGCGCTCGACATCGCCGCATCCTTGATCGCGGGCCTCGAAAGCGTCGACGACACCGCCAGACGCGGGATGCTCGCAGAGGTCGACGACCGCACCAGCGAAGTGACCGAGTACATCCTTCAGCAGCAGGAGACGTACGGCGACGATCTGCCGGACGTGCTGGTCGATGTGTCGGGTGATGCCGCCGTGGACATCATCCGCTCGCTCCGGCTGATGAGCATGACGATCCTCGCTGACGAGCACGGCGGGTCGGAGCCCTTCGCCGTGCTCGAGTACGCGCTTGACGACAGCTCCACAGACGACGTGCTGCTCGTGAACCTCGGCTCGGACGGCAGCGTGCAGTCCGTCATGAGCGCCGACTGAGCTGCCGCCCCGGCCGAGCCCGGGACGGCGACCACGTCACACGGCCTGCGCGAAGCCGAGGTCTGCGCTGTCGGCGATGTGCGAGAGGTGAGCGGGAATCTCGCGACCCTTCGACGCCATCGACTGCGCCCACAGCCGTCCCGCCCGGTAGGAGGATCGCACCAGCGGACCGGCGAGGACGCCGAGGAAGCCGATGCGCTCGGCCTCTTCCTTGAACTCCACGAACTCCGCCGGCTTCACCCATCGGGAGACCGGGAGGTGCCGAGGTGACGGGCGCAGGTACTGCGTGATCGTGATGATGTCGCACCCGGCGTCGTGCAGGTCCTGAAGTGCCTGGATGACCTCCTCAGGCTCCTCGCCCATCCCGAGGATGAGGTTCGACTTCGTGATCAATCCGGCGTCGCGGGCCTGGGTGAGGACGTTCAGTGAGCGCTCGTACCGGAACGCCGGTCGGATGCGCTTGAAGATGCGGGGCACGGTCTCCACGTTGTGCGCGAACACCTCGGGACGGGCATCGAAGATCTGCCCCAGGAACGCGGGATCGGCGTTGTGTTCGTTCGCCAGCAGTTCGACGCCGGTGTTCGGGTTGAGCTCATGGATCTTTCGGACGGTCTCGGCGTTCAGCCACGCTCCCGTGTCGGGCAGGTCATCGCGTGCCACGCTGGTCACGGTCGCGTAGCGCAGGTTCATCCGGACGACGCTCTCTGCGACACGGCGCGGTTCGTCGGTGTCGTAGTCGGCGGGCTTTCCCGTGTCGATCTGGCAGAAGTCGCACCGGCGTGTGCACTGAGAGCCGCCGATGAGGAACGTCGCCTCCCGGTCCTCCCAGCACTCGTAGATGTTGGGGCAGCCGGCCTCCTGGCACACGGTGTGGAGGTCCTCGCTCTTCACGAGGGAGTGCAGGGCCGTGTATTCGGGGCCCATCTTCGCCTTGGTCTTGATCCACTCCGGCTTGCGCTCGATGGGCGTCTCGGCGTTGCGGATCTCGAGGCGGAGGAGCTTGCGGCCCTCGGGTGCGGCGGTCATGCGTGGGCTCCAGACAGTTCGGTGGGCGAATACTCGACGAGGAAGGCGCGGCTCACCGCGTCGACGAGGTCGAGCGGGGAGACCGCGGACCCCACGACCTCGCTCACGGTCGTGACGCCGGCGTCGGTGATGCCGCATGGAATGATGCCGCGGAACCCCGCCAGCGAGTTGTCGCAGTTGATCGCGAAGCCGTGCATCGTCACGCCCTGCTGCACACGCACGCCGATGGCCGCCACCTTGTCTTCGGAGAGCGGGCGGCGTACCCAGACCCCGCTGCGACCATCCACCTGGTAGCCGACGACGCCGAACGGGCGCAGGACGTCGATCAGCAGGCGCTCGAGCCGACGCACATGTGCGACGACGTCGATGGGCTCGACGAGGCGCACGATCGGATACCCCACCAACTGTCCGGGGCCGTGCCAGGTGATCTTGCCACCGCGATCGACGTCGACCACGGGTGTGCCGTCCTGCGGACGCTCCTGCGGTTCGGTGCGCTTCCCCGCGGTGTACACGGCCTCGTGCTCGAGGAGGATGAGGGTGTCCGGACGTGTCCCATCGACGACGTCGGCATGGATGCTGCGCTGAAGCTCCCACCCGTCGACGTACGGTACGGGTGTCGGAGAGAACCCGGGGGTGAGGATCTCGAGCATCACAAAGCCGCCTTCGTTGCGTAAATGGACTGAGAGCAACAATACCCTTTCGAACGGCTCGCGGCACTCGCGGCCTGCGCCTCGCGGTAGCGTGAGGGCATGAGTTCCACAGGCAGGGCGGGGCGCCCCAAGGTGTCGTCGCGGGAGACCCTCGCCGAGGCTGCCTGTGAGCTCTTCCTGGAACGCGGATACGATGCGACGTCTGTGGCCGACATCACACAGCGCGCAGGAGTGAGCCGTTCGAGCTTCTTCAACTACTTCGCGTCGAAGAGTGACGTGCTGTGGTCGGGCGTCGATGAACGCATCGGCCAGGCAGTCAGGTCCCTCGAACAGCTTGCGGGATCGGCGACAGGAGAATCGGTCCGCGACATCCTTCTGCTGATCGTGCGTGACTTCGCGCCGGATCCTCTCGCTCTGGCTCTTCGCAATGCCGCGGCGATGGGTCTGGAGGACGAACTCGTCCGTGACACCGGGCTTCGCCTCGCCCGCTTGTCCTCCGCGGTATCGCGTGCGGCATCCGCCGCGGGGGTCGACGTCATCCGCGCCGACATCCTCGGTGCGGCGCACGCGGCGGCAGTGCTGTCGTCTCTGCGGGTCTGGGCGGAACAGGGGGCCGGTCAGGGGGCGCCCGAGACGGTCCTGCGTCAAGCACTGGGGACGATCCATGACCTGCCCTGGTCCTGAGTACGCACGGCGCTGAGCAACCCGTCTCCGCTCGCGTAGAATCAGAGCACCATGGCTACATTTGGCACGCTCTCCGATCGGCTCACCGAGACCTTCCGCAATCTGCGCACGAAGGGAAAGCTCACTGCGGCCGACGTCGACGGCACCGTGCGCGAGATCCGTCGTGCCCTGCTCGACGCCGACGTCGCGCTCGTTGTCGTCAAGGAATTCACGGCGAAGGTCCGCGAACGCGCCCTCGGCGACGAAGTCAACAAGGCGCTGAACCCCGCCCAGCAGGTCGTTCAGATCGTCAACGAGGAACTCGTGCAGATCCTCGGTGGCGAGCAGCGCCGTCTGCAGTTCGCCAAGACGGCACCGACAGTCATCATGCTCGCGGGTCTGCAGGGCTCCGGAAAGACCACCTTCGCGGGAAAGCTCGCCAAGCAGCTCGAGGGCGAGGGGCATACGCCTCTGCTCGTCGCCGCCGACCTTCAGCGCCCGAACGCGGTCAACCAGCTCCAGGTGGTCGCAGAGCAGGCCGGGGCTTCGGTCTACGCTCCTGAGCCGGGAAACGGGGTCGGCGACCCCGTGAAAGTCTCGCGTGACGGCGTCGAATACGCCCGCCGGCAGCAGCACGACGTCGTCATCATCGACACCGCCGGCCGCCTCGGCGTCGATGCCGAGCTCATGAAGCAGGCCGCAGACATCCGCAAGGCAGTGAACCCCGACGAGGTCCTGTTCGTCATCGACGCGATGATCGGTCAGGACGCCGTGAACACCGCCAGGGCGTTCCAGGAGGGAGTCGACTTCACGGGAGTGGTGCTGTCGAAGCTCGACGGTGATGCCCGCGGTGGTGCGGCGCTCTCGGTGGCGTCCGTGACGGGTCGTCCGATCATCTTCGCCTCGACGGGTGAGCGCCTCGAGGACCTCGAGCCCTTCCACCCCGACCGCATGGCGAGCCGCATCCTCGACCTCGGTGACATCCTGACCCTCATCGAGCAGGCTCAGCAGGCCTTCGACGAGGAAGAGGCCATGAAGATGGCCGAGAAGCTCGCGACAGAGGCCTTCACCCTCGAAGACTTCCTCGACCAGCTTCAGCAGATGAAGAAGATGGGCTCGATGAAGAAGATGCTCGGGATGCTCCCGGGCATGGGGCAGATGAAGCAGCAGCTCGACGACTTCGACGAGCGCGAGATCGACCGCACCGAGGCCATCATCCGTTCGATGACACCGGGGGAGCGACGCAATCCCAAGGTTCTGAACGGCTCGCGTCGTCTGCGCATCGCGCGCGGATCGGGGATGACCGTCACGGATGTGAACCAGCTCGTGCAGCGCTTCGAGCAGGCGGCGAAGATGATGAAGACGGTCGCTCGCGGCGGCACTCCGAACATTCCCGGCATGGGGCCTGTGCCGGGCATGGGGCGTCCTGGCGCGTCTTCGAAGCGTGGAAAGAAGGGCAAGTCGTCCGGCGGCTCCCGCTCGGGAAACCCTGCGAAGCGAGCGGCCGAGAACGCCGGCATCGCATCGTCCGCGACGCCGACCGGCTCCGGGTTCGGTCTCGGCGGCGGCGCTGCTCAGGCTCCGAGCGAGGCCGAACTCGCCGAGATCCAGAAGCTCTTCGGCAAGAGCTGAGCGCCCTCAGCGTGGAGTCGTGAGCGCATGCGCGACCGTCACCTCCGCACGAGCGTCTGAGAAGGATTTCGGACGCGCGACGAGTTGCCCCAGAACGAGCGCGCCGAGCGTGAGGATGAATCCGACAGCCTGGAGTGGGGTGAACCGCTCGCCGGCGATCACGAGCCCCAGCACCGTCGCGACGATGGGGGACAGGAGCGCGAGGAGTCCGGGCGCGATGACCGGCAGCTGCTGGATCCCGCGGAACCAGAGCGTGTAGGCGACGATCCCGCCAGCGGTGGCGAGCCACAGATATCCGAGAGCGGCGCCACCGTCGATGGTCTGCGGCACGCCCTCGACGATCAGGGTGAGAGGCAGGAGCAGCAATCCGCCCGCACTGAGCTGCCAGCCTGCATAAGCGACGGGACCCACGCCGACCGGCCGGCCCAAGCGCTTGGTCAGGATCATCCCCACTCCGGTCGCCGTGACACCGCCGAGGGCGGCGAGAATACCCCAGAGATCGAGCTCGGCCGCGGGACCGAGGACGACCAGCGTGACGCCGCCCGCGCCCACCACGGCCGCGGTGGCAGTGATCGGCCGGATGCGCTCGTGGAGGACGAGCGCTCCGAGCGCCAGGACGATGAGCGGCTGCGCTCCGGCGACGGCTGCGGCGACGCCACCCGGAAGCCTTTCGGCGGCGAGGAACAGCAGCGGGAAGAACGCGCCGATGTTGAGCGCGCCCAGGACGAACGACTTCCACCACCAGGAGCCGTGCGGGAGCCGCCGACTGATGGCGACCGCGAGGAGACCGGCCGGGAGTGAGCGGAGCAGACCGGCGAACAGCGGATGCCCGGCGGGGAGCAGCTCCGTGGTCACGAGGTAGGTGGTGCCCCAGGCGATGGGAGCGAGAGCGGTTGTCATCACCAGCGTCAGGCGGTTCATCCTTCCAGCGTGCGTCCGGGCGGTCCATGAGTCCAACGCATGGTTGTCACGAGAGCCATGACGTTGCATCATGGATGAATGGAACTCCAGCAGCTCCGGTACGTCGTGGAAGTGGCCGACACCCTGAGCTTCACCCGGGCAGCCGAACGGTGCTTCGTCACCCAGTCCGCGTTGAGTCACCAGATCGCCTCCCTCGAGCGCGAGATCGGGCGCCGTCTGTTCGTGCGGTCGAGCCGTAGCGTCCGCCTGAGCGAGGCCGGCCAGGCGTTCGTCGAGCATGCGCGTATCGCGCTTCGCGCAGCGGAGCGGGCGAAGGAAGATGCCGCCGCCGTCGATGGCGTCGTCGAGGGAACGCTACGGATGGGCGTGATTCCGACGGTGACCGCCATCGACGTCCCCGCGGTGCTCGTCGCCTATCGTGCGGCGCACCCACGCGTGAGAGTCGAACTCCAAGTAGGCAACAGCGACGTCCTGACACGCAGGCTCCGAAAGGATGAGCTCGACATCGCCCTGCTCGGCCTGCGCGATGGGGTGGATCCGGTCGGTGTGGCATCGCGCGCACTCTCGCGGGAGCGACTCGTCGCCGTCTTCCCTCAGAGACACGAGCTCGCGCTCAGGAACAGCATCGAACTGGAGGACATCGCCGGGATGACCTTCGCGGACTTCCCCGCGGCGACCTCGGGACGCGCGCAGAGCGACGCGGCGTTCGCGGCTGCGGGTTTGACACGGGATGTCGCTTTCGAGGCCGACTCCGCGACGCTCATCCTCGGGTTGGTGGAGTCCGGGCTGGCTGTGTCGCTGCTGGCGCCGGGAACCGTCGAGCGCTCCGGGTTCGAGGTGGCCACGGCGGATGTGCGCGACGGTCCTGTGCGTGTCGAGTATCTCGCCTGGGATATCGCCGCCCCGCGGAACGTCGCTCGGGCGTTCGTCGCCGTCATGGAAGCCGCCGACCTCGTGACGTGACCCCCGTTCGTGCTGCGCTAGCCTGAGTCCGTTTGAGCCCGCGCTGAAGAGGTTCTTCGGGCGGTGACCATCGGAGGAGAGTGCTGCGTGGGGTTTCTGAATTTCGGCAAGAAGTCGAAAGAGTCACAGCCCGATCCCGACCTTGAAGACCTCACCGTGCGAGAAGCCGCGCTCGTGCGATCTCTGTTCGCGTCGAAGTGGCCTGAGGCAGAGGGGGCGATCACCATGCACGGCGACTACGCCGAGGGAGCATCCGGGGCGCAGTACGGGCTCTACAACCTCGCCCGCGCTGTGAAACTCAAGCCGGAGTCGGACTGGCCCGAGGTTGTCGAACGCCATATCTCGGGGCTGCTCAGCCGTCAGTCCGCACCTCGGGATGAGGACCTCGCCGATGACGAGATCCTCTCGCTGGTCAAAGCGCGCCTCATCCCTTCGGCGTACCTTCCGGAGACCCAACGCGAATCGTTCACCTACCGCCGCGCGATCGTGGACGGCCTCGAGGTGATCCTCATGCTGGATCATCCCGAGATCACGAGCGCCGTTCCTGACTCGATCGTCGACCGGTTCGATGCCGAACAGCTGTGGGCGGCCGCCCTCGCGGCAGTGTCGACCGAGCCGATCGACGAGATCCACACCCTCGACACGGGCAACGGAGCTTTCCAGGCGATCGTCTCGGACTCGATGTTCACGGCGAGTCGCGTACTCGACATTCCCGGCCTTCTGACGGCCGCCGGCGTCTCTTCTGCGCCCCACGGCGTGCTCTTCGCCGTACCCTCTCGTCATCACGTGGCGTTCCACGTCATCACCGGACCGGAGGCGATATACGTCGTGCAGGACTTGCATGGATTCGCTCAGCAGATGTTCGGACAAGGCGTCGGAGAGATCTCGGCGGATGTCTTCTACTGGAGCGATGCCGGGTACGAGCAGGTGACGTCGAGCGATGAGAGCGGACGGATCGCCGTCGACGGCACCGGCGCGTTCTTCGCCTCGATCAACGGATTCTGACGGTCCGACGCTTCTTCCGGTGGGACGGAGAAGCGGGTCCGGAGCAAGAGCTCCGGACCCGCTTCGTCTTGGTGTCAGATCACTTCACGTCTTCGTCGACCCAGTCCATCGACTTGGTGACGGCCTTGCGCCACAGGCGCAGCTGACGGTCGCGTTCTCCGGCTTCCATCGACGGCTCCCAGCGCTTGTCCTCCTGCCAGTTGGCAGAAAGGTCATCGAGGCCGTTCCAGAACCCGACTGCGAGTCCCGCAGCGTAGGCCGCGCCGAGCGCGGTGGTCTCCGCGACCACCGGACGCACGACCGGAACCCCGAGGACGTCAGCCTGGAACTGCATGAGCGCATCGTTGGCGACCATGCCGCCGTCGACCTTGAGCTCGGTCAGGTCCACACCGGCGTCCGCGTTGACCGCATCGAGCACGTCGCGCGTCTGGAAGGCCACGGCTTCGAGAGCTGCACGCGCGATGTGGTTCTTGTTGGCGTAGCGCGTGAGACCGACGATCGCCCCACGGGCGTCCGGGCGCCAGTACGGCGCGAACAGGCCGGAGAACGCCGGGACGATGTACACGCCGCCGTTGTCGTCGACCTTGTCCGCCAGCTCCTCGACCTCGGGTGCGGAGGAGATGATGCCGAGCTGGTCACGCAGCCACTGGATCAGGGATCCGGTGACCGCGATCGAACCCTCGAGCGCGTAGTGGGTCGGGCCGTCGCCGAGCTTGTACCCGACGGTGGTCAGCAGCCCGTTCTTCGAGTGGACGATCTCCTCGCCCGTGTTGAAGATCAGGAAGCAGCCGGTGCCGTAGGTGTTCTTGCTCTCACCCTTCTGGAAGGCAGCCTGACCGAACGTCGCGGCCTGCTGATCGCCCAGGATGCCGGCGATCGGCGTCTCTCGCAACAGAGAGGAGTCCTCCGCCGCGCCGTACACCTCGGAGGACGAACGGATCTCCGGCATCATCGAGCGCGGCACGCCGAACGCCTCGAGGATGTCGTCGCGCCATTCGAGCGTCTCGAGGTCCATGAACATCGTGCGCGAGGCGTTGGTGACGTCGGTCACGTGTACACCGCCATCGGCGCCGCCCGTCAGGTTCCAGAGCACCCAGCTGTCGGTGGTGCCGAAGATGAGGTCTCCGGCTTCCGCCTTCTCGCGAGCGCCGTCGACGTTCTCCAGGATCCAGGCGATCTTGGTGCCCGAGAAGTAGGTCGCGAGCGGGAGACCGACGACCGGCTTGAACCTCTCGACGCCACCATCAGCAGCGAGGCGATCGACGATGTCCTGGGTGCGGGTGTCCTGCCAGACGATGGCGTTGTAGGCGGGCTTGCCGGTCTTCTTGTCCCAGACGACCGCGGTTTCGCGCTGGTTGGTGATGCCCACTGCGGCGATGTCGTGGCGGGTGAGGTCGGCGCGGCTCAGCGCCAGACCGATGACCTCCTGGACGTTGCGCCAGATCTCTGCCGCATCGTGCTCGACCCAGCCGGCCTTCGGCAGGATCTGCTCGTGCTCCTTTTGGCCCGTCGCGATGATGCTGCCCTTCTTGTCGAAGATGATCGCGCGGCTCGAAGTCGTTCCCTGGTCGATGGCGAGGATGTAGTCAGCCATTGTGTTCTCCTTTGAATTCAGGTCGTTCAGGCGAGGTGCAGCAGGACGGGAGCTGCAGCAGCGGCGATCGCACCACCGATGAGCGGACCGACCACCGGGACCCACGAGTAGGACCAGTCGCTCGAGCCCTTGCCCTTGATCGGCAGGATCGCGTGAGCGATGCGCGGACCGAGGTCACGTGCAGGGTTGATCGCGTAACCGGTCGGTCCACCGAGGGAGGCGCCGATCGCGACCACGAGGAGTGCCACAGGAAGCGCGGTGAGCGGTCCGAGGCCGCCAGGCGTTCCGACCTCGATGTCGCCGTAGTCCGCGAACGCGAGGATCACGAAGACCAGGACGAACGTGCCGATGATCTCGGTGACGAGGTTCCAGCCATAGGAGCGGATCGCCGGGCCGGTGGAGAACACGCCGAGCTTGTTGGCGGCCTCCGGCTCCTCGTCGAAGTGCTGCTTGTATGCGAGCCACACGACGATGGCACCGATGATCGCGCCGACGAGCTCGGCCGCGGTGGCGACGAGGAACATCGGGAAATCGATCGTGCCCGAGATCAGCAGTCCGATGCCCACTGCGGGGTTGAGGATCGCGCCGGAGTATGCGGAGACGAGCACACCGGCGAAGACCGCGAGGCCCCATCCCCAGTTGACCATCAGGAAGCCGCCGCCGAAGCCCTTGTTCTTGGCGAGGGCGACGTTGGCGACGACACCACATCCGAGCAGCACCAGCATCGCTGTACCGACCAGCTCGGAGAGGAAGTAGAGACCGAGATTCACATCAGCCATGTCTTCTTTGACCTTTCTTGTGTGTCGGGGCCCCTCTGCCCCGACACTTTATGGGAGTTGCGCCGCGAGGAGGGCGGCAGTCCGAGACCCCGTCAGCCGCGGGTGCGGGACGGGATATCGAGTCCGTGTCGTTCGTTCAGCAGCTGGCGCGTCTGCTCGAGCTCGGCGTCGTGACGCGAGCGGTCCCAGCCGAGGATCGGTGCCAGGGCGTCGGCGATCTCGTCGAGCACCTCCGCATTCGCGCCACCCGTGAAGGCGATGCTGGTGCGACGGAGGACGACGTCTTCCAAGCGTGCCACCATCTCGTTCTGCACCATCCACTCGAGCTCGCGCGTCGAGAGGTCGCCGGCGGCGAGCGGCGCATCCGTCCCCTGCTCGACGTACTCCCAGACCTGCGCGGCCCGAGTGCCGTAGCGGGCGAGCAGCTGGTCGGCGCGTGCGCCCGCTCCGGGGAGGTTCTCCTGGATCCAGATGCGCTTGGCCTTCTCGGTGCGGGGGAATTCGCGTCCGCCACCGATCGCGCGGCCCACCGTGGAGACGGTCCTGCTGCGGTCGATGAGGCCGAGCACGACATCGGACAGGGACTCGCCCAGCGCGCGGAAGGTCGTCCACTTGCCGCCGACGAGGCTCACGAGCGGAACGGCACCCTTGTCGTCGACCTCGATGCGGTAATCGCGGGAGACGAACCCGGGAGCGGTGTCCTCGTGGCGCGGCAGCGGACGGATACCCGAGAACTTGTACACGATCACGTCGCGCGTGACCGGGATCGTCGGGAACACGTGGTGGATGAGATCGAAGAAGTAGTCGACCTCCTCTTCGGTGCACACCGGTACCTCGCGAGGGTCGGCGTCGATGTCGGTGGTGCCGACCAGGACGCGTCCCTTCAGCGGGTAGATCAGCACGATGCGGCCGTCGGAGTGCTCGAAGAAGATCTCGCGACCCCGGGTCGCCTCCAGCAGCTCGGGGTGGTCGAGCACGATGTGCGAGCCCTTGGTGCCGCCCATGAAGCGGGTGTCGGTGCCCAACGCATCGTTCGTCAGGTCGGTCCAGGGGCCGGACGCGTTCACGACCACGTCGGCCTGTACCGTGAACTCCGTGCCGCTCTCGCGGTCTCGGAGCACGACCTTGTCGCCGTCGCGCGCGATGGCCTCGACGTAGTTGAGGGCGTGTGCCCCGGGATGCGCCGTGCGCCCGTCCTGCAGCACGTCGAGGGCGAGACGCTCGGGATCGTGCATCGATGCGTCGTAGTAGGTGGCCGTGTACTTGATCTTGGGGTCGAGCGAGGGCAGCTCGGCGAGGGACTTCTTGCGGCCGAGGAAGCGATGCCGGGGGACCATCCCCCCGTCACGGGAGAAGGTGTCGTAGATCGTCAGACCGACCTTGATCAGGAAGGCGCCGCGTTCCTGGGGCTTGCCGCTCTTGTGCGTCAGGAACCGCAGGGGAGCGGACAGGATGCCCGAGAAGGTCGAGTAGATCGGGATGGTCGTCTGCAGCGGCTTGACGTAGTGCGGGGCGATCTTGAGAAGACCGTTGCGCTCCTCGACGGACTCGCGCACGAGTCGGAACTCGCCGTTCTCGAGGTAGCGGATCCCGCCGTGGATCATGTGGCTCGACGCGGAGGATGCACCTGAGGCGAAGTCCCCCCGCTCCACGAGCACGACATCGACGCCCTGGAGTGCCAGGTCGCGGAACGTGGAGATACCGTTGATCCCGCCACCGATGACGAGAACGCTGGTGCGCCCGGATTCACGGACGGCGCGAATCTCTGCGCGCTCCGCTGACGAGTGTGTCGAATCGATCATCGTCGACCCTCTCTTCCTTACTTGCCAACCAGCATCGACCTGTGTGGCATCCCGCGCAAGCCCACTGCACATATGTGCAAGGATCGAGGATGAGGAGGATGTCATGGTCGGCGCAAGCCCGGAATCACGCGACAGCAAGCTGATCGCGGCGCTCACCGCCGCGCAGCTCTACTACATGCAGGACAAGACCATGGAGGTCATCGCGAAAGAGCTCGGCACGTCCCGATCCTCGGTCTCGCGGCTCCTGAGCTTTGCGCGTGAGAGCGGTCTGGTCGACATCCGGATCAACTCGCCCCTGGAACGCCTCGGCATGCTCGAGCACAGGATTCGCGATCGGCATCGCGTGGCGGCGCACGTCGTGCCGATGCCCGAGATCCTCAGCGAGGTGGAGCGTCTCGAGCGAGTGGCGCTCACCGCCGGGCGTCTGCTGTCGCAGTTCGTCGACTCGAACATGGTCATCGGCGTCGCGTGGGGATCGACCATCAGCGCCGTGAGCCGTGCGCTCACGCAGAAGGAGACCCACAACACGACCTTCGTGCAGCTCAACGGCGCTGGCAACACCCAGACGACCGGCGTGGAGTACTCCAGCGACATCCTGCAGCGGTTCGGCAGTGCCTTCGGCGCGCAGGTCCAGCAGTTCCCGGTCCCGGCGTTCTTCGACGATCCCGCGACGCGCGAGGCGATGTGGCGCGAGCGAAGCACGCGACGTGTGCTCGATCTGCAGGCGAAGATGGATGTCGCCGTGTTCAGCCTCGGCTCTCCGGCCGCAGAAGTGCCGAGCCGCGTCTACGTCGGCGGCTACCTCGGACGTGACGACTACCGGAGCCTCCGCGAGGACCACGCCATCGGTGATGTCGCGACGGTGTTCTTCCGTTCCGACGGATCGTGGCGGGACATCCGTGTCAACGCGCGGGCCACGGGACCAGGCCTCGACCGGCTCCGCCGCGTTCCCCGGCGGGTGTGCGTCGTCTCCGGGATCCCGAAGCTGGTGAGCCTTCGAGCTGCACTGGCGGCCGGCCTCATCACCGATGTGGTTCTGGATGAGGGTCTCGCCAGGCGGCTCGTCGAGGACTGACCGAGGAACCCTGGCAGGCTACGGCTCCTCTGTCGAGGCTTCCGGTCCGGAGCGGAACTCGCGGATCAGGTGGTGCACGACGGCGGAGAGATCGCCGCCCGCGGCATCCGCGACAGCCAGTTGGCGCGCATAGCTCGCGCCGCCATCCAGGATCGTGGCGATGCCGCCGAACTCCCGACCGCAGCCGAGCTCGACGGCGGTCGGAGTGAGGGTTTCGAGCGTCTCTGCCAGATGCTCGCGTACGGGCCGCTGGGTGCCGGCGGCATCCACGATCACGCGCGCTTCCAGCCCGTAGCGTGCTGCTCGCCACTTGTTCTCGCGGTGGAACCACGCGGGAAGCTCGGGGAGGGTCCTGCTCTCGTCGAGCTGGCGCGAGAAGTCCTCGACGAGTACCTGCACGAGCGCGGCGACCGAGGCCAACTCCGGCAGGGTCGAGAGCCCGTCGCATGCGCGTACTTCGATGGTTCCCCAGCGAGGAGCGGGGCGGATGTCCCAGCGCACCTCCGTCGCATCGGCCATCACGCCCGTGCGCACCATGTCGTCGAGGTACGACTCGTATTGAGACCAGTCATGCAGCGGCCAGGGGAGTCCGGCTGTCGGCAGCTGCTGGAAGACGAGGGCGCGGTTGGACGCGTACCCGGTGCGCTCTCCGGCCCAGTAGGGGCTCGAGGCGGCCAGCGACTGCAGATGGGGGAGGAAGCCGGCGAGAGCGTTGATGATGGGGAACACCTTGCGCTGATCCTCGACGCCGATGTGCACGTGGATGCCCCAGATCATCATGTTGCGACCCCACCACTGGGTGCGTTCGATCAGGGTGTGGTACCGCGACTTGTCGGTGACCTGCTGGTCATACCACTGGGCGAAGGGGTGGCTTCCCGCTGACAGGAGCTCGATGCCCGCCGGATCCGTCGCCGCGCGCACGGCAGTGATGGCGTTCGCGATGTCATCGACGGCGTGGGCCACGGAGTCGCCGATGCCGCTCGTGACCTCGATCGTGTTCGTGAGCAATTCACCGGTCACCGTATGGCGTTCATCGGCGCTCTCGGCTTCGAGCGCGGCGAGCAGTTCTGGGGCACGTCCGACGAGATCACCGCTCGCGGGGTCCGCGAGCATGATCTCCCATTCGAGGCCGACGGTGGACCGGGCTGATGAGGCGAACTCGAGCTTCACCCGCACAGTCTGGCACGCGCGAAGCGCGACACGGCAACGGTCGTTTCGCCACGTTTCGCGCGTGGCGCGCGCATCTGGCAGAATAGAGGGCTGGACCACCTGCTCGACCCTCTATCCGGCAGGTGTCCACACTCATTTGAGCTTCCGCCGGGTGTGCACCCCACTCTCCAGGCGACCGGTTCGTTTCCTTCCACACAATTCAGGAGAATCGTGGCTGTCAAGATTCGTCTCAAGCGCCTGGGCAAGATCCGTGCGCCCTACTACCGCATCGTCGTCGCCGACTCGAAGACCAAGCGCGATGGTCGCGTGATCGAGGAGATCGGCAAGTACCACCCCACCGAGGAGCCCTCGTTCATCGAGGTCAACTCCGAGCGTGCGCAGTACTGGCTCTCCGTCGGCGCGCAGCCGACCGAGCAGGTCGCCGCCATCCTCAAGATCACGGGCGACTGGGGCAAGTTCAAGGGCGACGCCGACGCGAAGTCCACGCTCAAGGTCAAGGAGCCCAAGGTTCCTTTCGAGATCGATGGTTCCAAGAAGTCCGTCGTCAAGCCCAAGGTCGAGAAGAAGGCTGAGGCTCCCGCTGAGGAGGCTCCCGCCGCGGCCGACGCGGAGGCCGCTGAGGCTCCCGCAGCAGACGCAGAGTAATCCGTCGTGCTCGCCGCCGCGCTCGAACACATCGTCAAGGGGATCGTCGATCACCCGGAAGATGTCCGTATCAACGAATCCACATCGCCGCGAGGCGACCTCCTCGAGGTGCGCGTGCACCCCGATGACCGTGGACGCGTGATCGGGCGCGGCGGCCGCACCGCGAAGGCCCTTCGCACCCTCGTCAGCGCACTCGCTGACGGGCGTCGGGTCCGCGTCGATGTCGCGGACGACTGACGTGGTGGCGAAGGACCGCAACCAGGGCAAGAACCAGCTGCGTGTCGGGCGCCTCGTCAAGGCGCACGGACTCAAGGGCGGGCTCAAGCTCGAGCTGTACACCGACAATCCCGAGGGTCGTTTCACGCCCGGAGCCGGATTCACGTTGCAGGTGCCTGAGGCATCTCCGTGGCACGGCAAGGAGATCACGGTGCGCGAGTACCGCGTGATGAACGGCAATCCTGTCGTGTTCTTCGAGGACGTCGACGACCGCGACGCCGCCGACAGCCTCGTCAGGGCGATCCTGTGGATCGACCAGGATGTCGATGAGGCCGAGGACGACGCGTGGTTCGATCACCAGCTCGTCGGCCTCGGTGTCGTCCGAGACGACACCGTCATCGGGCGCGTCGTGCGCGTGGAGCATTTCCCCGCACAGGATCTCCTCATCATCAAGACCGGCGAGAACGAGGTCATGGTGCCGTTCGTCTCAGCCATCGTCCCGACCGTCGATGTCCAGGCCGGGCGCGTCATCGTGACGCCGCCGCCGGGGCTGTTCGAGGAGCTTCCGGATGCCGCGGACGCTGAGCCGTCTGGCTCGGATGCCGAAGCGGCCGAGTGACCGCTGATACGGTTCCCCCGTGCGCATCGACGTCCTCTCCATCTTCCCGTCCTACTTCGACGGTCTGACGCTCTCCCTGCTCGGGAAGGCCCAGGAGTCCGGCCTCATCGACCTCCACGTCCGGGACCTCCGCGACTGGGCCTTCGATCGACACCGCACCGTGGACGACACCCCCTATGGGGGCGGAGCCGGCATGGTGATGAAGCCCGAGCCATGGGGCCTCGCTCTCGATGAGATCACCGCGTCTTCCGAGGGTACGGGCGCCGAGCGTCCGACCATCATCTTCCCGTCACCCGCCGGCGAGGTCTTCACTCAGAAGACCGCGCGCGAGTTGGCGACGCGAGAGCATCTCGTCTTCGGCTGCGGTCGTTACGAGGGCATCGATGAGCGGGTGTTCGAGTCCGCCGCCGACCACGGTGAGGTGCGGCTGATCAGCCTCGGAGACTATGTCCTCAACGGAGGAGAGGTCGCGACGATGGCGATGATCGAGGCCATCGGTCGGCTCATCCCCGGGGTCGTCGGCAATCCCGAGAGCCTCGTCGAGGAGTCGCACGAGGATGGGCTCCTGGAGTATCCGTCGTACACGAAGCCCGCGTCGTGGCGTGAGCGCTCTGTGCCGGACGTTCTGCTCAGCGGAAATCATGCCGCGATCGCCGCCTGGCGGCGGGAGCAGCAGCTCGTGCGGACCAGGACCCGTCGACCCGACCTGCTTCCGGGCGAGATCCCCTCCTCCTGATCGGAGGGGGAGCGCCGAATCCGGTGGAGGGTACGGCGTCAGAGCATCCGCTCCGACCGGCCGTCGATCTCGAAGACCACTCCGTGCGGATGCCGCAGACTGAGAGCATTCGTCGCGTCGAGTCCGCGCAGCTCCGCGCGCAGCATGCGTCCGATCATCTCGTGGCTCACGAGCAGCGGGATGCCTTCGGATGCCCACCCGCAGCTGCTGAGGGCCTTACGCGCCCGAGACCTGGCTTGCGCGTAGCTCTCCCCGCCCGGGAACGCCCAGCCGTAGCGATTGGCGGCGCGCTCCTCCCTCGCAGTCGGGTAGACCACGTCGATCTCGTCCCAGGTCATCCCCGCGAGATCGCCGTGGTCGACCTCTGCGAGCTCCGGCACCGAGATCAGGTCTGCGCCGATCCGGTCGGCGATGATGCGCGCGGTCTGCATCGCTCTGCCCAGGGGGCTGGTGCACACGGTCAGCACATGAGCATCCACGAGCCGGTCTGCAATCGCGTGGGCTTGGGCCAAGCCCGCGTCAGTGAGCGGTGAGTCGAGCTGGCCCTGGAGTCGGTGCTCGGCGTTCCACACGGTCTGTCCATGCCGAGCGAGGAGCACACGCTCCGGCACGTGACGGTCCTGCGGAATCATGGCTTCAGGATGGCATACGGCGCCCCTCCGGGGCGCGCGGCGGCCGAGATCGCGGCGTGGGGGGGTATGACGCGACTCAGTCGACGCCGAGGAACGTTCGGTCCGTGAGGATGAGGGGGCCGTCTTCGGTGATGGCGATCGTGTGCTCCGAGTGTGCGCCGCGGGAGCCATCGGCGCTGCGCAGGGTCCATCCGTCGGGGTCCGTGATCAGCTCGTCGGTGGTCGCCAGGAACCAAGGCTCGAGCGCGAGGACCAGCCCGGCGCGCAGCGGGAAGCCCCGGCCGGGGCGACCGTCGTTGGGGACGTGGGGGTCGCCGTGCATCGTGCGCCCGACCCCGTGTCCGCCGAAGTCGGTGTTGATGGAGTAGCCGTCTCCGTGCGCCACAGCGGCTACGGCTGCGGATATGTCTCCGATGCGGTTTCCCACCGTCGCGGTGTCGATCGCGGCCGTCAGGGCCCGTTCGGTGGTGTCGATGAGCCGCAGGTCTTCGTCGCGAGCCGTCCCGACGACGAACGACACGGCGGAGTCGGCGACCCACCCATCGACCGAGACCGCGAAGTCGAGGGTGACGAGGTCACCGTCGCGCAGGGTGTAATCGTGCGGGAGTCCGTGCAGCACCGCGTCGTTGACCGAGGTGCAGATGACCTTTCCGAACGGGCTCGCGCCGAAGGAGGGGTGGTAGTCGATGTAGCAGGACTCGGCTCCGGCCTTGCGGATCATGTCGTGGGCGCGGCGGTCGATCGAGAGAAGATTGGTCCCGACCTTCGTCTCGTCGCGTAGCGTCGCCAGCGTCTCGGCGACGAAACGTCCTGCGGCGCGCATCTCGTCGATCTCGGCAGGGGTGCGCAGTTCGATCATCGGGTGTCCTCTCGTCATCTCCATTCTCCCTGATGGAGGGCCTTCCATACCCCGCCCGCTCTCAGCGAACACCGGGCCATGGGGGCGGCCGGCGTCGTACGATCTGAGCATGTGGTTGCGACAGGCCTTCTTCCGCTGGCTTCTCCCGGCGGCGTTCCTGCTGCCTCTCTGGCTGTTGATCGGGTGGGGTGTTTTCCAGGGTGGCTGGTCGATCCTCTGGGTGCTCCTCATCGCGATGCCGTCCGTCTTCCTCGGCCAACTCCTGCTCACTCTGCTGACCCGTTCCCGTCCGTCGGTGCGCATCGAGCGGGCCGTGTCCTGGTGGGATGTCGCGGGGTTCACCGTCTGGAACGGCCTCACGATCGCTGTGGGCTTCTTCATCGACGGGGCGTTCCCGTGGGTGCTCACCGGCGCGATCGTCTCCGGCATCGCTCTGATCTGGTTGCAGCTGTGGCAGCTGTGGAACGAGGCGAAGGGGAGCGGCACCCGACTGCGCGAGACCATCACATGGTCCACGATCCCGACGGTCGATGAACCTGCTCCGCCGACGCGAGCTCATGAGGTCATCGTGGTGCGGGAGACCGATACTCGCGACTGACGCTCGCGTTTTGGCCGGGCGCGGCATCCATGGCAGAATGGGTGTTTGTGCTGTGACCGGCTCTGCCACAGGGGAGCCCGCGGACGCGTCAGCGCCGTACAGCTCAATCCTTTTCTTGTTCCTTTGAATTCATGCATGCGACCTGTGGCGGGTGCAGAGAGAGACGATCATGCAGATCCTCGACGCCGTAGACGCGGCTTCCCTCCGTTCGGACATTCCGGACTTCTTCCCCGGTGACACCGTCAAGGTGCACGTCAACATCACCGAGGGCAGCCGCTCTCGTATCCAGGTCTTCCAGGGCGTCGTCATCGGCCGCCAGGGCGACAGCGTGCGCGAGACCTTCACGGTCCGCAAGATCAGCTTCCAGGTCGGCGTCGAGCGCACCTTCCCGGTCCACTCCCCGGTGATCGACCACATCGAGGTCGTCACCCGTGGTGACGTGCGTCGCGCGAAGCTCTACTACCTCCGCCAGCTGCGCGGCAAGAAGGCGAAGATCAAGGAGAAGCGCGACCGCTGAGTCGCAGCTCCTCCAAAGCACCCCGGGACACGATGTCCCGGGGTGCTTTGTTCTCTCCCCGGTGTGCGAACCTAGATATCGTCGCCGCACGACGGTGCATGATCGCGAAGGAACCTGATGACCGAATCCCCGTCCGCGCCCACGTCCAGACGTCGTCGCGGGTTCCTCGTCTTCCTGCGGGATGTCCTGGTGATCGTGGTGATCGCCGCGCTCGTCTCGTTCGTCGTCAAGAGCTTCGTCGTGCGTTCTTTCTACATCCCCTCCGCGTCGATGGAACGGACGCTTCTGATCAACGACCGCATCCTCGTCGATGAGCTCACGCCGCGGTGGACCGACTACGAACGGGGAGACGTCGTCGTCTTCAAGGACCCGGGCGGGTGGCTCGACGGACAACCGCAGACTCCCGCGCAGCCTCCGCTGGTCGAGGCCGTCGACTGGGTGCTGAACTTCGTCGGCATCTCCGCCACTGATTCTCAGGACCATCTCGTCAAACGCGTGATCGGACTCCCCGGCGATCATGTCGTCTGCTGCAACGCGCTCGGACAGATCACCATCAATGGTGCACCCATCGACGAGCTCAGCTATCTGAACCTCCCTCCGGGTGACACCGCGGCGTCGAACGAGCCCTTCGACGTCGTCGTCCCCGAGGACTCGGTATGGCTGCTCGGCGACAACCGCGACCGTTCGCGCGACGCCCGCGCACACCAGGACCTCCCGAGCGGCGGTTTCGTTCCTATGGAGAACATCGTGGGCAAGGCGTTCCTCACGACCTGGCCGCTGGACCGGCTGGGGCCGATCGACGGCCATCACGAGATCTTCAACGGCGTTCCGGCTCCGGAATGACCGTCGTCGCCCCCAGACTCACGCTCGAGCGCCGCCTCCTCGCCGAGTGCGAGCTGATCATCTCTTTGGACGAAGTCGGTCGAGGGGCCCTTGCGGGCCCGGTCGCGGTGGGCGCGGCGGTCATGGACGCCGCCGGCGCCCGCCGGCGGGTGCCCGAGGGACTGCGTGATTCCAAGCTCGTCACGGAGAAGCGCAGACCCGAGGTCGCCGCTCGCGCTGCCGCGTGGGTGCAGGCGTCAGCTGTAGGGTGGGCCAGCGCCGAGGAGATCGACGAGTTCGGCATCATGCGGGCGCTCGGGTTGGCGGCGTCGCGCGCGGTTCTGGCCGTCGCGGATCAGGGCGCCGCGCTCGACGGGGCTCTCATCCTGCTCGACGGCAACCACGACTATGTGTCGAAGGTGCATCCCACGCCGCTCCACGTGCGTCCCGTGATCAAGGCGGACCGGGATTGCGCATCCGTCTCCGCAGCATCCGTGATCGCGAAGGTCGCCCGGGACGGCTACATGGCAGAGCTCCATGAGACGCATCCCGCCTATCAGTGGAACCGCAACAAGGGCTATGCCAGCACGGAGCATCGTGACGCCATCCGGACCATCGGGCTCTCGCCGCACCACCGGGCATCGTGGGCCATAGCCGATGTTCCGACTCTGTTCTGAGCGCAGGGGGAGGGGTACCCGAACCCGTCGATGACGCGCCTCGGGGCCCACGACTCTAGGATGGACACATCATGGATGAGGAAGCCTTCGACGACTACGACCGCGAACTCGAGCTGGCCCTGTTCCGGGAGTACCGGGATGTGGTGTCACAGTTCCAGTACGTCGTGGAGACGGAGCGTCGGTTCTACCTGGCGAACGAGGTCAACGTCGTGCGTCGTGACACCGAGCACGACTTCTACTTCGAGATCTCGATGACCGACGTCTGGGTGTGGGACATCTACCGTGCAGATCGTTTCGTGAAGGCCGTGCGCGTGCTCACCTTCAAGGATGTCAACGTCGAGGAATTGCAGCGCAGGGAGTTCGAGCTTCCGCAGGAGCTTTCCCTCGACGGCGAGTGACCGCGCTTCCTGCCCCGGCGACGCTTTCGGCCGCCCTCCACACACTTTCGGGGAATTGACTTCTCCCCAGCCGCCGAGATTCAGCCGAGGAATCGGTCAGCTCTGCGCAGGCCCCACGTGATGCTGGGCTCATGGCAGCGAAGGATGAATTCGGAAAAGCAGGGGAAGAGCGTGCCGCTCAGCATCTGAGGAGCAGCGGGTACACCGTGCTCGCGAGGAACTGGCGGTGCGCACAAGGCGAGATCGATATCGTCGCGGCGCACGGCGATCATCTCGCCGTGGTCGAAGTGAAAACGCGGCGGACCGTCGCGTTCGGGCATCCGTTCGAAGCTATCGACGCGCGCAAGAGACGCCGGCTCTGGCAATTGGCGCAGGCCTGGGCCGCGCAGAACCCGGAAGCCGCTCGGGGGCGAAGCATGCGACTCGAGGCGATCGGCATCATCGGCGCGGATCCGTCCTCCGGCGCGCTCGAGCATCTCGTGGACCTCGCGTGAGCACGTCGCGCACCTGGGCTGTCGCGCTCACCGGTGTGGACGGGCATCTCGTCGAGGTCGAGGCCGATATCTCGAACCAGACGCCCGAGTTCCGGATCATCGGGCTCCCGGACAAGTCGCTGGGCGAAGCCGTTCAGCGCGTGCACAACGCCTGCAAGAATGCGGGGTTGGACCTGCCGCGCCGGCGGCTCACCGTGAACCTGTCCCCAGCGAGCCTCCCAAAGCACGGCGCCGGGTTCGACCTGGGAATCGCAATGGCCTGTCTCGCGGCCGGCGGGGCCATCGCGCCGCGTTCGATCGCCGCCACCGTGCACATCGGTGAGCTCGGCCTTGACGGCAGGGTACGTCCGGTGCCTGGAGTTCTCCCCGCGGTATTTGCCGCGGCGCGGGCCGGGTTCCAGACGGTGATCGTACCTCGCGGGAACGAAGCCGAAGCGAGGTTGGTGCCTGGAGTCGAGGTTCGCGCGGCGGCATCACTCGCGGAGGTGGCGGTCTGGCACGGCGCCGATGTCGAGGTACCCGAGGTGGAGCCCGTCGAGGTGGCTTGGACCCCGCCCCGCCGACCCGACGCGCTCGATCTCTCTGAAGTAGTGGGCCAGGAAGAGGCAGTGGAGGCTCTCATCGTCGCCGCTGCAGGTGGTCATCACATGCTTCTGAGCGGCCCGCCCGGAGCCGGGAAGACGATGCTCGCTCGAAGGCTCCCGGGAATCATGCCTGCGCTGGAGGAACAGGAGGCCCTCGAGGTCGCGTCTGTCCGTTCTCTGTGTGGGGAGGCGGTCGCGGAGCTTGATGCGCTTCCGCCTCTCGAAGCACCGCATCACAGTGCAACTGTCGCGGCTCTCGTCGGCGGCGGATCCCGGTCGGCGAGGCCGGGTGCGATCGCTCGGGCGCACCGTGGTGTGCTGTTCCTCGATGAAGCGGCCGAGTTCTCGCGTGTCGCTCTGGATGCGTTGCGGCAGCCGCTCGAGTCCGGGGCGATCGAGGTGCACCGGGCCGGCTTCACTGCCAAGTTCCCCGCGAGGTTCCAGCTGGTTCTCGCCATGAATCCGTGTCCGTGCGGAAACCACGGTGTTCGCGGTGCGGAGTGCGTCTGCCCTCCCATGGCCATCAGGCGCTACACCACGCGACTGTCCGGTCCCCTCCGCGATCGGATCGACATCGACCTGCAGGTGAGTCGTGTCGCAGCCTCGCGAGCGATGAGTGGGACGAGCGCGGAGCTGACGACCGCTCAGGCCCGTGATCGTGTCGCGTCCGCCCGTGCGAGAGCGGCGCTCCGTTGGAAGAGCACGCGTTGGCGACGCAATGCCGATGTGCCGGGCACCTGGTTGCGCCAGGGATCGCTCCGACTGCCGGCAGCGACGCGCGCCCCACTCGATCGCGCGTTGGAGCGGGGCGCGCTCACGCTCCGCGGATACGACCGAGTGCTGCGGGTGGCCTGGACGATGGCGGATCTGGCGGAAGTCGACCGCCCCGGCTTGGACGAGATCGGACGCGCATTGCAGCTGCGACGGGGGCTGCCGCGATGATCGAGGTACTCCTCACCGATCCCGAGATCGTTGCCCTCGTCCGTCGGATCCATCTCGGCGACGAGGTGGGGGAGAGCATCGCGCGCGCCGCGTGGACGGTGATCGCAGAACCGGGGGATGCGGTGGCCGGCACCTTGATCGAAGCGCTCGGCGCGGTGGACGCACTCCGTATCGCCGTGGGCGACGAGACTTCGCTGGTCTCAGTCGGCGGCGGCGCAGTGTCTTCGCGGGTGCTCGACGATGGTCGTGCTCGATGGCGTCCACGTGCCGAGCCCCGTGCCGTGAGCGCTGCGCTCCGCGGCGCAGCCTCTGTCGGTGCGCAGCTCGTGATCCCCGGTGACGCCGCCTGGCCCGATTCTCTCGATGATCTCGGAGTTCACGCTCCCAGCGCACTCTGGGTGCGAGGTCGAGCCGACCTGCTTCGCGATGCGCCTCGTGTGGCGATCGTCGGAGCGCGGGCGTCGAGCGGGTATGGGGAACACGTCGCGACAGAACTCGCGGGCGATCTCGCTGCAACCGGGGCAGTGATCGTGTCGGGCGGCGCGTACGGAATCGACGGTGCCGCCCATCGCGCGGCACTCGGCGCGCAGGGTGCGACGATCGCATTCCTCGCCGGGGGAGTCGACCGGGCCTATCCGGCCGGGCACCAGACGCTCCTGAGACAAATAGCCGAAGAGGGGGCGCTGGTCAGCGAGCCTCCTTGCGGTACTGCACCCACGAAGTGGCGATTCCTCGCGAGAAATCGCTTGATCGCCGCCCTCGGCCACGCGACCGTCGTCGTTGAAGCGGGAAGGCGCAGCGGTTCGTTGAACACCGCCGGCCACGCGGCCGCACTCGGCCGCCCACTGGGTGCCGTGCCCGGAGCAGTGACCTCTGCGTCATCGGCCGGGTGCCATCGCCTGCTGCGGGAGTACGACGCGCAATGTGTCACCTCGGCCAGCGAGGTGAGAGAACTGTTCGGCTCGATCGACGGCTCGGTGGAGGTGTCGTCTGCGGCGATGGATCCGCATCACACCAGGGTTCTCGATGCTATGAGTACCCGGTCGCGTCTGTCGATCGACGAGGTGGCGCGTCGCTCGGGGCTGTCGCCTGACCGTGTCCGATCGGTGCTCGGTTTGCTCCACCTCGAGGGCGATGTCGCCCGCGACGATGGGGGATGGCGGAGAGCTCCCGCGCGTCGGAAAGGCTGATCCAGGAGGAAGCCGACGGCGAGGCTGCCGAGAAGAATGCGCGAACGAGGCAAGCTGGATTGATGGATCTCGCGACCGCGACGGAGGCGTTCGCCGATCACCTGGAGCGGGTGCGTCGGCTGTCTCCCGCGACCGTGAAGGCCTACCGCTCCGACCTGAGAGACCTCGAGGCGTCGTCAGAGGGGGTGCTGCTCGAGGCTGTAGACCTGGAGGTACTCCGCGACTGGCTGTGGCGAGCGACCCAGCGTGGCGATGCGCGGTCGACCTTGGCGCGCCGCGCCGCCACCGCCCGATCGTTCTTCGCCTGGGCGCACGAGCAGGCTCTCATCTCGCATGACCCGAGCCTGCGGTTGGTCGCTCCCAAGAAAGGAAGAACGCTGCCCACGGTCGCCTCACGAGAGGCGATGTCCGGGCTCCTCGACGCGCACCGCGCCGCAGCACAGGACGGTGATCCGCTCGCGCTGCGAGACCATGCGATCCTCGAACTGCTCTACGGCTCCGGTATCCGAGTGTCCGAACTCTGCGGGTTGGACATCGACGACCTCGACCCCGAGCGCGGCACGGCACGGGTGCTCGGCAAAGGAGCGAAGGAGCGCGTGGTGCCGTACGGCTCGCCGGCGAGCGACGCCCTCTCCGCGTATCTCCGGCGTGGCAGGCCTGCTCTCGTCGCCCGATCACGGACCTTCACTGCGGCTGTGGTCCTCGGGAGCCGGGGCGCCAGAGTGGGTCCGCGCACCGTGTACGAACTCGTCGCGCGCGTTCTCGCGCCCATCGTCGGCGCGGAGACCGTCGGCCCCCACGCGTTGCGTCATACCGCCGCCACGCACCTCCTCGATGGCGGGGCCGATCTCCGGGCGGTGCAGGAGATACTCGGACATGCCAGTCTCGGCACCACGCAGATCTATACGCACGTCTCCACCGAGCGTCTGACGGCAACCTACAAGCTGGCCCATCCACGGGCATGAGCCGGAATGGCGGCCCCTCGGTCAGGGACCGTCGCAACAGGGGAGAAGCACCGCTCGTGGAGCGTCGCCGAAGAGCAGCATCGGGTTGATGTAGTCGCCGTCCAGCCGCACGCCGAGGTGCAATGCGCCCGCTGGTGTGTGCCCACCCACATCGACGATCCCGAGCTCCTGCCCGGACGCGACCACTTCACCCGCGACCAGTTCGGATGCAACCGGTTCGAACGTCGTCACGAGACCCCCCGGGTGTTCGATCGTGAGCAGAGGGCGATCCACCACTGTGCCGCGGAAGGCGACGACGCCCTCAGCCGGTGCGGTCACCGTCGCTCCGATCGATGTGCCGAGATCGACTCCGCGGTGTCCAGCGCCGTACAGGTGGGCGGGAGCGCGGTAAGGTGCCACGACCGTGCGCGGTCCCGAGAGCGGCCAACTCCATCGAACTTCGTCGGCTGAGTCCGCCGTCGATGCGGTGGCCGAGCCGGCAGCGGCTGCATGGGTGAGCAGGACGATCAACAGGAGGGCCGAAAGGGTTCTGAATGAGGCGCGCATCGCAGCAGTCTGGTCACTCGCGCGCGGACGTGCATCCAGGATCGTCGTCCGACTCCAGTTCTCCGGGCAAGTCATCATCGTGCTCGGACGTGCAGGGTGAGTGACCGCGCGATCCTGTATGCTGGGGGAGCACCTCGAAATCGAGGTGACTACGCGTGCCCAAAGCGATTCAGATCGCGGCATCCATTCCCACAGGTCCTGTTCTTCGAACAGGCGGGGGTGAGCCGGGCACCAGGGAGTCCGATCATCTGATCGGCTTGAAACCTCAACGGCGCAGGAACGCGCCAGAACCAGGAGACGACCATGGCTGTGGTCACCATCCGCCAGCTGCTCGACAGCGGCGTGCACTTCGGACACCAGACCCGTCGGTGGAACCCGAAGGTCAAGCGCTTCATCCTCACCGAGCGCAGCGGTATCCACATCATCGACCTGCAGCAGTCGCTGGGATACATCGACAAGGCTTACGACTTCGTCAAGGAGACCGTCGCCCACGGTGGGACGATCCTCTTCGTCGGCACCAAGAAGCAGGCGCAGGAGATCCTCGCTGAGCAGGCCACCCGAGTCGGCCAGCCCTTCGTGAACCAGCGCTGGCTCGGTGGACTCCTCACCAACTTCCAGACGATCTCCAAGCGTCTCGCTCGTATGAAGGAGCTCGAGGAGCTCGACTACGAGACCCCGGCGAACAGCGGCTTCACGAAGAAGGAGCTGCTTCTCAAGAAGCGCGAGCTCGACAAGCTGCACAAGTCGCTCGGTGGTATCCGCAACCTCACCAAGACGCCGTCGGCCATCTGGGTCGTCGATGCCAAGCGCGAGCACCTCGCCATCGATGAGGCCAAGAAGCTCGGCATCCCGGTGATCGGCATCCTCGACACCAACGCCGACCCCGATGACTTCCAGTACCCGATCCCCGGTAACGACGACGCGATCCGCTCCGTCTCGCTGCTGACGCGCATCATCGCCGACGCTGCGGCCGAGGGCCTGCAGCAGAAGCACAACCCGGAGACGGGCGACGCCGAGCCGCTCGCCGACTGGGAGAAGGAGCTCCTCGAGACTCCTGCTCAGGAGGTCCAGGAGTCCGCTGACGCCGCCGAGGTCGTCACCGCAGATGACGCTGCTGCCGTCGTCGAGACGCCCGCTGCCGACGAGACCGCTGCCGACGAGGCCGGTGCCGAAGCGCACGACGAGGCGATCGCTGCCGCTTCCGGTGAGGAGACCGCTGAGGTCGCCGCCGCCGAGGCTGCTGACGCCAAGTAATCCCTCGTACACACACCTAACGAAGCAAGGAGCCACCACACATGGCCAACTTCACCATCGCTGACCTCAAGGCGCTGCGTGAGCAGCTCGGTACCGGAATGGTCGACACCAAGAAGGCGCTCGAGGAGGCTGACGGAGACGTCGCGAAGGCCACCGAGATCCTGCGTCTCAAGGGTGCGAAGGGCAACGCGAAGCGCGCTGACCGTTCCACGAGCGAGGGACTGATCGTCGCTCGCGAGCAGGATGGCGCCGTGACGCTCATCGAACTCGCCTGCGAGACCGACTTCGTCGCGAAGAACGAGCGCTTCATCGCGCTGGCCGACAAGGTCGCCGATGCAGCAGCAGCGGTCAAGGCCGACTCGGTCGACGCCGCCCTCGCCGCATCCGCCGGTGACAAGAGCGTCGAGCAGGTCATCTCCGAAGAGGCCGCGATCATCGGCGAGAAGGTCGAACTGCGCCGCGTGCGTACGATCTCCGGCGACAAGGTCGAGGTCTACCTGCACCGCACGAGCAAGGACCTGCCGCCGCAGATCGGCGTCGTCGTCGCCTACTCGGGTGACGACGCGGAGACCGCGCGCAGCATCGCCCAGCACATCTCGTTCGCCAACCCGTCGTACCTTTCGCGTGCAGACGTCCCGGCTGACGCGGTCGAGAAGGAGCGTGAGATCGTCACCGAGATCTCCCGCAACGAGGGCAAGCCGGAAGCGGCTCTCCCCAAGATCGTCGAAGGCCGTGTCTCTGCGTTCATCAAGCAGGTCGCCCTGCTCGAGCAGGACTACGCCAAGGACAACAAGCTCTCGGTCGCCCAGGTGGCGAAGGACGCCGGTATCACCGTGACGGACTTCGCGCGCTTCAAGGTCGGCGCGTAGCAACGTCGAAGGGGTTCGGATCGTCACGATCCGAACCCCTTCTTCATGCCCACAAGGCACTATCTTGAATCGGGACGAGAGGACACCCACCCATGACTGAACGCACCGGACGCCGCCGCGTCCTTCTCAAGCTCTCCGGAGAGGCTTTCGGAGCGGGGCAGCTGGGCGTCAGCCCCGATGTGGTCTCCCAGATCGCCCGTGACATCGCCGCAGCGGTCGACCGTGTCGAGGTCGCTATCGTCGTCGGAGGAGGCAACTTCTTCCGCGGTGCCGAGCTGAGCCAGCGCGGCATGGACCGCGGCCGCGCCGACTACATGGGCATGCTGGGCACGGTCATGAACGCCCTCGCGCTGCAGGACTTCCTCGAGCAGGCCGGAGCCGCCACCCGCGTGCAGTCCGCCATCTCGATGACCCAGGTCGCCGAGCCCTACATCCCGCGCCGGGCCGAGCGTCACCTCGAGAAGGGTCGCGTCGTCATCTTCGGTGCAGGCGCAGGTCTCCCGTACTTCTCCACCGATACGGTCGCGGCGCAGCGCGCGCTCGAGATCGGCGCGGACGAGGTCCTCGTGGCCAAGAACGGTGTCGACGCGATCTACACCGCCGACCCGAACAAGCACGCCGACGCGGAGCGTATCGAGCGCGTGACCTACCGTGATGCGCTGCAGCGAGGTCTGAAGGTGGTCGACTCGACCGCATTCAGCCTCTGCATGGACAACAGCATGGACATGCGTGTGTTCGGCATGGAGCCCGCCGGCAACGTGACCCGTGCCCTCCTCGGGGAACCGATCGGCACCCTCGTCACCGCCTGAGTGTGTGACACGGCGGAGACGACTTCGCCCGATAGAATTTGCAGAACACCCCGACGATAGGAGTCACCGTGATCGCGGACGTCCTCGCTGAAACCACCACCCGCATGAACCGGGCGGTCGAAGCTGCCAAGGAGGACTTCTCCACGGTGCGCACCGGTCGTGCGAACCCGCAGATGTTCCAGAAGGTCCTCGTGGACTACTACGGCACTCCCACCCCGATCGCGCAGCTCGCATCGCTGGCGAACCAGGAAGCCCGGACTCTGATCATCACGCCGTACGACAAGTCCGCGCTGAAGGCGATCGAGCAGGCAATCCGCGACATGCCGAACCTCGGGGCCAACCCCACGAACGACGGCAACCTCGTTCGCGTGACGATGCCCGAGCTCACGGCGGAGCGTCGCAAGGAGTACGTCAAGCTCGTCAAGACGAAGGCCGAAGATGCGAAGGTCCATGTCCGTGGCATCCGCCGTAAGGCGAAGGATGAGCTCGATGCCCTCAAGAGCGAGCTCGGCGAGGACGAGATCGCGCGCGGCGAGAAGGAGCTCGACGGTCTGACGCGTCAGCACGTCGATCTCATCGATGACGCGCTGAAGCGCAAAGAGGCCGAACTCCTCGAGGTGTAGTCGGGATGTCTGACGAAACGCGAGATGCCGAGGACGACAGGCCGTTCACGCGTCATGATGCGCATGACGGTGAGCCGTCCGACGGTGTCCCGCTCGTGGACGCGGCATTCCCGTCGTTCGATGCTGCAGCGGTTCCTCCGCGGCCCCCGCTTCCTGCGTCCGCGGACGGCGTTGCGGGCACCGGAACCGGCCCGTTGGACACCGCGGATCACAATGCGATCCGAGAGCAGTGGCGGGTGGCGCGCGACGAACTCGGTACTCACGTCTCGCACGCGCGCGACCAGCTCGATCAGGCGAATGAACGAATCAAGGAGCGCACAGGACGGGACCTCGTTCTCGCCATCCTGATCGGTCTCGCGTTCGGTGCCGCGCTGCTCGGGTCACTGCTTTTCCTCAAAGTGCTGTTCGTGCCGTTCGCTCTCGCGGCCTCATTGCTCGGTGTCTACGAGCTCTCCCGGGCGCTGCGGAGTTCCGGTCGCCGGGTCGACGTGGTCCCGCAGCTCATCGCAGCAGCCTTCCTCGTGCTTTCGGCGTATTTCGCCGAGCCCTGGCTGTGCTGGGTGATGCTCTTCGTGTCTGTCGCCTTCGTCATCGTCTGGCGCCTCATCGCGCAGATGGTCGAGAAGGACGGGCGCACCTACGGGGATGTCCTGGCCGATGCCGTGACCAGTGGATTCGTCCAGGTGTACGTCCCGTTCCTCGCGGGAATCGCGCTCATCCTCCTCAAACAGGAGGGCGGTCAGTGGTGGGTGCTCGGTTTCATCGCGATCGCCGTCGCCGCTGACACGGGCGCCTACGCGGCCGGTCTGGCCTTCGGACGCCACCCGATGGCACCGAAGATCAGTCCGAAGAAGACCTGGGAGGGCTTCGGCGGAGCTGTCATCGCCTCGCTCGCCGTCGGTGTGCTTCTCGCGATCTTCCTCCTGCAGCTGCCGTGGTGGTGCGGACTGATCTTCGGCGCTTCGATCCTCCTCTCGGCCACACTCGGTGATCTCGGCGAATCCATGCTCAAGCGGGACCTCGGCATCAAGGACATGAGCTCCTGGCTACCGGGACATGGCGGGTTGCTCGATCGGCTCGACAGCATCCTGCCCTCGACGATCCCCGCGCTCTGCCTGTACTTCCTCTTCTCCCCTTGGGTGGTTCTGTGATGAACGAAAACCAGCTCGCCGAGCAGACGACCGAGGCGCCGCCTGCGTTCGCGCTCACCTCCGGACGTGTGCGCGGGTATCACCGCGCTGCCGTGGACACCTTCCTCGCATCCGCGCGCCGTGCATTCGAGACAGGCGGCGACGAACTCAGTGCTGAGGACGTGCGCACGGCGTCCTTCCCGCTCGTGAAGAACGGCTACGTCGTGGCCGACGTGGACGCGGCACTCGGCCGGGTCGAGGACGCGTTCGCCGCCCGTGAACGTGAACGTGTGGTGCGCGCTCAAGGCGCAGGTGCATGGGTCGAGCAAGCCAGAGCAGACGCCCAGGTCATCCTGGACCATCTGGCCCGTCCGCGCCGGCACCGCTTCGCCCGGACCGGTGTGCTCACCTTCGGCTACCGCCTCGACGAGGTCGATCACGTCTCGACGCGCATCGTGCGATACCTTCGCGATGGAGAGGCGCTGACAGCCGAACAACTGCGCTCAGCAGCCTTCCGAATGCAGCGCGGCGGTTACCGCGAAGAGCAGGTGGACGCCCTCCTGGACGCCACTATCGACGTGATTCTCGCCGTTCGTTGAGGTTCCTGATGGTCGATTCAGGCGCCTTTGCGTAGACTGTCCCTCATCGTGAACTCCCGAAACGACATGAATCTCGACAGAAACGACCTTTCGCCTGTGCCCGCGGCGAAGGCTGGTTCCGCACGCGCGGGCGTCCGACGCTGGTCTCGAAGCCGGGGCGTCGTCGGTGTTTTCAGCGCCCTCGCAGTCGTGGGTTTCGCAGGTGCATTGGTTGCCCCGACGGGAGTGGCATTGGCTGCTCCCGCGCCGGAGGAATCACCGGACTCGGCGTACTCGCTCGCGCTCGCTGACACTCAGAACCTCACCGTCACCGTCGAAGGGGCCACGATCGCGCCGGTCGTGCGTGGCGGCTTCGAGGTGTATGTGAAGCCCAAGCCCGCTCCGGTCCCCGTCGTGGCCGCCGCGCCGCGCGGAGGCTCCTCCGGTGGTTCCTCCGGCGGCACCCTTCCTCCCTACACGGGTGGCGGCGCTCCTGCGGAATGGATGGCTGCGGCCGGAATCGCGGAGAGCGACTGGCAGTACGTGGACTATGTCGTCTCTCGTGAGAGCGGGTGGAACCCGAACGCCACGAATAAATCATCTGGCGCGTGTGGGCTGGTCCAGGCGTTGCCCTGCAGCAAGGTGCCTGGCAACGGCTACAACCCGGTCGACAACCTGCGCTGGGCGACGGGGTACGCCACCGGTCGTTACGGCAGCTGGGCTGGAGCCTACAACTTCTGGGTCAACAACCACTGGTGGTGAGCAGGCACGATGCCCCGCTCCCGCAGACGTCCTTCGGCGCGCCCTGACCCCGAGGATTCGTTCGACCGTCTCCTCGCCGGCTGGAAGCGGAACGAGACTCGTCGTGGCAGCGAGTGGACTGTGCAGCCCGTGTCTGCCGCGCAGGCGCAGAAGGAGTATGTCTGCCCTGGGTGCGGCCGGGGGATCGTGACCGGGACAGCTCATCTCGTCGCCTGGCGTGCCGACGGCGTGCTCGGTGATGCCGCCGACCTCGCCGCCCGACGACACTGGCACACACACTGTTGGAGGCTTGCATGAGCATCGAGCTCCGCGGACCGTTGGAGCTTCCGGCACGACGCGAGGACATCGAGTTGACGACCGCGGACGGTCTGACACTTGTCGGAGAACTGTCGCAGCCTGAGACCGTTCCGGCGGTGGCGACCCTCGTGACATTGCATCCGCTGCCCACCGCCGGCGGCTTCATGGACTCGCACATCATCCGCAAGGCGGCTGCTCGTCTCCCCGCGCTCGCTGACCTGGCCGTCCTGCGATTCAACACGCGAGGGACCACTTCTCCGCGAGGGACGAGCGACGGCGCCTTCGACGGCGGGTCCGCCGAGCAGTTCGACGTCGCCGCAGCGATGGATCTCGTCCGCGATCGCGCCCTACCGCGTCCCTGGCTCCTGGGGTGGTCCTTCGGTACCGAGCTCGCGCTGAAGTACGGCCGAGAGCACGACATCGAGGGGATCATCCTCCTGTCGCCCCCGCTGCATCGCGCGACGCCGGATGAAGTCGCCGCCTGGGCGACCACCGATCGTCCCGTCGTCGTGCTCGTGCCCGAACTGGATGACTACCTGCGCCCGGCTGAGGCCAGAGAACGATTCGCCGCCATCCCGCACGCGAAGCTCATCGCGGTCGACGGCGGCAAGCACCTCTGGGTCGGCGAGACGCAGACACGGCGAGTTCTCACGGAGATCGTGGCAGCGGTCAATCCATCCGCTCTCCCACTCGCCACCCACTGGCCTGCCACCGACTAGCGGCGGGTGCGCGGTTTCAGAGTTCGTTCATCCTCGGAATGAGCACCTGGCGGTAGATGATCAGGATGCTCGCGGCCACCGGGATCGCGATCAGCGCGCCCAGCAGACCCAGGAGGCTGCCCCCGGCGAGGGCAGCCACGACGACCACGGCGCCCGGCACCGAGACAGCGCGACTCATGATCCGCGGGGAGATGATGTACGCCTCGATCTGCATGTAGATCAGATAGTAGATCGCCGCGGCGATGGCGGTTCCCGGAGATCCGAGTCCGGGGATGAGGCACACCAGCACGATGATCGTGGAGCCCGTCAGGGTTCCGACGAGAGGGATCAGCGAGAAGAAGAAGGCGATCACGGCGAGGACCGCGGGGAACGGCGCGTCGATGATGGAGAGATAGATCGCGCTGAGCACACCGTTGAGAACGCCCTGCGAAACCTGGCCCATGACGTAGTAGCCGACGGAGTCGGTGATCTGCTCGGACAGGTCGATGAAGCGGTCTCGCTTCGACGCGGGAGCGAGCTGGTACACGGCGCGCTTGAGCGACGGCGTCGACGCGGTCAGGTAGATCGTCAGGATGAGGACGATGAAGGCCCCGAACAGACCGCTGAGCACGGCACCGCTGGCGACCAGGACTCCTTGGCCGATGGAACCGCCGATCTCCGCCAGGTTGCTGGTCAACCAGTTCGTGACGTAGGTGAACACATCGTCGACGAGCAGGTTCGGAAAGGCGTCCTGTATCCACTCCTTGAGGTCCGGGATCAGGTTGCCTCGTTGCACGATGGCCGAGATCTGGGCGACCAACTGCGAGATCTGATCCACCAGGACCGGAAGGACGATGAGCACGATCCCCACGAAGATGCCGAGCACCGCGAGGATCGTCACGAGGACGGCGGCCCACCGGGGGAGGCGTCGGCGCTCGAGGAACGACACGAGCGGATCGAGGCCGAGACTCAGGAACAGCGCGGTACCCAGGTAGAGCAGCACGGTGGAGAGGTTCTGCACGCTGTTGATCAACAGGATGCCCAACCCCACACCGAGCGTCGCCACCAGGGCGGTGCGGAAGGGATTGTGGATCTTCATGTGGAGACTCCTCGAGACGGATGCAGCAAGGTTATCCAGAGGGTCCTTCCCGGCTTCGACGACGTGCCGATCCAGCACGCACTGCGTCTGCTCGTGGGCAACACACAGCTGATTTCGCTAGTCTGAAATGTCGAGTGTTGCGTCGCAGGCAGGTGCCGGTGATGCGTGAGGAGACTATTCGTGCGTTTCGTATGGGCCGTGGTGGCCTTCGTGCTGGCTGCGGTGCTGATCGGTGCAGGGATAGCTCAGCGCACCATCTTCATGGGGCCTGCCACTCAGCAGACTCAGGTCGAGATCGACGAACCGGCGCCTTTCGTCCTCATCGATGACGACGTCCTCCGGGCGAACCCGGGCGCACAGACGCTGATCGTTCGTGGAGAGGGCGAGATCTTCGGCAGCTACGGCCGGACCGCCGACATGGAGGCCTGGCTCGCCGATTCCGACTACAACCAGGTCACGATGAAGAAGAGCGGCGGGCTCGCCGTGGAGCACGTCACCGCGAAGGATCCCGCCGATACCGCCACCGATGCTCCGAGCGACGGCAGTGAAGGCGACACGGCCGCTCCGGAGTCCGCGGGTCGTGACCCGCGCGGCTCGGATCTCTGGCTCGATTCCTTCGCAGAGGACAACCGACTCACCGCCGAGAACATGCAGCTTCCCGAGGGCACCAGCCTGCTCATCGCCTACGACGGCACAGCCGATGCGCCGGACGACATCGTGGTCTCGTGGCCGCTCGACAATTCGACGCCGTGGGCCGGACCGCTCATGGTCGCCGGCGGCATCATGCTGTTGCTCGGTCTGATCCTGTACGTACTCGCGATCCGTCATCAGCGGCGCGGACGCGGCCCGCGACGAAAGGGACCGGGACCTCTTCCGGCCACCGAGCCGATCGATGTCGCCGTGCTTCCTCCCGCGGAGCGCGCCGCGATCGAGGAGTCGGACTCCGCCGCCGCGCGTCCCGCCGACCCCACTGTTCAGACGGACGGAGATGTGGAAGACGCGGAGATCGTGGACGAGAACAAGGACACCGATTCGAAGAGCTCCATGCGCGCCGCGCCGGTGTCCCGTCGACGCCGCATGCTCGCCCTCCCCGTCCTCGGACTCACCGCGATCCTCGCCGCCGGGTGCTCATCCGACTCCTGGCCGCAGTTGGGCGACGCCTCACCCACCCCGTCTCCGAGCCCGACGGTGGTCGCGCCGGAGAACCAGAAGCCCCCGGCGGTGCTGGAAGCTCAGGCCAAGCGCATCCTCAAGACACTGGCCGGCACCGTGAGCGAAGCGGACGCGGCGCTCGATCTCGACCTCCTCTCCACCCGTTTCGAAGGCCCGGCACTCGCTTCCCGGACCACGGAGTATGCGCTCCGGGCCAAGCTTCCGGACACGGCGCCTCCCGCGGCCATCCCGACCGATGAAGTCGAGGTCGTGCTTCCGGAGGCCACTGACCAGTGGCCGCGTACGGTGCTCATGTTGTCGAAGACCGGTGACGACAGCGTTCCGCCCGTGGTGCTCACGATGACGCAGGCCGACCCGTGGTCGAACTACAAGGTCTCCAATATGGCCGAGATGTCGGCTGACGCGGTCTTCCCCGAGGTCGCCGCGTCCTGGCTCGGAACTTCCATGGTTCCGTCCGACTCCGCATTCCTCACGATTCCCCCGGCGGATCTCGCCGCGACGTTCGCAGATGTCGTCGACCAGGGCGAGCAGAGCGAGTCTTACGACAAGTTCGACGACCTTGCCCTTCGCTACGCGAAGTCGATCGTCGACAGTCGGCAGGTCGTCGTGCAGGGGCTCGTCGACAAGGGGGCGTCGGAGACTTCGCAGATCGCCTTCGACATGACCCCGACGAGCGACGCACCCATCTCCATGACCACTCTCGACAGCGGTGCGATCGTGGCCGTCACGCTCACCGACACCGAGACCGTCACACCGACCGGAGAAGACGTCTCGATCCGATTCGGCGACAACGCGCAGGCCAAGGCTCTCACCGACGCGACCGAATCTGCGAAGGGCGTCGAGACGACTTACGAATTCCAGCTGTTCTTCTCGGTTCCCGCCAAGGGATCGACGGAGCAGATCAGGCTCCTGGCAGCCCACCAGGACCTCTTGTCCGTGAAGGTGATCAAATGAGTGAGATCTCTCCTGCCGCGCTGCGCGGCGCCGTAGACCTGTCCAGCCTCCGCAATCGTCCGGCGTCGCCTGCCGAAGGGGCACCGGCCCCCGGCGTCGTCGATGTCGTCGTGGATGCGACCGACGAGACCTTCGGGCAGATCCTCGAGCTCTCTCGGACCGTTCCCGTCGTCGTCGACCTGTGGGCCGAGTGGTGCGGGCCGTGCAAGCAGCTGAGCCCGATCATCGAGAAGGTGACGCGCGAGCTGGGTGGACGTGTGCTGCTGGCCAAGGTCGATGTGGATGCGAATCCGCAGCTCGCCCAGAGCTTCCGCGCGCAATCGATCCCGATGGTGGTCGCTCTCATCGCCGGTCAGCCCGTGCCGATGTTCACCGGGGCCGTGCCGGAGCAACAGGTGCGCGATGTGTTCGCCCAGCTTCTCCAGGTGGCGGCACAGAACGGTGTCACCGGATCCCTCTCCGTCACAGAGGAAGGTGAGGCTCCGACGCCTCCCGCGGAGCCCGAGCTTCCGCCGCTGCACGCTGAGGCGTTCGCGGCGATCGAGATCGGCGACTACGCGGCAGCCATCAAGGCGTATGAGAAGGCGCTCGCGGAGAATCCTCGTGACGAAGACGCACTCGCCGGCCTCGGACAGGTGCGACTCCTCGACCGGGTGCAGGGGCTCGACCTGCAGGCGGCACGGGCAGCGGCAGCCGCAGGTCCGCTCGATGTCCAGGCACAGTTCGACGTGGCCGACCTCGACCTCGCCGGCGGGCACGTGGACGACGCTTTCGGACGCCTGCTCGACCTGTTCGCTCAGCTGCCGTCCGACCAGCGCACACCCGTCAGGGAGCGCCTGGTCGAGCTGTTCGGTCTCATCGGCGCAGAAGATCCTCGTGTGGTCTCGGCACGCAATCGTCTCTCGTCGCTCCTGTTCTGAAACGCTGCTGTTCTGAACCGGCGCTGTCGAGCGCTCAGCCGTGGGTGACCGTCGGCACGTGCGGGTCAGGCTGGTGGCGCAGCCAGAGCGTCGATAGCGCCGGCAGCGTCAGCGTCGCGAGCGGCGCCCCTCCCTCTTCGGCCTGCGCATAGACCAGTCCGAGGTTTCCCGATCCTCGGCCGCCGTAGTCGGCGGCGTCGGTGTTGAGCACCTCCTGCCATACGCCTTCGCGAGGGAGATCGAGCTGGTACCCGGCGCGTTCCACGCCGGCGAAGTTGCTCACCACGACCAGACGCCCGCCGTGTGCATCACGGCGCTCGAAGGCGACCACAGTCGAATCCCAAGTCGGCGCGCCGAGGCGGCGGAAGGATGATCCGTCGTTGTCCCGCTCCCACAGGGGAGACTGTGCCCGGTAGGTGCGGTTCATCACGCCGACGAACTCCTGCAGTTGGATGTGAGACGGCTGCTGGAGGAGCCACCAGTCCAGCTCACGCCCTTCCGACCACTCCGCAAGCTGACCGAACTCCTGCCCCATGAAGAGCAGCTTCTTGCCCGGGTGCCCCCACATGTACGCGAGGTAGGCCCGCACGTTCGCCAGCTTGTGCCAATGGTCGCCCGGCATCTTGGAAAGGAGACTGCCCTTTCCGTGGACGACCTCGTCGTGGCTGATGGGGAGTAGGTAGTTCTCGCCGAACGCGTAGACGAACGAGAAGGTCATCTCGCCTTCGTGATGTCCACGGTACATCGGGTCGCGTGAGATGTACTGGAGCGAGTCGTTCATCCAACCCATGTTCCACTTGAACCCGAAGCCCAGACCGGCATGATCCGTCGGAGCGGTGACCCCGGGGAAACTGGTGGATTCCTCCGCGATCATCAGGATTCCCGGGTGCAGCCGGTACGCGGTGGCGTTGACCTCCTGCAGGAAGCGGATCGCCTCGAGGTTCTCGCGTCCGCCGTGGATGTTCGGTTCCCATTCGCCGGGCTCACGGGAGTAGTCGAGATAGAGCATCGAGGCGACGGCGTCCACGCGGAGACCGTCGACGTGGAATTCCTCGAACCAGTAGAGGGCGTTGGCGACCAGGAAACCTCGGACTTCGGGCCTGCCGTAGTCGAAGATGAGCGTTCCCCAGTCCTGGTGCTCGCCACGGCGCGGATCCGGGTGCTCGTAGAGAGGCTGGCCGTCGAAGCGGGCGAGGGCGAAGGCATCCTTCGGAAAGTGACCGGGAACCCAGTCCATGATCACGCCGATGCCCGCCTGGTGCAGCCGGTCGATCAGGTAGCGCAGGTCGTCGGGGCTGCCGAATCGACTGGTGGGCGCGTAGTAGCCGCTGACCTGATAGCCCCAGGATCCACCGAACGGGTGCTCAGCCAGCGGCATGAACTCGACGTGGGTGAATCCCGCCTCGGTCACATGCTGGATCAAGGGCTCTGCGATCTCCCGATAGCCGAGTCCCTCGCGCCATGACCCGACGTGGATCTCGTAGATCGACAGCGGCTGGGCGACGGCGTGCGTCGCGGCCCGGCGGGTCATCCAGGCGCCGTCCGACCACGTGTGGGCGGAGGTCGCCACGATCGAAGCGGTGTCGGGCGGCACCTCTGCCGCGAGGGCCATCGGGTCGGCTTTGAGGATCCACGCGCCGTCACGGGTCCGGATCTGATACTTGTATCGGGTGCCGATCGGGAGTCCGGGGATGAAGAGCTCCCAGACGCCGCTGACGCCCATCGAGCGCATGGCATGGGCCTCGCCGTTCCAGTCGTTGTGATCGCCGACGACGCGCACGGCCGTGGCATTCGGGGCCCAGACCGCGAATGAGACGCCGATCTCGCCATCGAACGTCCGCAGATGTGCGCCCAACGCCTCCCAGAGGCGTTCGTGACGCCCCTCGGCGATCAGGTGCAGGTCGAGGTCGCCGAGCGTGGGCGAGTGGCGATACGGATCACCCGACACCGTCTCCTCATGATCCGCGTACCGAGTCGCGATCCGATAGGGGAGCGGCGGACCGCTGTGCTGTCCCTCCCAGATTCCGTGCGCGATGTGGGCCAGGTCGAGCCTGCTGCCATCGCCGAAGACCGCCGCGACCGCCGCCGCGAGGGGACGCCTGGCCCGGATCACGGTGACGGTGCGATCGGCGGCGTCCTTGTGCGAGTGCGCTCCGAGGACGGAGTGCGGATCGTGATGAGTGGCCGACGAGATCGCTGCCCATTCGGTCGACGCGGCGACGTCTTCTGCGTAGCTCATGATCGCTCCCTCACCTTCAGGATGTGTACGGGCTCGGCGAAGGCGTCGAGCCGCACGTAGTTGTGGTCGCTCCAGGTCCAGACCGCGCCGGTGAGGAGGTCCTCCACCTCGAACGGGGCGCCGAGCGGGATGCCCCACTGGGTCGTGTCGAGGTGCACGGTCGTCTCTCGCACGGAGTGCGGGTCGACGTTGGCGACGACGATGACCGTGTCCTGGTGTCCGGTGCCGGTGAACGGGGCGGCCAGATGCTTGCTGTAGACCAGGACGGCGTCGTCGTCGCTCCAGTGCGCCCGGAAGTTCCGGAGCTGCCGTAGCGCCGGGTGGGCGGTGCGGATCTCGTTGAGCCTCCGCAACAGGGGAGCGAGGGACTCCCCACGGGCTTCGGCGCCGCTCCAGTCCCGGAACTTGTACTCGTACTTCTCGTTGTCGATGTTCTCTTCGGAGCCGGGCCGCGCCACGTTCTCGAACAGCTCGTACCCCGCATAGACGCCGTAGACGGGACCGGCGGTCGCCGCGATGCACGCTCGGATCCGGTACGCGGCTCTGCCTCCGAACTGCAGATACTCGGTCAGGATGTCGTGGGTGTTCACGAAGAGGTTCGGCCGCATGTAGTCGGCGGTCTCACGGGACACCGACGTGAGGAACTCCTCGAGTTCCGCCTTGGTGTTGCGCCAGGTGAAGTAGCTGTAGCTCTGCTGGAAGCCCACCGCGGCGAGCGCACGCATCACGGCCGGTCGAGTGAAGGCCTCGGCGAGGAAGATCACGTCCGGATCGACGGCGTTCACCTCGGCGATGAGCCACTCCCAGAACTGCAGCGGCTTGGTGTGCGGGTTGTCGACGCGGAAGATCTTCACGCCCTGTGCGACCCAGTGCTGCACGACTCTCCGCATCTCGGCATAGATGCCGATGGGGTCGTTGTCGAAGTTCAGGGGGTAGATGTCCTGGTACTTCTTCGGGGGGTTCTCGGCGTAGGCGATCGTGCCGTCGGGGAGAGTCGTGAACCATTCCGGATGCGCACTCACCCATGGATGGTCGGGGGAGGCCTGGAGAGCGAGGTCGAGCGCGATCTCGAGCCCTTCCTTCCGTGCAGCGCGCACGAAGGCACGGAAGTCCTGCGCAGTGCCCAGCTCGGGGTGGATCGAGTCGTGACCGCCCTCTGCCGCGCCGATCGCGTAAGGCGATCCAGGGTCACCGACCTCGGTGGTCAGGGTGTTGTTGCGCCCCTTGCGGTTCGTGGCGCCGATCGGATGGATCGGTACCAGGTACACCACGTCGAACCCCATGGCGGCGACCTCGGGCAGTCGCTTCGTCGCCGTGCGGAAAGTGCCGCTCTTCACCGTGCCGTCTTTCAGGCGTCTGGCGCCTTCGGAGCGGGGGAAGAACTCGTACCAAGCGCCGACACCTGCTGCGACGCGTTCGACGTTCAACGTCTGTGCCGGAGCGACGGAGCGGATGGTGCTCACGGGGCGCTCCCGGAAGATCTGCGCCAGCGTGGGATCCGTCGACACTGCGATGGTCGTCGCAGCATCGCCGTGGCGCAGCGAGACGGCATCGGCGAGCAGTCGTTTCCGTTGCGCCGCAGGACGATCCTTCTCCGCGGCGGCTCGTGTGAGCAGATCGGCACCAAGCGCCGCCATGACCGGCACATCGACGCCGGCGGCCACCTTGAGCTCCGCGGCGTGTGCCCAGGTCGCGAAGTCGTCGGAGAACGCCTCGAAACGGAAGAGCCACGCGCCCTGCTCGTCGAGCGCGATGTCGGTCGACCAGGTGTCGGTGCCGTCATTGCGGGGAGACAGCCGATGCAGACTCTCGTCTCCCGACGGCGACGTGAGTCGCGCGTGTACCCCGATGGCGTCATGTCCCTCGCGGAACGCGACCACGCTGAACGGAACGACCTCGCCTACGAATGCCTTCGGCGGGAACCCGCCGGGAACAGTGGGTGAGGGGTGGAGCAGAGGGATGCGGGTCGTCAGCAGCGAACCGGGCGCATCTGCGTCGCCGAGCGCGCGCGCCGGGATCTGAGCGGGGCTCCGAAGAGCCGAGGACCGAGTACCAGCACGTGCAGCCACACCCCGAATGTACCGCGCTGACGAGGTAGCGGGTAGCGCGCCGCGAGGTGCGTCGGAGGCAGCCCTCATTCGATGCGGAACAACCTCATCGAGGTCCCGGAGACCGGTAGCACGTCACCGGGCGCGAAGACCTCGTGTTCGTCGGAAGGACGCTCATGAGCGCTCGACCACAACGACACGAAACGGGTCGCGCCTTCGATCTCGTCCGGAAGTCTGACATCGATGGGCGACTCGGTTCCGTGGACGATGAGCAGGATGCGGTTGTAGGCCTCGGTGTCCGGAGTGGAGGCGGCGACGTACTGCAGCGTCCTGTTCCCGGGGTCGGCCCACTGGCCCTGCTCCATCGTCTCGCCGTTCTGGTCGTACCAGTCCATCACCGAGGCGTTGGGGATGTGCTCGCCGAGACGGGCGTAGCGGCTGGGGCGCAAGGCGGGGTTCTCCTGGCGCAGGCGGATGAGCCGGGAGACGTGCGCGCGCAGATCCTCCTGCCAGGGCTCGAACTCCCAGCCGAGCCAGGTCAGTGCGGAGTCCTGGGCATAGGCGTTGTTGTTGCCGCGCTGGGTGCGTCCGACCTCGTCGCCGGCCGTGAGCATCGGAATGCCCGCCGACAGCAAGAGGGTCCCGAGCAGGTTGCGCATGGCCTTGCGGCGCGCGGCGAGGATGGTCGGGTCATCGGTCGGGCCTTCGATGCCGTGGTTGAACGCGCGGTTCATGTCGGCGCCGTCGCGGTTCTGCTCGCCGTTCGCCTCGTTGTGCTTGACGTCGTAAGAGACGAGGTCGTGCAGGGTGAAGCCATCGTGCGCCGTGACGAAGTTCACGCTGGCGAGGGGTCCACGGTCCTCGCTGAACGTGTTCGACGATCCGGCGAGCCGAGTCGCGAATCCACCGATACCGACCGGGGCGGAGGCACGGCGTGCATAGTCGATGTCACTCAGCCAGAAGTTCCTCACCCGGTCACGGTAACGATCGTTCCACTCGTGCCATCCGGCCGGGAAGTTGCCGGTCTGCCAGCCGCCGAGACCGACGTCCCATGGCTCGGCGATGAGCTTGGTGTCGGCGAGGATCGGATCGTTCGCGATCGCGGCGAGAAGCGGATGCTCCGGCGTGTATGTGTGGGCGCCGTCACGCGCGATGGCGGTGGCGAGGTCGAAGCGGAATCCGTCGATCTGCATCTCCTGCGCCCAGTAGCGCAGCGAGTCCAGCACGAGTCGCGCGCCGGCGTCGGTGGCCGTGTTCAGGGTGTTGCCGCATCCGGTGGTGTCGACGTAGACGCCCGACTCGTCCTGGCGGTAGTAGTTCGCGTTGTCGATGCCTCGCAGACTCGAGCGCGGACCGCCGATCCCCTCCTCGGAGGTGTGGTTGTAGACGACGTCGAGGATCACTTCGAGTCCGGCTTCATGCAGCAGTCGCACCATGCCCTTGAACTCGGCGAGCACCGCCTCGGGACCCTCCTTGCGCGCATCCTCGGTGGCATAGGCGGTGTGGGGGGTGAAGAAGTTCAGGGTGTTGTAGCCCCAGTAGTTCGTGAGGCCTCGTTCGAGCAGACGGGGCTCGGGGACGAAGGCGTGCACGGGGAGCAGCTCGATCGATGTGATCCCCAGGGCATGGAAGTACTCGATCATCGCCGGGTGCGCGAGGCCTGCATAGGTGCCGTGCAGCGCAGGGGGAACATCGGGATGACGCTTGGTGAGCCCCTTGAGGTGACCCTCGTAGATCACCGTGCGGTCGAGCGGTATGCGGGGCTTCTGCGAGTCTCCCCAGTCGAAGCCGTCGACGATCACGACCGAGCGCCATTCCTCGTAGCCGTCTCCCTGGGCGAGGCCGCGGGCGTAGGGGTCGAGCAGGAGCGTCTCCGGGTTGAACGTGTTGCCCGGTCCGTGCGGACCGCCGACGCGGATCGCGTATCGGACGCCGGGCTGGAGCAGCTCCGTCGTGACCTCCCAGATGCCCCCTGCGAGGCGCTCCAGAGGCACCTCATCGGTCGCCCAGTCGAGGTCGGTGGCGTCGAAGACGACCAGCTCGATCGACGACGCGTTCTGCGACCAGACGCGCAGAGTTCCGACGCCGTCGTGCAGACGGACGCCGAGGTTGTCGAGGGGAGGTCCGCCGGGCACGGTGAGGTCTCGGGACGCGGGCATGTGTACACACTAGGCGTGATGTGTTGCCGTCTCATGTCAGGACGTACGCGGTTCCACGTATGAACGCCCCGCCCCAGCGGTTTCGCGAGAGAATCGAAGGATGCGGCACTATCTCGACCACGCGGCGACCACGCCTCTGCGCCCCGAGGCACGATACGCATGGCTGGTCGCATCGGAGATAGTCGGCAACGCCTCTTCGACGCACGGTGCCGGGCAGGACGCCCGCCGTCTCCTCGAGGAATCCCGGGAGCGTGTCGCCGCCGTCCTGGACGCGGACCCGATAGAGATCGTCTTCACCTCCGGCGGCACGGAGTCGATCAACCTCGCTCTGCAGGGTCTCTGGCATGCCCGGCCCGCAGGAACGACGGCCATCGTGCTGCCCGACGCGGAGCACCACGCGACGATGGACACCGTGGCCGCGCTCGTGGAGGAAGGTGCCCGGCTTCGGCAGGTGCACGTCACGCCTGAGGCGCGGATTCTCCCAGAGCAGTTCGCCGCTCAGCTGCCCGACGCGGCCCTCGCGACCGCGCTTGCGGCGAACAACGAGGCAGGCACGATCAATGACACGGGCTCCCTCGCTGCCGCCGCGGCAGGAGCCGGGGTTCCGCTGCACATCGACGCCGTCGCGGCGCTCGGGCACGTGCCGCTGTCCTTCCGCGCCCTGCGAGGGGACGCGGCCGGCGGCGTCGGGCTCGTCGCGATGAGCTTCGCGGGCCACAAGATCGGCGCGCCCGTCGGGGTGGGGGTGCTGGTCACGGCCCGCTCCGCCAAGCTCACAGCGCTGCTCCGCGGGGGCGCACAGCAGCGCGGCCTCCGCGCCGGCACCCAGGACATCGCCGGGGTCTCCGCCTTCGCCGTCGCGCTCGAACTCGCCGAGAGCGAAAGGGAGCACGAGGCCGCACGACTGCGCGCGCTGCGCGATCGCCTGGTGGCCGGCGTCCGTGCGGTGGTTCCGGCTGCCGAGTTGCTGGGAGACCCGACCGGGCGTCTTCCCGGGAATGCGCACGTGCTGTTCCCCGGCGCGGTGGGGGAGAGCCTCCTGTTCCTCCTCGACGTCGCCGGTGTGGCCGCCTCGACCGGATCCGCATGCCAGGCAGGCGTCGCCGAGCCGTCGCATGTCGTGATGGCGATGGGGCGCAGCGAGCGGGATGCGCGAAGTGTCTTGAGGTTCTCCCTGGGCCGCACCTCGACCGATGCCGACGTCGATGCGGTCATCGGTGCGATCGCCGATGCGTATGTCCGCGCATCCGGCGCCGGCACAGCCGCACGCTCGTAGACTGGTCGCATGCGGATACTTGCGGCGATGAGTGGGGGAGTCGACTCCGCCGTGGCGGCCGCCAGGGCCGTGGAGGCGGGGCACGATGTCGTCGGAGTGCATCTGGCCCTTTCCCGTGCCGGGGGAACCCTGCGCACCGGCAGCCGCGGATGCTGCACGATCGAAGACGCACTCGACGCCCGTCGCGCCGCCGACATGCTCGGGATCCCCTTCTACGTATGGGACTTCTCGGAGCGTTTCCGCGACGACGTGATCCAGGACTTCATCTCCGAGTACCAGGCAGGTCGCACCCCCAACCCCTGCATGCGCTGCAACGAGAAGATCAAGTTCGCAGCCCTCCTCGAACGCGCGATCGAGCTGGGTTTCGATGCTGTATGCACCGGACACTACGCGACGCTGATCGACGGCGACGGAGGCCTCGAGCTGCACCGCGCGTCCGACAACGCCAAGGATCAGTCCTACGTGCTGGGCGTGCTCACGGCGGAGCAGCTCGCGCACACCTACTTCCCGCTCGGCACGACGCCGTCGAAGGCGATCGTCCGTGCCGAGGCTGAAGCACGCGGTCTGAGCGTCGCGCAGAAGCCCGACAGCCACGACATCTGCTTCATCCCCGACGGTGACACCCGCGGCTGGCTCGCCGAGAAGGTCGGCACGGCCACGGGTGAGATCGTCGACCGCAGCGGAGACGTCGTCGGCTCTCACGAGGGCGCCCACGCCTTCACGGTTGGACAGCGGCGCGGTCTCAAGCTCGGAGTCCCCGCAGCGGACGGCAAGCCGAGGTTCGTCCTCGAAGTGCGTCCGATCTCGAACACCGTCGTCGTCGGGCCGAAGGAGGCACTCGCGATCGCCGAGATCGCGGGGGCGCGGTTCAGCTGGGCCGGTGCCGCGCCGACCGCATCGTCGTTCGATTGCCATGTGCAGATCCGCGCGCATGCCGAACCGGTCGCCGCGCACGCCGAGGTCTCGGACGTGGGAGTGCGCGTCGTGCCCGAGGTTCCGCTGGACGGCGTCGCACCGGGGCAGACTGCCGTGCTCTACGTCGGGACCCGCGTGCTCGGGCAGTTCACGATCGACACCACGGTCTCTGCCGTTCCCGTCGGCGCGTAGACGCTTCCGGTGTCGGTGCCCGCTCGTAGACTGGCGGGGTGCCGGAGAACATCTCGCTGGAAGACGCCCGAACCGAAGCCGAGGAGCTGACCACTCGCATCCTCGACGCGAAAGAGGCCTACTACGGCCGCGACACCTCCGTCGTCGACGACTTCACCTACGACGGATGGATGCGCCGGCTCGAAGAGCTCGAACGCCTGCACCCCGAGCTGCAGGGTCAGGACTCGCCCACGCAGATGGTCGGAGCAGCCGAGGCGACCGGGCTCGCGACCATCGAGCACGCCGAGCGGATGCTCAGCCTCGACAACGTCTTCTCCATCGACGAGCTGAAGGAGTGGGCGGCGAAGACGAAGGCAGCGGCCGGCCGCGAGGTCGCGTGGCTCACTGAGCTGAAGATCGACGGGCTGGCGATCAACCTCCGATACGAGAACGGCGTGCTGACCTCCGCGGCCACCAGAGGAGACGGACGCGTCGGTGAGATCGTCACGGAGAACGCGCTGCGGCTCGCCGATATCCCGTACCGACTGAGCGGAGAGGGTCATCCTCCCATCGTCGAGGTGCGCGGCGAGGTCTTCATCCCCGTCGCGGCCTTCGAGCGACTCAACGCAGCGCAGGCCGGCTTCCGCGACCGCGCTTACGCCGATGCGCTGGAGCGATGGGAATCGCGCGGGGGAGCGAAGAAGCCTTTCGACGAGGAGAAGGCCCGTACGGCGGCCGCCCGCCGATTCCCGGCATTCGCCAACCCCCGGAACGCGGCGAGCGGCGGCCTCCGCCAACAGATCGACAAGAAGAACGGTCTCGAACTCGAAGCGGGCCTGCTGCGTATCGAGTCGCTCGCGTTGTACGTGCACGGCATCGGAGCCTGGACGAACCCTCCCGTCGCGGCGCAGAGCGAGGTGTACGACCTGCTCGCGGAGTGGGGCCTGCCCACGAGCCCGCACACGAAGGTGTGTCGCACCATCGACGAGGTCGTGTCGTTCGTCGAGTACTTCGGTGAGCACCGTCACGACATCGAGCACGAACTCGACGGCATCGTGGTCAAGGTCGACGAGCTCGAGCTGCATGACGAGCTCGGTGCGACGAGCCGCGCCCCGCGCTGGGCGATCGCCTACAAGTACCCGCCCGAAGAGGTGCAGACCAAGCTGCTCGACATCGTGGTGTCGGTCGGTCGCACCGGTCGCGCGACCCCCTTCGCCGTCATGGCCCCCGCGCACGTCGCCGGCTCCGTGGTCCGCCAGGCGACGTTGCACAACAAGGACGTCGTCAAGGCGAAGGGCGTGCTGATCGGTGACACGGTCGTGCTGCGCAAAGCCGGTGATGTCATCCCCGAGGTGCTCGGCCCGGTCGTCGAGAAGCGCGACGGCACGGAACGGGAGTTCGTGATGCCCGTCGAATGTCCGGAGTGCGGCACACCCCTGCGGGCGATGAAGGAGGGCGACATCGATCTGCGGTGTCCGAACGCGCGTTCGTGTCCAGCACAGGTGCGCGGCCGCGTCGAGCACATCGGCTCCCGCGGCGCCCTCGACGTCGAAGCACTCGGCGAGGTCACCGCGGCCGCGCTGACGCAGCCGACGTCTCCTGCGGTGCCCCCGCTCGAAACCGAGGCAGGACTCTTCGCCCTCACGCTCGAACAGCTCGTTCCCATCGAGCTGTTCGTGCGCGATGCCGAGACGGGATTGCCCAAGGAAGACGAAGACGGGATCGTGAAGACCCGCGCACCCTTCCGACGCAATCCCTCGGCGGCCGAGAAGAAGTCCGGCCTCGAAGGCCCACAGCCCTCGTCCCAGGCTCTCACCCTGCTCGCGGAACTCGAGAAGGCGAGGACCAAAGACCTGTGGAGGCTCCTGGTCTCCCTGAACATCCGCCACGTAGGACCGGTCGCCGCCAGGGCGCTCGCGCAGTGGTTCGGGTCGCTCGATGCGATCCGCGCGGCCTCGCGTGACGAGCTGGCTGCGGTGGAGGGTGTGGGCGGCATCATCGCCGACTCCCTGCTCGCCTGGTTCGAGGTGGACTGGCACCAGGAGATCGTGCAGCAGTGGGCGGACGCGGGCGTGCAGTGGGCGACGCCAGGGCATCCCGGCCCAGGCGCCGCCGTCGCCGCCGGAGGTGTTCTCGACGGGCTGACGGTCGTTGCGACCGGGTCCCTCGACGGCTACACGCGAGACGGTGCGCAAGAGGCCATCATCAAGGCCGGCGGCAAGGCGGCGTCGAGCGTCTCGAAGAAGACGGACTTCGTCGCAGCCGGCCCCGGTGCGGGATCCAAACTCGCGAAGGCGGAGGAGCTCGGCCTGCGGATCCTCGATGCGGCACAGTTCCACATCCTGGTGACGGAGGGACCCGGCAAGCTCACGCCCGCAGGCGAAGGAGCGTGAACCGCTACGGACCGCTGATCGTCGTTCCAGAGGCGCTCGCTGTCGGAGACCCCGGTCGGAATCATCTGCGGCTGACGCCTGACGCCGTGATCATCCGGGAGGGCGTCGAGAACCGCGGAATCGTGAGCTGGGCCGACGTCGAAGCGATCGTGATGGACGTCCCGACGACGAGGTTCCGTCTGCCCGGTCTCGTCGGCACGCTCCTGCTCGGTGCTCTGACCGCCGCGATGCTGACCGACCCCGGAGTCGATCCTGACGACGGCTCCGTGACGATGACCGTCGCCGGAGAGCCACGCATCCTGCCCCTGAGCCGACACCACGTCGGGGGCTACTGGGCGCCCACGGTGACCGGCGCGCATCGGCTGATCGCCCATCTCATCGCGCACCCCGAGCAGCGAGCGCTTCTGGCTCACCCGGAACCGCTGATCGACGTCGCGGTGCAGCTCGCGCGCGGAACGAGATGATCCGTTCCGCGCGCGAGTGAGATCAGCTCTTGTGACGCGGCTTGCGGAACGGCTTCTCGTCGCGGCTATCGCGTGCGGGCCGATCGTCGCGGTCCCGTCGTTCGAAGCGGTCACCACGGCCATCGGCATCGCGGCTCTCACGCGGACCACCGGCGCGTCGTGCGCCGGGGCCGCGGTCGGGCTTGATCTCGATCAGACGGCCCGAGATGCGCGTGTCGCGCAGCTTCTCGAGGACTGACGGATCCAGGTTCGACGGCAGCTCGACCGTGGAGAAATCGGGACGGATGTTGATCGCGCCGAAGTCGTCGCGTCCCAGTCCGCCCTCGTTGGCGAGAGCACCGACGATCTGGCGGGGCTCGACGCGGTGACGGCGGCCGACCTCGATGCGGTAAGCGGTGTAGTCACCGCGACCGCGGCGTTCGGTACGCGGTTCCCGTGCGTCGCGTCCCGTGCGCTCGCGAGGCGGACGGTTGTCTGCCTCGACCGCCTTGGTGAGGGGATCATTGGCCGGGTCGAGGAGCAGTGGCTTGTCGCCCTGCGCCACGACGGCGAGGGCCGCGGCCACATCGCCCTCCGGGACGTCGTGGTGGCGGACGTAGTGCGCGACGATGTCACGGAACGCCTCGATGCGGCCCGTTTCCGAGAGCGCGGTGGTGATCGCGTCGTCGAAGCGGTTCAGACGCGTCGTGTTCACGTCCTCTGTGCTGGGCAGCTGCATCTGGGCCGGCTGCTGCCGCGTCGCCTTCTCGATGTGCTTCAGGAGGTAGCGTTCACGCGGAGTGATGAAGCTGATCGCGTCGCCCGAACGTCCCGCACGACCAGTGCGGCCGATGCGATGCACATAGGACTCGGTGTCGGTCGGGATGTCGAAGTTGACGACGTGGCTGATGCGTTCGACGTCGAGTCCGCGCGCGGCCACATCGGTCGCGACCAGGATGTCGAGCTTGCCGTCCTTGAGCTGGTTGACGCTGCGCTCGCGCTGCACCTGAGGCACGTCGCCGTTGATGGCCGCGGCGGAGTAGCCGCGAGCGCGTAGCTTCTCTGCCAGGGTCTCGGTCTCGTTCTTGGTCCGGACGAAGACGATCATCCCGTCGAAGTTCTCGACCTCGAGGATGCGCGTGAGCGCGTCGACCTTCTGCGCATACGAGACCACGAGGTAGCGCTGCGTGATGTTCGTTCCGGTAGCGGTCTTCGACTTGATGCTGATCTCTTCGGGCTCGCGCAGGTACTTCTGGGCGAGGCGGCGGATCTGCGGCGGCATCGTCGCGGAGAACAGAGCGACCTGCTTCTCCTCCGGCGTCTGCGCGAGGATCTGCTCCACGTCTTCCGCGAAGCCCATCTTCAGCATCTCGTCGGCCTCGTCGAGCACCAGGTACTGCAGCTGCGACAGGTCGAGGGTGCCTTTGGCGAGGTGGTCCATGATGCGGCCGGGCGTGCCGACGATGACGTGGACGCCGCGGCGCAGAGCCGACAGTTGCACGCCGTAGCCCTGTCCGCCGTATACGGGGAGGACGTGCACGCCCTTCATCTTCGAGGCGTACGACTCGAAGGCCTCGCAGACCTGGAGCGCGAGTTCACGGGTGGGCGCGAGCACGAGCGCCTGCGGGGTCTTCTGCGAGACGTCGAGGCGCTCGAGCACGGGGAGCGCAAAGGCCGCGGTCTTACCGGTACCGGTCTGCGCCATGCCGACGACGTCACGGCCGGCGAGAAGGGTGGGAATGGTGGCCGCCTGGATGGGCGACGGGGTCTCATAGCCGAGGTCCTTGATGGCCTTGAGAACGGGCCCGGTGATGCCGAGCTCCTCGAATCCGGGGGTCGCGGGGGAGTCCTCGGGGGCGTCGGTCAGTACTGCATCTTCAGGGGTCACTTCCCAAGGGTAGCGCGCTGCGACGCTCGGCGCCTGTGAGGGCGTCCTCAGGCACCGGTGTTCAGGGCGACCAATCTCTCCTTCACCTCGCGTCGGAGCACCTTTCCGATCAGGGACTTCGGCAGCTCATCGACCACGAAGATGCGACGCGGAACCTTGTACGGAGTGAGGATGCTGCGGGCGAATTCACGAATGGCCTCGACGTCGACATCCGCTCCGGGATCGACGACGATCGCCGCGACGACCTCTTCGCCCGAGTGCTCGCTCGGCAGACCGACGACCGCGGCATCCGCGACCTGCGGGTGTTGGCGCAGAGCATTCTCGACCTCGGTCGGCGCCACATTGAAGCCGCCGGTGATGATGAGCTCCTTGATGCGATCGACGATCCGCACGAAGCCGGCGTCGTCGATCGTGACGATGTCGCCGGTGCGGTACCAGCCGTCGACGAAGACAGCCTCGGTCTCCTCGGGCTTGCCGTAGTAGCCGGAGAACACCTGCGGGCCGCGGACGACGAGCTCTCCGGCTGAACCCGCCGGCACGTCTTCACTGGGGTTCTCCGGATCCACCACGCGGCATTCGGTCCCGGGCAGAGGGAGCCCCACAGTTCCGGGCACCCGGTTGTCCGCCACCGGGTTCGCCATGAGGACGGGGGAGCACTCGCTCAGGCCGTAGCCCTCGACGAGATACCCGTGGGTGGCCTCCTCGAACGGGACGACCAGCTCGTGCGGCAGGGCCATGGCGCCGGAGATGGCGACCTCGATACCGTCGAGCGACACTCCCTTCGCCTTCGCCGCGGCGAGGAGGCGGTCCGCGATCGGCGGCACCAGCGGCAGGAACGTGGCGGGGTGCTTCTTGACGACCTCGAGCACGAGATCAGGGTCGAACTTGGGGAAGAGCACGAGTCGTGCTCCCATCGACATCGCGAACGTCAGGCAGAGCGTGAGGCCGTAGGCGTGGAACATCGGCAGGACCGCGTACACGACACACCCGTTGCCGCGTCGGATCGAGGGCACCCAGGCCTGCGACTGCGCGGCATTGGCCAGCAGGTTGTGGTGGGCGAGGGCCGCGCCCTTCGGGGTTCCGGTCGTTCCCGAGGTGTACTGGATGATCGCGAGGTCGTCGGTTCCGGGCTTCGGGTGAGAGGCCGGCAGTGGAGCCGAAGCGAGAAGCGAGTCCCAGACGACCGTGCCCCGCACCTTCTCGGTGAGCGCCGCGCGGGATTCACGGGCCTTGGCCACGGGGAGACGTAGGGCGAAACGGGTGACGAACGGCATGGCGCGAGTCACGTCGACCGAGATGAGGTTCGTGACGGCCAGATCCGCGGGGAATTCCTGCACGGTGGCGACGACCTTGTTCCACACGATCGCGTGCTTCGCGCCGTGGTCTTCGAACTGCTTGCGCAGCTCGCGCGGGGTGTAGAGCGGGTTGTGCTCGACCACGACGGCGCCGAGACGGAGCACCGCGTAGAACGCCACGATGTGCTGCGGACAGTTCGGCAGCACGATGGCCACCGGATCACCGGCGCGGACGCCGAGATCCCGCAGCCCCGTGGCCGCACGGTCGATCGCCTCCTGGAGCTCCGCGTAAGTCGTCTCGCGACCGAAGAACTGGAGGGCGGGGGCGTCGGGGTAGTCGCGAGCCGAAGCGGCCACGATGTCGACGAGCGATCCCTCGACGGGAGAGAGGTCTGCCGGGACGCCTGCGGCATAGCTGGCGATCCACGGGCGAGGAGGCTGGAACGTGCTCACCCGCCCAGCATATGTCGAGCCGCTCGTCGGGCATGGGATGGGGGAGTGCGCCAACTAGACTGGGGGAGTGTCTGAAATCACCCCTGAACTCGTGCGCCACCTCGGTGTGCTCGCACGCATCCAGCTGAACGACGACGAGGTGTCGCGGCTCACGGGCCAGCTCGACGCGATCGTCGACAACATCGCCAAGGTGTCGGAGGTGGCGACCTCCGACGTCGTCGCGACGAGCCACCCGATTCCGCTGAGCAACGTCTTCCGACCCGACGTGGTCGGCGAGACGCTCACGCACGAGCAGGTGCTTCAGAACGCCCCGGATGCCGCCGACGGCCGCTTCCGCGTCACCGCGATCCTGGGAGAAGAGCAGTGAGCGACATCATCCGGCTGGACGCGGCGGATCTCGCCGCGAAGCTCGCTTCTCGTGAGGTGTCGAGCGTCGAGGCGACGCAGGCGCACCTCGATCGCATCGCCGCTGTCGACGGCGACGTCCACGCCTTCCTTCACGTCAACGAGGGAGCGCTCGAGGCCGCAGCGGCCATCGACGCCCGTCGCGCTGCCGGCGAGGCCCTCGGACCGCTCGCAGGCGTGCCGCTCGCGATCAAGGACGTGCTCGTCACGACCGACCAGCCGACGACCAGCGGTTCGCGCATCCTCGAGGGATACCGCTCGCCTTACGATGCGACCGTCGTCGCACGCTCGCGCGCTGCGGGACTCATCCCGCTCGGCAAGACGAACATGGACGAATTCGCCATGGGGTCTTCTACCGAGCACTCGGCATACGGCCCCACGCACAACCCCTGGGACCTTGACCGCATCCCCGGCGGCTCCGGTGGGGGGTCGGCCGCAGCGGTCGCCGCCTTCGAAGCGCCGCTCGCGCTCGGCTCGGACACCGGCGGCTCGATCCGTCAGCCCGCCCACGTGACCGGCACGGTCGGCGTCAAGCCGACGTACGGCGGCGTGAGCCGCTACGGTGCGATCGCGCTCGCCTCCAGCCTCGACCAGGTCGGTCCGGTCTCGCGGACCGTGCTCGACTCCGGCCTGCTGCACGATGCGATCGGCGGTCATGACCCGAAGGACTCGACGTCGCTGCGGGATGCATGGCCTTCGTTCGCGGAGGCGGCTCGAGAGGGCGCGCGCGGAGACGTGCTCAAGGGTCTCAAGGTCGGCGTCATCCGCGAACTGCCGGACAGCGGCTTCCAGCCCGGTGTCGCCGCTTCCTTCCGCAGCGCTCTCGCGCTCATGGAGGCCCAGGGCGCGGAGCTCGTCGAGATCGGCGCCCCGCACTTCGAGTACGGCGTCGCCGCGTACTACCTGATCCTCCCCGCGGAGGCATCGAGCAACCTCGCGAAGTTCGACTCCGTGCGTTTCGGCCTGCGGGTGACGCCAGATGGCAACCCCACCGTCGAGGACGTCATGTCCGCGACGCGCGACGCCGGCTTCGGTGACGAGGTCAAGCGCCGCATCATCCTCGGCACCTACGCGCTGTCGGCCGGTTACTACGACGCGTACTACGGCAGCGCGCAGAAGGTGCGCACGCTCATCCAGCAGGACTTCGCGAAGGCCTTCGCCGAGGTCGATGTCATCGCGACGCCGTCGGCGCCCACCACGGCGTTCAAGCTCGGCGAGAAGATCGACGACCCGCTGCAGATGTACCTCAACGACATCACCACGATTCCGGTGAACCTCGCCGGCGTTCCCGGCATCTCCATCCCCAGCGGTCTGGCCGATGACGACGGTCTTCCCGTCGGTATCCAGTTCATCGCTCCGGCTCGTGAAGATGCTCGTCTCTACAAGGTCGGTGCCGCTCTCGAGACGCTGCTGGTCGACTCGTGGGGTGCGCCGCTGCTCACCCGTGCTCCGCAGCTCGCAGAAGGGAAGCGCTGATGGCCACCGCCAAGCTCATGGACTTCGACAAGGCGCTCGAGCTGTTCGAGCCGGTCCTCGGATTCGAGGTGCACGTCGAGCTCAACACGAACACGAAGATGTTCTCCGACGCTCCGAACCCGGCGAACGAAGCGTTCCACGCCGCAGAGCCGAACACGCTCATCGCTCCGGTGGATCTCGGCCTCCCGGGGTCGCTGCCTGTCGTGAACGAGACCGCCATCCGTTCGTCGATCAGCCTGGGCCTCGCGCTCGGCTGCTCGATCGCGGAGTCGAGCCGGTTCGCGCGGAAGAACTATTTCTATCCTGACCTGGGTAAGAACTACCAGATCTCGCAGTACGACGAACCGATCGCGTACGAAGGGTCCGTCGAGGTCGAGCTCGAGGACGGGACGCTCATCACGATCCCGATCGAGCGCGCCCACATGGAGGAAGACGCCGGCAAGCTGACCCACATGGGTGGAGCGACCGGACGCATCCAGGGGGCCGAGTACTCGCTGGTCGACTACAACCGCGCGGGAGTGCCGCTGGTCGAGATCGTCACGAACATCATCTACGGCACCGAGCACCGCGCGCCGGAGGTCGCCAAGGCGTATGTCCAAGCGATCCGCGACATCGTCCGGGGTCTCGGCATCTCCGAAGCACGTCTGGAGCGCGGCAACCTACGCTGCGACGCGAACGTCTCTCTGCGTCGACGGGGCACGGACACGCTCGGCACCCGAACGGAGACGAAGAACGTCAACTCGATGCGCTCGGTCGAGCGTGCGGTGAAGTACGAGATCCAGCGCCAGGCGCAGATCCTCGCCGACGGCGGCACCATCACGCAAGAGACACGGCACTGGCATGAGGACACGGGCACGACCTCGCCCGGCCGTCCCAAGTCCGACGCCGACGACTACCGCTACTTCCCCGAGCCCGATCTGCTGCCCGTGGAGCCTGCCGCCGAGCTGATCGAAGAGCTGCGCGCGGCCCTTCCCGAGCAGCCGGTCGCCCGCCGTCGCCGTCTCATGAAGGAGTGGGGTTTCACCGACCTGGAGTTCCAGGACGTTCGCAACGGCGGTCTGCTCGAGGTCGTGGAGGCGACGATCGCCGCCGGCGCGACCCCGGCCACGGCACGCAAGTGGTGGACCGGTGAGATCTCCCGCCTTGCGAATGCGCAGGAGAAGGACGCCACGGAGCTGATCACGCCGGAGAACGTCGCCGCATTGCAGAGACTCGTCGACGCGGGAACGCTCACCGACAAGCTCGCTCGTCAGGTGCTCGAAGGCGTCATCGCCGGTGAGGGCAGCCCCCAGGAGGTCGTGGATGCTCGCGGGCTCGCGGTCGTCTCGGACGACGGCGCCCTCATCGCCGCAATCGACGAGGCACTCGCGGCGCAGCCCGACGTGATGGCGAAGATCAAGGACGGCAAGGTGCAGGCCGCCGGAGCCGTGATCGGTGCCGTCATGAAGGCGATGAAGGGTCAGGCTGACGCCGCCCGCGTCCGTGAGCTCATTCTCGAGCGCGCTGCCCAGTAGCGTGCGACCCCGGGTCTCATGTCCGAGGCCCGGGGGAGAATGGTCGTATGGGACACGGTGACGGCAGAGGGCGGATCGTGTCCGCCGCCGATGCCGACGACACCGGCACGCGCATCCTGCACGTCGACATGGACGCGTTCTACGCGGCCGTCGAGGTTCTCGATGACCCCTCTCTCCGTGGTCTGCCGCTGATCATCGGGGCACCGGACGGCCGCTCGGTCGTTTCCAGCGCGTCGTATGAGGCCCGTCGCTATGGCGTTCGCGCGGCGATGCCGGTCTCGCAGGCGCTCCGGCTGTGCCCATCCGCACGCATCGTGCTCCCGCACTTCCACCGGTACCAGGAGGTCTCCCGACAGGTGATGGCGATCTTCGAGTCGTTCACACCCCTCGTCGAGCCTCTCTCGGTCGATGAGGCGTTCCTCGATGTGCAGGGTGTGCGACGTCTCTGGGGGAGCCCGGCACGTATCGCCGAGCTCGTCCGGGAACGCGTCCTCGACGAGGTCGGGATCACGTGCAGCGTGGGCGTCGCCGCCACCAAGCATGTCGCGAAGATGGCCTCGACGATCTCCAAGCCAGACGGGATGCTCGTCGTCGCGGGCAAAGACACGCTCGACTTCCTCGCGCCGAGACCGGTCCGAGCCATGTGGGGCGTCGGCCCGAAGGCTGCAGAGGCGCTGGAGGCGCGCGGCATCCGAACCGTGCGGGATGTGCGTGACGCTCCGCGCGAAATGCTCGAACGCGCCGTGGGCCCCGCGCTGGGCGCGAGGCTCACTCAGCTCGCGATGGGGCAGGATGGGCGCGCCGTCGACACGGAGCGCGTGGAGAAGAGCATCGGTCATGAGGAAACCTTCGACACCGACATCCTCGACCGGCCCTTTCTCCGCGCCGAGCTTCTCCGGCTCGCGGATCGGGTCGCCGCCCGGCTTCGCCGCGCCGATTGGGAGACGTCGACCGTCGCGATCAAGATCCGATTCGATGACTTCCGCACGCTGAGCAGGTCCCAGACGTTGAGCGAGCCCACAGCGGTGGGTCAGCGGATCGGAGAGGCCGCGCAAACGTTGTTCGAGCAGATCGAACGTCGAGATCCGGTGCGGCTGGTCGGTGTGCGAGCCGAGAATCTTCGTCCGGCCGGTGGCAGTGGCCTCGCCCTCTGGGACGACGACGAGGACTGGCGCAAGGTCGAGGGTGCGGTCGATGAGGCGGTCGCCCGGTTCGGTACGGCAACCATCAGCCGCGCTCGGCATATCGGCCGCGGAGACGGTCGAGGCGCTGTGCAGCATCCGAAAGCCCACGGTCTCGATTGATCCCACGTCGGCGTGTTTCCTCGACTAGCGTGGGGGTATGCCGAACATTGCACTGGAACTCGGAAAGCAAGCAGCGTCCTTCGGCGTGAAGAGCGCGTACGGAGAGCCGCAGGACGTCGACGGTGTGAGCATCACACCGGTGGCGTTCACCTACTCGGGCTTCGGCGGTGGCAGCGGTGACGGTGCCGAGGGCGGTGGCGGCGGGGGCGTCTCCGTACCGGTCGGCGTGTATGTGCGTCGCGAAGAGGGTCTTCGGTTCGAGCCGAACATCGTCACGCTGCTCGTGGTCGCCGTGCCCTTCGTCTGGGTCGCCGGACGGGCACTCACTCGCATCATCCGTGCCCTCAAGAAGTGACGATGCGGTCTCGGCCGCACTGGAGCGGGCCGCGACACTGATCGAGCGGGATGTTCGTGCCGTCGCCGCCGCCAATCCCGTCGTGCTCATCGACGGCGGCAGCGGCGCTGGCAAGTCGTCTCTCGCCGCGTTACTCGTGCGTCGCTGGCCCGTGGTCGGTCACGTGCAGCTGATCGCCTTGGACTCCCTGTACCCGGGCTGGGACGGGCTCGATGACGGCGTCGAGCGCGCGCTGGAATGGGTTCTCCGACCGCACGGCCGCGGTTACCTCGGCACCTGGCGGCGCTGGGACTGGGACGCCCATGCCGAAGCCGAGAGTCATGCCGTCGACCCGGCGCTCGGTGTGATCGTCGAGGGCAGCGGAATCCTCCGCCCCTCGACCGCGGCCCTCGCTGACGTCAGCGTCTGGGTGGAGTCCGCGGAGACATCGCGGAAGGCGCGTGCTCTGGCGCGCGATGGTGATACCTATCGCCCGCACTGGGATCGTTGGGCTGCGCAGGAACGCCGCCATGTCGAACGGGACGATCCGCGCTCCCTCGCCACTCGAATCGTCGAGGTTCCTTAGGACTAAGTGCCGGCGTCGGCTTCGTCGGCTGCTTGGATGAGCAGTTCCAGGCGGTAACCGAGCCACTCATACACGTCGTGACGGCCATCTGTTCCGGTCTGCTCGTCAGATGTGATCCCCAGTCGATTCGCGATCACGAGGCGGATGGCTGTCAGCGTGCGGAGCCAGGCGTCGAGTTCGTCCGTCGGGATGACCAGATCTCGGGTCTCGAGGGCCTCTGATTCCCGAAGTTCTTCCTCGCTATCGGTGACCACCAGGAGCGAGACCCGCATCCGACGCGCATCGCTCAGTCTGCGGTCGAGGAGGTCGTCTCGGGTGCTCTCGGCGAAGTCGGCGGCGGAGTCCGGGTCATGCGGGTAGGGGTTCGGCGTCAGTCGGTCGACGGCGGGATCTCCGATGCCACGAGACGTGCCGATGAGCTCGAGAAAGTCGTCCACGAGCTTCGCCAGGTGAAGTTCCTCGATGCCCGTGATCGAGACGATGACGCTGTTCGCGGTCACTGCGAGGCCTTCCTGACGGTGGCCCAGAGCCCGAAGTCGTGCATCGCCTGCGCATGTACCTCCATGGTCTCGCGCGGACCCGTGGCCACGATGGCATGCCCGTCGTGGTGGACCGCGAGCATCAGTGCTGTCGCGTGATCGAGGGAGTACCCGAAGTATGTGCGGAAGACGCGGACCACGTAGCTCATGAGGTTGACAGGATCATTCCAGACGACGACCTGCCAAGGCTCCAGAGGAGCGGCACTCAGTTCGATCGCCTCGTCGAGGTGCGGGACCGCTGCAGGGATCGTCATGCCCAGCCCATCTCGTGCAACTGCTCGTCGTCGATTCCGTAGAAGTGCGCGATCTCATGGACCAGAGTGGTGTGGACCTCGTCGCGGAGCTCCTCTTCCGTCTCGCACTGAGCCAGGTGCGGCTCGCGATAGACGACGATGCGGTCGGGAAGTTCGCCCATCCCGTACTGCGTCCGGTCGGTCAGAGCCAACCCGTCGTAGAGCCCGAGCAGATCGAGGCTGCCATCTTCCGGCCGGTCCTCCACGACGAACACGACGTTCTCCAACCCTTCGACCATGTCGTCGGGGAGTTGATCGAGCTCGTCGATCACGAGTTCCTCGAAGGCGGCGGCATCCATATCCATTCCCTCCAGCCTAGGGGCGACGGAAGGTCAGTGGAGGAGAACGAGAACCGCGGCCACGACGATGAACAGGGAACCGAAGACCGTGTTGAGGATCCGTTGTCCGCGTGCGGTCCGAGTGAGACGACGGAACGGGCGCGCGGCCGCCGCGAAGAACCCCCACATCACGATCACGTCGACGACGATCACGGTGGCCACGAGCGTGAGGTACTGGGGGATCGGCGGCTCATCCAGCCGGACGAACTGGGGGATGAACGCCAGGAAGAACACGATCGCCTTCGGGTTCAGGAGGTTGACCCAGAAGCCCCGGCGGATCATCGACCACGGGCTCTCGCGAGCGTCGACCGGAACAGGAGCGTCGACGACCGTCACCGCGGGCTTGGCGAGGATGAGGCGGATCCCGAGGAACACCAGATAGGCCGATCCGGCATAGCGGATGCCGTTGAAGAGGACCTCGGAGCGTGACACCAGGAGCCCGACTCCGGCGGCCACGACGGCCACGTGGACGATCAACGCGATCTGCTGACCGATGATGCCCCAGATCGAGCGTCGCCAGCCCTGATTCATGGCGTTCGACATCGTGTTGATCGCGCCGGCCCCGGGCGTGAAGCTGATCACGATGGACGCGGTCAGCAACGAGAACCAGACCGCGAGCGACACCTCGTCAGTCTAGAGGTCCGGGGGAGGGGTGCCGATCGCAGGCAGACGCGAAGAAGGCCCGAACCTTGCGATTCGGGCCTTCTTCAGGAGGGTGAGTAACGGGACTCGAACCCGCGACATCCGGCACCACAAGCCAGCGCTCTACCAGCTGAGCTATACCCACCATGTGCCCACCGGAGCGGGCAACCATACGAGTCTATTACATGTTCGGAGTGAACACGGACACCGTGCGCGAAGCGATCTCGCGTGCCTCGTCGCTGGACGGCCCTGGCTCCTCGACGAACACCGCCTCGCGGTAGTACCGGAGCTCTCTGATCGACTCGAGGATATCGGCGAGGGCGCGATGGCCCCCGTCTTTGGCGGGGGCCTGGAAGAACACCCGCGGGTACCAGCGGCGCGAGAGTTCCTTGATGCTGGAGACGTCGACATTTCGATAGTGAAGCCACTGATCCACCTGCGGCATGTACTTCGCCAGGAACATCCGGTCCGTCCCGATCGTGTTGCCCGCCAGAGGCGCCTTGCGCTCCAGCGGCACGAAGCGCTTGATGTAGGCCAGAGTCTGAGACTCGGCCTCCTCCAGCGAGACACCTCCAGGGATCTCCTCGATCAGTCCAGATGTCTCGTGCATCTTCGTGACGAAGTCGTTCATGTGCTCGAGTGCTGCTTCACCGGGGCGAATCACCACCTGGAAGCCCGGATCGATGGGGTTGAGCTCGAAGTCGGTGACGACGACGGCGATCTCGACGAGTTCGTCGACCGCCAGGTCGAGGCCCGTCATCTCGCAGTCGATCCATACGAGACGATCATTCTCGGACGCAGATACCATGCCGCCATCCTATCGACGGGCCCGACATCGCCTGCCGGAGCGCCCTTCATGAATCATCGACGCGACCGCGATACTCTAGATCTGTGCGCCTCCGTAGCTCAGGGGATAGAGCAGGAGCCTTCTAATCTCTTGGTCGCAGGTTCGAATCCTGCCGGGGGCACCTCACGAGCCCTGAGTTCGATGGGAGTCGTCGGATGTGAGTTCGGCTCTCGATCAGATGCCGACCTCTCGAGCGTCGATGGCAGCCTTCCCCGGCGACGGCGACGGCGGCGTCAGGAATTGCGGAGCGCGGCGATCGCGTCATCCACGCGCCAGAACTCGCCCAAGACGCGGAAGGCACCCGTTGCGAGGTGCAGGCGTTCCGCCCGATACCGGAGCCCGAGCGGATCGGCGACGATGCGCAGATGACCGAGGACGTGTTCTCGTTGGTCCTGGACTCGCCAGAGGTGGTCAGCTGCACGGACGAGGTGCTCTCGCGCAGAAGAGAGTCGCGGCGTCGCGAAGGGGACGCCGGGCAGTTCGGTGATCAGGTGTTCAGACATCGGTGCTCCTTTCGTGATTCGAAGATATGACCGACCTCCGACATTCGATCTCGCGCCTTCCCCGGCCGCTCATCGGGACTTTCTCTCCACAGGTGAGACTTGTCGGCGACCATCCACATGTCGCGTGTTCCCGTGGAGTCGGCCTCTCCGTTACTGGGCAGGCTTGAGCGACCCGGCAGACATCCGGTGATCGAGAGGACGAGCACATGATCGACACATTGACCGTTGTAGGAAGAGTCGCCACCGACCCGACGCAGACGCAGACCGGCGGCGGCGTGCCGGTCACCAATTTCCGCCTCGCCAGCACACACAGGCGCTTCGACGCCGTGACCCAGACCTGGACGGATTCGGGCACCAACTGGTTCTCCGTAGCGGCCTTCCGTCAGCTCGGTGAAAACGCGAAGGCGTCACTGCGCACAGGCGACAGCGTGATCGTGACCGGGCGCCTGAAGATCCGCCCCTGGGAGAGCAACGGCAAACACGGCACCAGCGTCGACATCGAAGCGGATGCGATCGGACATGACCTGCGGTGGGGGACCACCGCCTATCGTCCGCAGTCGCGTCCGCAGTCAGGATCCACGGAGGCATCGCCCAGCGCCTCCGACTCGTCGGACTCCCCGGTCGCGGATGTCGGGGTCGGTGCCCTCGAACCGGAGGAGGGCTCGCCCGCATTCGAACCCTCGTGGGGGGATCCGATCGCGGAGATGACGGCGAAGAGCTGACGCGCCGTCATCGGAGATCGACGGGGCACGGCGTCGGCCGTTCGCGGACCACAAGGAAAAGGCGACGTAGACTCGGCTCGTGCTTCGTCGATCGGTCTTCTCGCCGGCGCGTGCCGCCGGGGCCCTCGCGGCCACCGCCGCCGTCGCCCTCCTGCTCTCGGGCTGCACGCCGGCCCCCGCGCCGTCACCCTCTGCGTCCGTCTCCGCCTCACCTGATGCGGACTCGACGGCGCCGTCCGCTCCCGTGCTCGTTCCTGATGGCACCGCTGATGACAACCTTCCGGTGTTCACAGCGACCGCCGAGGGCATCTGGGCGACGGACCAGCGCGGGTCGGGCCGTGCCTACATCGATGCTCTGATCGCTGCGGGGTTCGATCGAGAGTCGATGCAGGTCACCCAGGACCAGACCACGGTCGGCAACCCGGCCGAGAGCCTGCAGTTCTCGGTGCGCTGGGGGAACGACGAATGCCTGGTCGGCCAGGTCGGCCCCTCCACCGGGCAGGTCGTCACCGCGGTCCTGCCGCAACTCGCCGAGGGGCGCTGCCTCGTCGGCACCACACGTCCGATCGACTGGTGACACGCCAGGGGGCCGGTAGGCTGGAGTGTCGATCTTCGACGCCAACAGAAGGAGCGGTTTTCGGTGGCTGAGTACATCTACTCGATGGTTCGTGCGCGCAAGGCAGTGGGCGAGAAGCTCATCCTCGACGACGTGACCATGGCGTTCCTCCCCGGGGCCAAGATCGGCATGGTCGGTCCGAACGGCGCGGGCAAGTCGACCATCCTCAAGATCATGGCGGGCCTCGACACCCCGTCGAACGGTGAGGCGAAGCTCTCCCCGGGGTACACGGTCGGCATCCTGATGCAAGAGCCGGAGCTCGACGAGTCGAAGACCGTGATCGAGAACATCCAGGACGGCATCGCGATCAAGCCGAAGGTCGACCGTTTCAACGAGATCTCGCTGCTGATGGCCGAGCCCGACGCCGACTTCGACGCCCTGCTCGCCGAGATGGGCACGCTGCAGGAAGAAATCGATGCAGCGGACGGTTGGGACCTCGACTCGCAGCTCGATCAGGCCATGGACGCGCTGCGCACGCCCCCTGCTGACGCCGCGATCGCCCCGCTCTCCGGCGGTGAGAAGCGTCGCGTCGCGCTCGCGAAGCTGCTCCTGCAGAAGCCCGACCTTCTCCTCCTCGACGAGCCCACCAACCACCTCGACGCCGAGAGCGTGCTCTGGCTCGAGCAGCACCTCCAGGCCTACAAGGGTGCCGTGATCGCGATCACCCACGACCGGTACTTCCTCGACCACGTCGCCGAGTGGATCGCCGAAGTCGACCGCGGTCGCCTCATCGGCTATGAGGGCAACTACTCGACGTACCTTGAGAAGAAGGGCGAGCGCCTCGAGGTCCAAGGCAAGAAGGACGCCAAGCTGGCCAAGCGCCTCAAGGAAGAGCTGGAGTGGGTCCGTTCCAGCGCCAAGGGCCGCCAGACGAAGTCGAAGGCTCGTCTCGCCCGTTACGAGGAGATGGCCTCGGAGGCGGAGCGGACCAGGAAGCTGGACTTCGATGAAATCCAGATTCCTGCAGGCCCGCGCCTGGGTGGCATTGTCATCGATGCGAAGAAGCTGCAGAAGGGCTTCGACGGCCGTGTGCTGATCGATGGCCTCAGCTTCAACCTGCCGCCGAACGGCATCGTCGGAGTGATCGGACCGAACGGTGTGGGAAAGACCACCCTGTTCAAGACGATCGTCGGTCTCGAGCCGCTCGACGGGGGAGACTTGAAGATCGGTGAGACCGTCAAGATCAGCTACGTCGACCAGTCGCGCTCGAACATCGACCCGAACAAGACGCTGTGGGAGGTCGTCTCCGACGGACTCGACTACATCACCGTCGGCAAGACTGAGATCCCCTCCCGGGCCTACGTCTCGAAGTTCGGCTTCAAGGGCCCGGACCAGCAGAAGAAGGCCGGGGTCCTCTCCGGTGGAGAGCGCAACCGCCTGAACCTCGCGCTGACGCTCAAAGAGGGCGGTAACCTGCTCCTCCTCGACGAGCCCACAAACGACCTCGACGTCGAGACCCTCAGCTCGCTTGAGAACGCTCTGCTCGAGTTCCCCGGTTGCGCTGTGGTCATCACCCACGACCGATGGTTCCTCGACCGCATCGCCACGCACATCCTCGCGTACGAGGGCACCGATGAGAAGCCCGGCCAGTGGTACTGGTTCGAGGGCAACTTCGAGGCGTACGAGGAGAACAAGATCGAGCGCCTCGGCCCCGATGCGGCCAAGCCGCACCGTTCGACGCACCGCAAGCTGACGCGCGACTGATTCCTTCATGACCGCGACGCCGGGGCCCCGCCTGCACATCCCGATCCAGCTCCGCTGGGGCGATCTGGATGCATTCAACCACGTCAACAACACCTCGATGCTGAAGCTGCTCGAGGAGGCTCGCGTGCGAGCATTCTGGCGTGCGGGCCCCGGCGAAGAGGCGCCCTCGACGGCGGTGCTCGACTCGGGAATCGAGGAGGGGATCCTCACCCTGATCGCCCGCCAGGAGATCGAGTACCTCGCACCGGTGCCGTACCAGAGACGTCCGCTCGAGGTGCAGATGTGGTTCGGCAAGCTCGGCGGATCCAGCGTCGAGGTCTGCTACGAGGTGCACAACGATCCCGCGGCCGAACCGCGTCAGATCTACGCGCGGTCGACGGCGATCATCGTGCTCGTCGATGCGAAGACCGGACGACCCACGCGTCTCACGCAGGAGATGCGCGACGTCTGGGAGCCGTACGTCGGGGAATCGATCGAGTACGGCCACCGCTGAGGCCGAGCCTCTCAGCACGGCGCTCAGCTCAGCAGGGCTGACCTGAGCACGTCGACCTGGCCGGACGGCTCAGTCCTGAGCGTCGGGGACCCGGATCATGATCTCCTGCGCGACGCTCGCCACGAGCGCGCCCTCGCGTGTGAAGATTCGCCCGGTGGCAAGGCCTCGGCCGCCTCGCGCGTTAGGCGACTCCTGCACGTACAGCAGCCACTCGTCGACGCGTGCCGGACGATGCCACCACATGGCGTGATCGAGACTCGCGACCTTCAACCCCGGGAGTGCCCAGTAGACCCCGTGGGCACGAAGAATCGACTCCTGGATCGTCATATCGCTGAGGTACGCCAGAGCCGCCCGGTGCAGACGCTGGTCGTCCGGAAGCGGCGCCCGGAGACGCATCCACACGGCCTGCCGCGGCGCGCGCTCATCATCGCTCGGCAGATACATCGGCGAGCCCACATGGCGGACGTCAGCGGCCCGGTCACTCAGCATCCTCGCTGTGCCACCGGGGAGTCCCTGAACCCGATCCTCATCTGGTGCGAGCGATTCGGGAGCGGGGATGCCTTCAGGCATCGCCGCGGCATGCTCGACTCCCGGATCCGCATCCTGGAAGGAGGCGATCATCGAAAAGATGGGCACACCGTTCTGGTAAGCCTGGGCACGGCGCGTGGAGAACGAGCGCCCATCGTGGATGCGATCGACCGAGATGGTGATGCCCTGACTCGCATCCCCGGGCCGCAGGAAATAGCCGTGCATCGAGTGCACGGCCCGGTCCTCGGGGAGGGTGCGTTCGGCGGCGAGGAGCGCCTGGGCGAGAACCTGCCCGCCATAGATCCGTCCGCTCGGCATCGGGTGCGAGGAACCGGTGAAGATGTCCTCGGTGGTCCGCGCCTGCGTCGAATCGAGATCGAGGACCTCGAGCAGCCGCTCGACGGTCTGGATGGCGTGGTCTTCCGCGCTCATGGGTTCCTCTCCGCGCCCCGAGGCGCCGCTCCGTTGGTAGTTTAGAACGCGTGCCGCATCACCTTCTCCTCGCCGACCCTGAGACTGCGAAGGACGTTCTGACGTTCGTGGGCCGAGCGGCCAGGATCACCGACGAGGGCGTACGGCTGCAGTCCACCGGCGGAGTGCTCGCCCTCACGACTGCTGCGCTCGCCCCGCATGGCCTGTTCGACCAAACGCCGACGATCCTGGCGATGCGCATCGTGCATGCCGACCCTGAACTCGAATGCGACGTCGTCGTCGATCAGCTCGCCCAGACCGATGAGCCGCAGCGCCTCACCCTGCCGGACACCGGCCTCTCACCGGCCTGGGCCGGAGTAGCCCCCCCGCGCGGTTCGTGGGAGCCCCTGTCGGCGGTGGACGCCTCTGTGATCGCCCAACGGGCGCAATGGGGGATCTCCGCCGTCGCCCGCGGCGCCGGCCCCGGCTCCGGCGAGGAGGCGGTGCGCGCGCTGCGTGCCGCGATCTGGGGAGAGCCGGACGAAGACCTCGGCGGCCTCCCGCGAGGTGTCGCTTTCGCTGCCGATGCGATGGGCTTCATCTCGGGAGAAGAGCACGTGTCCGTGTCTCGCTCAGGTCGATGGACGCGGCTCGCCTTCCGACGCGGTCACGTCCTCTCGCGCGGACCGGTCGCTTCAGGTCTCACGAGCGTGCGACAGACGGGCGCTGCCGACTGACTCGACCTGTCGTCTGCCTCGCAGCCGGGCAGGCACGACCCGCAGCGCGACGATCCTGCTCACGAGGGCGCTGGTCCCGCCCAGCACGAGGACGACGCCGAGGAGATCGAGGAGCGGGAACAGCCAGACATCGATCACCCAGTACTGCCAGTTCATGCTGCCTCCGAGCAGCGCCGGTGTCAGCGGGATGAAGAGTCCCGCGACGATCACGAGCGTCAGAGGGATCATCCGAAGCCAGAGCCGCGGTCTACGTGCAGCATGTATCCGCACAGCCCAGCGCGGCGCCCGCAGAGCCGTCACCAGCAGCAGGATCAGAGCGAGCACAACGAGACCGAGCAGAATGCTATTCGCGGTGTCCAACGGATTCTCGTAGGGCTTCGCTGACACGCCCTCCGCCTCATCGATCAGGTTCTGCGTAAGCTCACCGGGGGAGCCGACTCCGTTCGTCAAGACGACGGCCGCTGTTCCCGTCTCCGGCTCGAACGCCATCGATCCGGTGAACGTGGCCAGCGTGCCCCCGTGCGAGACGGCCCCGGATGCGCTGCTGTCGTCGGGTACAGAGCGCTGCCACCCGAGAGCATACGAATCCGTACCCGGTTGCACGGCATGCAGCTCGTCCAGCAGATTGCTGTTGAGGAGGAACGCTCCAATGTCGCCCTGGTTGAAGCGAAGCCACTTCACCATGTCTGCAAGCGTGGAAACGACCCCGCCATTGCCACCGCACCGCCCCGGCATCTCCGGCATGACGTACGCGAACCCGAGCACCACAGAGAAGCCGGGAGCAACCTCATCGGTACCCTGGTCGCACGCATCCACGCTCCGCGAGTCGAGCATGCCGAGCGGGACGAAGAGACGCTGCCGCAAGAAGTCGTCGAGGGACTGACCTGACACGACCTCGACGATGCGGGCGGCGAGCGTGTAGTTGGTGTTGTGGTACTCGAAACGAGCGCCGGGTTCGGCGGCGAGTCGTCGTTCCCTGAGCTCGGCGACGACAGCCCGCGTGGTCCGCGGCGCGGGCAGAGCAAACTCGTCGTTGGTCTGCAGCCCCAGTCCCGAGGTGTGGGAGAGCAGCTGACGGATCGTGATGTCCGCGTGCCTCGCGTCGACCATCGTGAACTCGGGCAACCGGTCGATGACGCGGTCGTCGAGGTCCAGACCTTCGTCCTGTACCAGCAGCATGATCGCGGTTGCCGTCATCGACTTACTCATCGACGCGATACGGAACGGGGTTTCCGACGTGATCGCGCGCCCCGCACCGTCTCGACCCCGGACGATCAGATCGACGCCTCCGCGGGAGATCACGGCCGCAGCGACCCCGGGTGTGGCGAACGCATCGACGTAGGCGTCGACCGTGTTCTCCGCGCTCGTCGCCGAGTCCGCGGCGGCGGAGGGAACCGTGCCGCTCACGAGCAATGCCGACACGATTCCGAGGAGGGTGAGGGTGCGCACGAGCCCACCGTAGGGAGGAAGGACCATGCGGTTCGATGACGAACGGCACTTGTTCGGGATACCCCGAACAAGTGCGGTGGATGACCCGAACGATGCCACCGGGAAAGCTGGAGTCCGCGCCCCCGAGCCGGTGCTCGGGCTTCCACTCGGACCCTGGCTCAGCCCGCGAGCGCCGCCGCGCGCCCCGCCGTTCGGCCGGAGAAGAGGCACCCGCCGAGAAAGGTTCCCTCCAGCGCCCGATAGCCGTGCACACCTCCGCCGCCGAAGCCGCTCGCCTCTCCCGCCGCGTAGAGCCCGGGAATCGGTTCGCCGGCTGCGTTCAGGGCACGACCTTCGAGGTCGGTGTTGATGCCGCCGAGAGACTTGCGTGTGAGCACGTGCAGTTTCACGGCGACAAGCGGCCCCGCCCCAGGATCCTGAAGACGGTGCGGCGCGGCGGTGCGGATGAGCTTGTCGCCGCGGTACGAGCGCATCGATCGCAGCATGCCGATCTGCGCGTCCTTCGTGAAACCGTTCTCCATCTCGCGGTCACGCGCGAGCACCTCGCGCCGGACGTTGTCGATGTCGAGGAGATCTCCGCCGGGGTGCTTCTGCATCTGCTCGAGCAGGGAGTCGAGATCGTTCTCGACGATGAAGTCCTCGCCCTCGTCGAGGAACGACTGCACAGGCCCGGTGGGCCCCTTGGCGAGGCGGGACTTCAGAAGCAGACCGACGTCCTTACCCGTGAGATCGGGGTTCTGTTCGCTGCCCGACAGCGCGAACTCCTTCTCGACGATCTGGCGCGACGTGACGAACCAGGAGTGGTCGTGGCCGGTCGTGCGCAAGTGCTCGAGGGTCCCGAGGGTGTCGAACCCGGGGAACAGCGGCACGGGGAGCCGAGTGCCGGTGGCGTCGAGCCACAGCGAGGAGGGACCTGGCAGGATGCGGATGCCGTGCGACGGCCACACCGGATCCCAGTTCGTGATGCCCTCGACGTAGTGCCACATTCGGTCGCCGTTGATCAGTCGCGCGCCCGCGGCCGCGCTGACACCGTGCATCGAGCCGTCGACGTAGGCGGGCACCCCGGTGAGCATGTGCTCCGGAGCGGTGCCGAGCCGTGCGGGCCAGGCGGCGCGCACGAGATCGTGGTTGCCCCCGATGCCGCCCGAGGCGACGATGGTCGCAGTCGCGGAGATCTCGAAGTCGCCGATCACGTCACGGGAGGAGGGCACGCCGCGTTCCGCCCCACTCGTCTCGAGGATGTCTCCGCGCGCACCGGTGACGGTGCCGTCCGTGACGAGCAACTCGCTGATGCGGTGACGGGGCAAGACGGTCAGCCGCCCCTCACGCTCACCCTGCTCGACCGCGGCCGCGAACGGGGCGACGATCCCCGGGCCGGTACCCCAGGTGATGTGGAAGCGGGGGACGGAGTTGCCGGGGCCGATCGCGCCGTATCCGCCACGCTCCGCCCAACCCACGACGGGAAAGAAGCCGACGCCCCGCTCGCGAAGCCAGGCGCGCTTCTCACCGGCTGCGAAGTGCAGGTACGCCTCCGCCCAACGACGGGGCCACGCGTCTTCCGGGCGATCGAATCCGGCGTTGCCGAACCAGTCCTGAGTGGCGAGCTCGAGGGAGTCCTTGATACCGAGACGCCGCTGTTCGGGGGAGTCGATGAAGAACAGCCCACCGAATGACCACCAGGCTTGGCCGCCGAGATTGGTGCGCGGCTCCTGATCCACCAGGATGACACGCCTCCCGGCGTCGAGCGCCTCTGCGGCGGCGACCAGGCCGGCCAACCCCCATCCGATCACCAGGACATCTGCGGACAGGGGCTTTGTCGTCATGAGTTCTCCGTTGATTCCTGACGTGAGCGGGTCTCGAGTGTGGGCCGACCTCCAGGACCGGCACCGATCCCGGAAGGCTCGAGTGTGTTCACCATGGCATAGGCGGCGCGCTCCAGGTAGTCCCACAGCGTCGTTTCGTGCAGGGGAGACAACTGCGCCTCGTCGACGGCGGTTCGCATGTGACGAAGCCAACGATCGCGCGCATCCGCATCGATGTGGAACGGCATGTGCCGCATACGGAGCCGAGGGTGCCCACGGGTATCTCCGTAGGTCGTGGGACCGCCCCAGTACTGCTCGAGGAACATCCGCAGGCGATCCTCCGCGGGACCGAGGTCCTCCTCCGGGTACATCGGCTTCATCACGGGGTCGAGGGCGACCTCACGATAGAACACCGAGACGATCTTCGCGAACGTCTCGTGCCCGCCGATCTCGTCGTAGAACGTCACTTCTGGGTGCTCCCGTCATCGTTCGGCTTCTTGCGGCGCCAGATACCCCGGTCGGGGATGATCGGCACCCCGGTGACGGCGTTCGGCCGAGTCCTGGGCGGATTCGCGCCGCGCACACGACGTGCACCGTCGAGTCCCGTCGGGACGACGTCGATCATGCGGGGCACGCCGATCTCCTTCTCGAGGAGGGCAGCGCGCAGGCGACGACGCAGTTCCTGAGCCACATCGTCCTTCGCATTCGCGCGTGCCTTGATCACGATGCGTACGACGAGCGCGTCGCCGTCGATGGACTCGAGGCCCCATAGCTCAGGCTTCTCGATGATGCGGGTGCGCCACTTCGGGTCCTTGGACAGGCCCTGTGCGGTCTCGAGCATGATGTGCTCGACCTGTTCGAGGTCGGAATCCGCCGGTACTCCGATGTCGATGATGGAGCGTGCCCACCCCTGCGACATGTTCCCGATGCGGGTGACCTCGCCGTTTCGCACGTACCAGAGCGTTCCGTTGACGTCGCGGACCTGGGTGATGCGCACGCTGACGTATTCGACGACACCACTGGCCAGGCCCAGGTCGACCACGTCGCCGATTCCGATCTGGTCCTCGGCGACGATGAAGATGCCGTTGAGCACGTCCTTGACGATGTTCTGGGCGCCGAAACCGAGGCCGGCACCCACTGCCGCGGTCAGAAGCGTCAAAGAGCCGAGCAGACTGTTGTCGATCGCATTGACGATGAGCACGATCGCGATGACGACGAGCATCACGTTGACGATGTTCTGGAGGATCGTCCCCAGCGTACGAGTGCGCTGCACCAGCCGCATGTCGGCGAGAGGCGACCGCTCGAGTGCCTGCGTATCGTCGACCGAGGCCTTGTTCTTGGCGCTGTCGACGATCCGGTGCACCACACGCCGGATGACGACGCGAAGGACCAGCCCGATGGCCACACACGACACGATGATGATCGCGACGGCGAGTACCTTCATACCGGCCGCACCGAGCCATTCGAGCAGGCTTGTGACCCAGTCCGGTAGCGGTACGGATTCAGGGGGAGGCGTAGTCGTCGAGGGAAGAATCATCACTCACGATCCTAGCGACGGGCCCTCTGCGCGGGCTGGGTGCATGCACCGACGAAAACGGAGACCACCTGCTCCCGCTCACCCTGTCGTTGATGGACACGGTACGGGTGGGACAGATGATCTCCGTTTCGGATGCCCTCTGAGCTCAGTCCTCGGCGTCGCGCGCCTGCGCGGCCAGAGCACGCTCCACGTCCGCCAGGTTCTCGAGCACGAGACGGCGCAGGGCAGGGGCAGCGTCCTGGTGGGCGGCCAGCCAGCCGCGGGTCGCATCGCGCAGGGCGATGTCGGCCAGAGCCGTCGGGAAGAGTCCCACGATCAGGTACTGCGCGATCTGATAGGTGCGCGAGTCCCAGATCGGGAGCAGCATGTCGAAGTATGCGGGGACGAACTCCCCCAGCACAGCGGCGCCTGCCGGGTGCGTGAACCCGAGCGCGGCGGAGCGGACGATGGTGTTGGGGGCATCGTCGCGTTCGATGAGCGACGCCCACGCGGCCTTCTTCGACGCCGCGTCCGGGAGCGACGCGCGCGCCTGTGCGGCGAACTCTCCGCCCTTGGCGGTGTTGTCTGCAGCAAGGGCGGCATCGATCGTGGCGGCATCCGTGGCACCGATCGAGGCCAGGCCGACGAGGAGCTGCCAGTTCAGGTCGGCGTCGATCTCCAGCCCCGGCAGGGTGTCCTCACCGGAGCGCAGGCGCCCGACGATGCCGGCGTGCTCCGGGGTGACCAGAGCGTTCGCGAAAGCGGTGACGAACTGCAGCTGGCTGTCGCTTCCCGGTTCGGCCGCCTCGGCCAGGCTCCACAGGCCGTCGGCGATCTTGAGTCGCGCGGCTTCGCGGTCGGCGGGCGTGACGTAGAGGGTCGCGGCAGTACGCAGCTGGCTGAGCGTGGTGCGCACGGTCGTCGACTCGGTCTCGCGGCCGATGTTGCCGAGCACGAGGTCGAGATACTCCGACGCGCCGGTCTCGGCATCACGGGTCTGGTCCCACGCCGCACCCCAGACGAGGGAACGGGCGAGCGGGTCATGGATGTCGGCGAGATGCGCGATCGCGGTCGCGAGCGACTTCTCGTCGAGGCGGATCTTCGCGTAGGCGAGGTCGTTGTCGTTGAGCAGCACGAGGTCGGGGCGGGCAAGGCCCTGCAGCTCGGGCACCTCGGTGCGATCGCCGTCGACGTCGACCTCGAGGTAGTGCGTGCGGGTGAGCGAGCCGTCCGTCAACGTGTAGAAGCCGATGCCGAGACGGTGCGGACGGATGGTCGGGTAGTCCGCGGGCGCGGTCTGCGTGATGGCGAAGCGTGAGATCGTGCCGTCATGGCTCTCGGCGATGACCGGCTCGAGCGTGTTGACGCCGGCGGTCTCGAGCCACTTCTTGGACCAGGTGGTGAGGTCGCGGCCGCTTGTGACCTCGAGCTCGGAGAGCAGGTCGCTGAGCTCGGTATTGCCCCAGGAGTGCTTCTGGAAGTACTGCGAGACGCCGGCGAAGAACGCCTCGATGCCGACCCAGGCGGCCAGCTGCTTCAGGACGGAGCCGCCCTTGGCATAGGTGATGCCGTCGAAGTTCACCTGCACGTCTTCGAGATCGTTGATCTCGGCGACGATCGGGTGAGTCGAGGGGAGCTGGTCCTGGCGATACGCCCAGGTCTTCTCCATGGCGTTGAACGTGGTCCAGGCCTCGGTCCACTCGGTGGCCTCGGCCGTGGCGATCGTCGACGCCCACTCGGCGAACGACTCGTTGAGCCAGAGGTCGTTCCACCACTTCATCGTGACGAGGTCGCCGAACCACATGTGGGCGAGCTCGTGCAGGATCGTGACGACGCGACGCTCCTTGACGGCGTCGGTCACCTTGCTGCGGAACACGTAGGTCTCGGTGAAGGTGACGGCGCCCGCGTTCTCCATGGCACCGGCGTTGAACTCCGGAACGAAGAGCTGGTCGTACTTGGCGAAGGGATAGGGTACGCCGAACTTCGCCTCGAAATATGCGAAGCCCTCGCGGGTCTTGTCGAAGATGTAGTCGGCGTCGAGGTGCTGCCACAGGCTCTTGCGGCCGTAGACGCCCAGCGGCACGACGCGGCCCGAGGCGCTCGTCAGCTCGGAGAACGTGGACTCGTACGGGCCGGCAACCAGAGCGGTGATGTACGAGGAGATGCGCGGAGTCGGCTCGAAGCCCCAGGTGGCGGTGACGTCGTCGTCGTGCACGATGGGCTCAGGCGTGGGGGAGTTGGACACGACCTTCCACGCCGCCGGTGCCGTCACGGTGAACTGGAACGTCGCCTTGAGGTCGGGCTGTTCGAAGACGGCGAACACACGACGGGAGTCGGGAACCTCGAACTGGGAGTAGAGGTAGACCTCGCCGTCGACGGGATCGACGAAACGGTGCAGACCTTCTCCGGTGTTCGTGTACTCGCAGTCGGCATCGACGACGAGGACGTTCTCGGCCTTCAGGCCGTTGAGCGCGATGCGCGAGTCTGAGAAGACCTCGTTCGGGTCGAGCTGCTCGCCGTTGAGGGAGATCTCGCGTACGTCACGGGCGATCAGGTCAATGAAGGTGAAGCCCTCCGGCGTGGCAGTGAAGCGCACCACGCTGCGAGAACCGAAGACCTCGGCGCCCTTGGTCAGATCGAGGGCGACTTCATAGGACTGAGTGTCGATGACGTCGCGGCGCTCTTGCGCTTCGATACGGGTGAGGTTCTCTCCAGGCACAGCTGTACTCCCAGGGGTGAGGGGATGTCACCGGGGCTGGGCGCAGTTGGCGCCGACGGCAACCCTGACAGCCTACGCCAGTACGACAGATGCCTCTTCGCATCGACGGGGTGGGGAAACGGATAGAAACGGTCCACAGGCGCACGCCCCCGCGCCGTGGAGGTGAAAGGATGGAGGGGTGACTGCGATCGAGCCGAATGTCGTTCCCTTTGCCTCGCCTGCTGCCTCCGGCGGTGCACCCTTCGTGACCACTCCGGTCGCCTATGACGCGATCCTGCTCGCAGGCTTCGGCGGGCCGGAGGGTCAGGACGATGTGATCCCGTTCCTCCGGAACGTGACGCGCGGGCGGGGGATCCCCGACGAGCGGCTCGAGGAGGTGGCACACCACTATCGTCACTTCGGAGGGGTGAGCCCGATCAACGGGCAGAACCGCGTGCTCAAAGAGGCACTCGAGAATGCCCTCGCTGAGCGGGGGATCACGCTCCCCGTCTACTGGGGCAACCGCAACTGGGCCCCGTACCTGGAAGAGGTCGTGACCGAGGCGTCGGCCAACGGCCACACCACGCTCCTGGCGTTCGCCACCAGTGCCTACAGTTCGTTCTCCAGCTGCCGTCAGTATCGCGAGGACTTCGCTCGCATCCTGGAGGAGACGGGGCTGGGGGAGACGGTGACGATCGACAAGATCCGCCCCTTCTACGACCACCCGGGATTCGTCGACGCCTTCGAGACCGGTGTGCGAGAGGCCGTGGAGGGCTTCCTCGCCGAGGGCATCGCGGCAGCGGACATCCAGATCCTTTTCTCCACGCACAGCATCCCGACGGCCGACGCGGAACGCTCCGGCGCGCGGGACATCGACTGGGGTGAGGGCGGCGCGTACGCCGCGCAGCATCTCGCCGTTGCCGCCTGGGTGATGGACCGCGTGCGGCAGACTGTTCCGGCGTCCGCCGATGTGTCCTGGGAACTCGTTTACCAGTCCCGTTCCGGCCCCGCCTCCCAGCCGTGGCTCGAGCCCGACGTGTGCGACGTGATCGGCGAACTGCCCGATCGTGGACGCAAGGCCGTCGCCGTCGTGCCCGTGGGCTTCATGAGCGACCACATGGAGGTCCTGTGGGATCTCGACACCGAAGCGGCCGAAGCCGCGGAGGAGGCGGGCCTCGCGTTCACGCGCACGCCCACCCCTGGCGTGTCGCCGGCGTTCGTGACGGGCATCGTCGACCTGATCGAAGAGCGTCTTCAGGGACGCACCAACGAAGAGCGCGCGCATGTCACGTCCCTCCCGGGAGGTTTCGACGTGTGCCGTCCCGGGTGCTGCGAGAACATCCGCGCGGGCTTCAAGCCGGCCGCGGCCGGTGTCGCCCCGTGACCTCTCGGTGACGCACGCGCACTTCTAGGATGGGAGTCATGCGCATCCACATCGCCACCGACCACGCGGGACTCGACTTCTCCACTCAGCTGCAGGGACATCTGCGCGCAGCCGGACACGAGGTCGTCGATCACGGTCCGATCGAGTACGACGCGATCGACGACTACCCCGCGTTCTGCATCCGCGCGGCTCAGGCGGTCATCGCCGATCAGCGGGCGGGCGCCGACGCTCTCGGTGTGGTCTTCGGAGGTTCCGGAAACGGCGAGCAGATCGCTGCGAACAAGGTGGAAGGCGTCCGTGCCGCCCTCGTGTGGAACCTCTCGACGGCAGAACTGGCCCGCGAGCACAACGACGCCAACGTGATCTCCATCGGCGCACGACAGCACACCTACGACGAGGTCACCTCGTTCATCGACCGTTTCATCGAGACGCCGTTCTCCGGAGACGAGCGCCACGTGCGGCGCATCAGCCAGATCGCAGATTTCGAACGCGACGGCTCCCTGCTCCCGGACCCGCGGGCCTGAGATGCCCGAGGGTCATTCCGTCCACCGGATCGCTCGCCAGTTCGACCGCAACTTCGTCGGCAAGACTCTGAGCGCCTCCAGCCCCCAGGGTCGGTTCGCCGAGGGAGCCTCCGTTCTCGACGGACGAGCAGCGGTGAGCGTGCACGCGGTCGGCAAGCAGATGTTCCTGGAGACCGAGGGCGACCTCTGGCTTCGGGTGCACCTCGGCCTGTATGGGGCGTGGGATTTCGCCGGTGAGATCATCGTCGACCCGACCATCGCTGCGGCCAATGGGAGGATGGGCCAGACCAACCAGCGCGGCACGGTACTCGATGAGCCCATCCTCGATGACGCGGGGGAGAACTCGCTGGCCTCGATCGGAGCGCCTCGCCGTACTCGGGTGCACGTGCGCATGTCGGAGCAGACGAAAGGGCTGGCCGACGAAGGGATGGAGTGGCCTCCTCCTGTGGTGGGACAGGTGCGCCTTCGCCTGATGACCGACATCACTGCGGCCGACCTCCGAGGACCGACAGCCTGCGTGCTGCAGACCCCTGAGGAGATGCTCGCGACCGTCGCCAAGCTCGGGCCGGATCCCCTGGTCGGCGATCCGGCCGAGAACGAGGAGCGGTTCGTGCGGGCCGTCACGAAGAAGCCGACGGTCATCGCACTGCTGCTGATGGACCAGTCGGTCGTCAGCGGCATCGGTAACGTCTATCGCGCCGAGATGCTGTTCCGGCAGCGCCTGAACCCGCACACCCCCGGTCGGGATGTCCCGGAAGACGTCGTGCGCGCACTCTGGCACGACTGGGTGCGGCTTCTCGCCATCGGCGTCGAGACAGGCCAGATGATGACGATGGACGGTCTCACGGGCGCTGACTACCGAGCGGCGATGGCCAACCGGGATGACCGTCACTGGGTGTACCACCGCGCGGGGCTGCCCTGCCGAATCTGCGGCACGGAGATCGCTCTCGAGGAGATCGGCGCGCGCAAGCTCTACTGGTGCCCTCGTTGCCAGGCGTGACCATGCGCCGGCCGCGGGCGGCGGCTCTAGGCTGATCCCATGCGACAGAACCCCAGCTTCACGCTGGCCGATGTGACCGAGATCCGCCGCGTGATCGAGGCGAATCCATGGGCGACCATCATGAGCGCAGGCGATGACGGACTCGTCGCCTCTCACTACGCCGTGCTGCTCGACCCTTCGCGTGACGACCTCACCGTCGTCGGACACGTCGGGCGTCCGGACGATTTCATCCACGGCTTGGGTCAGCGCGAGATGCTCGTGGTGTTCCAGGGGCCGCACGGTTACGTCTCGCCCGGATGGTATGGCGATGCCCCGTCCGTGCCGACCTGGAACTACACCGCGGTGCATCTCGCCGGCGTGCCCGAGATCCTGAGCGAAGAGGAGAACCTCCTCGTGCTCGACCAACTTGTGGCGCGTTTCGAGTCGCGCATGCCGGAGCCGCGACGCATGTGGGAGCGACCGAACGACCCGGCCTACGTCGAGCGGCTCGCGGCGGGAACCCTGGGATTCCGGCTGGCGCCGACGCGCGTCGTCGCCAAGAGGAAACTCAGCCAGAACAAGCCCCCGGAGACGATCGAGACGGTGATCGCTGCCCTCTCGACCGAGGGACCGTACTCGAACCCTGCCCTCGCCGCGGAGATGCGGCGCGCGCAGGACGCACGCCGAGGAGGAGCACAGCAGTGACCGAACGCGGATCGGCCATCGACACCATCACGGCCGTGCGGATCGCCGGCCCCGGGCGTGAGTTCCTCATCGACGATGAGCCCGTGGACATCTTCATCGCCGACGGACGCATCGTCGACATCGCCCCGACGGGTGCTCTGCCTGCACGAGGCGAGGTCATCGAGGCGGGAGGCGCATGGGCGGTTCCAGGGCTCTGGGACAACCACGTGCACACGGTCCAATGGGCGCTGGCCGCGGAACGGGCACCGCTCGGCCACGCCGAGTCGGCTGCGGCAGCGGCCGCGGCGATGAGTGGGGTGGCTCCGCTGCCGGATGGACGTCGCGTCGGCACCGGCTTCCGCGATGCGTTGTGGTCCGATCGGCCGTCGCTCGAGCTCCTGGATACGGCGGCCGGCGATGTCCCGACGTACCTCATCAACGCCGACGTCCACAGCGTCTGGCTGAACAGCGCTGCCCTTCGTCGCGAAGGTTTCCGGAGCGACGACGGCGTGCTGCGCGAGACCGATGCGTTCGAGATCTCACGGCGTCTCAATGCCGTCGATGCCGCCCACGGCGACCGCGCGATGATGCGGGCCGGTGAGCAGGCCGCCGCTCGGGGTGTCACGGGCCTCGTCGACTTCGACATGGCGTGGAGTGCCGAAGCTTGGCCCCGACGCGTCGAGGCGGGCTTCGCCTCGCATCGCGTCGCGTTCGCGGTGTACCCCTTCGACCTCGACCGGGCGATCGACGCGGGCCTGCGCACGGGAGAGCTCCGGGAAGAGGCCGACGTCCCGGCGCAGGGGCGCGGACTCGTGCACGTCGGACCTCTGAAGATCATCACCGACGGTTCGCTGGGCACGCGGACGGCCGCCTGCTCGCACGCCTATCCCGGTGATCCAGAGAACTTCGGGATGCTCACGGTGCCGTCTAACGAGCTCGTCGCCCTCCTCACCCGCGCGACCGGTAACGGCCTGGCCGTGGCTGTGCACGCGATCGGCGACAGGGCGATCACCTCGGCCCTCGACGCCTTCACCTCCACGGGGGCGGTCGGGTCCATCGAGCATGTGCAGCTCGTGCGGCATACCGATCTCGCGCGGTTCGCCCGTCTCGGTGTGATCGCCAGCGTCCAGCCGCAGCATGCGGTCGATGACCGCGACCTGGTGGATCGACATTGGGCGGAGCAGACCGCTATCGGCTACCCGCTCGCATCGTTGCAGGAGGCGGGCGCCGAACTGCGCTTCGGGTCGGACGCGCCGGTCGCCGAACTCGACCCGTGGCACGCCATCTCGGCCGCAGTGTCGCGCACTGACGACGAACGCGCCGCGTGGCACCCCGAGGAGCGGATCACCCTCGATCAGGCGCTCGAGGCGAGCGTGCGCTCGTCGCTGCGTCCCGGAGAGCCGGCGGACATCGTTCTCTGCGGGGCGGATCCACGCGCTTCGACCGGGAAGGCCCTACGATCCATGCCTGTCCTCTCTACCGTGCTCGGGGGATACCTCACGCACACCACCTGACCGGTCGAATGCGCGAAGAAGGGGCGGTCCTCGGTTCTCCGAGGACCGCCCCTTCTTCGGTCAGGCGACGTCTGCGATCAGGCCGCGATGTGCGAAACGAGGAACCAACGGTCCTTCTCGAGGCCGCGCTGGATCTCGATCGCGACGTCCTGGCTGGTGAGGTCGACCTCGTCGAGTCCTTCGACGGCTGCCTTCACGTCGACCAGGATCGCGTCGATGTCGGAGATGACGGCGCGGATCAGCTCGTCGGACTGGGCGAAACCGGCCGCGACGGACGTGGCACCCGCCTTGTCGGCGACAGCGCTGACGCGTGCATCGATCGGGAGGCCGAGGGCGACGATCCGCTCGGCGGCCGTGTCGGCGAAGTCGCCGGCATGAGCGACGATCGTGTCGAGCAGCTCGTGGACGCCGATGAAGTTGGCGCCGCGGACATGCCAGTGGGCCTGCTTGCCGTTGACGGTCAGCGCCTGGAGTCCGAGAACGACGGGGGAGAGGAACTGGGCCGCCCCTGCAGCCACGGTCGGGTCGATGGCGGTGGTGGAAACGGTCTGTGCCTTGCTCATCTTGTGCTCCTCTGGAACGGTTTCTCGTATCTGATGAAGACAACGCTACTCAGGCTCAGACATTCCGCAAGCAAGCTGAGGCTCGGCTCACTTCCGCGTGATTCCGGGGGAGTGAGGGTAGTCTCGCCTCATGAGTATCGCGTCCGGAGCCTCTGTCCTCGCCCTGCCGAACAGCGCGCCGGTCATCGACGCGACCGCGTTCATCGCGGCTGGTGCGCGCATCGTGGGCGATGTCTCCCTCGCGGCTGGTTCCAGCGTCTGGTACAACGCCGTCATTCGGGGCGACTCCGCAGCGATCGTCGTCGGCCCCGGCTCGAACGTGCAGGACAACGTCTCGGTCCACGTGGACTCGGGGCACCCCGTCGTGATCGGCGCGAAGGTGTCGATCGGGCACAACGCCGTCGTCCACGGTTGCACGATCGGCGACGGCACCCTGGTCGGGATGGGATCGGTGATCCTCAGCGGCGCCGTGATCGGCGCAGGATGCCTCATCGCCGGAGGGGCCGTCGTGCTCGGTGGCACGGAGGTGCCTGCGGGCTCTCTCGTCGCGGGTGTGCCGGCGAAGGTGCGCCGGTCGCTCAGCGAGGAGGAGCGCGCCGGCCTCATCGCCAACGCAGACATCTACCTCGGGCACTCGCAGACCCACTCGGCGGCTAACCGGGCATGACCGACTCGGCCGCTAGGCTGAGAGACGTAAGGGGCGGTGGCCAAGCTGGTTAAGGCAGTGGGCTCATAACCCAACGATCGCGGGTTCAAGTCCCGCCCGCCCTACCACTCACTACTCTCTGGATCAGTGGTACCCCGCAGACCGGGAGGCAATCGCCCTTGCCCGCGATGGCGACCTCATCCCGGAATTCCGAGATGAAGCTGCCCGGGGGAGATGTGCGCTTCCGTCCGCTGTGCGAACGTGGTGCTTCCTCACCTGAAGTGGCCGGTGCGTCGCCTGCCACATACCAAAAACGTGGAAGGGCACATCGTGAAGAGACTGATTTCTGCAAGCATTCTGAGTGGCGCCTTGTTGACCGCATCCGTTCTCTGCGCAGGCGCCGCATCCGCGGACGCGACGGAACCGACGCAGCCTACGACGACCGCTTCCGAAGCGGCGGCCTTCTCGTCATCTTGCCTCTATTTCCAGTACGCGTTCCACGTCACCCCCACAGATCCGGTCGCCGGGCAGGTGGTCACCTACCGGATGGACCTCGTGAACAACGGCGCGGTCGACTCCACCAAGAGCGAGATCGTCTTCGGGTCGCACGGTATGACGGACGATACGTCTCTGGAGCCGGCCTCGCTCGCCTCCACCCATGGCGCCGCGACGTTCGATGGAGAGACCTTCCGCTGGCGTGGTCCGTTGGATGCGGGCGAGAAGGTATCCGTCACGTTCACCGGCGTGTGGACAGGGAGCGGTGACGGGATCTCCTTCCCCGAAGTGGATCACTACGGCTACGCGCACTAGGAGCGTTGGGCGGCGCCTCGGCGCTGCTCCCGTTCCCTCATTCGTCGACGACTGCGGCGGACGCTTCCGCGCGGACTGCTGCCGGCATCCGTCGTCCGAGCAGGAGACGACACTGCTGCGGGGTGACGAAAGGGTCGAGGCGTTGCATCTCGAGCGGGCCGTCGCTGAGCTCGAGCACGTCTCGCACCAGTTGTGCGTGCACGCCGCACACCAGAGCCTGATCCTCCGCGAGCAGGCCGTGATACCGGCAGGGAGCGAGGTCGAAACGCAGCGCTCCCTCGTCGACGACGGGGTTCAGCCCAGCGTCGTCGAGGTGCTCGTAGAGCACGTCGACCTGGCGCAGTGCTTCCTCCCCGAGAGGAGGGGCGTCGTCGGCGGTCACGGCTCTCAGCATGCGACCCCTGTCGTGCGCACCGTCGACGCGCCGGCGCGCAACCGTGCCCGACGGTGCCTCGCGCACGGGATGGAACACCACCGGCGGGCGACCTCGACTTCCGGACTTCTGCGTCTCGGCGCGGATGAGTCCCTCGTCTTCCAGCACACGCAGGTGATCGCGCACGGTGTTCAGCGGAATGCCACTCTCCTCCGCGAGGGCACCGGCCCGGCGACCTGGCGTCTGTTGGATCGCGTAGAGCAGCCGGAGTCGACGCGGTTGGGTCAATCCTCGAAAGTCGTGGGCACGGCGGGGCATGTGGCGAGAATAGGCGCGCGCAATAGGGCTCGGACTCTTCTCGACCGGAAATAACCCGGTGAAAGGAAGGGCGCGCATCGCCGGCGGTCGCGAAGGTGGGAGAACCATGACGCAGAAGAGAAGGGAAGTCATGAAACTCTCATCGGAGTCCGAGGAGGTCGTGCGTGCGACCGCCGGAGTCGTCGCGCAGCATGCAGACGAGATCACGACGCTGTTCTACCGGGAGATGCTCGCCGCGCATCCGGAACTGCTTCGCGTGTTCAATCGGGCGAATCAGGCGATCGGCGAGCAGCCGAAGGCACTGGCCGCATCGGTCGTCGCCTTCGCCGTCCATCTCATCGATCCCGACGCCCCAGACTTCGCGCCGGTCATGCGGAGGATCGCGCACAAGCACGTATCGCTGGGCATCCAGGCGCGCCAGTACACGATCGTCGGACACCACCTCCTCGATGCGGTGCAGACGGTGCTGGGCGATGCCGTCACAGCCGAGGTCAGAGCCGCATGGGACGAGGTGTACTGGCTCTTCGGCTGCTCGCTCATCGCGGAAGAGGCCAAGCTCTACGCGCAGGGCGGCACCGATCCCGACCGACCGTGGCGCACGTACAGGGTCGTGGAGCGAGTAGAGGAGGCGGACGACGTCATCTCCCTCTTCCTCGTACCCGAAGAAGGAGAGCTACCCGTTCATCGCACCGGTCAATACGTCGCCATCGCCGTGGACCTTCCCGATGGCTCCCGGCAGCCGCGCCAGTACACGATCTCGTCCGGACCGGGTGCGGATTCGCTCCGCGTGACCGTGAAGCGCGTGCGCGGAGAAGGAGAGCTCCCCGACGGCCAGGTGTCGACCTGGTTGCACGAGCACGCGCGCCCCGGCACCGTGCTCGACGTGTCGCAACCCGCTGGAGACGTCGTCCTCGACGATGCGGAGCGGCCCCTCGTCCTGATCTCCGCCGGTATCGGTATCACTCCCATAGCCGCGATCCTCGACGACGTGTCACGCAATTCCCCCGCACGTCCCGTGCGCCTTTTCCATGCCGATCGCGCCCATGACGCGCACGCGCTGTATGCCTCACTGCGGCGACAGGTGCTCACGATGGACGACGCCAGGGCGCAGAACTGGTACGCGACCGATGCCGAGGCCGCCCCGACCATCCACCCCGCACTCCCGGGGAGGATGGACCTCGCGGACGTTCAGCTGCCCGACGATGCGGTCGTGTTCATGTGCGGGCCGCTCGAGTTCATGCGGACCACGAGAGCGACCCTCCTCAGCCGAGGTGTGCCGCCCGAGCGGATCGCATACGAGGTCTTCGGTCCCGATCTCTGGCTGCAGCAACCCTCGAGCGACGCCGCCTGAGCAGCGAGCAGCGGGGATCGAGGAGGGGAACGTCTTGGCGGATGTCAACCCCCTCCTCGACGCCGCGACGCCACGCCATGCTTTCGAGGTGCGGCACCTCGCCGCGGAATGGGAGGCACCATGAGCATCGGAAGCGGAATCGCGCTCTTCGTGATCGGGGCGATCCTCGTCTTCGCGATCAATGTCGACGTTCCCTGGGTCGACCTCGACATGGTCGGGTACATCCTGATGGGGGCGGGAGTCGTCATCTTCCTCATCGGCATCGTGCTGCTCGCACGTCGGCGTCGCACTGAGACGGTGTCGCGGACGTTCGTCGATCCCGCGACCGGAGAACCGACGACTCGTCGCTCGATGAGCTCCAGCGGCGACGAACCCGTGTGACCCATCGGCTGGCGGCGTCCACCTCGGAGGGTGACGGGCGCCGTCAGTCAGCGGTGACGCTCTCCAGGTGCTCTTCCACCAGAGTGATCCCCCCACTGGAGCTCGCGGAGTGCGCAAGCTCTTCGATCCATCGCCGGCTCAAGTCGGGCGTCTCCGCATCCTGGAAGACGAATCGCAGCGGAATCGACGGGTGGAGCCAGAGCGTGGAACGTCCCGGTGCATCGCCTTCGGGGTGGCGCCAGGAGAGGGTGAAGCTCTCGTTGCGGCGGAGCTTCGTGGCGATGACGACCTTCAGGTGTGCGAGCGCCCGATCGTCGATGTGAATCGGAGTTCTGGCGTCGCCGTAGTAGAGGCTGCCCATCAGCGCGGAGACCGTTCGGAGGTGTGCGGGGCGCGGACCATGGTTCTCCTCGATGGCGTGCTCGAAGGACCGAGAAGGCGGTCCGGGGTACTTGAACTCTAGCCACCGATGCCCCTGGGGCCGCGAGTCTGGCCTCGACCCGCCGCCCGGTGCGAAGAGAGTCTTCGTTCCCTGTAAACGGAGCGCCGGGATGTGTCTCACGAAGACGGGAGAGTGGGCGTTGCTCCGTAGGCCTCGCGGTACGCCGCAGCGAACCGGGAGGAGTTGCTGAAGCCCCACCGCCGAGCGATCTCACCCACGGTCCGCCCCTCGCCTTTGCGGAGATCTCGGTGGGCGCCGTCCAGGCGCGCCCGCCGAAGGGCATCCGCCGGCGTGATGTCGAGAGCGCGCCGGAACGCGTACTGCAGACCCCGGGTGGAGATGTAGGACGCGGCAGCGACATCGTCGATCGTGATGGCGAGGTGCGCGTTCGCGTCGATATAGGCGAGCGCCCGACGGACGGACGCCGGTGCTCCGGCGCGCTGAGCCGGACGCCGCAGCGAATCGGAGAACGTCGTCGGGAACGCCGAGAGCGTCATGGTCAGGGCGTGGCGCTCGAGCTCGGCAACGAGCAACTGGTCCGCGCCACCGGCACCGAGGGACAGATCGATGTAGGCGAACATCCGCTCCCAACGCTGGGCGTCGGCGGCGGAGTGCGGCACGAGCCCCGTGACACGGAGCTCCCGACCATCGTCGCCGGTGATCTGTCGCGCTCGCTCTTGGGCAGCCTGATGATCGAAGACGAGGGCTCGGACACGAGCAGACCGGTCCCATCGCGCCTCGACCTCGGCGCCGTCCGACATCCATACGGACTGCGGATCCAGTGACTGTCGTCCTGACCACACGCGCGCGTCGGGAGCGTCGACACGGCAGACGAGGAGCTGGTCCCGTGGCTCGGCTCTCGAATGCACCTGTGCAGCGAGTCGATAGTCGATCAGCGATGAGGCCCCGAGGTCCTCGGCACGCCAGTCGAATCGAAAGCTCCGCGGATCAGCGTTCTGCAGCGAGGAGGAGGGGACGAACTGCTGCCACGTGGACTCGACCTGCTCGAGATCGACGGACGTGAACTGCATGGGCTTCTCCTCGTGCTTCGCACCCCGATCCCACTCGAAGGCGCACCATCTGGAGCGTATCCCACGGTGCCTGATTCCTCTCGCACAGGTCCTTCGTCGCCGCTCTCCGCGTAGACGTTCAGGAGAAGACGCGCCGCCGCTCGTAGACTCTCAGCATGACCGTGCCTTCCCCGTATGCGGACCGCCTTCGTCGCCTCCCCGTGCAGCGTCACGAGGTCGCGGTGCGCGGCACGAACACCGCCTACTGGGTGTACGGTGCGGAAGACGCCGAGACCACGGTCGTCGCGGTGCACGGGTTCCGCGGCGAGCATCATGGTCTGGAACCGGTGCTCGCGTACCTGCCCGAAGTGCGGGTGATCGCCCCCGATCTCCCGGGTTTCGGCGAGTCCGCCCCGCTGCCCGGGCGCAGGCACGATCTCGATGAGTACGCCGGGTGGCTCACCGACTTCGCCGCAGAGGTCGCGCCCGGCGCCGTGATCCTCGGCCACTCGTTCGGGTCGATCGTGACAGCCGCGGCCGTCGCTCGCGGCCTGCAGACTCCGCGCCTGATACTGCTGAACCCCATCGGGGCACCGGCTCTCGAAGGACCCAAGGGCCTGATGACGCGCCTCGCAGTGTTCTACTACGCTCTCGGTGCCCGGCTTCCGGAGAAGCTCGGGACCGCGCTGCTGCGCAACCGGGTCATCGTCCGCGTCATGAGCATCACCATGGCCAAGACGAAAGACACCGAGCTCCGCCGCTTCATCCACGACCAGCACGACACCTACTTCTCGCGTTTCTCCGACCGGGATGTGCTCCGCGACGCCTTCATCGCGAGCGTGTCTCACGACGTCCGAGAGTTCGCGCCCGCGATCGACGTGCCGACCTTGCTCGTGGCCGCCGAACGCGACGACATCACGCCGATCGAGGCGGAGCGGAAACTGGCGACGCTCTTCCCGCACGCGCGGTTGGTCGAGATCGCCCATGTCGGACACCTGATCCACTACGAGACACCGGCCGAGGCCGCCGGGGCTGTCCGACGCTTCCTCAGGATTCCCGTCGCGCGAGGCCGATGAGGCCGGCCACCCGGAACGGGATGACCTCGCCCATCGCCAGTGAAGTCTCCGTGCGCTCGACGCCCTCGATCGACAGGATGCGCGCGTCGGTGTCGAAGAGGTGACGCGCATCGCGGCAGGCTACCCGCGCGAGCAGATCGATCGATCCGCTGAGTCCATGCGCCTGCACGACCTCGGGAATGCGGGCGAGCTCGTTGATGATGCGGGGCAGTTCGGTCTGACGGACGCCGATGCTCACGAAGGCCTGCAACGGGAACCCGAGAACATCGGGCGAGAACGACCGCTCGTAGGACAGGAAGATCCCACTCTGCTCCAAGCGAGCCATCCGCGCCTGGATGGTGTTGCGCGAAAGCCCCAGGTTCTCTGCCAGCGCGACGATGGTGATCCTCGGGTCGTCGGCGAGAGCGGCGAGAAGCTCGAGATCGATGCGGTCCAGTCCTGGCATAGTGCCAAACCCTAGCAGCACCCCAACGGCCTAAATTGAGCAACATGCTCAAGAGCTCTCAGAATGCTTGAGCGAGGTGTTGAGCAGACGTACTCTCAGACCATGCCGGTGATGACGCCGACATCAGTGCGCGGAGCCTCACGAGGGCCGCCGAGGACGAGGAGGACGACGATGTCACCGCAGATCACCCCCATCGCAGACACCGCCCAGGATCTGGAGCTCTCGGAGCGCATCCTGAGCCCGGAGGGGATCCGCATCGCGAACCCCCGGCTGGACCCCTTCGTCGCCGACGTCGACGCCCAGCAGTTGCGATCCCTGCTTCGGGACATGGTCATTCTCCGACGCATCGATGCCGAGGGAGTCGCCTTGCAGCGGCAGGGCCAGCTCGGCCTCTGGGCTCCCTGTCAGGGGCAGGAGGCGACGCAGATCGGCACGGCGAGGGCCATCGCGCCGGAGGACTTCGTGTTCCCCAGCTACCGCGAGACCGGCGTCATCTATGCGCGGGGCGCCCAGCCCGGCGACTACGTGCGCATGTGGCGCGGGGAAGAGGGGGCCGCTTACGACCCCGCCGCCCTCGGCGTCGCACCTCTGCAGATCATCATCGGCGCGCAGACGCTGCACGCGGTCGGCTATGCCCTGGGCATCCAGCACGACGGGGCCGACGAGGTCGCCGTGACCTATTTCGGAGACGGAGCGACCAGCCAGGGGGACGTGAACGAGGCGATGATCTTCGCCTCGTCGTACCAGGCTCCCGTCGTCTTCGTCTGCCAGAACAATCACTGGGCGATCTCGGAGCCGGTCGCCGTGCAGTCGCAGTATCCGATCGCCGGACGGGCTCCCGGATTCGGCATCCCCAGCGTCCGCGTCGACGGCAACGACGTGCTGGCCTGCATGGCAGCCATGCGCTGGGCTCTCGAACACGCACGCTCCGGCAAGGGGCCCGCCTACATCGAGGCAGTCACCTATCGCATGGGCCCGCACACGACGGCTGACGACCCGACGCGCTACCGCGACCAGGGCGAACTCGAGTCCTGGCGTCGCCGCGATCCGATCGCACGGTTGGAAGCGCACCTGCGCGCCGCGGGAGAGCTGACTGAAGAGCACCTCGCCGAGACCCAGGCCGCGGCCGACTTGGTCGCGAAGGAGATGCGCGCCGCGTGCCTCGGCATGGTGACGCGTCCGCCCCTCGCCGTCTTCGATGGTGTCTACGCCGAACCGCACACCGGACTCGAGCGTCAGCGCAGCGAGTACGCCGCGTACCTCGCCTCCTTCGAGAGCGAGGTCTGAGCATGACCGAACTCACCCTCGGAAAAGCACTCGGAGCGGGCCTGCGCCAGGCGATGCGCGACGACGACAAGGTCGTGCTGCTCGGTGAGGACATCGGCAAGCTCGGTGGTGTCTTCCGGATCACCGACGGCCTCCTCGACGAGTTCGGCGCGGCGCGCGTGATCGACACTCCGCTGGCCGAGTCCGGCATCGTCGGCACGGCCGTCGGTCTGGCGTTCCGCGGCTACCGGCCCGTGGTCGAGATCCAGTTCGACGGCTTCGTGTATCCCGCGTTCGATCAGATCGTCGCCCAGGTCGCCAAGCTGCACTACCGCACGCAGGGTCGAGTGAAGATGCCGATAACCATCCGGATCCCATGGGCGGGCGGCATCGGGGCCGCGGAACACCACTCCGAGTCGCCGGAGGCCTACTTCGTGCACACGGCGGGACTGCGCGTGATCGCGGTCTCGAACCCGGAGGACGCGTACCGCAGTCTGCGGCAGGCGATCGCATCCGATGATCCGGTGATCTTCTTCGAACCGAAGCGGCTCTACCACCACAAGGGCGAGGTCGACCTCGAAGCACCCCTGGCCGACGCGCCCCCGATGGGGCTGGCGCGTGTCGTGCGAACCGGGACGGACGCGACGCTGATCACCTACGGGGCGATGGTGTCCACCGCACTGCAGGCCGCGGACGCGGCAGCAGACGAGGGCGTCTCGCTGGAGGTCATCGACCTTCGCTCGCTGTCGCCGGTCGACTACGACTCGGTCGCCGCCTCTGTGCGGAAGACCGGTCGCGTCGTCGTGGCCCATGAGGCATCTCGAGAGGCGGGGGTGGCCGCGGAGGTGATCGCGAGCATCACCGAGCGCTGCTTCGAGTATCTCGAGTCCGCGCCGCTGCGCGTTACCGGCCATGACATCCCCTACCCGCCCGCAAAGCTCGAGAAGTATCACCTTCCCGACCTCGACCGGCTGCTCGACGCCGTCGACCGCGTGCTGGACCGGCCGAACAGCCTGACAGGAGCAGAAGCATGATCGCGGAGTTCCGTCTGCCGGACCTCGGAGAAGGGCTGACGGAGGCAGAAGTGGTGACCTGGCTCGTCGCCCCCGGCGACACCGTCACTCTCAACCAGACGCTCGCCGAGGTCGAGACGGCCAAAGCCGTCGTGGAGTTGCCTTCGCCCTACGAGGGGACGGTATCGACACTGCACGCCGAAGCCGGCCAGACCATCGCCGTGGGGGCGCCTCTCATCGCCTTCGATGTCGTCGGCGAGGAGCACGGTGACCAGGAACCCGCATCCGAACCCGGCGCGAAGGCCGAGCCGAACCTCGTCGGCTACGGCGCTGCCCCCACCTCTGCCGGCCGCCCTGCGCGACGGGCGCGCCGAATCGGACGGACTCCCGCACCCATCGATACCGCGGTTCTCGAGGCGGCGCCGCACGACGCCACCCCGTCGACCGCCGTCGACGCGGTGATCGAGCGCCCGCGCTCCACGCCACCCGTGCGTGCTCACGCCAAGCGGCTCGGCATCGACCTGGTCCTCGTCGCCGCGGAGGTGGGGGACCGCGTGATCACGCGCAGCGACGTCGACGCCTACGCCGATCGGATCGGCCGCACTGACAGGGGAGTGGACCCGGCTCCAGCCACTCATTCCACGGTCCCGTCGACCCCCGCTGGGCTGGGCAGCGAGGAACGCGAGACTCGCATCCCGATCCGCGGCGTGCGCAAGCACACCGCGGCGGCGATGGTGCAGAGCGCGTTCACTGCCCCGCACGTCACCGTCTTCCACACGGTCGATGTCACCGCCACCATGGACCTCCTGTCGAGCCTTCGGAGTGATCGCGGGCTCAGCGAGCATCGAATCGGCCCCCTCGCGGTGGTGGCGAAGGCCGTGTGCCTCGCCCTCGGCCGGACTCCCGGGCTCAACTCCCGCTGGGATGAGGCCGCGGGCGAGATCGTCCAGCACAACTACGTCGACCTCGGAATCGCTGCGGCGACCGAACGCGGACTCATCGTCCCGATGATCCGAGATGCCGAGCGCCTGACGCTGATCGGACTGGCGGACGCGGTGAAGTCCCTGGCCGAAGTCGCCCGTTCGGGGAAGACCTCACCGGCGGAACTCGCAGGCGGAACGTTCTCGATCTCCAACATCGGTGTGTTCGGCGTCGATGCCGGTACCCCCATCCTTCCCCCAGGACAGTCGGGGATCCTGGCCGTCGGCGCGGTGCGTCGTCAACCGTGGGAGCACCACGGCGAGATCGCCCTTCGGCAGATCATGACCCTCAGCCTCTCGTTCGACCACAGGCTGGTCGATGGAGCGGAGGGAGCACGATTCCTCAAGGACGTCGCCGACATCCTCGAAGAGCCGGGGCGGGCGATGCTCCTCAGGTAGTCGCGCGCAATGCCGCATCCGCCATCGCGATCAGCACGGTCGCGGTGGCGGAGTGGCGTCTGGCGGCAGCGCGCGTGCTGTGCGGAGTGGAATTGATGAGCCCGAAGCAGGCCTGCACGCGCAGGCGCAGCTCATCCTGGTCGGCGCCCTCGGGTGCTGCATGCAACGGCGACAGCGCGGCCATCCACAGCTCGATATAGGCGCGTTGGAGGCGGCGGACCTCGGCCCGGTCTTCCTCGGACAGGAAGGCGACATCGCGGTCCTGCACCTGAATGACCTCAGCATTGCCCAGGGCGAACTCGACGTGGAAGACGATCAGCGCGCGCATCCGCTCGTCCGGGGTCGGTGACTCCGCGGAGACACGACGGCCCCCGCGGATCAGGTCTTGGCTGACCTTGACGAGCACCGCACCGAGCAGCGCCTGTTTCCCGGCGAAGTGACGGTAGACCGCCGGCCCCGACACGCCGACGGCCGCGCCGATGTCCTCGAGACTCACCCCGCTGTAGCCGCGCGCGGCGAAGAGACGCGCAGCAGCGTGCAGGATCGCATCCGACCGTTCGGCCTTGGCGCGATCTCGGGCGGTGACCGGGCTTGTCATCTCAGTTAATCCTCGCTAACCTGAATCAACGGGTTAGTGAACACTAACCGAAAATGCATGCACCGCGCCAGGGTTCCCCTTCGCGGACGTGGGTCGAGGAGGACATCACGATGCCGGCAACCCAGGAGTCCCTCGCGTACGCGCTGCGAGAACGCCTCGCGACCGCGGCCAGGGGCGGACCGGAAGCGTCCCGAGAACGCCACGTCGCCCGCGGGAAGCTGCTTCCTCGCGATCGCGTCGCGCGCGTGCTCGACGAGGGCAGCCCGTTCGTCGAGGTCGCCCCGCTCGCCGCTGACGGCCTGTACGGGGGAGAGGCACCGGGGGCCGGTGTGATCGCGGGGATCGGCCTCGTCCACGGCCGACACGTGATGGTGGTCTGCAACGACGCGACGGTCAAGGGCGGAACGTACTTCCCCCTCACGGTCAAGAAGCACCTGCGCGCGCAGGAGATCGCCCTCGAGAACCGACTGCCCTGTCTCTACCTGGTCGATTCGGGAGGGGCCTTCCTCCCGAAGCAGGACGAGGTCTTCCCGGATCGCGAGCACTTCGGCCGGATCTTCTTCAACCAGGCCCGCATGTCAGCCGAGGGGATCCCGCAACTCGCCGCTGTGCTCGGCTCCTGCACTGCGGGCGGCGCCTATGTCCCCGCCATGAGCGACGAGACGGTCATCGTGCGCGGTCAGGGCACGATCTTCCTCGGCGGACCGCCTCTCGTGAAGGCCGCGATCGGCGAGATCGTGACCGCGGAAGAGCTGGGTGGGGGAGAGCTACACGCACGACGAAGTGGAGTGGTCGACCACCTCGCCGAAGACGATGAGCACGCCCTGGAGATCCTGCGCGATATCGTCGCCACGCTTCCCCCGCCTGCGACACCTGCGTGGGAGGTGCTGAGCAGCCGTCCGCCGTCCGAGACGACGAGCCTGTACGACGCCGTTCCCGTCGATGTGAACGCCGCCTACGACGTGCACGAGGTCATCTCGCGCCTCGTCGACGGTGAGACCTTCCTCGAGTTCAAGCCGGAGTACGGCACGACTCTCGTCACCGGATTCGCCCGCCTGCACGGGCATCCGATCGGCATCGTCGCGAACAACGGCGTGCTGTTCAGCGAGTCCGCGCTCAAGGGAGCGCATTTCATCGAGCTGTGCGACCAGCGGGGTATCCCGCTGCTGTTCCTGCAGAACATCACGGGGTTCATGGTCGGATCCGAGGCCGAGGCCGGCGGAATCGCCAAGGACGGCGCGAAGATGGTCACCGCCGTGGCCAGCACGAGAGTGCCGAAGCTGACCGTCATCATCGGCGGATCGTTCGGAGCAGGCAACTACTCCATGTGCGGGCGCGCGTACTCGCCGCGCTTTCTGTGGACCTGGCCGGCGAGCCGCATCTCCGTGATGGGTGGCGCGCAGGCCGCATCGGTGCTCGCCACCGTCAAGGAGGATCAGCTCTCGGCCCGCGGCGACTCCTGGACCGGTGAGGACCGCGCGGCGTTCGAGGCTCCGATCCGTGAACAGTACGAGCATCAGGGCGAGCCGTATTACGCCACGGCTCGTCTCTGGGACGACGGCATCGTCGATCCCGCGCAGACCCGTGACCTCCTGGGCCTGGCCCTCGATGTCGTCTCCCGCAGCCCGCTGCCCGAACCGCGCTTCGGCGTCTTCCGGATGTGAGAGCCTCTTCCATGACTGCCATGTCTCCTTCGAACACCATCGCCTTCCACACGGTCCTCGTCGCCAACCGCGGTGAGATCGCGCGTCGCGTCATCCGCACCCTCCGCGCGCTCGGCATCCGCAGCGTCGCGGTCTACAGCGACGCCGATGCCGCGGCTCCACACGTCCGCGAGGCGGATGTCGCGGTGCGGATCGGTCCGCCACCGGCCGCGGAGTCGTATCTCGACATCGATGCCGTGATCGCCGCCGCCCGCAGCACGGGCGCCCAGGCGATCCACCCCGGCTACGGCTTCCTCTCCGAGAGCGTCGGGCTCGCCGAAGCCTGCGCCGAGAGCGGAATCGTCTTCATCGGCCCCTCGGTCGAAGCTCTGCAGATCATGGGAGACAAGGCGCGCGCTCGCGAGCACGTGATGCGCTACGGCGTACCGGTGGTCCCGGGCTTCGACGCCAAAGGCCTGTCCGACCTCGAGATCGCCGAGGAGGCGGAGAACGTCGGATATCCGCTGCTGGTCAAGCCCAGTGCCGGTGGCGGTGGGAAGGGAATGGAAGTCGTCGCAGACGCTTCGGCGCTGCGCGGCGCGCTCGCCTCGGCCCGTCGGGTGGCGTCTGCCGCCTTCGGAGACGACTCGCTCATCCTCGAGCGCCTGATCAGACGACCGCGGCACATCGAGGTGCAGGTCTTCGGCGACACGCATGGCACCGTCCTCGCGCTCGGCGAACGCGAGTGCACCCTCCAGCGACGGCACCAGAAGGTCATCGAGGAGGCACCGTCCGCAGGCATCCCCGCGCACACGCGGGAGCGGTTGCTCGCAGCGGCCGTCCTCGCAGCCGAGAGCGTCGGGTACGTCGGAGCGGGAACGGTCGAGTTCCTCATCGATGCCGATGCGCCGGACGGGGTCTTCTTCATCGAGATGAACACGCGCCTTCAAGTGGAGCATCCGGTCACGGAAGAGGTGACCGGGCTCGATCTCGTCGCTCTTCAGCTCCGTGCGGCCGGTGGACTTCCGCTGGACGTCACGCCGCGCCTGCGGGGCCATGCGGTCGAGGCTCGCGTGTACGCGGAATCCCCCGAGCGCGGTTTCCTTCCCTCCACCGGAACGATTCTCCTGTTCGATCCGCCGGTCGGCGTCCGCGTGGATGCGGCGATCGAGACGGGAAGCGAGGTCACCGGGTTCTACGATCCGATGATCGCGAAGGTGATCGCGTTCGCGGACGACCGTGCCACGGCACTCGCACGGCTGGACGAGGCACTCGCCCGCACGGTCGTGCTGGGAGTCGAGACCAACGTCGCGTTCCTCCGCACCCTCTGCCAGGACGCGCGCGTCATCGATGGCGACCTCGACACGGGGCTCATCGAGACCCTGCTTCCCCTCGTGGCAGCGAGGCCTTCACCGGCACAGCTCGCAGCCGCGCGAGACGCGGTCGGGAAAACAGCAGCGCCTCTGCGGACCAGCAGCCTCTGGCACGAGCGCCCGGGCTGGCGTCTGGGGGCCGAGGACGCGGCGTACGCACCGTTCGTGGCGCTCACGGATGACGACGAAGAGATCGAGCTCGTTGAAGCCTCGACCGCGCGGTCTCGACGGAGCGTCCACGCGGCTGTGGACGGCGACGGGGCGGTCTGGGTCGCCGAGGACGGTCGCACGGTTCGCCTGCGCCCCCTCGACAGGAAGCAGCGGATGCAGCGACGGCTGTCGGCGCGCGACGCGGGATCCGCGACGACGGAACCGGACGGGCGCGCTCCCATGCCGGGCAGCGTCGTGGCGGTGCACGTCGCGGACGGGCAGACGGTCTCCGCCGGCGATGCACTCGTCTCGATCGAAGCCATGAAGATGGAGCACCCGGTGCTCGCACCCCACGATGGTGTGGTGCATCTGCTGGTCGCGGTGGGCGATCAGGTGCGGCGTGACCAACCGGTCGCCCGCGTGACGACGGAGGAGAGTTGAACATGGAAGATCTGTCCGAGGAGGAGCGCGAGCTCGCCGCCATGGTGCGCGAGTTCGCCGACACCGTCGTCGCCCCGCAGGCCTATGAGGCTGACCGCACGCACACGCTGTCGATGGATGTCGTGGCGCAGATGGGCGATCTCGGGCTGTTCGGTCTGCCGTTCCCCGAGGAGTACGGCGGGCAGGGCGGCGACTACATGGCGCTCGGCATCGCGATCGAGGCGCTCGGTCGCGTCGATCAGTCGATCGCGATCACGCTCGAAGCGGGTGTCAGCCTCGGCGCGATGCCGATCTTCCGCTTCGGGACCGAGGAGCAGCGCCAGGAGCTGCTGCCGGATCTGCTCGCGGGCCGCGCGCTGGCCGGCTTCGGCCTCACCGAGCCGGAAGCGGGCAGCGACGCCGGTGCCACCAGGACGACGGCGCGGCTCGATGGCGACGAATGGGTGATCGACGGGTCCAAGCAGTTCATCACCAACTCGGGAACCCCGATCACACGCTTCGTCACGGTCACGGCGGTGACGGGGAACGAGAACGGTCGCAAGGAGATCTCCACGATCATCGTTCCCAACGGCACGCCCGGCTTCACCGTCGAGGCGCCGTACGACAAGGTGGGCTGGAACGCCTCCGACACGCATCCACTGACGTTCGACGGCGCACGGGTTCCCGCCTCGAACCTGCTGGGCGCACGGGGGAGCGGCTTCCGCAGCTTCCTCAGCATCCTCGACGAAGGCCGCATCGCGATCGCGGCTCTCTCTACGGGAGCGGCGGAGGGCTGCCTGGAGGCGGCGGTCGAGTACGCCAAGAGCCGCACGATCTTCGGTGCCGCGCTGAGCACCCGTCAGAACGCCCAGTTCACTTTGGCGCGCATGCGCGCTCGTGTGCACACCGCTCGGCTCGCCTGGCACCACGCCGCGAGGCTCCGTGACGCGGGGAAGCCGTTCGCCGAAGCCGCGGCCATCGCGAAACTCGTGGGCGGGGAGGCGGCCATGGACAACGCCAGAGATGCCACGCAGATCTTCGGCGGCAACGGCTTCATGAACGAGTTCCCGGTGGGGCGTCACTACCGCGACTCGAAGATCCTCGAGATCGGCGAGGGCACCACCGAGGTGCAGCTCCTCGTCATCGCGCGCGGCCTCGGACTCGCCGGGTAGCGTGGCCGTATGACCACGCACGACATCCTCCAGAGGGGTCTCTACTACGAGGAATTCGTGGTCGACGCCCGCTACCTGCACCGCCCGGGACGCACCGCGACCGAGGCCGACAACGTACTGTTCACCACGCTGACCATGAACACGCAGGCACTGCACCTCGACGCGGCTTTCGCCGATGCGCAGGACCCGTTCCGTGCCCGGCTGATGAACTCGATGTGGACGCTGTCGACCATGGTGGGCTCGTCCGTCGCTCAGCTGACACAGGGGACTCTGGTCGCCCAGCTCGGCTTCGGAGACGTCGCGTTCCCGCATCCGCTGTTCGCCGGAGACACCCTCTACACCGAGAGCGTCGTGGTCGAGAAGCGGCTCTCGTCGTCCCGGCAAGGCCAGGGCATCGTGAAGATCGCGCACACCGGGCGCAACCAGGACGGGACGGTCGTCGCCACCGCCGTACGCTCCGTGCTCGTGCGCTGCCTTCCGGAAGGGGCGAACGCATGACCTTCGTACTGGGTCCGGCTCTGCTGTTCTGCCCTGCCGACCGCCCCGAGCGGTTCCAGAAGGCGTCCGACCGCGCGGATGCGATCATCCTCGATCTCGAGGACGCCGTGCTTCCGGATGCGAAGGACGCTGCTCGCAGGAATGTGATCGCCGCCGACATCGACCCCGACCGAGTGATCGTGCGCGTCAACGCCCCGGACAGCGACGCCTTCGCGGCCGACCTCGCGGCGCTGGCGCAGACGGACTTCCGCACCGTCATGGTGGCGAAGACGGAGAGCGCGGAGAGTCTGGCGGCATTCGATGAGCGCTATTCGCTGATCGCCCTGTGCGAGACCGCCCGCGGCGTCCACGCGGCCGACGCCATCGCCGCACATCCGCAGGTCTCCGCGATGATGTGGGGGGCGGAAGATCTCGTCGCGTCGCTCGGAGGCACTTCGTCACGGAACCCGGACGGCGGCTATCGGGACATCGCCCGCTATGCCCGCGCACGCGTTCTTCTGGAAGCAGGAGCGCAGGGCAAGGCCGCGATCGACGCGGTGCACATCGACCTCGACGATGCCGAGGGACTCCAGCGGGAGGCTGTCGATGCCGCTGCCTCGGGGTTCCGGGCGACCGCCTGCATCCACCCGAACCAGGTCGCGGCGATCCGGGCGGCCTACCGACCGGACGACGCGTCCGTGAGGTGGGCGCACGCGGTGCTCGCAGCCGCCGCGGCAGAACGCGGAGTCTTCCGGTTCGAGGGCCGCATGATCGACGAGCCCGTGCTCCGCCATGCGCGCTCGGTCGTCTCGCGCGCCCGCTGATCAGAGGACCGGCGACTCCTCGAGCAGCCGCAGATAGCCGGGCGCCGCGAGGAAGCGGTGCGCAGAGCCGTTCTGGAGGACCTCGCCGTCACGGGGGAGCGTGCCGCCCGAGACGTGATCGATCACGGCCCGGATCACGCCACCGTGCGCGACGACGATGACCGACTCCGCGCGCGGCGTTGAGCGGCGACGTGCCTCGCGTGCGATTGCGTGCAGTGCCGCGATGGCCCGTTCTCCCACCTGGTGCAGGGATTCCGCACCGGGGACCTCGGCATGCCAGTCGCCGTAGGTCTCGATGTAGTCGGGGACGAGCATGCCCTCGCCCTCACCGAACTCCCGCTCGCGGATGTCGGGAACGACACCGGCGATCTCCAGGCCCAGGCGATCAGCGATGATCTCCGCTGTCTCCTTCGCCCGCAGCAGCGGGCTCGTGTAGACGGCGTGATGCGTGGTCGCGGCAAGCTTCTCGGCGGCCCACCGGGCATCCTCACGCCCGGTCTCGTTCAAGGGGATGTCGGTGGAGCCCTGGATGCGCCTGGCGAGGTTCCAGTCGGTCTGACCGTGCCGGACGAGAGTGAGGTGTGTCACGAGAGGAGTTCCTGGAGTGCGGGGAGCACGTCGCTGGTGCCGGCGGCGATGGTGACATGCGCCCAGGCATCCGCGCGCGTCGGCTCACGGTTGACGATGATCAGGGGGATGTTGCGACGGCGGGCGCGTTCGACGAGGCGCACACCGGAGTTCACCACCAGCGAGGAGCCGGCGACGATCAGCGCGGAGCTGGAGCGCAGCAGCGACTCCGCCGCGCGGAAGCGATCCTGCGGCACGTACTCGCCGAAGAAGACCACGTCCGGCTTGAGCATGCCTGCGCAGACCGTGCACACGGGGACGATGAAACCTTCCGTGCTCTGGGGGAGGACATCGCCGTCGGGCGCGAGCGCGACGTTCTCGGGCACCGTGATCCAGGGATTGAGTTCCTCGATCTGCACCGCGATGTCGCGACGGTCGAAGACCTGGCCGCACTGCAGACACAGCACCCGGCGCATCGTCCCGTGCACTTCGATGACGTGCGAGCTCCCGGCGCGCAGATGCAGTCCGTCGACGTTCTGGGTGATGACGCCGGACACGTTTCCCGCGGCTTCGAGTTGCGCCAAGGCGATGTGTCCCGCGTTCGGCTCGGCCTTCGCGAAGGCGCGCCATCCGAGGTGCCCACCGACCCAGTACCGTCGCCGGGCGGCCTCATCGCCCAGATAGGTCTGGATCGTCATCGGATCGCTGCGGGTCCTGGCGCCTTCGCCGCGATACGCGGGGATACCGGAGTCGGTGGAGATGCCGGCGCCGGTGAGGAGTGCGATGCGCTTCTCACGCAGCAGCTCGGCGGCGTGGGCGATGGTGGCCGACAGCTCGGCGGGGTTCGACACGCTCACAGGACCTCCTCGATCGAGTCTACGGTGCGCAGCCGGACCGCGGTCCCGCCGGCGGCGTCGTGTGGCACTGTCGTGTGACGGAGTCGTGGTGCGACACGCTCCTCGTGTGATGGCAGAGTGGACCGGGTGGAACTGCTGCCTGTGACCGACGCCGACGACCGGCGCCTCGACGACTACCGCGGACTCACCGACACCGCACTTCGGACCCTGTCCGAGCCGTCCGGCGGACTCTACATCGCGGAGTCGACGAAGGTGATCGCACGTGCGGTCGCGGCCGGCCATCGTCCCCGCTCTCTTCTGGTGCAGGAACGACGCGTCGACGACATCCGCGAGATCGTCGGCGACCTCGACGTGCCCGTGTACGTCGTCCCGGACGACATCGCGGAGGCGGTGACCGGCTTCGCCGTGCACCGAGGGACGATCGCATCGATGCATCGACCGCAGCTGCCGCGCGTGCATGACGTGATCGACGGCGCGTCCCTGGTGCTGATCCTGGAGAACATCGGCGATCACACCAACGTCGGCGCGGCCTTCCGCGCGGCAGCAGGGCTCGGTGCCGATGCTGTGCTCGTATCGCCGGGCGGAGCGGATCCGCTCTACCGTCGCAGCGTTCGCGTGAGCATGGGCACCGTGTTCCAGGTGCCGTGGACGCGCATCACCGACTGGGGATCCGCCATCGCAGATCTCCACGGCGCGGGCTTCGACATCGCGGCACTGGCATTGCGCGACGACGCGGTGACACTCGACGCCTACGCCGCCGATCGGCCGGCACGCGTGGCACTCGTCATGGGTTCGGAGGGAGACGGCCTCTCCCGCGAGGCGATGGAGGGCGCGGACACCGTCGTCACGATCCCGATGTCCGGGGGCGTCGACTCGCTCAACGTGGCATCGGCCGCCGCGGTCGCCCTCTGGTCGATGAAGGCCTGACCCGCTCAGTCCTTGTCGGGGAAGAACACCGGCGAGGGCTCCGGACGCTTCGCCGCGAGGTTGTCACCCGATGACTGGTGCCGCAGCCGTCGGAGCACCCAGGGCACCAGGTGCTCACGCGCCCAGCCGAGGTCCTCCGAGCGCGCCTCACGCCACGTTCGCAGCGGGAACGGCTCGGGCTGCATGGCCTCGAGGTCGTTCGGCACGTTCAGGGCGCGCAGTGCCATCCGGGCTACTTCGTGGTGGCCGAGAGCGTTGTAGTGCAGGCGGTCGTCGTCGAAGAACCGCATGTCCTGCACGACCTTGAGCGCCCACTGATCGGCGACGATGCAGTCATGGCGCTCGGCGATGGCCCGGACGTTCTCGTTGTAGATCGCGACCTTGCCCCGGAAGGCGCGGAACACGGGGGTGAAGCCGGTGTCGATGCCAGTGAAGAGGAGAACGGCCGCTCCCGTCGATGCCAGGCGCGCGACGGCGTCTTCGAGCTGGCTCGCGATCGCGTCCGGGTCGGTGCCGGGGCGGATCACGTCATTGCCTCCTGCGCAGATCGACACCAGATCAGGGTGCAGCGCGACGGCGGGCTCGATCTGGTCGGCGACGATCTGGGCGATCAGCTTTCCGCGGACCGCGAGGTTCGCGTAGGCGAAGTCGTCCACCTGCGCGGCGAGCACCTCGGCGACGCGGTCGGCCCAGCCGCGGTGGTTGCCGGGGTGCGCGGGATCGGGGTCGCCGATGCCCTCCGTGAACGAATCACCGACCGCGACGAAGCGGCGCCACGGGTGCGCGGTCTCGTTCGGGATGTAGGGGGTCCGAGTCGAATCCTGGTCGGTCATCCAGCTCTCCTTCGCGAACATTCTGCGGGGCGACGGTGGCCGCCGCGCAGTGACCGAGCCTACCCGTAGACGCTCGTGCGGGGGAGGGGCGCGCGCGGGAAGTGCGGGGAGTGATCCAGTGTCGCCGGCAGCGATTATCGTGGACTCGATGCTCTCTCCGTCCTTTCCTCAGCGTGCCCCATGGGGAACCGCGAACAAGCTGCGCGCCTGGCAGCAGGAGGCCCTCGAACAGTACTTCGCGGCGGATCAGCGCGACTTCCTGGTCGCCGCCACGCCGGGCGCAGGAAAGACCACCTTCGCACTCACGCTCGCCGTCGAACTCATGCGCATGGGCGAGGTCAACCGCATCATCGTGGTCGCGCCGACCGAGCACCTCAAGACACAGTGGGCAGACGCTGCCGCGCGCGTGCACATCCGCCTCGACCCCCGATTCCGCAACAGCGATTGGGCGCCGGCCCGGCACTATCACGGCGCGGTCGTGACCTACGCGCAGGTCGCCGCGAAGTCCTCGGTGCACCGGCACCTCACCGAAGACGCCAAGACCCTGGTGATCCTCGACGAGGTCCACCACGGCGGCGACGCACTGAGCTGGGGTGACGCCATCCGCGACGCCTACGGGCCTGCGAAGAGGCGTCTCCTGCTCTCCGGCACGCCGTTCCGCAGCGACACGGCGCCGATCCCATTCGTCGAGTACCACCCCGACGAATCCGGAGCGCGTGTCTCGCGCACCGACTACAACTACGGCTACGGACGCGCGCTGGCCGACGGCGTCGTCCGCCCCGTCCTGTTCCACATGTACGCCGGCAAGATGCGGTGGCGCACCACCACGGGCGACGAGCTCGAAACGCACCTGGGCCAGGACAACACGAAGGACGTGACATCACAGGCCTGGCGCACGGCACTCGACCCCGAGGGCGAGTGGATGCCGGCCGTGCTGTCAGCCGCGGATCGCCGACTCACCGAGATCCGACACCATGTCCCCGATGCCGGCGGACTCGTGCTGGCGACAGATCAGACGGTCGCGCGAGCGTACGCCAAGATCCTGCACAGCATCACGGGGCAGCAGGCGACGGTGGTGCTCTCCGACGACGCGACCGCCTCGGAGCGCATCGAGAAGTTCAGCGCGAACGACTCCCGGTGGATGGTGGCCGTGCGCATGGTGTCGGAGGGCGTCGACGTTCCGCGTCTCGCGGTGGGTGTGTATGCGACATCGTCGTCGACTCCGCTGTTCTTCGCGCAGGCCATCGGCCGGTTCGTGCGCGCCCGGCGCCGTGGCGAGGCCGCGAGCGTGTTCCTTCCGCAGGTCCCCGTGCTCATGGGACTCGCGAACGAGATGGACAAGCAGCGCGACCACGCGCTCGACCGGCAGTCGAAGGAAGACGACGGTCTGGAAGACTCGCTACTCGAGAGTGCGAACCGCGAGGAGGAGACCTCCGACGCGCTGACGCAGGAGTTCAGCTATCAGGCGCTCTCGTCGGTCGCCCACTTCGACCGGGTCGTGTTCGAGGGTCAGGAGTTCGGACAGCTGGCAGAACCCGGCACACCGGAAGAGGAGGAGTTCATCGGATTCCCCGGTCTTCTCGAACCAGAGCACGTCCACGAGCTGCTCATGCAGCGTCAGTCGCGTCAGTCGCGACTGCGCGAGGCGCGCGAGGCATCTGCGGAGCCCACCGACACGACCACGTTGCCCCCACCCCTACACCGCACGCTCAAGGAGCAGCGGCAGCTCCTGAACAGTCTGGTCGGCCTGTACGCCCGACAGAAGGGTGAGCCCCACGGCGCGGTGCATGCCGAGCTCCGGCGCATCTGCGGGGGACCGGCCGTCGCGCAGGCCACTGTGACGCAGCTGCAGTCGCGCATCGAGGTTCTCCGCAAGCGCGTGCGTTCCTGACACGATCACGTCCCTCGTCCGCGCGCGTCCTGACCGTGCTTCGGAGCCCCGAAATGCTGTCAATCCGCGTCTGCGCAGGGTGAGCGCGGGAGTCCACGGATAGCGTTGAACGGTTGCCCGCGCACCGGGCACCGTCACTTCTGGAGGATCCATGACAGCCCCCGCTGCAGCCGACCCGACCCCCGCCGATCGCCGACGCTGGGCGCGCTACCTGGTCGAGGAGCGTGCCGAAGGCGCCGTGTATCAGAAGCTCGCCTCGAGAAGAGAAGGCGAGGAGCGGGACATCCTCCTGAGCCTCGCCGAAGCAGAACGCCGCCATGAGCAGCACTGGCTCGATCTCCTCGGCGCCGAGCCGAAGCGTCTTCCTCGTGCGGGAGCGCGTTCCCGCCTCCTCGGCTGGATGGCCGGCCGTTTCGGGTCGATCTTCGTGCTCGCTCTTGCGCAGAGCGCCGAGGCGCGATCGCCCTACGACTCGGAGCAGTACGCCACGCCCGCGATGCGGGCCGATGAGAAGGTCCACTACGAAGTCGTCCGCGGACTCGCCGCGCGAGGACGCAGGCGCCTCTCCGGCTCCTTCCGCGCGGCGGTATTCGGTGCGAACGACGGTCTCGTCAGCAACCTCGCGCTCGTTCTCGGCATCGGCGCGACGGGAGTGAGTTCCGGTTTCGTGCTCTTCAGTGGCATCGCCGGCCTCCTCGCAGGGGCGCTGTCGATGGGCGCGGGGGAGTTCGTGTCGGTGCGTTCCCAGCGCGAACTGCTCGCGGCAACGGAGGCGAACGAAGACGCCCACGCCGCAGCCGGCGATCTCGACATAGACGAGAACGAGCTCGCACTCGTCTACCGCGCTCGAGGCATGGAGCAGGAAGAATCTCTCGCACGTGCCCGACGCATCGTGACGGCGGCTCAAGCCGGTGCCCGCCAGACCGCGACGGGGCCGGTCACGCTCCAGAAGGGCGACGACCACGAGATCGTCGGCAGCGACTGGACCGCGGCGATCTCCAGCTTTCTCCTGTTCGCTTCCGGGGCGATCATCCCCGTCCTGCCGTGGATCTTCGGACTGCAGGGAACGCCGGCCGTCCTCGTCGCGCTGGTGCTGGTCGGCATCGCTCTGCTGAGCACCGGAGCGATGGTGGGGGTCCTCTCCGGCGGACCGCCCCTGCGCCGCGCTCTCCGCCAGCTCGCCATCGGCTTCGGCGCGGCGGCGATCACCTACGTCCTCGGCCTCGTCTTCGGCGTCAGCGCGGCATGATCGGTACGCGGCGTCACTCCTGTGAGCGCGTGATCGCGGGAACCGTGTAACGGCGCTCGAGCACGGCAGGGTCCGGCTCGTACATCCGCATCACCGGCCGGAACTCGCCGGACGGAGCAGGGAGCCAGTTCGCCGCCGCGGTCGGGTCCACGGGTCGCTCGTGGCTGATCGTGATCGTGAGCGCGCCGTCCTCATGGCGCACCAGGCCTGGTGTCCGATCGCCGATCGAGTACCGCGCGATCGGGTTCTCGACGAGGTAGAAGTCCGGGACGGAGTACATCGTCAACGACCAGAACGCGGATACGGGCGGCTCGGGAGCGAGGCGCAGCGTGTAGGTCCGAGCGCCGGAGAGCTGATCCCCGTGGTCATCGACATAGGTCATGATGTACGCCGCTTCGTAGGGGTGGTTGCCCCACAGGCCACCGAGTGCGGCACCGGCGCGTTCGGCGATGCGCAACTCGGGGTCGGACATCTTGAAACGCTCATCATCGAGGGCGCCGATCTCGAAGTAGTCGAGGTTGTAGTCGAAGGCGTGGAAGGTGAGCTTCCACCCGTCGACCTCGGGGCTGGAGCCGTGGGTCAGGACGGTGTGGAGGGCATCCTTGGCGGCGGCCATATCGCCGACCAGGCGCGCGGCGTCGGAGAGCGGGATCGACACGTAGGGCGAGGCACCTTCGACGGCGATCCCCGTCGACGCGAGCGAGTCCTGCAGCGGCCGATCACGTGGTGCCGGGGGAAACTGCTGCGACCAGACGCGGAGCTTCTCCAGGAAGACCGCGCTCTCGGGGACGGAAGGATCCGGGACGGCGAGGCCGACAGGCACAGCGTCGGGGTCCTGCGGCGTCAGCGTCGTGGAGTCCTGGAGCGCGTGCACTTCGGCGAGTTCATGATCACCGCTCACTGCCCAGCGTCCCACGATCGAGGCGATTGTCGTCGGGAAACGGATGACCGACGCATCACCGGTGTCTCCACTCCAGGATGGGGGAACGAGGAGGAACCTCCCCGCGCCTGTGCCCGTCGCGCGATGCCCGACGTACGCGAAGTTGTTCGTCCACGCGTCGACGAACTGGAGGACGTAGTAGCGTCCCGCGGTGTCAGGAACCTGCAGCACGACCGGGCCGACGCTGAGGTCGACCTGGGCCATCGAGTAGAGCGTGTCGTTGTTGATCGTCACGAACGTGTCTTCCGGCCCCGCAAGCGTCCGGGCGTGGCTGAACGTATTGAACGGCGCAGCAGGGTTGGCGCCCACTCCCGTCGTCGTATACCGCGTCACCTGATCGAGGTTGAACACGAGGGGGAACCCGTAGAGGTAAGCCTGAGTGATGGTCGGACGATCGGCATCGAGGGCTGTCATACGGCTCAGGCTACCCAGGTCCGTGCACAGGCCGGCGGAGGAGATCATCCCTCTCGGATGAGGTCATACCCGCATCTCCGCATTGCCTGGACACGACGAAGAAGGCCCCGGATCCGTGGATCCAGGGCCTTCTTCTTCCTGTGCGCGGAGGGGGACTTGAACCCCCACGCCCTTACGGGCACTACGACCTCAACGTAGCGCGTCTACCATTCCGCCACCCGCGCAGGTGTTGGATGATCGTTGCCGACCGAAGAATGACATTACCACGTCCTCAGCGGCCTCTCGAACCGGGACGCACGCCCGGGCGTGGCGCGCGGTTTCGATAGCCTGGAGCCATGACTGATCCGTCCCTTCCGGAGGTCGTCCGCATCGCGAGCGACCTGATCCGCTTCGACACCTCCAACTTCGGCGGCGGCAACGCGAAGGGCGAGCGCGAGGCCGCGCAGTACGTCGGGGCCTACCTGGAGGAACTCGGGCTCGAGGTCGAGTACTACGAGCCGATCCCGCGCCGGACGAACGTGATGGCACGGGTGCCGGGACGCGACAGGAAGAAACCCGCGCTCGTCGTGCACGGCCATCTCGACGTCGTGCCGGCCATGGCTGAGGACTGGAGCGTCGATCCCTTCGCCGGCCTCGTACAGGACGGCATGCTGTGGGGTCGAGGCGCCGTGGACATGAAGAACATGAACGCGATGATCCTCACGTCCGTCGCCGAGATCCTGCGCGCGGGGGAACAGCCGGAGCGCGATCTGGTGCTGGCGTTCTTCGCCGATGAGGAGAACGGGGGCGTCGAGGGCTCGGCCCTCGTCGTGCAGAACCGCCCCGAATGGTTCGCGGGGGCGACCACGGCGATCAGCGAGGTCGGTGGCTACTCGATCACCGTCGACGACCGACGCGCCTACCTGCTGCAGGTGGGGGAGAAGGCCCTGATCTGGATCCGGCTCGTGGCGAGGGGCCGCGCAGGCCATGGCAGCCGACTGCATGACGACAACGCCGTCACCAAGCTCGCCGAGGCTGTCGCAGCCATCGGACGCACACGCTGGCCCATTCGACTGACTTCGACGACCAGAGCGCTCCTCGAGGGCTTGAGCGCCTTGAGCGGACGCAGCGCCGACGACCCCGATGCCCTCGCTGCAGCGGCCGGACCCGCCGAGGCCTTTTTACGGTCCACGTTCCGGACAACGACGAACCCGACCGCGCTCACCGCGGGGTACAAGCACAATGTCATCCCGGAGCGTGCGGAGGCGCTCATCGACGTTCGAGTGATCCCCGGGACCGAGGACGATGTGCTGGCCGAGCTCCAGCAGATCGTCGGCGACGGGATCGTCATCGAGACGGTCGTCCGCGACATCGGCATGGAGACGCCCTTCGAAGGCGAACTTGTGGAAGCGATGGTCGCCAGCATCGGTCGCCATGATCCGGGAGTCCCGGTCATCCCATACCTGCTCGGCGCCGGCACCGACAACAAGGCGCTGGCATACCTGGGCATCACGGGCTACGGCTTCGCGCCCTTGAGACTGCCAGCCGACCTCGACTTCACAGGCATGTTTCACGGAGTCGATGAGCGAGTACCCGTAGAATCGCTTGTCTTCGGCCAGCGGGTGCTGACCGATCTGCTGCGCACGTACTGAGCGCCGCGCGCTCCGTGCCTCCTCTGACCTGAAAGCTCTCCATGCACCTGCTCGAAGCACTGATCCTCGGTGTGGTCCAGGGACTCACCGAGTTCCTTCCGATCTCCTCCAGCGCTCATCTGCGCATCCTCGGCACGTTTCTCCCGTCCGGCGAAGACCCGGGAGCGGCCTTCACCGCCATCACCCAGATCGGCACCGAGGCTGCCGTGGTGGTGTTCTTCTGGCGAGACATCGTACGTATCGTGACGCAGTGGTTCCGATCGCTGGTGGGCAAAGCTCCGCGCAACGATCCGGACGCCAGGATGGGCTGGTTGATCATCATCGGCAGCATCCCGATCGTGGTGCTGGGGCTCCTGTTCCAGGACCAGATCGAGACCGTGCTCCGCTCGATGTGGATCGTCGCGGTCATGCTGATCGTCTTCGGCATCCTTCTCGGCGTCGCCGACTACGTGGGTGCGAAGCGCCGAAAGCTCGATGACCTCACCTACCCGCACGGCATCGCCTTCGGTTTCGCACAGGCGCTGGCCCTGATCCCCGGCGTCTCGCGCTCGGGCGGCACGATCACGATGGGGCTGTTCCTCGGCTACGAGCGCGCCGCCGCTGCACGCTACGCGTTCCTGCTCGCGATCCCCGCGGTGTTCGGAAGCGGCTTCTACCAGGTGTTCAAGAGCTGGGACGAGCCGTCGTTCTTCTCGTTCGGCGATACCCTCGCCGCGACCGGAATCGCCTTCGTGGTGGCGCTGGGCGTGATCGCGTTCTTCATGAACTGGATCTCGAAGCGCAGCTTCCTGCCGTTCGTGATCTACCGCATCCTTCTCGGCACGGTGTTGCTGGTCCTGCTCGGAACCGGTGTGATCGCCGCCTGAGCGGCGATCAGCGCTTGCGGTCGCCCGGACCGTCGTCTCGGCGGCGGAGGTACCGCTCGAACGCCTGGGCGATCGCGTCGCCCGACGCCTCAGGGGAATCCCACGTGTCGCGGGTGCGCTCGAGCTGACGGATGTACTCCGCCATGTCCTCGTCCTCGGATGCGGCGGCATCGATCGACGCTTCCCAGGCCGCGGCCTCGGTGCGCAGCGCCTGGCGATCGACGTCCACCCCGGTGAGCTCTTCGAGGCGGTCCAGTAGTGCGAGCGTCACCTTCGGTGAGGGAGTCGCGGAGGCGACGTAGTGCGGCACGCTCGCCCACAGGCTCGCTGTGGGGATACCCGCGTTCTCGGCGAAGTGCTCGAAGACGGTGAGGATACCCACCGGACCCTCGTACAGCGAGCGCTCCAGGCCGTGCGCCTCCCGCACCTGCTCGTTCTGGCTCGAGGCGAAGATCGAGATCGGGCGGGTGTGGGGCACGTCCGACAGCATCGCGCCGAGGGTGACGAGTCCGGTGATGTCGTCGCGCAGTGCGATGTCGATGAACTCGGAGGCGAATGCCTGCCAGGTGCGCGCGGGTTCGGCGCCGGTGAGCAGCCAGAACTCGGGTCCGGGGCCCGGATCGCGGGGACGCCACAATCCCGCTTCCGGCCAGGTGAGCTGGCGACGCCCTTCCGCATCCATCCGCGTCGACGGACGCGTGTACTGGTAGTCGAAGTACAGTTCGGGGTCGACGGAATGCACGAGATCGTATTCCGACGAGGAGCGCAGCGCCTCGATGGCGCTGCTCGCCGCTTCACCCGCATCGTTCCAGCCGTCGAAGGCGGCGATGACGATGCGCGGACCGAGAACATCCATCGAGGGCTCCCTTCGAGATCGCGGTCGTGATCATTCCAGGCTAGTCCGCCGAAGCGGGATGCGGGCAGCACCACGGCTAGCATGGGTTCAGTGAGCAGAAAGCCCAGCGCGGTCCTTTGGGACATGGATGGAACACTCGTCGACACCGAACCGTATTGGATGGCGGCCGAGACAGCGCTGGTCGAATCGTTCGGCGGTTCCTGGAGCCATGAGGATGCGCTGCAGCTCGTGGGGAGCGGGCTGATCGACAGTGCCGTGATCCTGCAGAACGCGGGAGTCGCGATGGAGGCCGAGGCGATCGTCTCGCACCTGACCGATGTCGTGCAGGAATCGCTGCGCACCCAGGGCGTCCCGTTCCGTCCCGGCGCTCGCGAACTGCTCCGCGACCTCCGGGAAGCGGGCATCCCGACGGGCCTGGTGACGATGTCGCTTCGTCGAATGGCTCTGAACGTCGTCGACCTGATCGACTTCGAGGCTTTCGACATCGTCGTCGCCGGTGACGACGTCGACAACCCCAAGCCTCATCCGGAGCCGTACCTGCAGGCGGCAGCACTGCTCGACGTCGACATCGCCGAGGTGATCGTCATCGAGGACTCGCCGACCGGTGTCCGCGCCGGCCTCGCTTCAGGCGCGCTGACCCTCGCGGTTCCCCACATCGTTCCTCTGGACCATCTGGGGGCCCATGAACTCTGGGACACGCTCGACGGCAGGGGCGCCCACGACCTCACCGACCTCTTCGACAGCAACACCGCCGCGACAGGAGCCACCCGATGACCGATTCCCGCGTACAGCGGCCGAGCGGTCCGTTCCGTGTGGGCGACCGCGTTCAGCTCACCGGCCCGAAGGGGCGTCTGCACACCGTGACGCTCCGCGAGGACGGCGAGCTCCACACGCACCAAGGCGTCCTCCGTCATCGCGACCTCATCGGGTTGCCCGACGGTTCCGTCGTGGCCAACAGCTCCGGACACGACTATCTGGCGCTGCGTCCGCTGCTTCGGGACTTCGCGATGTCGATGCCGCGCGGCGCGGCGATCGTGTACCCCAAGGACGCGGCGCAGATCGTGATGCAGGCCGATATCTTCCCCGGCTCGGTGGTGGTCGAGGCCGGCGTCGGTTCCGGGGCGCTCTCCCTCTCGCTCCTGCGGGCCGTGGGCCCGGCGGGGAAGTTGATCTCCTTCGAACGTCGCGAGGACTTCGCCGATGTCGCGCGCGGCAATGTCGAGACGTTCTTCGGAGAGCACCCGGAGACCTGGAACGTGGTTGTGGGCGATCTCGTGGAGGCGCTGCCGAACGAGGTGTCCCCGGCGTCGGTCGACCGGGTCGTCCTCGACATGCTCGCGCCGTGGGAATGCATGGATGCCGTGGCCGATGCCCTCACCCCCGGCGGAGTGGTGCTCTGCTACGTGGCGACCGCGACGCAGCTCTCCCGCGTGGCTGAATACATCCGCGGCACGGGGCTCTTCACCGATCCCGATGCTTCCGAGACGATGGTCCGCGGTTGGCACGTCGAGGGCCTCGCCGTGCGCCCGGATCACCGGATGGTCGCGCACACAGGCTTCCTCCTCACCGCACGCCGGCTCGCCCCCGGAGCCGTCGCGCCTTCCGTGAAGCGACGCGCGTCCAAGAGCAGCTACGGCGATCAGGATGTGGAGGCGTGGACACCCGGTGCTGTCGGTGACCGCGAGATCAGCGACAAGAACCTGCGCAAGCGGGCGCGGGAAGCGGAGAAGGCCGCCGAAGGGGCGCGCCTGGCTGCCGCATCGCGCGATTCCGGGCACGCAACGGAATAGACTGGAGCGCGTGCGTAAAACGTCCGCCGTTCTGGCATCCCTCAGCCTCGTCGTCCTCGCCCTGACGGGCTGCACCGCGACAGCATCCGACGGTGTCGCCGCCTGCGACCGCGGCGGCAATGACAAGATCCTGAACGTCGCAGACGTGAACGGCGACCTCGGATCCGTTCCTGACGTCACCGTCTTCGGGCCGGTCAAGGCGGACAAGACCTCGTTCGCCGACGTCACCGTCGGCGATGGCCTCGCCCTCGGGTCGGAGTTCCAGCCCGTGGTGCTGGACATCGCGTTCTACGGTGGTGACAGCGGCAAGGAGCTCTACAAGTCCGAGTTCAACGGCGACGAGAGCCGCGTGCACAGCATCGACTACTGGGCGCAGCGCTCCGCCGGGCTCTCGGATGTGCTGGAGTGCGCGACCGAGGGCAGCCGCGTGCTCGCCGTTCTCACGCCAGAGGACTTCGGGGAGCAGAACGTGCAGGCGTTCGGACTCGACAAGGGCGAGAACATCGTCGCCGTCATCGACGTGCTCGACGTGATGCCGTCGAAGGCTTCCGGTGCGCTGCAGTTCAACGACGCGCGCGGCCTACCCACTGTGGTGCGCGCTCCTGACGGAACGCCCGGGGTCATCATCCCGGACGTTCCGGCGCCGACCGAGATCACGACCCAGACACTCATCAAGGGCGACGGCCCGAAGGTGAAGGAGGGCGACATCGTCGTCTCCAACATCATGGGCGTCGGCTGGGACGACAAGAAGGTCACCACCAGCTCCTGGGGCCAGGACGCCAGCGTCAGCGTGGCCGCGGAGCAGCTCGTCGGTGCCACCGTCGGATCCCAGCTCCTCGTCGTCTTCCCCGCGGTCGAGAACTCTCCCGCCACTGCGGTCGTCGTCGACATCCTGGGCGCAGTGACGGCGCCCACGCCGTGATGGCCGCCCGGATCCCCGCGGAGGAGCGCCTGACGAATCTCGTCGTGGCGCTGATGGCCACGGAGATCGGGTTGACCAAGCAGCAGATCCTCGACAACGTCTCCGGCTATCGGCAGCGCGCCGAGGCCGGCACTCGATCGGACGCCCTCGAGAAGATGTTCGAGCGCGACAAGGAAGAGTTGCGCTCGCTCGGCGTACCCATCGAGACCATCGGTGATGCCGCCGATCCCAACGATCTCCGCGAAGCCCGCTATCGGATTCCACAGGCGGAATACGATCTCCCCAGCGACATCGAGTTCTCGCCGGCCGAGCTGGCAGTACTGCAGCTCGCGGGCAGCGTCTGGAGCGCCGAGTCGGTCTCGGGTGACGCCCAGTCGGGGGTACGCAAGATCCGCGCGCTCGGCATCGACGGCGACGAGCCCATCATCGGCTTCGCCCCGCGCATCACCGCGCGCGACGCGGCTTTCTCGCCGCTTCAGGATGCGATCGAGCGATGCAAGGTGGTCGCCTTCGAGTACTTGAAGCCCGGCGAGGAAGCCCCTCGTCGCCGTCGTATCCGCCCTCTGGCACTGGTCGACTACGAGGCGCGTTGGCACGTGTTCGGTGTCGACGTCGACGCGGAAGAGGACCGGACCTTCCTGCTCAGCCGGATCGTCGGGGACGTGCGCGTGAGCTCGCAGACATTCGATCCCGCGCTGCGTGACGGTGCCGGCGACCGCGCACTCGCGGGGCTCGAACGCGTGGCGTCGGAGAACTCCGCCCTTCTGGAGGTCACCCCGGGCACGGAGGCGGCGCTGCGGCTGGGACGACGAGCTTCGTCCGCTGCGCAGGGGATCAACGTTCCGTTCGTCGACATGCACATCCTCGCGGACGAGCTTGCCTCCTACGGTCCGGAAGTACGAGTGGTGGAGCCTGCATTATTGCGAGAGGCCGTGATCGCGCGGCTCCGCGCCGTGGTGGGCGCCCACACCGATCCCGAGGAGGCGAGATGAGCACCAAGTCGAAGCCTCTGCTCGCGGCCGATCGCGTGCGCCTCTACCTGACTCTGGTCCCGTACCTGCTCGAGCACGGCCAGGTGTCGCTCGAAGAAGCAGCGACGGAGTTCGGGGTCACCCCGCACGAGATGCGCGGCATGGTGGAGAAGCTCACCGTGATCGGTCTTCCTGGCGAGGCGGGGTACTGGCAGCAGCCACAGGAGATGTTCGACATCAACTGGGACCTCCTCGATCTCGAAGACGTCATCGAGATCACGAACGACGTCGCGCTGCGTCGAGTACCGCGTTTCACGGCGCGCGAGGCGGCGGCGCTGTTGGCCGGACTGCAGATGGTGGCCGCGGTTCCCGCCGTCTCGGATTCCGGCCTGGTGGCGGGGCTGATCTCGAAGCTCTCTCGCGGTGCCGCAGACGCGCCCGCCGACGTGGTCGTGGCCCCCAGCGCGGTCGACGAGGTTCGTGAGGCAGTGGCCCGTGGCCTGCACGAGGGCGTCGCGATCGCCTTCACATACCAGGCTCCCGATGCTGCCCCGACGACTCGCACGGTCGACCCGATGCAGATCCTCATCACGAACGGACAGTGGTACCTGCAGGGCTGGTGCCATCTTCGGCAGGCGATGCGCACCTTCCACCTCGATCGTGTCAGCGCGCCGACCCTCACCGAGATCCCGATCACCCATGGAGGCGATCAGGTTCCCGAGGCCTTCGCCGGGCTCGACGACGAGCGCGCGGTCACGGTTCGGGTGGCCGAACGCATCGCGCCGCTACTGAGTGGATTCGTCCCCACCGGGGCGGCCGATGTGATCGGCGGCTCGGTGACCACGCAGCTGCACCTCGCCGACCCGCGAGGCATCAAGCGACTCGCCGCCCGCTTCGGCGGAGCGATGGAGGTCCTGGAGCCGGGGGTCGCCCGCTCCGCGACCAGGGACTGGGCGGCCTCGGGACTCGCCCTCTATCGCCAGCCCGAAGCAGAGGTTTGATCTGTAGACTGGATCGAACGCTCACCGACGACGGGAATCCTGACATGTTCGCTGGAATGCAAGGCTGGCACCTGCTTATCGTGCTCGCCGTGATCCTCCTCCTGTTCGGTGCTGCCAAGCTGCCGGCTCTCGCGAAGAGCATGGGCCAGTCGGCCCGCGTGTTCAAGGGCGAGATGAAGGCGATGAAGGACGACGATGCCGCTCGCACCGACTCCGCAGCCGTCGAGCCGACCACGGTGAAGGACTCGGGCATCGACCCTGAGACTCCGCCCCGCGCCTGACCGGCCGTGGCAGCCATCGAACCGACCGTGATGCCGAAGGCGGATCGGGATCGGCGGATGTCGCTCGGCGCGCATCTCGTCGAATTGCGCAAGCGCCTCATGTTCGCTGCGCTCGCTCTGCTGGTGGGCATGGTCATCGCGTTCCTCGTCGCCGACCCGATCATCAGCTTCATCACCGAGCCGGTGCGGATCATCGCCGACAAGCGCGGGGACGATTTCAGCGCGCTCAACTTCGGCACGGTCACCGCCGCCTTCGACATGCGCATGCGGATCGCATTCTCCATCGGAATCTTCCTGTCGGCACCCGTGTGGTTGTGGCAGATCTGGGCGTTCATCATGCCCGGCCTGACACGCAAGGAAGTCAGGTACACGATCGGTTTCGTGGTGGCCGCCGTTCCGCTGTTCTTCGCCGGCTGCTACCTCGGGGTCATGATCATGCCCCACATCATCGAACTGATGTGGAGCTTCACCCCCGCCGGCGCGACAAACCTCTACTCCGCGCAGGAGTACTACGACTTCATCTTCAAACTGATGATCGTGATCGGCATCTCGTTCGTGCTCCCGGTGTTCCTGGTGGCGCTCAACCTCGCCGGTGTCATGTCCGGTCGCGCGATCCTCAAGGGGTGGCGAGTCGCCATCATCATCGCCACCGTCTTCGCCGCGCTTGCGACACCGGCAGCCGACGTCGTCAGCATGCTGATGCTCGCGGGCATCCTGATCGTGCTCTTCTTCGCCGCCGCAGGGCTCTCCCTGATCTTCGACCGGCGCAAGCGCAAACGCGACGAGGCGTCAGGGCTCCTGCCGGATCCGGCATGAGCTCGCCCTCAGAGAAATACGCTCGCGCGCAGGAGGCAGTGGAGCATCCACAGTCGACGGCGTTCGCCGCGCTGCAGAAGTTCCAGCTCGATCCGTTCCAGGTGGCGGGATGTCACGCCCTCGAGAGCGGGCGCAGTGTGCTTGTCGCCGCGCCCACCGGCGCCGGCAAGACGATCGTCGGCGAGTTCGCGATCCACCTCGCCATGCAGACCCCGAGCGACAAAGCGTTCTACACGACGCCGATGAAGGCTCTCTCCAACCAGAAGTTCAGGGAGCTGGTCGACGTCTACGGCGCCGACCAGGTGGGGCTCCTCACCGGCGACACGAACATCAACGGCAACGCCCGCATCGTCGTCATGACCACCGAGGTCCTGCGCAACATGATCTACGCCGACTCCTCGGCGCTGAGGGATCTGCGCTACGTGATCATGGACGAGGTCCATTACCTCGCCGACCGGTTCCGAGGGGCCGTGTGGGAGGAAGTCATCATCCACCTCCCCGCTCGTGTACGGCTGGTGTCGTTGAGCGCGACCGTGTCCAATGCGGAGGAGTTCGGCGACTGGCTCGACACCGTGCGCGGAGACACCGAGGTGATCGTCTCCGAGATCCGTCCCGTTCCGCTCGAGCAGCACGTGCTCGTGCGCGACGACCTCCTTCCGCTGTTCGACGACCGCGCCGGCCTGGCCACGGCGCAGGTGAACCAAGAACTGATGCGCATCCGCTCGTCGACAGGCACGACATACGAGAACAACCGCCAGGCGCAGTCCTACCGCAGCGATCGGCACGCCGGCCGACAGGCGAAGCGTCCTCCACGGGGTGGTAGACGTCCCGTCCGTGCGGCCAACGCCCGTCGGATCGAGCGGATGGACCGCCCCGACGTCGTGCAACTGCTGGAGCGGTCGAACCTGCTGCCGGCGATCTTCTTCATCTTCAGCCGGGTAGGGTGTGACGCCGCGGTGCAGCAGGTGCGCCGCTCGGGCATCCGGCTCACTTCGAACGAGGAGCGGGCCGAGATCCGTGCGATCGTCGAGGAGCGCACGCGCACCCTCCAGGAGGAAGACCTCGGCGTGCTCGGCTACTGGGAGTGGCTCGACAATCTCGAACGCGGTGTCGCGTCGCATCACGCAGGTCTGCTGCCTGCGTTCAAAGAAGTCGTGGAAGAGCTCTACCAGCGCAAGCTGGTGAAGGTCGTCTTCGCCACGGAGACGCTCGCGCTCGGGATCAACATGCCGGCGCGCACCGTCGTTCTCGAGAAGATGGAGAAGTTCAACGGCGAGGCGCGGGTCGCGATCACGTCGGGGGAGTACACCCAGCTCACGGGACGCGCGGGACGCCGCGGCATCGACGTCGAGGGCCACGCGGTCGTGCAGTGGACCGAGGGCATGGATCCCCAGGCTGTCGCGGCACTCGCTTCCCGCAGAACCTATCCGTTGAACTCCAGCTTCCGGCCTACCTACAACATGGCCGTGAACCTGATCGATATGTTCGGCAAACCCCGGGCCCGCCAGATCTTGGAATCCTCATTCGCACAGTTCCAGGCAGACCGTGCCGTCGTCGGGCTCGCGCGCCAGGTGCGCGAAGCGGAGGAGTCTCTGGCCGGCTACAAGAGCGCGATGGCCTGTGAACACGGAGACTTCCCCGAATACGCGGCCATCCGGCGGGAGCTGAGCGACCTCGAGAAGAAGAACCGGCAGGACTCGAACGCACCGCGAGCATCGCGCGACAAGCGGATGAAGCGCATCCAGACGCTGCGCACCCAGATGCAACGGCACCCGTGCCATCACTGCCCCGATCGCGAAGCGCACGCGCGGTGGGCGGAGCGCTACTGGAAGCTCAAGCGTCAGACCGATCGCATCCGTCGCCAGATCGAGACCCGCACCGGCACGGTCGCACGCGTCTTCGACCGCGTCGTCGAGGTCCTGGAGACGCTCGACTACCTCACGGAAGAAGACGGCGAAACCTCGCTGACCGAGACCGGGCGCACCATGCGCCGCATCTACGGCGAACGTGACCTGCTCGTCGCGGAGTCCCTGCGTCAGGGGCTCTGGGCCAGCCTGGATGCTCCTTCTCTCGCCGCTATGGCGTGCTGTCTCGTGTACGAGCCTCGCCGCGACGAGGCGAACTCGGGCGAGCGGGGGCTTCCCCGAGGACCCTTCCGTGCGGCGTACGAGAAGACGACGACGCTATGGGCTGAGCTCGACGACCTGGAGCAGGACCATCACCTTCCCGGAAGCGAACCCCTGGCCGCAGGCCTGGCCGGGGCGATGCATTCCTGGGCGCGGGGCGGGATGTTCGACCGCGTGCTGATCGACGCCGACATGGCGGCTGGTGACTTCGTGCGGTGGGCCAAGCAGACGATCGATCTGCTCGATCAGCTCTCGATCGTGGCGGAGGATGCAGCACTCGCGCGCACGGCGAGGACCGCGCTCGACGGGGTGCGTCGCGGCATCGTCGCCTACTCGTCGATGTGAGATGGACGGAATGACCGCTACACCTGCGCCACCGCGCGCTCTCCTCCCGCTCTGGGCTGCGCTGCTCGCTGCCGGCCTGGCCGCCCTGGTGATGGACCTGGCCTATCCGGAGACCGCGATCTGGCTTCTCGCGTTCCCCGCGACCGCCCTTCTGCTGCTCGCGCTGATCGGTCGGCGGTTCGGGGGAGCGCTGCTGGTCGGGCTGGTCTACGGGATCCTGTTCTTCGGACTTCTCGTCTCCTGGACGTCTCGGTACCTCGGGCCGGTTCCCTGGGCCGCGCTGAGCGTCGTCGAGGGGGTGCTGACGGCGTTCGCCCTGGTCCCGATCGCGCTCGCCTACCGCTGGCTCCCTCGGGCCTTCCCCGGAACCGCAGGGCGCCTTCTGGGGCTCCCCACGGTCGTCGCCGCCCTGTGGGTCGGCCGCGAGCTGTTCGTCGGCTCCTGGCCCTACGGGGGCTTCCCCTGGGCACGTCTCGGCATGAGCCAGGCGGAGAGCCCTCTCGCGGCCGTTTCTTCGTGGATCGGCGTGAGCGGGCTCAGCTTCCTGATGGTACTGGTCGTGGCGATGCTCATCGAGGTCGTGCGGCTGCGCACCTGGCGCCGACCGCTCCACCTGATCGCACCGGCCGCCCTCGTCGTGGTGCTGCTGTTCACCCCGCTCTTCCCGACGTCGTCGAGCGGGTCCATGCGGATCGCTGCCGTGCAGGGCAACGGCCCGACAGGGTACTTCGATGACCGTGAGCCGTTCGCGGTCATCCAGGCGCAGACCGAAGCGACCGCGCCTCTCTATGGTGAGGACGTCGATCTCCTGGTCTGGCCGGAGGGGGCGTTGGACGGTGACCCGTTCCAGATCGATGCCCTGGCACGGCGAATGACCCTCATCGCCAACCGGATCGACGCCCCGTTGCTGGCGAACGCGGCGACCGGGCGGGATGACCGCTACTTCAACACTTCGATGCTGTGGGAATCCGACGGCACCGCGACGCAGCTACATGACAAGCGCCACCCGGTCCCGTTCGGCGAGTACGTGCCGGACCGCGCCTTCTTCAATGCCCTGGCCCCCGATCTGATCGGTCTCATCCAGCGGGAATACACGCCGGGTTCGAACCCCCCTGTCGTCGATGTCGACGGCGTTCGCGTCGGTCTCGCCATCTGCTTCGACGTGATCTACGACGACGTGATCTGGCAGGGCCTGAATTCCGGCGCCGAAGTGCTGGTGTTCCAGACGAACAACGCGGACTTCCGAGGCACGGATGAGAACCTGCAACAGCTCGCCTTCGCGCGGATGCGGGCGATCGAGACAGGCCGGAGCGTGGTGAACGTCTCCACCGTGGGAACCAGCCAGGTGATCCGCTCAGATGGATCGACGGTGACGAGCCTGAACGCAGATGAGGCCGGAGCGATGCTCGAGGACGTCGAGCTCCGGTCCGGCCTCACGGCTGGTGTGGTCCTTGGCCCCTGGGTCCAGGCGATCCTCCTGTGGGGCGGTCTCGGCGCGCTTCTCGTCGGGTGGTGGCGCGCCAGGCGGCGCTAGGCGCCGATCTTCTCGCGGGTCGGATCTTCGCCGGCTCCGCGGCGGGCGCGGATGAAGGCGAGGCGCTCTTCGAGGAGTTCCTCGAGTTCCGCACGGGTACGGCGCTCGAGGAGCATGTCCCAGTGGGTGCGAGCGGCCTTCTCGTCGCTGACCTCGAGCGTGACGGCCTGGCCGTCGACGTTCAAGCGGGCTTCGGCGCCGCACGCGCGGCATTCCCAGGTCTGGGGCGGCTCTGCATCCGCCGCGAACATCAGGTTCGTGACGTGGCCGCAAGTGTCACAGGTGTAGGTGGTCTCACGGCGCTCCATGAAAACGACGCCCTCTTCGCTCTGTAGGCTCTGGGCGCCGAGTCGGATGCCGCGCAGGCTGCGATCTGCCATTGTGTGGTCCTCTCGTCGCTGTCAGGTATAACGCTCCAGCCTGTGCGCTTCATCCACGCGGCCGCCTTCTCGGCGGAACTCACAGGTTAATCCCAGCGCCGGAGGTTATGGGGCGCGTCGGAAGTCAGAGGGGAGACAGCGCTGTGAGGGCGAGATCGGCTCGATCGGAGACGATGCCGTCGGCGCCGAGAGCGACCAGGCGTTGCATGTCCGCGGGGTCGTTCACCGTCCACACGTGGACCTCGGCATCGTGCCGGTGCGCGGCACGCAGGAGAGCGGGAGTGAGCACACTCAACGCGCCGAATCTCTCGGGTATCTGCAGCGCGTCGATCTCGCGGAGCACCCGGGTGGGGGAGAGGCGGAGAGCCGACAACGCCCGTAGGGAGGCGATCGTCCGGCTTCCCCCTGAGGTTGCCGGACGCAGCGCAGCACCCGCGCGCAGGACGGAGGCGAGAGCGGCGCGTCGGTTCACGTCGGAGAAGCTCGTCAGGAGCACGCGATGTGTGTGGTCGACCAGGATGGGGCCGAGCGGGTCGACGGCGGCCGCCGTCTTCACGTCGATGTTGAAGCGGACATCCGGGAAGGAAGCCAGCGCGTCCGTCACGGTGAGGAGCCCGCCGTGGTCGGCGAACATCGACCGCAGCTCCCGCGTGCGCACTTCGTCCACGCGGCGACCGTCGCCGATCAGGCGATCGAGGGTCGCGTCGTGGAACAGCACCACGTCGCCGTCTGCCGTGACCTGGCAGTCGGTCTCGATGTAGTCGACACCGGCGGCATGCGCGGCCGCGAACGCAGCCGCGGAGTTCTCCCAGACGCCCGAGTCCTCGCCCGCCGCGGTGATCAGACCGCGGCGGGCGAGGACTCGGGGATGCCGCGTCTTCGAGAAGTACGGGTGCGTCACGCGCCCGGGAGCGTGTTCGTCGGGCCCTGGCCCGGCTTCGGCGTGAACGCGCTGCCGATGCCCTTGAGCGCCTCGGTGAGCTCGCTCGGGATGATCCACAGCTTGTTGGACTGCCCCTCGCTGATCTTCGGCAGCATCTGCAGGTACTGGTAGGCGAGGAGCTTGTCGTCTGGCTCGCCCTGGTGGATGGCGCTGAAGACGTTCTGAATGGCCTCAGCCTCGCCCTGTGCGCGGAGCACGGCGGCCTGCTTGTCTCCCTCTGCTCGGAGGATCTCCGCCTGACGAGCTCCCTCGGCCTCGAGGATGGCTGACTGCTTGGTTCCCTCTGCGGTGAGGATGGCAGCGCGGCGGTCACGCTCGGCACGCATCTGCTTCTCCATCGAGTCCTGGATCGAGATGGGCGGATCGATCGCCTTGAGTTCGACGCGGCCCACGCGGATGCCCCACTTTCCCGTGGCCTCGTCGAGCACCACACGCAGCTGACCGTTGATGTTGTCACGGCTCGTGAGTGCTTCTTCGAGGTTGAGGCCACCGACGACGTTTCGAAGTGTGGTGGTGGTCAGCTGCTCGACCGCACCGAGATAGTTGGCGATCTCGTAGGTCGCGGCGCGCGCATCGGTGACCTGGAAGTAGACGACTGTGTCGATGGAGACGACCAGGTTGTCCTCGGTGATCACGGGCTGCGGGGGGAAGGAGACGACCTGCTCGCGCATGTCGATCAGCGGGCGCAGCCGATCGATGAACGGAACGAGGACGTTCAGTCCGGGAGTCAGCGTCTTGTGATAACGCCCGAGCCGCTCGACGACCCCGGCCGTTGCCTGCGGGATGATGCGGATCGCGCGGGCCACGGTGACCACCACGAAGATGATCACCGCGATCACGAGGATCCACAGGATCGCGGTGGGGATGAACGATGCGTCGTTCACTGGGTTCTCCTAGTCGTTGACGGGACGGACGATGGCGGTCGCGCCGTTGATCGCGCTCACGGCGACCGGAGCGCCCTGCGGGATCGGCACGGGGGTGGCGGAGCGCGCGGTCCAGGTGTCGCCGTTGGCGAGCTTGACCTGGCCGGAGATCTGCGTGATGTCGTGCAGCGCGATGCCCCGCAGGTCGACGAGAGCATCGACGTTGGATTTGGTCGGATCCTCGCCGCGCCGAAGACGCTTGAGCAGCGGCGGACGCAGGAAGAGGATGAACAGTGCGGCGGCTGCCGCCGCGATGATCACCTGCAACCACACCGGGACACCGATGAGATCGGTGACCAGACCGACGACGCTGCCGAAGCTCAGCATGAGGAAGGTGAAATCCAGCGAGAGCATCTCGATGACGAGGAAGACGGCGATCAGAACCAGCCAGCCGATCCACGCCCATTGGTCGATGAACGTGACGAACGTCGCGAAGTTGTCCATGCGGCCTCCTTTGTGGTCAACGTATCACGCGGGGGCCGACGGATCAGGGCGCCACAGCGCGCGCTTGGTAGGGTGTGAGGGCCGTGCGATCACGGCTTTTTCACGCATCATGAGGAGTCACCGTGACCGACGTTCTTCCCGCAGGATCCCTCGACGGCAAGGTCGCTCTTGTCACCGGTTCATCTCGTGGCATCGGCGCCGACACCGTGCGGTACCTCGCCGAGGCCGGCGCCGATGTCGTCATCAACTTCCGCAACAAGGCACCACGTGCAGAGAAGCTCGCCGCACAGCTGCGCGAGCTCGGTCGTCGTGCGCTCGTCGTCGGGGCCGACCTGACCGACCCGGTATCCGTCGCCGAGATGTTCGACGCGATCCGCGCCGAGTACGGTCGGCTGGACGTACTGGTGCTCAACGCCTCCGGCGGCATGGAGTCCGGCATGGCGGAGGACTACGCGCTCACGCTGAACCGCGACGCACAGCTCAACGTGCTGAACGCGGCGACGTCGCTTCTCGGTGAAGGCGCGCGCGTCGTGTTCGTCACCAGCCACCAGGCGCACTTCATCCGCACCACGCCCACCATGCCGGAGTACGAGCCGGTGGCGCTCTCGAAGCGCGCGGGTGAGGATGCGCTCCGCGAGCTGATCCCCGGCCTGGCCGAGAAGGGGATCGGGTTCACGGTCGTGTCCGGCGACATGATCGAGGGCACGATCACCGCGACCCTGCTGGAGCGCGCGAACCCGGGCGCGATCGCCGAGCGCCGGGAGTCCGCCGGGAAGCTCTACAACGTCTCGGAGTTCGCGGCAGAGGTCGCCAAGGCCGCCGTCGACCCCGTGCCCGCAGACAACACGCGTCTCGTCGGCGACGTGAGCGCCTTCGCGGCCGAATAGCGCACCCCAACGAAACGGCCCCGTCCTGCATCGTGCAGGACGGGGCCGTTCTCGTAGGAGACGGTGAGTGTCAGCTCGCCGCTCCGCCCTGCACGGCGGAGACGTACTCCTTCTCATCGCGACCGAGCGTGATGGCACGCACGATCTGGATGATTCCGAGCACGACAAGCGAGATGCCGAGCAGCAGCCAGAAGGCGAAGCCGGCGATGAGCGGCGAGAAAAGCACGATGATTCCCGCGACGATGCTCAGGATCGCGTAGAGAACGGTCCAGACCCGCGATCCGTCGCTGCCCAGCAGCGTGAGGGCGACGATCCCGTCGACGATCCAGCTCACACCGATGAAGATCACGACGACGAAGGCGAGCGTCGCTGCGGCGGCGTTCAGGTTGAAGAACGCGATCACACCGGCGACGATGTAGAGCAGGCCGAGGACGATGTGGCCCACACGCGCCCACCCTCCCTTCGCGCTCGAGAAGATGCCGAGGCCGACGTACACCAGACCGGCGATGATGAGGTAGGAGGCGAAGATCGCGGTCACGATGACTGCGGACTTCACCGGCCAGACGAGGAGGACGATTCCGGCGATCAGCGCGAGCACGCCGGCGACGGCCAGCGTGACACGGATCGACTTGAACAACGACTTGGCCTCCGTGAGTGGTTCAGACATGGTGGGGACCCCTTTCTGAGAAGATCCTGTGAGGATGCATCCTCAGGGTAGCGCTCCGACGGTCCGGAGCGGGGGAGAAGCTTCCTTCCGCGTTTCGTTCCGTCATGCCGCGACTTCGGGCGACATGACAAGATCGAGTCGTGGCCGCCGTCGACGAAGTCCGCCTTCGTGAACTCACCGTGATGAGAAGAGTCAGGGACCGCATCGACCGGGAGTACGCCAGGCCGCTCGATGTGGAGGCGCTCGCGCGCGCGGTGCACATGTCATCCGGGCATCTGAGCCGCCAGTTCCGCGAGGCTTACGGCGAATCTCCCTACTCGTACCTGATGACACGACGGATCGAGCGTGCGATGGCGCTTCTTCGGCGCGGAGACCTGACGGTGACCGAGGTGTGCTTCGAAGTGGGATGCTCCTCGCTCGGCACGTTCAGCACGAGATTCTCCGAGCTGGTCGGTGTCCCACCCAGCGTGTACCGTGATCGCGCCACCAACGTCGAGGGGATTCCCTCATTCCAGGCGAAACAGGTGACCAGACCGATCAGGAATCGAGAAGCGCCGCGCACCGATGCGCACCTAACGTGAACACCATGAACATCAGCATCCACTACGCATTCCTTCCGCACACCGACGCCGAAGCGGCCCTCGCCTTCTATCGCGACGCCCTCGGGTTCGAGGTGCGCAACGACGTCGGGTACGACGGCCTGCGGTGGCTCACGGTCGGACCGGAAGGCCAGCCGCAGACATCGATCGTGCTGCATCCGCCGGCGACCGACCCCGGGATCACAGACGCCGAGCGCCAGACGATCCTCGAGCTGATCGCGAAGGGCAGCTACGCGGCTCTCACGCTCGCGAGCGATGACGTCGACGCTCTCTTCGAGCGACTCGTCGAGCGCGGTGCCGACGTCATCCAAGAGCCGATCGACCAGCCGTACGGTGTTCGCGACTGCGCATTCCGCGATCCTGCAGGCAACCTGCTCCGTATCAACCAGGCCGCCTGATCCCTCCACCGACCGACGAAAGACGCCGATGACCACAGACGAGCACCCCGCAGACACCCACGACCTGATCCGCGTGCAGGGCGCGCGAGAGAACAACCTGAAAGACGTCAGCGTCGACATCCCGAAGCGCCGCCTGACCGTGTTCACCGGTGTCTCCGGCTCCGGGAAGAGCTCGCTCGTCTTCGACACGATCGCGGCCGAGTCGCGGCGCATGATCGACGAGACCTACAGCGCGTTCGTGCAGGGATTCATGCCCTCTGTGCCTCGCCCCGACGTCGACATACTCGAGGGTCTGACCACGGCGATCATCGTCGACCAGGAGCGTCTCGGCGCCAACCCGCGCTCAACAGTCGGCACCGTCACCGACGCCAACGCGATGCTCCGCATCCTGTTCAGCAAGCTCGGGCAGCCCTACATCGGTGGACCCACCGCGTTCTCCTTCAACATCCCCACGCAGAAGGCCAGCGGCGTGATGACGGGACCAGGCGGCGAGAAGAAGATCGTGAAGGATGCGATCTACCTGGGCGGAATGTGTCCGCGATGCGAAGGCAGGGGAGCGGTGTCCGATCTCGACCTCGCCCAGATCGTGGACGAGACCAAGTCACTCGACGAAGGCGCCATCATGGTCCCCGGGTACACCGCAGACGGGTGGATGGTGAAGGGCTTCTCGCAGTCGGGCTTCTACCCCGGGGACAAGCCGATCTCGCAGTTCACCGACAAGCAGCGCCACCTCTTCCTCTACGGCGAGGTCACGAAGGTGAAGATCTCCGGCATCAACATGACCTACGAGGGTCTCATCCCGAAGATCACCAAGTCGATGCTGTCGAAGGATCTCGACGCGCTGCAGCCGCACATCCGTGCCTTCGTCGAGCGCGTGGCCACGTTCGCTGTCTGCCCGGAGTGCGACGGAACCCGGCTCACCGAAGGCGCGCGCTCGTCGAAGATCGAGGGCGTGAGCATCGCCGACGCGTGCCGTATGCAGGTCACCGACTTGGCCGCCTGGGTGCGAGGGCTCGATCTTCCCGGCGCCGGCCCGCTGCTGCAGGCGCTCAGCGCCAATTTGGATGCGTTCGTCACGCTGGGGCTGGGCTACCTCAGCTTGGAGCGACCGTCCGGCACGCTGTCCGGGGGAGAGGCCCAGCGCATCAAGATGTTGCGACACCTCGGATCCTCACTCACCGACATCACCTATGTGTTCGACGAGCCCACGATCGGATTGCACCCGCACGACATCCAGCGCATGAACGGCCTTCTGCTCCAGCTGCGCGACAAGGGCAACACCGTCCTGGTCGTCGAGCACAAACCCGAGACCATCATGATCGGCGACCACGTCGTCGATCTGGGGCCGGGCGCGGGAAGCGCCGGCGGCGAGATCTGCTTCGAGGGCTCGGTCGAGGGCCTGAAGGCCAGCGGAACGAGGACCGGAGATCATCTCGAGGACAGGGCGCAGCTGAAAGACGCGGTGCGTTCCGGAACCGGGGCGATCGAGGTGCGCGGGGCGACGGCGAACAACTTGCAAGACGTGGATGTCGATATCCCGACAGGCGTGCTCACCGTCGTGACAGGCGTGGCAGGTTCGGGGAAGAGTTCACTCATCCACGGGTCGGTGTCGAAGCGGGAGGGTGTCGTCGCGATCGACCAGGCAGCCATCAAGGGCTCCCGGCGGAGTAACCCGGCGACCTACACAGGACTTCTCGAGCCTATCCGCAAGGCGTTCGCGAAGGCCAACGGCGTCAAGCCGGCTCTGTTCAGCGCGAACTCCGAAGGTGCCTGCCCCTCATGCAAGGGCGCGGGTGTCATCATCACCGAGCTCGGCTTCATGGACACGATCGAGACCCCGTGCGAGGACTGCGGAGGCAAGCGCTTCCAGGCAGGAGTCCTGGAGTACAAGCTCGCGGGCAAGGACATCACCGAGGTGCTCGATCTGCCGGTCTCCGAGGCCCGGATCTTCTTCAGCGACGGAGAGGCCAAGCTTCCCGCTGCCACGGCGATCCTCGGTCGGATGGAAGACGTGGGCTTGGGGTATCTGTCGCTCGGGCAGCCGCTCTCGACGCTGTCGGGCGGCGAACGTCAACGCATCAAGCTCGCGATCCAGATGGGGGAGAAGGGCGACGTCTACGTGCTCGACGAGCCCACGACAGGGCTGCATCTCGCGGACGTCGACAAGATCCTCGGCCTGCTGGACCGACTGGTCGACGCCGGGAAGACGGTCATCGTGATCGAACACCATCAAGCGGTCATGGCTCATGCGGACTGGATCATCGACATCGGACCCGGAGCCGGGCATGACGGCGGGAAAGTCGTCTTCGAGGGAACCCCGAACGATTTGGTATCCCAAAAATCGACCCTGACGGGGGAGCACCTCGCGGACTACGTAGGCGCTTGAGGCGGGCGGCACACGCGCCGCCCATCCTCGACGCTCAGCGCTCGTCGGCGAATTCACCTCCGTCGCGGCGGGTGTTGATCCTGTAGACCTCGTCGAAGTCGCCCGCGACGACAGCACGCGCGTAGAGGACATCGGTCTGCACCCACGTGGCCTTCACCCCCAGCCGTTCGGTGATTTCTCCGGCGGCCTGCAGCGCCTACGGCGAGAAGTCGACATCGGTGACGGTCGCCCCGGCACGAGCCCGAGATACCGTGTCTGTGCCGACGTGGCATTGCAGGTGCCATAGTTCGCGCCCGGACAGACGGCCTGAGGGAAGGGACGACCTCATCACCGCGAAATCGTCACGCACGATCGAGCTGAGGTGATCCGTGTCGTCGAAGGCGTCGAGTCCCTACGCCTTTTCGTTCGCGTGCCGAGCAGATTCCCCGTCGATGTCGATGTTGCTTCCGTTCACGCTGCGAGCCTATCGATCACCGCCCTCCAGCCGAGAGGGCTGGCATACGCCCGCATGCGGCTCGTGTCGGTGGTCCACCGGCACTGGTGAACGTCCTCGATCACTGGCTCCCTATGCGCGCGGCGCGACGGAGCCGGACAGCACCCACGAATCCGAGAGCCAGGAATGCCGTCGCGATCAGGAGTGCCCAGCGTGTGCCGTCAGTGAAGCCGGCGGCCAGCGCGTCGATGGCACTCTGCGTCTGCGCACCGAGATCGCTGGCTTGCCCCTCGGCACGAAGTTGGGAGATCGTCGTTCCGGCCGTTGCACGGGTGGATTCGGCCAGCGCGTCAGCGGTGGCATCCTTGAGTCCCGCTTTTTCGAGAGCAGCAGGGAGGGTGACCGCCAACGCGATGGAAAGAGCCGCCCCTGCGATCGCTGTGCCGAGGGCCGAGCCGACCTGCCTGACCGTACTCTGGGTCGCGGAGCCCTGACCCGAGATCTCCACCGGGATGTCGCGAAGCACCGTTCCCGTGAGCTGCGCCGATGCGAGTCCCAGACCGAGCCCGTACACGACGAGCGGAATAGCGACTATCCACGCCGAAGACGTCGCCTGGATGAGGAGGGCGACCGCCAGCACCCCGATCACCTCCAGGCCCAGTCCGATGAGGACCGTTCCCGGGGATCCGAACCGTGCGGCGAGGTGGCGAGCAGCCGCGCCGGAGAAGAACGCGCCGATCGCCATCGCGGCGAGGACCAGCCCTGCTCCCATCACGTCGAGCCCAAGCGCGTTGACCAAGTACAGGGGCAGCACGAAGATGATCGCGAACTCGCCGACCGCGACCATGGCGGCGGTCAGGTTGCCCCACGAGAACGTCGAGAAGCTGAAGAGCTCGAGGTCCAGGATCGCGGCGCGGTGAACCTTCTGCCGGTGCCGTTCCCAGAAGACGAACAGGGTCAGCGCGACGGCAGCGACCGCGAATGCGACCGGCACTGCCGACACAGGTGCAGTGTGCGGCCAGATCCAGCCGAACACCGTCAGGTCCTGCTTCGGCGCCCACCATCCCAGACTCGGGCCCTCGATGACGGCGAAGACGAGAGCACCGAATCCGATCGCGCTCAGCAGGGCGCCGTCGACATCCGCACCGCGTCGCATCTTCGCGCCCTTGGTGTCGTCGACGGTGAACAGTGCCGCGAGGAAGATCGCGGCGCCGATGGGGATGTTCACGAGGAAGATCCAGTGCCACGACGCCCATTGCGTGAGCGCACCCCCGGCGAGAGGACCGACGGCAGCAGCCCCCGAAATGACCGCCCCCCAGATTCCGAACGCCGCCGCCCGGTACTTTCCTCGGAAGACGGCGTTGACGGTGGAGAGAGTCGACGGCATGATCAGGGCGGCCCCGACGGCCTGGATCGCACGGGATCCGATCAGGAGACCGGCTGAGTCCGAGGAGGCGGCCAGCAGGCTGCCGGTGACGAAGACGACGAGCCCCGCGAGGAAGAGCTTCTTACGCCCCCACCTGTCGGCGAGATTGCCGGTGGAGAGCAGGAGCGCCGCCAGGATCACGGCGTAGAGACTGTTCACCCACTGGGCATCGGTGAGGTCGAGGTGCAGGTCCTCGATGATCGTCGGCAGCGCCACGCCGACGATCGTGCCATCGAGCACGATCACCCCCAGTCCGATGGAGAGCACCACGAGGCCGAGCCACTCCCGTCTCGTCGGCGGGGTCTCCGTGGTTTCGATCGACATTGGTCAGCCTTTCAGCGGGGGAGGGTGGGGGAGGACAACGGAAGAGCGCTACGGCTCGAGGGCGTGCGCGGACGCGCGACAGTCGGTCGACGATATCCGCGTGCGATTGGCGGTGCACGACCATGGGCGTGGTGTCTGGGCCGGGGGAGAAGCGCGCCCTGTGGAGCCCTCCACGTCGGTGCGAATTCGACGGACGAACGCCCCAACACGGCCTCGGAACCGTATCCCCGTCGGTACCGGGTGATATTCCCCCCCTTCTCCAGGGAGGATAGCTACCGCGCCGACACTCGACAATGATTAAACGATTATGCTGGAGGGGTGCCCGAGTCCTACACGCAGCGCGTCCGCATCAGAGACGTCGCTCTCGCCGCCGGCGTTTCGTCGGCTACCGTCTCCCACGTCTACAGCGGAAGAGGGAGGGTGTCCGAGCGCACACGCGTCCGCGTGAAAGCGATCGGGGATCGCCTGGGCTACCAGCCGAATCAGACGGGTCAGGCACTACGCCTCGGGCGAACGAACGTCGTCGCTGTCGTCGCGAGTTTCCGGGATCCGCGCATCGCAGAAGCGTCGTTCATGCCGTACTTTCGCAACGTCCTCGCTGGCGCGGTACTGGAGGCGGGCGCGGCGGGCCTGGCGGTCACGGCCGGCCGCGCGGGAGCCGATGGACAGATCGCGACCACTTTGTCGTACGACGGGATCATCGTGGTCGATCCCATGCCCAGCGATCCCGTCCTGGAGCGGGCGATGAGCGACGGAAGACCGGTCGTCGCGGTCGGAGGATATGACGAAAGACCAACGGCTCGGATCCAGCGCATTCGGCTGGCGATACGCGATGCGCTGCCGGAGTACCTCGACGAGATCTCGGGCAGCGCGAAGGATCTCCGGCCGTCGATCTTCGTCGGACCACGGCTGGATCACTTCACCAACGACGCGATCGCCGGTTATCAGCGGTGGTGCGCGCGACGGGGAATCACGCCGCAGGGAGGGGCGCTGGAGCCGGGGGAGTCGTTGGATGATGCGGCGATGCGAATCCTCTCGGGCGTGCTGCCGCCCACGGTGGTGCACTGCATGAATGAGTCCTTCAGCGCGGCGGTCCTCCGCGCGGCCGAACGATTGAGGCTTGACGTGCCGGGCCAGCTGCGCGTGACGACGGTCGGCGATCCGTGCGGATTAGGCGCCCAGAACGGCGTCGACTACTTCGCCACCGACCCGTTCCACAACGGCTCTCTGGCGGCGAAAGCCATGGCAGAGCTCGTCGATGGCGGCGCCCCCGCCGATATCCTCCTCGAACTGCCCCGAGTAGCGGTTCCTCCTTCTCCCTCCTTGTACAGACTTGCGTGATCGTCGAGGACGTCTTACCTTGTTTCCCATCGACCAAGGTAGTGATTAACCGATTTCGCACATCGGTCGCCCGTGCTGCCGCGATGAACTGAAGCAAGGAGACGACGTGACCGATCACGAGACCCCCAACCCCGCGACACCGATGTTCACGAGGCCGGCCGAGGCCACCGGCGCCGCACGTCATGTCATCCCCGCCGGCGAGTCGCTTCCGGACACGGCGAAGCAGATCGTGGAGGACGAGACGATCCTCGACGGGAACGCGCGACTGAACCTCGCGACGTTCGTGAGCACGTGGATGGACGACGATGCGAAGCAGGTCTACGCGGCGTCGTTCGACAAGAACATGATCGACAAGGACGAGTATCCGCAGACGGCGGCGATCGAAGACAACTGCTGGCACATGCTGGCCAACCTCTGGAATGCCCCGGATGCGGAGAAGAGCATCGGCACGTCGACGATCGGATCGTCGGAGGCGTGCATGCTGGGTGGCCTCGCGTTCAAGAGGCGGTGGCAGCAGGCGAGGCGTGCGGCAGGGAAGGACACCTCGAGCCCGAACCTCGTGATGTCGTCTGCTGTGCAGGTGTGCTGGGAGAAGTTCTGCAACTACTTCGACGTCGAACCGCGGTACGTGCCGATCAGCGCGGAGCACAAGACCCTCGACGGGCACGACCTGGCGAAGTACGTCGATGAGAACACGATCGGCGTCGTCGCGATCATGGGGGTCACCTACACCGGAATGTACGAACCGGTGGCCGAGATCGCCGCGGCTCTGGATGAGATCCAGAAAAGCACCGGCCTCGACATCCCGATCCATGTCGACGGGGCGTCCGGGGCAATGATCGCACCGTTCCTGCAACCGGACCTGGTCTGGGACTTCCGTCTCGAGCGGGTGCATTCGATCAGCACGTCCGGGCACAAGTACGGTCTCGTCTACCCGGGGCTCGGTTGGGTGGTCTGGCGCGACGCGCAGTGGCTGCCGGAGGATCTGGTGTTCCAGGTCAGCTATCTCGGTGGCGAGATGCCCACGTTCGCCCTGAACTTCTCTCGGCCGGGTGCACAGGTGGTGCTGCAGTACTACCTGTTCCTGCGCTTGGGCTTCGAGGGGTACCGTGCCGTGCAGCAGGCGTCCCAGGACGTCGCGAAGTACCTGTCCGCGGGTATCGCGAAGCTCGACGCGTTCGAGCTCTGGAACGACGGAAGCGATATCCCGGTGTTCGCCTGGCGTCTCAAGGATGGACACACGAAGAACTGGACGCTCTACCATCTGCAGGATCGACTGCGGATGAAGGGCTGGCTGATTCCGGCGTATCCCATGCCCGCCGACCTCGAGCAGATCACGGTGCAGCGCATCGTCGTCCGCAACGGGCTGAGTATGGATCTCGCCGAGGAGCTGCTGCGGGCCATCGAGACCGAGGTCGCCTACCTCGACGCTCTGGAGTCGCCGATGCCGACCGAGAAGCCCCAGTCGGCCTTCCACCACTGAAAGACGCCGCCATGTCCTCGTCCAAGAGTTCCGCCGCGTCTCCGGCACCGACCGAGCCCTCTTCGGCCGCATCGAATCATCCGCTCGCGCCGCGTTCGGCGGTGACGAAGTTCCTGGGTGTGGGTCAACTCGCCCTCCTCACCCTGGTCGTCGTCGCCAGCCTGCGGTCGCTCCCGGCGATGGCCGTGTTCGGCCTCGGGAGCATCACCCTGTACATCATCCCGGCGATTCTCTTCCTCGTCCCGACGGCACTGGTGGCCGCCGAACTCGCGACGGGATGGAAGGGAGGCGTCTACATCTGGATCCGAGAGGCGATGGGCAATCGCTGGGGGTTCACCGCCGTATGGCTGCAGTGGATCCAGAACGTGGTGTGGTACCCCACCCAGCTCGCCTTCATCGCCGGCGCGCTCGCGTTCGTCTTCTTCGACCCCTCGCTGTCGAGCTCCGGCTTCTTCACCGCCGTGGTCATCCTGGTGCTCTACTGGGGATCCACCCTCATCGCATTGCGGGGAGGCAACCTCTTCGCCAAGCTCGGCTCCTGGGGTGGCATCCTCGGAACGCTGCTTCCCGCGGCGCTCCTCATCGTATTCGGGGCGATCTGGGTGTTCGGCGGCGAGAAGAGCCAGGTCCCGCTCACGCCCGACGCCGTCATTCCCCCCTTCACCGGCATCGCATCGATCGTGCTGATCGTGTCGAACTTCCTCGCCTACGCCGGCATGGAAGTGAACGCCGTCCACGTGAACCAGATGAAGAACCCGGGGAAGGGGTTCCCGCGATCCATCTTCATCTCCGCGGTCCTCATCCTCATCGTGTTCATCCTGCCCACGATCGCGATCGCCGTAGCGGTGCCGCAGAAGGAGCTGGGCCTGACCAACGGCATCATGCTCGCCTTCCAGGAGTACTTCTCGCACTGGGGTATCGGTCAGTGGGCGACTGCGGCGGTATCCGCGCTGATCGCAGCCGGTGCTCTGGCATCGGTGATCACCTGGATCGTGGGCCCGTCCAAGGGCGTGCTCGCCGCGGCGGAGACGGGCCTGCTGCCCCCGCTGCTGCAGAAGAAGAACAAAGCAGGAGTGCAGTCCGGAATCCTGATGCTCCAAGGCACCATCGTCACCGCTCTGGCTGCGATCTTCATCATCGTCCCCAATGTCAGTGCGGCGTTCGTCGCCCTGATCGACATGGCCGCAGCCCTTTACCTGATCATGTACATGATGATGTTCGCCTCGGCGATGGTCCTCCGGCGGACGCAGGCGAATGTGAAACGGGCCTATCGCGTTCCTGCGATCAACTTCGTAGCCGGTATCGGCTTCCTCGCGAGCCTCGCGGCGTTCGCGTTCGCCTTCATCCCTCCGGAAGGCTTCACGGCGTTCCCGCCGGCCCTGTACCCCTGGATCGTCGCGGCAGTGATCGTCGTGCTCGGCGCGCCGCCGCTCATCTTCTACGCGATTCGCAAACCTTCTTGGGACATGCGCAGCGAAGCGGAGAAGAACGTGCACGGGACCCACGAAGAGGACGAAAGCGCTCCGGCTTAGCCGGGGTCGCGTAATTCCGGAGAAGACAACGGAATCGAAGGGACGGGTGACCGACGTTCATCTCTCACCGACACGGGGATCATCGATCACGTCTCGAACGTGACCTGATCGCCCTGGACACACGCACCGGCGAGAGTGCGAAGTGCGGAACGACCCGTGCTCTCCTCTGTCGCTCACCATCCTGATCAATATCCGATAATGCACATTATGTCAGTTCGAGAAGATCCGATCACTCCCCGTTCTCGAAGATCTGCTGGGCACGGCGCACGATGTCGTCGATGCGAGACTGCAGGAACGGTCCCGGACACTCCGTCCCCGACCAGGTTTCGCGGTGAGTGATGACGTGCTCGCGATCGATCGTGAAAGACACCGGCACGCCGTCCAGACTCTTGCCGTCGAAGGTCGCCAGCCACGCGATCATCTGCGCGAGCTCTTCCAGCTGCCCGGCCGTCACCGCGTACTCAGGCGCCCCAGTGGCATTGAGGGTCTCCACCGCCACGGACCGCCAGTTCCAGTCAGCACCCGTTGCGGACGGTTTCGCGCCGGGACGGATCAGCTCGATGACCGACCCGTCGTTGCGCAGATAGAAGGTCGGCGCGGAAGATCGCCTGTTGCAGCGCGAGAGGAAGTCCAATTGATCCGCTGTCGTGCCGGTGTGATGGACGACGAACCGATCGATGATCGGGGTCACCGCGTGACTGTCGCTCCCCGCGGTGTCACGAAGAGCTCGGACGGTGGGATTGGCGCAGTCCGCGAACCCCAGAGGCGCTTCAAGGCCCCTCACCGCGCGCTCGTAGACGGCGTCGTACTCCGGAAGCGCCCTCGGGTTGTCCCGAGCCCGGTTCGTCGCCACAGTATCGGGCGCCCCCGCGGTCGTCGCGAGCCACACCCCCGCCGCGGTCACCGCGACACCCGTCCCCGCAGCGAGGAGAAAGCGCCGACGGGTGTGTGCCGAAGGTTCATCGACGGGGTCGGGCGGCAGGGAGTGCGACATCCGCCTATTCAACACGCGCCCGCCGGGAACGGGGTGATGGACACAGCTCCACGGAACCGCCCCTCCCCCGTGCGATGATCGGTGCGTGCACCCAGCCACCCACGAGCCGCCCGGCTATGCGTGTCCGTTCTGCAGGTTCCAACAGGGTCTGTTCGACGAACTCAGCGTGCCGTCCGACGTGGTCGCCGTCACCGACCGCGCATTCGCCCGGATCGCGCCGAAGTGGTGGCCGGGGAACCCCGGAGCGGTCCTCGTCATCCCGCGGACGCACGTGGAGAACATCTACGACCTCTCACCGGAGGACGGCTTCGCGGTGTGGGATCTGACGCAGAGGGTGGCGATCGGCATCCGGTCATCCTACGGATGCGAGGGGACGTCGGTCCGGCAGCACAATGAGCCCGCAGGAGACCAGGACGTCTGGCACCTGCACGTGCATGTGTTCCCGCGCTATCCGGACGATCGGCTGTACCAATGACACGGTGACGCGGAGTGGGTGGATCCCGACCGTCGCGCGACATTCGCATCCAGGCTCAGGGCCGCGCTGGGGATGCCGTTCGTGCTCGATTGATCGCCCGCCTCGACCCGCCGGGCAGGCGCTGCAAGGATGGGTCGATGACTCCGACGGGCAGTGACTCCACGCGTCTCGTCGTTCTGCGCGGCGATGCCGCATCGGGGAAGACGACGACGGCGACAGCACTGCGGCCGGAACTCGGTCAACGGGTGGCTGTCATCTCTCAAGACCACTTCCGCCGCGAACTGCTGCACGACCCCGATCGGTTGAGACGCTCCCGGACAGCGAGCATCCTGATCGTCGGCGCCGCTCGGCAGGCGCTGGACCTCGGATACGACGTCATCCTCGACGGGATCTTCAATCTGCGCGACTATGCCGACGCCTTCGAGAGCTTGTACCGTGACCACCGCGGAATCACCGTCATCTACCAGTTCGACGTCGGCCTCGACGAGACGATTCGGCGCCATGCCGGTAGACCGCTCGCGAACGCCTTCGGGGAGGACGAGATCCGCCGTTGGCACGACGGGTGGCAACCACTCCCCTGGTTCGATGAGCGACGGGTCGGCCCGGAGACGACCACGGATCAACTCGTGACGATGATCCTCGAAGATCTCGGCCGCCGCATCGTCGACTAACCCGGTTCGTCAGCCGCGGGCTCAGCGATCGGCCACGGTGAGCGGAGCCGGCTGTACACGAGCATGTCTTGGCGCTCATCGCCGATCTTCTGCCACGAACGGAGCAACCCTTCGCGCGCGTAGCCCGCCCTCTCAGCCGTCCGGAGTGAGGGCACATTGGTCGGGTCGATGTGCAGCTGCAGACGATGCAGATCGGCGAAGTTCCACGCCCATTCCGTGAGCGTTCGCAACGCGCTGAGTGCGTATCCCTGACCGCGTCGCGTGGGCCGGATCCAATAGCCGACGGTGGCTCGGCCTTGGTCCCGATCACGAAGCCACAGCCCGATCTGCCCCACACACTCTTCGTTCGCCTCGACCGCGAACGAATAGCCCCTACCCGTCGCTGCCCGTTGGTGCTGCCGCGCCAACCACTCGCCCGCGAGTCCGGAATCAGGGACGACGGGAACGGTGGTGACATCGGTGATCGAACGATCGAAGGATGCCTCCAATACGGCATCGATGTCAGATTCCTCGAAAGGTCGGAGAACGACCGCGGGTCCCTGTACCCGCGGAACGCTGAGTGCCGAGGTGCACGCGATCGGTGCCCTGTGCAGATCGACCAGGTCACGGCGGTAAGTGATCATGGGCTCGCCGCCGAGGGGGTGCGGGACCGGCTCCGAGACCGCCGCGAACCCCTCCGCTTCGTAGAGCCGGATGGCGGCGTTCCCGCGCCGCACGGCCAGCTCGAGGCTGGAGAACCCGGCATCCGTCGAGTACCGAATCGCATCGCGCAGCAGGGCTCGACCATGTCCCTGCCCGGCAGATGACGGCAGCACGGCGATCCGCTCCAACACGGCCGTCGTCTCATCGTGTGTCTTCGGCGTGGTGAGAGCGAAACCCGCCAGAGGCTGGCCCGTGAGCGCGAACCGAAGGACAGGGCCATCGAACAGCTTTCGCATGCGTTCGGCGACGACGCGAGCGTCGACGTCCCCGTCCCGGTGCCGGAGCGCATGAATCCAGACGTCCACGCATCTGTCGATGTCCTCGGGGATGTCGCCCACCACGATGTCCGTCATACCGGCAATCGTCGCACGCGCGTGAGACCGGCGAAGCCGCGACCGAGTGTTATTGCGTCGCCCAGACTCCGAGTTCGTTGCCGGTCGGGTCGGCGAAGTGCAGGCGTCGCCCGCCGGGGAACTCGTACGGCTCCTGGAGGATCGCTCCGCCGGCCTTCTCGATAGCCGTCTTCGTGGCGTCGAGGTCTTCGGAATAGAGCAGGACGAGGGGACCGCCGACGGGACGCGGCTCGTCGGCGAGCATCAGACCTCCGGCTTCGTTGCCGTCGCCTCGTGGGGACACGATCCCGGCGTATCCGGGCCCGTAGTCGTTGAAGCTCCAGCCGAAGGCGTCAGCGAAGAAGCTCTTCGATGCCTCCAGATCGGTGACGACGAGCTCGATGTAGTCGAGTGAGTGGTGCAGAGGGGAACTGGTCATGGCGCCACCGTAGCGACCCCGACCGACATCGAGCGGAAGTCGCCGAATGCGCGTCGTCCGAGGAGTAGCGTTGAGGGGTGCCGCAGGTCTCCCCCTTCCCCGTCTCGACGCCGGGATGGCGGGCCTGGGTGATCTGGTCGGTCGGAGTCGCCGCCTACGTGTTGGCCATCACGAACCGCACCTCGCTCGGCGCCGTCGGCGTCGAAGCCGCGGACCGATTCCAGGCGGATGCATCGACGCTCGCGCTGTTCGCCGTTGTCCAACTCGCCGTCTACGGCGGAATGCAGATCCCGGTCGGGGTGCTCCTCGATCGCTTCGGCTCGCGCCCGATCATGACCGTCGGCATGCTGCTGATGGCCGCGGGGCAGCTGACCATGGCTCTCTCCCCCAGCATCGGCATCGCGATCTTCGCGCGCGTGCTGCTCGGCGCCGGTGATGCGGCGATCTTCCCCGCGGTGCTGCGACTCGTCGCGACCTGGTTCCCCGCCCAACGCGGACCGCTCATGGTCCAGTTCACCGGCATCATCGGTCAAGCCGGCCAGCTGATCGCCCTGGTCCCGCTGGCCGCACTCCTGCACGCCACCAGCTGGACCATCACCTTCGGCAGCATCGCGGGCCTCGGCGTGCTGTTCACCATCCTCGTGGCGCTGGTCATTCGCAACCACCCCGCAGAGCGCGGTGCCGATGTCACCGTGAACACCGATACCGGGGTCATCCGCGTCGTCACCTCCGCAATCGATACCGGTGTCGGCATACGCGCGGCCTGGGCGCACCCGGGCACGCGACTGGCCTTCTGGTCGCACTTCACGACCCCGTTCGCGGGTACGGCATTCGTGCTGCTCTGGGGAATGCCTTTCCTCACCGCGGCGGAAGGCCTCGACACTGCCCACGCCGCCGGCATCATCTCCGTATATGTCGTCGCAGGCATGCTTCTGGGGCCGATCATCGGCGACCTCTCCCGGCGACTGCCGAATCACCGCTCGCTGGCGCTCGTACTCCCCGCCGTCGGAGTGCAGGTGGCGGCGTGGATCGCCGTCATCGCCTTGCCCTACACCGCGCCGATCTGGCTCCTCTACGTGCTGGCGATCGCCCTCGCGACCGGTGGCCCCGCCTCCATGATCGCGTTCGACCACGCGCGAACGCACAACCCGACCCACCGTCTGAGCACCGCCACCGGCGTGACGAATGCGGGAGGCTTCATCGCCGCGCTCATCGCCATCTTCCTCATCGGTCTCGCGCTCGACCTGCAGGGCGCCGGCACCCCCGAGACCTATTCACTCGAGGCCTTCCGGATCGCGTTCCTCATGCCGATCCCCCTCTGGATCATCGGCACGGTGTTCATCCTCATCGAGCGGAAGCGGACGCGCATCCGCATGGGTCTCGATCCGGAACGCCGGCACTGAACGGGAACCGCAGAGGGGTCAGCGACCGCGCGGCGTCCAGCCGGAAGGCAACGGTCCATCTTGGACAGCACGTTCCCGGTCCGCTCGCGCGGACCAGCCCTGTGCACGGTCGACCGTGTCGAACGCGCCCCGCGCCAGTCGGAGTCCGACATCCTCGTGATGCATGCGCGGGGCTCCCCCGCGGCGGACTGACGCCCGCACGCTCCACGCGTCGTCCGCGAATCCGCCGCCGCGGAAGACGCGGTACTCGTCATAGCGGGCGGGATCCAACAGGTCCCAGCACCACTCCCAGACGTTGCCGAGCGTGTCGAAGAGACCATTGAGGTTCGGCAGCTTGCCGCCGATGTCCTGCGGAGAGGACACCCCGTCCGCACTCGTCCATGCCGCATCGGCAAGAGGCGCATAGTGCGGACCTGTCGACCCGGCGCGGCAGGCGAACTCCCACTCCGCTTCGGTCGGAAGCCGGTACCCGTCTGCGGTCGTGTCCCAGCAGACCTCCTCGCCGTCGAACAGGTAGACCCGATCGAGGCCCTCCCATTCGGATGCGGCGTTGCAGAAGTGGACCGCGCGCAACCAGCTGAGGTCGGCGGCGGGGCGACGCGGGTGGCGCACCGGGATGCCCAGCACCTCTGCGAGCTGCTCCTCCGTCACCGGATACACACCGATCTGGAACGGTTCGAGCATGACGTCGAGCTGCTCCTCCCGACGCGCGTCGCGCAGCGTCAGGACACCAGCGGGTATGCGGGCGAGCTCGAAGTCGCTCACCGATCGCCCGCACCGGAGCATGCGATGCGAGTCACGACGGGACTCGCTCGACCCAGGACGGGAACTTGGCCGCGCGACCATCGCCGGACGAAGTGCGCGTCACGCGACGGCGCACCCAGGGGCCGACGAACTCCCGGTAATAGGCGAGCCCCGATGGCCCGGTACCCAGTCGATCGTTCGGCGCCCACCATGTCGCCGGGGGCTCGAAGCCGAGCGCGTGCAGCACACGGGCAGCGACACGGTGGTGACCCGCCGCGTTCATGTGCAGACGGTCATCCGCCCAGTACGCGCCACGGGAGAGCTCACGATCAGGCCAATTGAGTGCCCGGACCACGTCGGGGCGCTCTTCGATCCGCCGCAACACCGCGTCGGAGAGCAGATCGCCGCGCCGCTGAACGAGGGAGCCCATCGGGAGCTGTCCGCTGGGGTTCGCACCGGAGAGGAGGATCATGGTCACGCCCTCCTCGTCGCACCGGCGCAGCACGCGACTGAAGGCGTCGGCGATGTGCTCGACATCCGTGCGCGGGCGCAGCATGTCGTTGCCGCCGCCGTTGAAGGAGAGGTGGGTAGGGCGCAACGCGAGCGCGGGTTCGAGCTGCTGCTCGACGATCGGCCAGGCGAGCTTGCCCCTGATCGCGAGATTGGCGTACTGGATGGAGTGCCCCGCCGCATCTGCCCAGCCTTGGGCCGCGAGATCGGCCCAGCCGCGCTCCCGCCCATCCGGAAGCACATCTCCGACCCCCTCGGTGAACGAGTCGCCGATCGCCACGAACCGCACATCTGCCATCGTCCCAGCCTATTGCGGCTCACGAGGCGCGGCGTCAACGGTCGTCGAGCGCCTGGCCGCCTCGATCGACCAGCCCCCATGCTGCGGCGGCGGCACCGAGGAAACACACACCGAACACCGCGAACAGCAGCGGAGCCCCACCGGCGATCAGGAGGACTGGTACGGAGAGCGGCGCCACGATCGATGCGATGCGGCCGACTCCGGCTGCCCAGCCCGCGCCCGTTCCCCGCAGTGAGGTCGGGTAGATCTCCGGCGTCACGGCGTACAGCGCACCCCAGGCGCCGAGGTTGAAGAAGGACAGTCCCATACCCGCAGCGATGATCGCGCCCTCGGTCGTGGCCGTGCCGAAGATCACGGCTGAGACGGCCGAACCGAGAAGGAAGACCGACAGGGTCAGCCGTCGCCCCCAGACCTCGATCAGCCACGCGGCGACCGCGTAGCCCGGCAGCTGCGCGAGCGTGATGATCAGCGTGAATCCGAACGAACGCACCAGATCGAACCCGGCGTCGACGAGAATGCTCGGGATCCAGATGAACGCACCGTAGTAGGCGAAGTTCACTCCGAGCCACACCAGCCACAGGCACAGCGTGCGCAATCGGAACTCCGGGTTCCAGAGCGTCGCGAGCCGGGCTCGAGCCGTGACCGCGATCGCACGAGAGGCCGGTTCCTTCCGAATGGCCGGGGCCGTCCCGACCCCGGCATCCGCTTCAAAGGCCGAGACGATGCGGTCGGCTTCGGCGATGCGTCCGCGCGAGGCGAGCCAGCGCGGCGATTCCGGCATCCGCCAACGGACGAAGAGCGCGTACACCGCGGGGATGGCACCCAAGGCGAAGGCCCAGCGCCACCCGTCATCGGATGCCGGGATGACCAGGAATCCGATGACAGCGGCTGCTGTCCATCCGAGCGCCCAGAACGCCTCCAGAACGACGATCAGACGACCACGGATGCGAGCAGGAGCGAATTCACTGACGTAGGTCGACGCGACCGGGAGTTCGGCGCCGAGACCGAGGCCGACGAGGAATCGGAGCACCAGGAGCGCAGCGAGACCACCCACGAGCGCGCTGGCGCCGGTTGCGATGCCGTACACGAGCAGGGTGAGAGCGAACACCTGCCGTCGCCCGAAACGATCCGCCAGAAGGCCGCCGAGAGTCGCACCGATGGCCATGCCGATGAAGCCGACCGAGGCGATCCAGCCGGCCTCGCCCTTGGACAGTCCCCACTGCTGTGTGAGAGCCGCGAGGATGAACGAGATCAGACCGACATCCATCGCGTCCAGCGCCCAGCCGAGCCCCGAACCGGTCAGTAGGCGAAGGTGTCGACGCGTGAACGGCAGGACGTCCAGGCGCTCAGCCAGCGAAGAGCGGCTCGGCAGGGCGGTATTGGCCATGCTCCTCATCGTAGAGCCGAGCGCCGGACGTCCCGCTCGCGATGTCGTCAGTTCTGCGCGTCGAGGATCCGCTTCACCCGCGGGATCACCTCGGTGCCGTACAGCTCGATGCTGCGCATCATCGACTCGTGCGACAGGGTGCCGGTGGCGTACTTCAGGTCGAAGCGGCCGAGCCCCAGGGTCGTGATCGTGTCGGCGATCTTCGCGGCGACTCGATCCGGTGAGCCCGAGTAGATCGCTCCCTCGGGTCCGACGTCGTTCTGGAAACGCGCACGGCTGTATGCCGGCCATCCACGCTCGCGGCCGATGGTGTTGTTCATCGCCTCGAATCCGGAGTATGCGGCATCCCAGGCGTCCGCGTCGGTCTCGGCGATGTGGCCCGGCGAATGCACGGAGACAGGGTGCGAGGTCGTGCCGAACGATGCCACGGAGCGGTGATACAGGTCGACGAAGGGCTTGAACCGCACCGCCGGTCCCCCGATGATGGCGAGCATCAGCCCGAGACCGTGGCGCGCGACGCGAACCACGGACTCCGGGCTTCCGCCGACACCGACCCACGTGCGCAGGCCGTTCTCCGTCTTCGGAAACACGTTCGCGTTGTCGAGTGACGCGCGCATCGTGCCGGACCACGTCACAGGCTCCTCCTTGAGGAGCTCGACGAACAGTTCGAGCTTCTGCTCGAAGAGCGCGTCATAGTCACGGAGGTCGTAGCCGAACAGGGGGAAGGACTCGATGAAAGACCCGCGCCCGAGAACGACCTCAGCTCGACCGTTCGACAGCGCGTCCAGCGTGGCGAACCGCTCGAACACCCGCACCGGGTCGTCGGACGACAGCACCGTCACTGCGGTGCCCAGCCGGATGTGCTCCGTACGAGCCGCGATCGCGGCCAGCACCATCTCCGGCGCGGAGACCGCGAACTCCGCGCGGTGGTGCTCCCCCACTCCGAAGAAGTCCACACCGACCGTGTCAGCCAGTTCCGCCTGCTCCACGATGTTGCGGATCGTCTGTGCGCCGGTGAGGAGCTCTCCATCCGCGTCCCTCGTGATGTCGCCGAAGGTGTCCAGCCCGAATTCGATGCTCATGTCATCCCTTCCTATTCAGGTGAATGAACACGTGCCGGTCGAGCCGCATTCCCGTCAGCGCGGAAGCAGCGCACTCCGCAGCGTGTCGAGGCCGACGCCGCCCATGTCGAGAGCGCGCTTGTGGAAGCCCTTGAAGGAGAACGCGTCGCCCTCTGCCGCACGGACGCCGTCACGGACCTGCTCCCAGATGCGCTGACCGACCTTGTACGACGGGGCCTGACCCGGCCAGCCCAGGTAACGGTTCACCTCGAACTGCACGAACTGATCCGACATGTTGACGTTGCGGCGCATGAAGTCGAGCGCATAGTCCGCATCCCACATGCCCGTGCCGTCGAGACGGGGCTTGCCGAGGTGCACACCGATGTCGAGCACCACGCGAGCCGCCCGCATGCGCTGTCCGTCGAGCATGCCGAGGCGATCAGCAGGATCGTCGAGGTAGCCGAGCTGCTCCATCAGACGCTCGGCATACAGGGCCCAGCCCTCGGCGTGACCCGACGTTCCGGCCAGCAGGCGGCGCCAGGAGTTGAGCTCGGCACGGTTGTAGACGGCCTGGGCGATCTGGAGGTGGTGTCCCGGCACGCCCTCGTGGAACACCGTGGTGAGCTCCCGCCAGGTGTCGAACTCGGTGACGCCCTCGGGCACGGACCACCACATGCGACCGGGGCGGGAGAAGTCATCGGTCGGACCGGTGTAGTAGATGCCGCCCTCCTGCGTGGGGGCGATCATGCACTCAAGCGTGCGGATGGCTTCGGGGATGTCGAAGTGCGACGCCCCCAGTTCGGCGACGGCGCGGTCGCTCGTCTCCTGCATCCACTTCTGGAGGGCGTCGGTGCCGACCAGCTTGCGGGCAGGATCAGCCTCGAGGTGTGCGACCGCCTCTTCGACGGACGCGCCCGGCAGAATCTCGTTCGCGATCGCGGTCTGCTCGGCCACCATGCGCGCGAGCTCTTCACGACCCCACTCGTACGTCTCATCGAGATCGATCGTCGCTCCGAGGAAGCGACGGGAGTTGAGGGCGTACAGGTCGCGCCCGACGGCGTCGACCTCTCCCGCGGCAGGAGCCAGCTCTTCGGCGAGGAACCGACGCAGCTCGTCGTAGGCGACGCGTGCCGCAGCCGAGTTGTCGGCGAGGGTGCGCGCGAGCGAGGCGGGCAACTGGCCTTCATCGGGAGCGGCGTCGGCCACGAATGCAGCGAAGAACCCGTCGTCTGCGGCGTAGCGATCGATCTGCGTGGCGACCTCGACCACCTGGCGTCGTGCCGGCGTCACTCCTTCGGCGATACCGGTCCGCAACGTCTCGACGTAGCCGCGGAGTGCATCGGGGACCGCGGCGAGCCTCGTCGCGATCACGTCCCAGTTCTCCACAGTCGCCGTCGGCATCAGGTCGAACGCCGCACGCACATCCTGCGCCGCCGAAGCGATGACGTTGAGATCGCGCAGGTGCCACTTCGCGTCGTGCAGCTCGAGGTCGAGGCGGAGTTCGGCGCCGAGGTCGGTCTTCGTCACCTCGTCGATCGCATCGACTGGCTCGAGTGCGGAGAGCTTGTCGAGTGTCGCGCGCGTCGCCGCGGCGATCTCCTCGTGGCCTGCCGGGCTCAGGTCGCCGAAGCGGTCGTTCACCTCGTCGCGGCCGATGTAGGTCCCGAGGGTGGGCGCCAGTACCGCGATCGTGTCGACCCATTCATCGGCGACGGCGTCGATGGCGGAGGGGGTGCGGGGAGCTGAAGTCATAGCTGTCAGCCTAATCCCCGGCCCCCTTCCACCGCCGGACGTCAGTGCGCGGCTTCGTTCCAGTCCCGACCACGGCCGACCTGCACGTCGAGCGGCACCGAGAGCTCTGCGGCGTCGCCCATTCGCGCCCGCACGATCCGTTCGGTGGCATCCCACTCCCCCGGAGCGACCTCGACCACGAGCTCGTCGTGGATCTGCAGCAGCACACGAGAGGAGAGCTGTTCGGAACGGAGATCGTCGTGGATGTGCAGAAGTGCGATCTTCATGATGTCGGCGGCGCTGCCCTGGATGGGAGCGTTGAGGGCCGCGCGCTCGGCGTTCTCACGCAGCACCCGGTTCGGGCTGGCGAGGTCGGGGAACGGGCGACGGCGGCCGAAGATCGTCTCGGTGTAGCCGACCTCCTTCGCCTTCATGACGGAGGCCCGCAGGTAATCGCGCACCGCGCCGAACCGCGCGAAGTACTCGACCATCAGCTGCTTGGCCTCGGACTGCTCGATGCGCAGCTGCTTGGACAGGCCGAATGCCGACAGTCCGTAGACCAGACCGTAGGACATCGCCTTCACCTTGGTGCGCATGGCTGCTGTGACATCGCTCGGCTCCACGCCGAACACCCGGGCGCCGACGAAGCGGTGCAGGTCTTCGCCGCTGTTGAACGCCTCGATCAGGCCTTCGTCGCCGGAGAGGTGGGCCATGATGCGCATCTCGATCTGCGAGTAGTCCGCGGTGAGCAGCGCCTCATACCCGTCGCCCACTTCGAACGCGCTGCGGATGCGGCGGGACTCCTCGGTGCGCACCGGGATGTTCTGCAGGTTGGGATCGGTACTGGAGAGGCGTCCGGTCTGGCTGCCGGTCTGCACATAGGTCGTGTGCACGCGGTGGTCGTCACCGATCGCCGTGTCGAGCGACTCGATGATCTGGCGCAGCTTGGTGGCCTCGCGGTGCTGCAGCAGCAGGCTCAGGAACGGGTGGGGGTTGCTGTCCTGCAGGTCGGCGAGCACCGCGGCATCCGTGGAGTATCCCGTCTTGGTCTTGCGTGTCTTCGGAAGCTGAAGGTCCTCGAACAGGACCTCTTGCAGCTGCTTGGGCGAGCCGAGGTTGAACTCCCGTCCGACGACGGAGAATGCCTCCTGTGCGAGGCCCTCTGCACGGGTGGCGAGTTCACCGGAGAACGTGGAGAGCACGTCGTGGGAGACCGCGACGCCCGCGACCTCCATGTCGGCGAGAGTGAGCAGCGTCGGAAGCTCGATGTCGATCAATACCTTGGCGACCGGCTCGGGGATGTCTTCGCGAAGGGCGTCGGCGACGCGCAGCGCGAACCACGCCTCCTGCGACGGTGTGGCTCCCTCTGTCTCCGGGACGAGCTGCGACGGGTCGGCCTCGGGGAGCTTCTCCCCCAGATAGCGCTCGACCAGGTCGGCAAGTGTCTTGTCCGGGAAGCTCGGTCGAAGGAGCCACCCGGCGAGACTCGTGTCATAAGCCAGGCCGCCGAGGCGGATGCTCTGCCGGATCAGCGCCTTCACCTGCGGCTTCGCTTCGTGCAGCACCTTCGGGGCATCGGACTCGATCCATCCGCGCAACTCTTCGGCAGCGGACTCCGACCAGTCGGCCTCGCGGAGTTCGGTCAGAGTAGCCGCGCCGATGCGCACCGGAGCACCACCCTGCGTCGTGACACGGAGCGAGACGTCGCCCTCCTGTGCCCTCGCCCATGTTGCGAGCTCCGCAGGGGTCACTTCTGCCGGGACGGGAAGGACGACGACCGAGGCAGGGTCATCGGCCACTTCCCCGGCTCCGACGGCTTCGAATACCCGCGGCAGCAGCGTGCGGAACTCGAGACGAGCGAAGATGTCGCGCACCGCCTGCGCGTCGATCGGCGCCACGGCCAGGTCGGCGGGCCCGACCGGAAGCTCGACGTCGGTGAGGAGCCGGTTGAGCTTGCGGTTGCGGCGTACGTCTTCGATGTGGTCGCGGAGGTTGCCTCCGACCACACCCTTGATCTCGTCGGCGCGCGCGATCAGCTCATCGAGCGATCCGAACTGCGTGAGCCACTTGACCGCGGTCTTCTCTCCGACCTTCGGCACGCCGGGCAGGTTGTCGCTGGTCTCGCCGACGAGCGCCGCGATGTCGGGATACTGCTCGGGCCGGACCCCATAGCGCTCCTGGACGGTCGTCGGGTCGTAGCGCTTGAGCTGGGAGACGCCCTGCACCGATGGGTACAGCAGCGTGACATCGTCATTGACGAGCTGGATGGTGTCGCGGTCACCCGAGACGACGAGCACGTCGAAGCCCTGCTCCGCGCCCTGAGAGGCGAGCGTCGCGAGGATGTCGTCGGCCTCGATCCCCTCTTTCGTCAGGACCGGGATCGACATCGCGGCGAGGCAGTCCTGCAGGAGCGGGATCTGCCCCTTGAACTCCTGCGGCGACTCGGAGCGCGTGGCTTTGTACTCCGGGTACTCGTCGGTGCGGAACGAGTGACGCGAGGTGTCGAAGGCGATGGCCAGGTGCGTCGGCTGCTCGGCCTTGATGAGGTTCACGAGCATCGACAGGAAGCCGTAGATGCCGTTCGTGTGCTGGTTGTCCTTGGTCGTGAAGTTATCGACCGGGAGGGCGAAGAAGGCACGGTAGGCGAGCGAGTGGCCGTCGACGACCATGAGGGTAGGCTTTGCGGAGTCCGTCACCCTGTCAGCCTAACGAGGACGACAGACACCCGCTGAGGAGGATGCATGAGCGACGTCGCGATGAGCCAGGGACTCGACTGGGCCACGGCCCGGGGAATGGGTGCTCTGGCCGAGAAGATGGGCATGGAGTTCGTGGAGTTCGGCGTCGAGCGCTGCGTCGCGACCATGCCCGTCGAGGGCAACACTCAGCCCGTCGGACTCATGCACGGAGGCGCCTACGTGGTGCTCGGGGAATCCCTCGGATCCATGGCGGCGAACCTGCACGCCGGTGCCGGCCGACTCGCCGTCGGGGTCGACATCAATGCGACGCACACCCGTTCGGCGACCTCAGGCGTCGTCACAGGCGTGTGCATTCCGGTGCACCTGGGGCGGAGTATCACCGTGCACGAGATCGTGGTGACAGACGATCAGGGGCGCCGCTGCTCCACGATCCGCATCACCAACATGATCAAGGACCTTCCCGCCGCGAACTGAGCGGTTCCTCCAGCAGTCGCTGGAACAGCAGGTGATCCTGCCACTCCCCCGCGATGCGGAGGTACTTCGGCGCCATCCCGATGCGCTCGAAGCCGTTTCCGAGCAGCACGCGCTGGGAGCCGAGGTTGTGCAGCAGCGTGGCCGCCTGCAGCCGGTGGAGGCGCAACTCCGAGAGCGAGTACTCGATGACCTGCGCGACCGCGCGGCTTGCGAGCCCGCGGTGGGTTCGCGACGCGTCGACCCAGTAGCCGAGGTCGGCGCTCCAGAACGCTCCCCGGACGATGTTGTTGATGTTCATCCGTCCGCGGATCTCGCCGTCATCGGACTCGATCACGAAACGGATGCTGCGACCCGCCGCCGCATCATCCACGCACTGCTGCGCGTGCTGCTCTTGCGCGGCGACGGTGAAGAACACCTCGGTGCGCGTGGGCTCCCACGGCGTGAGGTGCTCTCGGTTCGCCAGATACGCCCGGGAGAGCGCGGGCCCGTCGCCGAGGCGCACGGGTCGCAGCATGTGCTCGGTATCGAGCCGGATGATCCCGGCACTCACCGCTACTTCTTGGGGGCGAGCTGCTCGATGATCGCCTTGGCGACATCCTGCATCGTCAGACGGCGGTCCATGGACGCCTTCTGGATCCAGCGGAACGCCTCGGGTTCGCTCAGGCCCATCTTCTCGTTGAGAAGACCCTTGGCACGGTCGACGAGCTTGCGGGTCTCGAAGCGCTCGACCATGTCGGCGACTTCAGCCTCGAGCGTGATGATCTGCTCGTGCCGGGCCAGTGCGATCTCGATCGCCGGAAGGAGGTCGTTCGGGGTGAACGGCTTCACGACGTACGCGAGCGCACCCGCCTCGCTGGCACGCTCGACGAGCTCCTTCTGGCTGAACGCCGTGAGGAGGACGACCGGGGCGATGTTGCCCTTGTGCAGCTTCTCGGCGGCGCTGATTCCGTCGAGCTGGGGCATCTTGACATCCATGATGACCAGGTCGGGGCGCAGCTCGGTCGCCAGAGCGACCGCGGTCTCTCCGTCACCGGCCTCGCCGACAACATCGAAGCCGTTGTCGCGGAGGATCTCGACGATGTCGAGACGGATCAGCGACTCATCTTCGGCGACGACGACGCGTCGGGGTGCGGATGACGTGGGCTGCTCAGCCTGCTCTTCTTGCTCTGTCACACAACCATCCTAGTGGAGCGCCCCTGTCCGCAGGCCGTAGGCGCTCGGCGCGGAGGATCACTCCCTCTCCCCTGCGCTAAAGTCGTAGACGCGACACACGAGCCGGCGTGGCGGAATGGCAGACGCGGAGCACTCAAAATGCTTTGTCCGAAAGGGCGTGTGGGTTCGAGTCCCACCGCCGGCACCCTTGCAGCGCAAATCACCTCACACGACGGCGCGCCCTCGAAGCGAGGATGAGCGCGGCGCCGATCGTCATCATCATCGCTGCGCTGATGATCAGAGGTGGCAGCCCGCTCGCGTCACCACCCGTTCCCGCCAGAGCACCATGCGGGGGTGCGCCCGAATCCGACGGACCCGGAGCAGGAGGAGGGCTGGGCGCCGGAGTCGGGATGGTGAGCGCGGCAGAGGTCGCCGTGGCCGGGCTGTAGCAGTCCGCCGTACCGGAGACCGTCGCGCTGATGTCTCGACCGACGTCGGCGGCGACCAGGGTGTAGGTGCTCGAGGTCGCTCCGTCGATCGGCTGGCCGTCGCGGAGCCACTGGAAGAGGATCTCTGTCGGCAGGGGGACCCATGGGGCGACGACGACGGTGAGTTCACTCCCCTCGCTCGGTTTCCCGCTGATGACGGGGGATGACGTGGTGAAAGTCTTCAGACTCACACTGATCGTGTAGTCGGCGGTGTCCCGAGTGGTGGTGTCGGGTGTCGGTGCCACACCGTTGAATGCCTGGATCGTGAAGCCAAAGTCGCCGTCGATCGTCGGGATGCCGGCGAGCTCGCCGGTATCGCCGTTGAGCGTGATTCCCGGCGGCAGCACACCGCTGATGACCTGGTAGAAGCTCGGTGGCGGGGTACCCGTGGCGGTGACGGCATCGCTGAAGGCTTCGCAGCTGAGGGCCGTGAACGCCGCGCCGGCGATGTCCGGGGAGCGCAGTGGCTGAAGGGCCGAGATCCCGGGAGTCGACTCGCCGGTGACGGGGTTGTACGCGTATCCGCTGACGAATATCGTCCCCCCGTCGGTCGCGGCTGTGATTCCGATGGGCGATATCTGAGACGGGGCGAAGGCGGTCGGGGGGATGGTGTCGAGCACTGCACCGCTCGTATCCGAGATGACGATCGTGCCGTCGTACTGCACGGTGAAGAGTCGGTCGTTCGGGCCGAGGGTGGTCTGCGCGGCATTCGGGAGGGCGGTGACGGCGAGGCCTCCGCCATCCGTTCCGACTCCGACGAGGACCGAGTTGCCGTCGGCGAGGCTGTACGCCGAGAAATGAAGCCGACCGTCGGAGGCGAGGTTCAGGTTGAATGCGGCGTAGCCGATCTGCAGGCCCGGCAGCGGCGCCGCCGGTCGAGCCGTGCCGTCCGAGGAGTAGCCTGCGATCTCGTTCGGGGAAGCGCCCGCGTTGATGGTGTAGATCGTGCCGTCCTCGGCAAGGGCGAGCCCCACGAGGCTGCTGTCCTCACTGCCGGTGAGCACCGTCGTGTCGAGGGTCACCCCCACCGGGTCGTACGTGGTGACCTGCCATAGCCCGGTGACGTTGTTTCGCTCCAAGACGTGCGGATTCTCCGCGGCATCCAATGCCAGACCTGTCGGCGAGGTGTCGGGGTTGTACCAGGAGGCAAGGCGTGTTCCGGTGTCGCTGTCACGGATGATCGCTTGAGACGAACCTGAGGAGTAGTTCGCGATCCCGTAGATCTCACCCGCCGTCGTGGCGAGAATCGTCGAAGGAACCAGGAACCCTGTGGGCTCCGATTGGGTGGTGTTCCAGCTCCGGACCACGTGGTACGAGCCGTCATCCCCGAGCGGAGGCGGCACTGCGGCGTTCGCTGTGGCCGCCGTGGCGAACACGACGGCCACACCCAACACAAGTCCTGTCCACACTCGAATTCTCACGTTCGTTCTCACGATGTCCTTGCTCTCCTCATCGGAAAAGTCGGTCGCCGTCTCACAGGGACGCAGCGGTCCCGTCGTGCGTCGGAACGACATCGGCGGTGTGGTATCGGAACACGAGCCGGGCCGGCACAGTCCCCGCCAGCACCTCGTCGACCGATGCGTTGACCTGGTCCAGCTCACGGGGCTCGGTGACGACCCGCGTCCGTCCGGCGGCGTGAAGGTCGAAGACCTCGGCCAGATCCTGCCTGGTCCCGACGATGGAGCCGATGATGCTGATGCCCTTCAGCACGGTATCGAAGATCGGCACCGTGAGCTCCCCACCGGCGGGGAGGGATACCAGCACGAGCCTGCCACCACGGTTCAGAGAACGGAACGCCTGGTCGAAGACCGCGGGCGCGACCGCGAGGACGACGACGACGTCGGCACCACCGAGATCCCGGATCGCAGCTACCGGATCGGCGCCGGCGGCGTTCACGACGTGGTCTGCACCCAGCTCAGATGCCAGGTCGAGCTTCTCGTCGGTGATGTCCACCGCGATGACTTTGGCGCCCACCAGGCGCGCGTACTGCACCGCAAGGTGGCCGAGCCCTCCGACACCGAAGATCGCGACCGTCTCGCCCGGCGTGACATGCGCGTTCTTGATCGCCGCGTAGGTCGTGACTCCGGCGCAGGTGAGCGGCGCGGCGTCGATCGCGGTGATGCCCCCCGGAACGGGAACGGCGAAACGGGCGTCTGCCAGCATGTACTCGGCGTAGCCGCCGTCGACGGCGTAGCCGTTGTTGTACTGGCTCTCGCAGAGGTTCTCTCGACCATCGACGCAGTAACGGCATTCGCCGCATGCGTGGCCGAGCCAGGGCATCGCGACGCGCTGTCCGACCGTGCGATTGGTCACGCCGTCGCCGAGCTGTTCGACGATGCCGACGCCTTCGTGCCCCGGGATGAGCGGGAGCGGGGGCTTGACCGGCCAATCTCCGCGCATGGCGTGGATATCGGTGTGGCACAGTCCGCATGTCTCCACCCGGACCAGGACCTGTCCCGGACCGGGCTGCGGGATCGGACGCTCTTCCACCTGCGCCGGTGCACCGAACTCTGTGACGACTGCTGCTCGCATCATTCCTCCTGGACGGGACTCGTGGATGCTTCAAGTCTGACGCCGCCCGACCTCCTTCCCCGGGTCGAAGGTCCCACCATGCCGGGCGCTCACCGGACGAGCACGGTGACAGTGGAAGGACTCGACAGGACCTCTTGGCTGGTCGAACCGAGGAGGAATCGGGCGATCGCGCCACGGCCGTGAGAGCCGATGACCGTGAGACGCGCGTCCCCCGCAAGGCGGTCGATGACGGAGGCGGCATAGCCGCGCTCGACGACTCGATGCACCTCGAGTTCCGGGTAGAGGCGAGAGATCCCCGCCAGCGATTCGGCCAGAGCCTCCTCCGTCAGCTTCTGCATGCCGGAGAGATAGTCCGCGGGATAGGCCGACATGTTGAGCGGCAAAGGTACCGTGACCCAGGTGTTGACGACGGTGAGCGGATCGCCGGTGCGCGCGGCCTCGGCCGCGGCGAAGTCGATGAGCTTCCCGGACACCGCGGATCCATCGACGCCCACGATCACGCCCCGCCGACCGGCGAGATCGATGTCGGGAACGACGACCACCGGGCAGTGGGCACCTGCTGCCACACGGATGCCGTGGCGGATGCTCCGCGCACCTGAATGCTCCCCCCGGAAGTCGCTTCCGATCACGAGAAGGTCGAACACCATCGATGCGCTGATCAGTTCCTCCACGGGGTTTCCTCGCGAGACCACGGTGTCCGCCTTCACCCCGTGCGCCCTGACGCGCTCCGCTTCGCGTTCGAGCAACGCCTGCGTCAGGCTGATGGCCTCGGCGACGACCGCCCCTTCGCCGACCGTGCCGATCGCGCCGCCCACGACCGAGAGGAGCTCCACCCTGCTGAGCCGTTCATTCGCGCGGTGCGCGGCCCACTCGACGGCTCGTCGGGAAGCAGGAGTGTCGACGACTCCGACCAGGATGCTCTCTTGCATGAGTGGTTCCTCTCAGGGGCGAAGTGCGCGCGGGGTCGGCGACGATCGGCTCCGACCTTGTATCGGCGGCACCGAGAAAGGCGACGGTCGCGTCGGTCCCCTGCGACGTGGACATGGTCACCACCGGGCCCTCACTGCCGGCGATCCCGAGAGCGCCTCGAGGGCGAGTGCGGTGCCCCAGGTGCGGGCACGTTCGAGCTCACCGGGAAGGAGCCGGCTGTCCTTGTCGACCAGGAAGCTCTCGGGGTGGAGGAGCTCATGCATCCCCCGCTTTCGCAGCCGCGTGCTGATCGCTGTCGCGGCCGAGCCGGTGAAGATCCTCGGCATGTCGACGCGGGTGTCGAATGCGGCGAACCCGGACGCTGTCGGCGCGCCGGTCTCGATCCACTCCCGGATCCCGGTCGCTCGGCTCCCCTTCTCGAGCGTCAGGTGCTTCCCGAGGTCCTTGGCCCAGGACTCGGCTTCTCGCCGGGAGGCGGGTCCACTCAGCGAGTGGGCGTGAGTGGGTGCTCCTACCACGAGGACGTCGTGATCACTCGAAGGCTCCTCACCGCGTACGTCGACGAGTGCGGCCACGAGATGCTGCCTTATGCCGTCGGCGACCGCCTCAGCCACGCGGCGGGTGTTGCCGAAGAACGACTCGAATACGATCTCTGCGGTCGAGGCGACGGTCTGCGGGTGTCCAGTCGTCACGATCGCGTTCCCTGTTGCAGGAGAGCAGTGACGTCGATCGGCTGCGTGGCGGGAAGCTGTCGATCGGCGGGATCGACGACGAGTGGACGATGTGGGGCGAAGGTCGAGTCGGCCATGATGCTCCTCTGACGGTGAAGGGAGTCCTCCGATGAGACATGCTTCTCCCGTGCAGCACTCCCGTCAGGGTCGAACGTCCCATGGACGCTCACCGCTGCGCGAAGCGTTCCCCCGTCGCTCGATCGGAGACGTGCCCCGTGGCACCGTAGACTGCCGCCTGCGTGCGACGCTGCATACCGAGCTTCGAGAGAAGACCCGAGACGTAGTTCTTGACCGTCTTCTCAGCGAGACCGAGGCGCTCGCCGATCTGGCGGTTGGTGAGTCCTTCCGCGATCAATCGCAGAATCTGACCCTCGCGCAGGGTCAGCGGCGCCTCAGGGGCGGGAGGGTCCGTCGCTCGAGAAGCGAGCTCGGTGCGTACGCGCGCCGTGACGGCCGGGGGCGTCAAGTCCTCACCGGCCGCCGCCCGGCGGATCGAGTCGGTGAGAGAAGTGCCACGGATCGTCTTCAGGACGTACCCCGACGCGCCGGCGATCACCGCTGCGGCGCTCGCCGCGTCGTCGTCGAAGGCCGTGAGCATGAGGCATCGAATCCCGGGGTGCGCCGATCGGATGCTCCGGCAGAGGTCCACGCCGCTGCCGTCGGGGAGCCGCACATCGAGCACGACGACATCCGGCGAAGTCGCCTCCACCCGCCCAAGCGTGCCGCGCACCGTGCCCGATTCTCCGACCACCTCGAGCCCCGGCTCCGCGTCGAGGATCTGTGCGATTCCGCGACGGACGACACTGTGGTCTTCCACCAGGAACACGCCGATCATCGGGAGCCCGCCGTCTCCGCCTCGAGCGGCGCCCGCCAGTGGACCCTCGTGCCGCCGAGGTCTCGGGCCGCGATCGTGCACGTACCGCCATGCGCTCGCGCACGCATCTCCAGATTCGCCGTACCGCTGACGCGCTCCGGGTTCTCGGGCATACCGATCCCGTCGTCGTCGACGACGACCGTGACATGGGATGCTGTGACGGCGACGACGACCTCCGACGTCGTGGCGCGCGCATGGCGGGCGACGTTGCTCAGCGACTCGCGCACCACGGCGACGATGTCCTCACCGAGCGCGCCGGTGACCAGGAGATCGACGGGACCGGAGAACGAGATGCGGGGAGCGCTGCGAAGACTCGAGGTGAACTCGCCCACCACGTCGAGGAGACGATGGCGGACCGACTCGGGGTCCGTGGTCTGAAGAGCGAAGATGGCCGTGCGGAAGTCGGAGATGGCCGCGTCGATCTCTCCGGCGTGCGCGGAGATGACTTCGGCCCGATCAGGCGTCGTCGCCGCCAGCGCCTGCAGGCCGAGCCCTGTTCCGAACAGTCGCTGTATGACGTTGTCGTGAAGGTCTCGAGCGATCCGGGCACGATCCTCGATCAGATCCAGCCGCTGACGGTCAGCACGTGCATGCGCGAGGGCGACGGCGATGCCCGCTTGCGCGGCGAACTCGGAGAGCACCGACAGATCCTCGGAGGAGAAGTGCTTCTCCGCCGCGTCGCGGACCACACACAGGGCTCCCGCGGGTGTGCCCGCGACGAGCAGGGGGACGGCGATGGTCGACCCTCCGGAGAGATGCCCTTCGAAGGAGGGCGACTCGGCAGGATCGGCGTTGGAGACGACGCTTTCGCCAGTCATCGCCCGGGCGATCAGGGAATCGCCATCGGGAACCTCCGTGCCCTCGAGCCGATCGGCACCGACTCCTCGGGCTGTCTCCACGTGGTAACGCCCCTCCTCGGCTCCCGGCGCAACGATCAGCACCAGGTCGGCATCGATGACGGAGGCCACCTTCTCCGCCACCACACCGAAGACGTCACCCGCGTCCGCCGAGAGCAACGCCGCGGAGATCTCAGCGAGGGCGTGACTGAGCCGTTGAAGGCGTTGGGACTCCTCATAGCGACGCGCGTTGTCTATCGCGATCGCGGCCGTGGTCGCGAGGGCGAGCACCAGCTCTTCGTCTTCGTCGGTGAACTCGCCGCCCGTGCGGTTGGTGAGATACAGATTTCCGTATATCTCCCCGCGCACCCGGATCGGAACGCCGAGAAACGTGCGCATGACCGGATGGTGCGGGGGCAGCCCCACCGATCGCGGATCGGCACCGAGGTCGACCAGGCGGATCGGATGCGCGCTCTCGATGACCGCCCCCAGCACACCATGCCCTTCCGGGAGATGACCGATCCGATCAGCGACGTCATCCGGCATCCCGACGTGGATGAACTGCTCCAGGCGCCCCTCGCGGTCGATCACACCGAGCGCGCCGTATTGCGCGTCCACCAGGGTCACAGCGGCCTCGGCGATGTGACGAAGAACCTGTTCGAGGTCGAGGTCCTCCACGACGATCTGGCTCGCACGGAACAGGCTGCGCAGTCGGCCCTGGGCGCTGAGCACGTGCTGAGCTCGTTCCACCAGCTCGCCGATCGTGCTCTCCAGCTCGGATCGGCGCTGGTCGGGGAACCGAAGCTCTTCGTCGTCCATCACCCCCACTTTCCCCGGCAGTCATTGCCGACACTACTCTCGAACGGCCTCTGCAGGACCTTCGACTCTTCACGCTCGACCTCCCTCATCGGACGATGGCATTCCACCGAGAGAGGAAGCGCGAATGCCTGCACGATATGTCCTGGCGCTCAAGGGAAGCGGTGGCGAGGAAACGGCGCATGCGTGGGCCGAGTCGCATGCTGCCGCGGCCGGCGTCCCGGTCGTCCGCGTGCATGTGTCGACCGGAGACGATGTGGAGTTCGCGCACCCCGAACCGCACAGGACGACGGACGTCGTACTCCCGACGGGGCCCGTGCCGGAGCAGCTCGCCCGCTTCCTCCAGGATGATGACGCCCTGGTGATCAGCACCGGCAAGACGGGGTTCATCCACAGCCGTGTCTTCGGCACCATGAGTCTGCGCATCGCAGCGGTGACGCGCTGCGCCGTCGTGGTCGTGCCGCACCTCGATCTGCGGTTCCGCTCAGGGGTCGTCGCCGGAGTGAAGGCCGATGACCTGCTCGATCCCGTCGTCCGCGCGGCATCCGACGAGGCCGCACGGCGCGGGGAGCCGCTACAAGTCGTGCATTCCTCGTTCTCCGGGATCGTTCCGGCGCCCGTGGAGACGTCGGCATCCGCGCTGGAGCAGGCGGCCGCTCTCGTCCAACGGCTGCACCCTCGGGCCACGCTGCGAACGCGCGAGACCGTGCGGCCGCCGGCGGAAGCGCTGTTGGACGCCTCCCGGAATGCCGCACTCGTCGTCATCGGCGCAGGGCACGCGCATCGCAGCGAGCATTCCCTCGGACCTGTCGTCCAGGACGTCCTCGTCAACATCAACGCACCCGTCCTCATCGTGCCCGGCGATCGGGCCCACCACTCGGGATGAGCCGAGACCAGACCGTGGGACGTTCGCCTCTGCAAGCCGCTCCCGCGGGGTGAATCCTGGGCGGATGACAGACATCGTCGAGCCGCTCCCCATCGTCGTCGGCGTCGATGGCTCCGCTGCCTCCGTGGAAGCGTTGTCGTACGCGGCGCGCATCGCCGTTGCACTCGATGTCCCACTCGCGGCGGTCACCACCTGGACGTATCCTGTGATGCTCGATCCGTTCGATCCTGGCACCGAATGGTCTCCCAAGATGGATGCGCAGCGGTGCCTCCTCGATGCCGTGCGCGCAGCGTTCCAGGGATCACCTCCGAAGCGGTTCACGCAGTCAGTCGTTCCCGGCCGCGCCGCAGAGGTGCTCATCGAACAGAGCGACCGTGCGTCGATGCTCGTCGTCGGCAGTCGAGGACATGGCGGATTCGCCGGGCTGCTCCTCGGTTCCGTCAGTGCGGCGTGCGCGGCCCACGCCCGCTGTCCGGTGCTCGTCGTCCACACACCGATGCCGCACCCCGTCACATCCGAAGCCCCGCGGGCCTCCGCTCCCCCTGGACAGCGCTGATCGTCACGGCCGAGAGAAGAGAGAGGAACCGCACTGCCCCTGGAGCGCGGCCCCTGTCCCTTTTTCTCGGAGCAGCCCTCCCGATGCGGGCGGCTCCCCCCTCTTTTTCCCAGAACGCGAGGATAGGGCGCGAAGTCCGCCCTGCGGTGGGTCTTTGGTCCCATGACGAGTCGCGCTCCGGTGCGAGTCTCGAGCGGTACTGTGATCTGCACGTCCGCACCCGCCTGACCGCCGCCCCGCAGCCCGAGCACGAAGAGAGGGACGAATGCACCGAGTGTTCCTGGTCGACGATCACGAAGTCGTGCGCCGCGGCATCGCCGGACTCCTCGAGGCGCACCCCGATCTGACCGTGGTCGGGGAAGCATCGAGCTGCAGCGAGGCGGTCATCCGGATCGCCGAGACGCTCCCCGACGTCGCCGTCCTGGACGTGCATCTCCCTGACGGCAGCGGTATCGATCTGTGCCGCCAGATCCGCCAATCACATCCGAGCGTCCGCTGTCTGATCCTGACCGCATTCGACGACGACGACGCACTCGTCGCCGCTGTCACCGGCGATGCCTCCGGCTACCTGTTGAAGAGTCTGCACACCGACGAACTCGTGCGTGCCGTCTGCGCTGTGGCCGACGGAGAGTCGCTGCTGAATCCCTCGATGGTGCGCCGCATCACCCATCGCGTGCGCGACGCGAGCGCAGAAGACCCTCGATACGGATCGCTGAACGTGCGCGAGAAGCAGACGCTCGCACTGATCGCCGAAGGGCTGACCAACAGTCAGATCGGTGACCGTCTCGGGCTCGCGGAGAAGACGGTGAAGAACTACGTCTCTTCCGTGCTCAGCAAGCTCGGACTGGAGCGCCGGACGCAGGCGGCCGTGCTCGAAACGGAGCGGACGGCCGCAAACAGTTCGACCGGTGCGTCGGCCGCGCCTCCTCGTCCGTAAGGGCCGACGACGATGCTCTCGTCGGCCTCGGCCAGGCGCGGCTCCGCGCGCTCCCCGCGCTGTCGACATCGAGGGGGCACTCGGGCTCCTGATGGACGGGTCGCTGCAGGTCTTCGTCATCGACGCGTGTGGCGGATGTCGTGGTTCTACGCCTTCTGATCGTGCTGCTCGGCGGCGACGGAAGGCATTGAAGCCCTGCGGTCGCCGCCGTTCGGGGTGGCGGCGCTGTTCCAGGTCCACCCGGCGATCTCGGGAGCATCCTCACCGTGGGCACGCGTGTAGGCCCGCGCGCGAAGCCGCGCATCCTGCATCTCCTGTCGCAGCACCGCGTGCGTGGAGGCGAGGCCGGGCACCCGGTCGATCACGTCGATCACGAGGTGGAACCGGTCGATGTCGTTCATCATGACCATGTCGAACGGGGTCGTCGTGGTGCCCTCCTCGATGTAGCCGCGCACGTGAAGGTTGTCGTGTCCGTGTCGCCGGTACGTGAGTCGGTGGATGAGCCACGGGTAGCCGTGGTATGCGAAGATCACGGGCCTGTCCTCGGTGAAGACGGCATCGTACTCGCGGTCGCTGAGGCCGTGCGGGTGCTCGCCCTCGCTCTGGAGCCGCATCAGGTCGACGACGTTGACGACCCGGACGCTCAGCCGGGGCATGCGCTCACGGATGATGGCTGCCGCGGCGAGGATCTCCAGCGTCGGGACATCACCCGCCGCCGCGAGGACGACGTCCGGTTCCTGATCCGTCCGCTCACTCCCGGCCCACTCCAGGATTCCCAGCCCCCGCGTGCAGTGCTCGATCGCCTCCGACATCGTCAACCAGTTCGGCGCCGGCTGCTTGCCGGCGACGACGACGTTGACGTAGTCCACCGAACGCAGACAGTGATCGTACGTCGACAGGAGGGTGTTCGCGTCGAAGGGAAGGTAGACGCGCACCACGTCCGCCTTCTTGTTCACCACGTGGTCGATGAAGCCCGGGTCCTGGTGCGACAGCCCGTTATGGTCCTGTCGCCAGACGTGCGAGCTGAGCAGGTAGTTCAGCGAGGAGATCGGTCGGCGCCAGGGAATGCCCTTCGCGGTCTTCAGCCACTTGGCGTGCTGATTGAACATCGAGTCGACGATGTGCACGAACGCCTCGTAGGAGTTGAGGACTCCATGACGCCCCGTCAGCAGGTAGCCTTCGAGCCAACCCTGACATTGGTGTTCGCTGAGCATCTCGACGACGCGGCCGGCCCTGGCCAGGTGGTTGTCGTCATCGATCGGCCACAGCGCGGCGTTCCACTGCTTGTCCGTGACCTCGAAGACATCATCGAGACGGTTGGAGGCGGTCTCGTCGGGGCCGAAGATCCGGAAGTCCTTCGGGTTGGCCACGATCACATCGCGCAGCCAGGTGCCGAGCACGCGAGTGGCCTCGCTGACGGAGCCTCCCGGAGACGGGACATCGACGGCGTAGTCGCGGAAGTCCGGGAGAACCAGGTCTCTCCGCAGAAGGCCGCCGTTCGCGACGGGGTTGGCGCTTATCCGCGCATCTCCCACCGGTGCGAGAGCGGTTACGGTCGCCCTGATCGAACCGGCGTCGTCGAACAGCTCCTCCGGTCGGTAGGAGCGCATCCAGTGCTCGAGCAGTTGAGTGTGCGCGAGCGTGTCGCGCGCGTCCCGGAGGGGAACCTGGTGTGAACGCCAATTGTCCTCTGCCGGATGTCCGTCGATCACCTTCGGGCAGGTCCACCCCTTGGGAGTGCGCAGCACGATCATCGGCCAGGCGGGGCGGGCGCTGAGCGCACCCGACGCCGCATCCGCCTTGATCTGCGCGATCTGGTTGAGCACCTGATCCAGGGTGTGCGCGAATCGCCTGTGGACCTCGAAGGGATCCTCACCGTCGAAGCCGCCGGAGACGAGGTAGGGCGTGTGCCCGTACCCGCGCATCAACTGCAGAAGCTCCTCTTCGGGGATGCGGGCGAGCACGGTCGGATTGGCGATCTTGTAGCCGTTCAGGTGCAGGATCGGCAGCACCACCCCGTCGTGCCGGGGATCGAGGAACTTGTTCGAGTGCCATCCGGTGGCCAAGGGCCCGGTCTCCGCTTCACCGTCGCCGACGACGGCGGCGACCAACAGGTCCGGATTATCGAATGCGGCCCCGTAGGCGTGGGACAGCGAGTAGCCGAGCTCGCCACCCTCGTGGATCGATCCCGGGGTCTCCGGTGCCACGTGGCTGGGGATCCCCCCGGGGAAGGAGAACTGGCGGAACAGCGCGCGGACGCCGTTCTCGGTGCGAGGGATCGCGTCGTACACCTCGCTATATGTGCCGTCCAGGTAGGCGTTGGCGACCATCCCGGGACCTCCGTGACCCGGCCCGGCGACGAAGAGGACATCGAGCGCACGCTCCCGGATGACGCGGTTCAGGTGGGCGTAGATGAAGTTGAGGCCGGGCGTGGTCCCCCAGTGGCCGAGCAGTCGCGGCTTGATGTGGTCGCGGGTGAGCGGCTCGCGCAGCAGAGGGTTGTCGAGCAGGTAGATCTGCCCCACCGACAGGTAGTTCGCTGCACGCCACCAGGCGTTCAGAGCCTCCAGCGTCGGGGCTGACGGTTCGGTCAGCACGATGCTCGGCCAGCTGAGGGCTCCGGACGCACTCATCGCGTTTCGTCTCGGAAGGGGGTTCTCGTCATGGCACGAGTACATCCCCGTTCGCTCGACGGTCCCAGTGCCGAAGGTCCCGACGCAGCCGCACACCGTCGTCGCCGAGCGTTTCGTTCGGCGACGACGGGACGACGGTCCGTGTGACCTTCGTCCCGACGATCGCGCCCGGAACTCGTGATCATGGCGACATGGAGATCACGCAGAGCGACCGGATCCTCGTCGGTGTCGATGGCTCCGCCTCATCAATCGACGCGTTGCGCTACGCCGCTGATATGGCAGCTGCCCTGAAGAAACGTCTGGAAGCCGTGACGACCTGGACAGCCCCACCCGTCGATCCTTACGTCGCCATCGAGTGGTCGCCCGAACAGGATGCGGAAGAGATCCTCTCCGAGAGCATCCGGAAGGCCTTCGGCGAAGCACCCCCTTCAGGTGTGATCCGCCGGACCTTGCTCGGGTCCCCCGCGCGGACTCTGATCGGCATGAGCGAGAACACTTACATGCTCGTTCTCGGCAGCCGCGGCCATGGAGGCTTCGCTGGGATGCTGCTGGGCTCGGTCAGCGCTGCGTGCGCAGAACACGCCCGCTGTCCCGTACTGATCGTCCACACCCCCCCAGACCTCACTCGGGGACACCGCCGGGACACGTCTCTGATCCCGAGGGATACGTGAAGCTCCACGGCGAGCAGAACGCGGATGTGACCCTGCACCGCTATCCGGATGCCAGCCACGGCCTCGCCGCATCCGCCGCGCTTGCGCACCTGCTCTCGTGGCTTCCGACGCTTTACGGAGAGCGTCCGCCGACCGGCAGCTGCAGCTGAGCGGCTACTCCGCCAGCACGGCGAGCTCTGCCAGAACGCGGGGGTGCGCGAGGATCCGGAAGTGCCCGCCCGTGTCGAGGCGGACGTTTCTGGCACCGGCGAGCTCGCTCCCCTCCGGGATGTGCGGATCGAACTCCGCGTAGACCGAGACGATCCGCTCGTTCACGGTCAGCTGCCGCGCGAGACCCACGATCGACGGGTCGTCCGGAGAGAACTCCCGGAGCGTTCTCGACAGCATGAGACGGGCGTATCGCGAGCCGCCGAACGGCGTCGCGACCGCGAGCATGAAACGCACGCGCCCCCCTGCCGGGCCCGTCATCACCACCTTTCCTGCCAGACCGCCCTTGCTGTGCGCGACGAGGATCACATCACGGAGCTCCTGCTCTACGAGAAAGGTCGCCACGGCTTCTGCCATATCGACCACAGGGCGCTGATTCCGATGGAGCGTATCGACGACGTGAACCGGATGTCCGCGCTCATGCATCGCCACGACGAGGGGCTGCAGGAACCTCCAGGTCTCGTAGACGCCGGGCAGCACGACGATGTGCGCGGCGCTCCCGGAGGCGAAAGATGCCGGATCGGTGCGGTCGAACATCGCACGCACCTGCCAATAGCCCGCGTACAGGTAATCGGCGACCCACCACCCCGCGTTCCTCAGCACGCCGATGAGATGCTCCTCTGACGATGCCTCGGCTCCATGAGTGAAAACTACCTGACGCGTACGACAGAGGGGGCGAGACCGAAGTCCCGCCCCCTCTGGATGCAGTGTGTCAGACGCCGGCCTTGTAGATCGGAGCTGCACCGCGGATCGCATCGCCGACCTTGTGCACACGAAGGTCGTTCGTCGATCCGATGATTCCGGGAGGGGAACCGGAGATCACGACGACCTTGTCCCCTTCCTCGGCGAGTTTGTTGCCGAGGAGATACTCGTCGACCTGGTGATACATCAGGTCGGTGTGCTGGACCATGTCGACCAGCGTCGAGCGGATGCCCCACGTCAGTGCCATGCGGCGACGGATGTCGGGCTCCGGCGTGAATGCGATCATTGGGATGCGCGAGCGCAGACGCGACAGACGACGAGCGGAGTCACCCGACTGCGTGAACACGCAGAGGAACTTCGCGTCGACGAACTCGGCGACCTCGAGAGCGGCGAGGGTGATCGCGCCGCCCTGGGTGCGGGGCTTGGTCGTCAGCGGCGCGATGCGCTCCAGACCGTGCTCCTCGGTGGACGCGATGATCCGCGCCATGGTCTCGACCACCACGACCGGGTAGTCGCCGACGCTGGTCTCACCGGAGAGCATGACCGCGTCCGCACCGTCGAGCACCGCGTTCGCGACGTCCGAGGTCTCGGCGCGCGTCGGGACCGGGCTGTTGATCATCGACTCGAGCATCTGCGTCGCGACGATGACCGGCTTCGCCATGCGACGTGCGATCTCGACGGCGCGCTTCTGCACGATCGGCACGGCCTCGAGCGGGAGCTCGACGCCCAGGTCTCCACGGGCGACCATGATCGAGTCGAAGGCGTCGACGATCTCCTCGAGCGCGTCTACCGCCTGCGGCTTCTCGACCTTGGCGATGACGGGGACGCGGACGCCCTCTTCCGCCATGATCTCGTGCACGCGGTTGACGTCGGCGGCGTTGCGCACGAACGACAGGGCGATCAGGTCGGCGCCGATGCGCAGACCCCAGCGCAGGTCGTCTTCGTCCTTCTCGCTCAGCGCGGGGACGTTGACGGCCACTCCAGGGAGGTTGATGCCCTTGTTGTTGGACACCGCACCGGCCACGATCACCTTGGTGGTGACGGTGACGCCATCGGTCTCGACGACCTCGACACGGACCTTGCCGTCGTCGATCAGGAGGAAGTCACCGGGTTTGACGTCCTGCGGGAGACCCTTGAAGGTCGTTCCGCAGATGTCCTTGTTGCCGATGATGTCTTCGGTGGTGATCTTGAAGATGTCACCCTTGGCGAGCTCGTAGGGTCCGTTCTCGAACTTACCGAGACGGATCTTCGGGCCCTGCAGGTCGACGAGGATGGCGACCGGGCGACCGGCATCCTCTGCGGCACGACGCACGTTGGCGTAGTTGTTCTCGTGCACGGAGTAGTCACCGTGGCTGAGGTTCAGTCGAGCGACGTCCACCCCCGCATCGATCAGTGCGCGCACCGTCTCATAGGTGGAGGTGGCGGGGCCCAGGGTGGCGACGATTTTCGCGCGTCTCAAAGATTTCTCCAGGGTAGAAGTGGGGGAAGGTAAAACAGGCGACGGTGCCGGCCTCAGCCTACGCGGGCTGGAGACCGATCGCGACATCACTCGGGCGCACCGGTTCGGGAAGAACGGTGGTGCCCATCAGGAACCGGTCGACGTTCGCAGCCGCTGCACGGCCCTCGGCGATGGCCCACACGATGAGCGACTGGCCGCGGCCGGCATCGCCGGCGACGAACACGCCGGGAACCGTCGACTCGTACGAGGAGTCGCGGCGGAAGGCGCCACGGTCGGTCACCTGCGGAAGCGTCTCCTCGGTGTAGCCGCCCTGCTCGGGACCCGTGAATCCCATCGCGATCAGGATGAGATCGGCCGGGATCTCGCGCTCGGTGCCGCTCTTGGGCACGCGACGTCCGTCGATGTACTCCGTCTCGGCCACACGCAACGCACGCACCTCGCCGACCTCGTTGCCGAGGAACTCGACGGTGGACGCGAGGAAGACCCGCTCACCGCCCTCCTCGTGCGCGGAGGAGACCTCGAAGACAGTCGGCATCATCGGCCACGGCTGGTGGTCGGGACGCGCGTCGCCCGGCTGCTTGCCGATCGCGAGGTTGGTGACGCTGAGTGCGCCCTGGCGGTGCGCGGTTCCGATGCAGTCCGCACCGGTGTCTCCGCCGCCGATCACGATGACGTGCTTGCCCTCGGCGCTGATCTGGTCAGTGACCTTGTCCCCGGCGACCGCGTGGTTCGACTCCACGAGGTACTCCATGGCGAAGTGCACGCCGTCGAGGTCGCGCCCGGGGATGGCGAGGTCGCGGGGCACGGTCGAACCGGTCGCGATCACCACCGCGTCGTAGCGCGCACGAAGGTCGGGCCAGGAGATGTCCTTTCCGATCTCGACACCCGCACGGAAGCGGGTGCCCTCCTCCTGCATCTGACGCAGTCGGGACTCGAGCTGAGTCTTCTCCATCTTGAAGTCCGGGATGCCGTAGCGCAGCAGGCCGCCGATGCGGTCGTCACGCTCGAAGACCGCGACGGTGTGTCCCGCACGCGTGAGCTGCTGCGCGGCGGCGAGACCCGCAGGCCCCGACCCGACGACGGCGACCGTCTTGCCGGTCAGACGCTCCGGCGGCTCCGGCTCGACCCAGCCCTTCGCGAAGGCCTCGTCGATGATCGAGACCTCGATCTGCTTGATGGTCACTGCCGGCTGGTTGATGCCGAGCACGCACGAGCTCTCGCACGGTGCGGGGCACAGTCGTCCAGTGAACTCCGGGAAGTTGTTCGTGGCGTGCAGACGCTCGATCGCCGCCCGCCCCTCTCCGCGCCATGTGAGGTCGTTCCATTCGGGGATCAGGTTGCCGAGGGGGCAGCCCTGATGGCAGAACGGCACACCGCAGTCCATGCAGCGCCCGGCCTGACGGCGCAGGACCTGCTTGTCGCCGGGCTCGTAGACCTCTTTCCAGTCCATGATGCGCACGGGAACGGGACGACGGGCGGGAAGCTCCCGCTCGGTCACCTTCAGAAAGCCTTTGGGGTCAGCCACCGGTCACCTCCAGGATGCGGTTCCACACGATGTCGCCGTCGGGGTCGATCCCTTCAGCCAACGCCTCCTCGCGCATGCTCCGCACGGCGGCGAAGTCACGAGGAAGCACCTTCACGAACTCTGCAGCGGTCTCCTCGAAGCTCTCGAGGAGCGACGCGGCCAACGGCGATGCGGTGCGCTCGATGTGCGCGACCAGCAGGCTGCGCAGCACCTCGAGATCCGCACGATCCAGCGGCTCGAGGAGCAGCTCTCCGCTGCCGAGCGACTGGGCGTTCACCTTGCTCGTATCGAGCGCGTGCACATACGCCACTCCCCCGGACATGCCGGCACCGAAGTTGCGTCCGGTCGGTCCGAGGATCACAGCGAGGCCGCCCGTCATGTACTCCAGCGCGTGGTCGCCCACACCCTCGACGACGGCGGTCGCGCCCGAGTTGCGGACGAGGAAGCGCTCGCCGACGACGCCCGAGATGAACATCGTTCCCGAGGTCGCACCATAGCCGATCACGTTGCCGGCGATCACGTTCTCATGGGGTGCGATCGCAGAACCGCGCGGCGGACGGATGGTGATGTCACCGCCCGAAAGCCCCTTGCCGACGTAGTCGTTCGCATCGCCTTCCAGCCGCAGCATGATCCCCGGTGGCAGGAACGCGCCGAGCGACTGCCCTGCCGTGCCGTGCAGAGTGACATCGATCGTCCCCTGCGGCAGACCCGCAGCACCGTGCCGAGAGGTCACCTGGTGGCCCAGCATCGTTCCGACGGCGCGCTCGGTGTTGGCGATGGGCAGCTCCACCACGACCGGTTCTCCGTTGAGCAGCGCCCCCTTCGCGATGTCGATCAGCTGCACGTCGAAGTGCTTCTCGAGCTCGTGATCCTGGGTGCGACCGCTGCGACGCGGCTCGCCGGCCGGGAACACCGGGCCTTCCAACACCGGGGTGAGGTCGAGGCCCTCTGCCTTCCAGTGCTCGACGGCGGCGTTCACCTCGATGAGGTCGGCACGGCCGACGATCTCGTCGATCGAACGGTAGCCGAGCTCGGCGAGGAGCTCGCGCACCTCTTCAGCGATGAACTCCATGAAGTTCACGACGAATTCGGGCTTGCCCGTGAAACGCTCGCGCAGCACCGGATTCTGCGTGGCGACGCCGACCGGACAGGTGTCGAGATGGCACACGCGCATCATGATGCAACCGCTGACCACGAGCGGAGCGGTGGCGAAACCGAACTCCTCCGCGCCGAGCAGTGCGCCGATGATGACGTCGCGGCCCGTCTTGAGCTGGCCGTCGACCTGAACCACCACGCGGTCGCGCATGCCGTTGAGCATGAGCGTCTGCTGCGTCTCGGCGAGACCGAGCTCCCACGGAGTTCCGGCGTGCTTGAGCGAGTTCAATGGGCTGGCGCCCGTTCCACCGTCGTGGCCGGAGACCAGGATGACGTCGCTCAGTGCCTTGGCGACACCCGCCGACACCGCGCCGATGCCTGACTGGCTTACCAGCTTGGTGTGGATGCGCGCCTCGGGATTCGCCCGCTTCAGATCGAAGATGAGCTGCTTGAGGTCTTCGATCGAGTAGATGTCGTGGTGCGGCGGCGGGGAGATCAATCCCACACCAGCGGTCGCATGACGGGTGCGCGCGACCCAGGGGTAGACCTTGGTCGGCGGCAGCTGGCCTCCCTCGCCGGGCTTCGCGCCCTGAGCGAGCTTGATCTGGATGTCATCCGCCTCGGTGAGGTACAGGCTCGTCACGCCGAAGCGCCCGGAGGCGACCTGCTTGATCGCGCTGCGGCGCTCGGGGTCGACCAGCCGGTCGGGATCTTCGCCGCCCTCACCGGTGTTCGACTTCGCGCCGATGCTGTTCATCGCGATCGCGAGCGTCTCGTGTGCCTCACGGGAGATCGAGCCGTAGCTCATCGCGCCCGTGGAGAAGCGCTTGACGATGGCGGAGACCGGCTCGACCTCGTCCAGCGGCACGGGCTTGCGGGTGCCGGTGCGCAGGCTGAACAGTCCGCGGAGGGTCTTCAGCTCGGCGGCCTGCTCATCGACGAGCTTGGTGTACTCGCGGAAGATGTCGTAGCGCCTCGTGCGGGTCGAGTGCTGCAACTTGAACACCGTCTCCGGGTTGAACAGGTGCGGAGAGCCGTCGCGACGCCACTGGTACTCGCCGCCGGTCCAGAGCCGCTCGTGCGCACGCGCCGCCGCATCCTCGGGGTACGCGTAGTCGTGACGCGCCTGGTTCTCGGCGAAGATCTCCTCGATGCCGATGCCGCCGAGCTTGGACTCGGTGCGGGTGAAGTACGCGTCGATGAACTCCTGGCTGAGCCCGACCGCCTCGAACACCTGGGCGCCCGCGTACGACGACACCGTGGAGATGCCCATCTTCGACATGATCTTGAGCACGCCCTTGCCGAGCGCGTAGATCAGATTCTTGACCGCCTTCTCGGGCGTGATGCCGTTGATGTAGCCGGTGCGCACGAGGTGCTCGACCGTCTCCATCGCGAGGTAGGGGTTGACGGCGGAGGCGCCGTAGCCGATCAGCGTCGCCACGTGGTGCACTTCGCGCACGTCTCCGGCCTCGACGATGAGACCGACCTTCATCCGGTTCTCACGCCGGATGAGGTGGTGGTGGATCGCCGAGACCATGAGCAGGGACGGGATCGGAGTCAGGTCCTTGTTGGAGTCGCGGTCCGACAGGATGATGAACTCGGCGCCGTCCTCGATCGCCTCGTCGACCTCGGCGCACATCTCGGTGAGCCGGTCCTGCAGGGTCTGCGGGCCTGCGTCGAAGTGGTAAAGACCGCGGATGGTCGCGCTCGACCGACCCGGCATCGCCTTGTCGATGTGGCGGATCTTCGCGAGCTCGTCGTTGTCGATCACCGGGAAGTCGAGCGACACGGTGCGGGTGTGCTCCGGCCCCCACGACAACAGGTTGCTCTCGGGGCCGAGCCCCAGCTTGAGGCTGGTGACGACCTCTTCACGGATCGAGTCGAGCGGCGGGTTCGTGACCTGCGCGAACTGCTGCGTGAAGTAGTCGAACAGCAGGCGCGGACGCTTGCTGAGCACAGCGATCGGGGTGTCGGATCCCATCGCGCCGAGCGGCTCGACACCCGTCTGCCCCATCGGAGTGAGGAGGATGCGGACCTCTTCCTCGGTGTAGCCGAACGTACGCTGACGACGGGTGATCGATGCGGGCGGGTGCACGATGTGCTCACGCTCGGGCAGCTCGGCCAGACGCACGGCCCCGCCATCCAGCCACTCCTGCCAGGGGTGCATCGTGGCGAGGTCGTGCTTGATCTCGCTGTCCTCGACGATGCGACGCTGCGCGGTGTCGACCAGGAACATCTTGCCGGGCTGCAGACGGCCTCGACGCTTGATGCGCTCCGGTTCGAACTGCAGCACACCGGTCTCGGATCCGATCACGACCAGGCCGTCGGTCGTCTCGGTCCAACGTCCGGGACGCAGCCCGTTGCGGTCGAGCGTGGCACCGACGAGCGTGCCGTCGGTGAAGATGAGCGCGGCCGGGCCGTCCCACGGCTCCATCTGGTTGGAGTGGTACTCGTAGAACGAGCGCAGCTCCGGAGTGATGTCGGCCTGCTTCTCGTACGCCTCCGGCACCATCATCATGATGGCGTGCGGAAGGCTGCGCCCGGTGAGGGTCAGCAGTTCGAGCACCTCGTCGAACGAGGCGGAGTCGCTCGCGCCGTCCGTGCAGATCGGGAGCAGCGGCGAGATGTCGCCGAGAAGCTCGGACTCGAGCTGGGACTGCCGGGCGCGCATCCAGTTGCGGTTGCCGCCGACCGTGTTGATCTCTCCATTGTGCGCGAGCATCCGCAGCGGCTGCGCGAGCGGCCACGAGGGGAACGTGTTCGTCGAGTAGCGGGAGTGCACGACGGCCAGCTCGGAGGCGAAGCGCTCGTCCTGCAGGTCGGGATAGAACGGCTCAAGCTGCAGGGTGGTGACCATGCCCTTGTAGCCGAGGGTGCGGGCCGAGAGCGAGACGAAGTAGGCGCCGAGTTCATGACCAGCGCGCTTGCGCAGGCGGTACGCGACGCGGTCGAGGGCGATGCCCGTCAGCGGCGCATCGGTGTGGGTCGCCCCTCCGGCACTCACGAAGAGCTGCTCGAAGGCGGGACGCGCTTCGTCGGCGAGCTTGCCGAGGTTCTCGTTGGCGGTGGGGACCTCACGCCAGCCGAGAACGCGGAGTCCCTCGGAGCGGGCGATCTTCTCGATCCCGGCCTTCTGCTGGCGGCGCTCGCTCGAATCGCGGGGCAGGAACGCCAACCCGGCGGCGTACTCCCCCACGGGCGGCAGTTCGAAGCCGACGACTGCGCGGAGGAATTCATCGGGCATCTGCGTCAGGATGCCGGCGCCGTCCCCGGTGCCCGCGTCCGAGCCGATGGCTCCGCGGTGCTCCAGGTTGCGCAGGGCCTCGAGGGCCAACGCGATGATGTCGTGCCCGGCTTGGCCGCGCAGGGTCGCGACCATGGCGAGGCCGCAGGCGTCCTTTTCGAACGCCGGGTTGTACATGCCCTGCTTCGGGGGGTATGCGCCAGAGGCGCCGTAAGGGGGCTGGAAGTACACCAGTTACCGTCCTCAGATCTTCGAGTGAAACCCGGGGACGACGTCGGCCCGCTCGTTCAGTGCAATGGTTCTCCCGCCACGAGGCGGCGTTATCGAGAGCCGTCCTCGCTCGTGGGAGCAGTGCTTGTGGCGGTGGCTCCTGCGGTGACTTCTTCGGTCGGAGGCTCGCTCACGTCTACGAAGTCAGAGGGATTGTTCTGCGATTGTACATCAGCGTCCGCATCGGTCCGTTCGCGGCCGAGCTGGTACGGCGACGGCTCCAGTCCCGGGTGACGACGGGTCTGGACGATGAGGATCGCGAGACCCACGAGAACGCCGATGATCGCCGCGAGGACGTTGCTGCGCAGGCCGAGGATGATCTCGCTCGGATCGATGCGGATCGACTCCCAGACGATGCGTCCCGCGCTGTACCAGATCAGGTAGATCGCGAACAGGCGACCCCACTGGAAGAAGAGCTTGCGGCCGAGCCAGAGCAGGACGATGACGCCGAGACCGTTCCAGATGACCTCGTAGAGGAACGTCGGGTGGAAGAGTGTTCCTTCGGGAAGCCCGGGAGGGAACGCCGAGTTCGTGGACGGGATCTCCAGACCCCAGGGCAGATCGGTGGGAAGGCCGAAGAGCTCGTTGTTGAACCAGTTGCCGAAGCGGCCCATGGCCTGTGCCAGGAGCAGACCCGGAGCCAGCGCATCCGCGAAGGTCCAGAAGCGGATCCCCGTCCAGCGGCACCCGAGGTACGCGCCGATGGCGCCGCCGATGAGTGCGCCGAAGATCGCGATTCCGCCCTCCCAGATCGCCCACACCGACCCCGGCTGGAAGGGGTTCCAGGTGTTGATCCCCTCACCGAAGTAGTCGTTCGGGTGCGTGAGCACGTGGAAGATGCGCGCACCGATGATCGCCAACGGCACCGCGAGGATCGAGATGTCGATCACGACCCACGGCTCCGCTCCGCGCTTGGTGAGACGGTGGTTGGTCAGGAACGTCGCGGCGATGATGCCGGCGATGATGCAGAGCGCGTAGAAGTGGATCCGGATGCCAGGCCACACGTCCCAATAGGAGACCGTGGGGCTCGGGATGCTGGCGAGCACACCGGCGAAGGTGCTGTGGAGCGCGAGTGACATGAGTGCGATTCTAGTTCTCGTGATCGGGGCGTGCCGACGAGGTGCCGGAGGCCAGGTTGCGGGTGACTTCGGCGAGGGCGGGTACTCCGCCGTCGCGCAGGGCACGGACGAGTGCTGTGCCGACGATCGCGCCGTCGGCGTACTCCGATACTCCGGCGATCTGCTCGGCGGTGGAGATGCCGATCCCCACGCAGGCACGGTGAGCCCCGTGCGCGCGGAGGCGGCCGACCAGGGTGCGGGCCGCGCGGTCGAGTTCGGTGCGCTCCCCCGTGATGCCCATGGTCGAGACGGTGTAGACGAATCCGGTGGACGACTTCACGACCAGGTCCAGGCGCTCGTCGGAGGACGTGGGAGCCGCAAGGAAGACACGGTCGAGGCCGGTCCGCTCGCTGGCGGCGATCCACTCCCCTGCCGCATCGGGTGTGATGTCGGGAGTGATGAGGCCGGCTCCTCCCGCGGCGAGCAGGTCGTCCGCGTAACGATCGATGCCGTACTGCATCACCGGGTTCCAATAGGTCATCACGAGCACCGGAACGTCCGTCGCCGCCGTGATGGCACGAATCGCCGTGAAGAGATCGGCCATCCGGAAGCCCGCGGCCAAGGCCTTGGTCGTCGCCTCCTGGATGATCGCGCCGTCCATCACCGGATCGCTGTAGGGCGGGCCCAGCTCGATGATGTCGACGCCGTTCTCGGCGAGGGCGATAGCCGCCTGGATGCTCGTCTCGAGGTCGGGGAAGCCGACGGGCAGGTAGCCGACGAAGGCACTTCGCCCTGCGTCCTGGGCGCGCTGGATCGCCTGTTCGACACGGCTCATAGCTGCGGCTCCCCCTTCGCGGCCAGTTCTTCCTCTTCGCTCTCCTCGGTGGCGTCGTGGGCCAGTGCGGCCTCGTCGTAGAGCTGGAAGTAGCGCGCCGCGGTGTCCATGTCCTTGTCGCCGCGGCCGGACAGGCAGACGGCGATCAGTCCGTCGGTGCCGAGCCCGCGACCGATGCGCAGTGCACCGGCAAGGGCATGCGCCGACTCGATGGCAGGGATGATCCCCTCGGTGCGGCTGAGCAGACGCAGCGCCTGCATCGCCTCGTCATCGGTGGCCGGGATGTACTCGGCCCGACCGATATCAGCGAGCCAGGAGTGCTCCGGACCGACGCCAGGGTAATCGAGTCCGGCGGAGATCGAGTGCGATTCGATCGTCTGCCCGTCCGCATCCTGGAGGACGTAGGTCTTCGCGCCGTGCAGCACGCCGGGGCGGCCGCGCTCGATCGAGGCCGCGTGCTTCTCCGTGTCGACGCCGTCGCCGGCCGCTTCGACACCGTAGAGCTTGACGTCCGCGTCATCGAGGAACGCGTCGAACATGCCGATCGCGTTAGATCCGCCGCCCACGCACGCCACGACGGCATCGGGGAGCCTGCCGACCTCGTCGAGCAACTGCGCACGTGCCTCTTCGCCGATGATCTTCTGGAAGTCGCGGACCATCGCCGGGAACGGGTGCGGTCCTGCCGCGGTGCCGAAGATGTAGTTCGTGGTCTCGACCGACGCCACCCAGTCACGGTAGGCGTCGTTGATCGCGTCCTTGAGCGTGCGCGATCCGGACGTCACCGGGACCACCTCTGCGCCGAGAAGACGCATGCGCGCCACGTTGAGTGCCTGGCGCTCGGTGTCGACCTCGCCCATGTAGATGGTGCAGTCCAGGCCGAACAGCGCCGCCGCGGTCGCGGTCGCGACACCGTGCTGACCGGCACCCGTCTCGGCGATCACGCGGGTCTTGCCGAGGCGCTGGGTGAGCAGTGCCTGCCCGAGCACGTTGTTGATCTTGTGTGACCCGGTGTGGTTGAGGTCTTCACGCTTGAGGAAGATGCGCGCACCACCGGCGTGCTCCGCGAACCGCGGCACCTCGGTGATCGCGGAGGGGCGCCCGGCATACGAGCTGAGCAGATGCGCAAGCTCGGCACGGAAGTCCGGATCGACGATCGCCGCCTCGTAGGCCACGGTCAGTTCGTCGATCGCGGCGATGAGCGACTCGGGCATGAAACGCCCGCCGAACTCACCGAAGAAAGGTCCGTGCTGGTCGCGCAGGCTCATCATGCCTCCAGGAAGATCTTGAGGGTGGCGACGGGGTCGCCGGTCACGAGCGCCTCGCCGATCAGGACGACGTCGGCGCCCGCGGAACGGTAGTGCACGACGTCGGCGGGAGTCAGCACCGCCGACTCCGCGATCTTCACGGCCGTGTCGGGGATGCGATCGACCAGGCGCCCGAAGAGATCGCGGTCGAGTTCAAGCGTCTTGAGGTCACGCGCATTCACGCCGATCAGAGGCGCTCCGAGGTCGATCGCCGCTTCGAGCTCGTCAGCGGAATGCGTCTCGACGAGGGGCGTCATGCCCAGCTCGCCGATGAAACCGAAGAGATCGCGCAGGACATCGGGTTCGAGCCCCGCGACGATCAGCAGAACGAGGTCTGCTCCCGCCGCACGTGCTTCGAGCACCTGGTAGCGGGTGGCGATGAAGTCCTTGCGCAGCACCGGAAGCGAGACCCTGGCTGTGACGGCCTCGAGATCGGCGAGGCTGCCACCGAAACGACGCTCCTCCGTGAGGACGCTGATCGCGGAGGCTCCGCCCGTCTCATACAGCGATGCCTGCAGCGCGGGATCGGGGATGTCCGCGAGAGCACCCCGCGACGGGCTCGCCCGCTTGACCTCGGCGATGATCTTCACCCGATCCGCCGGAGCCAGGAACGACAGGGCGTCCTTGGCCGCTGGGCGTGCGAGAGCTTCTCGTTCGAGAGTGGCCAGCGGGCGCGACAGGGCGCGACGCTCAGCGTCTGCGACAGCGCCGGCCGTCAGGTCGGCGAGCACCATTAGTGCGCCTTCGGAGCGTACTTCGGACCCTTCACGCCGTAACCGGCCTTCGCGAGCACCCAGCCGACGATCGCGCCGATCGGGATGAGCGCGACCGAAGCGACGACGAGGGCAGGCTGCTCGAAGCAGAAGGCGACCGTGCCGGCGGCGACGCCGACCAGCATGATCACGACGGCGGTCCAGGCTGCAGGCGAGTGTCCGTGGCCGGGGTCGGCGATCGGGTTAGTCATGTTCTCCTCCGGGGGGACGACGTGCAGTTCGGAATCAGTCTATCGGGGTCAGCGCGTCGGATCGGTTCCCCGGGACAGCTCGTCCCAGGAGTCCACGGCATCGACGGGGCCGTCATGTACGACCTCGACATGGTCGGTGCGGTAGCGACGCCCTCCGACCTTCCAGCCCCGCCACGTCGTCAGGACCACGACCGAGGCGACCAACAGGATCACCCATCCCACGAGGGCGATGTAGGGCCAGGCGGACGGGACGATGCTCGCCACGACTTCATGGACCGCCGCGCCGCCGGCGAGTCCGGTCACCTCGGTGACGGTGGCCGAGACGGCGTCGAAGGGCTCGGCGAGCAGCAGCTGGAGTGTCGACCAGCCGAGGAACAGGGCCGTCGCGGCCGCGAGCACTCCGAACACGAGTCGGACGGCCTTGCCGGAGATCGACAGCGCCGCGCCGAGGGCCAGCACCGCGAGGCTGAGCGGAGCGAGCAGTACGAGGGCGGACGCGCCGGGAACCAGGATGGCCTCGCCCGCGTCTGCGCGCTCGACCGTCAGCCACGTCTGGGTCGACGAGATGATGCCGATCGCACCGGCGAGAAGGAAGCCGGAGACGGACAGGGAGCGGCCGCGCTGCGCGAAGGTCATGACTGATCCGTCCCGGCGATCGCCTCGAGGTCGTTCGTGTCGAAGCAGGTACGTGTGCCGGTGTGGCACGCCGGACCGGTCTGCGCCACGAGGAGCAGGATCGCATCCCCGTCGCAGTCCAGACGCGCCTCATGCACCACCTGGATGTGACCGGAGGTGTCTCCCTTGCGCCAGTACTCCTGGCGAGAGCGCGACCAGTACGTCGCTCGCCCAGAGGTCAGGGTGCGTCGAAGGGCTTCCGCATCGACCCACGCGAGCATGAGCACCTCGCGCGTGTCCCACTGCTGCACGATCACGGGTGCCAGGCTGTCGGCGTTGAAGACCACCTGGGCGATGCGCTCGTCGACAGGAGTCGCCTGCGCTTCTGCGTCTGTCATCGAACGAGAACTCCTTCCGCGCGAAGCGCGTCCTTGACGTCTCCGACAGTGAGCGCGCCCGTGTGGAAGACGCTCGCAGCCAGCACTGCGTCGGCACCGGCCTTGATCGCCGGCGCGAAGTCGGATGCTCGGCCCGCGCCACCCGAGGCGATGACCGGCACGGAGGCCGCCTCCCGCATCAGTCGGACGAGCTCCAAGTCGAAGCCGTCGCGCGTGCCGTCGGCGTCGATCGAGTTCACGAGCAGCTCGCCCGCCCCGCGTTCGGCGGCCTCCCGCGCCCAGTCGAGAGCGTCGAGGGTGGTCTGGGTGCGGCCACCGTGCGTCGTGACCACGAAGCCCGAGGGGGTCGTCGGCGCACGCTTCACATCGAGCGACAGCACGAGCACCTGCGCACCGAACCGGTCGGCGATCTCTCCGATCAGCTCCGGCCGCGCGATCGCGGCGGAGTTGACGCCGACCTTGTCCGCCCCCACGGAGAGAAGGCGAGCCACGTCGTCGACGCTGCGCACTCCCCCGCCGACGGTCAGCGGCACGAACACCTGCTCGGCAGTGCGCTGCACGACGTCGTACGTCGTGGCGCGCGCATCGACCGTCGCCGTGACATCGAGGAAGGTGATCTCGTCGGCGCCCTGGGCGGCATAGTGCCTGGCGAGCTCGACGGGGTCTCCCATGTCTCGCAGATTCTCGAAGTTGACGCCCTTGACCACGCGACCGTCGGCCACGTCGAGACAGGGGATGACACGACTGGCGAGTGCCATCAGAGCCTCGCGTTGTGGATCGCGGTGACCAGGATGGCCCGCGCACCCAGCGCATAGAGCGCATCCATCACGGGGTTGACGCGCGAGCGCGCCACCATGACGCGCACGGCCACCCACTCGGGGTCGCGCAGCGGCGAGACGGTCGGCGACTCGACGCCGCCGGCGATCTTCACGGCGTCGTCGAGGAGCGCGACCGGCAGATCATAGTCGATCATCACGAACCGCCGGGCGACCATGACGCCGCGAAGACGGCGAAGGAGTGTATCCGCGCCCTCGGCATCGACGGGCCCGGCGATGAGCACGGCCTCCGACTCGAGGATGACCGGGCCGAACACCTCGAGCCCGGCCTGACGAAGCGTCGTCCCGGTCTCGACGACGTCGGCGACAGCGTCGGCGACACCCAGACGCACCGCGGATTCCACGGCCCCGTCCAGCGGCACCAGGTCCACCGCGATGTCGCGCTCGTCGAGGAACGCGTCGACCAGACCGGGGTACGAGGTGGCGATGCGCAGACCGTCGAGCTCGGTCACATCGGTGTAGCGGCCCGTCGGAGCGGCGAAACGGAACGTGGAGCCGGCGAAGCCGAGCGCCTCGATCTCCCGGGCGCCCGGCATGCGGGCGTCCAGGAGCAGGTCACGTCCCGTGATGCCCACATCGATCGCACCGGAGCCGACATAGGTCGCGATGTCCTTGGGTCGGAGGAAGAAGAACTCGACGTCGTTCTCGGCGTCGATGACATGAAGGGTCTTGGGGTCGCGTCGACCGGCGTAGCCCGCCTCGGCGAGCATGTCGGCGGCGGTCTCGGAGAGCGAGCCCTTGTTGGGAACGGCGATGCGCAGCATGGATGGCTTTCAGTTCGGGGTGATCGGAACGGAGCGCATCACAGATGTCGGTAGACGTCCTGCAGGCTGAGACCCTTCGCGAGCATCATCACCTGGACGTGGTACAGCAGTTGGGAGATCTCCTCCGCGGCGGCTTCGTCGGACTCGTACTCCGACGCCATCCACACCTCGGCGGCCTCTTCCACGATCTTCTTGCCGATCGTGTGCACGCCGCCGTCGAGCTCGGCGACCGTCCCCGATCCCGCAGGGCGAGTCTCTGCCTTGACGCTGAGCTCGGCGAACAGCTCGTCGAAAGTCTTCACGGTTCCAGGCTAGCGGCTCTGGCGAGGTCTCTCAGCCGGGTGACGGCCGCCTCGACATCATCGGCACCGTAGACCGCCGAGCCCGCGACGAAGGTGTCGGCGCCCGCGGAGGCCGCGATCTCGATCGTGCGGTCGGAGATGCCGCCGTCGACCTGGAGCCACACCTGCGATCCGCGTCGACGCGCCTCCTCGGCGAGAGCGCGCAGCTTCGGCATCGTGTCCGGCATGAACCCCTGCCCCCCGAAGCCCGGCTCGACGGTCATCACGAGGATCTGATCGAACTCGTCGAGCACGTCATAGAGCGACTCCACGGGCGTGGCGGGCTTCACCGCGACTCCGGCCCGAGCACCGATGGCACGCAGGCGACGAGCGAGTGCGACGGGCTCGTCGGCCGCTTCGAGATGGAAGGTGACGCTCGCGGCTCCGATCTCGGCGTACTCGGGAGCCCACCGTTCGGGATCCGTGATCATGAGGTGCACATCGAGCGGGATCGGGCTGGTGGCCTGGATGCGCTCGACCATCTGCGGGCCGAACGTCAGATTGGGGACGAAGTGGTTGTCCATCACATCGACGTGCGCGAAGTCGGCGGTCGCGATCTTGGCGAGGTCCGCCTGCATGTTGACGAAGTCGGCGGCGAGGATGCTCGGGTTGATGCGCGGGGCGCGAGGCAGGTCCACGGTCCTAGTCTTCCTTTCCGGGTGAGGTGTGCTCGTCGGATGAGCGCTGCAGGAGTGCGAGGAACATGGCGTCCGTCCCGTGGCGATGCGGCCAGAGCTGAGCGCTGCCGGACCCCACACGGCCCTCGTCGGCGAGATCTATCGGGGAGAGGGCGACCTCAGCGACGGCAGCGCGCGCGTCGAGCTCGACGATGTCGGCGCGGTCGCGTAGGACCTCCTTCACGACCCCCGTGGTCTCGGCCAGGTGCGGCGAGCAGGTGACGTAGGCGACGATGCCGCCCGGGGCGAGAGCGTCGAGAGCGGCGGAGAGAAGCTCCACCTGGAGCGGGACGAGTTCGGCGACATCGGCCGGCGATTTCCGCCACCGTGCCTCGGGGCGTCGGCGGAGTGCACCGAGGCCTGTGCAGGGCGCATCGACGAGGATGCGGTCGAACTCGCCCGGTCGAGATGCGGCGAGAGCCCGCCCGTCCTGCTCGTGCACCACCACATCTCCGGGAACAGCCCTGAGAGCCTTACGCACCAGACGCGCCCGGACCGGGACGATCTCGTTCGCCTCCAGCGTGACGTCGTGCTGACGCGCGACCGCGGCGAGGAGAGCCGTCTTGCCACCGGGGCCGGCGCACAGGTCGAGCCAGCGCTCCCCTGCGGCGATGGGAGCGGCACCGGCCAGCGCGAGTGCCACGAGCTGGGAGCCCTCGTCCTGCACGCGCACGGTGCCGCCGGACTCCTCGACCGGACGACGTGGGTCGCCTCCGGGTGACGCGAAAGCGGTGGGGGCATAGGGCAGGCGGGGCTCCCCCGGCTCTGCCAATCCCGGAAGGGCGACGAGTGTGACCTCGGGCGACGCGTTGTCGGCGTGCAGAAGCGCCTCCAGCTCGTCACCGCGCCCCTCAGCGGCCAGAGCGCGGCGCAGGGCGCGAATCACCCAGACCGGGTGCGCGGATCGCAGAGCCAGACGCTCGTCGTCGGAGCGCGCCTGCTCCTCGATACGAGCGTGCCAGTCTTCGGCCGACTCGCGAGCGATCCGGCGGAGAACCGCATTCGCGAAGCTCGATGCCCCCCGGCCGGACTCCGTGGCTACGAGGTTCACGGATTCGTTGACGGCCGCGTGTGAAGCGACACGAGTGGCGAGCAGCTGATGCACCGCGAGGCGCAGCGCATCGAGGACGGCCGGGTCGATGCTGTCCGGCGAACGATCCGCCGCGGCAGCGATGATCGCGTCATACGTGCCGAGCCGTCGCAACGTGCCGTAGGTCAGCTCGGTCGCGAGGGCAGCGTCCTGCGGCGTGAGGCGCGCCTCGGCGATCGCCGACGGAAGGACGAGGTTCGCATAGGCGTCGGTCTCGGACACGGCGCGCAGCACGTCGTAGGCCACCCGTCTCGCGGGCTGCACGGTGCGGACGGGGCCGCGCTGACCGGCGCGACGTCCCTCCGGCGATCCCTGCGCACCACGCGGTCGGCCGTTCGACGGCGTGGATCGGCGGTTGCGTCCCTGGTCGCTCATGATCCGGCCACCAGTTCGTCGCCCCCGCGCAGACCACGCCACCAGTCAACCGCGTTCATCGCTCCCTTTCCCGCGGGCTGCACCCGCGAAACAGCGAGCGCCCCGGTGCCCGTGCCGATGTGGAGAGCGGTCTTGGTGCCACGGAGATGACCGGGAGCAAGCGCCTCCGCATCCGGGTCAGGCACAGCTTCGAGCACCTTGAGCATCTGACCGCCGACGGTCGTGTGGGCTCCCGGCTCGGGTGTCACGCCGCGGAACCGGGCGAACACGGCCTCGAGCGGCTGACTCCAGTCCAGCAGTCCGTCGGCGAGTGTGAGCTTGGCGGCGAAAGTCGGCTCGCCCTCCTGGGGAACCGCCAGCGCCGTGCCGTCCGCGATCGCGGAGACGACGTCTGCGGTGAGTTCCGCTCCATCGAGCGCGAGGGCATCGAGCGCCTCGCCTGCGGTCGCGGTCTCCGGTACATCGACCTCGCGGGTCGCGAAGACGTCACCGGCGTCCAATTCCGCGACGAGCTGGAAGACACTGGCACCGAGTATCTCGTCCCCCGCGATCAGCGCGCGCTGAACGGGAGCCGCGCCGCGCCACGCGGGTAGCAGGGAGAAGTGCAGGTTGATCCAGCCCGCCGTCGGCGAGGAGAGCAATGGCTCGCGCACCAGTCCGCCGTACGCCACGATCACACCGAGGTCCACATCCAGGGCTGAGATCTCGGCGGTCGCGGCATCGTCGAGCCGGGCCGTCTTGATGACGGGGAGCCCGAGGTCGGCGGCTGCCTGAGCCACGGGTGACGGCGTCAGGATCCGACGACGCCCGAGGGGTGCGTCGGGGCGCGTGACGACCGCGGCGATCTCATGGGACGCCGCGAGTCGACGAAGGGTGGGCACGGCAGCGGCAGGTGTGCCGGCGAAGACGAGGCGCATGAAGGTTCTCCGGAAGGGTCAGAGCTCTGGTTCGAGGATATCGAGGCGGACGGAGAGCGTGCTCTTGGTCGCACGCCCCTTTCTGCGACGACCGCTCACCGCTTCGGCGACGACCGCAGCGCGCAGCGCGGTCGCCACGCGAGCTCCGGCGCTGTAGTCGAACCGCACGAGCGCCCGCACCCGCGGCGGAACGTCGTCGGAGTCGACGGGGACCGGGCCGAGCACCGCATCCGAGGGCAGGGCGAGGTCATGCAGGGCGGCGAGGGCGCCGGCGACGGCCGTGACCGACCCCTGCACGAGGGCCACCCGCGTGGTCGGCGGCATGTGCAGCGGAGCCCTGCTCTCGAGTTCCGAGCGGGCGTGAGCCGCCTGACTCCACGTCGCGAGAGCCTTCGCGGCCGCGCCGTTGACACCGACCAGGTGGATGGGCGCACCGGGCGCCGCGAGAGCCGATGCGTTCGACCACCAGCGCAGGCAGGACTCCGCGACCCGCAGATCGGGAGCCTGCAGCATCCGGGGTCCGTCGAGCAGGACGACGGCTCGATACCCGCCCTCGGCGATCGGCTCGGCACCACGGGTCGCGACGACCAGTGCCGGCTTGGCCGGGACCCGTTCCACCGGGTGCGCGCTGTCCGCGACGATCACGCGTATGCCCGGGAACGCCCGGCCCAGCTCGTCGGCGGTGCGTTCGCTCCCGGACGAGGCCAGGCGCAGCTTCGTCGATGCGCACGCGGGGCACGACCAGGCACTGGCGGCTCGACCGCACCACGCGCACACCGGCACAGCACCTCGATGCTTCGCGCCGAGCGGACCGCCGCAGTGGGCGCATCGTGCCGGAGCTCGGCACTGCGCGCACACCAGCGACGGGGAGAAACCGGGTCGCGACACCTGTACGAGGACCGGGCCCTCCGCTGCAGCCGTGCGCGCGGCGAGGAAAGCGGACGACGGCATCCGCTGCGCCGTCGGCTGCTCCATCTCCTGCGGCGTGCTGAGCACGACACGCGGGAGCACCCGGCGTCTCGCTCTGACGTCCTGCAACCAGCCGAGGACGACCAGGCGCTCCACATCGGTCGTCCGAGTATGGCCGGCGAAGAGCAGCGCGGAGCCCTCGAGCTCCTGACGAAGCAGAGCCGCGTCGCGTGCGTTGACGTAGGGGGCGAGAGGTTCGCCCAGCAACGGGTCGCCGTCATCCCAGATCGCGACCAGGCCGGCCACGACCGGAGAGTAGACGGCCGAACGGTTTCCCACCACGATGCACGGCGCATCCTCGAGCGTGCGGAGGAAGCCGCGATAACGGTCGGGATTGGTCTGCCGGGAGTCGTGACGGACCACCGCAGCGGCGGGAACGAGGGCCTCGAGCGCGGCAAGGAGTCGATCGAGATCGCGACTGTCGGGGACGACGATGATCGAGGACTTCCCTGCGGCGAGCATCCGCGCCGCCGAAGCCGCCAGCAACCGGGCCCAGCCCTGCACGCCGTCGCCGAGCTGGGGAACCGCCTCTACCGCCGCACGACCACCCGAGTCGAGCACGGCGTCGAGGCCGTCGTAGAGGTCGACCGTGCTCTCAGCCACGGCGAGGGCATCCGCTTCAGGCACCTCGGCGGGCGTGTCGGCAGTCCATGCCTTCTCCACGCGCACCTGCCGCTTCGGGATCACCAGCCGCAGCACGTCGGAAGCCGAACCCGCGGCTCGGTCGGCGACACGACGGGCGAGGGTGTGCAGACGCTCAGGAAGCACGGGCACCGTCGACACCACGCTCTCGACCTCCGAGAGCGCGCGATCGGCGTCGTCTTCCGTGTCGATGTCGACGACGTAGCCGTCGATCACGCGGCCGGCGGTGCGCAGCGGCACCCGCACGCGGACCCCCAGCGGAACGTCGCCCAGTTCCTCCGGGAGGGCGTAGTCGAAGAGTCGATCGAGCTGCGGCAGGGGCGAATCGAGGAGCACGCGCGCGATGCGCCGGCTCGCCGGAGCCATCAGGACCGCGGTCCCATCAGAGCCCGGCAGCGCGGCGCAGCTCGTCGGCGCGGTCGGTGCGCTCCCAGGTGAAGTCGGGGAGCTCGCGGCCGAAATGCCCGTACGCGGCCGTCTGGGCGTAGATCGGACGCAGCAGGTCGAGGTCCTCGATGATCGCCTGCGGTCGCAGATCGAACACCTCGTTGATCGCGCGCGTGATGACGTCGTCCGACACTTTGCCCGTACCGAAGGATTCGACGTACAGACCGACCGGCCGCGCGACGCCGATCGCATAAGCGACCTGAACTTCGAGACGATCTGCGAGGCCCGCTGCCACCGCGTTCTTCGCCACCCACCGGGTCGCGTAGGCACCGGAACGATCGACCTTGGAGGGGTCTTTGCCGCTGAAGGCACCGCCGCCGTGGCGTGCTGCCCCCCCATAGGTGTCGATGATGATCTTGCGTCCGGTGAGACCGGCATCACCCTTGGGGCCACCGGTCACGAAGGGACCAGCGGGATTGATGTAGAAGGTGACGTCATCGAGGTCGAGGCCTGTCGTCTCGAGCACCGGGTCGATCACGTGCTCGCGGACCTGCGCCTGGAGCTCTTCCTGAGAGATGTCCGGGTGGTGCTGAGTGGAGACCACGACCGCATCGACCGTCTTCGGCGTGAAGCCGTCGTAGCCGAGCGTGACCTGGGTCTTGCCGTCGGGGCGCAGGAACGGCAGTGCACCACTGCGACGCACCTCGGTGAGACGCTCAGCGAGACGGTGTGCCGTCCAGGCGGCCATCGGCATGAGCTGAGGGGTCTCGTTCGTCGCGAAGCCGAACATGATTCCCTGGTCGCCGGCGCCGAGGCTGTCGAGCGGGTCGACGGAGGACCCGTCCCGGTGCTCCTGTGCGCTGTCGACGCCGTGGGCGATGTCTGTCGACTGCTCCCCCACCGAGACGCTGACGCCGCAGGATGAGCCATCGAAACCGGTGTCGCTGGAGGTGTACCCGATGCCGTTCACGACGTGGCGGACGATCGTGGGGATGTCGACGTAGGCATCGGTGCGGATCTCACCCGCCACATGCACGAGGCCGGTCGTGACGAGCGTCTCGACCGCCACCCGAGAGCCCTTGTCCTTCGCGATGAGGCCGTCGAGGATGCTGTCGGAGATCTGGTCGCAGATCTTGTCCGGGTGCCCCTCGGTGACGGACTCGGATGTGAACAGACGCAGGGCGCTCATCGATACTCCAGAACGGGACGGACGGAAGGAGGGTGTGGCACCCATTCTGGACCGCGCCTCCGACAGACGGGAGGCGCGGTCTCGAATATCACTCTGCGTGACGCAGGCGGAGCTTGTCCTCGTTGATCTCGTGCAGGGCGATGGTGAGCGGCTTGTCCTCGACCGACGAGTCCACGAGCGGGCCGACGTTGTCGAAGAGGTTTCCCTCATGCAGGTCGGAGTAGTAGTCGTTGATCTGACGCGCACGCTTGGCGGCGTAGATGACGAGCTCGTACTTCGAGTCGACGCGGTCGAGCAGGTTGTCGATGGGGGGATCGATGATGCCGTTGTTGTGTCCGGCCATGGTGAGACCTCCTGATCAGGCGACGGGATCGTCGCGAAGACGGTGCGAAAGGCGCGCGAAGACGCTCAGCGCGCAGAGCTTGTAGACAATTCTACGACCTCGCGAGCCGCAGTGGCGACGTCCTCGTTCACGACGAGGTGATCGAACTCGTTCTGTGCGGCGAGTTCGACCTTCGCGGTACGCAGTCGTCTGGCCCTCTCCTCGGCGTCTTCCGTGCCTCGTCCGACCAGCCGATGCACCAGTTCGTCCCAGCTCGGCGGCAGCAGGAAGATCAGCGTGGCGGAGGGCTCGGCCCTGCGCACCTGCCGTGCGCCCTGCAGATCGATCTCCAGCAGGACGGTCTTGCCGTCGGCCAATGCGGCATCGATCGGAGCGCGCGGAGTGCCGTAGCGGGAGCGGTTGTGCACCACGGCGTATTCGAGCAGCTCGTCGTCGGCGATCAGGCGATCGAACTCGGCGTCGTCCACGAAGTAGTAGTGCACGCCGTCGATCTCACCGGGGCGCGGAGGCCGGGTCGTCGCGGAGACCGAGAGGTGGATCTCCGGGTTGTTCTCGCGGATGTGTGCGGCGACCGTCCCTTTGCCGACGGCGGTGGGGCCGGCGAGTACCAGCAGGCGGCTGCGTGCACCGCGGGGGGTCGGCTCCGGGAATCGGGAATCGAGCCAGGCCTCGAGCACGCGGCGCTGGCGGGCACCGAGACCCCCGAGACGCTTCACCGGGGAGATATGCAGCTCCTCCAGGACGCGGTCGCGCTTTCCCGCGCCGATCGCCGGAAGGGCCAGCAGGAAGTCGGTGATGCGCATCGAGCCCTCGACCGAGTCGGCATCCGCCGTCGCCCGGTGGAGCACGGCTTGCGGCGTCACCACGCGCATCGTGAGGTCTCGCTTGACCGATGCTCTGGCCCGACGGCGTTCCACCGCGCGCCGTGCCGCTGCGGCCCTGTCGACCTCGGGAACCGTGCGCTGCGCGTCAGACACCGGCCACCTCGAGGTACTCGGCGGCACGTGCGGAGATGGCCTCGGCCAGATCCACGGGGCCGGCGGAGAGGATGCTGCGGCTCTCGCTGGCGATCACCGCCTCCGACATCTCGCCGAAGCGCGGGCGGAGATCGGTCGGCGTCGCGCCCTGGGCGCCGAAGCCGGGAGCGAGGATGGGGGCCGCGGGCGAGAAGGCCCCGATGCCCGCCTGCGTCCAGTCGACGGTCGCGCCGATGACGAAGCCGAAGCTCCCCCACTCCCCCGCGGGGGCCAGCTCGGCGTTGCGCGCCGAGACCTCGGCGATGACCGAAGCCGACACCGTCTTCCCTGTCGTACCCGTGGAGCGTTGCAGGCCCTCGGCCTCGGGATTGCTGGTCGCAGCGAGCACGAACACACCCTTGCCATACGTCTCAGCGACGGCGAAGGTGCCGTCGAGGGCACCCACTCCGAGGAAGGGACTCACGGTGAGAGCATCCGCCTCCAGGGGCGAACCGGGAGTGAGCCAGGCACGCGCGTAGTCGTCCATCGTCGACCCGATGTCGCCCCGCTTGGCATCGGCGATCACGAGCAGCCCCGCAGCGCGTGCCGCCCCCAGAACGTCTTCCAGCGCGCCGATGCCCCGCGATCCGAAGCGCTCGAAGAACGAGACCTGCAGCTTCACGACGGCGACCTTCCCGGTAGCCGCCTCGACCGTGCGCAGGCCGAACTCACGGACGCCCTGGGCGTCATCGGTCAACCCCCACGCCGCGAGCAGCGCGGCGTGGGGGTCGATACCGACGCAGAGGGGCCCTCGCGCGTGGAGGGCGGAGCGGACTCGTTCCCCGAAGCTTTCGCTCACAGTGCCGCCTTCCGGTCCAGTGCGTACTCCTGGAGGCTCTTGACCTGGAAGCCCTCATGCGCGGCGTCCATCCCGCTCACGGCGGCGCCGAGGACAGCCATCGTGGTGAACAGCGCCTTGTCCGCTGCTACCGCGGCGGCGCGGATCTCGTAGCCGTCGGCGCGGGCGGCTCCGCCGGACGGGGTGTTCACGACGATGTCGATCGCGCCCTCGTTGATGAGGTCGACGATGTTCTTCGCCCCGGACTCCTGCGTCTCGCTGTACTTCTCGACGACCGTCACGGCGATGCCGTTGCGCGAGAGGATCTCGGCCGTGCCCTCGGTCGCGACGATCGTGAAACCGAGCTGCTGCAGGCGGTGCGCGGGGAGGATGACGGCGCGCTTGTCCGAATCGGCGACCGAGATGAACACGGTTCCCGACGTGGGCATGCCGCCGTAGGCCGCAGCCTGGCTCTTCGCGAATGCGGTCGGGAAGTCGCGATCGATGCCCATGACCTCACCGGTGGAGCGCATCTCCGGTCCGAGCACGGAGTCGACCGTCTTGCCGTCGGCCGTGCGGAACCGCTTGAACGGCAGCACGGCTTCCTTCACCGAGACCGGGGCGTCGAGCGGAACGCGCGATCCGTCCTGCTCGGGAAGCATGCCCTCGGCGCGCAGCTCGGCGACCGTCGACCCCGTCATGATGCGGCTTGCGGCCTTGGCCATCGGGATTCCGAGCGCCTTCGACACGAACGGCACGGTGCGGCTGGCACGCGGGTTCGCCTCGATGACGTAGAGCACACCGGCGCTGATGGCGAACTGCACGTTCAGCAGTCCGCGCACGCCCACGCCCTTCGCGATCGCCAGTGTCGCCTCGCGCACGCGGTCGACGTCGGTGCGGCCGAGCGAGACCGGCGGCAGCGTGCAGCTGGAGTCGCCGGAGTGGATGCCGGCCTCCTCGAGGTGCTCCATGACACCGCCGATGTACAGGTCGGTGCCGTCGTAGAGCGCGTCCACGTCGAGCTCGATCGCGTCGTCGAGGAAACGGTCGACCAGCAGCGGCTTGCCCTCCTCGATGACGACCTCGCCCGCGGTGCGCACGAAGTAATCACGCAGCGACGCGGTGTCGTACACGATCTCCATGCCGCGTCCACCGAGAACGAAGCTCGGGCGCACCAGTACCGGGTAGCCGATCTCCTCGGCGATGCGCACGGCGCCTTCGACGTCGATCGCGGTGCCGTTGCGCGGCGCGACCAGCTCCGCCTCGTCGAGGAGACGGGAGAACAGCTCGCGCTCCTCGGCCAGGTCGATCGCCTCAGGGCTGGTGCCGAGCACCGTGTAGCCGGCGGCCTCGATGCCCTTCGCGAGCCCGAGCGGCGTCTGTCCGCCGAGCTGGCACACGACGCCGAGGATGGTGCCGCTCGCGGCTTCGGCGTCGAGCACCTCGAGCACGTCTTCGAGCGTCAGCGGCTCGAAGTACAGGCGATCGGAGGTGTCGTAGTCGGTCGAGACCGTCTCCGGGTTGCAGTTGACCATGACTGTCTCGAAGCCGGCGTCCGACAGCGCGAACGAGGCGTGCACGCACGAGTAGTCGAACTCGACGCCCTGACCGATGCGGTTCGGGCCGGATCCGATGATCACGACCTTGGTGCGCTCGGACGGTGCGACCTCGGTCTCGAAGTCGTAGCTCGAGTAGTGGTACGGCGTGAGAGCAGGGAACTCGCCGGCGCAGGTGTCGACCGTCTTGTAGACCGGACGGATGCCGAGGCCGTGACGCACACCCCGGACCTCTGCCTCGGAGATGCCGCGGAGCTCTGCGAGCTGCGCGTCGGAGAAGCCGTGCTCCTTGGCGTAGCGCAGCGTCGCGGCATCCAGCTCCGGAGCCGTGCGCACGATCTCGGCGACCTCGTTGATCAGGACCATCTGGTCGAGGAACCACGGGTCGATCGCCGTCGCGTCGAACGCCTGCTCGACGGTCGCGCCCTTGCGCAGCGCCTGCTGCAGCGTGACGATTCGACCGTCGGTCGGGATCTTCGAGATCTCGAGCAGCTCCTCCACGGAGCGGTCTTCGGCGCCCCAGTGGAAGCTCGATCCGCGCTTCTCGAGCGAGCGGAGGGCCTTCTGCAGCGCGGTCGCGTAGTTGCGGCCGATCGCCATGGCCTCGCCCACGGACTTCATGGTCGTGGTCAGCGTGGCGTCGGCTGCCGGGAACTTCTCGAACGCGAAGCGCGGCACCTTGACGACCACGTAGTCGAGCGTCGGCTCGAAGCTCGCCGGCGTCACGCCCGTGATGTCGTTCGGGATCTCGTCGAGACGGTAGCCCAGGGCCAGCTTGGCCGCGAGCTTCGCGATCGGGAAGCCGGTGGCCTTCGATGCCAGCGCGCTGGACCGCGAGACGCGTGGGTTCATCTCGATGACGATGATGCGGCCGTTCGACGGGTCGACGGCGAACTGGATGTTGCACCCGCCCGTGTCGACGCCGACGGCGCGGATGATGTCAATGCCGATGTCGCGCATCTTCTGGTACTCGCGGTCGGTGAGGGTGAGCGCCGGGGCGACCGTGATCGAGTCACCCGTGTGCACGCCGACCGGGTCGACGTTCTCGATCGAGCAGACGACGACCGTGTTATCGGCCGTGTCGCGCATCAGCTCGAGCTCGTACTCCTTCCAGCCGAGGATCGACTCCTCCAGGAGCACCTCGGTGGTGGGCGAGTCGCGCAGGCCGGCGCCGGCGATGCGACGCAGGTCTTCCTCGTCGTACGCGAAGCCGGAGCCCAGCCCGCCCATCGTGAAGCTCGGACGGACCACCATCGGGTAGCCGAGCTCGTCGGCGGCCGCGAGCACCTCGTCCATCGTGTGGGCGATGCGGGAGTCCGCCACGTCCGCACCGGCATCGAGGACCAGCTGCTTGAAGATCTGACGATCCTCGCCCTTGTTGATCGCCTCGAAGCTGGCGCCGATGAGCTCGACGTCGTACTTCTCGAGGATGCCGTGGTTGTGCAGCTCGATCGCGGCGTTCAGCGCGGTCTGACCACCGAGAGTCGGCAGGATCGCGTCCGGACGCTCCTTCGCGATGATCGTCTCGATGACCTGCCAGGTGATCGGCTCGATGTAGGTCGCATCGGCGAAGTCGGGGTCGGTCATGATGGTGGCCGGGTTGGAGTTGACCAGGATGACCCGGACGCCCTCCTCGCGGAGTACGCGGCACGCCTGGGTGCCGGAGTAATCGAACTCGCAGGCCTGACCGATGACGATCGGGCCGGAGCCGATGACGAGGACGGAGTTGATGTCGTCGCGCTTGGGCATTACTTGGAGTCCTTCTGGCTTGCGATGACCAGGTCGCGGAACCTGTCGAAGAGGTAGTTGGCGTCGTGCGGGCCCGCTGCCGCCTCGGGGTGGTACTGCACCGAGAAGGCGGGGATGTCGAGGGCGCGGAGTCCCTCGACGACGTTGTCGTTGAGGCCGACGTGGCTGACCTCGACCTTGCCGTAGCCGTTCGGGCTGTCGAAGGTGCCCTCGATCGGAGCCTCGACCGCGAAGCCGTGGTTGTGAGCGGTGATCTCGACCTTGCCGGTCTGCTTGTCCAGCACCGGCTGGTTGATGCCGCGGTGACCGAACGGCAGCTTGTAGGTACCGAGGCCCAACGCACGGCCGAGCAGCTGGTTGCCGAAGCAGATCCCGAAGAACGGAAGCCCGTCGTCGAGCACCGAGCGCAGCAGCTCGACGTGGTCACCGGAGGCCGCGGGGTCGCCGGGACCGTTCGAGTAGAAGACGGCGACGGGGTCGATCGCACGGATCTCGTCGATCGTCACGTTCTGCGGAAGCACGTGCACCTCGAAGCCGCGGGCGGCGAGGTTGTCGATCGTCGCCTGCTTGACGCCGAGGTCGAGCACGGCCAGGTTGCCGATGCGCTCCCCCATCGCCGTGGTCACGGTCGCGACGTCGACCGAGACCTCGGCCGACAGGTTGCGCCCGGCCATCTCGGGCGCCTCGCGGACGATGCGCACCTGCTCTTCGGGGTCGAGCGCCGCGTCGGCACCGGAGAAGATGCCGCCGCGCATGGAGCCGGCGGAACGGATGTGGCGGGTGATCGAGCGGGTGTCGATGCCGCTGATGCCCACGACGCCGTCCGCGACGAGCACGTCGTCGAGCGAGGCGTTCGCGCGCCAGTTCGAGACCACGCGCGAGGGGTCGCGCACGATGTAACCGGCGACCCAGATGCGACGCGATTCGGCGTCCTCGTCGTTCATGCCCGTGTTGCCGATGTGCGGAGCCGTCTGCAGGACGATCTGACCCGCATACGAGGGATCCGTGATCGTCTCCTGATATCCGGACATGCCGGTCGCGAAGACGACTTCGCCGAGAGTGCGTCCACGTGCGCCGTACGCGCGGCCGGTGTGGCGGGTGCCGTCTTCCAGGACGAGGACGGCGGGGTCGGGGAGCTGGGCCGCGGGGGCCTGCCCGGAGAGTGTCGAGAATGTCATGACGTTGCTCCTGTGTCGGGGGCGGCGGGGACGAGCCGCTGCAGGTCGGAGATGAGGTTCTGGGGATCGCCGGTGGCGAGGCGCAGGTAGCTGTCGACGATCGTGTCGTCGTCGATGTTCCAGGCGATGCGCACAAGGCCGCCGGGCTCCACGACGCGGTCGATCGTGACCGTGGCGCGGTCGACGGCGACCAGGCGGTCCTTCGCGAGGAAGACCGTCGGGGTGCCGTCGAGGCAGAGCGCGATACCGCGATCCGTGAGCGCGATCTCACCGCGTGCCCGATATGCGAGAGGCGACACCGCCAGGCGCTCGAGCGGCTGCTCATGCCGTGTCGTCGACACGTACAGCACCTCGTCGCGGCGGGCGACCTCCGCATGCTCGGGGACACCCAGCGGGGCCGAGAACACGGAATCGCGGCGGATTCGTCGTCGCCAGGAGAGCAGCATCACGAGCAGCACGAGGAGCGCGACGGCGATCGTGATCGCGACGGCGAGGTCACGAGCGCTCATGCGTGAAGCTCCTCGACGACGCTGCCGCCATCGACTGTGAGGACGCCGCCGTGGAGCGTGTATTCCACCCGTCCGGGAAGAGCGCGGCCGAGGTACGGCGAGTTCACACTGCGACCGTGGAGGTCGGCCTCGGTGAACACGCCGTCGACCGACGCGTCGTAGAGGGTGATCTGCGCCGGCTGTCCGACCTCGAGCGGCGTGCCGTGGCCTGTGAGGCGTCCGATCCGGGCCGGGGCCGCGCTCATCACGCGCGCGATGTCCGACCACTCGAGCAGTCCGGTCTGGACCATCGACTGGTGCACGACCCGCAGGGCGCTCTCGAGACCCACCATGCCGTTCGCCGCCGCCTGCCACTCGCACGCCTTGTGCTCGCTCGGGTGCGGAGCGTGGTCCGTGGCGACGATGTCGATCGTGCCGTCGGCGAGGCCTTCGCGCACAGCCAGCACGTCCTCTTCCCGCCGCAGGGGCGGGTTGACCTTGAAGCGTGCGTCGTATCCGCGCACGAGCTCGTCGGTCAGCAGCAGGTGGTGCGGGGTGACCTCGGCCGTGACGTTGATGCCGCGCTTCTTGGCCCAGCGGATGATGTCCACCGAGCCTGCGGTCGAGAGGTGGCAGACGTGCAACCGCGAACCGACGTGCTCGGCCAGCAGCACATCCCGGGCGATGATCGACTCCTCGGCGACAGCGGGCCAGCCGGCGAGGCCCAGCTCCGCAGACACCGTGCCCTCGTTCATCTGCGCGCCCTCGGTGAGGCGGGGATCCTGCGCGTGCTGGGCGATGACGCCGTCGAACGACTTCACGTACTCCAGTGCGCGGCGCATGATGAGCGGGTCGAACACGCAGAAGCCGTCGTCGCTGAAGACGCGCACCTGCGCGCGGGAGGTGGCCATCGCGCCCAGCTCCGCGAGGCGCTCGCCCCTCTGGCCCACGGTGACGGCGCCGATGGGTTGCACCGTGGCGTATCCGGCTGCTTCACCGAGAGCGAGCTCCTGCTCGACGACACCCGCGGTGTCGGCGACCGGCGAGGTGTTGGGCATCGCGAAGACGGCGGTGAAACCACCGGCGGCCGCAGCCCTCGTCCCCGTGAGGATCGTCTCGGAGGCTTCGTAACCGGGCTCCCGCAGATGTGTGTGGAGGTCGACCAGGCCCGGCAGCGCGACGAGCCCCGCCGCGTCGATGACGCGCGCACCCGAGCGCTTCAGCCCGTTGCCGATCTCGGCGATCCGTCCGTCTTCGATGATGATGTCGGCGCTCTCCGCACCGAGCAGCTGTGCACCGGTGATGACGAGGGTCTCGTTCACAGGTCTCCCCCTCGTTCGTCGTCTCGTTCTCCTGCCAGCAGCAGGTACAGCACCGCCATGCGGACGGATACTCCGTTCGTGACCTGTTCCAGCACCGTCGAGCGGGGGGAATCGGCTGCTTCCGAGGAGATCTCCAGTCCCCGGTTCATGGGTCCGGGGTGCATGACAATGCTACCGCCCGGAAGCGCGGCAACACGCCGTGCGTCCAGACCCCAGCGGCGGGAATACTCCCGCTCAGTGGGGAAATACGCCGCGTTCATCCGTTCCAGCTGAATGCGCAGCATCATGACGGCATCCGGCTCTTCCGCCAGCGCCTCATCGAGGTCGTAGACGACACGGACCGGCCAGAGGGACACGTTCTGCGGAACCAGGGTCGGCGGCGCGACCAGCGTGACCTCGGCGCCGAGCGTGGTGAGCAGCCAGACGTTGGAGCGCGCGACCCGCGAGTGCAGCACGTCGCCGACGATCACGACGCGCAGACCGCTGAGGTCACGACCGCGGCTGTCGGCGCCGAAGCGGCGCTTGCGGATCGTGAAGGCGTCGAGCAGCGCCTGCGTCGGGTGCTCGTGGGTGCCGTCGCCGGCGTTGACCACACCGGCCGAGATCCAGCCGCTGGTGGCGAGGGTCTGCGGGGCGCCGGAGCCGGGATGGCGGACGACGACAGCGTCTGCGCCGATGGCCTCCAGCGTCTGCGCGGTGTCCTTCAGGCTCTCGCCCTTCGAGACGCTCGAGCCCTTCGCCGCGAAGTTGATGACGTCGGCGGAGAGGCGCTTGGCGGCGGCCTCGAACGAGATGCGGGTACGGGTCGAGTCTTCGAAGAAGAGGTTCACGACGGTCTTGCCGCGCAGCGTCGGGAGCTTCTTGACCTCGCGCGACTGCGTGTCGGACATGTCCTCGGCGACGTCGAGGATGCGAAGGGCGGTCGCCCTGTCGAGGGTGCGGGTGTCGAGGAGGTGTCTCATTCGCCGATCGTCACCTCCTCGGCGCCATCGTTCTCGAGGAGACGAACGTTGACGCGCTCGGTGCGGGCCGAGGGGATGTTCTTGCCGATGTAGTCGGGGCGGATCGGAAGCTCGCGGTGCCCGCGGTCGACCAGGATCGCCAGTCGCACGACGGCGGGGCGTCCGATCGACTGGATCGCGTCCAACGCGGCGCGGATGCTGCGACCGGAGAAGAGGACATCGTCCACGAGCACCACGGTCTTGCCGTCGATGCCTCCGACGGGGATCTCGGTGGGCTGCGGAGAGCGTGTCGGGTGCTTGGCGAGATCGTCGCGGAAGAGCGTGACATCGAGCGCTCCAGCCGGGACGGGCTGCTGCGCGATCTCGCTGATCAGCAGTCCGAGGCGGTGGGCGAGCGTGACGCCGCGGGTCGGAATGCCCAGCAGGACGAGATTCTCGGCTCCACGATTGGATTCGAGGATCTCGTGCGCGATTCGAGTCAGCGCTCGTGAGATGTCGGCTTCGTGCAGCACGGTGCGTATGCTCATCGGCCGCTCCCTTCTCCGCCTCACAGGACGGTGTTAAAGGTTGCTTGTGACGTCAGTCTATCCGAGCGTGGATGCTCCCGCGGCTCAGCTGGCCTCCTGCAGCACAGGGTCGGTGACGTCGTCGATCTTCGAGGAGCGGATCGGGTGTCCCGCAGTGGAGAGGCAGCGACCGGTCTTCAGGTCCCACTTCCAGTCGTGCATGCTGCACGTGAGGATGCCGTCTTCGTCGACCGTTCCGGTGCGGGTGAGGTCGGCGCGGAGGTGCGGGCAACGGCGCTGCACGACCCAGTCGCCGATCTCGGCGTCCTCGGTCTGGTCGGTCTGCTCCTGGTACCAGTTCTCGACGTACTCGATCCGATCGACCGAGAGGCACTTGAGGAACGTGGTGAGGAACTCGTTGAACTTGCCGCTGCGGCCCACCGAGAACTGCATCGAGAGGAAGATCGAGTTGGACCAGTCGATCTCGTGATCGACGATGTTCGTCGAGACCAGATCGGCAGGGATCGTGTACCAGTACACGCACTCTTCGCCCGCGTACTCGCGGACCTTCGCCCGGGGGAAATCGACGACCATGTCGAGCTCGCCGATGCGGAAGCGCACGCATCCACCGACGCCGAGCCGGATCGTGCGGGACTTCTTCAGCAGGGGCTCCCACCAGGTCTTGATCGCCTCGAGCATCTCCGCGGGCGGGATGACGGCGGCACGAGACGCCTCCTCGTCGCGGATCTCCTGCTGCCGGCTCGCCCGCTGCTCCTCGAGGTACTCCCACTTCTCATCGAAGATGTGCGCGATCTCGGTCTCGGTGTAAAGGGTCTGCTCGGTCGTGACCGCTCCCCCCTCGACCGTGACGACGGTGCCGGGGATGAAGAGCTGCCCGTCGTACTGGGGCGCGAGCTCCTTCATGTGGGCGAGGAACTGCTTCTGATCCGTGAAGATCGACTCGCCGTTCTTGCCGAGCCCGTTGAAGTCGAACAGATCGTCGCGCAGGAACATGGGCGGCCCCGCCATCGGGAAGACGTGCGGGGCGTCGACCTTCTCGATGTAGTACATCGCGCGCTTATTCTGCGCCTCGCGCTTGAGCCGTGCGAAGTTCTGCTTGGCGTCCAGCGGCAGGTCGTAGACCATGGGCCACCAGATCGCGCCGGAGACCTGCGTGAAGTAGGCGTCGGGCTTGCCGAAGTCGAGCAGCTTCTCGAGATCGAGCGGGTGCGAGTCGTTCTGGTTGAGCACCGAGCCGGTGCCGTCGTCGACGCTCAGCGAGGAGTCCCCGATCGGGCCGTCGCTGGGAGCGCGGAGCGGCGTGATCATCATCTTGAGTTCACCGCGCTGGATCACCTGGCCTGCCGGCGCGTAGGTGATGTTCGTGTACCCGAGGGCGCGGATGTCCTTCTCGAGGTCATCGGTCGGATACTCCGGGAGCAGCACCTCGATGTCCTTGCGGATGTACCGCTCGAGCAGCCTCGGGTCGAAGTGATCGCGGTGGCGGTGCGAGATCCAGAGGAAGTCGGCCTCACGTCCGAAGCGCTCCCAATCCAGGCCCCGGTTGTCGGGGAACGGGAACCAGGATCCGTAGAACGAGGGTCCGAGGACCGGGTCGCAGATGATGTTCCCGCCCAAGGTCTCGATGAACATCCCGGCGTGGCCGAGTCCCGTGATCCGCATTGCATTCCTCCCGAAAGTGAACCGTTCGATTGTACCGAGGGCTCCCTGTGCGCCCGGTCGACCCGGCCGTGAGTATTCCGGTCAGCCCTCGAACAGGCCGCGGATGTCGTCGGCCGAGAGCGACTGCGCGAACAGCGCCTCGTCGTCGAGCACGGCGGTGAACAACCGGGCTTTGCGGCGCTGCAGGTGGAGCACCTTCTCCTCGATCGTGCCGGTGGAGATCATCCGGTAGACGAACACCTGACTCTCCTGGCCGATGCGGTGCGTGCGGTCCACCGCCTGCGCCTCCGCCGCCGGGTTCCACCACGGATCGAGCAGGAACACGTAATCAGCCTCGGTCAGGGTGAGGCCGAATCCGCCGGCTTTCAGGCTGATCAGGAAGACCGGCTGCTCCCCCGAGGTGAAGCTGTCGATGACCTTCTGGCGGTGGCGGGTCGATCCGTCCAGGTGCGCGTACGGAATGCCGGCAGCATCGAGGCGGGCCGCCGCCAGGTCGAGGAACGACGTGAACTGACTGAACACGAGCGCCCGGTGGCCCTCGGCCTGCAGCTCGACCACACGCTCGAGCAGCACGTCGAGCTTGCGCGAGCCGATCTTCGCGTCTTCAGGGTCGATGAGCCCCGGAGCGAGGCTGAGCATCCGCATCAGAGTGAGCGAGCGAAACACGATGAAGCGATTGCGATCGAGGTCTTCCAGCAGGCCGAGGACCTTCTGACGTTCGCGCTGCAGGACGACCTCGTACAGCGCGCGGTGGGCGGAGCTGAGCTCGACGTCGAGGATCTGCTCCTGCTTCGGCGGCAGGTCCGGGGCCACGAGCTCCTTGGTGCGTCGCAGCAGCAGCGGCCGGATGCGCCGACGCAGCTGCTCGAGCCGGCGCTGGCGATAGGCGCCACCCTCCTCGTTCTCCGGGACCTTCCCCTGCTCGATGGGCTGGATGTACTGCTCGCGGAACTTGCGCGCGGAGGCGAAGAGACCGGGCGCGGTGAGCTTCAAGAGCGCCCACAGTTCGCTGAGGCTGTTCTCCATCGGGGTGCCGGTGACCGCGAAGGTCACGTCCGCGCGGAACGAGGCGACGGCGCGGTGCAGCTTGGTCGCCGGGTTCTTCACGAACTGCGCCTCGTCGAGGATGAGTCCCGCCCAGTCGACGCGGGCGTACTCGGCCTGATCGAGACGGGCGACGGCATAGGTCGTGATGACGAGATGGACGTCACGGATGCTCTCGTCGAGTGATGGGCCCTGCGTGCTCCCCCGGAGCAGCACCCGGAGGGCGGGCGCGAAGCGCTCAGCCTCGCTGCGCCAGGTCGACAGGACCGACGTCGGCACCACGGCGAGGAACGGACGCCGCTCCCCCGTCTCTCGAGCATGCGCGATCAGGGCCAGGAGCTGGAGCGTCTTGCCGAGCCCCATGTCGTCGGCGAGGATGCCACCCAGGCGATGGCTCCACAGGAAGGCGAGCCAGTCGAGGCCTTCCTTCTGGTACGGCCGCAGCCCGGCAGTGATCCCCGACGGCACCGCCACGGCGGGCACCGAGGTGGCGGTGCGGAGACCGTCGGCGGTCGCGCGCCACGTGACGGCGGGAACCGCTTCATCGGCGAGGTCCTCGAATTCCTCCCAGAGATCGGTCTGGTAGCGGCTGATGCGCGGGCCGGTCTCCCATTCGTCGAGCTCCCCGGACTCGTCGATCAACTCCCGCAGCCGATCGAGGGCTCGATGGTTCAGGGAGAAGTAACTGCCGTCGACGAGCAGCAGCTTCTTCCGCCCCTTGCTGAGCGCCGTGAAGAGCGGCTCGAACGGGATGGTGCGTCCGTCGATCTTGACCAGGACCCCCAGGTCGAACCAATCGGGGTCGCTGCTCTCGACGGTGGAGACCGTGATCTCGGGCTCACCTGTGAGTTCGTGATAGCTCTTGCGACGACCCGACACCGTGACCGTGACGCCCTCGGTCTCGAGCGCGGGCACCGTGCGGGTGACGAACTCGGCCGCAGCGACGTCGTGGAACGAGCCCGTCGGGGCGAGTGTCGTGCCCAGGTGCTCTGCCCAGACCGCCTGCAACGGGTCTCGGAGTGCGTCCTCGGCGGCGACGTCGCGCACGGCATCCCCACTGGGCGGGAACGGCACGCGGCCGAACCCGCGATAGTCCCATTCGAACGTGTACTTGACCGTGTCGCCACGGTGGAACGAGAGTTCCAGAACCGGCCGAGGAGCGGGCAGCGCGGGCAGCTCGACGCGGCCGACCGGGCGCACCTCGATACGCCGGGCAAGCAGTGGATAAGCGTCACGGAAGAAGACGGACTCGTCGCTCGCCGGCACCTCGAGCCCCGTCCGGGCGCCGAGCAGAGCGTGGACCGGCTCGCTGATCGGCACCTCTGCGAGCGTCACGCGCAGCGCAGTCCCCCGCTGCGCGATCTCGTACACGCCGCTGTGACCGATCGCCTGTACGGTGACGGGGTCTGCGTCGCGGCCGTCGATCACGATCTGGGGTCGTACGATGAGTCCGCCTCCGTCGTCGCGCTCGACCGTCGCACCGATGGACGCACGATCCGCGAGCACGACGGTCGTGCTCTTCTGCATGGCGACGAGCGGGATGCCGACGTCCGCGGCGGCGCGCAGGTGCCCCCAGAAGAGTCCCGACTCGATCAGATCGGCGACGAGCCAGTCACCGGCCGTGCCGGACAGCAGCGTGTCGCGGGCGATGCTGAGCAGATCGGCGAACCATCGCGAGCGATCGCGTCCGTATTGTGTCGGTGAACGCCGCACCGCGTCCCACGTCGCTGCCCCCTGCACCCAGGAACCCGTGGCCGTGCTCTTCTCGACAGGGCGGATGCCGAGCAGGATCTCGCCCGTGCGCTTCGCGACATCACGGGCTGTCGCCGTGCGCTGGGGGCGGGACGCCCACGGATTCGCCCCACGACCATCGCGCACCCGGAGCTCGACTCCGAGCGCGAGCGGGGTGTCAGCATCCGCCGGCGCCGAGCCGAGGATGCTCCGCCAATCCGCGGATGACGAGCCCTCCGAGCGGGACGGGTCGTGTGAGAGGGACATGCGGCCATCCTCTCCGACACCGCCGACAACGCCACCGCCGACGGTGCCTCCTACCGGACGGGTCAGGCGGCCCGGACGGGTCAGGCGGCGCGGGCCACCCGTGCGAGCACACCGTGCACGAACGCGCCGGAGTCGTCGGTCGAGAACTCCTTCGCGAGCTCGACGGCCTCATCGATCGCGACAGCCGTCGGCACCTCGTCGTTGTAGATGATCTCCCACACCGCGATGCGGAGCAGAGCGCGATCCACTGCGGGCATCCGCTCCAGCTTCCAGTCCCTGCTGTGAGTGGTGATGTGTTCGTCGATCTCGTCGCGCGCGTCGATGATGCCGTCCACGATCTCGCGGGCGTAGAGCCACGAGGCCTCGCGTGCGGGCTCGCTCGCGGCGCGCTTCGCCTCAGCAGCCAGCGTCACCGCGAGGTCGTCACCGCGCACATCGGCGGAGAACAGGATGTCGAGAGCGCGCTTGCGCGCCTTCGTCCGGGCGCTCACGCCTTACTTCTCGCGGCCGAGGTAGTCACCCGTGCGGGTGTCGACCTTGACCTTGGTGCCGGCCTCGACGAACAGCGGCACCTGGATCTCGTAGCCGGTCTCGAGCGTGGCGGGCTTGGTGCCGGCCGAAGAGCGGTCGCCCTGCAGACCCGGCTCGGTGTAGGTGATCTCGAGGATCACGGACGCCGGGAGGTCGATGTACAGGGGGTTGCCGTTGTTCAGGGCGATCGTGACCGCCTGGTTCTCGAGCAGGAAGTTCTTCGCGTCGCCGACCGTGGCTGCGCCGACCGTGATCTGGTCGAAATCGGTCTGGTCCATGAAGACGTATCCGTCGCCATCGGTGTACAGGTACGTGTAGTCGCGGCGATCGACGTTCTCGATCTCGATCTTCGCACCGGCGTTGTACGTGCGGTCGACGACCTTGCCGGACACGACGTTCTTCAGCTTGGTGCGCACGAAGGCACCACCCTTGCCGGGCTTGACGTGCTGGAACTCGATGACGCTCCAGAGCTGCCCGTCGATGCTGAGGACGACGCCGTTCTTGATGTCTGCGGTAGATGCCATGCGCTGCGAGTTCCGTTCGTGAGTCTGCGGGGTCGGACGAGGCCGACAGTCGATTCTAAGGGATGAGTGCTGCGAGCTGTCGCACGGCGTCCGCGTAGCCGTCGACACCGCGCCCGACGACACGCACGGCGGCGACATCGTCGAGGTACGAGTGGTGCCGGAACTCCTCACGCGCGTACACGTCGGAGATGTGCACCTCGGCGAACGGCAGGGACACTCCGGTGAGCGCATCGCGGAGCACCACGGAGGTGTGTGTGAGGCCCCCGGGATTGATCACGATGGCTGCGCAGTCCTCACGGGCGTCGTGGATCGCATCGATGAGCACCCCCTCGTGGTTGCTCTGCACAGCGCGCACCTCGATCCCGAACTCGGCCGCAGCATCGCCGACGATGCGCTCCACGTCGGAGAGCGTCGCCGTGCCGTAGACCTCCGGCTCCCGCGAACCGAGCAGGTTCAGGTTCGGCCCGTTGACGAGGAGGATGCGTCGGCTCACGCGCCGACCTCCTGATAGGCGGCGAACATCAGCGACTCGTCGGGAGCCTGCAGCACCGTCGGCTTCGCGATGTCGTCGAGCAGGATGAAGCGCAGCATCCCGCCACGGCTCTTCTTGTCGCGCTGCATCGTGGCGAGCAGCTGCGGCCAGGCCCCGGCGCGGTACGAGGTGGGAAGACCCAGCGATTCCAGGATGGTGCGGTGGCGCTCGGCCGCGGTGTCGGACAGCCGTCCCGCGAGACGGGAGAGCTCGGCCGCATACAGCATGCCGACCGAGATCGCGGCGCCGTGACGCCATCGGTACCGCTCCGCGTGCTCGATCGCGTGCCCGAGCGTGTGACCGTAGTTCAGGATCTCGCGAAGACCCGCCTCGCGGAAGTCGTCGGACACGACCTTGGCCTTCATGTCGATGGCGAACTCGATGGAACGACGGAACTCGTCTGTCGTCGGGTCCACGACACGAGCGGGATCGGCCTCGACGAGGTCGAGGATCTCGGGGGCCCAGATGAACCCGGCCTTCACGACCTCGGCGAAACCGGCCGTGGCCTCATTCGGGCTCAGGCTAGCCAGCTCGTCGAGGTCTCCGACGACACTGGTCGGTGCCCAGAAGGCGCCCACGAGGTTCTTGCCCTCCGCCGTGTTGACCCCGGTCTTGCCGCCGACCGCGGCATCGACGAGTCCGAGCACAGTGGTCGGCACCTGGACGAGCTGCACGCCGCGCAGCCAGGTGGCCGCGACGAAGCCTGCGAGATCGGTGACCGAGCCGCCGCCGTACCCGATGACGGCGTCGCTGCGGGTGAAGTCGGCCTGACCCATGACCTGCCAGCAGAAGGCCGCGACCTCGATGCGCTTGCCCTGCTCCGCATCCGGGATCTCGGCGAGGAGCACTTCGCGCGGGCCCTCCGCGGTGTCGGCGAGGAGGCGATCGCGCAGTTCGGCTGCGCGCGCGGCGAGCGTCGGCGGGTGCACGACCAGAACCTTGCGCACCCCGGGCGCAAGGGCGGCGGAGACCCGGTCGAGGATCCCTCGTCCGATCGTGATGTCGTAGGCGTCGTTCCCGGTGACGTTGATGGTCGTCGTGCTCATCGCTGCTCTCTCCTCCATGCCACGATTTCGTCCGCGATCTTCTGCATCGGACGACGTGAGGTGTCGAAGGTCGCCGAGGACACCTCGGCGTACCACCCCCGACGCTCCTCGAAGATCTTCTTCCACCGCTCCAGCGGGTCCTCGCCCGCCAGCAGCGGACGACTGCTTCCCCGCAATCTGTCGGCGACCGCCTCGGGGCTCACGGTCAGGAACACGACCGGGTGCTCCGTCAACAGCTCGCGCGTCGCCGCCTCGGTCACCGCACCGCCACCGAGCGAGATCACGCCGCCCTCGGAGAGGGCCTCGGCCACGGCTTCTCGTTCGAGGGCACGGAAGTGCTCCTCACCGTGCTCCTCGAAAATGCCGGGAATGGGTCCGTGAGCGGCGACGATGCGCTTGTCGGTGTCGATGAAGGCGACTCCGAGACGACGAGCGACGCGTCTGCCGACGCTGGTCTTCCCGGCGGCCATGGGACCGACCAGCACCAGCGTCAGCGGATCAGCCGCGCTCGTCATGCGCGATGAGCGCCGCCTCGGACGCGGGTGTCGTGCGCAGCTCGGCGGGGATGCCATCCAGGTACCCGTCGAGGTTGCGACGCGTCTCGCGGATGCTGTCGCCGCCGAACTTCTCGAGCACGGCGTTGGCGAGCTCGACCGCGACCATCGCCTCGGCTACCACACCCGCCGCCGGCACCGCGCACACATCGGAACGCTGGTGGTGGGCGGTGGCGTCGTCTCCCGTCGCGATGTCGATCGTGCGCAGCGCATGCGGCACGGTGGCGATCGGCTTCATCCCGGCGCGCACACGCAGCACGGTGCCGGTCGACATACCGCCCTCGGTGCCACCGGCACGGTCGGAGCCCCGCGTGATGCCGTCGGCGGTGGCGAAGAGCTCGTCGTGGGCTGCAGAGCCGCGACGACGTGTGGTCTCGAAGCCGTCGCCGACCTCGACGCCCTTGATCGCCTGGATGCTCATGAGCGCCTGGGCCAGACGCGCATCGAGGCGCCGATCCCAGTGCACGTGGGAGCCGAGCCCCGGAGGCAATCCGTATGCGAGCACCTCGACGATGCCGCCGAGCGTGTCGCCGTCCTTCTTCGCGTCATCGACCTCGGCGACCATCAGCGCGGAGGTCGCGGCATCGAAGCACCGCAGCGGATCGGCGTCGAGCGCGTCGACGTCATCCGGGGTGGGCAGCGGCGCGCCCTCGGGCACGCGCACCGGGCCGATCGACAGCGTGTGGCTGACGAGGCGGATGCCCAGTTCGCCGAGGAAGGACCGGGCGATCGCTCCGAGCGCGACACGAGCAGCCGTCTCACGGGCACTCGCGCGTTCGAGGATCGGCCGCGCCTCGTCGAAGTCGTACTTCTGCATGCCCACCAGGTCGGCGTGCCCCGGTCGCGGACGCGTGAGGGGAGCGCTGCGCCCGCGGGACTTGTCCGTGAGCTCGACGGGTTCGGGGTTCATGACCTCGATCCACTTCGGCCACTCGGTGTTGCCGATGCGCAGGGCGATCGGGCTGCCGAGGCTCTTTCCGTGGCGCACACCGCCGGAGATCGTCAGCTCGTCCTGCTCGAACTTCATCCGCGAGCCGCGGCCATAGCCCAGCTTGCGACGAGCGAGATCGGCCTGAATGGCCTCGGAAGACACAGGGACGCCGGAGGGCAGACCCTCCATGACGGCGATGAGTTCTGGGCCGTGCGATTCGCCGGCCGTGAGCACGCGGAGCATTGCTCCAGTCTCCCACGGGTTCGGCCCCCCGCCGCGCCGCGTTTCGTCGTGTGCGCCGTCCGCCTCAGAGGGAAGCGCGCATCGCGGCGATCACCGCGTCCTCACCGGGCAGCTCGATCGCCGGATCGCCGTGCCGGAAGATGCGGATCTGGCGGACCGCCTGGTGCAGCAGCATGCCGAGTCCTGAGATCGCGCGGTCGCCCTCCCAGGTCGCCGCGAGAGCGGACGGCCACGGCGCGTACGCGGCATCGAAGAGCACACCTCCCTGCGCGGCCAGTGCGGTGGCGATATCGGCGGGAAGCGCGGTGCCGCTGGGCAGGGTGGCCACCGTCAGGCCGACGGCGGGTGCCGACGCGTCGAAGGAGTCGACCTCCACGACGACGCCGAGCTGCTCGCCGAGAGCCACCAGTGGGACCGCGGACTCGGGACGCCGCGCTCGCACATCAGCTCGCGCCGCACCGATCTCGGACGCGGCGACGAGAGCGGACGCGGCGGTGGCCCCGGCTCCGAGGATCCGCACCTGCTCGACCTCGGTCACGTGCGCCTCCGCGAGGGCGTCGACGATCCCACCGACATCGGTGTTGAACCCGGCGGGACACTCCCCCAGCAGGAGGGTGTTGACAGCCCCGGTGAGCTCCGCGTGACGATCCCGCGTCGCTGCCGCACGGAACGCCTCCTCCTTCAACGGCATCGTCAGCGAGAGGCCGCGCCACGTGCCGTCGAGCTGAACGAGGGCCGGAGCGAAGTCCGCAGCCGACACCTGACGCCGCCCGTACTCCCAATCCAGGTCGAGCACGCGGTATGCGGCGGCGTGCAGGGCCGGGGACTTGGAATGCGCGATCGGGTCGCCCCAGACCGCCAATCGAGAACGTGTCACCGTCTCAGCAGCCACCCTCGGGGTTCGCCCGGCACCATTCGCGCCACTTCTCGATCCCCTGCTCGTGCTCGGCCATGGTCTCGGAGAACTGCGTCTCGCCCGTCGCCAGGTTGATCGTGACGAAGTACAGCCACGGACCGTCGGCGGGTTCCATCGCCGCCTTGATGGCCGCGTCGCTCGGGCTGGCGATCGGCGTCGCGGGGAGACCGGTACGCACGTAGGTGTTCCAGTCGTTGTCGTCCTCGAGGGCTTCTTTGGAGCTCGACACGACGCCTTCGTGCAGCGAACCATATCCGTACTGCGCCGTGGAGTCCATCTGCAACTTCATGTCGATGTCGAGACGGTTCTGGATGACTCTCGAGACTTTCGCGAAGTCGTCGAGTCGTCCCTCGCGCTGGATGATCGAGGCGATCGTCAGGATCCGCTCGGCATCTTCCGCAGGAACGCCGGCATTGGCGAGCGATTCGCGGGTGCGGTCCACCATGCGCTGGATCACCTGGGGTGCGGTCACCCCCGGATCGAACTCGTACACCGCGGGGAACAGCCAGCCCTCCAGGCTCGGCGCATCGACGCCGTAAGCCGACGGATCCTGGACTGCGGCCTCGAAGTCGGCCAGCGGGAGTCCCAGTGTCTCTGCCATCCCGGGCAGTGAGGAGACGATCGTGCCGCCCTCCGAGACGGAGACGGCGTTCGCCATCTTGTTGGCATCGTCCTTGAGCGCGGCGAGAGCGGCTTCTGCGGTCATCTTCTTCTGCAGGCGGTAGACACCCGGATAGAACGTGACGGCGAGGTTCTCGTCGACGATGTAGTCGTAGAACACATCTTCAGTCTTCGTCACACCCGCTTCGTAGAGCGCCGTGGACACCGGCCCACCCGTGTCGCCCTGCTTGATCGTGACCAGGGCCTCGCCGTTCGCCAGCCCCGGCTCCCAGTCCTTCGACTCGCCCCAGCCCATGGCATCGCTGATCTTGTCCCCGTACGTGCTCCATGCCCAGGCCCCACCCGCCGCGATACCGCCGAAGACGGCGAGGACGATGATCAGCGCGATCAGGCATCCTTTGCGGCGCTTCTTCTTCGCCGGCTTCGGATCCACGTGGTCGTCGTGCGGGACGAAGAGGTCGTCGAGGCCACCGCCGATCACCGGTTCGGGCGCGTCGGCAGCCGAGGCCGTGACCGCGGGTGCCACCTGTGGCAGAGCACGGGTAGGAGTCTCTGCGGCGTCGGCCGAGGCGCGGACGGGCGTCGGAGACGGCACCGCGTTCGAGTGGACGGCTTCATCTGCAGATCCCCGCACCGGTACAGCCGACGGGTCGGCAGGCGTGCTGGCCGTGCCCCGCGGGGGTGTCGCGGTTCCCTCACCGGCAGCCGCTTCACGGGCGGCGCGACGAGAGCCGGGCGCCGGAGCGCTGTTGTCGACGGTCGGGATCTGCGGCGTAGGGTCGGGCAGATTCTCGAACAGGTCGCCCAGCCGGGAATCAGGGTCGTGCCGGGGGGTGGCGCTGTCACGTTCAGACATCGTCAGGCGTGCTCCTCGTCAGGCGAGATGGTGGCACCGGCCGGGTTTCCGGTGCTCTTCTCCATGTCGATCGCCTGCTGCAGAAGCACCACGGCGGCGACCTGATCCACAATGCTACGAGAGTTCTTCTGAGATCTCCCGGAACTTCGCAAAGCGGCGTGCGCACTCACAGTGCTGAGGCGCTCGTCGACCAGCCTCACGGGAAGCCCGCTGCGCGCCTGAAGAGCGGCGGCGAACTCCCGTGCATCCGTGGTCGACGGAGTGTCGGCACCCTGCATGTTCACCGGGAGACCGACCACGAATTCCAACGGGTCGTACTCCCCTGCGATCTGCACGAGACGATCGATCGACGCGTCGTTCCGAGGAACAGTCTCGACCGGGACGGCGAGCATCCCATCGGGGTCGCAACGAGCGACGCCGACCCTCGCTCTGCCGACGTCGATGCCGAGCCGCACACCGCGGCGGAAGCCGCTCACGCGCCGTGCAGCTCCTGGGAGATGGCCTCGAGCGCCGCAGGAAGGGCTGCGACATCCGCGCCACCGCCCTGCGCGACGTCGTCACGACCGCCGCCGCCGCCACCGAGCACACCGGCGGCGCGCTTCGCGAGGGCACCTGCCTTCGCACCCGCCGAGCGTGCGGCGTCGTTGGTTGCCACGACCACGACCGGACGCCCGTTGACCACGGCGCCCAGTGCGACGACCGCCGCATCCGAACCGAGTCGGTCGCGAACGCCGTTCACGAGGTCACGCACGTCATCCGCGGAAGCCACGTCGCCGAGGTTCTGGGCCGCGAATCGGAACGCTCCGACGCGCGTCGCGGCCTCGACGATGGCGGGAACCTGGCCGGCCCGCTCCTTCGCTTCGAACTGCGCGATGCGCTTCTCCGCCGCCTTCAGGCTCGCGGTGAGGTCGGCGATCCGCTCGGGCAGCTGCTCCCGCGGGGTCTTCAGCGAGCTGGTGAGCTGCGAGACGATCGCCCGCTCAGCCGCGAGCTCGCGGAAGGCATCGGCGCCGACGAGCGCCTCGATGCGCCGGTTGGAAGCTCCGACGGAAGACTCTCCGACCAGGCTCACCAGACCGATCTCCGCGCTCGTGCTGACGTGCGTGCCTGCACACAGCTCACGCGACCAGGGGCCGCCGATGTCGACCATGCGCACGACGTCGCCGTACTTCTCGCCGAACAGAGCCATGGCTCCGGCTTCCTTCGCCTCATCGAGCGAGACGATGCGCGTGGTCACCTCCAGGGAGTCCTGCACCGCGCGGTTCGTGATCTCTTCGATCTCGCTGCGCGTGTCGGCCGAGAGAGCCTGCGACCACGCGAAGTCGAAGCGCATGTAGCCGGCACGGTTCAACGAACCCGCCTGCGTCGCGGTCGGTCCGAGAGTGTCGCGCAGGGCGGCGTGCACGAGGTGCGTGGCCGAATGCGCCTGACGGGCTGCACGGCGGTTCGCCCCGTCGACGACCGTGGTCGCGATGTCATCGACGGCGACGCTTCCGCGCGTCACTTCGACCGTGTGGCTGATGAGGCCGGGGACCGGCTTCTGCACGTCGAGCACATCGAGGACAAAACCGGGGCCGACGATGGTGCCCTTGTCAGCCACCTGTCCACCCGACTCGGCGTACAGCGTCGTCTCGGCGAGCACGACCTCGGCGATCTGCCCCTCGGCAGCGCTGCGCACGGGGACACCGTCGACGAGGAGTCCGAGGACCCGGGATTCGACCTCGAGTGCCGTGTAGCCGTCGAAGCCCGTCTCGCCCAGGGCGCGCAGCTCGCGGTAGACCGAGACGTCGGCGAGCTGCCGCTTGCGGTTGCGGGCATCGTCCTTGGCGCGCTGACGCTGCTCCTGCATGAGCGTGTCGAAAGCGCCCCGATCGACGTCCAGACCCGCTTCCTCGGCGACCTCGAGGGTGAGATCGATCGGGAAGCCGTAGGTGTCGTGCAGCAGGAAGGCCTCGGGACCGCTGAGGGTCTTGCCGCCGCCCTTCTTGGTCTCGTCCAGAGCGAGGTCGAGGATCGTCGATCCGGCGACGAGCGTGCGACGGAACGTCTCCTCCTCGGCGAAGGCCGACGCCGACAGCACGGACCAGTCCTTCTCGAGCTCCGGATAGGTCGTCTTCATCACATCGCGCGATGCGGCGAACAGCTCCGGGAACACCGGCTCGTCGACGCCGAGCAGCCGCATCGAGCGGACCGTGCGACGCATCAGACGACGGAGGATGTACCCACGCCCCTCGTTGGAAGGACGGACCCCGTCGGAGAGGAGCATGAGCGAGGATCGCACGTGGTCGGCGACGACGCGGAACCGCACGTCGTCCTCGTGCTGCACGCCGTAGGGACGTCCGGAGAGCTCGATCGCGCGGTCCAGCACCGGACGCACCTGGTCGGACTCGTACATGTTCTCGACGCCCTGCTTGAGGAACGCGACGCGCTCGAGCCCCATACCGGTGTCGATGTTCTTCATCGGCAGTTCCCCGATGATGTCGAACTCCGTCTTGCTGCGGATGTTCTCGAGGAGGTCCTGCATGAACACGAGGTTCCAGATCTCCAGGAACCTCGAGTCGTCGACAGCCGGGCCGCCGTCCTTGCCGTAGGCCGGACCGCGATCGAAGAAGATCTCGGAGTCGGGACCGCCGGGGCCGGGCTGTCCGGTGTTCCAGTAGTTGTCGGCGCGACCGAGACGCTGGATGCGCTCCGGCTTGAGTCCGATGATGTCGCGCCAGATCGCCTCGGCCTCGTCGTCGGTCTCGTAGACGGTGACCCAGAGGTCCTTCTCATCGAAGCCGAGACCGCCGTCCGACTCGGAGCTCGTCAGCAGCTCCCAGGCGTAGCGAATTGCGCCTTCCTTGAAGTAGTCGCCGAACGACCAGTTGCCGAGCATCTGGAAGAACGTGCCGTGACGCGCGGTACGACCGACCTCTTCGATGTCGTTCGTGCGGATGCACTTCTGCACGTCCGCGATGCGCGGGTGCGGGGCAGGGACGACGCCCGTGAGATACGGGATCATCGGCACCATTCCGGCGACCGTGAACAGCAGTGAAGGGTCGTCGCTGACCAGGGATGCCGAGGGGACGATGAGGTGGTCGTTCTTCTCGAAGAAGTCGAGGTAACGCTGCGCGATCTCCGCAGTTTTCATAGGGGTGCCGGGTGTCCTTGCGTGAAGATGCCGCGCCGGAGCGCTGCTGCGGTGGTTCAGTTCGTGCCCGGCTCCGTGAGCCGTGCCTCCTGCTCGCGGTAGGCGTCGCCGATGATCGCGGTGAACCCGTTGATCCTGGCGTCGACCTCGGCGAGGATGTCGTGACCGCGCGGGTCCTTGTTCATGAAGTGAGCCGCGACGAAGCCGCCGATCACACCGATCAGGAACCACTGCAAGCTCTTCATGTCGTCATCCTTGCCTTTGACCCGCGAAGGCGCGGTGTCACCATCGTATGCGGAAACGACAGGAGGCGTCGGGAATCCCGACGCCTCCTGCCTGATTGGTCTCTCGCTGTATCAGCGAGCCGCGTAGTACTCGACGACGAGCTGCACTTCACAGGTCACGGGGACCTCGGCACGCTTCGGACGACGAACCAGACGCGACTGGAGCTTGTCGAGCTCGACCTCGAGGTAGCCCGGAACGGGGGGCAGGACCTCGGCGTGACCGCCGGCTGCTGCCACCTGGAAGGGCTCGGTGCCCTCGCTCTTGGCCTTGACGTGGATGAGCTGACCCGGCTTCACGCGGAACGACGGGCGGTCGACGAGCTGGCCGTCGACCAGGATGTGACGGTGCACGACGAGCTGGCGAGCCTGCGCGGTGGTGCGGGCGAAGCCCGAACGCACGACGAGAGCGTCGAGACGCATCTCGAGCAGCTCGACCAGGTTCTCACCGGTCAGGCCGTCCTGACGACGAGCCTCGTTGAACGTGTTGCGCATCTGCTTCTCGCGGATGCCGTACTGCTCGCGAAGACGCTGCTTCTCACGCAGACGGACGGCGTAGTCGCTGTCTGCCTTGCGCTTGGTGCGGCCGTGCTCGCCGGGAGCGTAGGGACGCTTCTCGAGGTAGCGGGCGGCCTTCGGGGTGAGCGGGATGCCAAGGGCACGGCTCAGACGCACCTTGCGGCGGTCCTGGGACTTCGTGGTCACGAAGTTTTCCTTCCGATGACGTGGTCGCGTCTTTCACGACTCACGGACGTATCGTCCGCGTTCTGCCTTGGAGCGCACGCCGGGGCGCCAGCAAGGTGGGGTGTGAACGAGGAGATGCCCGAAAACTCGGTTTCGAGCCGCTCAAGTCTAACAGATCGCGTTTCGCCGCCTGTCCGCCACGTCAGCGGTCGCCGAGGATACGACGGATGCGCTCGAGCCGCGCACCGATGTCGCGCTCCGCTCCGAGGTTCTTCGGCTGGTAGTAGTGGCGCCCGTCGAGCTCGTCCGGCAGGTACTGCTGGGGCACGATCCCGAACTCGCTGTCGTGCGAGTAGACGTATCCGCGTCCGTGGCCGAGACGTTTGGCGCCCGGGTAGTGCGCATCTCGCAGGTGCAGCGGCACGCGACCGAAACCACCGGCGCGGATATCGGCGATCGCCGCGTCGATGCCCACATACGCGGCGTTGGATTTGGCGGTGGTCGCCAGGTACACGGTCGCTTCCGCGAGAGGGATGCGGCCCTCCGGCATGCCGATGAACGCCACGGCATCGGCAGCGGCGACCGCGATGGCGAGTGCCTGCGGATCGGCGAGACCCACGTCTTCCGATGCCGAGATCACCAGACGCCGGGCGATGAAACGCGGGTCCTCCCCCGCCTCGATCATGCGGGCGAGGTAGTGCAGCGCGGCGTCGGGGTCGGATCCCCTGATCGACTTGATGAAGGCGCTGATGACGTCGTAGTGCTCGTCGCCCTGACGGTCGTACCGCAGGAGGGCCTTGTCGACCGCCTGGGAGATGTCGTCGGCGGACACCTCCGGCACACCGGGGTCCTCTACTCCGTCGGCCTTCCCATCGGCGTCGTCGGCTTCCGCATCGGCGTCGGCAGCCGTCGCGTGAGAAAGCGCGACCGCGGCTCCGGCCTCCAGACCCGTCAGAGCGCGCCGCGCGTCGCCCGAGGCGAGCCGCACGAGGGCCGATCGTGCCTCATCGCTGAGAGCCACGGTTCCGTTGAGGCCGCGGGCGTCGGTGACCGCCCGATCCACGAGCAGTCCGATGTCGTCGTCGGTGAGAGGTTGCAGCGTCAGCAGGAGCGAACGCGAGAGCAACGGCGAGATGACCGAGAACGACGGGTTCTCGGTGGTCGCGGCGATCAGGATCACCCACCCGTTCTCGACACCGGGGAGGAGTGCGTCCTGCTGTGCCTTCGTGAACCGATGGATCTCATCGAGGAAGAGGATCGTGGTCTGCCCGTAGAGGTCGCGCTGCGTGACCGCCTCCTGCATGACCTCGCGCACGTCCTTCACGCCCGCCGTGATGGCGGAGAGCTCGACGAAGCGACGTCCGGACGAGCGCGCGATGGCCTGTGCGAGTGTGGTCTTCCCGGTCCCCGGCGGACCCCACAGGATGATCGACACGGCCCCGGGTGCGGTCGCCTCGGGGTCGGCGAGGGCGACGATCGGCGAGCCGGCGCGCAGCAGGTGACGCTGCCCCGCGACCTCGGCGAGGGACACCGGGCGCATGCGCACGGCGAGGGGCGTCTGCCCGGAGAGCAGCGCAGCAGGAGACGTCATCCCTCCAGGCTAACGGCGGCACCCGACACTTCGGCGACCCTCCGGCTCCGGGTAGGCTCTCAGGCGACGTCGTGGAGCGACGTCCGGATGGGAGACCAGGGCATGGCCGCACGCGGTTCCAAGAACGCACAGGTGCGCACCTCTGCGGAGCGCGCACGACTGTACGCCGCACGCACCCAGTGGCACGAGGGGCAGATCCGCCGCCGTGTCCGCGACAACACGATCGCCGCCATCGTCGGCAGCCTCATCGTGGTCGCGGCGATCGGCAGCCAGGTCGTGCACGCCCAGGTCACCGCTCCCGAGCCGGAGCCGACGCCCACGCCCTCCGTCGAGCCGACGACGGCTCCGACCGACGCGCCCACCGAGAGCCCGGCACCGCTCCCCTCGGATGAGCCAGCGGAGTGACCCCCGGGGAGATTTCCCGCTCGCATCTCAGCTCTTCTCGCCTCAGCGCTCTGCCACGGCGAGACGATAGCCCCGCTTGACGACGGTCTGGATCAGGTCGATCCCGCCCAGCGACTCACGCAGCCGGGCGACGGCGACTTCCACCGCACGATCGGTACGCTCGCCGCCGGGAAGAATCCGTCCGAGCTCCGCCCGGGAGAGCACGCGTCCGCGGGCGAGGAACAGCGCCTCGATCAGTCCCACCGCACCACCGGACAGCGGTACGAAGCGATCGTCCAGCACGACACCACCGCTGCGTACCTCGAGGCGCCCGGCCTCGGTGAGGATCGATCCCGCTCCGCTTCCGTAGTGGGCGACGACCCGGCTCGCCAGCACCGCAGGCGTCGACGGCTCGACGTATCGGGCAGGAAGCCGCGCATCGAGCAGACGGCTCGTCTCCTGCTCGTCGATCGCGATGAGGATCAGTCGTCCCGCTTCCGCTCTTCGGCGATTCCCCTCGAGCGCACCGGTACTCTCCGCCGTCTCGATCCATGACGCCGATGACGCTGTGAAGAGCACGGCGTCTGCGCCGCCGACGCCCGCGCGGTGCACGGCACGACGTAGGGCGATCGGCGTTCGGGCGGCAGCACGAGGTGCCACGACGCGCATCACGTCCGCGCCCGCGCCTTCGAGGGCGAGGCCCAGCTCGTCGTCGCCGACCATGGGGCTCGTCGCGACATGGGCTCTCGCCGCCCTCGCATCGACCGAGACGATGATCCTGCATCCTGCGAGAACCGGGCGTGCCCCCGAACCCCCGGTCGTCATGCGGGATTCTCCGCCCGGAGCGGCGAACCGCGAAGCCGACTGCCGCTCCGCGCCCGATCGACCCAGCCCCCTGCCACGACCGTTCCTCGAGCCTGGTTCGGCCCCACGGACGGCCTAGGTTCCGTCGACTCCGACTCATCCACCGGTCGCGATGTCTCTTCGGAGACACGGAATCCGCTGTCGACGAGGCCAGGGCTGAAGAGGAGCCCCGCAGCGGCGAGCCGATCCCGCAGCAGAGGGTGCTGGTCCCGACTCACCCCGTGGAACGAGATGCGGGAGTCGGCGATCTGCAGCCGCAGACCGAGATCCTGAGCGATGCGCCCGATGTCGATGAGGTGCCCCGGGGTGACCTCCCCTCCCGTCGCCGACGACACCGACGCCGAGATCTCCTCCGGTCGAGCGCTGTCGCCGGCCCGCGCGCTCTCGTCTTGCAGACGGCGCGTGCGCCGTGCGGTGCGCTCTCCCGCCAGGCTGGTGAGAGCGCGAGCCACAGCCAGCGTGCAGCGTTCGCAGCCCGGTTCGCGCCCGAAGCGCGCGCCGATCGCGCTGAAGGTCGGCAGCTGCGCACGTCGAAGTTCTGCGACAAGTTCCTGCAGCGACATTCCGATGTGGACGCAGACCGTGGCGGCGTCGTCGCCGTCATGCGCCGTCCGGAACAGCTCGGCGGCAAGCTCTCCCCTCGACGCGACGCCGACCAGCCGGCGTAGCGAGGCATGTGCTCTCGTGTCGCCCACGAGCACTCCCCCGACGAGCGTCTGCGCGTCGTCGGTGAGCACGAGCTTGCGGTAGATGCCGGTGCCACGGTCACGCTGCGTGACGACTTCGACGACATCTGCGGTGCGCGACTGCGATTCTCCGAAGCTCGCGAGGCCGATCCCGGCGATGGTGTGATGGACGTGATCGTCGTGCCCCAGGAAGCGCTCTTCTGCACCGACCAGCCGTGACGCTGCCACCTCCGCCGTCGCACGTGCGGTAGCGGCTGCGTCGATGCAGCGCCCGTCGAAGCACGCGACCTCTCCGATCGCGAGGATGTGCGGATCCGACGTCACGCAGCGATCGTCGATGGTCACCCCTCCGTGCGGGTGCACGTCGAGGCCGGCGTTGCGCGCGAGCTCGTCCCGCGGCCGCACGCCGACCGTGAAGATCACGATGTCTGCGCGCTGGAATGTGCCGTCCTGGAACTCGAGAGCCGTGACCGCGCCCGAGTCGTCTGCGTCGAGGCGCGTGGTCCTGGTCCTGGCACGGACCGCGATACCCCGTTCCGCGAGGGCAGTCTGCAGCACGCCGGCACCGTCTTCGTCCAGCCGTGCGGGCAGGAGACGATCCGCGTACTGCACGATCGTCGTGCCGACGCCCGCGTCGTTGAGTGCGACGGCCGTCTCGACTCCGTGCAGCCCTCCGCCGATCACGAACCCCCGCAGTGGACGGCCGAGCGCGCGGGATCGGGAGTCCACGAACTGCTGCACCGACTCCGCGTCCTCGATCGTGCGCAGGACGAAGCAGCCGGGAAGGCGCGCCCCTGAGACGGCCACCCGCGCCCCGAACGACCCGGTAGCCAACACGAGCACGTCGTAGGAGTAGGCGCGCCGGGACCGGGTTCGCACCGTGCGGGCGGACGTGTCGATGCGCAGCACGCGATCATCGCGGATCAGCCGCACGCGGTCGTCGCGGAAGACGGAGCGGTCGAGCTGGAGTTCTGCGGCATCGACGCCGGAGAGAAGACCGAGCAATGCGGATCTGTCGTACGGACCATGACCCTCATCGCCGATCACCGTGACCCGCACCGCCGCGTCGGGTGCGCGGAGCAGATGCTCGACGAACCGATGCGCCGCCATCCCCGCTCCGACGACCAGGACCTCCCGCGGCGGGGATGTCGTGTCCTTCATGCTGCTCCTGTCGACCGGAAGACTGTCGTGATGGCGACGATAGGAGGGTTGTGTTTCCCGGAGATGACGAGGAGTGTTTCCTTCGTCGAAAGTTCTCCTCACGAAACGGTAACGATCAGGGGAGATCTCCGGACCCCACCCGCGGTGCTCCGGCGTACTAGGCTGAGCCTCGTCCTTTCCGCCTCCCGCGGCCCGACCGCGCAAGGAGAATCACGTGTCTGCCAACGAGCCCACGAAGCCGACTCCCCCCGTCCCCGGACCCCCCGCGGTCCCCGGGCCCCCCGCTGTGCCGACGCCGCGAAAGGCGCCGACACCGGCCGCCGCCGCACCTGTCACTCCGGTGCCTGCGGCGTCTTCGACATCAGCCGAATGGGGTCGCGTCTCCGACGACGGCACCGTCGAGGTCAAGGAAGGCGATGCCTGGCGCGTCGTCGGCCAGTATGCCGACGGCACCCCCGACGAGGCTCTCGCCTACTTCGTGCGCAAGTTCGATGACATCGCGTTCAAGGTGCACACGCTCGAGCAGCGGCATCAGGCAGGCGGCGCGTCAGCGAGCGACCTCGCCAAGCAGGCGTCGCACCTGATCGAGGAAGCCACCGATGCTGCCGCCGTCGGCGACCTCGCCGGCCTGCGCGACCGGCTCAACGCGCTGACCTCGTCCCTTTCGGAGGCGACCGAGCAGGAGGCGCAGCAGGCGAAGGAACTCGTCGACAAGGCGATCGCCGAGCGCACGGTTCTCGTCGAACGCGCCGAGGCCATCGCCGCGCGTGACCTCAGCAAGGTGCAGTGGAAGCAGGTCACGGCCGAACTCGGCGAGCTGTTCGACGCCTGGCAGGCACAGCAGCAGAATGGCCCCCGCCTGTCGAAGGGCATCTCCCAGCAGCTCTGGAAGCGGTTCCGCGACGCACGAGCCGTCGTCGACAAGCAGCGCCGCGCGTTCTACTCCGAGCTCGACGACGCGCACAAGGTCGCCCGCGACGCGAAGACCCGTCTGGTGGAGCGCGCTGAAGCCCTCGCCCCGCGGGGAACGGATGGAATCCCCGCGTACCGGAACCTCCTCGACGAGTGGAAGGCATCGGGCCGAGCCGGCCGCAAGGCCGATGACGCGCTCTGGGCGCGATTCAAGGCTGCCGGTGACGCGCTCTACGCAGCGCGCGCGGAGCAGTCGGCCGCCGAGGAAGCAGAGTCCGCGCCGAAGATCGAGGCCCGCGAAGCTCTCCTCGAAGAGGCGAAGGCTGTCGCGGACGAGTCGAACATCAAGCGCGCTCGCGCCCTCCTCACCCGCATCCAGCGGCAGTGGGACGAGATCGGTCGCGTCTTCCCCCGGGAGAAGGAGCGTGCGCTCGACGACAAGCTCCGCGCGATCGAGCAGGGGCTCAAGGGCCGCGAAGATGTGGACTGGAAGAAGAACAACCCCGAGACCAAGGCGCGTGCCAACGACATGAGCTCGCAGCTGCTCGAGGCCATCGAGAAGCTCGAGGCAGAAGTCGCCGCGGCAGAGAAGTCGGGCGACAAGAAGGCCGCCAAGGCCGCAGCGGATGCGCTCGAGGCGCGCCGCGCATGGCTGAGCGCCCTCGGGAGCTGACCCGTTCTCCACAGGTCACACGCGACCGCTGAAGAGGCGGGGTGCACTACGTCAGACTGGCGTGATGCACCCCGCCTTCCTGTATGTGCCCGGCGACCGCTTGAGCCAGCCGGAACTGAGCGCGGCGCGGATCGACGGCCATGTGGTCGAGGTGGGCGACGCCTACGTTCCGGCGGACTTCATCGAAGGCCCGGATGTCAGGGCGAGTGGGATCGCTGCCCTCGTGCAACCGGGAACCGCAGCCTCGGGACCGACAGCCGCCTGGATCCACGGCGCCGGTGACGCCGCGCCCGCGGTGCATCACGTGAAGCGCTGCGTCGAGCGACGGATCCGGGCGGTCACCAGCTCACGTCTCGTCTTCCACGACACGATGGTGCCACCATCCGATGTTCAGCTGATCGGTGGAGTCCGTGTGTCGACGCCGGTGCGGACCATGCTCGACCTCGCGACGACGCTGCATCGCGACCCACGCGTGCTGATCTGGATGGATCGTCTCGCGCTCGTCTTCCCCGACGTTCCCGAGGCTGCGGCTGACACCTTGCGCGGCATGAACCGTGTTCCGGGGAGCCGCGCCGGATCGGCCGTGCTGGAGAGACTCGCCCTCAAGAAGAGGTGACGCGGTAGACGTCGTAGACCGCGTCGATCCTACGCACCGCGTTGAGCACGCGGTCGAGGTGCACGGCGTCGCCCATCTCGAACACGAACCGGCTCAAGGCCAGACGCTCATCCGTCGTGGTGACCGTCGCCGAGAGGATGTTCACGTGGTGCTCGCTCAGGACGCGGGTGACGTCGGAGAGCAGCCCCGAGCGGTCGAGCGCCTCGACCTGGATCTGCACACGGAACACGCTCTTGGTGGTCGGCGCCCAGGACACCTCGACGAAGCGATCCTGTTCGGCGCCCAGAGCCTTCACGTTCACGCAGTCGGCACGGTGCACCGAGACGCCGCTGCCGCGCGTCACGAACCCGACGATCTGGTCTCCGGGAACAGGCGTGCAGCACTTCGCCAGCTTGACGAGGATGTCGTTGGCTCCGCGCACGAGCACGCCGGAGTCTCCGGACCGAGGCTCGCGCGACGGCGCGCTGCCGGGGAGTTCGATCGCCCCCGTGGTCGGGTCGTTCGCCGCGACGAGCGCGGTGACCTTCTCCAGCACCGACTGGGTGGAGACGTGTCCTTCGCCGACCGCGGCGTAGAGCGCGGAGACGTCTTCATAGTGCATGCCCCGCGCCACCTCGGTGAACGAGTCATGGCTCATCAGCCGTTGCAGCGGCAGGTTCTGTCGGCGCATCGCACGAGCGATGGCCTCCTTGCCCTGCTCGATCGCCTCCTCGCGGCGCTCCTTCGTGAACCACCCGCGGATCTTGTTGCGGGCGCGGGTGCTCGCGACGAAACCGAGCCAGTCCTGGCTGGGGCCGGCGTCGGGATTCTTCGAGGTGAAGACCTCCACGACGTCGCCGCTCTTGAGTTCGGACTCCAGCGGAACCAGGCGGCCGTTGACCTTGGCGCCCATCGTGCGGTGGCCGATCTCGGTGTGCACGGCGTACGCGAAGTCCACCGGGGTCGCACCGGACGGAAGTCCGATCACGCGGCCCTTCGGCGTGAAGACGTAGACCTCCTTCGCGCCGATCTCGAACCGGAGCGATTCGAGGAACTCACCAGGATCGGCGGTCTCGGCCTGCCAGTCGGAGATGTGTGCGAGCCAGGCCATGTCGGTGTCGGAGGCGCGGACCTCGGTCTTGCCGCCGCCGTTCATCCGCTCCTTGTACATCCAGTGCGCTGCGACGCCGTACTCGGCCTGCTGGTGCATCTCGTGGGTGCGGATCTGGATCTCGACCGTCCGGCCCGCCGGGCCGATCACCGTGGTGTGCAGCGACTGATAGAGGTTGAACTTCGGGGTGGCGATGTAGTCCTTGAAGCGGCCGGGCAGCGGCGTCCAGCGCGCGTGGATGGCGCCGAGGACTGCATAGCAGTCGCGCACCGAGGCGACGAGCACCCGGATGCCGATCAGGTCGTAGATGTCGTCGAACTCACGGCCCCGGATGACCATCTTCTGGTACACCGAATAGAGCTGCTTCGGGCGCCCGACGACCTTGCCGCGGATACGGAGGTCGCGCAAGTCCTCGTCGATCTCCTCGACGACCTGGTTCAGGTACTTCTCACGCTGCGGGGTGCGCTGCGCGATGAGGCTGTGGATCTCGTTGTAGATCTTGGGGTGCAGCACCGCGAAGGACAGATCCTCGAGCTCCGACTTGATCGCCTGGATACCGAGTCGATTCGCCAGCGGCGCGTAGATCTCCAGGGTCTCCTTGGCCTTCTTGGCCGCCTTCTCCGGTGGAACGAAGCCCCAGGTGCGCGCGTTGTGGAGGCGGTCGGCGAGCTTGATCAACAGCACCCGGATGTCTTTCGACATCGCGACGATCATCTTGCGGACCGTCTCGGCCTGGGCACTCTCGCCGTACTTGACCTTGTCGAGCTTCGTCACTCCGTCGACCAGCATCGCGACCTCGTCGCCGAACTCGGCGGTGAGATCGGTCAGGGCGTAGCCGGTGTCCTCGACCGTGTCATGCAGCAGTGCGGCCGCGATCGCTCGCGGACCGAGACCGAGTTCGGCGAGGATCTGCGCGACGGCGAGCGGGTGCGTGATGTACGGCTCGCCGCTCTGACGCTTCTGGCCCTCGTGCTTCTCCTTGGCGACGGCATAGGCCCTCTCGATGACCGAGAAATCACCCTTGGGGTGGTTGGCGCGCACCGTGCGGATCAGGTTGTCGAGGTCGTTGATCCTGGAGGCGCGAGAGAAGATGCGGGGAACCAGCCGTCGCAGACTCGAACCCTGCGATGACGTCTGCGGTTCCGCCATCAACTCACCTCCCGATCAGTTCATCCTACGCGTGCTGGGCGGGACGAGCTCCCGCTGAGGAGACCGATCAGACGTCGACCGACGCCTTGCTGCGGGCCTCGCGGATGCGGGCGTCGCGTGCCTTGAGCTGCGGCTCGTTCTCGCGGAACAGCGAGTAGAGCGGAGCGGCCACGAACAGCGTCGAGTAGGTCGCCACCAGGATGCCGACGAAGATCGACAGCGAGATGTCGGTCAGCGACTCCGCGCCGAGCCAGAAGGCGCCGATGAAGAGCACCGCGCCGACCGGCAGAGCGGCGACGACGGACGTGTTGATGGAGCGCACCAGGGTCTGGTTCACCGCGAGGTTCACCGATTCCCCGAACAGGCGGGCAGACTTCTCCCCGTCTTCTGTGGTGTTCTCTCGAATCTTGTCGAACACGACGGTGGTGTCATACAGCGAGTAGGCGAGAATCGTGAGGAAGCCGATCACCGCCGCGGGCGAGATCTCGAAACCGGCCAGGGCGTAGACGCCGACCGTGATCACGAGCACGTCCAGCAGGCCGATGATGGCCGCAGCCGACATCTTCCACGTGCGGAAGTAGATCGCCAGGATCAGGAAGGTCAGCGCCAGGAAGATGGCCAGACCCCACAGCGACTGCTTCGTGACGTTCTCGCCCCAGGCCGGGCCGATGAAGGACGAGGTCACGGCGGACGACTCCACGCCGTACGCCTCTGCCAGCGCTTCGCCGACCTGCTCGGTCTCCGCGGCGCTCATCTGATCGGTCTGGACACGGATGTCCTTGCCGTTGACGACGACGACCTTGGTGGCAGCACCCGGGACGACCGACTGGACGGCAGTGGTAGCGGTGTCCTGTTCGACGCTGTCCGGTGCCTGCACCGTGAACTGCGATCCGCCGGTGAACTCGATCGAGAACTGGATCGGGCGGATGAGCGGCACGAGTGCCGAGCCGACGACGAGGGCGATCGCGATGATGAACCACAGACGGCGTTTGCCGACGAACGGGAAAGAAGTCTTGCCCGAGTAGAGGTTGTTGCCGAACTCATTCATGGAAGGCATCAGGCGTCTCCCTCACTTCCGGCGTTGGTGGGTTTCTCGCCCGTGAGGGCCTCGGCACGCTTGCGCTCGGCGATCGTCTGTCTGCGATCCGCCTCGCCGCGGGAGCGGGCGTTCTTCGCGCTCCGCCCTGCGGAGGCCGTGGTGACCTCGCGGTACTGCGAGCGACTGCGGTATACGGCGCCGAGAGCCTCGGGGTCGAGACCGGAGAGCTTGTGGCCTCCCCCGAAGAATCGGGTGCGTGCGAGCAGTTGCATGACCGGGTGCGTGAAGATCACGAAGATGAACACGTCGATGAGGGTCGTGAGTCCGAGCGTGAACGCGAAGCCCTTCACCGTGGCGTCCGCCAGGATGTAGAGCACGAGTGCCGCCAGGATGTTGATCGACTTCGAGATGTAGATCGTGCGCTTCGCGCGACCCCAGCCGTCTTCGACCGCGGCGGTGATGGACTTGCCGTCACGGAGCTCGTCTCGTATTCGCTCGAAGTACACGATGAACGAGTCGGCCGTGAAGCCGATGGAGACGATCAGACCGGCGACGCCCGCGAGCGAGAGGCGGAAGCCGATGCGCCACGCCAGGATGCAGATGATGATGTAGGTGAGGATCGCCATCACCGCGATCGACGCGATGATCACCGACCCGAGCGCTCGATAGACGATCAGGGAGTAGATCGCCACGAGCGCGAGACCGATGAGTCCCGCGATCAGACCGATCTGCAGCTGCTGGGTTCCCAGGGTCGCCGAGATCGTGTCTGAGCTCTGAACCGTGAAGCTGAGCGGAAGGGCACCGAACTTGAGCTGGTCGGCAAGGGTGGTCGCCGACTCCTGCGTGAAGCTGCCCGAGATGCTCGGGCGACCATCGAGGATCTGCCCGTTCATACGCGGGGCGCTGATCACGTTGCCGTCGAGCACGAAGGCGAACTGGTCACGCGGCGTGAGTCCGTCGATGCGGTTCTGGTTCAGACGCGTGCTGACCTTGCCGAACGCGTCGGCACCGTCGCCGTTCATCGTGAGCTGGACGAGCCACGCTCCCGACTTCGGGTCACGGCCGGCTGAAGCATCAGTGATCGCCGTACCGTCGAGCTCGGCAGGTCCGAGAATGTACTTCGCCGACCCGTCGGCCGAACACGCGATGAGCGGCTGGTCCTTCGGCGCCTTCGCGGCGTTGTTCTCGGGGTTCGCGCAGTCATACGCCTGGAACTCCGCAGCCAGCTTGTCCGTGACCCAGGAGAGGTCGCTCGCGTCGGTCGGCTCGGCCGTCGGCGTCGAGTTCAGCCCCGGATCCGGGCTCGGGTATGGCGTGGAGTTGCCGTCCTCCCCGACGAACTCGTTGGTGGCAGCCGTGGTGTACAGCACGGGACGGAACTCGAGCTGAGCACTCGATTGGATCCGCTCCCGCGTCTGCGCGTCGGCCTCGCCCGGGATCTGGACGACGATGTTCTGTCCGCCCTCGGTCGTGATGTCCGCCTCAGCGACACCGGACGCATCGACACGCTGGCGGATGATCGCCGCGGCCTGGTCGAGCTGCTCGGAGGACGGAGCAGCTCCATCCTCGGTCTCCGCGCTCAGGACGATCTGCGTTCCGCCCTGCAGGTCGAGGGCGAGCTCAGGCGACCACGAACTCGCAGCCTCCCCGTTGCTGTCCTTGAAGACGTATACGCCCAGCGCGTTGATGCCGAAGAGCACGCCCGTCACGAGGAGCAGGCCGAGAAGGACCCGCCAGGCGTGACGGACGGGAGAGGATGAAGCCACGTGTGTTCAGCTTTCTGGAAAGACGGAGATCCGAGAGGCCGCGCCGGCCGCGGACTTACTTGTCGTCGGCGTCGCGCTCGAGGCGGGCGCGGGTCTCCTCGGGGGTCTCGACGGCCGGGGCGATCGACTCGTCGGTGACCTGCTCCGCGACGACCTCATCGGCCGGTGCGTCGACGACAGCATCCTTGGGCTCGACGACACGCAGGATGGCCTGGCTGTGGACGTCGATGATGGTGCCGGGAGCGATCTCGACGAGTGCCGGCGTGTCGAGGTCTTCGGGGTCGTACGCGACGATCGTTCCGTAGATACCACCCTGCAGGAGCACCTTGGCGCCCGGAACAGTCTTGGTGGCCTTCTCCTCCTGCTCGGCCTTCATCTGCTTCGTGCGCTTGCGCGTGTTGAAGATCATGAAGACGAGGAGGACGGCAAGAAGGCCGAAGAGCAGGAATTCCATGGGCATGGGGGAAGCGCCTTTCTCAGGTGCACGCTCCAGCCTTTGGGCGCGCGAAGGTAACCGGGAAGTCTTCAGTGATTATAGGTCATCCAACTTAAGCATCCCGTCCGGATGTGCCACGCCCAGATGCGTGTACGCCTCCGGCATCGCCACACGACCGCGGGGAGTGCGTCCGAGGAATCCGATGCGCACGAGATACGGCTCCACGACGCTCTCGACGGTCTCCGCCTCCTCGCCGACGGCGACGGCGAGCGTGCTGAGCCCGACCGGGCCACCGCGGAACCGCCGGACGAGCGCTTCGAGGACGGCTCGGTCCAGACGGTCGAGGCCGATCGGGTCGACGTCGTACAGCTCCAGCGCCGCGCGCACCTCCCGGATGGTCGCCACTCCCCCTGTATGCACCAGGGCGTAGTCGCGCACCCGGCGGAGCAGGCGGTTGGCGATGCGAGGTGTGCCCCGTGAACGGCGGGCGATCTCGGAGAGCGAGTCGGTCGGCAGATCCACCCCGAGCACGGCGGCCGAGCGGGCGATCACCTGCTCCAGCTCCGACTCCTCGTAGAACTCGAGATGACCGGTGAACCCGAAGCGGTCGCGGAGCGGGTTGGGCAGCAGCCCGGAGCGTGTCGTCGCGCCGACCAGGGTGAACGGCGACAGCTCGAGCGGGATGCTCGTGGCGCCGGCGCCCTTGCCCACCATGATGTCGATGCGGTAGTCCTCCATCGCGAGGTAGAGCATCTCCTCCGCGGAGCGCGCCATGCGGTGGATCTCATCGATGAAGAGGACTTCGCCCGGCACCAGGCTGGACAGGAGGGCGGCGAGATCTCCGGCGTGCTGAATCGCCGGGCCGCTGGAGAGCCGGAGCGGACGCTCACTCTCGTGCGCCACGATCATCGCGAGAGTCGTCTTGCCGAGGCCAGGAGGTCCCGCCAGAAGGATGTGATCGGCGGGGCGGCTCTGGATGCGCGCGGCGTCGAGCAGCAGCTGCAGCTGGCCGCGGACCTTCTGCTGTCCGACGAATTCACCCAGGCTGGTCGGGCGCAGGGCGCCTTCGATGGCGAGCTCGGTCTCGTCGGACGGCTCGCTGGCGTCGAAGGGGTCAGACACGCGCCTGGCCTCCCTGCGCCGGGCCGAGGAGGGCGAGAGTGCGTCGGAGCAACGAGGCGACCGATGCGCTCTCCGCTTCGGTGGCTTCCGCCGCCGTCTGGGCTGCGGCTTCCGCGGCGACCTTCTCCGACCAGCCGAGGCCGACCAGCGCCGCGGCGACCTGCGTCACGACATCCGTTCCACCCGAGGCGGCAGGCTTCGACGGCGCGGCGAAGGCCTGCACCTTTCCGGCGAGCTGCAGCACGATGAGCTTGGCCGTCTTGGGGCCGATGCCGGAGACTCGCCGGAACGGGGCGTCGTCCTCGGCCGTGACCGCTTCGGCGATCTGATCGCCCGTGAGGTGCGAGAGCACCCCGAGTGCCGACTTCGGACCGACGCCGGTCACACTGATCAGCAGGCCGAAGATCTCCAGCTCGCCCCGATCGGCGAAGCCGAACAACGACAACGAGTCTTCGCGGACGATGAGACTGGTGTGCAGGAGGAGCTTCTCCCCCACCACCGCCGTGTGCGCGACGTCAGCGGGGACGGCGACGGCGAACCCGACTCCGCCCACGTCGATGACGACCTGATCGGGTGTCGCATGCAGGACGACACCGTGCAGAGAGGAGATCATCCCCTCAGCCTACGGCGTCGCTCGTAGGTATGTTCGACCGACACGCTTCTCGGCATCGGCCCACGCGCGCTGTGCCGGAGTCAGCGCCCCCCGTCCGGGAGATGAGGCCCCACCGCGTCGCCAGGCGTGGCACAGCGCGATCGCCAGGGCGTCGGCCGCGTCCGCGGGCTGCGGCAGTGCATCCAGGCGCAGGATGCGCGCGATCATCGTCTGCACCTGCCGCTTGTCCGCGGCGCCGTATCCCGTGACAGCGGCCTTGACCTCGCTCGGCGTGTGGGTCGCAGCGGGCAGGCCGGACTCGGAGGCGATCAGCAGCGCGACGCCGCTGGCCTGCGCCGTTCCCATGACCGAGTGCGTGTTCTGCTGAGCGAACACGCGCTCCACAGCCACCGCATCCGGACGATGCTCAGCGATCACGGCGCGGATGCCGGCGGCGACGATCGCGAGGCGCTCGCCGATCTCCGTATCCGGCGACGACCGGATCACCCCGACGTGCACGAGCGTTCCGCGGCGCGAACCATCGACGTCGAGGATGCCGACACCGCAGCGGGTGAGCCCCGGGTCGATACCGAGCACGCGCAGAGAGGAGGTCACTCCCCCAGGCTAGGCGGCGGAGCCGACACAGGCGGTCCGGCGCGCCTACGCCTCGTCGTTCTCCAGCTCGGCCTGAACCTCGGGGGTGAGGTCGAAGTTCGTGAACACGTTCTGCACGTCTTCGCTGTCTTCGAGGGCGTCGATGAGGCGGAAGATCTTGCGTGCCGTATCTGCGTCGATCTCGACCTTGAGGTTCGGGACGAACTCGACGTCGGCCGATTCGTAGTCGATTCCCGCTTCCTGCAGCGCGCTGCGCACGGCCACCAGGTCGGTCGCCTCGGTGATGACCTCGAAGCCCTCGGCATGCGGCTCGATCTCCTCGGCGCCGGCCTCGAGCGCCGCCATCATGACGTCGTCTTCGGTCGTGCCCTCGGAGCCGACGACGATGACGCCCTTGCGGCTGAAGTTGTACGCGACGCTGCCAGGGTCAGCCAGCGTGCCGCCGTTGCGGCTGAGGGCCGTGCGCACCTCGGCGGCCGCGCGGTTCTTGTTGTCGGTCAGACACTCGATCATGAGGGCGACGCCGTTGGGCCCGTAGCCCTCGTACATGATCGAGAGGTACTCGACGGCCTCGCCGCCGATTCCGGCACCGCGCTTCACCGCGCGGTCGATGTTGTCCTTGGGGACAGAGGTCTTCTTGGCCTTCTGTACCGCGTCGAAGAGCGTCGGGTTGCCCGCAAGATCAGGTCCGCCGAGCTTCGCGGCGACCTCGATGTTCTTGATGAGCTTGGCCCAGGACTTCGCGCGCCTGGAGTCGATGATGGCCTTCTTGTGCTTCGTGGTCGCCCACTTGGAATGCCCGGACATATGTCTCCGCTCGTCGTATCCGCGTGAGCTCGCACTCAGCGCGTCGTCCATTCTAACGAACGGCGCAAGTGGAGCAGGATGGAGGCATGCGCAGATCGCGACACATCACTCCTGTCCTCCGCTCGTCGGACGTGCGCGACGGCGAGCCGACACCCGCCGACACGCTGCGATACCTCGTCCATCTGCCAGACGGCTACGACGCCGATCCGAGCAGGCTGTGGCCCCTCGTGCTGTTCCTGCACGGTGCCGGCGAACGAGGTTCCGACGTCGACCTCGCTGCGGTGCACGGCCCACCGAAGCTGGCGGACGACGGCCACGAGTTCCCGTTCGTCCTCGTCACGCCCCAGTGCGACGAATCGAGTCAGTGGGTCGCGGAGCTCTCGACGTTGTCCGCGCTGCTCGACGAGGTCTCCGCGGCGCACCGCATCGATCCGTCGCGCATCTCGGTGACAGGACTCAGCATGGGCGGCTTCGGAACCTGGAGCCTGGCGATTCGCTATCCCGATCGGTTCGCCGCGATCGCACCGATCTGCGGTGGGCTGTGGATGCAGAGCGCCGCGCCGATCCGCAGCCTGCCCGTCTGGGCGTTCCACGGTGACGCCGACGATGTCGTGCCGATCTCCGCCACCGAGCAGATCGTGACCGAGCTCCGGTCGCTCGACGCCGACGTGCGGTTCACGCGTTATGCGGGCGTCGGTCACGATTCCTGGACCGAGACGTACGACAACCCCGAGTTCTACGACTGGCTGCTCTCCCACCGGCGGAACTGTCACGACGCGGAGGGCACGGCACGATGAAGGCAGGAGCGGACCGTCTCCGGCCCACCTGGACGACTCTTCCTCCCTCGCTTCGCGCACAGATCGTCAGCGCTATCGGCGGTGACTTCGTGGGGGACGAACCCGCTCACGGCGGCTTCAGCGCCTCCTACGCGGGAGTCGTGACGACCACGGCCGGGAACGCGTTCGTCAAGGCCTGTGCCGCCGACTGGCACGCGGACTCCCTGTACTTCCTCCGCGAGGAGATGCGCACGCTCGCGCATCTGCCGTCCTCGGTCGCCCCGCGCCTCCTCGCCGCCATGGACGACTCCGTGGGTACCGCACTAGTGATCGAGGCGATCGACGGGTACCACCCGGGCCAGCCGTGGACCACCGAGGATCTGCACGCCGTGGCGCGTGCCCTGCGAAATCTGTCGAGCACCCCTGCGCCGTTGGAGATGCCTCGTGCAGAAGACCGCATGATCCCGGGTTTCACTCGTTGGAGCGAGATCGCGGCGGATCCACACCTTCTCGAAGCTCTCCCCCACGGCCTGTCGGAGCGTACACCGCAGCTGCTGCGCATCGAAGACGGATTCCGCGACGCGCTGCACGGCGACGTCATCGTGCACGACGACGTGCGCGCCGACAATATCCTGATCAGCGACGGACGAGCGCACCTGCTGGACTGGCCGCGCGCGAGGAGGGGCGCCGCGTGGATCGACCTCCCCTGTCTACTCCCGAGCATCGAGGCATCCGGCGGGCCGTCATGCGAAGAGGCGTGGGCGGTCTTCGAGGAACACGAGGCACCGCCGCAGAGCGTGCTCCTTCCGGTGATCTCCGCGTTCGCGTCGTTCCTCTGGTACCAGCAGGCACTGCCCGAAATCCCGCAGCTTCCCGGCCTCCGGGAGTTCCAGCGCGCGCAGGCGATTCCCGCCCTGCGGTGGCTCGCCACACTGCTCTGACGGGGTCAGGTACGCGCAGTATCTAGGCACTGCCACTCACGAGGACACGTCATGCGATCGAGTCTGGAGATCCGACTCGACGCGCACTCCGATCGCGGCGTGCTCTGCCATCGATCTCGTGACCGCCAGTCAACGCCTTGCCGGGCTTCCGACGCGGTGGGAGACTGACGCCATGGACGAGCGGGAACGTGCTCTCGACGCCGCCCACCGCCGTGCGACGGAGTTCCTGGACACCCTCGACGAGCGACCGGTCTGGCCCCGCGCGAGCCTCGACGAGATGCTCGATGCCTTCGGCGGCCCTTTTCCCGCGGAGGGCACCGATCCCGCACAGGTGGTCGAGGAGATCGCGACGCGCGCCGACCCCGGACTCGTCGCGATCCCCGGGGGACGATTCTTCGGCTTCGTCATCGGCGGCACCCATCCGGCCGCACTAGCGGCGGATTGGCTCGTCTCGGCTTGGGACCAGAACTCCGGTTCCTCGGCGTTGGCCCCGGCGACAGTCGCCATGGAGCAGGTCGCCGGACGCTGGATGCGGGAACTGTTCGGGCTGCCTGCCTCGGCGAGCGTCGGGTTCGTCACCGGTGGGCAGCTTGCCAACTTCACCTGCCTCGCGTCCGCTCGTCAGGCCGTGCTGGCCCGAGCCGGCTGGGACCTGGCCGAACTCGGGCTGCGTGAGGCACCCGCGCTGCGCTTCGTCGTGGGTGCCGACCGGCACGGCTCCATCGATCGCGCCGCCCGTTTCCTGGGGATCGGACGCGCAGAGCTGATCGTGATCGACTCCGATGACCAGGGGCGGATGAAGGCCGATGCACTCGAGCGGGAACTCCGCGGCGGCGCCGGCCCGCTCATCGTCTGCCTGCAGGCCGGCGAGGTGCACACGGGCGCCTTCGACGACTTCCGAGCGCTGATCCCGATCGCCCGGGCGCACGAGGCCTGGGTGCATGTCGATGGGGCCTTCGGACTCTGGGCTGCCGCATCCCCTGCGCTCCGATCGCTCACAGCAGGCATGGAGCGGGCGGATTCCTGGGCGACCGACGGACACAAGACCCTCAACGTGCCGTACGACTGCGGCATGGCGATCGTGCGCGACCCCGCCGACTCGATCGCCGCGTTCCGCACGGGCGGCGACTACCTGATGTACACGGGGCTCGATCCGTGGGACGTGACGCCCGAGCTCTCCAGACGCGCACGAGGGGTGCCGGCGTGGGCCGCGTTGCGCAGCCTCGGCCGCTCGGGCATCGTCCAGCTGATGAACCGGCTGCATGAGAACGCCGTGGCGATGGCATCCGGACTGCGGTCGATCCCCGGGGTCCACGTCGTCAACGACGTTGACTACACCCAGGTGATGTTCCGACTCGAGTCCGACGATGCCACGCGCGCCCTCGGCCGCGCCATCCTCGATGAGGGAACGGCGGCGGTAACCGGAGCAGAGTGGCGAGGCCGCGCGACGCAGCGATGCTCGATGTCGTCGTGGGCGACGACCGCCACTGACATCGACCGCACGGTGGCGGCGATCAGGGAACTGGTGCCGCACGCATAGACCGCGTCCGGGCGAAGGCCTCGGCCAGGGCGAGGAACCGCGCGTGGAAGCGCGTCTCCCCATCAACCTCGGGGTGGAAGCTCGTACCGATCAGGTTGCCCTGCTGCACGGCGACCACGGTGCCATCCGGCAGCGAGGCGAGCGCGTCGACGCCGGCCCCGACGCGCTCGACGATGGGGGCTCTGATGAAGGTCGCGCGCACCGTCGGCTCACCGAGAGCCGGGACGTCGAGGTCGGTCTCGAACGACTCGGTCTGACGGCCGAAAGCGTTGCGACGCACCTCGATGTCCATGCCGCCGAAGGACTGCTGCCCCTCGATCCCATCGAGAACCGTGTTCGCGAGGAGGATGAGTCCCGCGCACGTCCCGTAGACCGGGAGCCCCGCCGCGATGCGCTCGCGGATCGGCTCCTGCATGCCGAAGATGCGGGAGAGCTTGTCGATCACGCTCGACTCTCCGCCCGGGATCACGAGACCGTCGACCGATGCGAGGTCGTCGGGGCGGCGCACCAACACCACATCGGCACCGAGCCCCGCGAGCAGGGCGGCATGCTCGCGCACGTCGCCCTGCAGCGCGAGGACGCCGACCCTGGTGTTACCAGCCACGCTCGGCGAGACGGTGCGGAGCGGGGAGATCGCTGACGTTGATGCCGACCATGGCCTCACCCAGCCCGCGCGAGACCTCGGCGATGACCTTGGCGTCGTCGTAGAAGGTGGTCGCCTTGACGATCGCCTTCGCACGCTCGACGGGGTTTCCCGACTTGAAGATCCCAGAGCCGACGAACACGCCGTCGGCGCCGAGCTGCATCATCATCGCGGCATCCGCGGGGGTCGCAACGCCGCCGGCCACGAACAGCACGACGGGGAGCTTGCCGGTCTCGGCGATCTCGGCCACGAGCTCGTAGGGCGCCTGGAGCTCCTTGGCTGCGACGAACAGCTCGTCCTTGGGCAGCGCGGTGAGGGCGGCGATCTCGCCGCGGATCTTGCGGATGTGCTTCATCGCCTCGGAGACGTCGCCGGTGCCGGCCTCTCCCTTGGAGCGGATCATCGCCGCACCCTCGTTGATACGACGAAGCGCCTCGCCGAGGTTCGTCGCGCCGCACACGAACGGAACCGTGAAGCCGAACTTGTCGATGTGGTTGACGTAGTCGGCAGGCGAGAGCACCTCGGACTCGTCGATGTAGTCGACCCCGAGTTCCTGCAGCACCTGCGCCTCGACGAAGTGTCCGATGCGCGCCTTGGCCATCACCGGGATGGAGACCGTGTCGATGATGCTGTCGATCATGTCGGGGTCGCTCATTCGCGAGACGCCGCCCTGCGCACGGATGTCGGCCGGCACGCGCTCGAGTGCCATGACCGCTACCGCGCCGGCGTCTTCGGCGATCTTCGCCTGCTCTGCCGTGACGACGTCCATGATGACGCCGCCCTTGAGCATCTCGGCGAGGCCGCGCTTGACGCGCGCGGATCCGGTGGTTGTCTGCTCTGCCATGGGGAACTCCTGTCGGATGCACCGAAGTCGGGTTTGATCTAGATCAAACCTAGCACTGTCCGATTCGACCTAGAATCGCTGAGGAGGACCATGAGCGACCAGATCACAGGCACCACCGCATCGGACATCGCCGACAGCGTGCGTTCCCTGCGCGACCGCGGAATCCTCCACGCGGGCGCCGTGCTCCCCCCGGTGCGAGAGCTCGCGGCCACCCTCGGCGTCAACCGGAACACAGCCGTCGCCGCGTATCGGCAGCTCGCCCAGGCGGGCCTCGTGATCTCCCGTGGGCGCGCCGGAACCATCGTCGCCGGCCTCGAAGCCGTGGCCCAGGAGGGGTACGCCCCCGACACCGTGCTCCGCGACATCGGCACCGGAAACCCCGACCCGCGCCTCATCCCTGATCCGGCACCGGCGCTGATGACCATCGCCTCGCGCCCGGTGCTCTACGGCGAGCCCGTGATAGATCGCGGGCTCGAGGAGTGGTCCAGGCGCTGGATCTCTGCCGACCTCGGTGACGTCGACTTCCGCATCACGATCACCAGCGGCGCGGTCGATGCCGTCGAGCGGCTGCTGGCCCAGGCTCTGATGCGTGATGACGCCGTCGCCCTCGAAGACCCCTGTTTCCTGGCGAGCATCCACACGGTGCGGCTGGGCGGATACCGGGCGGTTCCGGTGCCGGTCGATGCGGAGGGCATGACCGTCGACGGCCTGCGTTCCGCACTGGAGGCGGGTGTACGAGCCATCATCTGCACGCCGCGGGCGCAGAATCCGACCGGGGCCAGCCTCACCGCGTCGCGCGCTGCAGAACTCCGTGCCGTGCTCGCCGATCACCCCTACGTGCTGATCATCGAAGACGACCACTTCTCGATGCTCTCGCAACGGCCGTACGAATCACTCATCGGACCAGACCACCGCCGTTTCGCGCTCGTGCGCTCCGTCTCGAAGTTCCTGGGTCCGGACATGTGCCTCGCCATCGCCGCGACGGACGCCGAGACCGCCGAACGCCTGGCCATGCGGTTGAGCCCCGGCACCACCTGGGTCAGCCACCTGCTGCAGCGTCTGGCGCTCACCCAGTTGACCGACGAGAAGGTGATGGCCGAAGTTGCTGCGGCCGCCGCGCACTATGCCGAGCGGAACGACGCGTTCGCCGCACGACTGCGCGCGAACGGCATCGATGCGGCGGTGTCCGACGGCATGAGCCTGTGGGTCCAGTTCCCCCAGGCCGCGCGCACGGTCGCCGACCGACTCATGCGCCGTGGATGGCTCGCGCGCACCGGGGACGACTTCGCTCTCGACGAGAAGGCAGCGCCCTCGCACCATCTGCGCCTGACCGTGCACGACCTCTCCGACGATGAGGCCGAATCCCTCGTCGCAGACCTCGTCGCCGCCGGGCGATGACCATCCGTCGCGGGCACCAGCCCGCCCTGAACGAAAGAGTCGGAGAATGAAGATCCTCTCCATCCAGTCAGCCGTGGCCTACGGGCATGTGGGCAACTCCGCCGCCGTGTTCCCGCTGCAGCGCATCGGCGTCGAGGTGCTCCCGGTCTACACGGTGAACTTCTCGAACCACACCGGTTACGGCGCCTGGCGCGGACCGATGATCGCTCCCGACGACGTGCGCGAGGTCATCACCGGCATCGAGGAGCGCGGCGTCTTCGGTCAGATCGACGCACTCCTCAGCGGCTACCAGGGCGGCGAGGGCATCGGCGACGTGATCATCGACGCCGTCATGCGCGTCAAGGCCGCGAACCCGAACGCCGTCTACGCGTGCGACCCGGTCATGGGCAACGCGAAGTCCGGCTGCTTCGTCGCCCCGGCCATCCCGGCGCTGCTGCGCGAGCGTGTCGTTCCAGTGGCGGACATCATCACGCCGAACCAGTTCGAGCTCGGCTTCCTCACCGACACCGAGCCGGACACGCTGGAGTCCACTCTCGCGTCGGTCGATCTCGCCCATGCGATGGGTCCGCGCACCGTGCTCGTGACGAGTGTCGAGCGCCCCGACCGCGAGGAGGGCACCATCGAGATGCTCGCCGCCGACGGGGACGGCGCCTGGATCGTGCAGACCCCGCATCTGCCGATGAAGGCGAACGGCTCGGGCGATGTGACCGCCGCACTGTTCACCGCGCACTACGTCGAGACCGGCAGCGCGAAGATCGCTCTCGAGCGCACGGCCTCCAGCGTGTACGACCTGCTCAAGGCGACACTCGAGTCGGGTGAACGCGAACTGCAGCTCGTCGAGGCGCAGGAGTACTACGCCCACCCGCGGATGCAGTTCACCGCGCGTCAGGTACGCTGAGCCCGCCTTCCCCCTCGCCGCACCGCTCGCTCGACGGCCGCCCGCCGCTTCAGCGAGCGTTGAGAGACGAAGGCGCCGGCCTCAGTGGCCGGATTCCGGCCAGGCGTTCGCCACGGCCTCGCGCACTTCGCCCAGGAGCTGCGGGAGGGCCTTCGTCTTCGCGATGATGGGGAAGAAGTTCGCATCCGACGTCCATCGCGGCACCACGTGCTGGTGCAGGTGGGCGTCGACACCCGCTCCCGCCACCGCACCTTGGTTCATGCCCAGGTTGAAGCCGTCGCAGCGCGACACCTCCCGCAGGACCCGCATCGCCGTCTGCGTCAGTGCGCCGATCTCGGCGACCTCTTGCGGCGTCGCCTGGTCGTAGGTGGCGATGTGGCGGTAGGGGCAGACCAGCAGATGGCCCGAGTTGTACGGGAAGAGGTTGAGCAGCACATAGGCCGTCTCGCCGCGAGCGACAACCAATCGTTCGGCGTCAGGGAACTTCGGCGCCTCGCAGAACGGGCACTCCTCGCGCAGCGGCTCCGGCCCCGCCTGGATGTACGCCATCCGGTGCGGGGTCCACAGCCGCTGGAACTCGTCGGGCACGCCGGCGAGGCGTCCGGCGTCCTCCAGCGGCTGCTCCCCCACGGTCACGCCAGGTCCCCTGCCTTCAGCACGAGGGCGTGGGTGTCGATGGCGGCACTGATCCGGCGCACCGCGTCCGCGACAGGGACGCCGTTCTCCTGCGTGCCGTCACGGAAGCGGAACGACACCGTTCCCGCGGCACGATCCTGCTCGCCGACGATGAGGATGACGGGCACCTTCGCCGTCGTGTGGGTGCGGATCTTCTTCTGCATACGGTCATCCGAGTGGTCGACGTCGGCCCGGGCGCCCGCAGCGCGCAACTGCCCGATGACGTCGTCCAGATAATCGCCGTACTGCTCGGCGACCGGGACGCCGACTACCTGGCTGGGTGCGAGCCAGAGCGGGAAGTCGCCGGCGTAGTGCTCGAGGAGGATCGCGAAGAAGCGCTCGACGGAGCCGAGGAGTGCGCGGTGGATCATCACCGGCCGGTGCTTCTGCCCGTCGGGTCCGGTGTACTCCAGCTCGAAGCGGTCCGGCTGGTTGAAGTCGAGCTGGATGGTCGACATCTGCCAGGTGCGCCCGATCGCGTCACGTGCCTGTACGGAGATCTTCGGACCGTAGAAGGCCGCGCCGCCGGGGTCGGCGACCAGTTCGAGGCCGGACTCGATCGCGACCTCACGCAGCGTGTCGATCGCCGTCGACCACTGCTCCGGCTCACCGAGGAACTTCGGGTTCCCCTCCTCATTCGTCGACAGCTCGAGGTAGAAGTCGTTGAGGCCGTAGTCGCGGAGCAGGTCGAGGACGAGGTTCAGGTTGGTGGTGAGCTCCTCCTTGACCTGGTCCTGAGCGACGTAGATGTGGGCGTCGTCCTGGGTCAGACCACGCACTCGGGTCAGCCCGGAGAGCGTGCCGCTCTTCTCGTAGCGGTAGACCGTCCCGAACTCGGCCAGACGCAGCGGCAGCTCGCGGTAGGAGCGCCCGCGCGAACGGAAGATGAGGTTGTGGAACGGGCAGTTCATCGGCTTCAGGTAGTAGTCCTGCCCCTGACGCGTGACGTTCCCCTCCTCGTCGACGATCTCGTCGAGGTGCATCGGCGGGAACATGCCGTCGGCATAGGTCTGCAGGTGGCCCGACGTCATGAAGAGGTCCTTCTTCGTGATGTGCGGGCTGTTCACGAGGTCGTACCCGTTGCGCAGCAGGTGCCTGCGCAGGTTCTCCTCGATCTCGTAGCGGATGATGCCGCCCTTGGGATGGAACACAGCGAGTCCGGAGCCGATCTCGTCGGGGAACGAGAACAGGTCCATCTCGGCACCGAGCTTGCGGTGGTCACGACGCTCCGCCTCGGCGATGCGCTCCTGGTAGGCGCGCAGCTCGTCCTTGGTCGGCCAGGCCGTGCCGTAGATGCGCTGCAGCTGCGGGTTCTTCTCGCTGCCGCGCCAGTATGCGGCGGCGATACGGGTGAGGTCCCAGCCGTTCCCGATCATGCGCGTGTTGGGGAGGTGCGGGCCGCGGCAGAGGTCCTTCCAGACGACCTCTCCGTCACGGGTGGTGTTGTCGTAGATCGTCAGCTCGCCTTCGCCGACCTCGACGGAAGCGCCTTCGGCGGCTTCCTTCCCACCCTTGAGACCGATGAGTTCCAGCTTGAACGGCTCGTTCGCGAGCTCGGAGCGGGCCTCTTCATCGGTAACGACACGGCGGACGAAGCGCTGACCCTCGCGGACGATGCGCTGCATCTCCTTGGTGATCGCCTTGATGTCTTCGGGCGTGAACGGGGTCTCGACGCCGAAGTCGTAGTAGAACCCGTCCGTGATGGGCGGGCCGATGCCGAGGTTCGCCTGCGGGTTGATGCGCTGCACCGCCTGCGCCAGCACATGGGCCGCGGAATGGCGGAGGATGTTCAGTCCGTCCGCGCTGTCGATCGTGACCGCTTCGACCTCGTCGGTGTCGGTGACGATCGTGGCGAGATCCTTGAGATCGCCGTTGACGCGCATCGCGACGACGTTTCGGTCAGTGAACAGGGCGAAGCCGTCATTCGGCCGGGCGTTTTCAGGCACAGAAACTCTCCATCTGGGTCGGTACCCAGGTTACTCTCACGACCGGGCCCTCCCGACCGCTACACGCGCGGCGGTCGTCTGGTCGCGGCGGCCGTGGACAGCTTTCAGCCGCGCGGGCCGGTGTCGCGCGATGGAATCACGATCCCCGACTCATAGGCGTGGATCACGAGCTGCGCCCGATCGCGTGCGTGCAGCTTCGACATGATGCGGTTCACATGGGTCTTCGCGGTGTGCGGCGAGATCACGAGGCCGTCCGCGATGTCCTGATTCGACGCCCCACCCGCGACGAGGAGGAGCACCTCGCGCTCACGTTCCGTGAGTTGCCGCAGGGAGTCGTCGTGCCAGGCGTCGGCTCGCGGAGGCTGCGGCAGCACGGAGCGCTCGATCAGCGAACGTGTCGCGGCCGACGACAGGAGCGCCTCTCCGCGGTGCACCACCTGCACGGCACTGACGATGTCCTCCGGCTCCGCACCTTTGCCGATGAACCCGCTCGCTCCGGCGCGGAGCGCAGCCACGACGTAATCGTCCTCCTCGAACGTCGTCAGGATGAGCACTCGTGTCGTCGCGGACAGCGGAGAGCTCATGATCTGCGCTGTGGCGGCTATGCCGTCGAGCTCCGGCATCCGAATGTCCATCACGACGACATCCGGCATCGAATCGCGCGCCGCGGAGATCGCCTCGCGTCCGGTCGCGGCCTCGCCGACCACCTCTATGCCGCCGTCGACGAGGATGTCGCGGACGGCCTGCCGCACCAACGGCTGATCGTCGACGACGAGCACCCGGATCATCCTGCACCTCCGTCGAGGGGAATCCGCACCTCGAGGCGGAATGCGCTTCCCTCGCGGCCGGCCCGCACATCTCCACGGACCGCGACGACGCGCTCGCGCAGACCGCGCAGCCCGTGGCCACCGGTATCCGATACGGCGTCGGCCTCTGCCGCCACTGCGTTGTCGACGACCAGACGGAGCACCCCGTCCTCCGCCTGGAGCCGGACCACCGCGGTGCCATCCGCACCGTGCTTGTGCGCATTGGTCAATCCCTCGAGGACGACGAGGTAGGCAACGTGATCGCTGGAGGGCGACAGGGCAGGGCGATCGGGATCGTCCCGCAGATCGACGTTCAGCCCCGCCTCGCGGAACTGCGTGACCAGGCTGTCAAGCCCGGCGAGGCCCGCCTGGGGGCGGAGATCGCGGAGATCATCCGGATCGTCCGAACGCAGCAGCGCCATCAGTCCCCCGATGTCGGCGAGCACGGTACGGGAGGAACGGCGGATGGTGCTCAGGGCCTCCCGCGCCCGCTCCGGGCGGGTCTCCAATGCGGATGACGCCACGCCGGCGTTCAAGCTGATGACCGAGATCTGGTGGGCGACCACGTCGTGCAGGTCGCGCGCGATGCGCACCCGTTCTTCGGCGACACGCCGTCGCGCCTCCTCGTCACGCCCCTGCTCGGCGCGCTCCGCTCGTTCGGTCATCGCCGTGACGAACTCCCGCCGCGACCGGGTCGCATCCCCCAGTGCCCCGGCGAGAGCGATGATGAAGACGAACTGGAGAGCGCGCGGATCGAAGAGATCCCCGTCGAGAGGCAGCGCGTTGGCGAAGAAGACGATTGCCGTCGCGGCGCCGACGGCCACGAACCCGACGAGTCGCCCTCGACGGTCCACGACGGCGAAGGCGCTGATCGCCATGGCGATGAGTGCGCTCGGCGACAGGACTCCCGCGAATGCCAGGCCCACTGCGCACAGCAGACTCACGGTGAGCACGATGAGCGGAAGCCGACGTCGGAACGGTATCGCGGCCGCGGGGACGAGAGCGACGACCAGCAGCCATCCACTCGCGCGGAATGCCTCGTCCGGGAAGGGCGACACGGCGAACAGGACCACCACGACCACGGCGATCACGTCGCCGAGCTGCGCCGCGATTCCTGGGGGACGAGGTGCCGGCATCATCCCAGTATTCCCCGACACGGGGGGCGCCGGATCCCCCGCCGGGATGAGCTGCGTGTACCGCGATCGCAGTACACGAGTGTCTGCGACCGGGCGACGCGGCGGCGCGTGCCACGCAGGCACGCTGGAACGAGGGCGCACAGCGCGTGCGCCGAGAGAGGTCGGCATGAAGAAGCCTGTCAAGAGAGTGCTCATCGCGCTCACGTCCGTCGTCGCTGTCATCGCCGTCGGGCTGGCGGCCACCACCGTCGGCAATGCGGTGGCCACCGCGGTCGAACAGGATCGCATCGAGCCGTACGGGCAGAAGGTCACCGTGGACGGGCAGGAGATGAACGTCATGATCACCGGTACGGGCCCGGAGGACATCGTGCTCCTGCCGGGATTCGGCACCGCATCGCCCGTGCTCGACTTCGAGCCGCTCGTCACCGAGCTCGCGCGGGATCATCGCGTGATCGTGGTGGAGCCCTTCGGATACGGACTGAGCGACGGCACCGATCGCGCCCGCACCACGGACAACATCGTCACCGAGACGCACTCCGCTCTGCAGGAGCTCGGCATCGACGACTACGTCCTGATGGGGCACTCCATCGCCGGCATCTACGGCATCCAGTTCGCGAACCGCTATCCCGACGAGGTGCGGGCATTCGTCGGGATCGACAGCAGCGTCCCCGGTCAGCCAGGATCCGACACCGAGCTGCCCGTCGGACTCTTCGCCGCGGCGAAGAACCTCGGGCTGGTGCGCCTCATCGCGTCCTTCCGCGGCACGGGCTACGACGAATCCACGTACTCCGAGGACGCCCGGGAGCAGATCGCGCTGCTCACCAACCGGAACACGCTGAGCGCCACCTACGTGAACGCGATGTCGCTGCTCCCCGCGAACTTCCAGGACGCCCTCGGCACGAGCTTCCCCGACGTCCTCCCCCTGTTGCTGTTCGTCGTGGCGAACAATCCGACCGTCCCCACCTGGGTGGAGCTGCATGAGGAGCAGGCCGGAGCCGTCGCGGATGGAACAGTCGTGCCGCTCGACGGAGATCACTACCTCCATCACACGCATACGCCGGACATCGTCGACGAGTTCCGGTCGTGGGAGCGCACCAGGATGCCCGCCGCGGAGTGACGGGCGAACGCGCACGGCTCGAGCCGATGAACATCACGTAACGTGAACGGATGGACAGAGCAGTCGCACGTTGGATCCTGGCGATCGCGCTCGGCGCGATCGGGGTCGGCCACTTCCTCAGCACCCGCGGATTCCGGGTGGTGGTGCCGGACTGGGCGACCCGCCTGACCAGGCTCGACAAGGACACGATCGTGATCGCCTCCGGTGCCGCCGAGATCGCGCTCGCCGCAGGGCTGCTCGCGCTGCCGAGGGAGCGCCGTCGCATCGGATGGGCGACTGCCGCGTTCTTCGTCGCCGTGATGCCGGGGAACGTCCACCAATGGCAGACCAAGCGCTCGACGCCGGGACTCGACACGGATGCCCGACGGCTCGGCCGGCTGTTCCTGCAGCCGCTCCTCGTCCTGTGGGCGCTGTGGTCGACCGGCGGCGACGCACCTCGCCGCCACAGCCGCCGTCGGCGTTGAGCGGCGAACCCTCCCGAGAGCTCGAAGAGAATGGTGTCCATGACCTCCCCCTCGCTCGTGTGGTTCCGAGATGACCTCCGACTCTCCGACAACCCGGCGCTGCGGGCCGCGATCGATCGAGGCGAACCGGTCATCGCGCTGTACGTGCTCGACGAGGTATCGCCGGGCATCCGCCCCCTCGGCGGTGCAGCCCGCTGGTGGCTGCACCATTCGCTGGCATCGCTCGACGAGCGTCTCCGTGAACGTGGAGGTGCACTCGTGCTGCGTCGCGGTCCGGTCAAGCGCATCGTGCGCGACACCGTGGCGGAGGTCGGAGCGGGAGCCGTGTTCTGGAACCGACGCTACGGTGGCGCCGAGCGCGAGATCGACGCTGCACTGAAAGCGTCGCTCCGGGCCGAGGGACTCGAGGTCACCTCCTTCGCCGCCTCTTTGCTGCATGAGCCGTGGACGGTGACGACCGGATCCGGCACGCACTACTCCGTCTTCACCCCGTTCTGGCGTGCGTGCCTCGCCCTCCCCGCGCCCCGCGCTCCGCTGCCGGAGCCGCGAACGCTCGACAGCCCGGACCGCGCTCCGGCGTCCGACACTCTCGATGACTGGGGCCTGCTGCCCACCCGTCCCGACTGGGCCGGCGGCCTGCGCGCCGCTTGGGAGCCCGGCGAACCGGCCGCGCGACGGCGCCTGCGCAGCTTCCTCGATGAGGACCTCCCGCAGTACGACCGCGCTCGCGATGAGCCGTCCGCAGGAGCCACTTCCCTGCTCTCGCCCCACCTCCGTTGGGGAGAGATCAGCCCGTTCACGGTGTGGCATGAGGCGGTCGGCGTCGATGGCGCCGGCGGATTCCTCTCCGAGCTGGGTTGGCGCGAGTTCGCCTGGCACACGCTGTACCACTCCCCCGACCTCGCCACCGAGAACCTCCGACCGGAGTTCGACGCCTTCCCCTGGCCACCGCTGGACCCCACCCACCTCGACGCCTGGCAGCACGGCGACACGGGGGTTCCTCTCGTGGATGCCGGGATGCGCGAGCTCTGGCACACCGGTTACATGCACAACCGCGTACGGATGGTCGTCGCGTCCTTCCTCGTGAAGAACCTGCTCATCGACTGGCGTCTCGGAGAACAGTGGTTCTGGGACACGCTCGTCGATGCCGATGAGGCCAGCAACCCCTTCAACTGGCAGTGGGTCGCGGGCTCAGGAGCCGACGCCGCACCGTACTTCCGCGTGTTCAACCCCGAGCTCCAGGCGAAGAAGTTCGACCCACAGGATCTCTACATCTCGCGGTGGGCCTCTGACGCGCCCACCGAACCCCTCGTCGACTTGGCGGAGACGCGGAAGGCCGCGCTCGCCGCATACGAACTGGTCAAGAGAGCGCCGCGGTCAGGACGCGAGTGAACAGGGGGGCGGCAGGGCCGGTGAGCCCGCGATGGGTCACACTCGCCGTCCATGCCAGACTGGAGCTGTGACCGAGTCCAGGAAGCCAGCCGTCGCCCGCGGCTTCGCTGCCTCGTCGCTGGCGATCTTCGTCGCACTTGCCGGCCACGTGTCGGGCGGCGGGCAGATGCCCGGAGCGCTCGGCATCCTCGTGCCGTGGGTGTTCTCCTTCATGATCTGCGTGCTGCTCGCCGGCCGTTCTCTCTCGCTCATCCGCCTCACCCTCTCCGTTGCAGTGAGCCAGTTCCTGTTCCACACCCTTTTCGTGCTCGGCACCATCACCCCGTCCGGGATCTCCCCGGCCCACGTGCACGGTGCGCCTCTCGTGATCCCGGCGACGACCGGCATCCCGGAGGCTGTCACCGCCGACGCGTCGATGTGGCTGGGCCACGCGCTCGCCGCACTGCTGACGGTGGCTGCGCTGTATCGGGGCGAGCGCCTGATCATCGCCGTGCGCGACCTCGCCGTGCAACTGGGCCGGTGGCTACGCCGCCGTGTCGATCACGTCCTGGTCCTGCCTGCTCTGCGCCTCTCGCGCCGTCTGCACGGTTTCTTCGACGTCGCGAATGCGGGCGACCTCGTTCTCCTCGCGACCCTCAGAGGTCGCGCTCCGCCTCTCTCCGCTGCGATCTGATCCGCGCCCGGGGCTTCCCCCTGTCCTGTGGTGCGTCACCGCCGCGCGCCTTCGTCGCGCGCGGGTTCTGAATGCATGCATGCACGCCGCTCACGCGACGTCTGATGAGAGGCCATTCCCATGTCCCCTGTCCGCAGGATTGCGGCCGGGTTGGCGTTGGCGACGGTCGCGACCCTCGCGATCGCCACGCCCGCGTCTGCCCACGACCAATTGATATCCAGTACTCCGGCCGCCGATGAACAGTTGGCGTCCCCGCCGGAGAGCATCACGATGACGTTCTCCGGTGAGCTCCTGGTGCTCGATGAGTCGCTGACCGGGGCTGTCGTCCTGGTCGTCGACGCATCGGGGAAGGACTGGGTCTCCGGCGACGTCACGGTCGCCGGCCGCACGGTGACCGCACCCCTCGCACCGGGGATGCCGACTGCCGGCTACCAGGTGCGGTGGCAGGTCGTGTCCGAAGACGGCCATCCGATCGCCGGCGTCGTCTCCTTCACGGTCGGCGATGCCGAACCGATGCAGACTCCGACGTCCGGAGGCACGGCCGCCGCTCCCTCGGCATCCGCAGAACAGCCGGATCAGAACGCCGCAGATTCGGGCAGCGCCGTCAGGGTGCTGCTCATCGGCGCGGGCGGGGCGGCCATCGCCGTCCTCATCCTCGTGCTCATTCGATTCCTTCGCCGTCCTCGGACGGCAGCCGCACCGCCGGAAGACGGCGGATCCGCGGCAGATGACCTGTGAAAGGCACCATTGTGAACACCACCAAGAACCTCCCCCGCCTCGCCGCTGTGATCGCGGTCTCCCTGCTCGCGCTCACCGGGTGCACGCCGGAGAGCAGCACCTCCGAGTCCGCCTCCCGCCCCGCAGGCGAGGCCGTCACCATCGAGGATGCCTGGGTGAAGTCCGCGGACGAGGGGATGTCCGCCGCCTTCGGCACCCTCCTCAACAGCGGTGACGACGACGTGACGGTCGTCACCGTCACGTCCGAGGCCTCCGACATGATCGAGCTGCACGAGACGGTCGAGAACGAGGCCGGCGAGATGGTGATGCGCGAGAAGGACGGCGGATTCGTCATCCCCGCCGGCGGGAAGCTCGCCCTGGAGCCGGGAGCGAACCACATCATGCTGATGGGCCTCTCCGGTCCTCTCACCGCGGGCAGTGACGTCACCTTCACCCTCACGTTCTCCGACGACTCCACGTATGAGTTCACCGCTCCTGTCAAGGACTACTCCGGCGCGAACGAGAACTACGAGGGCGGCGAAGAGCACGAGGGTATGGATCACTGATGTCGGCGCCCCTTGAGGGCGCCCGCTCCCGCCGCGCCGGGTCGACCCGGCGGCAGTTCCTCCTCGGAGGCGCTGTCGCCGGAGTCGGCGCGGTCGCGGCCGTGGGCGTGGACCTCGCCCTGAACCGCCAGGAGAGCGCAGCGAAACCGGTCTCCGCCCCGATGAACGGTGAGCTGACCGTGCCGTTCTTCGGAGTCCACCAGGCCGGTGTCGACACCGCAGCGCAGGCACACGGCATCTTCCTCGGCCTCGATCTCCGCGAGGATGTCGACCGAGAAGGTCTCACCCGCCTGATGCGCATCCTGACGGATGACGCGGCTCGTCTGACGCAGGGGCTGCCTGCCCTCGCCGACTCCGAGCCGGAGCTGGCGCTCTCCCCGGCGCGGCTCACGATCACCTTCGGGTTCGGCCCCGGGCTCGTCGCACGAGCCGCCGGAGCGGGGCCCTCCTGGCTCGCTCCCCTTCCGGCTTTCAGGGTGGATCAGCTGCGGCCCGAGTTCTCGGACGGCGACCTTCTCTTGCAGATCGCCGGAGACGATCCGCTCACCGTCGCTCACGCGACGCGGATGCTCCTCAAGGACGCCCGCGGGTTCGCGAGCATCCGATGGACGCAGCAGGGGTTCCGCCGCGCCTACGGCACGGAGCGTCCAGGGACGACGATGCGCAACCTCTTCGGACAGGTGGACGGCACGACCAACCCCGAACCGGGCACAGCGGATTTCGACGAGGTCGTGTGGAGTGCGGATGGCTGGCTCGCGGGCGGGACCGGCATGGTGGTCCGTCGCATCCGCATGGACCTCGACAAGTGGGACAGACTGGATCGAGGCGGACGCGACGCATCCGTGGGCAGAACGCTCGCCAACGGGGCGCCCTTGACCGGGACCGACGAGTTCGACGAGCCCGACTTCGACGCGAAGACGTCGATCGGCTTCCCCGTGATCCCGCAGTTCGCACACATACGACGCGCGCGTGGCGACGGGTCGGAGCGCATCTTCCGGCGCGCGTACAACTACGACGAGCGTCCGGTCGACGCCGAAGTCTCCGAGTCGGGGCTGATCTTCGTCTCTTTCCAGGCCGACATCGAGCGGCAGTTCATCCCGATGCAGCGCCGACTCGATGAGCTCGACCTGCTCAACGAGTGGACGGTCCCGATCGGCTCGGCCGTATTCGCGATCCCGCCCGGGTGCGCGGAGGACGGTTTCATCGGCGAGACGCTTCTGTCGTGATCGTCTGACCGTGCTCGGCGACGTCCGGGCACGGTCAAAGCGACATCCCGCGGCGCACGAGCGGTCACCGCCCCCGGTCACGCGCGGGTCGGTATCGAAGCGCGAACGCGCCGGAGCGGAACTCCTGGCGAGCGATCAGCTCGAGCGGGATGCGTTCGCGCAGACCGGCGAGAAGCGTGGGCCCGTGCCCGGCGAGCACCGGCTGCACGAGGAACTCGTATTCGTCGATCAGCCCCAGATCGGCCAGAGCGACGGGAAGGGTGACGCCGCCTACCCACAGCGTTCCGTCCGAGCCGGCTTTGAGACGTCGGACCGCCTCTGCAAGCTCGCCGTGCACCAGCTCCGCGTTCCAGTCGATCACGCTCAGCGCGCTCGACACGACGTACTTCTTCGCCCTGTGGATGGCCTCGGCGAATGGCACCTCCCACTCGCTCATCCAGTCCGGCCAGACGCCCGTCTCCGGCTTCCGCCATGCGGATTCCATCATCGCGTAGGTCACCCGACCGAAGAGCAGGGCGTCGGCGCGCTCCATCTCCGCGGTCCAGAACCGCATCGACTCCTCGTCGGGAGGAAGACCCGCCTCGTGGTGGCAGCAGCCGTCGAGCGTGACGTTGATCGAGTATCGAAGCGATCCCATGACCGATCTCCTTGGCGTGAGCCGCATCTTCGCGGATCGCCCCACCTTAACGCCGCCGGACGACGACCGCATTCATCCGGTCGTCTCCGGGCACGAAAAAACCCCCGGAGAACCGGGGGTTTGTCTGTGCGCGATACTGGGATCGAACCAGTGACCTCTTCCGTGTCAGGGAAGCGCGCTACCGCTGCGCCAATCGCGCCCGTTGGGGCTTTTCAGTTTTCCGTGAGGTGGCGACGGGATTCGAACCCGTGTAAACGGCTTTGCAGGCCGGTGCCTAGCCGCTCGGCCACGCCACCGTGTGGATTGACCCCACGTGCGGCAGAACTTCCGAAGAAGATCTACTGCACTCGAGCGGATGACGAGACTCGAACTCGCGACCCCAACCTTGGCAAGGTTGTGCGCTACCAACTGCGCTACATCCGCATTTTGTTCCCGGTTGTCCCGGGCACTCATGAAACATTAGCCGAAGATCCGCACTCCGCCAAACCGGAAGCGAATCTCGCGCGTGTCTCGCGGAGTGGTCCTCGCGGCCTCCGAGCGTCCGGTAGTATCGGTTGACGTACCCCGCGGGTATGGGCGATTGGCGCAGTTGGTAGCGCGCTTCCTTCACACGGAAGAGGTCATCGGTTCGAGTCCGGTATCGCCCACCACACGCCCCCGGAACTCCGGGGGTTTTCCTGTCCCATGGCATCGTCCCTCCGGCGGCCTTCCTGGGAACTTGCTATGGTCGGAAAGACGCTCACCCCCCTGAGCGATGATCACGGGGCCGCCGCGATCCCACGCGTTAGACGCCACCCGCGCGCCACGCGATCACCGAATCCCGTTCGAGGATGCGCCGACGTTCGGTGCGCCCGGAAACGGACGTCCTCGAAAGGAGCCGCACCCCGGGCTACTCGTCTGTGTGCTGTGTTGCGCCTCAGTGGTCCAGGTTCGTTCTCGCCATGCCGACCGTTCTCCGATCCCCCCAGAACCCTCAACACCAGACGACGCACTACTCCCCCACTTAGCGGGACTCGTTCTCCATCGACAGGCGGCATCGCCGCACCAAGACGAGAAAGCGAGTACCCGGTGGAAGACTTCCACACACTGTCAGGACCAGTCGTGATCCTGCTCATGCTGCTGTTCTTCGGCGGCAGCCTCTACATGTCCATCCGCATCTCCCGGAAGAAGGAGAACGCCGACGGATACATGACCGGTGGCGGCAAGATCGGATTCGGCATCTCCGCCGCTTCGATGACCGCCACCTGGATCTGGGCATCCTCGATGTACGCCTCTGCGACATCCGGATACACCTACGGCATCTCCGGCCCCATCCACTACGGTCTCTGGGGCGCACTGATGATCCTGCTCATCTATCCCTTCGGGCGACGCATCCGCAAGGTCGCACCCCACGCGCACACCATCGCCGAGGTGATGTTCGCCCGCCACGGACGTTCGAGCCAGCTCATGCTCGCCGGCTCCAATGTGCTCGGCAGCCTGATCAGCCTCACCTCGAATCTGATCGCCGGAGGCGCACTCGTCGCGATGCTGTCGCCGTTCACCTTCACTCAGGGCATCGTCGCCATCGCGATCGGCGTCCTCGCCTACACGCTGTGGTCCGGGTTCAGGGCTTCCGTGCTCACCGACTTCGCGCAGGTCATCGCCATGCTGGGCGCCGTCGCCATCATCGTCCCGGTGATCTTCTTCGCCGCGGGCGGGCCCGAGCTGTTCGTCACCGGAGCGTCGAACCTCACCCCGCAGCAGAGCGACTTCTTCTCGTCGGATGCGTTCTTCAACCAGGGCGCGCCCTACATCGCGGCCGTGCTCGCCTACGCCATCGGCAATCAGACGATCGCACAGCGACTGTTCGCCGTGCGCGAGGATCTGATCAAGAAGACGTTCGTCAATGCGACCTTCGGGTATGGGGCGTCGATCATCGGCATCGGCATGCTCGGCGTGCTCGCCCTGTACGCGGGAATCCAGCCGATGGACGGCGACGTCAACAACCTGATTCCGCAGATGGCCTCGACGTATCTGCCGCCGCTGCTGATCTGCGTGTTCTTCGTCATGATCATCGGTTCGCTGTCCTCCACGGCAGATGCCGACATGACCGCTCTCTCGTCGATCATGATGGCCGACATCTACGGGCAGAACATCGCAGGCAAGAAGAACGCCAACCCGAAGACGATGCTGCTCGTCGGCAGACTCACCATGATCGGCGCGACCGCTGCGGCGCTCGGCTTCGCATCGATGCAGTTCAACATCCTCGACCTGCTGGTGTTCGTCGGAGCCATGTGGGGAGCGCTCGTCTTCCCCGTCATCGCGAGTTTCTATTGGGACCGCGTCACCAACTCGGCGTTCAGCATCGCCGTGATCGCCGCTCTCGCCGCGTTCCTGCCTGTGCGTTTCGAGTGGATCTCCCTCTCGGGCGGCTGGGGGCTCGCGAGTGACGTCCTCTCCGTGATCGGGATCGGGGTGGTCCTGGCCCTGATGTCGTTCGGCTTCTTCGGCCTGCGGGTGGCGCTCGTGGTCGGAACGCTGGCCGCGCTGGCGTCGGCGCCGTTCGCGATCGGCTTCCTGCACCAGTATCCGGTGCTGTCGGGGTCGCTGGTCGCGTACGCGGTGAGCACGATCGTCTGCGTCGCCCTCACGATGATGAACAGATCGAGGAGATTCGATTTCGACCTGATCAAGGAACGCACCGGCAGCTTCGACACTGTGGAGGCCGCACGAACCGCCGATGCGAAAGGCGACGTCACGCTCGCCGGGAAGGACGCCTGATGGAGACCATTCTGTTGACCGCGTACGTGCTGGTGTGGCCGATCATCGTCGTCGGTGTGCTCGTCGTCGTGGTTCGGGCTTTCGTGAAGGATGCCAAGCAGGCGAAGCGCGAAGGGCGCGACATCATCTGATCGTCGATGGCTCCGCACGTATGTCGACAAGGCGTGTGTGCGGAGCCATCGGGGTAATGCCCGTACCTCCCTCGCTCAGACGCACCGGCATAGCGTCGAAGCCATGACCACTCACCTCACCCTGAACAACGGCGTCGTGATGCCCGCGCTGGGCTTCGGCGTCTTCCAGACTCCCCCGGCCGAGACCGCCGAGGCCGTCGCGTCCGCCTTCGACGTCGGATACCGGCTCATCGACACCGCTGCCGCCTACGGGAACGAGCGCGGGGTCGGCGATGCGCTCGGTGCGTCGGGGCTCCCCCGCGACGAAGTCTTCCTCGAGACGAAAGTCTGGATCTCCGACTATGGATACGACCAGACGCTCCATGCCTGGGAGAAGAGCGTCCGCAAACTCCAGGGCGAAGTGATCGACCTCTTCATCCTGCATCAGGCCCTCCCTGGCGATTTCGACCGCACCATCGCCGCATACCGGGCTCTCGAGACCCTGCTCGATGAAGGGAAGGTGCGCGCGATCGGCGTGAGCAACTTCATGGTGCCCCATCTCGAGCGCCTGCTCACAGAGACAACGATCGTGCCGGCCGTGAACCAGATCGAGGTGCACCCGTACTTCACACAGAAAGCGCTGCAGCGATTCGGCACGGAGCACGGCATCCTCACCCAGGCCTGGTCTCCGATCGGAGGCATCACGTCCTACCGAGGCGACGACTCCCGGAGCACGTTCAACGACCCCACGATCCTGGCGATCGCCGAGGCACACGGCAAGACGGCCGCGCAGGTGATGCTGCGCTGGCACCTCCAGAACGGGGTGCAGGCCATCCCGAAGTCGGTCAAGCCCGCGCGCATCGCCGAGAACTTCGACGTCTTCGACTTCGCGCTCAACGCCGAGGAGATCGGCCGCATCGACGCCTTGGACACCGGCGTGCGCGGCGGGCCTGAGCCCGAGGCCATCACGCTCGAGACGTTCGGGCGTGAGATCCCCGAGGACTGACCTCGACGCCGCCCGTCGTCGCGCTACTCGATCGGAATACGCACGATCCGGTCGTCGCCCTCGCCGGGATCGCCCCGCCCGTCCGTGTTGTTCGTGAGAACCCAGAGCGCCCCGTCCGGCGCGACCACGACGTCGCGAAGCCTCCCGAGCGATTCGACGAAGTGTTCGCCGGCGGCGTGCAGGTCGGAGAGCGGCACCTCCCGGAGCCGCTCTCCACGGAGATTCGCGATGAAGATCGACCCCGACGCGATCGCGATGCCGCTCGGACTCGCGGCGTCCGGCGACCACTGCTGGACCGGATCGACGAATCCGTCACGATCGGCGATGCCCTCGACCATCGGCCACCCGTAGTTCCCGCCGGCCTCGATCACGTTCAGTTCGTCCCAGGTGTCCTGGCCGAACTCGCTCGCGTAGAGCGTGCCTTGCGCGTCCCACGCCAGGCCCTGAGGATTGCGGTGGCCCAGGCTGTAGACGGGTGACCCCGAGAAGGGGTTGTCCTCCGGCACGTCCCCATCCGGTGTGATGCGGAGGATCTTCCCGGCCAGCGAGTCCCGATCCTGAGCGCCTTCACGGTCGCCTGCATCGCCGACCGTCACGTAGAGCATGCCGTCGGGGCCGAATGCGATGCGGCCGCCGTTGTGATTCCCGGCGGCGGGGAGTCCGGAGAGGATCGTCTCGGATTCGCCGAGCTCGAACGAACCCGGCGCCCCCGACAACGCGAAGCGCTGCACCCTGTTCTCGCCGACAGCGGTCGAGTACGCGTACAGCCAGTCGTCCCGCAGCGCGATGCCGAGCAGTCCCCCCTCTCCTCGAGGCGCGACGCCGTCGATCACCCCGAGCTCGCGAAGCCCCCCGTCGCCGGACACCTCGACGATGCGGGCGGTGTCCCGCTCGCTGATCAACGCCGTGCTCCCGGAGAAGGCGATGGACCACGGCGCCTCCAGTCCCCCCGCGATCGTGGACGCCCGCCCTGGCGCGATGCTGCCCGACCCGGCGGACGGCGACGGCGTGAGCGGCGCGGGAGAGGTCGAGGCGGGAGACGTCGGAGCGCACGCAGCGAGAGCGATCGCGACGAGAGCGCCCGCCACAAGAGCGACCGTGGCAACACACGGATCGGCCGGCGTCCTCCGCGCCCTCCGCGTCGTGGTCATCGCCGATCCCTTCATCTTCCCGTTCGACATTAGGCGCGCGGCGCGCTCCGCAGAAGAGGCCAGTGTCCGCGGGGGCGCGTAGCCTGCCACCGTGCCGAAGGAACGTGCTCTTCCAGGACCCTGCGCCCTCTGCGGAGGCACGAGTGGCGCCCGCAGCGACGACTCCTGGCGCTGCGCCTCGTGCGGATGGCGCTACGGGGATGCCCCCGATCCCGACCTGCCACTCCCCCGTGTCGACGTCGTCTACTACATCCGTTTCGACCGTCGGGTGAAGATCGGCACGAGCCGACGACCCCGACAGCGGCTGGCGAGCATCCGACACGACGAGCTTCTCGCCTTCGAGCGGGGCGGACGCCCGGTGGAGCAGCAGCGACACCGTGAATTCGCCTCGATCCGCGAAGGCGGAGAGTGGTTCACATTGACGGACGAGCTGCGGACGCACATCGACGCCCTCCGCCGCGAGGGCGAGCCGTGGCCGCTCTACGGGCGATGGCTGAGCAACGCGCTCCGTGGTCTCGATGCCCCGTGACGCGTACCCGGACGTGACGATGCCGGGCGACTGCTTCGGGAAGTCCAGTCGCCCGGCACCGCGTCTCTGCGGGGATCAGGCCGTGGCGGCACGCCCCCGGGTGGTCGCGGGCTGCGGCTGCGAGAACAACACCACGACGATCACGGCGGCGCCGACGACGACGTGCGGGAGCCAGACGTTCAGCGCCTCGCCCGCGAAACCGAAGATCCACGGCGAGAGGGCGAGGAAGAGACTGGCGACGATGTCGAACACCAGATGGACCGGCATCGGGATGAATCCGAAGGGGCCCCATTCGTACTTCGTGAACAGGCTGTACACGATGAGGCCGACCCCGAGGACGATCGGGATGATGACGGCTGCTCCGCCCACGTTCGCGAAGCCGAACAGCCAGGGAGCAGCGATCAAAGCGACACCGACGATGTAGTCGAGAATTCCGTGGACTTTGGTGGGGATGAAACGCATGATTCCTCCTTGTGTGGCGCCGCTTCCGCGACTCACCACTGGTTCGAAGCCCGCCCCGGATCGGATTGCTCCTCTGACCGTCTCCGATCGTCATCGGCTCGCTCACGTCCGTCAGCGGCACCGGACCGGGCCGCCGTGCACTCGCGGCCCGGTCCCAGGCAGCACTGCTACGGTGAACATGCCGGTATCTTGCCGGCATCAGGGAAGACTTCTTGTCGACCAACGGGCCCTCATCGGTCATTTCGTTCTCCGTCGCCTCCTCTGTGTGAGCCCGAGGAGCGTCATGCCCACCCCGTCAGTTCCCTCTTTCAGCGACCCTGCGCACGCGTGGGCAGCCCCCATTGCTCTCCCGTCGGGGACGACCGCGATCGTCTACTGCGAAGGTCAGTTCGGCGAGCAGGACGGCAAGACCGCGAACGGCCTGGTCCGTCACTCCGAGAAGTACGAGATCCTCAGCGTCATCGACAGCACTCACGCCGGCGCGGATGCAGGCGTGCTTCTGGACGGGCTCGCGAACGGCATCCCGATCCTGAACGGTCTCCCCACGGCGATCGCCCATGCGGGGCATGTTCCGGACTACCTGATCTGCGGGGTCGCACCCGCCGATGGGCTGCTCTCCCCCGACCAGCGCACCGTGCTGCTCGACGGAATCGCCCGCGGCATGCACATCATCAACGGACTTCACGAGTTCCTCACGGACGATGCTGAGTTCGTCGCGGCGGCCCTCCTTGCCGAGGTCACGATCACGGACATCCGTCGCCCCCGCGACAAGAAGGATCTCCATCTGTTCTCCGGCCGCATCTTCGATGTGACCTGCCCGCGCATCACGATCCTCGGTACCGACGGCGCGATCGGCAAGCGCACCACGGCGACGATCCTCGTGCGTGCGCTCAACGAGCAGGGCATCCATGCCGTGATGGTCGGCACCGGTCAGACCACGATCATCCAGGGTGGGCGCTACGGTGTCGCGCTCGACGCGCTCGTCCCGCAGTTCTGCTCCGGCGAGGTCGAGAACCAGGTCGTCGCAGCCTTCGAGGGCGAGGATCCCGACGTCATCATCGTGGAGGGCCAGGGGGCACTCAGCCACCCCGCCTACATCACCTCGGCCCATATCCTCCGCGGCAGCCAGCCCGCGGGCGTCATCGTGCAGCATGCCCCCGGCCGCAGGGTGCTCGGCGACTTCCCCATGGTCGCGATGCCCACGGTCACGAGCGAGATCACCCTCATCGAGGCTTTCGCCGACACCAAGGTCATCGGCGTCACGGTGAACCATGAGAACCTCACGGCGGCGCAGCTCGCCGCGGCGATCGACGAGATCGAGCTCGACACCGGCCTTCCCGCGACCGATCCGCTGACGCGCCCGCTGAGCGAGCTCGTGGAGATGGTGCTGCAGGCTTTCCCGACCCTCAGCCCCCGACGGACCACCCGTAGCGCCGCGTGAGAGCGGCTGCGACACGGTCGTAGCGCCCGCGATCGAGGACGGCAGCCTCTCGCCGCAGTCCTCGCTCGTGCACGCTGTACAGCTGTTCGACATCGACCCAGGACTCCCGTCCCTGCGAGTCCCAGGCTCCGGTGCCGATAGTGAGGTAGTCGCGCTCCCCGTCATGCGGCTTGCTCGTCATCCGCACCGCATACACACGTTCCGCGGACTCCCGGCCGATCACCAGTACGGGCCGGTCTTTGCCGCGCCCGTCGTTCTCCTCATAGGGAACCCAGGTCCAGATGATCTCCCCGGCGTCCGGGGCGTCGTCCCGCTGCGGCGCGTAGGCCACCTGGAGGTTCTTGATCCGGTCCGGCGCGATGCGGACAGTCTCGGTGCCGCGTGCGCGTCCTCGATCGGCGCCGGTGTCGGCGGGTGCGGAGCGCTCCGCAGACGGCCGCAGACGTGCGTCCGGGCGTCTCGGATCTGATGTCCGAGACGCCCGGCCGGAGCCCACTGCCTTGAGTAGGATCTCCGCGAGTGCTGACAGGATGCCGTTGGTCTTGCTCACACGGTCACCCTAACCGCAGATCACGCGTCGGCGAGTGCGTAGCCCTCCTCGCCGTGCACGACCTGGTCGACCCCGGCGATCTCGTCTTCGTTCGTGACGCGGAAGCCGATCGTCTTCTCGATCGCGAAGCCGATGATGAAGGCGACGACGAAGGAGTAGATCAGCACTCCGAGAGCAGCGATCAGCTGCACGGCGAGCTGACGGGCGTCACCGCCGACGAACAGGCCGGTCTCGGTGGCGAAGAAGCCGAGGTACAGCGTTCCGATCAGACCACCGACGAGGTGGATACCCACGACATCGAGCGAGTCGTCGAAGCCGAGCCGGAACTTCAGCTCGATCGCGAGGGCACAGACGACACCGGCGAGTGCACCGAGCAGCAGCGCCCAACCCGGCGTCAGGTTGGCACACGCGGGAGTGATCGCGACCAGACCGGCGACCGCACCGGAGGCTGCTCCGACCGAGGTCGGCTTGCCGTCCTTGATCTTCTCGACCAGGATCCAGCCGAGGATGGCGGCAGCCGTGGCTCCCAGGGTGTTCAGACCGATGAGTCCGACTCCGCCCATGTCCTCCGCGAGCCACTCCGCACCGGCGTTGAAGCCGAACCAGCCGAACCACAGCAGGGCGGCGCCGAGGAGCGTCAGTGGCACGTTGTGCGGCTTGAGGATGCCCTTCTGGAAGCCGATGCGCTTGCCGAGGACCAGTGCCAGGGCGAGAGCCGCCGCACCGGCGTTGATGTGCACGGCCGTTCCACCGGCGTAGTCGATCACGCCGATGCCGCTGTCCTCGCCGAAGAGCGTGGTGCCGAGGTTCATGATCCAGCCACCGCCCCAGACCCATGCGGCGACCGGGAAGTAGCCGACGGTCGCGAAGATGCCGGCGAAGATCAGCCAGCTGCCGAACTTCGCGCGGTCCGCGATGGCACCGGAGATCAGCGCGACGGTGATGATCGCGAAGGTGGCGCCGTAGGCGACGCCCAGGAGCGCCACGTTCGACCCTTCACCCTCGGCCAGGCTCGAGAGCCCGAAGTCGGCGAACGGGTTGCCCGCGAAGGCGGTCGGGCTGTCGACGGCGCTCATCGAGAAGCCGAAGAGAATCCACAGCACGGCGACGAGTCCGATGGAGCCGAAGCTCATCATCATCATGCTGACGACGCTCTTCGCCTTGACGAGACCGCCATAGAAGAAGGCGACGCCGGGCGTCATGAGCAGAACCAGCGCTGTCGCGGTGATCGCCCACGAGATGTTGCCGGGAGCATCCATAGGAAAACCTCACATCCGAAGTAATTGAGAGCTTCAGTGTGACGACCTGCGGTTTCGTCAATGCGTGAGGTTTGTTTCCCCGCTGTTACAGCACCGCTCCGCCCGTGAACATCGCGTTACGCGAGGCTTCGGGCTTACGCAGAATGTGTCAGGGCGTTGAGGCGTGAGATGGCGCGCAGGTACTTCTTGCGGTACCCGCCGGCGAGCATCTCATCGGAGAAGACCGCGTCGAGCCCCCGCCCGGTGGCGAGGATCGGGATCTGTGCGTCGTACACACGGTCGACGAACGCGACGAAGCGCAGCGCCTCCGACTGATCCGTGAGCTGGCGCACATCGCGCAGACCCACGCTGCCGAGTCCGTCGATGAGTCGGATGTAGCGCGACGGGTGCACCTGGGCGAGGTGGCGGATCAGGTCGTCGAACCGGTCATCCGAGACCGCGGCTGCCGCACCGGCCGTCGCGACCGCCGAGGAGTAAGCGTCATCGTCGAGGACGACCGCGTGTCCGTCGAGAGCGCGCTGGCGGAAGTCGACGCCGTCGATGCGCAGCGTCTGGAAGCTGTCGGACATGGCGTGGATCTCCCGCAGGAAGTCCTGCGCGGCGAAACGCCCCTCGCCGAGCGCGTTCGGCGGGGTGTTCGAGGTCGCGGCGAGCCGAGTGCCGGTCGGCACGAGCTCCCCCAGGAGGCGGGTCATCACCATGGTGTCGCCCGGATCGTCGAGCTCGAACTCGTCGATGCAGAGTAGATCGGCGCCCTTGAGCAGGTCGACGGTGTTCTTGTACCCGAGTGCCCCGACGAGCGCGGTGTACTCGATGAACGAGCCGAAGTACTTCCGCCGAGCGGGCATCGCGTGGTAGATCGAGGCCAGCAGGTGGGTCTTGCCGACACCGAACCCGCCGTCGAGATAAACGCCCGGCTTGAGCTCGGGCTCCTTCTTGGCACGGCTGAACAGACCGCCGCGCTTCGCGGGGGTGCCGCGCCCGGCGAAGCGCATCAGCGTCTCCTTCGCCTCCTCCTGCGAGGGATACGCGGGGTCAGCGCGGTAGCTGTCGAACGTCGCGGTGTCGAACTGCGGCGGCGGCACCAGGCTCGCCAGCATCTCTGGTCCGCTGACGGTCGGTTGACGCTCGGTGAGGTGCACGATTCCCGTGCGGCTGGTCTGGTCGGTCATCACGGTCCTGAATCAGGTGCTCACCTGTGTCGAAGTCTTACGAATCGGGCGCAGGGTGCTCGGCGGGGATCTATCGTCGAAGGGACGGATCAACACTACGCCGTCTGCAGCCGCACCCTCGTCCGCTCAACGCTTCGGAGATCCCATGGCCATCGAGTTCGATTCCTCCTCCCCCAAGTTCGCCGAGTACGCCGAACCGGGCCGCCTCGTGACGACGGAGTGGCTCGCGGAACGGCTGGGGACGCCGGGTCTCGTGGTCGTCGAGTCCGACGAAGACGTGCTGCTCTACGAGACCGGTCATATCCCGGGAGCGGTGAAGGTCGACTGGCACACCGAGCTCAACGACCCGGTGGTGCGCGACTACGTCGACGGCGAGGGCTTCGCGGAGCTGCTCAGCCGCAAGGGCATCGACCGCTCGGACACGGTCGTCATCTACGGCGACAAGAACAACTGGTGGGCCGCCTACGCCCTCTGGGTCTTCTCCCTCTTCGGCCACGAAGACGTGCGTCTGCTCGACGGCGGACGCGACCGCTGGATCACCGAAGGGCGCGAGCTCACGCGTGAGGCGACGAACCGGCCTGCGACGGAGTACCCCGTGGTCGAGCGCGACGACTCCGTCATCCGCGCGTACAAGGAAGATGTGCTGGCGCACATCGGCAGCCCGCTGATCGACGTTCGCTCACCCGAGGAGTACTCCGGTGAGCGAACCACAGCGCCCGCGTACCCCGAGGAGGGGACGCTGCGAGCGGGGCACATCCCCACTGCGCAGAGCGTGCCGTGGGCGAAGGCGGTCGGCGAGGACGGCGGCTTCCGCAGCAGAGCCGAGCTCGACGCGATCTACCGTGACGGCGCCGGCCTGACCGACGGCGATGACGTCGTGGCCTACTGCCGCATCGGCGAGCGGTCGAGCCACACCTGGTTCGTGCTCAAGCACCTCCTCGGCTTCGAGAATGTGCGCAACTACGACGGTTCTTGGACCGAATGGGGCAGCGCGGTGCGCGTGCCGATCGTCACCGGCACCGAGCCGGGCACGCTCTGAACATGTGACAATGACAGGGATGAGCACACGCGACGTTCCTGACACCCTCGCCGAGATCCGCGACGGCTTCCTGGAGACCCCTGAGTCCGATCGTCTCCTGCTGCTGCTCGAGTTCTCGGACGAGCTCCCGGACGTCTCCGACGAGGTCGCGGCGCACCCGGAGATGTACGAGCGCGTCGCGGAATGCCAGTCTCCGGTCTACATCCACGTCGAGGTGCACGACGACATCGTGACGATGCACGCGTCAGCGCCTCCCGAGGCCCCGACGACCCGTGGTTTCGCGAGCATCCTCGTACAGGGTCTCACCGGCCTCACCGCAGACGAGGTCCTCGCAATCCCGAACGACTACCCGCAGTCGATCGGGCTGACCAAGGCGGTGTCGCCGCTGCGCATCGGAGGCATGACCGGAATGCTGATGCGCGCCAAGAACCAGGTCAGTCAGAAGCGCTGAACCCCTGGGTGTCCAGCCATTCCGTGATCGCGGTGGTCCAACCCGTCTGGTCGTAGTTCCACAGCTTCGTGTGGCGCGCCACCGTGAACTTCGGCATCGTCACGAGATCCGGGCGCGCCTCCTGCAGTGCGTGTGACGAGTCAGCCGGAACGAAGCCGTCGTCGTCACTGTGCAGGATCAGTATCGGCGCGGTCAGCTCGTCCGCACGGGCGACCATGTCGAGGCGGTCGAACAGGATCGGTTCGTCGGCCCCGCTGAGGCGTGCGGTCAGCGGCATCTGCAGCGCCCCCATCGCGAGCTCCGGCAGGGGCGCCCGCACTCCCGCCATCTTCGCCTGAAACCGCAGCACCGTGCGCCAGTCGACGACGGGAGATTCGAGGATGATCCCGGCGATGCGATCACGGTGTCCGGAAGTCACCGCCGCCTGCAGCGATACCGCTCCCCCCATCGACCAGCCCATCAGGATGACCTGTTCGGCACCGTGTCGGAGCGCGTAGGCGATCGCCGCATCGACATCACGCCATTCCGACGCCCCGAGCGCATAGGCGCCGGCCCTGGTGCGGGGAGCCTCGCCGTCGTTACGGTACGACACGACCAGGGTGGGCAGACCGGAGGCGTGCATCACCGGAACCGCCCGCAGGCATTCCGCGCGGGTCGCTCCGCGTCCGTGCACCTGGATCACCCAGGTCGACGACGACGCCGGAAAGAACCAGGCCGGGCACGGGCCGGCGGGAGATCCGATCAGGACGCTCTCCCAGCGCAGGTGGAGCTCGCTCGGGGATGAGTAGTAGTAGCCGCTGAACGCGGCCGCCCGATCGACGCGAGCGCCGGGCTCGATCTGCGTGAGGAGCTTGCGGCGCACCGTCGTGCCGTCTGCGCCGAGCACGGCGCCGAGCTTGACGTAGCCGTAAGTGCCTGTGGTGAACAGCCCGTATCGTCCGGGAAGCTCGGTGTCGAGGGTGCGCTGCAGCTCTATGGTCTGCGCTCCGGTGTCGACGGCGAGGATCTCGGTGTCGTTGGCGCGGCGCATGGGTGTGACCACCCGACGGGCGACGGCGAACACGACGAGAGCGAATGCTGCCCCGAAGGCGAACAGCGCGGGGACAAGGAGCGTAACGGCGTGCCTGAGACTCTTCATCGCTTCCTGACTCTAGCCTGTTGCCGTGACCGCACACCCCGAGGCCGGGACGCCTTTCGAGAGCGCCGTGGCTGAACTGCGCGAGACCGAGTTCCGCGATGACATCACGGTGCGCGAGATCGCCACACCGCAGGGCCTCGCGCCCTTCGCCATCGCGCTCGCCGCCGACGTGCGCCCGGAGGGTGACGGCGAGTCCGTCTACGGCACCGGCCGGTTCGTCCTGCTGCACGATCCGGACGAGCCCGGCGCCTGGGGCGGGTCGTGGCGTGTCGTCATGTTCGCGCAGGCTCCGCTCGAGACCGAGATCGGGACCGATCCGCTTCTCGCCGACGTGACCTGGTCGTGGCTGGTCGATGCACTCGACTCGCGCGAGGCGGTCTATCACTCGGAATCGGGCACCTCGACGAAGACGCTGTCGAAGGGATTCGGTGGGCTCGCCGTCGAAGGAGACGGCGCCCAGATAGAATTGCGGGCGTCCTGGACTCCGGAGGGCCCGTTCCGACCGCACGTCGAAGCATGGGCCGAGCTGGTCGGAATGCTGGCGGGACTTCCGCCCGGCTCCGAGGGCATCGCCGTGATCGGCGCGCGAAAGGCTGTACGTGACTGAATACTCCGTGATCTCGGATGCTGAGGAGTTCCGCGCTGCCTGCGCCGTGCTCGCCGCCGGCACCGGACCCGTCGCCGTGGACGTGGAGCGCGCGTCCGGGTTCCGCTACTCGCAGCGGGCCTACCTGGTGCAGGTGTTCCGTCGTGACGCCGGGGTGTTCCTGTTCGACCCGCCGGCGATCGGTGATTTCACGCCTCTCCAGGAGGCGATCGGTGACGTGGAGTGGGTGCTCCATGCTGCGAGCCAGGATCTGCCGTCGCTGCGGGAACTGCACCTCGAGCCCCCGGTGATCTTCGACACCGAGCTCGCCTCGCGTCTTCTGGGGCATGAGCGCGTCGGACTCGGCGCTGTCGTCGAGGACACCCTGGGCATCACGCTGAAGAAAGAGCACTCCGCGGCCGACTGGTCGACGCGACCGCTGCCCGACTCGTGGCTCGAGTACGCCGCGCTCGACGTGCTGCACCTCATCGACGTCCGAGACATCCTCGTGCTCGAGCTCGAGGAGCAGGGCAAGACGGAGTTCGCCGCCCAGGAGTTCGCCGCCACGCTGGCCCGCGCTCCCAAGCCGCCGCGCGAAGATCCCTGGCGTCGGCTCAGCGGCCTGCACCAGGTGCGCGGAGCCCGGAACCTCGCCGTGGCCCGCTCACTCTGGCATGCCCGCGAGGCGTACGCGCAGGACCAGGATGTGTCCCCAGGACGCCTCGTGCCGGACCGCTCCCTTGTGGCGGCGGTGATGGCGAACCCGCCGTCGAAGCAGGCACTGGCGGGAATCAAGGAGTTCCAGGGGCGCGCGAGCCGCTCGCAGCTGGACCGCTGGTGGCAGGCGATCGTCGACGGACGGGCCTCGGAAGAGCTCCCCCGCGAACGCGTGCCCAGCGACACCCTCCCTCCTCCTCGAGCGTGGGCCGATCGGAACCCCGAAGCGGATGCACGGCTGAAGGCAGCCCGACCCGTCGTGGAAGCCGTCGCCGAAGAACTGGGGATGCCGACGGAGAACCTCCTCACTCCCGAGCACCTCCGTCGCGTCGCGTGGGACCTGCCCGGTGAGACGCCGGAGGAGATCGGTGCTGCGCTGGCCGCTCTGGGCGCGCGCCCGTGGCAGATTGAACAGACCGCACAGAAGATCGCGGCCGCCTTTGTAGAAGCCGCGCAAACGCCCGACACGACCCCCGCACCCGCTTCGTAGGTTCGAACCAACCGATTCCTCCCCGTTTCTCGGGCTTCATAGACTGGGGCCACGCACTAACTTGGAGGCAGAGTGGCCGAGATCTCGGACGTCTTCTTCGTCGATGGAGTACGCACCCCTTTCGGGCGCGCCGGCGAAAAGGGCATGTACTGGAACACCCGCGCGGATGACCTCGCCGTGAAGGCGACCATCGGCCTGATGGAGCGCAACGCCGCCGTCCCGGCCGACCGCATCGATGACGTCGCCATCGCCGCGACGAGCCAGACCGGCGACCAGGGGCTGACGCTCGGGCGCTCGGTGGCGATCCTCGCGGGGCTTCCGCAGACCGTGCCCGGCCTCGCTGTCGAGCGCATGTGCGCCGGCGCGATGACGAGCGTCACCACCATGGGCGCGTCGATCGGCGTCGGCATGTACGACTTCGCCCTCGCCGGCGGTGTCGAGCACATGGGCCACCACCCCATCGGTGCCAACGCGGATCCGAACCCGCGCTTCGTCGCCGAGAAGATGGTCGACCCCGGCGCCCTCAACATGGGTGTCACGGCAGAGCGGATCTTCGACCGTTTCCCGCACCTGACCAAGGAGCGTTCGGACCGGTTCGGCATGCTGAGCCAGCACAAGGTGCAGGCCGCGTACGACGCCGGCAAGATTCAGCCCGACCTCGTCTCCGTGGCCACCAAGAGCGCCGACGGCGCCTGGGGGCTCGCCACCGAGGACGAGGGCCGTCGCCCGCAGACCACGATGGAGGACCTCGCGGCTCTCAAGACGCCGTTCCGCCCGCACGGGCGCGTCACGGCCGGCACCTCCTCCCCCCTCACCGACGGCGCGACGATGTCGCTCCTCGCCGGTGGCGGCGCGGTGAAGGAGTTCGGACTCGCGCCGAAGATGCGGATGGTCTCGTTCGCGTTCGCCGGCGTGCAGCCGGAGATCATGGGCATCGGACCGATCCCGTCGACAGAGAAGGCTCTCAAGAAGGCCGGCCTCACGATCGACGACATCGGCCTGTTCGAGCTCAACGAGGCGTTCGCCATCCAGGTGATCTCGCTGCTCGACCACTTCGGCATCGCCGACGACGACCCCCGCGTCAACCAGTGGGGCGGCGCGATCGCTCTCGGACACCCGCTGGCAGCGTCCGGTGTGCGTCTGATGATCCAGCTCGCGGCGCAGTTCGCCGAGCGCCCCGACGTCCGCTACGGCCTGACCGCCATGTGCGTCGGCCTCGGTCAGGGCGGTTCGGTCATCTGGGAGAACCCGCACTACGACGGCAAGAAGAAGAAGTGAGCGCGGACATGACGAACACGGTTTCCGAACAGTACGCGAAGGTCGACTTCTCCCCCATCCAGGCGCTCACCGAGGGCGAGGTCATCACGCAGTCGCCCGTACGTGACATCCGATTGGCCTCTGGCAAGGTGCTCGCCCTGATCACGCTCGACAACGGTCGTGACCACACCCGCCCGAACACCCTGGGGCCCGCGACGCTCACGCAGCTGGGTGAGACCCTCGACGGGCTCAAGGCACGGGCCGCGGCCGGCGAGATCCAGGCCGTCGGCATCACGGGGAAGCAGTACATCCTCGCGGCCGGCGCTGATCTGTCCGACATCAGCAAGGTCGGTTCGCGCGACAACGCACGTCTCATCGCGCAGCTCGGCCACAAGGTGCTCGGCAAGCTCGGCGACCTCGGTGTCCCGTCGTTCGCCTTCGTGAACGGCCTCGCCCTCGGCGGTGGCCTGGAGATCGCACTGAACTCCAGCTACCGCACGGTCGACGCGTCTGCCGCCGCGGTCGCGCTCCCCGAGGTCTTCCTCGGCATCATCCCCGGTTGGGGTGGCGCCTACCTGCTGCCGAACCTGATCGGCATCGAGAACGCCCTCGAGGTGGTCATCTCCAACCCGCTCAAGCAGAACCGCATGCTGAAGCCGCAGCAGGCGTTCGATCTCGGCATCTTCGACGCGATCTTCCCTGCCGCGAACTATCTCGAGAACTCGCTGTCTTGGGCCGACGCCGTGCTCGGAGGCAAGAAGGTCGAGCGCAAGAACGAGCCGGGCAAGATCGAGCGTCTCACCAAGTGGCCGATCGCCATCAAGATGGCGCGCGGAATGCTGGAGTCGAAGATCGGCACCATGCCGAAGTCGCCGTATGCGGCGCTCGACCTGCTCGACAAGGCCAAGGGCGGCACCAAGGCGGAAGGCTTCGCCCGTGAGGACGAGGCCCTGGCCGAGCTCGTGACCGGCGACCAGTTCGCCGCGTCGATGTACGCCTTCGACCTGGTGCAGAAGCGCGCGAAGCGACCTGTCGGCGCCCCCGACAAGCAGCTCGCGAAGAAGGTCACCAAGGTGGGCATCATCGGGGCCGGACTCATGGCGAGCCAGTTCGCGCTGCTCTTCGTGCGCAAGCTCCAGGTGCCCGTGCTCATCACCGATCTGGACCAGGCGCGCGTCGACAAGGGCGTCGCCTACATCCACGAGGAGATCGGCAAGCTCGAGGCCAAGGGACGACTGGACTCCGACTCCGCGAACAAGCTGCGCGCCCTCGTGACCGGCACCACCGACAAGAGCCTCTACGCGGACTGCGACTTCGTGATCGAGGCCGTGTTCGAAGAGGTCGGCGTCAAGCAGCAGGTGTTCGGCGAGATCGAGAAGATCATCGCCGAGGACGCGATCCTCGCGACCAACACCTCGTCGCTGTCGGTCGAGGAGATCGGGTCGAAGCTCGCCCACCCCGAGCGACTGGTCGGCTTCCACTTCTTCAACCCGGTCGCGGTGATGCCGCTGATCGAGATCGTGAAGACACCCGCAACGGACGATGCCGCACTGTCGACGGCGTTCGTCGTCGCGAAGAACCTGGGCAAGAACGCGGTCCTCACCGCCGACGCCCCGGGCTTCGTCGTGAACCGACTGCTCGCCAAGGTCATGGGTGAGGCCGCACGCGCGGTGTACGAGGGCACGCCGATCGCAGACGTCGAGAAGGCCTTCGGCCCGCTCGGGCTGCCGATGGGCCCGTTCCAGTTGATCGACCTGGTCGGTTGGAAGGTCGCCGCCCATGTGCAGGACACGATGGTGCACGCGTTCCCGGAGCGGTTCTACGCCAACGAGAACTTCCATGCCCTCGCTGAACTCGACACAGTCGTGGAGAAGGACAAGGGCGGACGTGTCGTCGGCTGGAGCAAGCAGGCCGAGAAGGTCCTGAAGCCCGCTGTGGGCAAGACACCGGCGACGGCTGCGACGATCCTTCAGCGCGTGCAGGACGGTCTGGCCCAGGAGATCAAGCTGATGCTCGACGAGGGCGTGGTGCCCGAGGTCGAGGACATCGACCTGTGCCTGATCCTCGGAGCCGGCTGGCCCTTCATCGATGGCGGCGCTTCTCCGTACCTCGACCGCGAGGGCGCATCCGAGCGGGCGTTCGGCGGCTCGTTCCACACCCCGCAGATCCGCGGCGTCGAAAGCCGCTGATCCCACCCGAAGGGGCCGCATCGAGAGGTGCGGCCCCTTCGTCGTCTCTGGGGTCGATCGCCTACTGTGACGGCCGGGTATCCGCTTCTCCGGCCTCCGGCCAGTACGACAGAGCCCGCTCCGCCAGAGCGGTGATCGTGAGAGACGGGTTCACCCCGGGGTTGGCGGGGACGGCCGAACCGTCGACCACGTGCAGCCCCGGATGCCCCCAGACCCGGTGATACGGATCGATCACGCCGTCTTCGGACGTCGCCGAGATCACCGCGCCGCCGAGGAAATGCGCGGTCAGCGGGATGCCGAAGACCTCCGGCCACGATCCGCGCGCCGCCGTCGACACCCCGCCCTCCTGCTGGACGCGGGCCGCGATCGCCGCTGCGGCTCTGTGCGCCTGTGGAAGGTAGCTCGGATTCGGCTCCCCATGCCCCTGTGCACTGGTCATCACCCATCGGCCGAAGCGCCGTCGCAGAGACAGGGTGAGCGAGTTGTCAGCCGTCTGCATCACGAGTGCGATGATTCCGCGCTCGCTCCACCGGCGGAGGTTCCCGAGGCGGAACTGGCGCACCGGCGAGCGGAGCACCTGCGACACGAGGCTGCCGAGACGGGCGCCGAGGCCTCGATCGCCGGGGACGAGAACGGTCGCCAGAGCACCCATCAGGTTCGATCCGGGGCCGTAACGGACGTTCTCGACGTGGGTGCGATCATCGACGTGGAACGAGGTCGTGATCGCGACGCCTCGAGCGAGGTGCAGAGAGTCGGGAACCGCCGTCGCCACCGCACCGTCGAGAGCTTCGGAGTTGGTCCGGGTGAGGCGCCCCACGGCGTCGGAGACCCGCGGCAGCGCGCCGGACGCCTTCATCCGATGCAGCAGGTGCTGGGTGCCCCAGGTGCCGCCGGCGAGCACGACCTGCTCAGCCGTCACCGTCCGGCGCGCACGACGGAACCAGGCGCCGCTGCGCTGCGTCGTCACCGCGAAGCCGCCGCCGGGCAGTTCCCGCACCTCGCTCACGGTGCGCAGCGCCTCGACCGCGACGCCTCGACGCTCCGCGAGCGCGAGGTAGTTCTTCATGAGTGTGTTCTTCGCGCCGATCCGGCAGCCCACCATGCAGTTGCCGCAGAGCGTGCACCCGGTGCGGTCCGGCCCTTCGCCGTCGAAGAAGGGGTCCGGCGTGCGCTCCCCCGGCTTGCCGAACCAGACGCCGACGGGCGCATGACGGAAGGTGGAGCCGACACCCAGATCGTCTGCCGCACCGGCCATGATCCGTTCCACGGGCCCGGTGTGCGGATAGTGCTCCACGACGCCGAGCATCCTCTTCGCCGTGACGTAGTGCGGTGAAAGCTCCGACTCCCACTCGGCGATGCCCCGCCACTGCGCATCCTGGAAGAAGGCAGCACCCGGCTGATAGAGCGTGTTGGCGTAGTTGAGCGACCCGCCGCCCACTCCCGCGCCTGCCAGGATCATCACGTGCGGAAGCCGATGGATGCGCTGCACCCCGAAGCAGCCGAGCTTCGGGGCCCACAGATAGCGGCGGAGATTCCAACTGGTCTTCGCGAAGTCCTCGTCCTCGAAGCGGCGGCCGGCCTCGTAGACGCGCACCCGGTAGCCCTTCTCCGCCAGCCGCAGCGCCGCGACCGACCCGCCGAACCCGGAGCCGACGATCACGACCTCCTCGTCGAAGCCCTTCATCGCGTCCCCTTCGCTTCCGGGACCATCATCGTGAGCGCAGCGGGAAGGACGGCGACGGTGCACTCGTCCTCACCGATCCGCTCGCCGTCGGCATAGACCACGAGACCAGGCGCTACCACCGTCACGGTGCGTGCACGGCGATGAGCGACCTCCGGCCTGTTCAGGTGGGATCCGCGCAGCAGCAGCGGAAAGAGACGCAGCAACCGCAGTCGGCCGAGAGGTGCGACGTGCACGATGTCGAGCAGCCCGTCGTCGGGCACCGCTCCCACGCAGATCGGCATCCCGCCCCCGTAGCTCGAGGTGCTTCCGGCGGCGATCAGCGTACCCGGGGCACGTCGCGTCGGCTCGCCGTCGATGGCGAGCGTGAAGTCCATGGCGCGCAGCCGTGCGAGTTCGATCAGCAGCGCGAGGTAGTAGCGTGGCGCGCCGTGAGGCCAGCGAAGTCGATTCGTGCGATCGCTGACCTTCGCATCGAACCCGAACGCAGCGATCGTGAGGAACTTCCGCTTCCCGGATGCCGTGCTGACCTCGCCGACATCGATCGGCCGCGGCACGCCCGTGAGTGCGAGCTCCGCGGCGGCGGCAGCGTCGTTGCGCGGCAGTCCGAGAGCACGTGCGAGGTCGTTCCCCGTGCCCGCCGGCACCAGGACCACCGGGACGGTGCGGGCGCAGACCGTGTCGAGAATCCCCGACAGCGTCCCGTCGCCGCCGACGACCACCAGCGCTCGCGGATCATCTGCCAGGGCTGTGAGGGCGAGCCGAGCTGTATCCGCCGCGGAACCGCCCGCATAGACACGCACCTCGGCGCCACGATCTCGGAGGTACCGGACGGCGGCTTCGGCTGCTCTCCCGCCCCGGCCCTTGCCGGAGAACGGATTCGCGAGCACGGCGATGTGCTCGGCCACGTCAGTGCGTTCCCTCGACGGGGATCACGGCGCCGGGATTGAGGACACCGGCGGGATCGAGTTCGCGTTTGATGGCTGTGAGGATGCGGATGCCGGTCTCGCCGATCTCCTGGCCGAGCCAGGGTGCATGGTCCCTGCCGACAGCGTGGTGATGGCTGATGGTTCCGCCCGAGGCGATGATCGCGTCGTTGACGCGGGCCTTCACCGGCTCCCACACCCCGAGCGGATCCACGCGGACGCCGGCGAGCACGGTGAAGTACAGCGACGCCCCGGTCGGGTAGATGTGGGACACGTGGCACATGACGTACGACTTCGCTCCGGCATCGGCGAAACCCTCTTTGAGCGCCGCTTCGACGGCCGACCGCAGCGTCTGCAGGTTCGACCAGGTCGTCGCGGTCTCCAGCGTCTCGCAGAACACGCCGGCATCGAGCAGCGAGTCCCGCAGATAGGGGCCGTCGAACCTACCCTTCAGCCAGTCCTCCGCCGGGCCCTCCCCCGAGGAGATTCCTCCGGCCGCAGCGAGGTGGGCGCTGGTACGAGCCCGTCGTTCGTCGATCCCATCGCCCTCATATACGGTGACCACGCTCGCACCCTTTGCGAGAGCCTTCCCGATCTTGCCGACCTGAGCGAGGCTCACCGCCGTCTCCGCCTCGTCGGACAGTCGGATGACCGTGGGCCCGTTGCCCTGCTGCGCGACACGGCGCAGACCGTCGGCTCCGCTGGCGAAGTCGGGGAACGACCAGGACTCGAACACGCGGTGGCGTGGAGTCGGATGCACCCGCACTCGCACCTCGGTGATCACGCCGAAGATCCCCTCCGACCCGAGGAAGACCCTGATCAGGTCGGGGCCGGCGGCCGAACCCGGTGATCGCCCCAGCTCGATGTCACCGGTCGGCGTCGCAACTCTGATCCCGGTCACCATCGTGTCGAAGCGGCCGTTCCCCGCCGAGTTCTGCCCGGACGAGCGAGCGGCCGCGAACCCGCCGATCGTGGCATAGCGGAAGCTCTGCGGGAAATGTCCGAGCTCGAGCCCGTGCGCGGACAGCAGCGCCTCAGACTCGGGTCCTGTCGTCCCCGCGGCGAGCACGGCCTCACCACTGACCTCATCGAGCCTGATCAGGCCGCTGAGACGCCGTAGGTCGAGGCTCACGACCGCATGGTGCGCGCCCCGCTCCGGGGCGAGGGCACCGACGACACTCGTGCCACCGCCGAACGGGATGACGGCGATTCCCTGTGCGACCGCCACGTCGAGACACGCGCGTACCTCGCCGTGGTCAGCGGGACGGATGACGGCATCCGGAGCATCCTGACGGGTCTCACGACGGCGGAGGAGGTCGGGAGTCGAACGCCCCCCGGCATGGCGGACACGCGCCTCGGCGGTGTCGTCGACGTGTGCGGCACCGACAGCGGAGGAGAACGCCGCATGGTCCGCATCGGTCAACCGCGACGGCTCCAGCTGCACGTGTGCGAGCTCGATGGCCGGTGCAGGCCTGCGCACGCGTCCGAGCAGCATCGGCAGCAGTGCACGCACCGCTAGCGGCAGGTCCTTCGCCTTGGCCGGATCGCCCCAGCCGTTCCATCTCATCGACGGGTCCGCATCGACCCTGCCATTGTCTTGGCCCATGCGTTACAGTGTGACACATCATGGAAGAACGTCAACCTCTGTGGGATACCACGCAGACGAGGATCCTCGATGCCGCCGATGCGCTGATCGAACGGCGCGGTGTGCACGGCGTCACGATCGCCGAGCTCGCCCGCCGCGCCGATCTCAGCCGTCCCACGATCTATCGCAACTGGAGCGATGCCGACGACGTCGTCCGCGCAGCTCTGCTGCGACGCGTCGACGGCATCCTGGCCACGTTCTCGGCGGGTGCGCGCACGCGAACCGCCCTCGTCGACGACGTCCTGCGCTTCACCACCCTCTTCCGCAACGATGCCCTCTACGGGCGCCTGCTCGCCGACGAGCCCGAGGCCTTCACTCGATACACGCTGCAGCGGGTGGGATCGAGTCAGCGCATGATCCTCGAGTGGCTCGCCACGGCGATCGGCACCGCACAGGCCGACGGCTCGGTCAGGCCGGGCGCGCCGCAGGAGATCGCGGTCATGCTGCTGCTCATCGCGCAGTCCGCAGTCCTCTCCCACGGCACGGTAGCCGACCTCATCTCGGACGACGCGTGGGAGCGCGAGCTGCGAACCGCGCTCGACGGGCTGTTGCGTCCATGACCCGGGATCCATCCGCGCTCAACGTCGCGCGACGGAAGATCGAGCTCGCGGTCGCGGCCGATGAACAGGTCGACGTGCTCGTCATCGGAGGTGGGATCACGGGCGCGGGAGTCGCCCTCGACGCCGCATCGCGCGGTCTCCGTGTGACGTTGATCGAGGCCGAGGATCTCGCCTTCGGGACCAGCCGGTTCAGCTCGAAACTCGTACACGGGGGCTTGCGCTACCTCGCGACCGGCGACATCGCGACCGCGAGGGAGAGCGCTCTCGAGCGTCATCTCCTCATGACCGCCATCGCCCCGCATCTGATCCGTCCGCTCGGGCAGCTCCTGCCATTCTCGTGCGGTGTGACATTCCGTCAGCGCACCGCAGGAGCCATCGGCATGGGGATGGGCGATCTGCTTCGCATGCGGGCGCACACGCCCCGTGGGGTGCTCCCTGCCCCCGCTCTCGTGTCGGCGGGCACCGCCACCCGGCTGGTGCCCGCTCTCGATCCTCGGGGCCTGCGCGGGGGGATGCTGTCCTACGACGGACAGCTCGTCGACGATGCCCGCCTGGTGGCGACCGTTGCCCGCACCGCGGCGTCCTTCGGAGCGCGCATCCTCACCCGGGTGCGAGCCGTCGCGCTGCGCGGGGACGGTGCCGCGGTCGAGGAGACCACCACCGGCGAGCGGTTCGAGATCCGTGCCCGAGCCGTCGTCAACGCGACGGGCGTCTGGGCAGGCACGCTCGACCAGGCGATCAGCGTGCGTCCGAGCCGAGGCACCCATATCGTCCTCGACACCGCCGACCTCGGGACTCCGTCGACGGCGCTCACGATCCCGCACGAGGGTTCGATCAGCCGCTACGTCTTCGCACTGCCGCAGGCGTATGGCCGCGTGATCGTCGGGCTCACCGACGAGGATTCCCCCGGCGCCGTGCCGCGGATCGCTCAGCCGACCGAGCCGGAGATCGACTTCCTCCTGAGGAGTCTCAACCGCGTGATCGCCGCACCCGTCGGACGCGATCAGGTGCGGGGCGCGTTCGCGGGGTTGCGGCCGCTGGTCGACAGCGGCACGGACTCGACCGCCGACGTCTCGCGCAGGCACCTGGTGTCGGCGTCCGAGACGGGTTTCGTCACCGTGCTCGGCGGGAAGCTCACGACCTACCGACGCATGGCCGAAGATGCGGTCGATCTCGCTGTACAGACCCGCGGCATCCAGGCAGCACCGAGTCGGACGGCGTCGTTGCGACTCGTCGATCGTGTGGTGCCCGCCTCCGAGGAGCTGCTGGACGACGCGACAGGTCTGACCACCGCCGAGGTCGAGTTCGCCGTCCGGGTCGAGGGGGCGATGACCGTGGACGACGTCCTCGATCGCCGCACGCGAATCGGGCTCGTGGACGCAGACCGCGCGCGCTGTCACGCGGCGGTCGAGGCCGTCGTCGCCCGCACCGTCGCCGACCTCGGCTGAGCCCGTCCCATCGCCGGTCCGGGCCGGCGCGTATCCACCGCCCGGCGTCGCGGGGAACGTGCGGAGAACAGCGCATGAACTCCCCCGAACGATGCCGCCCGATGGCACGCGGGGACTCCCCGACCCTGCACAGTGGTGACATGGACATGCTCTTCACGATGCTGGGCGGCAAGGGGATGTCGGGGCTGCTGAAGACCGGCACGGCGATCCTCACCACGCTTCTGGTCCTCCCCGCCCTCCTCAAACTCTTCATCGTCACGGTCGACGAGGGCTGGGCCGCGATCCGGACCCGCAACGGCAAGCCGATCATCCGCAATCGCCCACAGCGTCGTCCGACAGGCCGCGGCGGTGCGGTCGGCGAGGTCGTCGTCCTGGACCCGGGCTCGCACGGCGCGTTCCCCCTGTTCTACTGGTACAAGCTCATCGATGTGCGGTGCCGTGCGACGGATCTACCCGCGCGCGAGATGAGCGGTGCCGGCGGCCACCAGCATCGCGTTCACGCGTCGTTCGAATGGCGCCCCATACCGACGGGAAGCGACCTTCGGGTCTTCGAGCTCGATGTCGTGAACGTCAAGGAGCGAGCCTCGAACATCGTCGGCGCGGCTCTGAGAGATGTCATCCGCGGGCTCGAAGGGGCCGAGCTGCCGCACAATGACGAGATCAACACCCGGGTGATCGCAGCCAGCGCCGAGGAGGTCCGCCGTGCCTGCGGGGTGGAACTCGTGCGCGTCATGGTCACCGGCGATGCACTCACCGACGGCTACTTGCTGTCGACGGCGCTTCGCGACGTCGATCGTGGAGCACAGGCCGTCGCGGCGCTGCACGCCCTGAACTGAGGCCAACGCCGACGCCGACGCCGCGATGCTCCGAAAGATCGGGGCGGGACTCAGTGCCGCTCGTGCAGCGGAAGGTCGATGGTTCCGGTCTCCCCCGCGTGACGCGCCTTCGGAATACGCGTCCCGAGCACCTGCGACACGATGTCCTGCGCGATCTTCGAGGGAGTGAGGCCCGCGTCGGCGAGGATCTGGTCACGCGAGGCGTGGTCGATGAATTCGTCGGGCAGGCCCAGCTCGTCCACCGCGGTGTCGATGCCGGCCTCGCGAAGCACCTGGCGCACGCGCGTGCCGATGCCGCCGACGCGGATGCCGTCCTCGAGCGTGATCACGAGGCGATGATGGGCGGCGAGCTCGACGATCGACGGCTGCACCGGGATCGCCCAGCGCGGATCGATGACCGTCGCGCCGATCCCCTGCGCACGAAGGCGGTCGGCGACGTCGAGTGCGAGCTCGGCGAACGGGCCGATGGCGACGATGAGGACGTCCTCGGACTCTCCGCGGGCGAGCACATCGACACCGTCGGTCAGACGTTCGAGCGCCGGGAGATCTGCCGCGACCTCGCCCTTCGGGAAGCGGATGACCGTCGGAGCGTCCTCGACATCGACGGCCTCGCGAAGGGCTTCGGTCAGTCGTGCGCCATCACGAGGCGCGGCGATGCGGATGTGCGGGACGATCTGCAGCATCGCGAGGTCCCACATGCCGTGATGGCTGGGGCCGTCCGGTCCAGTCACGCCGGCCCGGTCGAGGACGAAGGTGACGCCGGCGCGGTGCAGAGCCACGTCCATCAGCACCTGATCGAAGGCGCGCCCCATGAAGGTCGCGTAGAGCGCGACCACCGGGTGCAGGCCCCCATAAGCCAATCCGGCGGCGGATGCGACCGCGTGCTGCTCGGCGATGCCCACGTCGTACACCCGATCCGGGAAGCGCTCGGCGAACGGCGCGAGCCCGGTCGGCCGCAGCATGGCAGCCGTCATCGCGATCACGTCGCTGCGCTGCTCGCCGACGGAGACGAGCGCGTCGGAGAACACATCCGTCCAACCACGTCCGCCGGAGGACAGTGTCTCCCCGGTCGTCGGATCGATCTTGCCGACGGCATGGAACTGGTCGGCCTCGTCGTCACGAGCCGGCTGGTAGCCCCGCCCCTTCTCGGTGATCGCATGGACGATGACCGGGGCGCCGTAGGACTTCGCCAGTTCCAGCGTCTCGAGAAGCGCGGGGAGGTCGTGCCCGTCGACGGGACCGAGGTACTTGATGTCGAGGTTGGAGTACAGCGCCTCGTTGTTCGTGAACCGCGAGAGGAAGCCGTGCGTGCCACCACGGACACCGCGGAACACCGCACGCCCTACGGGACCGAAAGCCCGGAACAGGCGGTCAGAACGCTGATGGAGGTCTTTGTAGGCCGCTGCGGTGCGCACCCGGTTGAGATACCGCGACATGCCGCCGATGGTCGGTGCGTAGGAGCGCCCGTTGTCGTTGACGACGATGACGAGGTTGCGGTCGTTGTCGTCGGAGATGTTGTTCAACGCCTCCCAGGTCATGCCACCGGTCAACGCGCCGTCACCGACCACCGCGACCACATGGCGGTCTGCGCGCCCGGTCGCCGTGAGCGCTCGAGAGATGCCGTCGGCCCAGCTGAGCGAGCTGGACGCGTGCGAGGACTCCACCACATCGTGGGCACTCTCGCCGCGCTGAGGGTAGCCGGCGAGGCCACCGCGGACGCGCAGGTCCGAGAAGTCCTGACGTCCGGTGAGGAGCTTGTGCACGTACGACTGATGTCCGGTGTCGAAGATGAAGGGATCGTCCGGCGACGAGAACACGCGGTGCAGAGCGATCGTCAGCTCGACGACACCGAGGTTGGGGCCGAGATGACCGCCGGTCCGGGACACGTTCTCGACAAGGAAGGTGCGGATCTCCGCGGCGAGCTCGTCGAGCTGATCCGTCGACAGCGCGTCCAGATCACGGGGTCCTGAGATGCTCGGAAGAATGGGCATCTGCGCCTCCTCACAGGTTCCGTCAGATGCGTCGGACAGGCTTCCGACGCGCTCCCGATCCTACCGCCCTCTCGCGGGAGAACCCGGTGAACAAGCACCCCCTTGACACGAAGAAGGGGCCCGGATCCGAAGACCCGAGCCCCGTCCTCCGTGCGATCAGACCAGCGAACGCAGAACGTACTGCAGGATGCCGCCGTTGCGGTAATAGTCGGCCTCGCCGGGGGTGTCGATGCGCACGACCGCGTCGAACTCGACCGGCTGCTTGCCCTCAGGTGAGTTCTCGCTCGGGGTCGCCGTGACCTTGACCGTCTTCGGGGTGACACCGTTGTTGAGCTCTTCCAGACCCGAGATCGAGACGATCTCGGTGCCGTCGAGGCCCAGCGACTCCCAGCTCTCGCCGGCGGGGAACTGCAGCGGGACGACACCCATGCCGATCAGGTTCGAGCGGTGGATGCGCTCGAAGCTCTCGGTGATGACCGCCTTGACACCCAGCAGGCTCGTGCCCTTGGCCGCCCAGTCACGCGACGAGCCCGAGCCGTACTCCTTGCCACCGAAGATGACGAGGGGCGTGCCCTGCTCCTGGTAGTTCATGCTCGCGTCGTAGATGTACGACTGCGGGCCACCGGGCTGGGTGAAGTCACGCGTGAATCCACCCTCGACGACCTGCCCGTCGTTGACGGCCGCGACCATCGCGTTCTTCAGACGGATGTTGGCGAAGGTGCCGCGGATCATGACCTCGTGGTTGCCGCGACGCGAGCCGAAGGAGTTGAAGTCCTTGCGGTCGACGCCGTGCTCCGTGAGGTACTGGGCCGCAGGTGTGCCGGCCTTGATGTTTCCGGCGGGCGAGATGTGGTCGGTGGTGACCGAGTCGCCGAGCGTCGCCATGACGCGTGCACCTTCGATGTCCTTCACCGGGGTGAGCTCCATCGTCATGCCGTCGAAGTACGGTGCCTTGCGCACGTAGGTCGAGTGCTCGTCCCACTGGAAGATCGCGTCATCCGGGGTGGGCAGGCTGCGCCAGCGCTCGTCGCCGTCGAAGACCGTCGCATACTGCTTGATGAACTGCTCGCGAGAGATCGAGGAGTCGACCAGTTCCTGCACCTCGGCCGGGGTCGGCCAGATGTCCTTCAGGAAGACGTCTTCACCGTCGGTGCCCTTGCCGAGCGCGTCGTTCTCGAAGTCGAAGTGCATCGACCCTGCGAGTGCATACGCGATGACCAGCGGCGGGCTGGCGAGGTAGTTCATCTTCACGTCGGGGCTGATGCGCCCCTCGAAGTTGCGGTTTCCCGAGAGGACGGCCGTGACGGCGAGGTCGTGCGAGTTGATCGCCTCCGACACCTCTTCGATCAGCGGACCCGAGTTTCCGATGCAGATCGTGCAGCCGTAGCCGACGGTGTAGAAGCCGAGGCCCTCGAGGTCCTTGTCGAGACCGGACTTCTCGTAGTAGTCGGTGACGACCTTCGACCCCGGGCCGAGCGTGGTCTTGACCCACGGCTTCTGCTTCAGGCCCTTCTCGAGCGCCTTGCGTGCGACGAGACCGGCGGCGATCATCACCGACGGGTTCGACGTGTTGGTGCACGAGGTGATGGCCGCGAGAGTGACCGCGCCGTTGTCGAGGATGTACTTCTCCCCCGACGGCGTCGTGACCGGTACGGGCTTCGAGGCGTTCGCCGGGGCTCCGCTGTTGATGTGCACCGGGCGCGTGGTCGGCTCCTCGTCACCGGGCGTCTGGCCGGGGTCGGACGCCGGGAACGAGTGCTTCGACTCCAGATCGACGATCGAGTCCGATGTGGACGGCGAGGCGTAGCTGAGAATGTCCTGCTCGAACTGCGACTTGGCCTCCGAGAGCAGGATGCGGTCCTGCGGGCGCTTCGGGCCGGCGATCGACGGCACGACGGTGCCGAGGTCGAGCTCGAGGTACTCGCTGAAGGTCGGCTCGACGTTCGAGTCGTGCCAGAGCTTCTGCTCCTTGGCGTACGCCTCGACCAGCGCGACGGCTTCTTCGCTGCGACCGGTGAGACGCAGGTAGTCGAGCGTCACGTCGTCGATCGGGAAGATCGCGGCCGTGGAACCGAACTCGGGAGACATGTTTCCGATGGTCGCGCGGTTGGCCAGCGGCACCGAGGCGACGCCCTCACCGTAGAACTCGACGAACTTGCCGACCACGCCGTGCTTGCGCAGCAGGTCGGTGATCGTGAGCACGACGTCGGTCGCGGTGACGCCGGCGGGGATCTCGCCGGAGAGCTTGAATCCGACGACGCGCGGGATGAGCATCGACACGGGCTGGCCCAGCATGGCCGCCTCTGCTTCGATACCGCCGACACCCCAGCCCAGCACGCCGAGACCGTTGACCATGGTGGTGTGCGAGTCGGTGCCGACACAGGTGTCGGGGTAGGCGCGGAGCACGCCGTCGACATCGCGGTCGTAGATGACCTTGGCCAGGTGCTCGATGTTCACCTGGTGGACGATGCCGGTTCCCGGCGGGACGACCTTGAAGTCGCTGAAGGCCGTCTGACCCCAGCGCAGGAACTGGTAGCGCTCGCCGTTGCGCTCGTACTCGATCTCGACGTTGCGCTCGAGGGCGTTCTCCGAGCCGAACAGGTCCGCGATCACGGAGTGGTCGATGACCATCTCAGCGGGCGAGAGCGGGTTGATCTTGTTCGCGTCACCGCCGAGCGCCGTCACGGCCTCGCGCATGGTCGCGAGGTCGACGATGCAGGGAACACCGGTGAAATCCTGCATGACCACACGGGCCGGCGTGAACTGGATCTCGGTGTTCGGCTCGGCCGCGGCATCCCACGAACCCAGCGCCTCGATCTGCGCCTTCGTCACATTCGCGCCGTCCTCGGTGCGAAGCAGGTTCTCCAAGAGGACCTTGAGACTGAAGGGGAGCTTCTCGAAACCGGGCACCGTGTCGATGCGGAAGATCTCGTAGTCGGTGCTGCCGACTGTCAGGGTGCTCTTGGCACCGAAGCTGTTCACCGTGGACACGAATCCGTCTCCTTCTATTCGGATGGGAGCGACAGGCGCCTCCATCTTGCTCGCCAGCGAGCCCCTGCGGCTAGCAAGGCGGACCTAACCAGTCTGCTCCGCGCAGCTCACCGGCGAAAGCCTGCGATTTATCTTGATGTCAAGATAAATCTATCACGCCTCGGGAGCATCCTCGCGCGCGGGCACGCGCGGGTGGAGCGCGCGAACGACCAGCCACGTGACGGCGATGAGCGGGGCGAACAGCGGGAGCCCCATGATGAGCTTGAGCGTGCCGAGAGCCGTGACGTCCCCGGCGAGATAGAGCGGCAGCTGCACGGCCAGACGGGCGAAGAACAGCGCGGCCCAGGCGATCCCGAGCCAGAAGTAGGCCCGACGCTTTCGACGATCGTCGCGCCAGGTGGTGCCCTCCCCCATCAGGAATCCGACGGCGAGGCCGATCAGCGACCACCCGATCAGAGCCGACACCAGGATCACCGATCCGTAGACCGCGTTCGTGATGAGTCCGGGGACGAAGTTGTCCGCGCCTCGTCCGGTCCACAGCGCCAGCGCGGCAGCGGCGACTGCGGCGATGAGACCGCCGAGCGCGGCCGACGGCGGCGACTTCTGCACGAGCCGGACGATCGTGAAGACCGCCGCCAGGCCGACCGAGATCCCGAGCGAGAGGATCAGCGGCTCGGGGCGGATCGTGAAGATGATGACGAACGCGAGGCTGGGCAGCACCGACTCGAGGATGCCGCGCCACCCTCCCATCGCGGACCAGACGACCTTGTGCGTGGTCGAGCTCTCCGCAGGGTCGAGACCTGCGCGACGCGCGACGCCGCCGAGAGCTTCCCCGAGGATCTCGGAGGTGCTCTTCTCGCGTTCGGCGTCGGGTTCGGGAGCGCTCACGCCGAACCCGGGGTCGCCGGCATCTTGAGGGGGATCAAGTCACGCGGAGGCATCGGAGATCCGCCGCGGACGACCACGATCGAGCGGAAGAGGTCTTCCACCTTCTCCGCCGCATCGGGGTCCGAGGCGCCTGCTCCACCGATCACGCCACGGAGGAACCAGCGCGGACCGTCGATACCGATGAAGCGAGCGAGACGCAGACCGGATCCTTCCGCCGCCGTGGCGGGGACCTCAGCGAGGAGCTCCTTGCCCAGCGGGCCTTCGCGCTCTTCGACGCGTCCGCCCTGCGCCTTCACCTGCTCGCGCAGCTGTACGCGCGTCTCGTCCCACAAACCGCCGGTTCGCGGAGCTGCGAAGGGCTGCACCTGGAGAGACGAATCCGCGTAGTCGAGGCCGACCGCCACGATGCGCTTCGACTGCTCCTCGACCTCGAGGCGCAGGTTCAGGCCCTCGCGCGGCAGGATCTTGATGCCGCCGAGGTCGATGTACGGGCGGACCGGGTTCGCCTCGGAATCGTCGAAGGGACCGTCGGTGGCACGATTCAGCGGTGCCGACTTCGAAGGGGTCTCGTTGTTGTCAGTCATTGGCCTGTCCTGCTTCGTTCTGGTGGGTCGCCGCCTGGTACCCGGTGGAACCGAACCCACCGGCACCGCGGACGCTGTCCGGCAGCTCGTCGACCGGGATGAACGTGGCGCGCGTGACCGGCATGATGATCAGCTGCGCGATACGATCGCCGACCGCCACATCGTACGCGCTCTTGGTATCCGTATTGATCAGGCTGACCTTGATCTCGCCGCGGTACCCGGCATCCACGGTGCCCGGCGAGTTCACGATCGAGATACCGTGCTTCGCCGCGAGGCCGCTGCGCGGGACGACGAACGCGGCGTACCCGTCAGGCAGAGCGATGCTGACGCCCGTCGGCACGAGGGCGCGCTCCCCCGGCTCGAGGTGCACGGCTTCCGCCGCGACCAGATCGGCACCGGCGTCGCCCGGATGCGCATACCCGGGCACCACTGCAGCGATAATGGGGACATCAACGGAATCGGTCACCCCATGAGGCTAATGCAGAACCCCACCACGGACACACGTCCCCGCTACCGCGAAAGACTCTCACCGAGCCTCTGGCTGCTCGTGACCGTCGCGGTCGCCGGGCCCATGGTCTCGCTGGTCTTCGTGCCGATCGGTTCGACCGTCGCACTCATCCTCGGTGCGGCCGTGTCGGCCCTGCTGGTGCTGGCCTTCATCGTCGCCACACCGGTCGTCTCCGTCGTCGGATCGGAGTTGAGGGCCGGCCGCGCACACATCGACACGAAACACCTCGGCGAACCCGTCGCTCTGACCGGCGACGAGGCCCGCCATGCCCGTGGCCCCGGACTCCCGGCGCGCGGGTGGCACCTGATCCGCGGCGGCATCGACGGCATCGTCGTGGTCCCGAACCTCGACCAGGACGATCCAGTCGAGGCCTGGACGATCTCCACTCGAACGCCGGACCGTCTGGTCGCGGCGATCCGTGCTTCTCAGCCCTGAACAGAACCGTTACAGCGGACAGCACCGGCACAGGCCACCCGCATACGACAGCGCGCCCCTGACCGTGGTGGTCGGGGGCGCGTGATACGTCGCTCGGAGGACTGCTTACGCAGCGCACTCCTTGCAGATGGGCCCGGATGCGCCCTCGTGGTCGAGCTGTGAGCGGTGCTTCACGAGGAAGCAGCTCATGCACGTGAACTCGTCCTGCTGCGCGGGCAGCACGACGACGTCGAGCTCGAGGTCGGAGAGGTCGGCACCCGGAAGGTCGAAGCTCGACGGGTTGTCGGAGTCTTCGTCCCCGCTTGAGCCGGAAAGCTTGTCCGGCACACGCTCCTTCAGGGCTTCGATCGACTCGGAGTCGTCTTCGCTCTTTCGGGGGGCGTCGTAATCGGTTGCCATGCGGTAGATCTCCACTTTCATGGTGCGAGTGGGTGGTGCGCCGTCGGGTATTCGGCGGCCATAGTTTGCACGACCAGACGACATAACGCAAATGCTCGTCCGTGCGACAGAGGAAACTCACGGCACGCCCAGGGTATTCCCGGCCCAGACGCCCCGCGCGTGACACCATGAACGAACACCCATCAGAGGGGCATTCGCATGGAAAACGTCACCATCGTCGGCACAGAAGCAGGAGTCCTGGTACTCGCGACCGAGTCGGGCGAGCGGTTCGCGCTGCCCATCGACGACATGCTGCAGCGCGAGATCCGTCGCGCCACCCGTCAGAGCGAGCCGACCGCCCAGAAGCTCGCCGCCAGCCCGCGCGACATCCAGGCGCAGATCCGTGCCGGCCTCACCGCGCCCGAGGTCGCCGAGTTGCTCGGCATCAGCGTCGACGACGTCGCCCGCTTCGAAGGACCCGTTCTCGCCGAGCGTGAGCATGTGATCGGACAGGCGCTCGCGGTGCCGGTACTCATCGGCAGCGAGGTCGAGCCCGATGCCCAGCCGACCTTCGGCGTCGCCGTCCGCGCCAAGCTCGCTGAAGTCGAGGCCACGTCAGAGCGTTGGGCGAGTTGGAAGGAGGACTCGGGCTGGACCATCAAGCTCGAGTTCACGGCCAACGACGTCGAGCACGATGCCCGCTGGAGTTTCGATCCGCGCCGCAGCGCACTGTCGCCCCTCAACGCCGACGCCACGCAGTTGTCCCGGCAGGGTTCCCTGCCGGAAGGCCTCATCCCCCGCCTGCGTGCCGTGGACGCCGACCGGATCACCTCGCCGTACAAGGACGAGAGTCGCTTCGACTCCGGCGCTTTCGGCCCTCGTCTGCTGCCCGCGCCCGACGCAGAGGTCGAAGACCCGTCCCTGCCCGAGCGCTCCGACGCCGCTGCGCAGGATGCGGCGATCAAGCGCGCTCCGGCCGCCCAGACCACGAGTCCGGAGACGGCCGACCTCCTGGAGGCGCTTCGTCGGCGTCGCGGCCAGAGGGAGACGGCGCCCCTGCTCGACGATGTCGAGGAGACGGACCGCCCGAACCCGAGTCCGATCTCCCTGTTCGAGTCTCTGGAGGAGCCGGATGACGAGCCGGAGCCGCAGCAGCCTGCGCCGCAGCCGACCAGTTCCGACTCCGGCGACTCCCCCGGTCGGCGACGCCGTCGGAACGCGATGCCGTCCTGGGACGAGATCGTCTTCGGCGCTCGCACCGATGAGTGAGACTCGCACCGACGTGAGTTCGTCCCGGTGTCCGGTGAGTTTCATCTGACCGCAGTTCCGGAGATCTGCGTCAGCGTGCGAAAGCACCGAGCCTGATCACGGGAACCTGCCGTTCCTCGGGCGTGATCGCTCCGTGCTGGCCGACCATCCCCCGTCCGCGCTGGTCGGCAGCCGTACCGTCGTACACCGCCCAGGATCCGCGGGCGATCGCCAGCAGGTCGCCGATCCGGGACGATGCCGCATCGCTGACCGTCGGCCCGAAGAGTCCTGCCTGCACCGCCTCATCGCGCGTGACCACGTCGGCCACTCCTTCGAGGTCGGCACGCCATCGTGCGGTCACCGCGTCGGCGTTCGACTCTGGCTCCAGGTAGACGTGCAGCATGCGCGGCTCTCCGCCGACGTGTCGGATGCCCTCGAGGTGAGCCTCCTCCAGGACGACCTGTCGGTTCGGCGCCACGTCGACCATGCCGTGATCCGAGGTGACCACGACGCCGACACCCGGGGGCACGCGTGCGGAGAGTGCGGCATCGACGTCCTCCAACGCCGCGACCCACTCCGACGAGGCGATGCCGTACTTGTGGCCGGCCTTGTCGACCTCGGGAAGGTAGCAGTAGACCAGCGATCCCGGGTGAGCCTGGGCGAGGTCATACGCGGCTTCGACCCGCGATGCGGCCGTGGTCGCTGCCACGAACTCGGCGCCGCGAAGGGTGGCCTTGGTGAAGCCGCTGTGCGCGTACCCGGCGAAACCGACGGCGAAGCTCGCATGCCCGTCGCGGCCCGCCCGCTCGAAGATGGTGGGGGCCGCCTGCCAGGTGAAGGGATCGATCCCGTCGGTCTCCCAGCCGCTGAGCTGGTTGACGAGCACGTCACGGCTCGGATCGAGCACGCGGTAGCCGACGAGTCCGTGCTCCCCCGGCCACACCCCGGTGACGATGCTGGTGAGCGCCGCCGCCGTGGTCGAGGGGAAGACCGACTGTGCCACGTCCTTCTTCGCCATTCCCGACGTCAGCGCCCGTGCATGTCCGGCATGACCGCGCAAGCTGATCGCACCCAGCCCGTCGACCACGACGAGAACGACCGAGTCCGCGCGTGGCAGCACCTCGGATTCGCCTCGGAGTGCGGTGAACAGGTCGTCCGCCACCCCGACGACACTCCGGGCACTCAGCGGCGCGGACGGTAGCATGAAGGACATCCGAGCCAGTCTGACACAGGCTCCCGTATGCCCTCAGGAAGTCCATGCCGAAAACCCCGCCGCCCGAGCCTGTCGAGGAGCGCATCCAGGACATCGACCTCTCCACCGAGATGCAGGGCTCGTTCCTCGAGTACGCATATTCGGTGATCTACTCGCGCGCTCTGCCCGACGCGCGCGACGGTCTGAAGCCGGTGCAACGCCGCATCCTCTATCAGATGGCCGAGATGGGCCTGCGTCCCGACCGTGGTCACGTCAAGAGCGCGCGCGTCGTCGGCGAGGTCATGGGAAAGCTTCACCCCCATGGTGACTCCGCGATCTACGACGCGCTGGTGCGCCTCGCTCAAGAGTGGGCGCTGCGCGTCCCCCTGGTCGACGGGCACGGAAACTTCGGATCCCTCGACGACGGGCCGGCGGCCGCCCGATACACCGAGGCACGGCTCGCCGCTGCCGCCCTGGCGCTCACCGAGAACCTCGACGAGGACGTCGTCGACTTCATCCCGAACTACGACGGGCAGTTCCAGCAGCCGGCCGTGCTTCCGGCTGCCTTCCCCAATCTCCTGGTCAACGGCGCCAGCGGCATCGCGGTGGGCATGGCGACCAACATGGCGCCGCACAACCTCATCGAGGTCGTCGCTGCGGCTACGCACCTGCTCGAGAACCCGGATGCGACCACCGAAGAGCTGATGGAGTTCGTCCCCGGCCCCGACTTCCCCTCCGGCGGAATCCTGATGGGGCTCGACGGCGTCAAGGACGCCTACACGAACGGACGCGGCGCCCTCAAGGTGCGAGGCAAGACCTCGATCGAGCCTCTCGGCCCCCGGCGCACCGGCATCATCGTGTCGGAGCTGCCGTACATGGTCGGCCCCGAGCGATTGCTCGAGAAGATCCGCGACGCCGTGCAGGCGAAGAAGCTGCAAGGGATCAGCGACGTCACCGACCTCACCGACCGCAACCACGGTCTTCGCGTCGCGATCGGCATCAAGACGGGCTTCGACCCGAACGCCGTGCTGGAGCAGCTGTACCGGCTGACCCCGCTGGAGGACTCCTTCAGCATCAACAACGTCGCTCTGGTCGAAGGCCAGCCGCGCACGCTCGGCCTCAAGGAGATGCTGAGCGTCTACGTGGGCCACCGCCTCGAGGTCATCACCCGACGCAGTCGATACCGCCTGAAGCGGCGCGAGGAGCGTCTGCACCTGGTGGAGGGTCTGCTCATCGCGATCCTCGACATCGACGAGGTCATCCAGGTCATCCGCTCGTCCGACGACTCCGAGCAGGCCCGCACCCGGCTGCGTTCGGTCTTCGATCTCAGCGAACTCCAGGCGGAGTACATCCTCGAGCTGCGCCTGCGCCGCCTGACGAAGTTCTCGCGGATCGAGCTCGAGACCGAACGTGACGCGTTGCTGGCCGAGATCGCCGCCCTCCGCGAGCTCCTCGGCAGCCCCGTGCTGCTTCGCGCCGCGGTCGCGAAGGAACTCGACGCCGCGGCCGATGCCTACGGCACCCCGCGGCGCACGCTGCTGATGAACGCCGCTCCCCCGAAGCCCCGCGCGACCAAGGGCGCGGTCGACCTGCAGATCGCCGATGCACCCACCGTGCTCGTGCTCTCGACCACAGGTCGCACCGTCCGCGTCGACCTCGGCGAGGGCCAGGAACTCACCGTTCCGGCGCGCCGCAGCAAGCACGATGCGATCCTGACCACGGTCGAGACCACGGTCCGCGCCGAACTGGGCGCACTCACGAGCCTCGGTCGCGTGGTCCGCTTCTCCCCTGTCGACCTCCCGTCCGTGCCTGCCACCTCCGTGCAGCTCGCGGCGGGTACCCCGCTGCGCGACTACCTCGGCATCACGACCAAGGGCGAGCGCATCCTCGGCTTCGTGCGATTCGACAGCGAGACCCCGATCGCGCTCGGCACCGCCCAGGGCACGGTCAAGCGCATCGTTCCGTCGACCCTCCCCGTGCGTCCCGACCTCGAGGTCATCGGAATGAAGCCGGGTGACACGGTCGTAGGAGCGGCTGAGGCGCCGGATGATGCCGAGCTGGTGTTCGTGACGACCGACGCGCAGCTACTCCACTTCCCGGCATCGACCGTGCGCCCACAGGGTGCCCCGGCGGGCGGAATGGCCGGCGTCAAGCTCGGCTCCGGGGCATCGGTGCTGTTCTTCGGTGTCGTCGATCCCGCCGCCGAGTCCGTGGTCGCCACGGTCTCCGGCGGCGACAGTGCGCTTCCCGGCACGGAGCCGGGCCGCGCCAAGGTCTCGTCGTTCGCCGAGTATCCGGCCAAGGGCCGCGCCACGGGCGGTGTGCGCGCTCACGCGTTCCTGAAGGGCGAGGACCGTCTCACGGTCGCGTGGGTCGGCCCCCAGCCGCCGCAGGCTGTCGACCCGACCGGCGCCGTGCGCAAGCTCCCGGAAACCGGTGCGCGTCGTGACGCCTCCGGCCAACCCGTCGAAGGCGTCATCGGCAGCATCGGCCGCACGATCGTCTGAGTGCACCGCGGGCGGCGTGACCGCCTGCAGCGAAGAAGCCGGCCGGGTGTCCACCCGGCCGGCTTCTTTCGTGTGGCCGACTCAGGCGTCGATCGACTCGCGCGACAGCCGGTCGGAGGAGTCGATGATGAACTCGCGACGCGGTGCGACCTCATTACCCATCAGGAGCTCGAACACACGACCGGCGGCCTCCGCATCCTCCATGCGCACACGGCGCAGCAGACGCCCCGAGCGGTCCATGGTGGTGTTGGCCAGCTGCTCTGCATCCATCTCACCGAGGCCCTTGTAGCGCTGGATCGGTTCGTGCCAGCGCTTGCCCGCCTTGCGGAGCTTCGCCAGCAGCGTGTGCATCTCCTGCTCGCTGTAGGTGTAGATCGTCTCGTTCGGCTTCGATCCGGGGTTGATCACGATGACTCGATGCAACGGCGGAACGGCGGCGAACACGCGCCCGTGCTCGATCAGCGGTCGCATGTACCGGAAGAACAGCGTGAGCAGCAGGGTGCGGATGTGCGCACCGTCGACGTCGGCGTCGCTCATCAGGATGATCTTGCCGTAGCGGGCCGCGTCGATGTCGAACGTCCGGCCGGAACCCGCCCCGATCACCTGGATGATGGATGCGCACTCGGTGTTCGAGAGCATGTCGCCCACGGATGCCTTCTGCACGTTGAGGATCTTCCCTCGGATCGGCAGCAGCGCCTGGAACTCGCTGTTGCGCGCGTTCTTGGCGGTGCCCAGCGCCGAATCGCCCTCGACGATGAAGAGCTCGCTGCGTTCGACCTCGTTCGTGCGGCAGTCGACGAGCTTCGTCGGAAGGGTCGATGATTCCAGCGCATTCTTCCGTCGCTGCGTCTCCTTGTGCGCACGCGCCGACACGCGCGCCTTCATCTCGGAGACGATCTTGTCCAGCAGCTGAGAGGCCTGGTTCTTGTCGTCGCGCTTGGTCGAGCCGAAGCGCTGCGCCAGGTCCTTGCGGATCACCTGGGCAACGATCTGACGCACGGCCGGAGTGCCGAGAATCTCCTTCGTCTGTCCCTCGAACTGCGGCTCGGGCACGTTCACCGTGAGCACCGCCGTCAATCCGGCGAGGACATCGTCCTTCTCGAGCTTGTCGTTCCCGACTTTGAGACGGCGGGCGTTCTGCTCCACCTGCGTGCGGAGCACCTTGAGGAGCTCCTGCTCGAAGCCCTGCTGATGGGTTCCGCCCTTGGGGGTCGCGATGATGTTGACGAACGAACGCACTCGCGTGTCATAGCCGGTGCCCCACCGCAGCGCGATGTCGACGGCGCACACGCGCTCCACCTCGGTGGCGACCATATGCCCGTCGGCCTGCAGGACCGGAACGGTCTCCTTGAAGGTTCCCTCTCCCTGGATGCGCCAGTTGTCCGTCACCGGCGGATCGATCGCCAGGTAGTCGACGAACTCGGAGATCCCGCCCTCGTAGAGGTAGGAGGTCACCGTTCCGGTGGAATCCGCATCCTCGGATCCGAGCTCGGGAGCGTCGGGACGATTCGTCCGTTTGTCGGCGACCTCGATCTCGAGTCCCGGCACGAGGAACGCCGTCTGTCGTGCGCGCGTCTCGAGCTCGGAGAGCTGGAACGCGGCGTCCTTGGTGAAGATCTGCCGATCTGCCCAGTAACGGACGCGTGTGCCGGTCACGCCGCGGGGCGCCTTGCCGATGACCCGGAGCTCGCTCTTCTCCTGGAAGGGAGTGAAGGGCGCGTCCGGACGCTTCTCGCCGGTGTCCGCGAAGATGCCGGGCTCACCGCGATGGAATGACATCGCGTAGGTCTTGCCGCCACGATCGACCTCGACGTCGAGGCGTTCGGAGAGGGCGTTCACCACGGAGGCGCCGACGCCGTGCAGGCCGCCGGATGCGGCGTACGAGCCGCCGCCGAACTTTCCGCCGGCGTGCAGCTTGGTGTAGACGACCTCCACACCGGTCAGGCCGGTGCGCGGTTCCACGTCGACGGGAATGCCGCGCCCGCGGTCGTGCACCTCCACGCTGCCGTCGGCATGCAGGATGATGTCGATCTTCGTGCCGTTGCCGGCGACCGCCTCGTCGACGGAGTTGTCGATGATCTCCCAGAGGCAGTGCATGAGCCCGGGCGACCCGTTCGACCCGATGTACATCCCTGGGCGCTTGCGGACGGCCTCGAGGCCTTCAAGCACCTGGAGATGATGGGCGGAGTACTCGGCATTCACAATCTCCGAGTCTAATCTCGCGAGGCTCTCCGGCTCCGCAGACACTCCCCGGGAAAGAGGACCCGGAGGGGAGCGCGTACGCGCTGAGCGAAACACGCCGCAAACCGGGCATGCCTACAGGTGGATCGTGGTTGTATTGTTCAAATCCCCCAGCGAAGCCGACACCCGAGGAGGCACCGAGATGAACGCAACGACCGAACGTGACACCTCCACCGTCGAGTTCCGCCTGACCGCCATGGATCGTTGTGATTCATGCGGCGCTCAGGCGTATATCGCCGCTGAGGTCAACGGATCCGAGCTTCTGTTCTGCGCCCACCACGGGCGCAAGTACGAAGAGAAGCTCCGCAGCATCGCCACCAGCTGGCACGACGAGACCGCGCGCCTCGTCGAGACGGTCTGAGCGAACACCGACTCCTGTCGCTGAGTTCGATCAGCTGACACTGGCCGGCAGGCGCTGATCAGTCGGCGACGACCCTTCGCACGCGCGGCGTGAGCCGGGTGAGGATCTCTTCTCCCACGGTATCGATCCGCTCGGCGAGCGTCGTCGCCGAGCGCTCACCATGGTCCCCCGGGCCGAACAGCATGACCTCGTCACCGACGCGCATTCCGGGCCACCCTTCGACGCTCGACGACGTGTGATCGACCGACAACAGCGTGCGCGCTCCACCGGGGGTGCCGACGAGGCTTCCGGACAGCGTCGAGGGAAGTCCGTCGAAGCTCCCGATGCCGATCGTCACGCGATCGCCATCGAGGTCGGTGACCGTCGCGATCAGGCTTGCCGCCGGACGGATTCCCTCGAGTTCCGGGCCGTCCGCGGATCGGATTCCATAGCAGAACGCTCCTATACGTGAGACCGTTCCCCGCAGCTCTGGGCGCCACCACGAGGCTGCTGACGCGGTCAGGTGCAGTGCAGCGGGGATCGCGCCGGACTCCCCCACGATGCGGACCGCATCGAGGAACGCCTGTTGGGCGATGTCGTCGTCAGCGTCACTCGCCTCGGCGATATGGCTCCATACTCCGTCGAGCTCCAGGAACCCCGCCTGCTCGGCCCGTCGCGCTTCGACCACCGCCGATGCCCAGTCCTCCGGCAGTATCCCGTTGCGGTGCAGCCCCGTGTCGATCTTCAGGTGCACGCGGGCCGCAGTTCCGAGCGCCTCCGCGCGCGCGATGATGCGCCGCAGGTAGTCGATCGTGCCGACACCGAGGTCGATCCGCTGCATCATCGCATCGTCGATCTCGGCATCGGTCGACGTCGCCCATGCGAAGATCCGGGCGTCGCCGCCGGCGATCCTGCGCACGGAGAGTCCGGTGCGGATGTCGTAGCTGCCGAACCAGTCGACGCCCGCATCCAATGCCGCGTCCACCGCCCAGGAGAGTCCGTGACCGTACGCATCGTCCTTGAGCACGAGCATCAATGTCGACGGGGCTACTCGCGCGCGCACCGCAGCGATGTTGGCTCGGAAGATGGCGCTGCTCAGACGTATCTCGGGACGGCTCATGCCTCCCACCCCCGCACGGCGTGCGCGCCGGCGACCGTGATCAGCTCCGCTGGGCTCATCCCGGTGATGTCTGCCCAGCGCGAGACGCCGGAGGCTGCCGGCCCCTCGCCCCCGAAGTAGGTGACCTCCGCGTTCGCAACGACGTCGGCACCCTGCAGGTCTACCACGCAGACGTCCATGGCGACTCGTCCGACGATGGGCCTGGCCACGCCATCGATCTCCACGTCGGCGTGATTGCCCAGCGCCCGTACGACGCCCTGCGCGTACCCGCCGGTCACGAGTGCCACGGTGGTCTCCTGAGCCGCGCGATATGTGTAGCCGTAGGAGACGGCGTCTCCCGAGCGGAGGCGCTTGGTGGACAGAACACGACCGGTCAGCCGCATCACTGGACGGGTCGCGAGGCTCGCCGACGAATCAGGAAGCCCGTAGAGGAGAGCCGAGTCGATATCCGGCTCAGCGACGGTGACACCGTGGATTCCCTCGAGCTGCAATGCCTCGACCTCACCCTGTGCATCGACGAGCACATGCTCGGCACCGGCTGCGGTCACGACCTGAGCGACGGCGAGGACACCGTGCCCCCACGCGTCGCGGCGGAGATCGGCCACGCGACCGCCGGCTGCCACCGCCGCCGACGCTCCTGCCGCAAGGGCGGAGCGGGAGATCATCGCACGCGGCAGGGAGCTGGAAGTCGTGTCACACACGTGTTCCAGCCTAGCTTCCGGCTCCCAGGTCGGCCTCCCCGGCCCCCGTAGACTGGTGGGGACCCCGACCCTGGAGCCTCATGTCTCGTCTTTCCCTCGCGCCCCGCATCCGCTACCTGATGGGACGTGCCCGCCGCATCGACGTCGGATCGGTGGTGGAACGCGCCAAGGAGGCATCCGAGCAGCACCACAAGGCGGTCCCCGCGATCGTCGTCGACATGCTCTGGTCGGCCGCGCGCCACAACGTCGGGTTCCAGGACTACATCGACTACGACTTCGCCATGCTGACGAAGGCCGAGCGCGAGACCTATATGACTCACCCGGTGTCGAACCAGCTCTCGCAAAAGTACGACCACCCGGACTACCGCTGGATCTTCCAGGACAAAGTGGAGTTCGACAAGCAGTTCTCCGAGCACCTGCACCGCGAGTGGATGATCGTCGAAGAGGGCAACGCTGACGCCGTCCGAGAGCTCACGCAGCGCCTCGGCACGATCGTCACGAAGGAGCCGGTCGGACAGGCCGGCACGGGAGTCCACCGCTACCACGCCGCCAACATCGAGGACTGGAACGAGTTCCACCGGGGACTGCTGGCACGGGGTGAGCTGCTCATCGAAGAAGTCATCCGTCAGCACGATGCGCTGGCGGCCGTCTGCCCCGGCACCGTGAACACGACACGAATCACCGCCTTCTTCGACGGTGAGAAGGCGCACATCCTCGCGATGGCCCAGAAGTTCGGTCGCGGCGCGGTGAGCGATCAGATGACGTTCGGCGGCTTCTACACGATGCTCGATGAGAACGGTCATGCCGTCGGCGCCGGCTACGACTCGCACGGACACGTGCATGAGACCCATCCGGACTCGGGCTTCCGCATCGCAGACTTCCAGCTGCCCTACATGGACGAGGTGCGCGCGTTCATCGACAAGGTCGCCCGTGTCGTGCCGCAGGTGCAGTACGTCGGCTGGGACATCGTCGTCTCACCGGACGGTCCCGTCCTCGTCGAGGGTAACTGGGGAGCCGGTGTGTACGAGAACAAGCCCAGCGTCACGGGCATCCGCACGGGCCACAAGCCCCGCTACCGCGAAGTCATCGGCTTCTGAGAGCAATGAAGAAGGCCCCGGATGCTGAGTATCCGGGGCCTTCTTCGTTGTTCTGTGTGAATCAGTCCGTGCGACTCAGACCGCGCGGACGATGCCGAGCGGCGTGGACTCCAGCCCCTGTCCCAGCGGGTTGTCGCCGAGGATCTTGACGAGCCGACGCTCGCCGTCCTTGTCGAGCGTCGAGCCGAGGATGTTGCCGCCGAGGTCGTTGATGTCGACCACCGCGACCTCCGCCTGTCCGCCGATCAGCGTCTTCAGATGTGCAGCGACGCCGTCCGGGTCCTTCGGGCCGAGCACGACGGCCTCGTTGTACGGAGGGATGGTGTGCTTGGTCGGACCGTCGATCGCGCGTGCCTTGTCGCCCGCGATGCGGTAGAAATCACCACGACGACCGAAAGCCTTGGTGACTGCTGCCACGGCGGACGCGAACAGGATCCGCGGAGTACCGCACTCCCGCAGCGCCATCTCCATGGTCTCCGGCATACCGAGCCCGATGCCGTACGGCGTACGGGTGACGTACTTGGAGAGGAACAGAGCGAGTTTGCGCGGCGTGATCTCGTCGAGACGGTACGAGCGCCCCTGCGTGATCGCCACGATCTTCTCGGTCACGAACAGCAGGTCGCCCGGCTGTACGGCGTCCTTCGCGTACTCCGTGATGATCGCGTCGAGGTCGTCCTCGGGCATGACCACGCGGGTGCGCAACGGGATGCGCGCATAGCTCTTGCCGTCGACGTTCGCCTCGAGCGCCTTGCCTTCGTTCGCCTGGCTCATTCGAGGTAGTCCCGCAGGGACTGCGAGCGACTCGGGTGACGCAGCTTCGCCATGGTCTTCGACTCGATCTGGCGGATGCGCTCACGCGTCACACCGAACGTGTCGCCGATCTGGTCGAGGGTCTTCGGCTGACCGTCGCCCAGGCCGAAGCGCATGCGGATCACGCCGGCCTCGCGCTCGGAGAGCGAGTCGAGCAGCTGCTCGAGCTGACGCTGCAGCATCGTGAAGCCCACGGCATCGGCGGGGACCACGGCCTCGGTGTCCTCGATGAGGTCACCGAACTCGCTGTCGCCATCTTCACCCAGCGGGGTGTGCAGGGAGATCGGCTCGCGGCCGTACTTCTGCACCTCGACGACCTTCTCCGGCGTCATGTCGAGTTCGCGGCTGAGCTCTTCCGGAGTGGGTTCGCGACCGAGGTCCTGCAGCATCTGACGCTGCACTCGGGCGAGCTTGTTGATGACCTCGACCATATGCACCGGGATGCGGATCGTGCGCGCCTGGTCGGCCATGGCACGGGTGATCGCCTGACGGATCCACCAGGTGGCGTACGTCGAGAACTTGAAGCCCTTGGTGTAGTCGAACTTCTCGACCGCGCGGATGAGACCGAGGTTGCCCTCTTGGATCAGGTCCAGGAACTGCATGCCACGACCGGTGTAGCGCTTGGCGAGCGAGACGACGAGGCGCAGGTTCGCGCCCAGAAGGTGGCTCTTGGCGCGCTGACCGTCACGGGCGACCCACTGCAGGTCGAGGCCGAGCTGGCTCGTCTTCTCGGCCGCAGACATGGCCGACAGCTTCTCCTCGGCGAAAAGACCCGCCTCGATGCGCATCGCGAGCTCGACCTCTTCGGCCGCGTTCAGGAGCGCGACCTTTCCGATCTGCTTCAGGTAGTCCTTGACGGGGTCGGCCGTCGCACCGGTGATCTGCGTCGAGTAGACGGGAACGTCCTCATCGTCGTTCGACGAGATGACGATCGCGCCGGTCGGCAGCGGCTCGGTGAACTTCGGCTTCGCGTCCTCGTCTTCGTCGTCCTCCACAGCAGCTGCTGCGGGCGCCTCGTCTTCTTCGACGACGTCCTCGGACTTCTTCTTCTTGACGGGGGCGCGCTTCGCGGCCGCACGCTTCGCCGCACTCAGGGGCGCGGGCTTCTCGGGCGCATCGGCCTCGACCGGAGCGTCGGCGGTCGTCTCTTCGGCAGCCTTCTTCGTCCGGGTGTTCTTCGTCGTGGCAGGAGTCACGTTTCGCCTTTCACGGAGCTGCTGTGTAGCCCCGGGACATTTCGGACACTAGTAAGACCCTTGTCAAGTCCAGCGCTCGAAAACACTGATTGACAACGGGTCAGAGTCCTAGTATCGCACACGTGTGGCGATGCAGACGCATTCCGACGAAGTTCTCGTGGATCCGTCTCAACCGCGGCCGGGCTTGTCCTCATCGCCCGACGGACGCGAGGCCAGATAGCGCTCCAATTCGGCCGCGAGTTCATCGGCGCTGGGGAGGTCGCGCTCACTGAAGCCACCCTCGTCGTAGGAGTCGTCGTCAGGGTTGCGTCCCGCCATGTAGGCGTCATAGCGACGCTCCAGGTTGTGCACCATCTGCTGCAGCTCGTCGTTGCCCGCCACCTGCTCGTCGACGCGCGTCAGGTAGTCCTCGCGGCGCTCCTGCACGGCGTCCAGCATCAGCACGAGGCCGGTCGAGGCCATCAGCCTCTCCGCCGCGGCGATGACCGCATCCGGGTTCTCGGTCTCCGCGAGGTAGTGCGGCACGAGCAGGACGAAACCGACTGCGCGGTCGCCGCGCTCGACGAAGCGGAACTCGAGGAGGTGACCCGCGGTCGCCGGCACCTGCGTGCGCGGACGCCACACGGAATGTGCGACGGTCAGTTCGCGGCGGTTGCCGCTGACCGTCGTGCCGATCGGGCGTGTGTGCGGCACGGGCATCGCGATCGAGTGCACCCAGTGCAGACCTGAGACCTCGAACTCGGTGGCCAGGGCGAGAACGGTGCTCGCGAAGAGGTTCCACGCGAAGTCTGGCTCGTAGCCGGCGAGGAGCAGGAAGGGACGACCGAGCGCGTCCGTTGCGAGCGACAGCTCGAGCCGCGGTGGCGTGAACTCGGTGAGGTGGTCCTGATCGAATGAGATGACCGGGCGACGTGCGCGGTAGTCGAGCAGCGCGTCGTTCTCGAACACCACGATGGGCTCCGGCGACGCGGTCTCCCGGAGGTGATCGATCAAGCCGGACACCGCGCTGCCTGCGTCCGTGAAACCGGTGAGAAGCAGCACCAGGGGCAGGCCGTGCGGCACTGTCGGCGCATTCGCGACGCGTTCGTGGATCTCACCGGAGAAGGGCATGCCTCCATGCTACGAGCAGGGCCGGATACCGGGGCCCGGAGCATCATGCTGAGAGCGAACACGCGCAGGGAGGGCGCGCGACCATGCTGCGGCGGAGATCCTAGGATGGAGACATGACGCTTCCCGTGCTCTCGCACACCACCGCTCAGTTCCCCGGAAGCGCTGCAGATGCCGCAGTGCTCGTCGTCGCCGCTCTCCCCGATTCGGCGGATTCCCTGGCCGGCTACCCCGGCCTCGCCGACGCGTTGGCCGGCATCGGATTCACCGGCTCCGCCGGATCCTTCGCCCGGGTGTACGCCCCGGAGGTGACCTCGCTGCCGTTCGCCGTCGTCGGCGCCGGAGCCCAGCCCGACGCCGCAGCGGTGCGCAACGCGACCGGCACGGCACTGCGCACGCTCACCGGCTTCGAGCACGTCGCGGTCGCCCTTGCCGAAGGCCTCGAGCCCTTCGCCGCGGCAGCAGCGGAGGGAGCAGTGCTCGGCGGACACAAGTTCGACGGCTACCGCACCGAGAAGGGCAAGGCACGTGCCACTGCGGTGACCCTGCACGCCGTGCTCGACGACGCAGACGCCGAGCACGCCCAGGTCATCGGCGACGCGGTCGCTCTGATCAAGGATCTCGTGAACGTTCCCGCCGAGTGGCAGAGCCCGGCACAGCTCGCGCAGAGCGCGGCCGACAGCGTCGCAGACCTCGACGTCACCGTCGAGATCCTCGACGAGGAGGCCCTCGCCGAGCAGGGGTTCGGCGGCATCCTCGGCGTGGGGCAGGGCTCGGACCGTCCCCCGCGACTGGTTCGTCTCGACTACTCCCCCGCCGACGCGACGCGACACATCGCCCTGGTCGGCAAGGGCATCACGTTCGACACCGGCGGCCTGTCGTTGAAGCCCGCGGCGTCGATGGTCGGCATGAAGTTCGACATGGCGGGCGCCGCGACCTCTCTCGCCGCGATCCGCGCGATCGCCACGCTCGGACTTCCCGTCCATGTGACGGCGTGGCTCTGCATCACCGACAACATGCCCTCGGGACGGGCCCTGCGCCCCGGCGACGTCATCCGCATCCTCGACGGCACCACCGTGGAGGTCCAGAACACCGACGCCGAGGGGCGACTCGTGCTCGCTGACGGACTCGTGGCGGCAAGCCGCGAGAACCCGGACGTCATCATCGACGTGGCCACCCTCACCGGTGCCATCGTCGCTGCGCTCGGCCACCGGCACACCGGCGTCTTCGGCGACATCGAGACGGTGTCCTCGTTCATCTCCGCGACGGCGCAGGTCGACGAGGCGGCTTGGCACATGCCGCTGCCGGAGTACATGGAGGAGTCGCTCGAGTCACCCATCGCCGACCTGCAGAACGCGAACATGGGCGACCGGATGGGCGGCGCCTCGTACGCCGGATTGTTCCTTCGTCGTTTCGTCGGGCGCACATCGGACGCCGAGGACGCCCCGCGCATCCCCTGGGTGCACCTTGACATCGCGGGGTCCGGCGAGCATGCCGGTGCCCCCTACGGCTTCACTGAGAAGGGTCCCACCGGGGCGATGGTCCGATCGATCGTCGCCTTCGCCGCAGCATCCCACACGGAGGCATGACATATGACAACCCACACCTACGACATCGTCGTCCTGGGCGGCGGGAGCGGCGGTTACGCCGCAGCATTGCGAGCCAGTGAGCTCGGCAAGTCCGTCGCACTGATCGAGAAGGACAAGGTGGGCGGCACCTGCCTTCACCGCGGATGCATCCCGACGAAGGCGCTGCTGCATGCGGCAGAGGTCGCCGAGCATGTGCGCGACGCCGCGTCCGTCGGCGTGAAGGCGACGCTCGACGGCGTCGACCCCGCCGGTGTCCGCGCGTATCGCGAAGGAATCGTGGCCAAGAAGTTCAAAGGTCTCGAGGGTCTCGTCAAGGCACGCGGGATCACGACCGTCGCCGGACTCGGCCGCCTGAACCCGGACCGCAGCGTCAGTGTCGGAGATGACGTGTACGTGGGCACCGATGTCGTGCTCGCCACCGGCTCATACAGCCGCTCGCTTCCCGGCCTCGAGATCGGCGGACGGATCCTCACCAGCGAGCAGGCACTCGCCCTCGACGTGATCCCGGAACGTGTACTCATCCTGGGCGGTGGTGTGATCGGCGTCGAATTCGCGAGCGTCTGGCGCTCGTTCGGCTCCGAGGTCACGATCATCGAGGCTCTGCCGCACCTCGTCCCTAACGAGGACATCGCGCTCAGCAAGGGCCTGGAGCGAGCCTTCCGCCGCCGTGGCATCCAGTACTCCCTCGGAACCCGCTTCCAGAGCGCAGCACAGGACGAATCCTCCGTCACCGTCACGCTCGAGGACGGCACGCAGTTCACGGCCGACTACCTCCTCGTCGCCGTCGGCCGCGGTCCCGTCACTGCCGACCTCGGCTTCGAAGAGGCCGGGGTGACCCTCGATCGCGGCTTCGTGATCGTCGACGAAGACCTCCGGACCGGTGTTCAGGGGCTCTGGGCAGTCGGCGACATCGTGCCCGGACTCCAGCTCGCTCACCGAGGATTCCAGCAGGGCATCGCGGTCGCCGAGCGCATCGCAGGTCTCTCACCGGCCCACATCCCCGACCTGCAGATCCCCAAGGTCACGTACTCGAGTCCCGAGGTCGCCTCCGTCGGGGTGACCGAAGAGGCCGCAGCCGACGAACACGGTGCCGACGCGATCGTGGCCTACGAATACAACCTCGCCGGGAACGGAAAGAGCGAGATCATCGGAACCGGTGGTCTCGTCAAGGTCGTCCGCCTCAAGGACGGCCCCGTCATCGGCGTACATCTGCTCGGCGACCGTGTCGGCGAGCTCATCACCGAGGGGCAGCTCGCCGTCGCCTGGGAGGCGCACCCGGAGGACATCGCTCCCCTGATCCACGCCCACCCCACCCAGAGCGAGGCGCTCGGCGAGGCCTTCCTCGCCCTGGCCGGCAAGCCCCTGCACGCCCTCTGAGCACCAACCGGTGCCCGAGTCACTAAGCTAGACAAGCGTCATACAACTTCCTGAAGGAGACTCAGTCATGAGCACATCCGTCGTCCTCCCCGCTCTCGGCGAGAGCGTCACAGAGGGTACGGTCACCCGCTGGCTCAAGCAGGTGGGAGACACCGTGCAGGCGGACGAGGGCCTGCTCGAGATCTCGACCGACAAGGTCGACACCGAGATCCCCTCCCCCGTCAGCGGCGTGATCGAGGAGATCCTCGTGGCCGAGGACGAGACCGTCGAGGTCGGCGCGCTTCTCGCGCGCATCGGCGATGGCAGCGCCGCAGCTCCGGCCGCAGATGCTCCGGCCGCCGCAGCGCCCGCCGCTGATGAGGCACCGGCCGCAGAGGCCCCCGCCGCCGAAGCCGCTCCCGAAGCTCCCGCACCGGCTGCAGAAGCACCGGCGCCCGCCGCTGAAGCCGCGCCCGCGGGCGACGCGACGGATATCGTGCTTCCCGAATTGGGCGAAAGCGTGACTGAAGGAACCGTCACTCGTTGGCTCAAGCAGGTCGGCGACAGCATCGCCGTCGACGAAGCTCTTCTGGAGATCTCCACCGACAAGGTCGACACCGAGATCCCGTCGCCGGTCGCCGGCGTGCTGCAGGAGATCATCGCCGGAGAAGACGAGACCGTCGCCGTCGGCGCGGTGCTCGCACGCGTCGGTTCTGGCGCAGCACCCGCTGCTGCTCCGGCGCCTGCTGCTGAGGCGCCCGCCGCTGCACCGGCCCCGGCTGCTGCACCGGCCCCCGCTGCTGCACCGGCCCCCGCTGCTGCACCGGCCCCCGCTGCTGCACCGGCCCCCGCTGCCGCACCGGCTGCTGCACCGGCCGCCCCGAAGCTCGCGCTCCCGACCGAGAACGACAACCTGTACGTGACCCCGCTCGTGCGCCGCCTGGCGTCCCAGCAGGGCGTGGACCTGGCTACCGTCACCGGAACAGGTGTGGGCGGACGCATCCGCAAGGAAGATGTGTTGAAGGCTGCGGAGAGCGCGACAGCAGCACCCGCTGCGACCGCCGCTGCCCCTGCTCCGCTCGAGGTCTCGCCGCTGCGCGGTACGACGCAGCCGATGTCGCGTCTGCGCAAGGTTCTCGCCAAGCGCGCCGTCGAGTCGATGCAGCAGACGGCTCAGTTGACCACGGTCGTCGAGGTCGATGTCACGGCTCTCGCGGATTACCGCGACAGTGTGAAGGCCTCGTTCCTGGAGAAGACCGGCGACAAGCTCTCGTTCCTGCCCTTCTTCGCACTCGCCACGGCGGAAGCGCTGCAGGCGTTCCCGATCGTGAACGCGACGGTCGACGGCGAGAACATCGTCTACCCGGCGAGTGAGAACGTCTCGATCGCTGTGGACACCGAACGCGGCTTGCTCACTCCGGTCCTGCGCGATGCCGCGTCGAAGAACATCGCGCAGATCGCACATGAGATCGCCGATCTGGCCGCACGCACGCGCGATAACAAGCTGAAGCCCGATGAGCTGGCCGGTGGCACTTTCACGCTGACCAACACGGGTTCGCGAGGCGCCCTGTTCGACACCCCGGTGGTGTTCCTCCCGCAGTCCGCCATCCTGGGTACCGGCACGGTCGTCAAGCGTCCGGGTCTCGTGAAGGTCGGGGGTGCAGATGCGATCGCCGTCCGGTCGTACGTGTACCTCGCGCTCTCCTACGACCACCGGATCATCGACGGTGCAGATGCAGCGCGCTTCCTGGGTGCGGTGAAGGCCCGCCTCGAGTCCGCGCAGTTCGCCGCGCAGCTCGGCGCCTGACCACGAGAGTCATCCTGGCTGGTCCGCGACGTCATAGACGTCGCGGACCAGCCATTTCTCGTCGGAGCGGATGAGGACCACGATCGTCTGATCGGAACCCTCGCCCTTCGTCGCTCCCGGCCCGTCTTCCGGCCCGGTCGCCCGGAGACGCGTCACCGCCACGTCTCCGTACTCGTCCACGAGCTCCGGCGTCGAATGCGCGGAGGGCACCACGCCGAGAGCATCGATCACCCCCACCGCGTCCCCCGCCACGGCCGCTGCACACGACGTGTCGCCCTGCGCACGGCAGTCCGCGATCGTGCGGAGGAGCGAGGAGACCGCCGCAACAGGATCGTCCTCCGCCACGGGCTCGTCCCTCGGGGTCTCCTCCTCTCCCGTACCTCCTGTCGCGGACGGTGTGGGCTTCGGCAGCGCTCCTCCGGCCGACGGCGACGGCTGCGTCGGGGAACTGCCGCCAGCCGCATCCCCCGCCTTTCCCGATGCTTCGCCCTCGGGCCAGAGCAGCCCCGCCGCGAGCACGATCACCGCCGCCGCCCCCGCGACGAGCAGAGAGCGCCGACGCAGGTGCCCGGCAGCGGCGGATCTCACGGAGCCTCGCTGCTGCGGCCCGTTTGTCGCAGCACGGTTCCGTCTCACCGCTTCCCCCCACGCAAGGGTCTCGCGGACAGACGCGTACACCGCGTCGCGGATCGCCCTCAGCCCCCGAACCCCACGACGTGCTTCGCCGGTGCGGACCCGATCCGCGCGAAGACGAGGTGTGCTCTCACGCTCGAGGGGCGCCCGCGGGGCGACCGTACGAGCGAGATCCCGTGCCCGCCCCGGAGCCTGGAACTCTCGCGCGAGCGGCTGGGGCGCAGCGACGTCGAGCATCGACTGCTCCCACGATTCCGTGAGCCTGCGTGGGAGGCGCGGCTGGGTGAGTGTCTTCCGCAGCCCCTCGTCGATCACCCCCAGCGCCCGTCGGAGCACCTTGTCAGAGCTCTGCTCCGTCAGATGCTCCAGGATCTCCAGGACACCAGCCCTGGCACCGGGGCCGCGCCCCACGACGAAGACCGGACGGCCACCATCCGTGATCCACCACGTACCGGTACGGACGCCGTCGACGCCCTCTCCCAGCTCGTCGAGGCCTCGCAGAAGACTGACGACGAGGGTGCTGGATTCCCCGGGTGCGATGCTCCCGCCTCCCGCTGAGCGACGGACCAGGAACCCCAGCACTCGATCCGTGCACCAGGGAAGCAGGGCGTCGTGCCCTCCCCTGCGACGACAGACATCGATCGGAGCCGCGATATGTTCGGCTCCGGAGAACCGCCACCCCGCCCACCCGCCGAGAGTCGCCGCATCCACCCGCACCGCGACACCCTCGCCGTGAGTGACGAGTGTTCCCGCGAACGGCCCCTCCGTAGGATCGAGTGTCCTCACCGCGCGATGCGCCCCCGGTACGAGCGGCGTCCCCCCGCCGTCGTCGATCGCGTTGTCGTCCATTCCTCCATCACAGCGCAGGGATCACAACGATCGACCGCCTCTGCGGCAATCCGGACGGATTCCGCCCGGGGTCACCGATGTGGAGGAAGAGTGGACCACCCTCTGCTCCGCTTCGCGCGAACGCCGACATCACGACGCCGCCAGACTCGGTAGGCTGGTCCTCATGGCAAAGCGTGCTCCTGAACCCGAAAAGCGTCCTGGGTTCTTCTCCCAGATCAAGTCCCTCTTCCGGTTCACACGTGAGGCCTACTCGTGGCTGCCGTGGGCGCAGGCCGCGATCCTCATCGGCGGCGTGCTTCTCGGTCTCGTCGCCGGGTACCTGATCCCGCCGTTCCAGGTGTGGACCCTCGTCCTCTGGGGCATCACCGGTCTGATGCTGGGCATCCTGGGCGCCCTGTTCCTCATGACGCGACTGTCGACGTCCGCCATGTACAGCAAGATCGACGGCATGCCCGGTGCGACAGGCCACGTGCTCAGCACCAGCCTGGGTCGCAGCTGGCAGGCATCCGAGACGCCCGTCGGCATCAACCCGAAGACGCAGGAAGCGGTCTACCGCACCATCGGCCGCGGTGGCATCGTCGTGGTCGGCGAAGGCGCGCGCGGCCGGCTGACCCGTCTCGTGAACGAAGAGCGCAGCAAAGCCCAGCGCGTCGCGCACGGCGTCCCCGTCACCGTCCTCTACGTCGGACACGGCGAGGACGAGGTGGCGATCGCCGATCTCTCGAAGACCATCAAGAAGCTCCCCAAGGCGATCGACAAGGCCACGATGGCCGCCGTCATCCGCCGCGTGGACTCGGTTTCGCAGTCGCTGTCGTCACTGCCGATCCCGAAGGGCATCGACCCGACGAAGGTGCGCTCCCAGCGGCCTCGTTGAGCACTCGCACACGCCAAGAGCGCGGCCGTCCTCCTACGAGGACGGCCGCGCTCTTTTTCACTCGGAGAGCGGCTGCCGGGGCAGCCGACGGACCTTCGCGCGACGACGACGACGTTCCGGAACCATCGAGCGCATCTCGTCGAGCTTCCCGAAGCAGAACAACCGATCATCGGCTTCCAAGACCACGTGTTTGCGCGGGTTGGGAATGACGCTGACGCCACGGTGCAACGTGAGAACAGTGATGTCCCGCTCCCAGAGACCCGCCTCGCCCAGCGTCTTCCCGACCAAGTCGACGGCGCCGTGGACCATGAGCTCGGCGACACCGTACCCCGTCGAGACCGTCAGACGCTGCCGGACATCAATCTCGGGGAAGGCGACCTGGCCGGCGATGTAGTCGATGATGGCGCCGGCGACGTCGAGCTTCGTGGCCGTCTCGATACCCTGCAGCCCCGGCGAGGAGTTGACCTCCATGACGAGCGGACCGTCATCGCCTTCCAGCATGTCGACGCCAGCCACGCGCAGGCCCATGATCTGGGCGGAGCGCACGGCCGCGCGCTCGTACACAGGGTCGAGCTCGATCGCCTCGACCGATCCGCCGCGGTGCACGTTCGATCGGAACTCGTCTCCGGCCGCTGAGCGTCGCATGGCGGCGACGACACGGTCACCGACGACGAGAGCCCTGATATCGCGCCCCCGACTTTCCGAGATGAACTTCTGGATGAGCACGTTCTGCTTGGTGGAGTGCAGCGTCTCGATGATCGCCTCGGCGACCTTCACCTGAGGAGCGAGGATCACCCCGATCCCCTGCGTGCCCTCGAGAAGCTTGATGACGACCGGGGCTCCCCCGACGCGCTCGATCGCGGGTCGGACGTCCGCGCGGTTGCGGACGAAGGCGGTCGGCGGCATCGCGATGTTGTGACGCGAGAGGATCTGGTTCGCGCGCAGCTTGTCGCGGGCGCTCGAGATCCCGTTCGCGGTGTTCGGGGTATAGACGTCCATCTGCTCGAACTGTCGCACGACCGCTGTGCCGAAGTACGTGATCGAGTTGCCGATGCGCGGCAGGATCGCGTCGTAGTCGCTGAGCTGGCGCCCTCTGTAGTGCAGGTCCGGTTCATCGGCCGTGAGGTCGATCGCGAAGCGCAGCGTATTGAGCACCTTGACGTTGTGCCCACGCTGGAGCGCGGCTGCACGCAGACGCTGGGTGGAGTACGCCTGCGGCGCGCGGGAGAGCACTGCGATCTTCACGGGGGATTTTTCCTGCCAGGATGTATCAGGTGAGTAGGACTACCCCCCATTCAAACACCCTTACGGGGTGGCGAGAATGGGTGAGCCTGCCCGATCTCGGAGTCGACTGGCTCAAAGCCAAGATCGACACGGGTGCGCGCACTTCATCTCTCCATGCTTTCGACATCGTCGAGTTCGAACAGGATGAGCAGCCCTGGGTCCGCTTCAAGGTCAAGCCCTGGCAGGACAGCCAGGAGGACGCGGTCGTCGTGGAGTGCCCGATCCATGATCGTCGCGCGGTGCGGAGCTCTTCCGGTCACGCCCAGGAGCGCCTCGTGGTCGAGCTCCTGATCCGTCTCGTGGATCGCGAAGTGCTGGCGGAGGTCACCCTGAGCAACCGCGACGAGATGGGCTTCCGGATGCTCATCGGGCGTGAGGCCCTGCGCCGGGGCTACGTCGTCGACCCCGCGCGCTCCTTCCTCGGCGGACGGGCGCCTCGCGAAGCACGTCGGCGCAACCGCGGCCGCGACTGACTCCGCCCCTCGGAAGTCAGGTGCGGATCAGAACCGTACCGACCGCCTTGTCGTGCAGACCTCGCTGATCGGCGTCCCAGATCACGGCCGGTACGACGACGACGAGGAGAAGCGTGCGGACGATCGGACGCCACAGCCCGACCCAGCTGCCGTCCATACGCGCCAGACGCATACCGAGGATGCGGTGTCCCGGGCTGCCGCCGGCGGTCGGGATGAAGACGATCTGCAGGACGGCGAACACCAGCATCGGGGCGAACTGGCTCAGACCGGCCTCGGTCGGCAGCGCGAACTGGTCGAATCCGAGGAATCCCGTGGCGATGATGGTCGCCGCCGTGTAGTCGATCAGGAGTGCACCGATGCGGCGTCCGGGACGGGCGATGCTCCCGGAGCCGGATTCGGGGAGTCCGAGTCGTTCACCGGGGTACGCGTTCACTGCATCCGTCACTCCCCCAGCCTACCGAGCACGAAATGCCGCACTGACGCCCTCGCGCCTGTAACACGCCCGAAACAAAGCGGATACCGTAGAGAAATCCCCCGTCCGTACTCTGCAGAGTGGCCGTGAAGCCATCGATCCGCATTACAGGAGTCGTACATGTTCAAAGATTCGTCCGAGGTACTGACCTACATCAAGGAGAACGACGTCAAGTTCCTTGACATCCGTTTCACCGATCTCCCGGGTGTACAGCAGCACTTCAACATTCCTGCATCGACGGTCGACGAGGCTTTCTTCACCGACGGTCAGCTGTTCGACGGCTCCTCGATCCGCGGCTTCGCGAGCATCCACGAGTCCGACATGCAGCTCATCCCCGACGTCACGACGGCGTACGTCGACCCGTTCCGCGAGGCGAGCACGCTCGTCATGCTGTTCGACATCTACAACCCGCGCACCGGCGAGATCTACTCGAAGGACCCGCGTCAGGTCGCCAAGAAGGCCGAGAAGTACCTGACCTCGACCGGCATCGCCGACACCGCCTTCTTCGCTCCCGAGGCCGAGTTCTACATCTTCGACGACGTCCGCTACAACGTCACGTCGAACTCCAGCTTCTACAGCGTCGACTCCGAAGAGGGGGCCTGGAACACGGGCCGCGAGGAAGAGGGCGGAAACCTCGGCAACAAGACCCCCTACAAGGGCGGCTACTTCCCGGTCAGCCCGGTCGACAAGACCGCCGACCTCCGTGACGACATCACCCTCAAGCTGATCGACGCCGGCTTCATCCTGGAGCGCTCGCACCACGAGGTCGGCACGGGCGGCCAGCAGGAGATCAACTACCGCTTCGACACGATGGTCCACGCGGCGGACGACATCCTCAAGTTCAAGTACATCGTGAAGAACACCGCCGAGGAGTGGGGGAAGGTCGCGACCTTCATGCCCAAGCCCCTCTACGGTGACAACGGCTCGGGCATGCACACCCACCAGTCGCTGTGGAGCGACGGCAAGCCGCTGTTCTACGACGAGGCCGGCTACGGCCAGCTCAGCGACATCGCGCGCTGGTACATCGGCGGCATCCTGGCCCACGCGCCCGCACTGCTCGCCTTCACCAACCCGACGCTGAACAGCTACCACCGTCTGGTCAAGGGCTTCGAGGCTCCGGTCAACCTGGTCTACTCGGCCGGAAACCGCTCCGCCGCGATCCGCATCCCGATCACGGGCTCGAACCCCAAGGCCAAGCGCATCGAGTTCCGTGCGCCCGACGCCTCGGGCAACCCGTACCTCGCCTTCGCCGCACAGCTGATGGCGGGCCTCGACGGCATCAAGAACCGCATCGAGCCGCACGAGCCGGTCGACAAGGACCTCTACGAGCTTCCGCCCGAGGAGGCCAAGGACATCCCGCAGGTCCCGAACTCGCTGCTCGACTCGCTCGACGCGCTGGCGGCCGACCACCAGTTCCTCCTCGAGGGCGGCGTGTTCACCAAGGAGCTCATCGAGACCTGGATCTCCTACAAGTACGAGAACGAGATCCTGCCGATGGCCCAGCGCCCGCACCCGTTCGAGTACGAGCTGTACTTCGGCGTCTAGTCGGATGACGCGGAGGTCCGGGGCCTAGCCCGCAGGAAGTCCGAGTTCGAGAGAGCCCGCCCAGCGTTGCGCTGAGGCGGGCTCTTTCGTGCGTCCGAGCCGGGTGCGGATGTGGCTATCCGTCCCATGACGTGGCGCGGATGTCGCGGAGCCCATCGGGCGACGCTCACACAGAGACAGGCTCGGCGGCAGGCCCTGTCAGTGCGTTCTCGGCGGGCTCCGGAACGAGGTGGAGACCGCCGGGCGAGTTCGCCGTGAATGCGAGCGCCTCGGTCCACGCGCGGCTGATGGAAGGCTGGCGGCTCCCGGCGAACTTGAACACCAGCGCACTTCCGGGATGAATCCACACCGTGGTCCGCCCGCCGCCGACGGATTGGTCTTCACGCCAGGTGAAGGCGAAGGGCTCACCGCGGCGCAGCTTCGTCGACATCACCAGCTGCAGATGCAGGAGGGCACGGTCCTCGATCTCGACCTTCGGCCCGCCCTCGTAGATGAACTTTCCCACGTCACTGTTCTCCGTTCTCACGTCGTCGCGCGTCGTCATCTGGATGTGTGGCCGCTTCCCGGCCGGTTTCATGACCGTCGAGAGTCGCTCTGAGCTCGGCGTTCTCGTCTTCGAGACCCATCACCTTGCCGATACCGGTGAGGTTGACGCCGTCGGTCTGCAGCGTCGAGATGCGGCGCATGCGGTCGATGTCGTCCTCGCTGTACCGCCGTGTTCCTCCCTCGCTTCGCGCGGGAAAGACGAGGCCCTTTCGCTCATAGAGCCGCAGGGTCGCCGGGGGCAGATCGAGGAGTTCGGCGGCGATGCCCATCGTGTACACCGGTCGACTGGGTGGCGTCGTGGTCATGACAGGAATTCTGCTCCGCCCCCTTGCATTTGGTCAACCCCTAGGTGTACAAAATATGCATCAACTGATCCACATCTATCCGGGTTGCGGGGCCGATCCTCTTTCGGTGCCGCGACGGTAAGCGACGACAGGTATGGAGGTGATGTTCCGTGGCAGCGAGCTGCCTGATCGACGACGCGATGGCGTTCGCCGACATCGTCTATGCCGATGCGGACCTGCTCCTAGCGGAGTTCGAACAGGTCGTGTCCGACCTGCTCATCACGGTATCGACGTGCACGGCAACGGCTCCACCGGCGGTCGGCGATCACGCCACCGTACGGCGATGTCTCACGGCAGGCGCCGAGAGCCCTCGGCCCGAAGAGCTTCCGGAGAGGGTGCGTGCGCCCCCCCACTCGACGCGGCCGTCGAGGCCGCCGTCATGACCACCCTCATCGGACGGCTCGTCACGCCGTCACTCACCGGAAGGAGAAACCCCACCATGTCGATGTCATTCGATCCCTTCAGCCAGCTCGACCGGATCGCGCAGAGCGTATTCGATACCAGCCGACAGCCCCGCCTGATGCCCGTCGACCTGTTCCGGGAAGGCGACCGGTACGTCCTCAATGCTGACCTTCCCGGCGTCGATCCGGGCTCGGTCGACGTGGATGTCGACGGTCACCTGCTGACGATCCGTGCGGAACGAACGGAAGCGAACCGCGACAACTCGCGCTGGCTGGCACAGGAGCGCCCCTTCGGCTCCTACGTCCGCCGCTTCACCATCGGTGACGACGTCGATGCGCAGGGCATCAGCGCGACATACGACAACGGCGTGCTCAGCGTTGTGATCCCGATCGCCGAACGCGCCAAGCCGCGCAAGATCCAGATCGAATCGATGGGCGCTCACGGCGCCAAGGCCGTCACCGCCTGATCCGAGCTGAGGTCACGAAGAAGATCGCCGTCGTGGGTGGTCGCCGGCATGCCGGCGGCCACCCACGACGGCGCATCGATCCCACGTTCCGCCCACACTTCCGCAGAGGTCAGTTCGTGTATCGCACGTCGACCGAGTGGATCTCGCCGGTGAAGGGGAACGGGGCGCGGTCGAAGTAGTCGAGCGAGACCGACCCCCCGAGACAGACGCCGATGTCGAGGCAATCGTTCGCGGTGAACAGCAACGGGACGCTCACCGGCACCGTGCCGGTCGCGATCTGCCGTCCACCGATCGAGATGTCGATGCGAAGGGGGCCCGTCGGCCGGGGATCGATGTAACTGGTCTCCACGACGATCCTGGCGCTCCCGGCCGCCACACGCTCCGAGGATCGGATCTTGGTCCGGTGGATGATGAACGTGTTGTATTCGTAGCAGAGGTAGCCGTCGTCCAGGTAGCAGGTGAGTCCGCCACCCGCGCCGCCCAGTGCGTAGAGCACGCCGTCGGCCTTCTCCGGCAGGTCGGCGTCGATCGTCACGGTGTTCGCCCGATTACCCAAGGCCGGTGCGATGAACTCCGGCATGCGTCGAAGGCTGCCGGTGAAGTTCCAGCGCCGATACGGCGTCGATATCCGGAACTCGGGATGATAGATCGGCACCCACAGACCGCCTCCGACCGGGTAGACGCTGTTCTTCGCGGCCTCGATGGCGAAGAGCTCTTTGAGCTGGGCCAGCTTCTCCGGATGCTCGTCGGCGAGGTCGTGCGCCTGTGTCCAGTCCTCGTCGAGGTGGTACAACTCCCAAGTGTCGTGGTCGGGCGTCCAGTCGGCGATCCCTTCCGGCAGCCCGGGAACCCAGGGCGCCCGCGGACCGAAGGCCGATGCCATCCAGCCGTCGTGGTATATCGCCCGGCTGCCGAGGATCTCGAAGTACTGCGTGCGGTGCGTCTCCTCGGCTTCCGCGTCGGTGAGTGCCGCGGCGAAACTGGATCCGTCGAGGGGATCCTGAGGCACGCCGCCGACCTCGCGGGGAGGATGGATGCCGAGAAGATCGTAGATGGTGGGAACGATGTCCGTGCAGTGCACGAACTGCGAACGAGGCGTGGCATCGGGCGTGATCCGCGCCGGCCATCGCACAGCCATCGGGTTGCGTGTGCCACCGAGATGCGAGGCCAGCAGCTTCATTCCCTTGTAGGGGGTGCTTCCCGCCCAGGCCCAGCCCGCGTGATACATGTTGTCGGCCTTCGCCGTGCCGAGGGCGTCCAGACCTCCCATCTCGTTCATGGCCTCGACGTGCATCTGCACGGTCGAGGGGATGCCGTTCTGCGCGAGGAGCTCGCTGATGGTGCCGTTCTGCCCTTCGCCGGAGGAGCCGTTGTCTCCCCAGATGTAGAGGATCAGGGTGTTGTCTCCGTATCCGAGCGCCTCGATCTCATCGATGACCCGCCCCGCCTGCACGTCGGCGTGTTCACCGAAACCGGCGGCCACTTCCATCAACCGAGCCTGGAACTCCCGCTCGTCCTCCGGAATGTCATCCCACGCCGGCATACGCGGATCCCGCGCCGTCAGCTCTGCAGAACCGGGGATCCAGTTCTTCTCCTTCGCGCGCTCGAAGACCCGCTCTCGGTAGGCATCCCAGCCGCCGTCGAATCGTCCGGCGTACTTGTCCGCCCACTCCTTCATGATGTGATGCGGCCCGTGCATCGCGCCGGATGCCCAGTACAGGAAGAACGGCGTGTCGGGCGCGAGCGCCCTGTGATCGCGGAGCCACCCGATGGCGTCGTCGGCGAGGTCTTCGCTCAGGTGGTATCCCTCTGCGGCCGTCTTCGGCGGGGGGACGCTCGTGGTGTTGCGCACCAGGTGCGGCTCGTACTGCGAGGCCTCACCGGCGAGGAAGCCGTAGAAGTACTCGAACCCGATGCTGGACGGCCAGTTGTGGAACGGGCCCGTCGCTCCGGTCTCGATCGCGGGCGTGTTGTGCCACTTGCCGAATGCCGCCGTCGAGTAGCCGTAGTCCTTCAGCATCTCTGCACCCAGGGCACTGGAGCGGGGGATCTCGCCCGCGTAGCCGTCCCAGTCGTTGGCGAGCTCGGCTATCTGACCGTTGCCGATCCGGTGGTGATTGCGACCGGAGAGCAGCGAGGCGCGCGTCGGCGAGCACATCGCCGTGGTGTGGAACCGGTTGAAGCCGATTCCTTCGTCGATGACCCGGGACAGGGTGTCGGTCTTCACCTCGCCGCCGAAAGTGTCGGGGAGTCCGGGGCCGGCGTCGTCGATCAGGACGATCAGGATGTTGGGGGCATCGTCCGGAAGTCGTGACGGCGGGACCCGCTGGCCGTACACGGATTCCTGCATCGTCCGCCCGGCGATGCTCGCGGACGGCGTCGGAGGGAAGGGAAGGACATCTTGCGGATTCATGAGGGAGACCTTTCAGCGGGTGGCGGATCTAGGCCTGCGCCACGACGAATCGGCGACGCAGCGCATCGAGGTCAGCGAGGTGGAGTCCGAGGCCTTCCGTCGCATAGCCCTCGACGCTGCCGAACCGTGTGCGCGCCTCGTCGATCGCGGCGTCGAGGTACTCGCCGCGCACCCCGAGCACGGGCAGCAGCAGCTGTGTATCGACTCCCCTCTCGGTCGCCGCAGCGAGGAGCGGCTGCAGGGCCGGAAGCAGATCGGCGTTGGTCTCCAGATAGTCGGCACGCACGTCGTCATCGCTCACGCCCAGCAACAGCAGCAGTGACGCCGCGGCCCACCCCGTGCGGTCCTTGCCGGTCGTGCAGTGGAACAGCGCCGCACCGGACCGCGTGGGATCGATGAGATCAAAGTAGAAGGACCGGTACGCAGCGAGTGCGGAGGGCAGGCTCACGATGTTCCGATACGACTCCCGCATGAGAGCGGACCCGCGTCCCTCGCGGAGTGAGGCGGCGAGACCTGCGGGGTCGCTCGCGAGTCGGTCGACCCCCGCTGCGACGTCGGTGGTGCTGTCGGCCAGCACATCCAACCCCACGAGCCTCACGCCGTCGGGAAGCTGATCGGGTGACGTGCTGCGCTCACCGACGGTCCGCAGGTCATACACGGTGGTGATACCGAGGCGACGGAACGCTTCCCGGTCATCGTCCTGCAGCCGGGCGAGAGTCGCCGAACGATAGATCACGCGAGCACGTACGACGCCACCCGTTGTCGGCAGCCCGCCGAGGTCACGGAGGTTGGGGGCGCTGCGCAGCGCGATCCGGCGATCGGTGGTGGTCATCCGGGTCTCCCCCCGTCGGTGACAGCCGCTGCTGTCGTCGTCATTCGTCGGACTCGATCGCCCGGGGCCGCGGAGCGACCCAGCTGCCGTCGAGCACGGCGGACAGCGGTCGATAGAGTCGCAGCGTGTAGTTCCAGCCGGGCATTATGGGCAGTGCATTCGGCGCCCCGGCGGGGTGTGCACCGAAATGGATCGTCACTCCCCCGTCATCGTCTGTGACGGCTGTCAGGCTGTTGATGCTGTTCACTCCGAGCTCGTTCTCCTCGAAGTATCCGGCCGCGTTGTAGAGGGACACCGACCAGAACGCCTCGACCGGCACGTCCTTCAGGCCGAGACGGTAGTCGGCGACGGGTAGCCCCTCGTCCACGCTGATGTAGGTGGCCTCGTACTCGGGCAGGCCGCCCCACCCACCCGCCGTGCCCAGCAGGTGCATGACGGGATCGACCTCGTCCCTGGCGCCGAACGCGCGGCCATAGGTGGAGATACCGCGTCCGAGAACGAGCAGCGCTTCGCGCGTCTCGATGTGTGACGGCACGTCGTACGCCCGCAGGGGGAAGTCCTCCCCTCCGCCACCCACCAGGCCGAGCCGGTCCTGCAGCCGGTTGACCTTCGCGACGTCCTCGGCATCGTTTGGATCGACGAGGATGCGGATCAGGACCGCCGCGTAGTCGGTACCGACCTCTTCTCGGGTGAGCAGGTGCTCGCCCGGCTCGCTCAGCAGGTACGCGGCATAGTGATCCTGATTCACGACGAACGCGGAGATGTAACGACCATCGGTGTCCGGCAGCACGAGCGCGACCCCCTGACGCACATCGACGATGGCGCTGCTGTAGAGGGTGTCGCGATTCTGGCGGATGATCGGCTGCTCGTCGAGAGAGGTCAGCCCCCGCGTGTGGTTCCACGTTCCGAGTCCGACCCCCGCGGCGAGGCGCGAGAACATCAGATCGGACTCGGCCCGGGCGAAATTGCCGATGTTCACCTTCGTGGCGGACATGTCGTTCCTTCCTGTCGCGAGTCGGCGAGTATCAGGCGAGGGCCTTGGCCTTCAGGACCTCGAACTCCTGTGCACTGATCGACCCGGCATCACGAAGCGCTTCGGCGGCGGCGATCTCCTCGGTGGGCGTCTTTCCTGCCACCTGGCGGATGTACGACGCTGTCGCATCCTCTGCCTCGCGCGCTGCTCTGCTGCTCCGCTCGGCCATCCCCTGTCCACGAGCGATCAGGTAGACGAGAACGGTGAGGAACGGGAGGAAGATCAGGAAGACGACCCAGACCGCCTTCCACCACCCGCTGAGACCACGGTCGCGGAACAGGTCGCCGATGATCGCGGACAGCGCGAACAGGTAGCCGATGAAGACGGTCGCCCACAGCATCCAGCCGAGCGTTTCCCAGAAGAGCATGTCTGTTGAATTCCGATCTCCGCGGCACACTCGTGAGATCCGCGGGGTGAAGGTCAGGTATCGGGAGCCGTGTCCGAACGCCGTCCGGACGCACAGGCTCCGCTGCGAGTCTGGCCAGTCGCAGAGGCCTTGAACGCGGGTGTCATCCTCACCGGATGAGATCCGCCGTCATCCTCGATCCAGAGGGATTCCGACGCCGATATCGTTGACCCGTGATCGACCCCGTCCGTGAGGACCCTTCCCCCCGTGATCCGGAACTCGCCCGCGCGTCGCTGCGCCGGAACTGGCTCCGCCTCATCCTCGAGTCCCGTACCCGCGAGCTCGAGCAGCTCTGCATCACCCACCCCGAGCCGCACGCCCCGCACGTGCTCCTCATCCGCGCCTGCTGTCGCGACCTCCTCGGCGACCCGCACGGGGCGAAGTTCCTGCGGGGCCAAGGAATGCGCATCGCGGACGACGACTTCGTCGTCTGCTTCACCGAGCTCCTCCTCGCTGCCGACACCCCGACGAAGACCGCGGCCGCCGATCGCGCGCGGGAGGCGCTGACCGAGTGCGGGCCCGATGACGACTACCCCTCGGCACTCTTCCTCCTCGGTTGGACCGAGGTGCGCCTCCGTCGCGACCTCTCCGGAGCCATCGGTCTTCTGCGCTCCGCCGCGGACGAAGCCCGCCTGCGCGGACGGTCGGAGACCTTCCGGCTCGCCCAGTCCAACCTCGCCTTCGCCCAGACCCACGCCGGTCTCTTCACCGAGGCCGAGCGGACTCTCGATGGGCTTCCCGTCTCGTCCTCGCCGTCCGACTGGGACATCTTCGAGGGCGGTCTCCCCCAGGCCAACCTCGGCAGCATCGCGTACTGGCGCGGCGACTACGACGATGCGATCGCCCGCTTCGAAGAGGTCGTGGACGACAGCGGCCCCGGTGACAACTTCGAAGCCCTCGCCCGCCTGTATCTGGTCATGAGTCTCATCGCCCTCAAGCGGCAGGATCGTTACTTCGCCGCAGCCGGCCTGCTCCACGGGGTGAGCAAGGCCGACAAGCACGGCATCCCGTGGGACACGCTGCGCCGCGTGATCTCCGCCCTGCTCGCGCACGCCGAGGGGCATGACGACCGCGCCCGCACCATCGCCGCGCCGGCGCTCGCCCGCCCCGGCGCTGCCGTCGCGCATGCGGTGCTCGCCGAGCTCTATCGGGTGCTCGATGAGCCTGTGCTGGCTGCGCAGGCGCTGCGGCTGGCGGCGGCGGGCGCGCTCCCGCGCTACGCGAGGGTGAGCACGCTCGTCACATCAGCGGCACTGCGCTCCGTTTCGGGGCATGGTGCCGACGCGCACGAGCACCTCGACAGGGCCCTCGAAACCGCGGCTCCCGAGCGGATCCTCACGCCGTTCCTCTCGGATGACCCCCTGATCGGCGATCTCCTGATCGCCCACGCCCATCGAGGATCCCGCCACGACGAATTCCTCGGAACCATTCTCGAACGACGTGGAGAGCTGGCCCGACGGCGGACGGGCGTGCTCACTCCTCGAGAGAGTGAAGTCCTCGCATATCTGCGCACGACGATGACCGCCGAGGAGATCTCCACGCGCCTGGGCGTCGCCTACCCCACCGTCAAGACGCACATCCGCTCGATCTATCGGAAGCTCGGCGTCACCTCACGACGAGCAGCCGTCCTCACCGCCGACGCGAGGTGAGGATTCAGACATCGCCACGCCGCGCCATCGGCTTGACCGCGCGGGATCCGGGGTGATCAACTGGTGAGTCTGACCGTCGACCGGGGGAATCATGCGCCGTAGAAGAGTCACCGCGAACACCGAGCTGCGCACATCCGCGGAGCCGCGGTCGTCGCAGCCGTCGAATGCGGTCGCCGCATACGCCAGGACCAACCCGTTCATGTTCGGTCTGCTGGGGGCCCTCGGCGTTCTGGTGGCCCTGGGGATCGGCAGCGTCGTCGGGCAGCTCGCGACCGTTCTCGTCTACGTCGGCGTCGCGGTGTTCCTCGCGCTCGGCCTCGACCCGATCGTCACCTTCATCGAGAAGAAGCTCCCCCGCCCTGCCGCCGTTACGATCGTGGTGGCCGGCGTCGTGCTGGCGTTCGCCGGCGTCATCCTCGCCATCGTCCCGCTTCTCGTCGAGCAGATCAGCAACCTGATCAAGGACGGGCCGCAGATGATCAAGGACTTCATGGCCAGCGACTGGTTCCAGGACGTCAGCGGTCAGTTCGGCTCCACGATCGACGACGCGGTGCAGGGCATCCTCAGCTTCGTGCAGGACCCGAACAACTTCCTCGACATCGGCGGCGGCGTGTTCGCCGTGGGTGCGGGCATCGCCGGCGGCTTCACCGGGATCACGATCGTCCTGATCCTGACCCTCTACTTCATGGCGTCGCTGCGCAGCATGAAGCACGTCGCCGCACGCTTCGTCCCGGCCTACCAGCGCGACACCTTCAGCGGGCTCCTCGAGGATGTCTCCGGCGCCGTCGGCCGCTACGTCATCGGGCAGGTGAGCCTCGCGCTGATCAACGGCATCCTGAGCCTCATCTTCCTCAGCATCATCGGCGCCCCCGTTCCGGCCCTGCTCGCGCTCATCGCGTTCATCGGCTCGATGATCCCGCTGGTCGGCACGCTGACCGCATCGATCATCAACTCGCTGATCTGCCTCTTCGTCTCGCCGCTCACCGCCCTGATCGCGATCATCTACTACCTGATCTACATGCAGATCGAGGCATATGTGCTCTCCCCGCGCATCATGAGCAAGGCGGTGGCCGTGCCGGGCGCGCTCGTCGTGATCGCGGCCGTCGCCGGTGCCGCGCTCGGTGGAATCCTCGGCGCGCTCGTCGCCATCCCCGTCGCCGCGAGCATCATCATCATCATTCAGAAGGTGACGTTCCCCGCGCAGGACCGGAAGATCGTTCCCCCACCCGCCACGCGCTGAACCGTCGTCCGCCGAGACGGCGCGCTCCCTTCGTCTCAGCGGACGAGCAGGGCACCCGGATCGACGCGCACGTCGAACGCGGTGACCTCGCCCATCTCCTCGCCGTCGATCTCGAACACGAGGGGCGTCTTCAGCTCGACCGAGATGCTCTCGACAGGCAGGTGGCGAGCGGAATCAGTGCTGACAGCCTCATCCGTGGCTCCGAAGAGGCGACGGATGCCGTTGTCCCAGACGAACGAGCGGAGCGTGTCGAGCCACTGCAACGCGCCGTCGGCGCTGATCATCAGCACATCGAGCTTGCCGTCGTCGAGAACGGCGTCGGGGAGCAGACGAATGCCCCCCTGCACCATCCCGCAGTTGCCGATGAGCATGGTGTGGCCTCGCACGGCGACGGCCTTCTCGCCGTCGATCGCGAGGGTGATGTCGGTCATCTCGGTGCCGGCCAGGGCACGGCCCATCGCCTCGACGTACGCCAGCCAGCCGGCCTTGGACTTCAGATCGTCATCGGTCTCCACCAGCATCTGCGCGTCGACGCCGAAGCCGACCATCACGGCGAAGGCATGCTCGGTGCCGTCATACGACACCCAGCCGAGGTCGATACGACGGGGCTCGGCGTCGCGCACCCGCTCCAGCGCGGCTTTCACGTTGTTCAGCGGAACCTCGAGATTGCGGGCGAGGAGGTTGCCCGTCCCCTGCGGCACGATCCCGAGCGCCGTCTCGGATCCCGCCAGCGACTCCGCCACAGCGCGCACGGTGCCGTCTCCTCCGACCGCGATCACGATGTCGCGGCCGTCTTCGCGGGCCTCGCGCGCCATGCCGCGCCCCGGGTCCTCCGGAGTCGTCTCCCACCAGCGGATGTCGTACCGATCGTCGAACACACCGCTCACCGCGGTGTGCAGAACCTCCTGCTCGACCTTCGAAGGGTTCCAGACGATGCCGATTCGCGCGTGGGTCATATCGTCAGCTTGGGACACCTCGTCCGATACCGCAAACTCGGCAGGTCCGAAGCGGCCGTCGCCGGTCGGCGGGGTGCGCCGCCGGCCGAGGCGAGCCGTCCCGGATGTATGGTGGTGTCGTGCACAGGCAGCAGCGATTTCCGAACCCCCGGCCGGGACATGGCCGCGGGGACTTCGACGCGCGCTCCTAGTGCAGCAGGTCTCCGCAGGCACGGCCGGGGGAATTTCCCTCCATCTGCCCTCTGCCATCGTTACGGAGACCCTCCCTCATGTCGCACGCCGACTATCTGACTTCTGCTGAACTCCTCCGCGCCCTGGATCTGCGCGACCTCACCGATCCCACCCACGGCGCACACGCCATCCAAGCCCTCCTCACCTCCGTGGTGGCGGCGTTGCAGTCCGAATGGGGCGGGACCGTCCGCCAGGTGCGGAATCCTCCGATCGTGCCGGTGCGCGACAACTACGACCGCCTCGGCTACGACGACGGCGACGTGACCCGTGCCCGCCGGTACACCCGATACATCAGCCCCACGGTGATGCTGCGCAGCCACACGAGCGCAGAACTCCCGAATGCACTCGAAGACTACGCAGGACGCGCCGACATCGATGAGCTGATCGTGACGCCCGGGCTCGCCTACCGCCGGGACGCGGTCGATCGGAGCCACGTGGGCGAGCCGCACCAGGTGGATCTGTGGCGCATCCGCAGCACCCCCGGAACCGACGACGACGAGATGCTCGCGATGATCGCGGGCCTCGTCCAGAGCGTGTTGCCCGGCGCCGACTGGAAGACGACCACTGCGTCGCACCCCTACACGGTCGGCGGCCGGCAGATCGACGTGCTCCACGACGGCGAATGGCTCGAACTCGCCGAGTGCGGTCGCATCCATCCCGATGTGCTGCGCGGGTCCGGTCTCGATCCCCGGCGCTGGTCCGGTCTCGCCCTCGGCATGGGGCTGGACCGTGCCCTGATGCTGCGCAAAGGTATCCCGGACATCCGCTACCTCCGGGCCGAGGATCCGCGCATCGCGACGCAGATGCTCACTCTCGACCCTTGGCAGCACGTCTCTCCGCTCCCCGCGACGCGACGCGACATCTCGGTGGTGACGATGGCCGACGAGGACGAGGAGACCCTCGGCGACCGCATCCGCACTGCTCTGGGAGACGATGCCGGCGTCGTCGAGTCCTTCGACGTGCTCAATCGCACCACGCACGAGGAGCTCCCCACGACGGCGCGTGCGCGCCTCGGAACGCGAGAAGGGCAGGTCAATCTCCTGCTGCGGATCGTCCTGCGTCCGATCGATCGCACACTCACCTCGGAACAGGCCAACGTGATCCGCAACGTCATCTATCGGGCCGTCCACGAGGGTCCGAATCTCGAACTCATCTGAACCGGATGACGAGGCCTAACCGTAGAACAGCTGTTCGAACGTCTTCCGCGCACGGCGGGTCACCCCGAGGTAGTCCTCCTCGAGTTCGGTCGCCGATCGGTCGGGATACCCGAGGAGCCGTCCGATCGCGTCGAGCTGTCGACGATCTGCGGGCAGCACGTCACTGGTCTGGCCCGTGAGCAGGGTGATCGCCGAACGGAGACGGCTGGACAGGAGCCAGGCCTCGCGAAGACGCACGGCATCCTCCTCGGTCACGAGATCAGCCGCCACGGCGGCCTCGAGCGCACCGAGGGTGGATGTCGTGCGCAGTCCGGGAACTGTGTGTGCATGTTGCAGCTGGAGCAGTTGAACCAGCCACTCCACATCGCTGAGCGATCCGGGTCCGAGCTTCAGGTGACGCCGCGGATCGGCGCCCTGCGGCAGCCGCTCCCCCTCGACCCTGGCCTTGATGCGTTTGATCTCTCGCGTGCCCTGCAAGTCGACCGATTCCGGGTAGCGGATCGTGTCGGCCAGAGCCGTGAACCGCGCGATGAGCTTGGCGCTCCCTGCCACCCCGCGGGCGCGCAGCAGTGCCTGAGCCTCCCATGACAGCGACCAGCGCCGGTAGTACTCGGTGTACGCCTCGATGGATCGCACGACCGGCCCGTTGCGTCCCTCCGGCCTCAGATCGGCATCGAGGTCGAGCGGGAGGCGATGATCGGTCAGGTGCTCGCGCAGCCCCGCCACGATCTGGGTCGCGAGCTTCTGGGCGCGCTGGGGATCGACTCCGTTCGCGTCGTAGACATAGAGGATGTCGGCGTCGGAGCCGAAGCCGAGCTCTGCGCCGCCGAAACGTCCCATCGCGATGATCGCGAAGTCCAGTGCCTCGGCCTCGGGCGGCACGACCTCCCGGATCACCGCACGCAGAGCCGCCTGGATCGTCGCCTCGGTGATCTCGGTGAGCGCTGTGGCGACTTCTTCGATCGTGAGGACGTCGAGGACCGCGCCCATCGCGGTGCGCAGGAGCTCCCGCCTCCGCAGCGCCCTGACCGCACGCAGGGCGTCGCCGATCGTCTCGTGGCGCGTCTGGATCGCGCGAGCCTCCTCGTCCAGCGCGGCGGCGCCACGCGGCCGCAGGCGCCCCGTGCTGTCCAGCCAGGCCACGGATTCGGGGATCCACTCCAAGAGCTCGCCGATGTAGCGCGACGACGACAGCAGGCGGGTGAGGCTCTCGGCTGCTCCCGAGGAGTCGCGCAGCATCCGCAGGAACCACGGTGTGTCCCCGAGACGCTCACTGATGCGGCGGAAGGCGAGGAGCGCGTAGTCGGGGTCGCTGCCGTCCGCGAACCACCGCACCATGATGGGCATCAGGTGGCGCTGGATGGTCGCCTTGCGGCTGAGCCCGCTCGTGAGGGCGCCGATATGGCGCAGAGCTCCCGCCGGATCGCGGAATCCGATGGCCGCCAGGCGGTCGTGCGCCTGGGCGGCGGAGAGCGTGCGCTCCTCCTCCGGCAGACCGGCGACGGCGCTGAGCAGCGGGCGGTAGAACAGGCGGGTGTGGATCTCGCGCACCTCGCGTCGCACGCTCTCCCAACGCGCCCACACGCCTTCGCCGCTCTCGGCCAACCCGGTCCCCCTCGCGAGGATCCGAAGGCCGGCCGGCGTGCGCGGCATCAGGTGCGTGCGGCTGAGCTCTCGCAGCTGGAGGCGATGCTCCATGAGCCGGAGGAGTCGATAGTCTTCGGCGAACGCAGCCGCATCCACCCGTCCGATGTACCCGCCTTCGACGAGCGCATCGAGGCTCTCGAGAGTGCCCCGAGTGCGCAGAGATTCGTCGGTGAGACCGTGGACGAGCTGCAGCAGCTGCACGGTGAACTCGATGTCGCGCAGGCCGCCGGCGCCGAGTTTCAGTTGATACGGAGCGTCCTCGGGATCGATGTGCTCCATCACGCGCTCACGCATGCGCTGCACGCTCTCGACGAAGTCCTGCCGGGCGGCGCTGGACCAGATCTTCGGCTGCACTGCTGCGATGTACTCGGCGCCGAGCTCGGCATCGCCCGCGAGTGGACGCGCCTTGAGCAGCGCCTGGAACTCCCAGCTCTTCGCCCATCGGTCGTAGTACGCGAGATGAGACGCGAGCGAGCGCACCAGCGCCCCCTGCTTGCCTTCCGGCCGTAGCGCGGCGTCCACCTCCCACAGGGGCGGCTCGACCTCGATCGCATCGAGGTTTCGCATCGTCTCCCGCGCGAGTCGGGTCGCGATGTCGATCGCACGCGCCTCCGAGACGACATCTTCATCATGACTGCCGCCGACGAAGATGACGTCGACGTCACTGACGTAGTTCAGCTCCCTCGCGCCGGCCTTTCCCATCCCGATGATGGCGAGGCGCGTCGCTTCGACCTCGTCTCGGCCCATCGATTCCTGCAGCCGAGTTCTCGCCACGGCGAGCGATGCTTCGAGGGCCGCACCCGCGATGTCTGCCAGCGCGGCCGACACCGGTCCGACGATCGTCGCGGGCGCCGGATGCGAGAGGTCGTAGGCGGCGATGGCGGCGAGGTTCCGGCGATACGCGACTCTGATCGCGACGACGGCGTCATCATCGCCAGCCTGCGCGAAGCCATCACGTGCACCGACCGACGCCAGGAGCCGCTCGTGCAACTCCTCCGACGACGGCAACGCGGTGATCGCCCCTTCGAGGACCGTCAGCTGCTCGGGGTGGCGGAGGAAGAACCCGGCGAACCCCTCCGACGCGCCGAACACGCGCCAGACACGGCGGCGCGTCTCCTCATCTACGAGGAGTCTCCGCAACGGCGCCTCGTCCCGACGCGCCACCCGGAGCAGCCCGCGGACGGCAGCATCGGGGTCGGCGGCGTCCGCAGCCTCGAGCAGCACCGTTCGCGGCTGATCCAGAATGGCCGCCAGCTCAGCGAGGGAGGCCGCGGCTTCACTCAACTCGGAGAAGCCGAGCCTCGCCAGCGCGGAGAGGGAGACAGAATCGTCAGGACGCGCCATCTGCGCGGATCAGAGCAGCTCGAGGTTGCTCTTCAGCTCGAACGGGGTGACCTGACCGCGGTAGGCCTCCCATTCCTTGCGCTTGTTGAGCAGCACGTAGTTGAAGACCTGCTCGCCCAGCGTCTCCGCGACGAGCTCGGATGCCTCCATGTACTCCAGGGCGTGATCGAGGCTCGCCGGCAGCGCCTCGTAGCCCAGTGCACGACGCTCGGCGTCGCTCAGCGACCACACGTTGTTCTCGGCCTCGGGCGGGAGATCGTATCCCTCCTCAATGCCCTTGAGCCCAGCTGCGAGCAGGAGTGCGTACGCGAGATACGGGTTCGACGCCGAATCGATGCCGCGGTACTCCACGCGGGAAGACTGGCTCTTGTTGGGCTTGTACATCGGCACCCGGACGAGAGCGGAACGGTTGGCATGGCCCCAGGTGACGAAGCTCGGTGCTTCGTCGCCACCCCAGAGCCGCTTGTACGAGTTGACGAACTGGTTGGTGACCGCGGAGATCTCGTTCGCGTGACGGAGCAGGCCGGCGATGAAGTGGCGCCCCGTCTTCGACAGCTGGTACTTGGCACCCTCTTCGTAGAAGGCGTTCTGATCGCCTTCGAACAGCGACATGTGCGTGTGCATACCGCTGCCGGGCTGGTCACTGAGGGGCTTCGGCATGAACGTCGCATAGACGCCCTGCTCGATCGCCACCTCCTTGATCACCGTGCGGAAGGTCATGATGTTGTCGGCCGTCGTCAGCGCGTCGGCGTAACGGAGATCGATCTCGTTCTGCCCGGGACCGCCCTCATGGTGGCTGAACTCGACGGAGATGCCGAGGTCTTCGAGCATGCGCACCGAACGACGGCGGAAGTCGTGCGCCGTACCGCCGGGCACGTTGTCGAAGTAGCCGGCCGAGTCAACGGGTACGGGCCCGTCGGGGCCGAAGGAAGAGGATTTGAGCAGGTAGAACTCGATCTCCGGATGCGTGTAGAACGTGAATCCGGCATCCGCAGCCTTCGCGAGCGTGCGCTTGAGCACGTGCCGCGGATCCGCGACGGCCGGCTGACCGTCGGGAGTGGTCAGGTCGCAGAACATGCGCGCGGTCGGGTCGATCTCACCGCGCCAGGGCAGCGTCTGGAACGTCGTCGGATCGGGCTGGGCGAGCAGGTCCGATTCGTAGGTGCGTGTCAGCCCCTCGATCGCCGACCCGTCGAATCCGATGCCCTCCGCGAAAGCACCCTCCACCTCGGCCGGCGCGATGGCCACCGACTTGAGAGTGCCGATCACGTCCGTGAACCACAGTCGCACGAACTTGACGCCGCGCTCCTCGATGGTCCGGAGGACGAAGTCCCTCTGCTTGTCCATGGCTACTCTGCGCCCTGGCCCTTTGCGTCGCCCGTGACATCCCAGCCCTGCTCGGCGGCCTCTTCCTCGGCCCAGGCGCGCGAACGCGCCTTGACGACCTCGGGAGCACGACGGGCCTCGGCCTCCGTGTCGAACGGACCGATGCGGTCGATGGAGGGCGAGATCATGCCGTACTCGATCTCGCCGGTCTCGGAGTTGTACCAGTACTTGTGGTCGCCGTCAGACATGTCTGCCCCTTCTTCACGTGATGTCATCGATCCTACTGGCGCGCACCGCGGTCGCTAAGCTATCGCCCATGGCAAAAGCGATCGGCGTCGACATCGGCGGCACGGGTATCAAAGCAGGAATCGTCGACCTCGAGCACGGCATCATGGCGTCCGACCGGGTGCGGGTCCCCACGCCCGAGGGTGCATCGCCGCAGGACGTGCTCAACGCCGTGCAGACCGTTCTGAAGACGCTCGACGTGCACGACTCGACGCTGCCGCTCGGCGTCGCGTTCCCCGCGATCGTCAAGCGCGGCAAGACCCTCTCCGCCGCGAACGTCTCGAAGGAGTGGATCGATTTCGATGCGGAGCGCTTCTTCCGCGACGGCCTGGGCCGCAACATCGTGTTCGTGAACGACGCGGATGCCGCGGGCGTCGCCGAAGCGCGCCACGGTGCGGCACGGGACGTACGCGGCTTCACGCTTCTCACGACTCTCGGCACCGGTATCGGCTCGGCTTTCCTCAACGACGGAGTGCTGCTGCCGAACACCGAGCTCGGCCACCTCAACTTCCGCGAGTACGAGTCGGTCGAGACGTACGCCGCGACCTCCGCGCGCGAACGCGAGAACCTCACGTGGGCCGAGTGGGCGGAGCGTCTGCAGGCGTTCTACTCGCACATCGAGTTCCTGTTCAGTCCGGACCTGTTCGTCGTCGGCGGCGGCGTGTCGAAGAACGCCGGAGACTTCCTCCCGCTCCTCGACCTCAAGACCCCGATCGTTCCGGCCATCCACCGCAACAACTCCGGCATCATCGGCGCCGCATCCCTCGCGGGCGACTGATCCGCGTACGCCTCTGACACCGAAGGCCCCGATGACTGCACAGTCGTCGGGGCCTTCGTTCATGTGAGGCGAACCGGCTGCACTCTGCCGACCACCCCGATCAGCCGCTCGATCGCTCCCGTCGGCCGGGGAACCTCGTGGCCACGCCCACCGCGGCGACGGCGAGCACGATCGCGGCGATGAGCAACGCGGCCCCGCTTCCGAGCCTGTGCGCCGCGGCGCCGACCACTGCTCCGCTTGCGAGCGAGCCCCACAGGAGGAGCGGTCGCTGCCATGCGGATCCGGAACGCCCGGTGACCAACGCCGCGATCGCCAGCCCCAGACTCACCAATGTTCCCGTCGCGTAGGTGATCGCGACCCGCGCACGTCCGTCCGCGAGGTACAGGGTGTTCAGCGCCCCCATCGCGAAGGCCAGCATCCAGAACCGCGCCGGTCCCGTCGGTGCCACCACCGCGAGACCAGCGCTCAGAGCGACCGCGGAGGCCGATGCAGCCACCGCCCAGGCGCGCCGGATCCCGTTCCCGCCGATGATCGCGCCTGCGGCGACGCCTGCGACGAACGCCACGACCAGCGTCAGGGGCAGGAGCGAAGAGACCAGTCCCCGCTCGAGGACATCCACGCCGACCTGCGTCGAGTTGCCGCTCATGAAGGAGACGAAGAAGCCACCTGTGTCGATGAATCCGATGGCATCCACATACCCCGCGACGCCGCTGAGAATCAACGACAGCGCCAGACCTCGTCGTGTCACATCTCTCATGGCGCAGGCCTCATGGACGTGCCTTCCTGGGGTGGGCTCTATGATCCTAGGCTGCTCCACGACTCACGTGCTGAGAACTGCGACGTCAGGCATCCGACGTCAGGCACTCGTTGTCAGCCCGTGCAACATCTTCTGGATCTGCTGCTGCACCTGAGCGTCTTCGACATCGAACATGGCATAGCTGAAGCCGGCCGATTGGAGAGGCCCGTTCGGGTACTTCTGATAACTCGGGAGAACGCTCAGAAGACGTGCGGCCATCTGCGGCGCCTGCCAGGTCTGACAGGCTCCGGGTGTTCAAATCGGTTAATGCGAATGGGCCGACCTGTACGCCGGGTTCTGTTCCGGGGTTCTTCGCCCCTTCGACGGCCATCTCTCTCGGCGACACGTTGCCGTGGCACTCTAGCGGTCTACCCGAGGACTCGGCGAGCCGCGTCAACATCCTCTGTCTGACCTTGCTCCGGACGAGGTTTACCTGGCGGGCCATGTCACCATGGCCCCCGGTGGTCTCTTACACCACCCTTTCACCCTTACCCCTTGCGGGGCGGTCTGCTCTCTGTGGCACTTTCTCGCGGATTGCTCCGGGTGGGCGTTACCCACCGTCCTGCCCTGAGGAGCCCGGACGTTCCTCGGTGCGGTCTCCCGCAACGCGGCCGTCCAGTCGACCCATTCGCGTCTCCAGTCTACGTTCTCCGGAGGCCGCGACCCGCGGCTACTTCTCCGCTGACTCCGCGATGCGCAGGTCGAGGGGCACGTCGATCGGGAACGAGCCGAACAGTCTCGTCGTCGCGGTGGCCGCAGCTTCTCGCACGGCCTCAGCCGCCGCCTCCGCATGTTCGAGCGGAACGTGCAGGATCACCTCGTCGTGGAGGAAGAACGCCAGGTGCGGGGAGCGTGCGAAAGGACCGGACGCCGCAGCCTCCGCGAACACCTCGGGGATCTGCTGCAGACGGTGACGGATCTCGGCCAGCCAGATCAACGACCACTCCGCCGCTGTGCCCTGCACCACGAAGTTCCGGGTGAACCGGCCCCAGTCGCGTGCTCTGCGCCGAGCGAGAGCGACCACCGCGGGGTCGGCATCCGCGTCGGTCGCCTCGGACTGCAGTCGCATCCATTCCACCGCGGGCCGAGGTGAGGAACGGCCGAGCCACGTCGACACGATGCCGCCGTCCTCCCCCGTGCGTGCTGCTGCGTCGACGAGCGCCATGGCGCGGGGATACACCTTCCGCAGCCGCGGAACCAGTCGTCCACTGTCGCCCGTCGTGGCTCCGTACATCGCGCCGAGGACCGCGTACTTCGCTTCGTCCCGTGTAGCGACCGCACCGGAAGCGACGACGCCCGCGTAGAGGTCGCTCCCCCGCGCCGCCCGGGCCATCCCCTCGTCGGCTGCCATCGCCGCGAGCATCCGGGGTTCGAGCTGGGCGACGTCCGCCACGACCAGGGTCCATCCGGGGTCCGCGCGCACCGCGGGTCGTAGACTCCGCGGGAGCTGAAGCGCACCTCCGCCCGCGGAGGCCCAGCGCCCGGTGACGACACCGCCGGGGATGTAGACCGGACGGAACCGCCCGTCGTGCACCCACTCTGCGAGCCAGGCCCAGCCGTTGGCGCTGAGCAGTCGGGAGAGCTTCTTGTACGCGAGCAGCGGTTCGACGACGGGGTGGTCATGCTGGGCGAGCTCCCACCGGCTCGTGGACTCCACCTGCACCCCGACGCGATGCAGCGCCCTGAGCAGCTTCTGCTGGCTGTCGAGGTGGAGCGATGCGTCGCCGAGGAGCTCCCGTACGCGAGCACCGAGTTCGACCATACGGCTGGGCACTCCGCCGGCGACCGGCCGGGTGCCCAGGGTCTCGGTCAGGATCGCATCGTGCACGCCCTCGTCCCAGGGCAATCCCGCGACCCGCATCTCTTCGGCGATGAGTCCCCCCGCCGACTCCGCCGCGCACAGCAGTGTGAGACGCCCGTCCGGCGCCCCAGCGATCACCTCGCGCTGCGCCCGGTACTGATCGAGAGTCGTCGCGACCGCGTCGTCTCCGCTGACGTCGTCGAACACGTCGAACAGCGACGGCGCCGCCACGGTCGGCTCCCGACGCTCCCACTCCTGCGACGCCGGAAGCGGGATCGGTACCGACGCAGTGTCGCGCAGGATGGCGTGACACAGCACCAGATCGTGACTGCGCGTGATCCGCACGCCGTCGGCGAGGAGCAGGGCGTACGTCTCCGCGGCGGAGCGCATGATCCATCGCGGCGCATCGGAGGCCTCGGCGGAGCGGACCCATCCGGCGAGGTCATCGGCACGCAGAGACGTGCGGTCCTGCTCTACGCCGTTCCCGTCGAGCTCGATCGCGACGTATTCCTGCGGGCCGACGGCGATCAGCGCGATGCGTCGTTCGACGCCCGACGCCGGCGTGGTCATCGCTGGCGCGCGCAGGCGCCGCTCATGCGAGCCCGGACTCCTCGGTGCGCACGAGAATGCAGCCGCACTCGGGGCAGGAGACCACCAGGTCGTCGGCCGCGCGACGGATGTCGTTCAGATCGGTACTGGGAAGCAGGATGCGGCAGCCTTCGCAGGTACCTCGGGTGAGCAGCGCGGCTCCGGCACTGTTCGTCGCACGACGGGCGTACTCGGCCAGCAGTTCCGGCGACACCCCGTCGGCGACGGCCGCACGATCGCGGGCCAGCTGTGCGCCGAGCTCGGTGGCTGCGGCGACGTCGGCCTTGGCCTGTGCGGTGAGGGCGGAACCCTCGGCCGTCGTCGTGTCGAGGAGCGCCTGCTGCGCGGCGAGAGCGGCCTCTGCCTCTTCGAGTCGGCCCATCACGTCGAGCTCGGCGTCTTCCAGGTCGCTCTGCCGACGGGCGAGGCTCGCCAGTTCATGCTCGAGCGCCTGCGCGTCCTTCGAGTTCGTCGACGCGGCGAGGCGCTCGGCGTCGCGGTTCCGACGCGCCTCCACGACCGCGACGTCGGACTCCAGACGCTTCAGCTCGGTGCGCACATCGTCACGAGTGCCGGCGAGCGTGGTCAGTTCACGGAGCTGCTCCTGGCGGATCGCCACGAGCTCGGTGATCCGCCCCGCCTGGCTCGGCTTCGTTCGGGCACGCTCGGCCTGCGCGATGCGCCGGTCGAGGTCGGCGATGTCGAGCAGGGTGCGCTGGTTCTCGGGGCTGGCGTTCACGCTTCCAAATCTAGTCGCTGTCGCGACATCCGCCCATCAGCGCATGTCGCCGTCGACGTAGTACCAGTGCCGGTCCTCCCGCACGAAGCGACTGCGCTCGTGCAGCGAGCCCTTCGCGGCTCCCTGCCGCCAGAACGCCTCGAACTCCACCACGCCGTCGCGGTCGAAGGGGCCTCCGGCCACGCGATCGAGCACGAGCAGGCGCCGCCACTCGACGTCGGTCTCGAAGTCGATCGACTCCGGCCTGGTGGTCGAGTGCCAGGTGCGCAGGAGATGCGTCGCGTCCTGCACGACGAATGCCGTGTACCGCGAGCGCATCAGACGCTCCGCCGTCGGAGCGGGTGCACCATCGAGAATCGGGCGGCAGCATCCGCCGAACACGTCCCCGGACGAACACGGGCAGCGCGCCTCGTCCTCGATCACGACGTCATCCGCCGCCATCTCCGCCTCCGTTGTCATCCCCTCAGCGTACGCTCGAGGAAAAGGCCAAGAAGGAGCACCGTGACCACTCAGCCCGTCGTCCCCTCGTTCACCGCCCACAACGGGTTCGCCCTCCCGGCCATCGGCCTCGGCACCTACGGACTCAACGGCGATGCGGGGGCGGAAGCCGTCAGCGGGGGCCTCGGCGCGGGCTACCGTCTCGTCGACACCGCGTTCAACTACGAGAACGAGGGCTCCGTCGGCCGCGGGATCGCCGCCTCCGACGTCGCGCGCTCCGAGATCATCGTCACCACCAAGCTCCCCGGTCGTCATCACCCGTCCGCGAAGGCACGCACCAGCATCGAGGAGAGTCGCTCACGCCTCGGTCTCGACGTCACGGATCTGCACCTCATCCACTGGCCGAACCCCATCCAGGACGAGTACGTCCAGGCCTGGGCCGCGCTCGTCGACGCTCAGGCCCGTGGTGTCGTCCGGCAGATCGGCGTCTCGAACTTCCTCCCGGAGCACCTGGAGCGCATCGAGCAGGAGACCGGGGTGCGGCCCGTCGTCAATCAGATCGAGGTGCATCCGTACTTCCCGCAGGACGAGCAGCTCGCCTACCACCGGGAGCACGGCATCCTCACCGAGGCATGGAGCCCGCTGGGTCGCGCGAAGGAGCTCTTCGACGAACAGGTGATCCACGACATCGCCGAGGCACGTGGCATCACGACCGCGCAGACGGTCCTCGCGTGGCACGTCGCCCGCGGCACGGTGTCGATCCCGAAGGCGTCGTCGCTCGAACACCAGGTGGCCAACCTCGCGGCGGCGGAGATCGCGCTGGAGGACGCCGAGGTCACGGCGATCACCGCGCTCGGGCGTCCGGACGGACGGCTCTTCGACGCCGACCCGCGAACCCACGAGGAGTCCTGAGGCCGACGCGCGTCAGACCTTCTGCGTGCCCAGCACCCGCAGGAACTCGAGCTTGCTCGCCGATTCACTTCCCGGCGCGGCGGTGAGGACGATCAGCGCGTGCGACTCGTCCTCGGTGAAGAGCGCCTGACAGTCGACCTCGATCTCGCCCAGTTCCGGGTGCACCATCACCTTGTGCTGCTCGAACCGGCGACTCACCACGTGCGCGTCCCACAGCTCCACGAACTCCGGGCTCCGGGCGGTCAGCTCTGCGACGATCTCCCCCGCTCTGGATCGAGCTCCCATCACGCCGTGCGCGGCGCGGAGCGACCCGACGAGGGCACGGGCCTGTCGCGGATGATCGGCCTCTCGATACCGCAGACGCTCGATGTCGGGGTACGCGAACCAGCGGTAGATACCACTGCGGTCGAGCCCGGTGAGCGCGCTCGAGTCGCCCACGAGCGCGCGGGAGGCGTCGTTCTGCACGAGCACCTCGTCGAGGACCGAGACCACGAAGGCGGGGGTGTCGTGCAACCGGTCGAGCACGCGGAGGATGCCGGGGCGCACGTACTCCGTGATGTGTGCACGGTCGGGGGCGCTGTGGCCGCAGAGGCGGAAGAGGTAGTCACGCTCGTCCTCGGTCAGGCGCAGCGCTCGCGCGAGAGAGGCGAGGATCTGCACGCTCGGCTGCGGACCCCGCCGCTGCTCCAGACGCGTGTAGTAGTCCGTCGACATGGTCGCCAGCTGCGCCACTTCTTCTCGACGCAGCCCCGTGGTGCGACGCCGAGGTCCTGTCGAGAGCCCGACGTCGGCGGGCGTCAGTGCCTCACGCCGACGGAGGAGGAATTCGGCCAATTCATCGCGATCCACCCCTGAAGTATCCCCCGGTGCCGTCCTTCGATCCAGGGACGCCCGATCCCTGGATGGACGCTCTCTGGAGCGCCTCTCCGGCGACGCCGAAGCTGGGGTGATGAACATCAGCGGAAACACCATCTTCATTCCCGGCGCGACGAGCGGAATCGGTCTCGCCCTCGCCCTTCGCCTGCACGACCGCGGCAACACGGTGATCGTGGGCGGGCGCCGACAGGAGCGCCTCGCAGCGATCGCGGCCGAGCACCCCGGGATCCACACGGTGCGGATCGACACGACGGATGCGGACAGCATCGACGAGGCTTCCAGAACTGTCATCTCAAAGCACCCTGAACTGAATGTGCTCATCACCATGGCCGGCGTCATGCGTGCTGAGGACTGGAGCACGCCCTCGGGCTTCCTGTCCGATGCGGAGGAGACCGTCACCACGAACATCCTCGGGCCGATCCGGCTGATCGCGGCCTTCATCGAGCACCTGCGTGCACAGCCCGACGCGACGATCATGACGGTCTCGTCCGGGCTCGCCTTCGCTCCGCTGCGGGTGACTCCCACCTACAACGCCAGCAAGGCTGCGATCCACATGCTGAGCGAGTCGCTGCGGTTGCAGTTCGCCGACACGAGCGTCTCGGTGCTCGAGCTCGAACCGCCGGCGGTGCGCACACCGCTCATGCCCGGACACGAGGACAACGAGTCCGCCATGCCGCTCGATGAGTTCATCGACGAGGTCGTGGCACTGATCGAGTCGCAGCCGGACGCCACGGAGATCCAGGTCGAGCGCGTGAAGTTCCTCCGCTACGCCGAGGTCCGCGGCGACTACGAACAGGTCGTCGCCACGCTGAACGGCACGGACCCGCACGGGCGCTGATCCGGGGCGGGTGTCGGATCCGCACCGGCACCCCACTCAGGGACGCAGTGATGCCGCCGCCGCTGTGAGCGCGTCGGCCGACTGTCGCAGCAGCGCCAGCTCGTCGTCTGAGAACGAGGTGTTCCGGATCGGCACGGCGCCCGTAGCGCTCACGATCGACGGCACCGATAGCGCGACGCCGTCGACCCCGTGGAAGTCGCGCAACACGGTGCTCACCGGCATCACGGCATGCTCGTCACTCAGGATCGCCTCGACGATGCGCGCACTCGACAGTCCGATCGCGTAGTTGGTCGCGCCCTTGCCCAGGATCACCTTGTAGGCGGCGTCGCGCACCTCGACCGCGATCTCCTGCAGCTCGTCGAGCGTGAAGCGGGGATGGCCGGGCGTCTCCCACTCCAGGATCGGCACGGTGCCGATCGTCGCGCGGGACCAGAGCGGGAACTCGGTGTCGCCGTGCTCGCCGATGATGTGCGCATGGACGCTGGCGGTCGAGACTCCGGCGCGCTGGCCGAGCTTCCACCGCAGCCGGGAAGTGTCGAGCACGGTGCCCGAGGCGAAGATCCGCTCGGGAGGAAGCCCGGTCTCCTCCTGCGCGATGACCGTCAGCACATCGCACGGGTTCGTCACGATCACGTAGATCGCGTTCGGGGCGACCTCGAGCAGGTCGGGCATCATGCGGCGGATGATGCCCGCGTTGACCTCGGCGAGTTCGATGCGGGTCTGACCGGGCTTCTGCTTCGCGCCGGCCGTGATCACCACGACGTGCGAGCCGGCGGCGACCGAGATGTCACTGCCGCCGATGATGTCGCTGGAACCCGTGAACTGTGTGCCGTGGGCGAGGTCGAGCACCTCGGCCTCGACCTTCTCCGTGGCGATGTCGTACAGCGCGACGTGGCGGGCAGAGCCTCGGATCAGCGCCGCATAGGCGACGCTCGATCCCACACTTCCTGCGCCGACGACCGTGAGCTTCGAGTTCTCGATGATCTCCATGAGCTCAGTCTCGCAGTGGATGGCGCCGATCCGGCAAGAGCCTCACCGGAAGAAAAGCCGCTCGCTGCGAAGGTCTCACAGCGCCGCGGCGACCGCCTCCGTCGCAGTCCCGTGCGTGAACCGGAACCCCGACCGCTCCAACACCTGCGGTCGCACGTCGGCATCGGGGAGCAGAAGCGAGTCCGCCGCGTCGCCGAGAGCGAACCGCAGTGCCCAGGCCGGAGCGGGGAGCCAGAACGGCCGGTGCATCCGAGCGGCGAGAGCTCGGCCGATGTCGTTCGCCGAGGCGGGCGTGGGCCCGGTGAGGTTGACGGCCCCGGCGATCTTCGTGTCCAGGACGTGGCGGATCGCCCGCACCTCGTCGTCGAGCGAGATCCACGGCCAGATCTGCGTCCCGCGTCCGAGCGGTCCGGAGACACCGAAACGGGTCAGCTGTATCAGCGGTTTGAGTACTCCTCGTCGGTGGATGACCGGCGCGGTGCGCAGCAGAGCGACGCGGGTGTGGTCTTCAGCTCGGCGCGCCTCGGCCTCCCACCGGACGCTCAGATCCGCCAGGAACGTCTGCCCGGCGGCGGAGTCCTCCGTCAGGACCTCGCCCGGCGCGGAGCCGTAGTAGCCGACGGCGGAGGCGGAGACGAGGGCCGGCGCATCGGAGCGCAGCGCGCGCAGGGCCGTCGTCAGGGTCCGCGTCGCCTGCAGACGCGAATCGACCAGCACTCGTCGATAGCCGCGAGTCCACGGCAGCCGTCCGACGCTGGCACCGCCCAGCGCGACGACCGCATCGGCTCCGGCCAGCACCTCCGGATCGAGCGCGCTCTCCCCCGGCTCCCACTGCGCCTCGTCCTCCGACCGCGGTGCGCGGCGGACGAGCGTGGTGACCTCGACGCCATCGGCGCGGAGGGATCCGGCGAGGGCGGATCCGATGAGACCCGATGCTCCGCTGATGACGATGCGTCCTGCCATCGGAGGGCGTCCCCTTCTCGGTCGTCGAGTAGTACTCCGCCTCAGCGTACGCGCCCAGGAACCCGTAGGCGATCGGACCCGCACGTGTCGCTTCGGAAGCTCGCCTAATCCACGCGGTGCAAGAATGCGCCATATGCATCGACGACACCGGCGGCGAGAAGCGCTCGTGGCCAGAAGATGCCGACCGAGGCGCCGATGAATTCGTTGTCATCGACGACGGGCCGCGCGAGGGAGTGAACGGCGTCGAAATGCTCGACCGTGAGGTTCTCGCCGAAAACCCGGTCGTAGACGATCTCCGTCTCATGCATGTCGACGTTGCGATCGCGTTCGCCGGCCATCAGGAGGACGGGGATGGTCGCGTCGGCCGCATCACGCAGATCGAGGGTGGCGTCGGCATGGAAGTTCCGAGCGACGAACGTCCAGCGTTCCCTGGTCATCGGCGACTCCTCGGTCGTGACGGCGAGATAGTCCTCGTAGTCCGCGCTGCGCTCCAGAAGTCCGCGTATCTCGTCACTTTCGGCGAGGGCCTGCGACCGCTCGGAATCGGTTGCTCCGTCGTGGTCGAGCTCAGCCAGCAGGTTGTAACGACCTTGCGAGAGCCAGGTGATCGCCGTCCCCACCGCGACGACGGCATCGATGTCCTCGCGCTGCGCGACCACCTTCGGAAGCACCCAGCCTGCCTGGCTGGCCCCCCACAACACGATGCGATCGGTCGGGAGCCCGGACTGCTCGAGAGCCCAATCCACAGCTGCGGACACTTCATCAGCGCGATCGTCCATGGTCTGGTCCAGCCAATCACCCGTGGAGCCACCCACTCCCGGCTTGTTCCATGACAACGTCGCGAACCCCGCATCCGCCGCGCCCTCGAACCACGGCGAGTACAGCCCGCCCTGCGTCGCGTCGACGGCAGCGTCCCCATGCACCATGATGACGACGCCACGCGCATCGGTACCGCGCGGCGTCGTGAGAACACCATCGAGCCGGCCGCTGGCGGTCGGGATCCGGACCGCCGTCTGGTCGAACCTGTAGTCGTTGCCCACGACGATCACGCCGGCAGCGATCAGCACCAGCACCACGACGGAGCCGACCCATACACGAATCCCACGATTAACTTTCAGTATCTTCACGTTCGTAGTCTATGTGATAGTTTCGATGCATGGGTGCTCCAGCTATCGCCATCGGATTCGTCGATTCGGAACGCATGCGTGTCGGTTCGCTCTACGGGGAGGCGTTCCGCCGCAAGCTCCAGCCCGCGTTCGCCGACGAGGAGACAGGCCTTCGGATCGTTCGGGCCGCTCTGCGCGCAGAACGGATGCTCGTCGCGCGCGTGGAGGACGTCGTGGTCGGGGTATGCGGTTTCCTGGACCAGGGCATCGGTGCGATGCACCTCCCTTGGGCGACGCTGAAGTCTGCACTTCCCCTTCATCAGGCCGCGCGTGCCGCTCTGGCGACAAGTGTGCTGGCCCGCGACGAGGCCCGCGATCGGTTGGTACTCGACGGCATCTGCGTCGACCGGGCGCATCGCGGAGGCGGAATCGGTACAGCGCTCCTCGGCGCTGCCGAACAACATGCGCACGAACGCGGGCTCCATGCGGTACAGCTGTCGGTGGTCGACAGCAACCCGCGCGCCGAGGCGCTCTATCGCCGCCGCGGATTCACGACGGTCGGCGGCGGGTCCCTCGGGCTGCTCGGCTACGTGTACGGGTTCGACCGATATAGCGTGATGGAGAAGGAGGTGTCCCGTTGAGCACGCAGATCTCGCCCCGGACCATCATCGAAGCGCTCCTGCCGTTCGAGGGCGCAGCCAGTCTGGGCATCATCTACGACACCGCGAATCGGCTGCAGGTCGAGGACCAGCCCGTGCGCCTGGCACTGCGACGCCTCATCTCGGCCGGGGACATCACCCAGTACGGCCGCGGACGCAACGGCTCGATCGAACTCACCGACGCCGGGAGAGCACGCCTCGAACGAGAGCGGATCGGACTCCGCCTCGCATTCGCCCAGGATGCGGGTCAGGCACCGTGGGACGGCAACTGGCACCTCCTCGCTCTCAGCGCTCCCGAGAGCGAGCGCGCGGTCCGCGATACCTTTCGTCGGGAGATGCACATGCTGGGCGCCGTGTCGATCTCGACCGGGCTCTACCTCACACCGCACGCACTCGCCGCGCTCCTCGCCCCGGAGCTCGACTCCTACCTCGTCGTCGCGAGTGTCACCACGCTCAGCGTGCGAGGGATCACCGAGAACGCGGCCATAGCGGAGGCACAATGGCCCGCTCGCGACTCGATCGCCCTGTACGAGACGATGGAGCCGATCCTCGGCGCAGACGACAGGGACCGGGACCCCGTCGCGCGGCAGCTCATCCTCGCGGAATCGCTGGACGCGGCCCTACGGGAGGATCCCCTCATCCCCCTCGAGCTCCGCCCGACCCCCTGGCCACCGACCCAGGTTCGGCGCCGCTGGATGACCCAGTGGCACGAGGCGACCGTGGCGGCTCCCGAGCTCCACGCCTACCAGGGGTGGCTCGATCTCGCCGAGTGAGAATGCGCTCGAGGCGCGCTGGTCGCTCGTCGTCAGCGGAAGGTGGGCCCTGCCGGGATCGAACCGACGACATCCACGGTGTAAACGTGGCGCTCTACCAGCTGAGCTAAAGGCCCTGGTGTCATCAGTCTATCGGGAGGCCGGTGCGCACCCGTGTCGTAGAAGAGGGATAGGCTGAATCCGGCGCGCGTTGTGCACAGCTGACAAGGCTGCCCGTGTCGCTTCCCGTTTCCTTGGCATGACCTGCCAGCTTGACGAAAGGTTCCCCCGTGACCGTGCACGACCAGGATCCGTACTCCCAGGGCCCCCTCGACAGCGATCCGGAGGAGACCGGCGAGTGGCAGCAGTCCCTCGATGAGCTGGTGGATGCCAAGGGCCACGGCCGCGGCCGCGAGATCATGCTCAGCCTGCTCAAGCGCTCGAAGGAGCTGCACCTGGGCGTGCCGATGGTCCCGACGACGGACTACATCAACACCATCGCACCGGAGAACGAGCCCGAGTTCCCCGGTGACGAAGAGGTCGAGCGCCGCTACCGCGCCTGGATCCGGTGGAACGCCGCGATCACGGTGCACCGTGCGCAGCGCCCCGGCATCGGCGTCGGCGGTCACATCTCGACCTACGCCTCCTCCGCGGCTCTGTACGAGGTGGGCTTCAACCACTTCTTCAAGGGTGCGGACAACCCCGGCGGTGCGGACCAGATCTTCGTCCAGGGCCACGCCTCCCCCGGCACCTACGCCCGGTCGTACCTCGAAGGACGCCTGACCGAGGACCAGCTCGACGGATTCCGCCAGGAGAAGTCGCACGCCCCGAACGGCATCCCCTCCTACCCGCACCCGCGTCTGATGCCGGAGTACTGGCAGTTCCCGACCGTGTCGATGGGCCTCGGCCCGATCAACGCGATCTACCAGGCGATGTCGAACAAGTACCTCGAGAACCGAGGCATCAAGGACACCTCGCAGTCGCACGTGTGGGCATTCCTCGGCGACGGCGAGATGGACGAGGTCGAGAGCCGCGGCCAGCTGCAGGTCGCCGCCAACGAGGGCCTCGACAACCTCACCTTCATCGTCAACTGCAACCTGCAGCGCCTCGACGGCCCTGTGCGAGGCAACGGCAAGATCATCCAGGAGCTCGAATCGTTCTTCCGCGGCGCGGGCTGGAACGTCATCAAGGTCGTGTGGGGTCGCGAATGGGACGACCTGCTCGCCCGCGACACCGAGGGTGCGCTGCTCAACCTGATGAACGTCACCCCCGACGGTGACTACCAGACGTACAAGGCCGAGTCCGGAGCGTACGTCCGCGAGCACTTCTTCGGACGCGACGAGCGCGCCGCAGCCCTGGTCGAGGACTACTCCGACGACGACATCTGGAACCTCAAGCGCGGTGGCCACGACTACCGCAAGGTCTACGCGGCGTTCAAGGCAGCGACCGAGCACAAGGGCAAGCCCACCGTCATCCTCGCGAAGACCGTCAAGGGCTACGGCCTCGGTCCGCACTTCGAGGGCCGCAACGCGACCCACCAGATGAAGAAGATGACGCTGGACAACCTCAAGACGTTCCGCGACGCGATGCACATCCCGATCACGGACGCCCAGCTCGAGGAGAACCCGTACCTGCCCCCGTACTACAACCCGGGCCCCCAGGACGAGACGATCCAGTACATGCTCGAGCGTCGCAACGAGCTCGGCGGCTTCCTCCCCGAGCGCCGTTCGACCCACGTCGGCCTCTCACTGCCGGACGACACCGCCTACGCTCTGCCCAAGAAGGGCTCCGGCACGCAGGAGATCGCCACGACGATGGCTTTCGTCCGCCTGCTGAAGGATCTGCTGCGCTCGAAGGACTTCGGCCACCGCATCGTTCCGATCATCCCGGACGAGGCACGGACGTTCGGAATGGACGCGTACTTCCCGTCGGCGAAGATCTACAACCCGAACGGCCAGCACTACACCTCGGTCGACCGTGAGCTCCTCCTCGCCTACAAGGAGAGCCCGCAGGGCCAGATCGTGCACGTCGGCATCAACGAGGCGGGCGCACTCGCGGCGTTCACCGCGGCGGGCACCTCCTACGCCACGCACGGCGAGCCGCTCATCCCGATCTACCTCTTCTACTCGATGTTCGGATTCCAGCGCACCGGCGACGCCCAGTGGGCGGCCGGCGACCAGATGGCCCGCGGGTTCATCATGGGCGCGACGGCAGGTCGCACCACCCTCACCGGTGAGGGCCTGCAGCACGCCGACGGCCACTCGCACCTGCTCGCCGCCACCAACCCGGCGACGGTCTCGTACGACCCGGCCTACGGCTACGAGATCGCGCACATCATGCGCTCCGGTCTCGAGCGCATGTACGGCGGCAACCACGAAGACCCGAACGTCATGTACTACATCACGCTCTACAACGAGCCGATGGTGATGCCGGCAGAGCCGGAGAACGTGGACGTCGACGGCATCGTGCGCGGCATCCACCGCGTCTCGGTCGGCGAGGGCGAGGGCCCTCGCGCCCAGCTCTTCGCGTCGGGCGTCGGACTCCCCTGGGCACTCGAGGCACAGCAGCTGCTGAAGAACGACTGGGGCGTTATCGCCGATGTCTGGTCGGTCACCTCCTGGACCGAGCTGCGTCGCGACGGCCTCGCCGCCGACGAGCACAACTTCCTGCACCCGGAGGAAGAGCCCCGCACCGCGTACCTCACGCAGAAGCTGCAGGGTGCCGAAGGACCTGTCGTCGCCGTCAGCGACTTCATGCACGCCGTGCAGGACCAGATCCGGCCCTGGGTCCCGCAGCGCTTCGCCACGCTCGGTGCCGACGGCTTCGGTTTCTCCGACACGCGTGCCGCCGCACGTCGTTTCTTCAAGATCGACGGCCCGTCGATCGTCGTCCGTACGCTCCAGTCGCTCGCCGAGGACGGGGTCGTCGACCGTTCTCTCGCCGCGCAGGCCATCCAGAAGTACAGCCTGCACGACGTGAACGCCGGGACCAGCGGCAACGCGGGCGGCGAAAGCTGAGCCCTCGGTGACCGGTTCTTCTCCTTCCGGCATGGACAAGGCCGCGACGCTCACCTGGCTGCGCCGGATCTCCGGTGACATCGCCTCGGTGACGATCAAACGCCTGGAGGACACCCTCCCGTGGTACGCCGACATGCCACCAGCCCGCCGCTCTGCGGTCGGGCTGGTGGCCCAGGCCGGCATCACGTCGTTCATCCAGTGGTACGAAGACCCCACCTCCACCCCGTGGATCGCGGCCGACATCTTCGCCGCGGCCCCGCGCGAGCTGCTACGCAGCGTGAGCCTCCAGCAGACACTGCAGCTCATCCGCGTGACCGTCGAGGTCACCGAGGAACGGGTCGCGGGTCGCGGGAACGATCTCCGTGAGGCGATCCTCCTCTACTCACGCGACGTCGCCTTCGCAGCAGCTGACGTCTACGCGAGAGCCGCAGAAGCCCGCGGCCTCTGGGATGCCCGCCTCGAAGCACTCGTCGTCGACTCGATCCTCACCGGTGAGGCCGACGAAGAACTTCCGAGCCGGATCGCCGCGCTCGGATGGCACGGCCATGGCGAGGTCGCCGTCCTCGTCGGCACGACGCCTCCGCAGTTCGACGTCGACCTGGTTCGCCGTACGGCCAGGAAACTCGCCGTCGACGTGCTCATCGGAGTGCAGGGCTCCCGCCTCGTCCTCGTGCTCGGCCGCGCCCGCGTCGAAGGCCAGGAGGGCGAGGAGGAAGAGCTCGGCTTCCAGGAGATCGCCGCGCGCCTCGAACCGTCGTTCGGCCCTGGGTACGTCGTGCTGGGCCCCGAGGTCGCTGCCCTCGTGGACGCGAGTCAGAGCGCACGCGCTGCTCTCGCGGGGTTCGCGGTCGCGCGTGCGTGGCGTGGCGCTCCCCGCCCCGTCGAAGCCGACGATCTGCTCCCCGAGCGTGCACTCGCCGGAGACCCACTGGCGAAGCAGACGCTGATCGAGCGCATCTTCCGGCCCTTGCAGGCGCACTCCACCGACTTGGTCACCACTCTGTGGAGCTATCTCGACAACGGGCGCTCCCTCGAGGCGACGGCACGCGAGCTGTTCGTGCACCCCAACACCGTGCGCTACCGCCTCAAGCGCGTGAGCGAAGTCATCGGCTGGGATGCCACCGGCCCCCGCGAAGCGCTCATCCTGCAGACCGCTCTGATCCTCGGCTCGATCGGTGCGGCGGATCAGGTCCGTCGGCGCGCCCCGCTCCGACGCCCCCAGCGCTGATCCCTTCTCTGTGCGCCACACACAAGGGTTTTTCGGAATCTTGTGATGGATCATCCACCGCTCTGCCCCAAACGTTGGCAGACTGGGTGGGTGATTGTCGTCGTATGCCCAGGTCAGGGCTCGCAGACCCCCGGATTCCTCGCCCCTTGGCTCGAGCTCGACGGGGTGGCCGAACGCCTCGCCGCGTACTCGGAGGCCGCGGAGGTCGATCTTCGCGAACACGGCACGGCATCGGATGCTGACACGATCCGGGACACGCGCATCGCGCAGCCCCTCATCGTCGCCGCGTCACTGATCGCCGGTGACGCTCTGACGCAGCGCGCCGGTCGACGCGCCGACGGAATCGCCGGACACTCGGTCGGCGAGATCTCCGCACTCGTCGGCAGCAACGTGATAGACGCCGACACCGGCATGCGTCTGGTCGGTATCCGTGGCCGCGCGATGGCCGACGCCGCCGCGCAGGAGCAGACAGGCATGAGCGCGGTGCTCGGCGGTGACGAGGAAGCCCTCCTCGCCCGTCTCGCCGAGCTCGATCTCTCCCCCGCCAACTACAACGGTGGTGGACAAATCGTGGTCGCCGGTGCGCTTTCCGCTCTCACTGCTCTCGCCGAGGATCCGCTCAGGGGAACCCGCGTGGTCCCCCTGCAGGTCGCCGGTGCCTTCCACACGCGGTACATGGCCTCGGCCGTCGCGGCGCTCCGCGACGCGGTCGCCGACGTCGCCCCCGCGAACCCCGACATCACCCTGTGGACCAACCGCGACGGCTCCGCTGTTCACGACGGCGCGCAGGCACTGAACTTCCTCGTCGACCAGGTGTCCTCTCCTGTCCGCTGGGATCTCTGCATGCAGTCGTTCGCCGACGCCGGCGTGACGGGAGTGATCGAGCTCGCCCCCGCCGGCGCGCTGGTCGGCCTCGCCAAACGGGGCCTCCGCGGAGTGCCGACCGTCGCTGTGAAGACCCCTGAAGACCTCGATGCAGCCGTGGCGCTGCTGAACGGAGAAGCCGCATGAGCGTCACCCTCGCCCAGGTCACCGGCCCCGCGTACACGCGCATCTACTCCTACGGCGCTGCCCGCGGAGAGAACGCCGTGCCGAACGAGGATCTGATCGGTCCTATCGACTCCAGCGACGAGTGGATCCGCCAGCGCACCGGCATCATCACCCGTGTTCGCGCCGACAAGGGCACCGACGCGATCGACCTCGCGACGACGGCGGCTGCCGAGGCCATCGAGAAGTCAGGGGTTCCGGCAGATCAGGTCGACCTGGTGATCGTCGCGACCATCAGCAACCCGAAGCAGACCCCGTCGGTCTCCGCGATCGTCGCCGATCGTGTCGGAGCGAACCCCGCTGCGGCCTACGACATCAACGCAGCCTGCGCCGGATACGCCTACGCGATCGCTCAGGCCGACGCGCTGATCAAGGCCGGCGCCGCTCGCTACGCACTCGTCATCGGCACCGAGAAGCTCTCCGACGTCGTCGACCCGGCCGACCGCAGCATCTCGTTCCTCCTCGGCGACGGCGCGGGTGCCGCACTGATCGGCCCGAGCGACACGCCGGGCATCGCGCCCGCCGTGTGGGGCTCCGACGGTTCGAAGGCTGACGCCGTGGGCATGAACGGCACCCTCACCGACTTCCGCGACGGAGTGGTGCCGTGGCCGACGCTTCGCCAGGAGGGCCCGACCGTCTTCCGCTGGGCGGTCTGGGAGATGGCGAAGGTCGCGCGCGAGGCGCTCGACAAGGCGGGCGTCGAGCCCTCCGACATCGCCGCCTTCATCCCCCACCAGGCCAACATGCGCATCATCGACGAGTTCGCCAAGCAGCTGAAGCTGCCCGAGACCACCGTGATCGCCCGCGACATCGAGACCACCGGCAACACCTCCGCAGCCTCGATCCCGCTCGCGAGCCACCGCCTCATGGCCGAACACCCCGAGCTGTCGGGCGGCCTCGCGCTGCAGATCGGCTTCGGCGCCGGTCTCGTGTTCGCCGCACAGGTCGTCGTCCTTCCCTGAGAATGCGCTGACCTTCCCTAGACTGTTCCACGGTTCCGAAAACAACCCGCAAGAAAGAGGAAGACCACATGGCTTTCACCAACGATGAGGTCCTCGCTGGCCTCGCAGAGCTCATCACCGACGAGACCGGCATCAACGCTTCCGAGGTCGCCCTCGAGAAGTCGTTCACGGATGACCTCGACATCGACTCCATCTCGATGATGACGATCGTCGTCAACGCCGAGGAGAAGTTCGGCGTCACCATCCCCGACGACGAGGTCAAGAACCTGAAGACCGTCGGCGACGCCGTCAGCTTCATCGTCGCGGGCCAGGAGTAACTCCGGCAGGATGCCACCCCCGCGCTCGCGGGGAGTGGCATCCTCCGACCTGCCCTCTCACCCGTTCGACTTCGTTTCGACAAGGAACCACACCCCATGACCAAGCGCATCGTCGTCACCGGCATCGGCGCCACCTCCGCCATCGGCGGAACGGCCCCGGAGAACTGGACGAACCTGCTGGCCGGCATGTCCGGCACCCGCACGCTCGAACACGACTGGGTACAGCAGTACGAGCTGCCCGTCACCTTCGCCGCCGAGGCGATCGTCCGCCCGGAAGAGGTTCTCCCCCGGCACGAGGCCAAGCGTCTCGACCCCTCGTCGCAGTTCGCGTTGATCGCGGCGCGCGAGGCCTGGGAGGACGCCGGTTCTCCCGAAGTCGCTCCCGAACGGCTCGGCGTCGACTTCGCCACCGGCATCGGCGGCCTCTGGACGCTGCTGGACGCCTGGGACACCCTCCGCGAGAAGGGTCCGCGCCGCGTCATGCCGCTCACGGTCCCGATGCTCATGCCGAACGCCGCCGCTGGAAACCTGTCGCTGCAGTTCCACGCCCGCGCCTACGCGCAGACCGTGGTCAGCGCGTGCGCCTCCAGCACCGAGTCGATCATCCACGCCTTCCACCACCTGCAGGACGGTCTCGCCGACGTCGTGATCGCCGGTGGCACCGAATCGGCGATCCACCCGATCACGATGGCCTCCTTCGCCTCCGCGCAGGCCCTGTCGCGTCGGAACGACGACCCCGCCCACGCCTCGCGTCCCGGTGCGATCGACCGCGACGGGTTCGTCATGGGCGAGGGCGCAGCCGCGCTCATCCTCGAGACCGAGGAGCACGCCAAGGCACGCGGCGCCAAGATCTACGGCTACGTGCTCGGCGGTGGCGTCACGGCCGATGCCTACCACATCACCGGCAACGACCCCGAGGGCAACGGTGCAGCACGTGCAGTGACGCAGGCCCTTGAAGAGGCCGGTATCACCGCCGACCAGGTCACGCACATCAACGCACATGCGACGTCGACGCCGGTCGGCGACCCCAACGAGTACGTCGCGCTCAAGAAGGTCTTCGGCGACCGGATCGACGAGATCCCCGTCTCGGCGACGAAGGCATCGACGGGGCATCTGCTCGGCGGCACCGGCGCACTCGAGGCGATCTTCTCGCTCCTCGCCCTGCGCGACCGCGTGGCACCGCCGACCATCAACATGACCGAGCCCGACCCGGCGGTTCCGTTCCGTCTCTCCGGCGACGCCACGCCGCTCGGCGAGGGTCCACAGATCGCGATCAGCAACTCCTTCGGATTCGGCGGGCACAACGCCGTCCTCGTGGTCGCCAGCGCCGACTGACACCGCATCGAGCATGAAGAGAGGCCCTCGGGATTCCGAGGGCCTCTCTTCATATCTCTGGCAGTCATGCTCCGATCAGGCCGAGCGGAGCGCGCCCAGCTTCTGCGAGCGGGCCACGCGCGTCCGCGTGATGCGCGGGAGGAACCAGCCGATCAGCGGGCCGACGCCGAAGGCGAAGAGCACGGTTCCCACGCCGACGGGGCCGCCGAGGAGGAAGCCGACGAGCAGCACGCTCCCCTCGATCAGCGTCCGGACCAGCCACACGGCCCAGCCGGTGCGTCGGACGAGGCCCGTCATCAGCCCGTCGCGAGGGCCCGGACCGAAGTCGGCGGCGATGTAGAGCCCGGTTGCGAAGGCCAGCAGCAGCAATCCGAAGACGAACATGGGGGCACCGATCCACACCGAAGCTGGCTGCGGAATCAGAGCGAGCGCGAGATCGGCGCTGGGTCCGACGAGAAGCGCGTTCAACACGGTGCCGAGCCCCACACGCTGACGTAGCGGGATCCACAGCAGCAGGACGACGATCGAGACGAGAACGGTCATGACTCCGTAACCGAGCCCGGTCTGCTCGGCGAGTCCGAGTGCCAGCACGTCCCAGGGCGCCACGCCGATGCCGCCTCGAACCATGAAACCGAGGGCGACGCCGTAGAGGAACAGGCCGACGAGCAGCTGCACGAGCCGTTCGACGAGGTCCCGCCGACTGGTGGCCGTCACGGGAAGAAGCACGGAGCGGAGGAGCATCCTTCTACCCTGGTCTGTCGAACGCGTGCGAAGGCGAATCCAGTCACCGCAAAGTGGCCTGCACTCATCAGGCCACTTTGCGTCATGCTGGAACCATGGGATCACGACTCGTGGAACAGCTCGGAGCGCACAACGTGGCAGGCTCGACTGCGACGACCCTCGCGGACCGGATCAGGGCACTGATCCTCGACGGTCGCCTCACGGTCGGTGAGCGTCTACCGAGCGAAAGAGCCCTCGCGATGGAGCTTCGCCGTTCCCGCTCCACGATCACCCGCGCATACGGACTGCTCGAGACCGACGGATATGTCTCCCGTCTCCACGGCGGAAGCACGCGCGTCACGCTGCCCAACGGATACACCGCTCCAGGCGCGGATGCCGATGACGAGGCCATCGACCTGTCCATCGCCTCGATGGATTCGACCCCCGGACTGTATGACGCGACGGTCCGGTCCCTTCCCCGCCTCGCGGCCCTGCGTGGCACCAGCGGGTATTCGCTCCAAGGGCTCCCCGAACTCCGGGAGGCCGTCGCCCAGCGCTTCCGCGATCGTGGAGCGCCGACCTCCCCCGATGAGATCATCATCACGTCCGGAGCACTCAACGCGGTGAACCTGATCCTCACCGCTGTCGGGCGACGCGGCGAGAGGGCACTGGTCGAGCAGCCGACCTTCCCGCATGCCCTCGAAGCGCTGCACCGCCACGGTTACCGGCTGCTCCCCACGCCCGTCGACGTCGACGGCTGGGACACCCGGCATCTGAACGAGACGCTGCTGAGCTCCCGGCCTCATGTCGCATATCTCATCCCCGATTTCCACAACCCGACCGGCGCCACCCTGCCCGACGAGGAGCGGGGACGCATCGTGACGACCGCGCGCAACGTGGGCACTCAGCTGATCGTCGACGAGACGACCACCGAGCTCGATATCGATCGGGGTTGGTCCCCCGCCCCGATGGCGGCGAGCGGCCCGAACGTGATCACCGTCGGGTCGATGTCGAAGATCGCGTGGGGAGGAATGCGCATCGGCTGGATCCGTGCGGAGCGCTCGATCATCGCGCGTCTGCTCGCCGTGCGTCCCTCGTTCGAGCTCGGCACCGCGTTGCTCGAGCAGTGCATCGCCGTCGAGCTGCTCACGGACATGCCTGCGCTCACCTCCCACGTGCGCCGACGTCTGCACGCGGGCCGTGCAGCGGTCGAGGCTGGCGTGGTCGGGATTCCCGGATTCCGGATGCCGCCGACGCCGGGAGGCCTCTCCGCATGGGTGGACATCGGCGCCCCGCTGTCCACGTCGCTCTCCCTCGCCGCGCGCGCACGGCATCTGATCCTGCCGCCCGGCCCGCGCTTCACGACGGGCGGTGTCCTCGAACGTCGACTGCGCATCCCCATCACCCTCCCGCCCGAGCGCACGGCCGAGGCGATGCTGCGCCTGTCCCTGGCCTGGGACGACGTGCGCGGCGGCAACGCATCCCCGCACGAGCAGCTGCAGCACGCAGCGGTCATCTGACGCAGACGACGAAGACCCCGCCTCGTTTCCGGGGCGGGGTCCTCGTCGTGCGGAGCGGGGATACGTCTTCTCAGCGTCCGGGATGACTCACCGGCATCCGATACTCACGCCTTCCCCGTTCCGGGTCTGTGGTGTCGGACTAGCCGACCTTGTGGAGCCAGACGACCCTGGCGTCATCGCTGGCGTGACGGAAGGGTTCGAGTTCCTCGTCCCACGCCGATCCGAGGGCGATGTCGAGCTCGCGCTGCAACTCGATCGCGCTGCCGGCGGCGATCTCCATCGCATAGCGGATCCGGTCTTCGCCGATCACGATGTTGCCGGCAGCGTCGGTCTGGGCGTAGTGGATGCCGAGGTCGGGCGTGTGCAACCAGCGGCCTCCGTCGCTGCGGGGCGTGGGGTCCTCGGTCACCTCGAAACGGAGGTGCTCCCACCCGCGGATGGACGTCGCGAGAGCGGCACCGGTACCGACGGGGCCGTCCCAGTAGAACTCCGCACGTCGAGCGCCGTCGAGAACGGGCTGCTCGGTCCAGTCGAAGTTCACCGCACGCCCGATAGCGCGACCCACCGCCCATTCGAGGTGCGGGCAGAGCGCGCGAGGCGCAGAGTGGATGAACACCACTCCGCGTGCGTAAGCCGTCGCCATGATCTCTCCGTTTCATCAGGTGCGTCTTCCCCAACGACCTGAACCACGAAGTGGCGAGAATATGCGGTTGTGCGCCCATTCTCGCCGAGATCTGTGAAAATCACAAGCATGTCATTCCATGAAGAAGGCCCCGATCACCGGGATCGGGGCCTTCGGACCGAAAACAGTCCTGGGATGTCGAGGGTCAGGCCTCGCTCATGGCCTGCTTGACCTGCTGGCCCTTGGCGGCGTAGTAAGCCGCGCGAGCGGCATCCTTGCGCGCCTGCTCGGCGTAGCCGAACTCGAGCGTCTCCTGGTCGACCTCGTAGTTGGGGACGTCGTCGGTGCCGTTGTACTTCTCGATGTAGGCGTCGAGCTCGGGGCCGGAGGTCCACGACGTGATGAGGCAGTAGCGCGGCTCGGTGCCGTTGTGCGTGGCCGCATGCCACAGACGCTGCGTGTCGACGATGAGCTGCGCGCCGGCCGGAAGGGCGATGCGGTACTCGATGCTCGGGTCGGTGCGGTTCTCACGCAGGACGAAGTAGCTGTCCTTGTCGTCGGTCAGGTTGAAGAAGCCGCGGACCACCCAGCCGGTGCCGTCCGGGTTCAGGCGGTTGTTGTCGTCCTGGTGCAGGTTGTAGAGGCAGTCGCCGTACGGGGTCGGCTGCAGCTCGATGACGCGGCAGCGGCCGACGTTCGCACCCGGCTCCTGCGCGCGGCGCGTGAGGTTCGGAGCCTTCTCGGTCTGCGAGTCGATCCAGACGCCGTCCTTGTCGGTGCGCGGCGGCTTGTGGTTCCAGAAACCGTTGCACTCGATGTCGCCGAAGGCACTGGCGAGAGGAGCGAAGCGGGTGTCACCCGACGACTTCCAGTCGTTGTACTCGATGTCGAGCCATTCCTTGGGGTCGAGCTCCTGGTTGTAGCTGTCGAGGACGACGAATCCCTTTTCCTCGAGGGCAGCGGACTTGATGTAACCCATGATCGAGTCATGTTCCTTTCATCGGGGGCCAGCACGTTTTAACAGGCCCTGATAAGGCAAGCCTAACAGCGACCTCCGCGAGCCCCTCGGAGGTCGGCCGTGCATAACCGAATAGACTGGTCGGGGCGCCCGGCGAGTCCTCGGCACCCGTCGCTACGGGAGGACGAGACACCAGCATGAGCACCGCGACCAACGTCGAGGCGACAGCAGTCAACACGATCGAGTGGCTCGCGACGGGGAGCACCACCATCGTGGTCCCCGTGTACCAGCGGCAGTACCGGTGGGACATCGGCGGCTGCGAACGTCTCCTGGCCGACATCCGCGCCGTGGCCGGCGAAGACGACGCCCACCGCCACTTCATCGGCTCGATCCTGTCGGCCGAAGACGGCTCTGCAGCGGACTCCGACCTGATCCTCATCGACGGCCAGCAGCGCATCACCACACTCATGCTGCTGGTGGCCGCCCTGCATCATGCGATCCGCGACACCGACACGGTCCTGGCCGCCGCCCTCGAACGCGTGCTGGTGCGCTCCGATGCCCCCGACCGCACGAAGCTCCGCCCGCACGATGCCTGGGCCGACCTGTACGAGTCCGTGGTCCTGGATCGACGCGATGACACCGACCGCGAGTCGCGCTTCGACGACAACTACGCCTTCTTCCGCAGCCAGATCCACGTCGACGAGGTGCCGACCATCTGGCGCGGGCTTCAGAAGCTCGAGCACGTGTCGATCACCCTCGGCGCCAGGGCGAACGCCCAGCAGATCTTCGAGAGCCTGAATTCGACGGGTGAGCCGCTGCGCGACCACGAGCTCATCCACAACTACATCCTCATGGGGCTGAGTCACGCGGAGCAGGTCGACGTCGAGGCCCGCTTCTGGGTGCCGATCGAGCGCCACACGGGAGAGGCGATCGGCGCCTTCTGGCGGCACTATCTCGTGCTCGTCACCGGCCGCGAGGTCGCGGCGAACGGCGAGCACGGCGTGTACAGCGCGTTCCGGCAGTCGTTCCCGCGCGTCGACGTCGCCCACCTGCAGGCGGACGCGGGCGAGTGGCGGCACTACGCCGAGATCTACGGCACCCTGCTGGATCCGACGAGAGAGCCGGACCCCGAGATCGCGCGGCAGCTGCGCCACGTCAACACGTTCGGTCGCTCCTCGTATCCGCTCGTGATGAGCGCCTACAGCGATCACCTGCGCGGCGTGATCGACCGCGGCGAGCTCATCGAGACCCTGGAGTGGTTGCAGGCCCTGTACCTCCGCCGCGCTCTCGTGAATCTGCCCGGGGAGAGACTCGTCGCCAGGCTCTGCCGCGCGCGCCGCGACGGTCGCGACGCACTCGCACGTGCGTTCGCGCGCATCACGCCGTCCGACGAGCGCGTGAGTGCTGTCCTGAAGTACAGCGAGCTCCCTCACCCCGCCTATGTCCTGGGACGACTGGAGGGCGTCGACGACCTCGACTCCTTCGACGTCGAACACATCGTCCCGACGGTGCCGGGCGACGCATGGTCGGGCGACGGAGAGCGGCCGTGGATCGAGTACTCCGAGGATGAGCAGAACAGCCACCGCGCCCTCGCCCCCACCCTCGGCAACCTGACTCTGCTCGAACAGCCCCTCACCGAGCGGGTGTTCGGCGCCACGTTTCCTGTCAAGCGCACCGAGGCCTACGCCCGCAGCGCGGTGCCGGCGACGCGCGAGCTCACCGAGGTCGACGCCTGGAACACAGCGGCGATCACTCGGCGCACGATCGCGCTCACGGCCGATCTGGTCCGCATCTGGGCGCGACCCGCCCTGCCGGAGATCGACGACGACGGCCTCACGCCGATCCTCGACGCCGTCCGCCGCCGCGGGTGGCCGACGGGCTGGGAGCGGGAGTTCGACTACGTCGAGTACCGCGGTGAGCGCTGGGAGGTGCCCGACGTCAAGTACCTGTTCAACCGGATCTTCCGCCGCGCCTGGACGGATACGAGGACAGCGGCGCTGGCGTACTGCGCCGCTCACGGAGGACCGATTTACCAGGACATGGCGTGGAAGGGCCAGTGGGACGAGCTCGACGAGGGCCACTTCCTCTACATGGGCTGGGATTCCAACTACATGATGACCGCTGTACAGGGTGTGCTCGAGGAGTCGGGTATCGCCTCGGAGGTCTTCGTCAAATACTCCTACATCGGAAATGTGATGTGAACATGAGCACCGTCGTCCGCACACTGCAGGATCTCACCGTCGAAGAGCACACCCTCACCGTCCCCTTGGTGTGGGGAGACCCCTCCGACCACCGCACGATCGACATCTTCGCGCGCGTGGTCGCCCGCGAAGGCGGTGAAGCGCTCCCCTATCTGGTGTTCCTGCAGGGCGGACCGGGGCACGAGGCTCCGCGTCCGTTCCACTCGTCGACGTCGCCGGCCTGGCTCGACGAAGCGCTCGCCCACTACCGTCTGGTGCTTCTCGATCAGCGCGGTACCGGACGCTCGACACCGGTCGGTGACCAGGACCTCGAACGCGGTGCGTCTGCCGTGGCCGAGCACCTCACCCACCTGCGCGCCGATGCGATCGTGCGTGACTGCGAGGCCATGCGGGAGCACCTGGGCGCCACCACCTGGAGCGTGCTCGGACAGTCGTTCGGCGGCTTCACGACCCTGGCGTACCTGTCGACGGATGCCGCCTCGCTCGAAGACGTCTTCATCACCGGCGGGCTCAGCGCCGTCGGTCGACACCCCGACGACGTGTACGCGCTCTGCTACGACAAGATGCGTGACGCCTCGGAGCGCTACTACCGCCGCTTCCCGGAACACCGCGACGTCATGCGACGACTCGTCGATCTCGCGGATGCCGGTGACATCGTCCTTCCCGACGGCGAGGTGGTCTCGCGCTCGCGCCTGCGGTCGATGGGGTCGGCCCTCGGCACGAACGACGGCTGGCAGAGCGTCTGGTCGCTCTTGGAACGCGATCCGTCCTCCAACGCCTTCCGGTACGACCTGATGCACGCGATGCCCTACGACGGCCGCAACCCGCTGTACTTCGCGTTCCACGAATCGAGCTACGCCGACGGCCACGCCACCCGGTGGTCGGCCGAGCGCACGGAGCCCACGGACTTCCGCGACGACCCGACGCTGTTCACGGGCGAGCACATCCGCCGTGAGTGGACCGACACGGTGCCCGCGTTCCAGCCGTGGCGCGACGTCGCCCTCGAACTCGCCGAGTTCGAGTGGCCCCGCATCTACGACGCCGCAGCGATCGCCGCGTCGGGAGCGACCGGCGCGGCCGCGGTCTACGTCAACGACGTCTACGTGCCCTACGAGTTCTCTCTCGAGACCGCGAAGCTGGTCCCGGGCGTGCAGCTCTGGCAGACGAGCGAGCACGAGCACAACGGCCTGCGCTCGGGACCTGTGCTGTCGCACCTCATCGACCTCGCGCACGGTCGTCGCATCCGCTGAGCATCTCCGCCCGGAGGAGGATGCCCTCCTCCCACCCGCCGCCTACCCTGGACACATGGAACAGGGTGTGGGCGTGATCGTCACGGTCGGAGTACTGCTGCTCCTGGTGTCCACCGTGATCGTCGTGATCGCCTTCGGGTTCTCGAAGGTCCCCATCGACAAGAAATACGAGACCAGCAGAGGTGGACTCGGCGGCGCGTTCGACGCCGTCTGGTCGCCGACGGCCCACGACGCGGGTATCGAGCGCGACCGTCAGACGCAGCGGACCGCCCCGGCACCGTCACCCGGCGATCCGCCGGACACCATCGACGACGGCCGGATCCGGCTCGACATCTGAAGCACCCGCGCACCGTCGGATCCGGAGCACACGTCCGAGCATGAAGAAGGCCCCACACTCCGAGGAGCGTGGGGCCTTCTTCATGGCAGTCGTTACTTGGACGAACCGCCGAAGCCCTTGAAGCGCTGGTTGAACTTCTCGACGCGGCCGGCCGAGTCCATGATGCGCTGCTTGCCCGTGTAGAACGGGTGCGACGCGGACGAGATCTCGACATCGATGACGGGGTACTCCAGGCCGTCCAGCTCGATGGTCTTGTCGCCGGTCACGGTCGAACGGGTGAGGAACGTCTCTCCCGAGCCGAGGTCGCGGAACACGACAGCCTTGTACTCGGGGTGAATGTCAGTCTTCATGGGATTCCTTAGTTGCTGCCCTGGATTGTGCCAGGGACGAGGGAAGTCTGCGGTGCAGAGAGCACCAAGGGTCAATTCTATCAGACGCTGATCAGGATGCTGCGCGGGCGGCGTAGCGGCCGTCTTCGCTGCTGAGCACGATCGGCATGCCGAACGTGTCCGTGAGCGCCTCTGCCGTGAGGGTCTCCGCAATCGGGCCCGCCGCGACCACGGAACCGTCACGGATCAGCATCACGTGGGTGAATCCCACGGGGATCTCCTCCACGTGGTGCGTCACCATCAGCATCGCCGGAGTGGTCGGCGAGGACGCGTATCCGCTGAGGAGCGCGAGGAGTTCCTCGCGAGAACCGAGATCGAGCGAGGCCGTCGGCTCGTCGAGCAGCAGGAGTTCCGGGTCGGTCATCACCGCACGCGCGATCTGGACCCGCTTCTGCTCGCCGTCGCTGAGCGTGCCGAAGGTGCGGTCGGCCAGGTGGGCCAGACGCCAGTCGCCGAGGACACGGAGGGCGCGACGCTCGTCGATGTCCTCATAGCTCTCATTCCAGCGGCCCAGTACGGAGTAGGCGGCAGTAAGCACGGTATTGAGGACCGTCTCGTCACGAGGCACGCGCTTGGCCATCGCCGACGAGGCGAAGCCGATGCGCGGACGCACCTCGAACACATCGGTGCGACCCAGGGTCTCCCCCAGCACCGTCACCGTTCCGGCCGTCGGGTGCATGAGCGTGTCGGCCAGCTGCAGGAGCGTCGTCTTGCCCGCACCGTTCGGGCCGAGGATCACCCATCGCTGATCGTCGTCGACCTCCCAGGTCACGTGATCGATGATGTTGCGCCCCTCACGGCGCACGACGACGTCGGTGAATTCCAGAGCGCTCGGCATGTCCCCAGCCTATCGGCTCAGGCGGTCAGCTCCGCGTAGAGCGCGCGCGTCGTCTCGGCGATCGCGGCCCAGCTGAACTCGTTGCGCGCCCGCTCGCGTCCGGCTTCGCCGTAGACGCGCGCTCTCTCCGGATCCATCGCGACCTCGGTGAGCACGGCTGCCAGGTCGGCGACGTAGCGCTCCGGGTCGACCGGCGTGCCCGTGCCGTCCTGCACCTGCTCGATCGGGACGAGGCGGCCGGTGACGCCGTCGGCGACGACCTCGGGGATCCCGCCGGTCGCAGTTCCGACGACCGCTGCGCCGCAGGCCATGGCCTCGAGGTTCACGATCCCCAGCGGCTCGTAGACGGACGGGCACACGAACGTCGTCGCGGCCGTGAGGATCGCCGACAGCTCGTCGCGCGGCAGCATCCGCTCGATCCAGATGACCCCGTCTCTCTCCTTCTGGAGCAGACGCACACCCTCCTGGACCTCGGCCATGATCTCCGGCGTATCCGGAGCCCCGGCGCAGAGCACCAGCTGCACGTCGGGCGGGAGCAGTCGCGCGGCCTGCAGCAGGTACGGCAGACCCTTCTGCCGTGTGATGCGCCCCACGAAGACGACCGACGGGCGTGCGGGGTCCATCCCGATCGACTGCAGGAACGACTCATCCTGCACCGGACGCCAGCGCTCGACGTCGATCCCGTTATGGATCACCCGCACCTTCGCCGGATCCACCTGCGGGTAGCTGCGCAGGATGTCGGCGCGCATCCCCGCACTCACGGCGATCACGGCTGCGGCGTTCTCGTATGCCAGCCGCTCGATCCCGCTGGAGACGGCATATCCCCCGCCGAGCTGCTCCGCCTTCCACGGCCGCAGGGGCTCGAGGCTGTGCGCAGTGAGCACGTGCGGGATGCCGTGCAGCTGTGAGGCGAGGTGACCGGCGAAGTTCGCATACCAGGTATGACTGTGCACGAGGTCGGCTTCGGCGATGGCGGAGACGATCTCCAGATCCGTGCCGAGCGTCTGCAGCGCGGCGTTCGCTCCGGCGAGTTCCACCGGAGTGCGGTACGCGAAGGTACCCGCCTCGTCACGCGGCCCTCCGAACGCGCGGACCTGCACGTCGACGTGCTCCCTGAGGGCCGCGACGAGCTCGGCGACGTGCACGCCGGCACCGCCGTAGATCTCCGGCGGGTACTCCTTCGTGATCATTTCAACTCGCATGTCTGAACGCTAGTACAGCGACGAGGAAGGCATCTATGGTGGAGCCATGTCCGCTCCAAAGAAGGTCTTCGGGATCATCCTCGCCGGCGGCGAGGGCAAGCGCCTCATGCCTCTCACTGCCGATAGAGCGAAACCCGCAGTGCCGTTCGGCGGACAGTACAGACTCATCGACTTCGCGATCTCCAACCTCATCAACTCGGGACTGCGGCAGATCGTGGTGCTGACGCAGTACAAGTCGCACAGCCTCGACCGGCACATCTCGCAGACCTGGCGGATGTCGGCGCTTCTGGACTCGTATGTGACGTCCGTTCCCGCTCAGCAGCGCCTCGGCAAGCGGTGGTTCTCCGGCTCGGCCGACGCGATCCTGCAGAGCATGAACCTCATCAACGACGAGAAGCCGGACATCGTCGTGGTGATCGGCGCCGACCACGTCTATCGCATGGACTTCCGTCAGATGCTCGATGCGCACATCGAATCCGGCGCGAAGGCGACCGTCGCCGGCATCCGCCAGCCGCTCGCGCTCGCGTCGCAGTTCGGCGTGATCGACGCCGACGCGGAATCGGGACGCATCAAGCAGTTCCTGGAGAAGCCCACCGACATCGCGGGTCTCGAGGATTCTCCCCACGAGGTGCTCGCCTCGATGGGCAACTACATCTTCGACGCCGACGCACTGATCGCCGCGGTCGAGGCCGACGGCGAATCACCGGTGTCGGGGCATGACATGGGCGGCGACATCGTCCCCTACTTCGTCGATCGCGGCGAGGCCGGCTACTACGACATGAAGCAGAACGAGGTCCCCGGCTCTTCGCCCCGCGACCGCTCGTACTGGCGAGACGTGGGAACCATCGACTCCTTCTTCGACGCGCACCGGGATCTGATCTCGACGCTGCCCGTGTTCAACCTCTACAACATGGAGTGGCCGATCCACTCGCAGGCGGTGAATTCGCCGCCGGCGAAGTTCGTCCGCGATTCGGTCGGTCGGATCGGCAACGCGATCGACTCGATCGTCTCGCTCGGCTCCGTGCTGTCGGGCACGCACCTGGAACGCAGCGTGGTCGGTCCGTGGACCCTGGCCGGGGGCGGCTCGACCATCACGGACTCGGTCGTGTTCGACCACGTGCACGTCGGCCAGGGAGCGCGCATCCACCGGGCGATCCTCGACAAGAACGTGGTGCTGGCGGATGGAGCGACGGTCGGCGTCGACCGCGAACGCGACCTGGCCCGTGGTTTCACCGTCACCGAGTCGGGCATCACCGTCGTGGGCAAGGGCGTCTTCATCGAACGCTGAGGCCGTCACACCGCGCATCGACCGTTCCGGTGATCGCTAGGCTCGTCGGGTGACTGCCACGCGTTTCCTCGTCGTCCTCGATGCCGATTCCACCCTCATCCGCAACGAGGTGATCGAGTTGCTCGCCGACGAAGCGGGCCGGCGGGCCGAGGTTCAGGCCGCCACCGAAGCGGCGATGCGCGGCGACGTCGACTTCTCGACGAGCCTGCGCTCCCGGGTCGCCGCGCTGGAGGGCGTACCGGTGTCGGCGTTCGAGCGTGTACGCGCACGGATCGAACCCACCCTGGGAGTACGTGAGCTGACCGCGGCCGCCCACGACCGCGGTGGTGTGGTCGGCGTCGTCTCAGGAGGCTTCCACGAGATCCTCGACAACGTCGCACCCGGCCTCGGCGTCGATCGCTGGCGCGCGAACCGCCTCGGAGTCGCAGACGGCGTGCTCACCGGCCTGGTCGACGGCGAGATCGTGGACGGCGCCGCGAAAGCCTCTTCGCTTCTGGAATGGGCCGCTGAGCTCGACGTCGATCCTCGGGCGACCATCGCGATCGGGGACGGTGCGAACGACCTCCAGATGATGGCCGTCGCCGGACTCGGTCTCGCGTTCAATGCGAAGCCCGCCGTGCGCAAGGCCGCGAGTCTCGTGATCGGTCCGCAGGATCTGGCCGAGGTCATCGCCCTGCTGCCCTAGACGGAAACCGGTGGAGAAAGTCCGAGGCCACCGCTAGCGTCGCCTCATGGACATCATCCTCATCCCCGGGCTCTGGCTCGATGCGTCCAGCTGGGAAGAGGTGATCCCGGCCCTCGAAGAAGCAGGGCATCGCGCGCATCCTCTCACCCTGCCCGGACTCGATTCACCGGCTTCGGCCTCGTCCGAGATCGGCATCGCGCGCTGGATCGCTGCAGCGGTGACTGCCGTGGACGCGGTGTCAGGAGACGTCGTGGTGGTCGGCCACAGCGGCGGTGGCAACGTGGCCTGGGGCGTCGCCGATGCGCGCCCCGAGCGCGTGCGCCGTGTCATCTTCGTCGATACCGTGCCACCGCCGCCCGGGAGCGGCATCAGCGAGTTCGAGATCGTCGACGGGGTCGTGCCCTTCCCCGGTTGGGACTTCTTCCCCGACGAGGATGTCAACGATCTCGACGAATCGACGCGAGCGCGTACGGCACCGCTCACCCGCAGCGTTCCCGCCAGAGTGCCGACCGACGGCATCGCGCTGGAGAACCCTGCGCGATACCGCGTCCCGGTGACGCTGCTGATGGGCGGCCTCGATCAGGCCTCGTTCGAGGGGATGATCGACCAGTGGGGCACGTACGCCCACGAATACCGTGCGATCGACGACGCCGAGGTCGTGCGCATCGGCTCCGGCCACTGGCCGCAGTTCTCCGTTCCCGAGAGACTCGGCGAACTCCTCAACGCCGCGATCGCGCGCTGAGAGCAGACGCCCTGCTCGGGGTCAGTGTCCCATCCCGAGACCACCGTCGACGGGGATGACCGCGCCCGAGATGTAGCCGGCATCATCCCCCGCGAGCCACGTCACGACACCGGCGACCTCGTCGGGGGTGGCGAAGCGTGCGGCAGGGATGCTCGCCTTGTACTGCTTCTGCGTCTCCTCGGGGAGTTCCGCTGTCATGTCGGTCTCGATGAAGCCGGGAGCGACGACGTTCGCGGTGATCCCGCGCGCGCCGAGCTCACGCGTGATCGAACGGGCGAAGCCGACCAGTGCGCTCTTCGAGGCGGAGTAGTTGGCCTGGCCGGCGGAGCCGTACAAGCCCACGACACTCGAGATCAGGATGATGCGGCCGAAGCGCGCCCGCAGCATGCCCTTCGAGGCGCGCTTGACGACGCGGAACGTGCCGCCCAGGTTCGTCGCGACCACACTGTCGAAGTCGTCCTCGCTCATGCGCATGAGGAGCGTGTCCTTCGTGATGCCGGCGTTCGCGACGACGATCTCCACCGGGCCGAGCTGCTGCTCCACCTCGGTGAACGCCGCATCGAGCGCGGCAGCATCCGTGACATCCGCTCGGACGGTGAGCGTTCCCTCCGGGCCCTCTCCGCTGCGAGCGGTGACCGCCACGCGATAGCCGTCCCGTACGAAGCGCTCCGCGATCGCACGGCCGATACCGCGGTTTCCGCCGGTGACGAGGACGACGCGCTCAGCGCTCATGGGGACACTCCTGCTCTGGACCTGCGGCCCGAGTTCCCGAGCCGTCATCGATCCTACCGACGATGCCGCGCCCGACCCCGTCACGACGTTGACACGCGCGGACGGGGCTGGAAGCCTGATCGAGACGAAAGGCTTCACCGTGAGCGACACCCCCACTCCTCCTCCCACCGGCGAGCCGGCGCTCACACCGCCTCCGCCGCCTGCACCGGTGCCCCCTCCCGCGGCCCCGCGGCTTCCCGCACATCCGGTGCAACCCGCCCCGCAGCCGACGCAGAGCTATCCGGGCGCCCCGCCGACGTACAGCGCCCCGACGCCCACGACCGTGCCTCAGCCCGGCTATCCGCTCTACGGTGCGCCCGTCTATCCCGTTACCGCGCCACGCCCCACGAGCGGGCTCGCCGTCACCTCCCTGATCTGTGGCATCGCCGGGATCGCGCTGTTCTGGGCGATCGTGCCGGTATTGGCATCGATCGCCGCCGTCATCACCGGCCATATGGCGCTGGGCCTGACCAAGCGCGATCCGGGAATCGCCGGTCGAGGTATGGCCATCGCCGGCCTGATCCTCGGTTACGCGATGATCGCGATCGGCGCGTTCACCCTCATCGGCATCATCATCAGCTTCCTTTTCGTCGGAGCATTCAGCCTGCCCTTCGTCTACTCGCGCTGAACCGACTCGGAAGCGGCACGCCGAGCGGCCGGTACCGGCGTAGGCTTGAGACATCGTGAAGAACGCGCGTCAAGTCCCGGCCGTCACCTCACTGCCGCAATCTCCGCGGGATGAGGCTGACCATCGCGTGCGCCGATACGTCCTGACGATGTCCATCCGCATCGCCTGCTTCGCGCTCATGGTGCTCGTGCAACCCTACGGCTGGTACACCTGGGTCTTCGGCGTCTCCGCGGCCGTGCTTCCCTACATCGCCGTGGTCTTCGCCAACGCCGGCAGCGACAGCACCGACACCACGGCGGAGTCCCCCCTGCAAGAGCTGGAAGCCCCGGGACCCGCGCCGATCGAGAACGATACGACGACTCCCTCGGTGTTCACGATCCACGAAGGCCCGAAGGACCGATGACAGACCTCGAATGCTCGCGCGCCGGGTGCCGGAGTGCGGCGACCAGACAGGTCGTGTGGCGAAACCCTCGTATCCATGCCGCCGATCGTGAGAAGATCTGGCTGGCGTGCGACGAGCATGTCGACTACCTCCGCGACTACCTCGCCGCACGGGACTTCCCGGTGACCGTTCGCGACGGAATCCCGGCATGAGCCGACGGTTGACCCGATGGGGCGTGTACGTGCTCATCGCGATCGGCTTCGCGGTCGCGTGCGTCTTCCTGTCGCAGTGGCAGTTCGAGCGGAACGAATCCCGGGCCGCGCAGATCGAACTCGTCGAGCAGAACTACGACGCGGACCCGGTGCCGCTGACCGACCTCATCGGAGAAGACGGCGCCCTCGATCCGTCCGATGAGTGGCGACCGGTGACCCTCCAAGGCGAGTACCTGGCCGACCAGCAGCTGCTGGTGAGGAACCGTCCGCACGGCGGGACGAGTGCCTTCGAGGTGCTGGTGCCGTTCCAGGACGCCGATGGGCGCGTCTTCATCGTGGATCGCGGCTGGGTTCCGCCGGGCGACGGGGACGCACCTGACTCGGTGCCGGCGCCCCCCGCCGGCGAGACGGAGGTCACCGTGCGCCTCCGACCGGGTGAGCAGCTTCCGGCTTCGGGGCGCGGCGCCCCCGAAGGACAGGTTCCGACCATCAACCTGCCCTCCATCGCGGAACTCGTCGACGGAGATGTGATCACCGGCGCGTATGGTCGCGTGATCAGCGAGAAGCCGGCAGGCGACGGCGCACTGGGCGGATTCGACTCCCCCACCGACGACCCCGGCCCCCATCTGTCGTACGCCATCCAGTGGATCCTCTTCGCTCTGATGGGCTTCATCTTCATCGGATACATCATCCGCACGGAGATCGTGAAGCATCGGGAAGAGGTCGAAGGCGCGCCGGCTCCCGTCAAGAAGTCGCGTCGCAAGGACCACGACGCCGACATCGAAGACGAGCTGCTCGACGTGCGGTGACCGCTCAGTCGGCGCCACTCGGTATGCCGCGAGAGTTCGGGTGCTGACGCGGAGTCGCGAGAGCTCAGGCGAGCTCGATGAGGTCCTGGTACTCCTGGCTCCAGATGTCCTCGACGCCGTCCGGCAGGATCAGCACACGCTCGGGATTGAGCGACTGCACCGCGCCCGGGTCGTGCGACACGAGGACGACAGCGCCCTCGTAGTGCGCGAGCGCACCGAGGATCTCCTCGCGCGACGCGGGATCGAGGTTGTTGGTGGGCTCATCCAGCAGCAGCAGGTTCGCCGACGACACGACCAGCGTCGCGAGCGACAGACGCGTCTTCTCCCCACCGGACAGGACTCCCGCCGGCTTGAGCACGTCGTCGCCCGTGAACAGGAACGATCCCAGCACCTTGCGGGCCTCGGTCTCGGTGATGTGCGGTGCGGCGGAGACCATGTTCTCCAGCACCGAACGGTTCACGTCGAGGTTCTCGTGCTCCTGCGCGTAGTAGCCGACCTTGAGGCCGTGACCCGGCTCGAGCTGGCCGGTGTCGGGCTGGTCGACGCCCGCGAGCATGCGGAGCAGGGTGGTCTTTCCCGCACCGTTGAGGCCGAGCACCACGACCTTGGAGCCGCGATCGATCGCCAGGTCGACATCGGTGAAGATCTCGAGCGATCCGTACGACTTCGAGAGGCCGGATGCCATCATCGGCGTCTTGCCGCAGGGCGCCGGCTTCGGGAAGCGCAGCTTGGCGACCCGGTCTTCCTGACGCACCTCGTCGAGCCCCGCGAGCAGCTTCTCGGCGCGCGCGATCATCTGATGCGCCGCGGCGGCCTTCGAGGCCTTCGCTCCGAAGCGCGCCGCCTGCAGCTGCAGCGTCGTCGCCTTCTTCTCGGCGTTCGCGCGCTCCTTCTTGCGGCGCTCCTCATCCGCCACCCGCTGACGCAGGTAGTTCTTCCAGTTCATGTTGTAGGTGTCGATGATCTGGCGGTTCGCGTCGAGGTAGAACACGCGGTTCACGGTCTCGCCGACGAGCTCCACGTCGTGGCTGATCACGATCAGCCCGCCCTTGTAGCCCTTGAGGAACTCGCGCAACCACACGACACTGTCGGCGTCGAGGTGGTTCGTCGGCTCGTCGAGGATCATCGTCTCGGCGTCGGAGAAGAGGATGCGTGCGAGCTCGATGCGGCGACGCTGACCACCGGAGAGCGTCGACAGCGGCTGGTCGAGGATGCGATCGGGAAGCGAGAGGTTGTTCGCGATGGATGCGGCCTCGGCCTCTGCCGCATAGCCGCCCTGCGCTTCGAACTGCTCGGTGAGGCGGGCGTAGCGCTTCATCGCCTTGTCGGCCACCGCAGGGTCGTCGGACCCCATCGCGAGAGCCGCCTCGGTCATTCCGAGGTTGAGCTGACCGAGCCCACGCGCATCGAGGATGCGGGTGCGCGCCAGGTCTTCGGGGTTGCCCGTGCGAGGGTCCTGGGGCAGGTAGCCGAGCTCGCCGGAGCGGGTCACACTCCCACCGGACGGCAGGACGTCACCGGCGAGCACCTTGGTGAGCGTGGTCTTTCCGGCCCCGTTGCGGCCGACGAGTCCGATCTTGTCTCCGTCGGCGACGCGGAACGAGACGTTCTCCATCAGCAGGCGCGCGCCAACGCGGATCTCGAGGTCGTGCACGGCAAGCACAGCGGACGTCCGTTCTTTCGGGGAGGTTGTTCGGCCGATCGGCCAGCCTCCCAGTATAAGCGGCGTCGCCGGGAGTCGCGGTCAGCAAGATCAGCCCCGAGAGGTAGTGCACCGATACCGCAGAGGGATGCCCGCACCATCGTCCCCCGCATAGCGTGCGGGAGTGGACATCCTCAACGAGCTCATCATGCAGGCGATCGCCTCCCCCTGGCTGTATCTGGTGCTGTTCGCCGTCACCGTCATCGACGGCTTCTTCCCCCCGATCCCCAGCGAGACCGTGCTCGTCGCCGCGGCGGCCGTCGCCGCGTCCACCGGCGAGGGGAACCTGCTGCTGCTCGGTGCCGTCGCCGCGATCGGCGCGGCGATCGGCGACAACATCGCCTTCCTGATCGGCCGCGGGTTGGGCACCACCCGTTTCGCCTGGATGCGCCGTCCACGCGTCGCTGCGACGTTCGCGTATGCCCAGGACGCCCTCGACCGTCGCAGCGCGACCCTGATCCTCGGCGCCCGGTACATTCCGGTCGGGCGGGTCGCCGTCAACATGACGGCGGGGGCTCTCGACTTCCCCTGGCGGCGCTTCCTCCCGCTCAGTCTGATCGCCGGACTCAGCTGGAGCGTCTTCAGCCTCGCGATCGGCCTGCTCGCCGGCGCCTGGATCAAGGACCAGCCGCTGCTCAGCGCCGGGCTCGGAATCGTCATCGCGCTGATCATCGGCTTCGTGATCGACAGGATCGCCGCAGCTCGTCGACGCCGTGCGCAGACGCTGCAGCTGGCAGGATGACAGTCATGGCACGCCGCCGCGAGCGTTCACCTCGCCGACCACGGATCAGCCGCCGCACCTCCGCCTTCGTAGCGCTGTGTGCGGCGGTCGTCGCGCTGTTCGCGGTCCTCGTGTCTCTGCAGAGCGTGCTGTACGGCACCCCGCTGCCGCTGTCGTTCATTCTCGGCGCGGCTCTGTGCGGCTCTCCTCTGCTGGCGATCTCGCGCCCGCACTGGGCCATCGGGCTCTTCACCGCCGCAGCATTCACGCTTCCCCTCACTGTCGTACCGGAACTGGCGATCCAATCCCCGTGGCCCTGGTCCGTCCCCGCGCTCCTGACGTTCGTCCTGTTCGTCGGCGTGCTGACATTCCTCCACGGCGCGCGACTCGGGGCCTTCGCACTGATCCTCGGAGCGATCGCCTCCCTTCTCTCTCCGGTCCTCCGCCCCGACATGGTGGCACTGCCCGAGTCATCCGCCAGCGCCACGGCCGATCTCATCGTGACCACTGCCGTCGCCTCCGCCATGTTCCTCATCGCAGCGCTCGTCGCCGGACGCGTCAGAGTGGCCGCCGAACTGACGCGCGAGAAGGAACACAGTGCACTCGAAGAGGCCAGACGCGCCCTCGTGGAGGAGCGCACGAAGATCGCCAGGGAGCTGCACGACGTGGTGGCGCACAGCATGTCGGTGATCCAGGTGCAGGCCTCCACTGCGAAGTACCGGATCCCCGAGCTCGAAGACGCGGCCATCGCGGAGTTCGATGACATCGCAGCGACCGCCCGAAGCTCCCTCACCGAGATGCGACGCATGCTCGGCGTGCTCCGCACGGAGGACCAGAGCGCCGAGCTCGCCCCGCAACAGGGCATCGACGACATCCCCACCCTCGTCGACAGCATCCGCCGCGCGGGCGTCGAGGTCGGACTCGCACTGGAAGGCGGCGAGGCTGGCGCCTCCGCCACCCCCGCGGTGCAGATCGCCGCGTTCCGAATCGTTCAGGAGGCGTTGAGCAACGCCGTGCGACACGCTGCGGGCGCGCGGATCTCCGTGCGCGTGCGAGCCGAGGCCCGCAGCATTCGCATCCTGGTGCACAACACCGCGCCGCCGCGCAGCCCGGAGGGCCACGGCGGCGGGTACGGACTGCGCGGGATGCGGGAGCGCGCCGAGATTCTCGGCGGAAGCCTCTCCGCCGGCCCGGCTTCCGACGGCGGGTGGGATGTCGAGGCGATCCTCCCCTTGGGAGCAGACCCGAGATCCGACCCGACCGCCCCCTCGCCGTCGGCCGCCCCGTCGGCCGCCACCCCTCTCGAAAAGGAGAACCCGTGACGATCAGCGTGCTCATCGCCGACGATCAGGCCATGGTCCGCGCAGGATTCGCCGCACTTCTCGACGCCCACGAGGGCATACGGGTCTCCGGGCAGGCCGCGACCGGTGCCGAGGCGGTCACCCTGGCGGCCCGCCTCGACCCCGACGTGATCCTCATGGATGTGCGGATGCCGGAACTGGATGGGATCGAAGCGACTCGACGTATCCTCGGCCCCTCCTATCCCGCCGCGCACGTGCCACGGATACTCATGCTCACGACCTTCGACATCGACGACTACGTGTACGACGCACTCGAGGCCGGCGCCAGCGGCTTCCTGCTGAAGGATGCTCTGCCGGAGGAGCTCGTCCACGCCGTGCGGGTCGTCGCCGGCGGAGATGCGCTCCTCGCGCCCAGCGTGACCCGACGCATGATCGAGCAGTTCGCCGGTCGTCGCCCTCGAGCACCGCGCTCGGCGACAGCCCTCGCCGAGCTCACCGACCGCGAACGTGAAGTGCTCGTGCTCATCGGCCGTGGGCGCTCCAACACCGAGATCGCCGCCGACCTCTTCATCGCGGAGCAGACCGTCAAGACGCATGTCGGCAAGGTGCTCGCGAAGCTGAATCTCCGTGATCGCGTGCACGCCGTGATCCTCGCCTACGACACGGGACTCGTCGAGCCGTCGTCCTGACTCACCCCGTCGTAGGGGGTCGTAACGGCACCCGAGGGTGATGCCCCCGCCGACACCACGTCCATAGTCTCCTGGAACACCGCTTCCGAGGAGGACTCATGACCATCGCCCAGGCACCGCGCGCCGGCATCACCGCGGCTCCCCCGCGCGCATCCCGCGACACCGGGATCGACTTCCTCCGGGCGCTCTGCGTCCTCGGCGTCGTCCTCCTGCACGCGATCATGGTCGGCGTCACCGTCGGCGAGTCCGGTCCGGTCTTCGACAACGCCAGCGACGGGACGGGCTGGATCGCGCCGCTCAGCTGGTTCCTGCAGGTGATGCCGCTGTTCTTCGTGATCGGCGGGTTCTCCGGACTCCTCGCCTACCGGCGCATGCGTCAGCGCGGAGGCACGGCCGTCGGCTTCATCGCCGGCCGTGTGCACCGTCTGCTGCGTCCTGCGATCTTCACGATCGCCGTCGTCGCGGTCGCACTCGCACTGCTCACCGTCTTCGGCGTTCCCGCCGACCTCATCGCGACGGCCGGGTTCCGCTACGGGCAGCCGCTCTGGTTCCTGGGGGTCTTCCTTCTGTGCCAGGCGCTGCTCCCCCTGTTCGCCGCGGCTCACGAGCGCGCGCCGTTGCGCACCATCGGCGCTCTGGCTCTCACTGCGGTCGTCGTCGACGTGCTGCGAGGGGCCTCCGGCCTCGAAGCCCTGGGCTTCCTGAACCTCGCCTTCGTGTGGATGGCCCTTCAGCAGCTCGGCTTCTTCCTTGCCGACGGAAGCATCAACCGCCTCAGCAGGCGGGTCCGTGCCGCGGCAGGAACCGTCGCTGTTCTGCTGCTCGTGGCCACGTTCGTCGTCGGGATCTACTCCCCCGACCTCATCGCGAACATCAACCCGCCGACAACCGCTCTCCTCCTCGTCGGCGTCGCGCACACCAGCCTGCTGTCGCTGCACCGCGAACGTCTCGAGCGTTTCAGCCGCAGGCCGCGCGTCGCCGCGTTCACCGCCTTCGTCACGGTGCGCACGATGACGATCTACCTCTGGCACATGCCTGTTCTGCTTCTCATGGCCGGCTCGACCGCCGTCTACGCGCTCATCGCCGGCGTCACTCTGCCGGCACTGGACAGCGCAGCGTGGTGGGCCGGACGACCGCTCTGGCTGGCGACCGCGCTCGCTCTCACAGCTCTCGTCGCCGTCGCGTTCACTCGCTTCGAATCGCAGCCGGCACCCGCGGCGACTTCCTCGTCGCTTCGCATCTTCATCGGAACCCTCAGCGGCCTGGTCGGCATCGTTCTCCTCCTCGCGCTGGGCACTTCGGTCGCGACCGCGCTCATCGCGATCGCGCTGATGGCCGCTTCCCTGCGGCTGTCGTCACTGCCGTCGCCGCGATCCGGGGCCCCGCGGTCGTCGATCCGCACCAGCACGCTCGTACCGGCCTGAGTCAGCCCATGCCCCTCGCCGCCAGCGCGTCGCCGACCTCATCCGCATGCTTCAGCGCCAGCACCAGCAGGGGCACGACCGTACGGATGCCGAGACGCACATCACGGGCCTGCTCCGCCTCCCGCACGCGCGCGGCGAACCCGGCGATCACCGGAATCATCGTGAGCGTCAGCGATATCGTCAGCGCCACCGCTTCCGGATCGACTCCGACTCTGCGGAGCGGTCGTATGAGCCGGTGCAGTACGTCGAGAAGGTCCGACATCCGGGTGGTCAGGGTGAGCAGACTCGCCAGGAGCAGCACCGCCACCACCCTCCCCGTGCTGATCCATGCCGCGACGGGCGACACGAAGATCAGCAGAGCGGCGGCGAGGACCAGGATGAGCCAGCGCAGACGCCAGGTCTCGGTCACGAGCACCCGGACCGGCAATCCGCTCACGCCGTAGAGCCCTCCGACGACCGCGAGCGAGACGGCGATGCTGAGCGGATCGTGCGGGTACAGCGACAGCACGAGTGCTCCGGCCGCCAGCACCGCGAGCTTGAAGCCTGCCGGTGCTCGGTGAAGGGCCCCGGTTCCGGGACGATACAGCGCGATCACGCGCACGCCCGGCGATATGCTTCGATCACGCTCGCCGGGGCGCCCGAGGCGACGAGCCGTCCGTCCGCGAAGTACAGCACGGTGTCGCAGCGCCCCGCCAGTTCGAGGTCGTGGGTCACCACGACGACCTGCGCCTGCTGGGCGAGCAGGAGGTCACCGATGCGGCGGGCGTTGCGCAGGTCGAGGAGCGTCGTCGGCTCGTCGGCGACGATCACACGCGGTCCGGCGATCAGCACCGAGGCCAGCGCGAGCATCTGCTTCTGCCCGCCCGACAGGCTCGATGCGGGGACCTCGGCATGCTCCGCCAATCCATGCGTCTCGAGCGTCTCCCTGACGCGCGCGGACACCTCTGCCTTCGGAAGGCCGCGCAACGACAGGGCGAGGTCTTCGGCAGGGGTCGGCATGAGGATCTGCGCGTCCGGGTTGGTGAACACGAAGCCGACGAGTCGGCGCACGGCGGCGCGCTCACGCACCGTGTCGAGTCCCTGCACCGAGACCGCGCCGCTGTGAGGAGCGATGAGACCGTTCAGAAGTCTCGCGAAGGTCGATTTGCCGGAGCCGTTCGCCCCGATCACCGCAATCCGCGGTGCCGTGAGCTCGACGCTGACGTCGCGCAGCACCGCACGCCCGTCGAGCTCGACCGAGACCCGATCGAGGACGATCGGCGCCATGCCGATCCGGGGAGAACTCGTCACCTCGGGCCTCTCCACTCACACGACCTGAACAGTGTTCACCTGAACGTCGTTCACTATAATCGGAGCATGAGTCCAGAGCCCAATCCGGCACGTCACGACCGCGACAGCGTGGCGCGGAGCGCCCTCGCCCTGCTCGACGAGGTCGGGCTCGCGGACCTCTCGATGCGGCGTATCGCTGCCGGTCTCGACGTGCAGCCGAGCGCGCTCTACTGGCATTTCGCGAACAAGCAGCAGCTGCTCGCCGACCTCGCCGACCGCATCACCGCATCGATACCGCGCGGAGGAACCGATATCGTCGCTACGGCACGTGGCATCCGCGACGCGCTCTTCGCCTACCGCGACGGCGCGGAGCTGGTCCTCAGCACGTATGCGCTCCAGCTCGGCTCATCGCAGGCGCTGACCGCGCTGATCGACGCTCTGATCGCGCAGGGGGCGTCCGATGCCGAGGACCGGGGCACAGCGATCCTGCATTTCGTGCTGGGACACGCCACGCTCGTGCAGCAACGTATGCATGCCGACAGCCATGGCGCTCTGCCCGACACAGACGATGTCGATGTCACCGCCGGACTCGATCGGGTCTTCGACCTCGGGGTCACCGCCCTGGCAGGAACCTTCAGCGCGCCGGCGACTCCGCGGCGTGCCCGAGCCTGAGACCGGGAATCACGGCCAGGACGACGAGGGCGATGCAGAACGCGAAGACCGCGCTGAACGCCCCCACCTCGCCGCCGAGCGTCGCGACACCGAGGCCGGCGAGAGCGATGGCGACGGCCGATCCGGACGCATCCGAGATCGACAGGGCCGAGGAGTTGAACCCCTGGTTGGTCTCGTTCGAGTAAGCCAGCGTCAACACGGTGAGGCGAGGGTAGAGCAGCCCCATGCCACCGCCCGCGAATGCCCAGCCGACCACGACGACCGCCGCGGAGACGTCGAACACCGCGGCAGTGAGCACGCAGAGCATCGCGATCAGCAGTGCGCCCAGGCTGATCGTCGTGATGCGGTGGTTGCCGAGCCGTTCGCCGTACCGTCCCTGCAGGGCCGAGGCACCTGCCCAGGCCAGCGCCGCGAGCATCAGCGCGATGCCCGCCCAGGTCGCGCTGAAGTCGAACTTCCTCATCAGGAGATACGGGATGTACGCCTCGGCGGCGAAGAACGCCCCCGCCACGATTCCACGCATCAGCACCACGCTGGGTAAACCGGGGCCTGCGCGAAGAGTGCGCCGCGGCAGCAGCGGCAGCACGGCGAAGCCGATCGCCAGCACGGCTCCGATCGCGACGGGCCACCTGATCGACGGCTTCAGCTCTGCCGAGAAGCCGACGACGACGGCGAGCACCGCGACCACCACCGCGAGCACCAGCCGGACGATCAGCGCTCTGCGATCCTGCGGCTCACCGCGTCCGAGGTCGACCCCGCGGAGGCGGACTGCGATCATCAGGAACGCCGCAGCCGTGAGCACGGCCACACCGAGGAACGCCCAGCGCCAATCGAGGTACTCGGCGACGGCTCCGGCCAGGAACGGACCGACCATCGACGGAACGACCCAGGCCGCGGCGAAGGCAGCGAAGATCCGACCGTGCAGGTGGGGCGGGTACAGGCGGGCGACCACGACGTACAGTGCGACCGTCTGCCCTCCCGTCCCGAGCCCCTGGACCAGTCGACCGATCAGGAACTGGTGCATCGTGACCGCGAAGCCCGAGATCAGCAGGCCGATGATGAAGAGCGTCACCGCGACGTAGAGGGCACCGCGAGGTCCGCGAGCATCCGACCACGCCCCGGTCGCGACCATACCGATCACGCTGGTCGCCAGTGTCCCGGCGAAGGCCACGGCGAACAGGGCCTCGCCGTTCAGCGCCTCGCTGACGATCGGCATCACGGTCGTGACGGCCAAGGCCTCGATCGCGGCCAGGAAGATCAGTGCGACCGCGCCGAAGGTCACCCAGATGCGCTGGCGGTCCCAGATCGTCGCGGCGTCGGTCGGAGCGGTCATCGGCCGACGAGCGACGCGATGCGCTCGATGGCCTCGGTGAGGATCTCCGGGCTGGTGCCGAAGTTCAGTCTCACGTGCCCCGCGCCCTCCGCGCCGAAAGCCGGGCCGAAGTGCAGCGCGACCTTGGCGTCCTTCAGGATGCGTCGAGCCGGGTTCTCGCCCCATTCCAGCGCGGAGAGGTCGATCCACGCGAGGTAGCCGGCGTCGGGGATTCGGTAGCGCGCGCCGGGAAGGCGAGCCGCGAGAAGGTCTTCGAGCAGCACCCGGTTCTCGTCGAGGGTGCGCAGCAGCCCGTCGAGCCAGGCGTCGCTCTCCTCCGAGAAGGCGGCGACAGCCGCGAGCAGGCCGAACTGCCCGGTGCGCCACTCGACCTCGGAGGGAAGGCCGCGCACGACGGCACTCGTCTCGTCGTCGCCCGTGACCATGAGGGCGCACTTGAGCCCGGCGAGGTTGAAGGCCTTACTGGCGCTCACCACCGCGTAGCCCACGCGTTGCGCGGCGTCGCTCGCGGCGAGGAACGGCGTGAACCCCGTTCCCGGCTGCGCGAGCGGGGCGTGGATCTCGTCCGAGACCACCGCGACGCCGAACTCGTCTGCCAGTTCCGCCAGGGCGGCCAGGCTGTCCCGGCCGTGTACCGTGCCGGTGGGGTTGTGGGGGTTGCAGAGCAGGATCGCCGTCGCACCGTCGTCGAAGGCCGCGCGGATCCCGTCGAGATCGAGCTCCCACCCGGTTCCGGTATCACGGAGCGGCACCCGCTCGAGTTCTGCACCGGCCTCGGCGACCAGATCGTAGAACGGCGGGTAGACGGGAGGCGTCACGACGACGCGCTCTCCCGGCTGCGTCACGCGGCGCAGGATCTCGACGATCCCCATGCTCACGTCAGCGGTGCTGCGCATCCGTGCGGGGTCAGGGTCCCACCGGTAGCGGCGGCCCGCGAACGCCGCGAACGACTCGGCGAGCGACGTCTTCGAGGCGACATACCCCGTATCGCCGATCTCGACAGCACGCTGCAGTACCGTCGAGATCGCCGGAGCCAGCGGGAAGTCGGTCTCCGCGACGAACAGCGGAAGGACGTCCGCGGGGTACTCCCGCCACTTCGCGCTGCTGCGCTCGCGGAGTTCCGCCAGAGGCAAAGCCTTCACCTGAAGCATTCGTTCTCCCGAGGTCCCGACACGCGCCGTCGCGGTGTCATCCGATTCGACGCGCGCAGAGAATCCACCCGGCGGTGCTTCCCGTAGGGGTCAGATCGCGAAACCGAGGGCGCGCATCATGTCGCGCCCGTCGTCCGAGATCTTCTCCGGACCCCACGGCGGCATCCAGACCCAGTTGATCCGGAAGCGATCGACCACGCTGTCCAGAGCCTGAGCGGTCTGGTCCTCGAGGACATCGGTGAGCGGGCAGCCGGCGCTGGTCAGCGTCATGTGGATGACGAGAGCATCGTTCTCGTCATCCCAGGCGAGGTCGTAGATGAGGCCGAGGTCGACGACGTTGATCCCGAGCTCGGGGTCCATGACGTCTTTGAGAGCCTCGGTGACCGCGTCGTACTTCTCGTCCGTGAGGGTCGCTGTCATGCGATCAGCCTACGCCTCGATAGGGGCTGCAGGGTCGAGGAAACGATCGTATCCCTCGTTCTCCAGCCGGTCTGCGAGCTCGGGGCCGCCCTCTTCGACGATCTTCCCCGCGACCACGACGTGGACGAAGTCGGGGCGGATGTAGCGGAGGATGCGGGTGTAGTGCGTGATCAGCAGCACGCCGAGTCCGGTGGACTCCTTCGCGCGGTTGACACCCTCGGAGACGATCTTGAGCGCGTCGACGTCGAGGCCGGAGTCGGTCTCGTCGAGGATCGCGAACTTGGGCTTCAGCACCTCGAGCTGCAGGATCTCGTGGCGCTTCTTCTCGCCACCGGAGAAGCCCTCGTTGACGTTGCGCTGCGCGAACTTCGGGTCCATGCGGAGGTTCGACATGGCCGCCTTGACGTCTTTGGTCCAGCCGCGGATCGCGGGCGCTTCCCCGTCGAGAGCCGTCTTGGCTGTGCGCAGGAAGTTCGTCACCGTGACGCCCGGGATCTCGACCGGGTACTGCATCGCGAGGAAGAGCCCGGCACGGGCGCGCTCGTCGACGCTCATCTCCAGGACGTCCTGGCCGTCGAACGTGATGGAACCGGAGGTCACCGTGTACTTGGGGTGACCGGCGATCGTGTACGCCAGGGTCGACTTGCCCGAGCCGTTGGGGCCCATGATGGCGTGCGTCTCACCCGTGTTCATGGTGAGGTTGATTCCGTTGAGGATCGGGGTGGTCCCCGCATCGGTCTCGACCGTCACATGCAGGTCGCGGATCTCGAGAACAGACATTCTTCAGACTTCCTTAATCACAGTCGGATCGATGAGCACGTCGTCGCCGTCGATCTGGACGACATAGACCGGGACGGGCTCATATGCGGGGAGATTCTGGGGCTTGCCGGTGAGCAGCGAGAAGGCGGAGCCGTGTGCCCAGCACTCCACCGTGTCGCCTTCGACGAAGCCCTCGGACAGCGAGATGTCGCCGTGGGTGCAGGTGTCGCCGATGGCGTGGATGACTCCCTCGCCGTCTTTGATCACCGTGATGGGCACGCCGCTCGGGTCCACGCGCAGAGGCATGTCCTGCTCGAGGTCGGCGACACCGCAGACGCGTTCGGCGGTCATGCACTCACCTCGGCGAGCTCCGTCTCGATGGCCGCCAGCAACTCGGTCTCGAGGGCGGGGATGCCGAGGCGCTGCACGATGTCGGTGAGGAAACCGAGCACGACCAGGCGTCGCGCCTCTTCCTCGGTGATGCCGCGCGCCTGCAGGTAGAACAGCTGCTCGTCGTCGAAACGACCGGTGGCGCTCGCGTGTCCGGCACCGAGGATGTCGCCGGTCTCGATCTCGAGGTTCGGGATCGAATCGGCGCGTGCACCCTCGGTCAGGACCAGGTTGCGGTTCGCCTCATAGGAGTCGGTACCCGTCGCATCGGCGCCGATCAGTACGTCGCCGATCCAGACGCTGTGCGCGCCCTGACCCTGCAGCGCACCCTTGTAGAGGACGTCGCCCTTGGTGTGCGGTCCCTTGTGGTGCAGATAGACCTGGCTCTCGAGGTGCTGCCCGGCATCCGCATAGGAGAGGCCGTACAGGTAGCCCTCGGAGCCGGAGCCGGCAAGCTCGACGTTCGGGTTGACGCGCACCACTCCGCCGCCGAAGCTGACGACGAAGTGCTTTAGCGTCGCGTCGGCGCCGACCCGCGCCTGGTGCGCAGCCGTGTGAACCGCGTCATCGGCCCACTGCTGCAGGCTGATGACCGTGAGCTTCGCGCCGTCGCGGACGATGATCTCGACGTTCTGCGCGTACTTCGCGGAACCGGTGTGCTGGAGCACGACCGTCGCGGAGCTGTGCTCGAGGGCTTCGATCACGATGTGCGCGTCGGCACGACGTTCCGCTCCGAGGCCCGCGATGGCGATGAAGACCGGCTCGGCGACCTCTTCTTCACGCGGGATGCGCACATGGAGCGCGTCGGTGCTGCCCTGCCACGCGACGGCGGCCGTCACGTCTTCGGCGAGGAACACCTCACCGCGAGGCGCCGCGCCGACGGCGAGCGGCTCGGCGATGTACTGCTCCCCCGCGCCGTACGTGTAGCTGACGCCGTCGTTCGGCGACGCCACCTCGAACAGCGAGGTGAGCTGAGCGACCGGCGTGTGCTTCCAGTTGACCTCGCGCCCCGTGGGGGCACCGAAGTCGGCGGGCTCGAAGGAGTGCGGACGCTCCGAGCGCGTCTGGACGGGGACGAACCCCGCGGCGGCGACCTGCGCCGCCGGGTCGATGTGCGCGCCCGCGGGCGCGTTGCTGTGCTGCGCCTCGGCGGGCGCTGTCGTCGAGGCCGTCACTAGCCGACCGATCCTTCCATGCCCATCTCGATGAGCTTGTTCAGTTCCATCGCGTATTCCATGGGGAGCTCCCGCGCGATCGGCTCGATGAAGCCGCGCACGATCATCGCCATCGCCTCGTCCTCGGGCATGCCACGGGACTGCAGGTAGAACAGCTGCTCCTCGCTCACCTTCGAGACCGTGGCCTCGTGGCCGAGCTGCACGTCGTCGACACGGATGTCGATCGCCGGGTAGGTGTCGGAGCGCGACTTGGTGTCCACGAGCAGAGCGTCGCAGCGCACGGTGTTCGCGGAGTGATGCGCTGCGGCATCCACGCGCACCTCACCGCGGTATCCCGCACGGCCGCCGCCGCGAGCGATCGACTTCGAGACGATCGACGACTGCGTGTAGGGCGCCATGTGGATCATCTTGGCGCCGGCGTCCTGGTGCTGACCGGGACCGGCGAAGGCGACGGACAGCGTCTCACCCTTGGCGTGCTCGCCCATCAGATAGATCGACGGGTACTTCATCGTCACCTTGGAGCCGATGTTGCCGTCGACCCACTCCATGGTCGCGCCCTCGTAGGCCACGGCGCGCTTGGTGACCAGGTTGTAGACGTTGTTCGACCAGTTCTGGATCGTCGTGTATCGAACTCGGGCGTTCTTCTTCACGATGATCTCGACGACGGCGGAGTGCAGGGAGTCCGACTTGTAGATCGGAGCCGTGCAGCCCTCGATGTAGTGGACATAGCTGTCCTCATCGGCGATGATCAGGGTCCGCTCGAACTGGCCCATGTTCTCGGTGTTGATGCGGAAGTACGCCTGCAGCGGGATCTCGACGTGAACGCCCTTGGGGACGTAGACGAACGAGCCGCCCGACCACACGGCCGTGTTCAGCGCAGCGAACTTGTTGTCGCCCGCGGGGATGACGGTGCCGAAGTACTCCTCGAAGAACTCGGGGTGCTCGCGCAGCGCGGTGTCGGTGTCCATGAAGATGACGCCCTGCTGCTCCAGGTCCTCGCGGATCTGGTGGTAGACGACCTCGGACTCGTACTGAGCCGCGACGCCGGCCACAAGGCGCTGACGCTCAGCCTCGGGGATGCCGAGGCGCTCGTAGGTCTCACGGATCTCGGCGGGAAGGTCCTCCCACGTCTGCGCCTGCTTCTCGGTGGAGCGGACGAAGTACTTGATGTTGTCGAAGTCGATCTCGCTGAGGTCTGCGCCCCAGGTCGGCATCGGCTTGCGCCCGAAGAGCTGGTATCCCTTGAGGCGGGTCTTCAGCATCCATTCGGGTTCGTTCTTGAGGCCCGAGATCCCACGGACGACGTCTTCGGAGATACCGCGTTTCGCGATGGCACCCGCAGCATCCTCATCGTGCCAGCCGAATTCGTACACCCCCAGTCCATCAAGCTCCGGGCGGTCGATCAGCACATCCGACATCCAACACTCTCCTCACAGGTCCCAAACGGTGTCATCCGCCCCGACACACCTGATCCCCGTCGAGTCTGCGGGAGCGGGTGCCGTTGGTGGGCCCTCATCACCGGCGCATCCATCGCGCCTAAACTGTTGACGATGCTTCAGCGCTGTCAGCGCTCATCGCAACAATCCGATTCTACAGGTTCCGCCTGACAGACGGGCCATGCCCGCCGCGTCTCGTGCGGTCCGGAGGACTTATGCCCGAGACGATGATCCCCGCCACCTCGACGACGCAGGCTGTGCCGCCTCGCTCCGCGTCATGGGGACGTGCGTTGACGGTCTTCGCGTGGTTGTCGTTCGTCAGCGAGACCATCATCATCGGCACCGGCGGCGCCGTGCGCCTCACCGGCTCGGGCCTCGGATGCTCGGATTGGCCGCTGTGCACCCCGGATTCCCTGGTGCCGATCCTCGAGGTGCAGGGCATCCACGGGATCATCGAGTTCGGCAACCGTCTGATGACCGGCGTCGTCGGCATCATCGCCCTGGCCGTGGTGCTGCTGGTGCTCCACCTGTTCAGCGGGAAGCGCGGCCTGGTCCGGGCGTTGTGGTTCGCTGTCGGCGGCATCGCCGCGGCCGCTCTCACATATTTCGTCGCGACCCTCTTCTACGGCCTGGCTGCAGCGGGACCGGCTCTCCTCGCATTCCCCTTCGCGACGGGTGTCCTCCTCATCGCCATCATCGCGAGCGCGGTCTACTCGGTGCGCACGACGCCCGCCCGACGCGACCTCGTCGCCCTGGCATGGATCGCGCTGGCGGGCGTCGTGGCGCAGGCGCTCGTCGGCGGCATCACGGTCCTCACCGGACTCAACCCCTTCATCGTGGGCTTCCACTACACGTCGTCGCTGCTGCTCGTCTGCATCACCGCGGCCTTCCTCGTGCGTCTGAAGACCTCCCCGGGACCTCGTGAGCGCGCGGTGCCCGTGTGGTTCGCAGCCGTCACCCACGTGACCGGCCTCGCGCTGGCGGTCACGATCGTCTTCGGCGTGCTGACGACCGGATCGGGTCCGCACTCCGGTGATGCCGACGTGCTGCGCCACGGTTTCGATGCGACCGTCCTTGCGCACGTGCACTCGTGGCCGGGGTACATCCTCGCGGCCCTGGTCCTCTTCCTGACGATCTCGGCCTGGGTGCTGCGCCTGGAGCCGAGGCGCTGGCTGTTCGTGCTCGTGCTCGCGATCCTGGTGCAGGTCGGGGTCGGCGTGTGGCAGGCGCGGGAGGGGCTCCCCCCGGTTCTCGTCGGCATCCACATGGTGCTGGCCTCGCTCTCGGCGGCCACCTATACGGTCGTCGTGCTGCACCTCAAGCGCTCGGTCCCGGTCGACGTCTGAGCGCCGCACAGTCCATCCATAGCTTTCACATCGCGGACTCATCAGCGAGTCCGCGATGGTGGGCGGCATGAACAAGTCACTCACACGAAGCATCGGATTCTGGCTGCTCCTGGTCGTCTCCCTCGCCACGACGGCGGTCGGCGCCTGGCTGATCTCCGGTCAGATCGGCACGATGACGACCACCCTGCTCGATGGCACGGCCACCGGCATCGAGGTGTACGTCGGTCAGTCGCTCGTCGTGGTGGGTGCCGGAGTGCTCGCGGCCGGAATCGTCGGCATCCTGCTGACGCTCGGACTCGTCGCCGCACGATCGCTCGTCCCCACGCCCGCCCCGGCCGTCGTCGAGGCGATCGACTGGACTGTCGAGGCCGACGAGACGCAGCTCCCTGCGCCGACCACCGCATCCGCCGAGGCAGCGGCCACGTCGGATGTCACCGCAGCTGATGACGCGGCCGCAACCGTCGTCCCCGAAGCCGACGTCGAGCGGAACGACTCCCCCGACCGGAGCGATGTCGACGGCGCCAACCCGGATGACTCTCCGTCGATCACCCGCTGATCGCCTGAGCGGAGGAACGACGGAGCGGCGCCGAGGAATCGGCGCCGCTCCGTCGTTTCGAGCGTCCTATCAGAGCTGGTGTCAGAACGGCAGCAGCGGGTCGACAGCGACGGCCACGAAGATCAGCGTCAGGTAGGTGATCGAGGCGTGGAACACCCGCATCGGCCGCGGCTCGGTCCCGTGGACCGCACGGTTGTACAGACGGTGCGACTCGTAGATGAACCATCCGCCGAAAACGGTTGCGGAGATCGTGTACACGAGCCCCATGTTCGCGATCGGAACCAGCAGGAGCGAGCACGCGACGGTCGCCCACGCGTAGAGGATGACCTGGAGGCCGACCTGCGAGGCGTTGCGGGTGACACCCAGCATCGGCACGTCGACGTCTTCGTAGTCGTCCTTGTACTTCATCGACAGCGGCCAGTAGTGCGGCGGCGTCCAGAGGAAGATCAGGAGGAAGAGGACGAACGCCGGCCAGTCGAGCGATCCGGTGACGGCGGACCAGCCGATGAGCACGGGGAAGCATCCGGCGATACCGCCCCAGATGATGTTCTGCTCGGTGCGGCGCTTGAGGATCATCGTGTAGATCACGACGTAGAAGAAGATCGCCGTCGCGGACAACGCGGCGGCCAGCCAGTTGGTCGTGGCGAGCAGCCAGACCGTCGAGACGATCGCGAGCGTCCAGGAGAAGATCAGTGCGCCGCGCGGGCTGATCTCGCCCGTGACGAGCGGACGGTTCTCGGTGCGGTGCATGTGCGCGTCGATGTCTCGATCGAGGTACATGTTGAACGCGGCGGCGGAACCCGCGCTCAACGAGCCGCCGATGACGGTCGCCAGCACGAGCCACAGGTTCGGCAATCCCCCCTGCGCCAGGAACATCACCGGCACGGTCGACACGAGCAGCAGCTCGAGGACACGCGGCTTGGTGAGCGTGACGTAGGCCTTCACCGTGCGACCGATGGACGACTTCCTCACGGTCTGATCAGACATCGTCGAGATCTCGATCGCCTCCTCCGCACATGTGACCGGACAACCTCTCCAGTCTATGACACCGGATGACGTCGTCCGCGCCGTCCGCTCGCGTGGCACGACAGTCGTCTTCGCTATGCTGAGAGCACTCGCGCGCCCGGCGCTGCGCACCCCCCTCCCCCGTCTCCGCGACGGTGCAGGATGCGCCAGGGAAGTTGCGGATGCGCCAGGGAATAAGGGCGCCCTCGAAACTGTCGGAAAGGGCATGAACGTGTCGGAATTGCAGTGGGATGAGATCGATCGACGCGCGGTGGACACCGCCCGAATCCTGGCGGCCGATGCCGTCGAGAAGGTCGGTAACGGTCACCCCGGCACAGCCATGAGCCTCGCTCCGGCCGCGTACCTCCTCTACCAGCGCGTGCTGCGCCACGACCCGACCGACGTCGACTGGCTGGGCCGCGACCGCTTCATCCTTTCCGCAGGACACTCCTCGCTCACGCAGTATGTGGAGCTCTACCTCGGCGGCTTCGGACTCGAGCTCGACGACTTGAAGGCGCTGCGCACGTGGGGCTCCCTCACCCCGGGTCACCCGGAGTACGGCCACACCAAGGGCGTCGAGATCACCACCGGCCCCCTCGGCCAGGGTCTCGCCTCCGCCGTCGGTTTCGCGTACGCCGCCCGCTACGAGCGCGGCCTGTTCGACCCCGAGGCCGCACCGGGCACCAGCCCGTTCGACCACTTCGTCTACGTGATCGCCGGCGACGGCGACCTGCAGGAGGGCGTGACGAGCGAGGCCTCCTCGCTCGCGGGCCACCAGCAGCTCGGCAATCTGATCGCGATCTACGACTCGAACCAGATCTCCATCGAGGACGACACGAACGTCGCCTTCACCGAGGACGTCGCCGCACGCTACGAGGCGTACGGATGGCAGGTGCAGGTCGTCGACTGGAAGAAGACCGGCGAATACGTCGAAGACGTCGCCGAACTCTTCGCCGCCGTCGAGGCCGCCAAGGGCGAGACCTCGAAGCCGTCGCTGATCATCCTCAAGACCATCATCGGCTGGCCGTCGCCCGGCAAGCAGAACTCCGGCAAGATCCACGGCTCCGCTCTCGGCGCCGATGAGCTCGCCGCGACCAAGAAGGTGCTCGGCTTCGACCCCGAGCAGAACTTCGTGGTCGCCGACGACGTGCTCGCCCACACCCGGGCCCTGGCAGAGCGTGCCGCCGAGACCCGTGCCGCCTGGCAGGAGTCGTTCGACGCCTGGGCTGCCGCGAACCCCGAGAAGAAGGCGCTCCTCGACCGCCTCGAGGCGCAGGATCTCCCCGCTGACATCACGAGCGCGCTGCCCGTGTTCGAGGCCGGCAAGGAGGTCTCGACCCGCGCCGCGTCCGGCCAGGTCATCAACGCCCTCGCCGCCGAGCTCCCCGAGCTGTGGGGCGGCTCCGCCGACCTCGCCGAGTCGAACCTCACCACCATCAAGGGCGCACCCTCGTTCATCCCCGCCGAGTGGTCGACCCACGAGTGGTCGGGCAACCCCTACGGCCGTGTGCTGCACTTCGGCATCCGCGAGCACGCCATGGGCGCGATCATCAACGGCATCGTGCTGCACGGCCCGACCCGCGCATTCGGTGGCACCTTCCTCATCTTCAGCGACTACATGCGCCCGCCCGTGCGTCTCGCGGCGCTCATGAACGTGCCGAGCATCTTCGTCTGGACGCACGACTCCGTCGCCCTCGGTGAAGACGGTCCGACCCACCAGCCCGTCGAGCAGCTCGCGACGCTCCGCGCGATCCCGAACTTCACGGTCGTGCGTCCGGCCGACGCGAACGAGACGGCCGCGACGTGGCTGGAGATCCTCCGCCGCCACGAAGGCCCCGCCGGCATCGCGCTGACCCGCCAGAACATCCCGGTGTTCGCGCGTGGCGAAGGTGCAGCCTCGGGCGACACCTTCGCTTCCGCCGACAACGCCGCCAAGGGCGCCTACGTGCTCGCCGAGGCGCCGAACGGCACCCCGGACGTCATCATCGTGGCTACCGGCTCCGAAGTGCAGCTCGCCGTCAGCGCCCGTGAGGCACTGGCCGCGGAGGGCGTGAACGTGCGCGTCGTCTCCGCCCCGTCGCTGGAGTGGTTCGACGAGCAGGACGAGGAGTACCGCGAGAGCGTGCTGCCCGCCTCCGTCACTGCACGCGTGTCTGTCGAGGCGGGTTCCGTACTCAGCTGGCGCGGCATCGTCGGCGACCGCGGCCGCTCGGTCGGCATCGACCACTTCGGCGCCTCCGCCGATTACAAGACCCTGTTCGAGAAGTTCGGTATCACCACCGAGGCCGTCATCGCGGCCGCCCGCGAGACCCTCGCGGCCAACAGCACCAAGGAGAACGCATGAGCACCCCCACCGCACAGCTCGCCGCCGCCGGCGTCAGCATCTGGCTCGACGACCTCTCCCGCACCCGCATCTCCTCGGGAAACCTCGCCGACCTGATCTCGTCGCGCAACGTCGTGGGCGTCACGACGAACCCGACGATCTTCGCCAACGCGATCACCGACAAGAACGACACGTCGTACGACGCGCAGGTCACCGAGCTCGCCGCCTCCGGCGCTACGGCGGAGGAAGCGGTCTTCGCCGCGACCACCCAGGACGTCGCAGCGGCCCTCGACGTCTTCCGTCCCGTCTGGGAGGCCTCGAACCACGTCGACGGCCGCGTCTCGATCGAGGTCTCCCCCGACCTCGCTCATGACACCGCGGGCACCGTCGCGCAGGCGAAGGAGCTGTGGGCCAAGGTCGACCGTCCGAACCTGCTCGTCAAGATCCCCGCGACCAAGGCAGGTCTTCCCGCCATCGCTGAGGCCATCGGTGCCGGCATCAGCGTCAACGTCACGCTGATCTTCAGCCTGGAGCGCTACGCCGAGGTCATCGACGCATACCTGACCGGCCTCGAGACGGCGAAGGCTGCGGGAATCGACCTGTCGACCATCCACTCCGTCGCCTCGTTCTTCGTGTCCCGCGTCGACACCGAGACCGACAAGCGCCTCACCGCGATCGGCACCGACGCCGCCGAAGCGCTGAAGAGCAAAGCCGGCCTGGCCAACGCGCGCCTCGCCTACGAGCTCTTCGAGCAGACGTTCGCCGGAGACCGCGCGAAGGCACTGCTCGACTCCGGCGCGAACCTGCAGCGCCCGCTGTGGGCGTCGACCGGTGTCAAGGACCCGGCGCTCCCCGACACCCTCTACGTGACCGAGCTCGTCGCCCAGGGCGTCGTCAACACGATGCCCGAGAAGACGCTCGAGGCCACCTTCGACCACGGCGTGGTCACCGGCGACACGATCACGGGCGGCTACGACGAGGCACGTACCGTGTTCGCCGGTCTCGCCGAGGTCGGCATCGACTTCGCCGACGTCACCCAGGTGCTGGAAGACGAGGGCGTCGCGAAGTTCATCGACTCGTGGCACGACCTGTTGGCGCAGGTCTCCGAGGGTCTGGAGTCGCAGCGATGACCTTCTCGATCCACACGTCGGGTGCAGCGCGCGCCGCGATCGATGAGACGGTGCCCAGCCTCGTCCACGATCTGGTCGCCTCGCGCATCACGGGTGGCGACGCGACCCTCTGGGGTCCGGCTGCCGAGGCGGAGGCCTCCGTCCGACTCGGATGGGTCGAGGCCGTGTCGATCTCCCGTCCCCTGGTCGCCGAGATCGTCGCGCTGCGCGCCGACCTCGAGGCCAAGGGCGTCACTCGCGTGGTGCTCGCCGGTATGGGCGGCTCCTCGCTCGCGCCCGAGGTCATCGCTCAGACCGCAGGCGTGCCGCTGACGATCCTCGACTCGACCGCTCCCGGTCAGGTCCTCGCCGCTCTCGACGAGGGCCTCACCGACACGGTGCTGGTCGTCTCATCCAAGTCCGGCTCCACCGTCGAGACCGACTCGCAGCGCCGCACGTTCGAGGCGGCGTTCCGCGACCTCGGCATCGATCCGGTGGAGCGCATCGTGGTCGTCACCGACCCCGGCTCCCCGCTCGACGCCTCGGCCCGTGAGGCGGGATACCGCGTCTTCAATGCGGACCCGAACGTCGGCGGACGCTACTCGGCGCTCACCGCTTTCGGCTTGGTACCCTCCGGCCTCGCCGGTGTCGACATCGACGAGCTGCTGAACGAGGCCGAGGCCTCGCTGCTCGAGGTGGCCGTCGACTCGGCAGAGAACCCCGCCCTCCGACTGGGCGCGGCGATCGCGGCGACGAACCCGCGACGCGACAAGCTCGGTCTCATCACCGACGGCACGCACATCAAGGGCCTCCCGGACTGGATCGAGCAGCTCATCGCCGAGTCCACCGGCAAGGAGGGCACGGGAATCCTCCCGGTCGTCCTGCTCCCGGTCTCCCCCGAGCTCGACCCGGTGCCCGCCGACCTGCAGATCGTGCGACTTGTCGACGACGCCAACGAGTTCCACCTGCACGAACGTCACGAGGGCGAGATCCTCGTCAGCGGCACGCTGGGCGCCCAGCTCATCGTGTGGGAGTACGCGACAGCGATCGCCGGACACCTGCTGCACATCAACCCGTTCGACCAGCCCGATGTCGAGTCGGCCAAGGTCGCCGCCCGCGGCCTTCTCGACGCGCGTCCGGAGCCGACCGCTCCCGCGTTCGTCGAGAACGGGGTCGAGGTTCGCGTATCTGATCCGGCTCTGGCGGCGTCGGGCAACGTGGAGGGTGTGCTCGATGCCCTCTGGGCTCAGCTCCCGGCAGACGGCTACGTGTCGATCCAGGCCTACGTCAATCGCCTCGAGGTGCCGCAGCTGCAGGGTCTGCGCGAGCTCGTCGCGGCGGACTCGGGGCGGCCGACCACGTTCGGATGGGGACCGCGGTTCCTGCACTCGACCGGTCAGTACCACAAGGGCGGGCCGGCGCAGGGTGTGTTCCTGCAGATCCTGGAGCGCACCGAGGTCGACCTCGAGATCCCGGACCGCCCCTTCACCTTCGGGCAGCTCATCCAGGCGCAGGCCGCCGGTGACGCCGCTGTGCTCGCCGAGCACGGTCGCCCCGTCGTCACGCTGACGATCACCGAGTCCTCGGACGACGTGCTCGCCCTCTTCGAAGCCGCACAGAAGTAACAGCAGGAGAGTCCCCCACCGATGTCTGTTCCCCTCTCGCGCGGGCACAACCCGCTGCGCGACCCCGATGACCGCCGTCTCAACAGGATCGCCGGCCCCAGCGCCCTCGTGATCTTCGGCGTCACCGGAGACCTGTCACGCAAGAAGCTGATGCCCGCGGTCTACGACCTCGCCAACCGCGGACTGCTCCCACCCGGGTTCGCCCTGGTCGGTTTCGCCCGCCGCGACTGGGAGGACCAGGACTTCGCGCAGGTCGTCTACGACGCCGTCAAGGAGCACGCGCGCACGCCCTTCCGTGAGGAGACGTGGACGCAGCTCTTGCAGGGTATCCGCTTCGTCTCGGGCGAGTTCGACAACCCGGATTCCTTCCGCAAGCTCCGCGAGACCATCGAGAAGCTCGACGTCGAGCGCGGAACGATGGGCAACCACGCGTTCTACCTGTCGATCCCACCGAAGGACTTCCCGCTGGTCGCCAAGCAGCTGAAGGACTCGGGCCTCGTCGGGGAGAACAGCGACGACGACGAGCGCTGGCGCCGCGTCGTGATCGAGAAGCCGTTCGGGCACGACCTCGAATCGGCGCGTGCTCTGAACGCCGCACTCGAGGTGGCCTTCCCGGCCGACTCGATCTTCCGCATCGACCACTACCTCGGCAAGGAGACGGTGCAGAACATTCTCGCGCTGCGCTTCGCGAACGAGCTGTACGAGCCGATCTGGAACCGCAACTACGTCGACCACGTGCAGATCACCATGGCCGAGGACATCGGCGTGGGAGGGCGCGCGGGCTACTACGACGGCATCGGTGCGGCGCGTGACGTGATCCAGAACCACCTGCTGCAGCTGCTGGCGCTCACCGCCATGGAAGAGCCGATCAGCCTCTCGGCGGAGCACCTGCGCGCCGAGAAGGAGAAGGTGCTCGCGGCGGTGCACGTTCCGGACGACCTCTCTCTCGCGACCGCCCGCGGTCAGTACGCGGGCGGGTGGCAGGGCGGCGAGAAGGTCACCGGCTTCCTGGAAGAAGACGGGATGAACCCCGAGTCGACCACGGAGACGTACGCCGCGATCAAGCTCGAGATCGACACGCGCCGGTGGGCCGACGTACCCTTCTACCTGCGTACGGGCAAGCGCCTCGGACGCCGCGTGACTGAGATCGCCGTCGTGTTCAAGCGCGCGCCGCAGCACCTCTTCGGTCGAGGCAACGCCTCCGAGCTCGGACAGAACGCTCTCGTCATCCGTGTGCAGCCGGACGAGGGCGTCACGATCCGCTTCGGGTCCAAGGTGCCCGGCAGCGGCTCCAACGTCCGCGACGTGACGATGGACTTCGGGTACGGCCATGCCTTCACCGAGGCGAGCCCCGAGGCCTATGAGCGCCTGATCCTCGATGTGCTCCTGGGCGACCCGCCGCTGTTCCCGCGGCACGAGGAGGTCGAGCTCTCCTGGAAGATCCTCGATCCCGTGGAGAAGTACTGGGCAGCCGAAGGCGGTCCAGTCGAGCAGTACGCGCCCGGCTCGTGGGGACCGGCATCCGCCGACGACCTGCTGGCCCGCGATGGACGAGTCTGGAGACGCCCGTGATCATCGACCTTCCCGACACCACCGTCAGCCAGGTCGCGAAGCAACTGGTCAAGGTGCGCGAAGAGGGCGGAGCCGTCGCCCTCGGACGCGTGCTCACCCTCGTGATCGCCGCACGCAACGGCGTCGCCGAAGCAGCGATCGACGCCGCGAACGATGCGTCGCGAGAGCACCCCATGCGCGTGATCGTGATCACCACGGGCGAAGGCGACTCCCGGCTCGACGCGCAGATCCGGGTGGGCGGAGACGCCGGCGCCAGCGAGGTCGTGGTCCTGCGGGCCTTCGGAGACGCCGCCAGCAACGAGGAGAGCCTCATCACGGGTCTCCTGCTGCCGGACGCTCCTGTGGTCGCCTGGTGGCCGGAAGCCGCCCCCGCAGCCCCTGCGCAGTCTCCGCTCGGCAAGATCGCTCAACGCCGCATCACCGATGCCGCGACGGCGAGCGACGTCCGCGACCGGCTCGCTCTCCTGGGCGAGACCCATGCTCCCGGAGACACCGACCTGGCGTGGACGCGACTGACCCACTGGCGCGAGCAGCTCGCCGCTGTCCTCGACCAGCCGCCGTACGAGCCGATCACCGGCGTCGAGGTGCGGGGAGCCGCGGCATCGCCGTCGACCGCCCTGCTGGCCGCGTGGCTGCAGATGGCCCTCGAAGTTCCGGTGCGCTGGTCGTACGAAGATCCCGAGCACTGGGCGGAGGGCATCAAGTCGGTGCGCCTGACCCGCGAATCCGGGGACATCCTCCTGGAGCGCCCGACGCCCGGTGTCGCGGTGCTCACGCAGCCCGGCCAGCCGAACCACGACCTGCACCTGCCGCGACGCACCCTTCGTGAGTGCCTCGCAGAGGAGCTGCGCCGACTCGACCCCGACGTCCTGTACGGTCGAGTCATCACCGAGGGCTGGGAGAAACTGGGTCCGCCCGAGACAGGAGAGTGACGTCGATGACGACATCGTCCGCAGAGAAGCGGGTCGTGGTGGAAGCCACACCCGCGGCCCTCGCCACCCGCGTAGCCGACCGATTCCTGACGCGGGTGCGTGCACGCACCCGTAACGGTCGCCTCGCGCACGTCGCCCTCACGGGCGGCTCGATGGGCGGTGCGGTGCTGCGTGCGGCGTCCGAGCACCCGCGAGCGACGGAGATCGACTGGTCGCTCGTGCACTTCTGGTGGGGCGATGAGAGGTTCGTGCCACGTGACGATGCCGACCGCAACTCACTCCAGTCGCGGCAGGCTCTGCTCGACCACGTCCCGGTGCCGGCAGAGAACGTGCACGAAGTCGCCGGTCCCGACAGCGGTCTGACTCTCGACGAGTCCGCAGCGGCGTACGCTGCCGAGCTCGCCCGTTTCGGCACCGATGAGCATCCCTGGCCCTCGTTCGCCGTGTGCTTCCTCGGTGTCGGCCCCGACGGGCACATCGCCTCCCTCTTCCCCGACCGGGAAGAGGTCACGGTGACCGACGCCGCTGTCCTGGCCGTCCGCGACTCTCCGAAGCCGCCGCCCGAGCGCGTCACACTGACCCGCCCCGTGCTCAACTCCTCAAAGCGCGTGTGGCTCGTGCTCACCGGTGCGGACAAGGCGTCGGCTCTAGGCCTCGCTCTCGCGGGAGCGAGCTACACGAGCGTGCCCGCTGCGGGAGCGAAGGGACGCAAGCGCACCGTGTTCTTCGTGGACGAAGCCGCGGCAGCCGAGGTTTCCGTCGATCTGATCGACCAGGCGTACTGAGTCCGCGTCACCGCCGAGTCCGCGTCACCACCGGCGACTGGAGCTGCTCTACGGGCGTTCTGACGAACCGTCGCGCCTCGGAGGAGTCTCCGGGTTCGCCGACCCGGTCGCACGCTCAGGAAGGTCCGTGGCAGGGGGCGTCGACGGACCCGCGTGCTCAGAGTCGCCCTGCACCGATCCAGTCGGAGTGCTGCCTCGCTGGAGCCCCAGATCCTGACTGTCGCTGAGCACCTGAGGGTGGTAGCGGGCCAGACCCACGACGCCCCACACGGCGATGGCTCCCGCGATGGCGAAGATCACGAGCACCCACCACGGCGCGGCCGCGGCTTCACCCAGAACGACCATTCCGATCAGCACCGCGACGAGCGGGTCGACGACGGTGAGCCCGGCGATCACGAGGTCGGGCGGACCCGAGCTGTACGCGGTCTGGACGAAGTATGCGCCGACGGCAGCCGCAGAAACGAGTGCGAGCACGCAGATACCTGTGATCCACTCGAACTGGCCGGCCTCGATGCGCTTGATGACGACCTTGGCGAGAGTGGCGACGAATCCGTACAGGATGCCGGCGCCGATCACGTAGAACAGCGCGCGCATCCGGTGGCGCAGGATGAGCCAGCAGGCTCCGAGGATGATGATGACGACCAGCAGGAGCGCCAGGATCACGAAGAGCTCGCGGTCGGTCACATCCTGCTCGGTCGCATAGATCGCCGCGAAGAAGACGAACAGGAAGATGCCGCCCACACAGGCGACGATCGCGGTGAGCGACTGTTTGGTGGGCGAATGCCCGGAGACACGAGCGTTGAGCAGAGTCGTGATGACGAGAGCGATGGCCCCCAGCGGCTGCACGACGATCAGCGGCGCCTTCACGAGGGCGGCGAGTTGACAGATCACGGCGAGCCCGAGCATGAGCGTGCCGATGAGCCACGACGGACGGGTCAGGAGGCGCTTGAGCTGATCGAAGCTCAGACCCGAAGCGCCGTTGGACCCGCTGAGACGTTCGACTTTCTCGACACCACGGTGCTGGTACTGCGCACCGAGCGACATGAAGACGGCACCGGCGAGGGCGAGGGGAATGCCGAGCAGCAGACCGGGGTTCTGGAACGCGCCGACGAGCTGATCGCCGACGTCCTCGACCGCGTTCATCCACACCCCAGCATTCACAGTACGACCCTACCTGGCCAGTGCCGCCGACTAGGGTTGTGACGTGGCTGTACTTCCGATTCGCATCATGGGCGACCCCGTCTTGCACTCCCCCGCTTCCCCTGTCGACGAGATCACCGAAGACATCCGAACCCTCGTCGCCGACATGTTCGAGACGATGGACACGGCCCCGGGAGTCGGCCTCGCGGCCCCGCAGGTGGGAGTCCCCCTGCGCATCTACACATACGCCTACGTCGATGACGACGACCAGCCGTGGCGCGGCGTCCTGATCAATCCCGTGCTGTGGATGGTTCCTCTCGAACCGGGAGACCCCGACCCCGACCTCGAGTCCGAGGGCTGTCTCTCGTTCCCCGGCGAGCGGTTCCCCCTGCGCCGGTCGGAACGCGTCCACGTGACGGCGACGGATCTCGACGGCCAACCGGTCTCCATCGACGTCGACGGGTGGCGCGCGCGGATCATGCAGCACGAGTTCGATCACCTCGACGGCATCCTGTACGTCGATCGTCTCTCGGACGGAGACTGGAAGACCGTCCAGAAGATCGCCCGCAAGCGTGGGTGGGGACGCCCCGGTGCGAGCTGGATGCCGGGCGTCGACGACCTCGAGGGCTGAGCCGCTCCCAGCCGAACCACAGCATCCTTCAAGTTGCGTCACAGACTCGCCGACGGATAGCGTGTTCGCGGCGGGGGCTTTCGCATGCCTCCACATCACGCTTTCGGAGGGGAAACAAATCATGATGAAGATGCGCACTCGACGTGCTCTGATGCTCGCAGGATCCGCAGTGGCACTCTCGGTCGCCCTGACCGGTTGCGGTGCTCTCAACAGCATTCTCGGCAGCGGTTCCGGCGACGCCAACCGCGACGAGGAGAGTGGCCAGGTCACGGAGAGCGCGAACGTCGACGTCTTCTCCGTCAAGCTCGGCGACTGCATGCTCGACACCGGTTCCGGTACGCTCACCGACGCCAACATCCTCCCGTGCACCGACCCGCACGACCAGGAGGTGTACTACGAGATCACGATGCCGGATGGCGACTTCGCCGACACCGACATCGACACCGCCTCACAGGAGTGCATCGGCGACGCGTACACGACGTTCGTCGGTGTGGGCTACCAGGACTCGGCGCTCGATGTCACCACGCTCGTTCCCACCAAGGAATCGTGGGAGCAGAACAACGACCGTGTGATCCAGTGCATCATCTTCGACCCGGCCGGGCAGACCACCGGTTCGCTGGCCGGCGCCGCGCGCTGACCGACAGCCGCTGAGAAGGGTCCCGCCATCCGGCGGGGCCCTTCTTCGTCTCCGGGATGGATCAGTCGGTCGAGGCGCGCAGAGCGAGCCAGGCGGCCACACGATCGTCAGGATCCGCCAGCGACAGTCCGATCAGGTCCTCGATCCGTCGGATCCGCGCGGCGAGCGTCTGCCGGTGTATCCGCAGCCGCGTGGCACTCTCGCCCCACGCGCTGTTCGTGGCGAGGAAGACGCGCAGGGTCTCGATAAGCTCCGCATGCTGCCCACCGTCTCTCAACGGGTCCAGGAGCCTCCCGATCCGCCGGGTCTGATCCGGATCCAGCTGCCCGAGCACGAACGATACGGTCGGAATCGTCTCGTAGCGGACGACGCGCTCCCCTCCCGCGCGGGCCGTCTCGCATGCCTGACGGGCTTCGTCGATGCTGCGGGCGAGTGCATCCGTCGCGGCCGGACGCCCGAGCCCGAGATACAGCGTCGACGCGAAGGCGCGCGCTCGATGCGCGATCTCGTCCGCATGGTCCTCACGCACGACCCCGCGGATGAGCCCGCGCTGCGCCGCGAAGACGTGCTCCGCCCCGAGCTCATCGAGCCAGAGCGCGAGCAGATGTTCCACGTCGACACCGCTCGTGCGCGAGACCAGGGCGAATCCGACCAGGCTGCGCTCGTGCACGCCCCAGCGCCGGAGGAGACGCGTCGCCTCCTCCCCTCCCTCGAGGACGGTCTCCAGCATCATGGATCGGCCGAGGCGTTCGAGGTGACTGCTGTCTCGCGTGCGCATCAGGAGGTCGAGCAATGCCGCGGCCTGAGAGCTGAGCTCCCTCCCCCGACCGGAGCTGTCGTTGCGGGGAGCCGTGACCAGCTGCGCCGTGACGTCCTGCCCCGGTCCGACCGGATGCACCTGGAGCGCGCGGTGGCGCACCCGCACGGGCCGTCCGACAGCGACCGCGATCGCATCGTCGATGTGCAGGCTCCCCGCTCCTGCGGTCGTGATCACCTCTCCATGGCGGTCGAGGAGCACCGCCCAGCCGTCGATCCGGTGTGCGAGCTCGGCGATGACCCCCGTGATGCCGCTGCGGCGTGCGGCGAGGGTCAGCACGCGCATCGCCGAGGTGATCGCTCTTGCCTCGGCCGCCTGGTCGACGGCGAGCAGCGCGGTCAGAGTCGGCATCAGCAGCTCGCGCGATGCCCCCGCACCGACGACCGCGGTGATGCCGCCCTCATCGAGCGTGCGGCGCACCGCCGGCGTGTCCGCGCTCGTGACCACGACCACGTCCCGGAGCAGGGTGAGCTGGTCCGCGTCGTCGGCGAGATCATCGAGCTGCGCCTCGTCGACGATGACGAGAGTGGTGAAGAGGCGGTCAGTCGAAGCGACGAAAGAGTCGAGAGCGACGACCGAGTTCACATGCCGTGCGCTCGGCACCCCGCCATGCAGCAGCTCGCCTTGGAGGTACCGCGCCACGGAGGCGACATCACGAGCCACCCGTTGATCATACAAAGTGTGAACGCGCGTGATCGCATCCACATATTTGCCGGATGCCCGGCGCTCAGCACTCTCCTAGCATCGTCGACATCCCCTCTCCACCCGAAGGATGTCATGAAAGCTGTTGTCTTCCGCGATCCCCAGTCACCGATCGAGTTCGTCGATGTCGACCTCGCTCCCCCGCGTGCGGGCGAGGTGCGCGTGCGCATCGCCGCCGCCGGCGTGTGCCACTCCGACCTGCACGTGAAGCGCGGCGAGTGGGACGCGGCCGCTCCCCTGGTCATGGGGCACGAGGGTTCCGGTGTCGTCACCGAACTCGGCGAGGGCGTCACGACCCTGGCCGTCGGCGATCATGTCGTCCTCAGCTGGGTGCCGCCGTGCGGCGAGTGCCGCTACTGCCGAGCCGGCCACGAGGCACGCTGCCAGAAGGTCGCGACCGTGGTCGCTCCTCTCGGTGTGCTGTTCGACGGCACCTCTCGCCTCAGCCGCGACGGCGAACCGCTGCACCACTACCTCGGAGTCTCGTCCTTCGCCGAGGAGGTCGTGGTCCCCGCGTCCGGTGCCGTCAAGGTCCGCGACGACGCTCCACTGGATGTCGTCGCCGTCGTCGGCTGCGCCGTGGCGACGGGCGTGGGCGCCGTCCTCAACACGGCAGCGGTCGAGCCCGGTTCCACGGTCGTCGTGATCGGCTGCGGGGGCGTCGGCCTCAACGTCGTTCAAGGTGCACGCCTGGCTGGTGCGGAGCGCATCGTCGCGATCGATGTGCGCCCGGAGAAGACGCAGATGGCGCTGCAGTTCGGCGCGACCGATCGCATCGACGCCTCGCAGGGTGACGCCGTCGCCCAGCTGCGCGAGCTGATCCCCGACGGCGTCGACTACGCGTTCGACGCGATCGGCCGCACATCGACGACCGAGCAGTCCATCCAGATGCTCGGCCTCGGCGGTGCCGCCGTCATCGTCGGGCTTCCTCCCACGGGCGCTCGCGCATCGTTCGAACCGCTCGTCCTCGCAGAAGCCGACCAGCGCATCCTCGGGTCGAACTACGGCTCGGTTCGCCCCTCGATCGACGTTCCGGCGCTCGTTGACCGCTACATGGACGGACAGCTCAAGATCGACCCGCTGATCTCGGGCCGGCGCCCGCTGTCCGAGGCGGCCGCCGCGCTGGACGATCTCGAGACCGGCTCCGCCCTCCGCACACTCCTCATCCCCTGATCGCACGCCCGGGACCCTGCCCTGCGGCTCCCGCCCCCAAAACCCTGAAACCCGAATCCAGGAGAACCATGTCAGACACCGTCGTCGCCCCGCCTGGCGCACCCAAGGATGCCGGTCTTCGCACCGGCGTCATGAGCGGACCAGAACTCGCCGCCCAGGCCATCGCCAACATCGCCCCCAGCGCCGTGATCGCCTTCACCGCGGCCGCCATCTTCCTCGGTGCCGGTAACGGCACCATCTACGCCTTCGCGCTCGCGACCATCGTCATCCTGTGCGTCGGCTACTGCGTGGTCGTGTTCGCCCGCAAGCACGCCTCGGCCGGGTCGCTGTACACCTACGTCTCGAAGGGGCTCGGTCCGTTCGGAGCGTTCCTGGCCGGCGTCACCCTGCTGATCGGCTGCTTCGGCATCGCGGCGGCATCGCTCAGCGGCTCCGTCAGCTACATGGCGCAGTTCCTCCGCATGCTCGGCCTCCCGGCCCAGGGTCTCGGGTGGGACATCGGCCTCGCCATCGCGTTGGGCGGGCTGGCGACGCTGTTCACCATCCGCGGCATCCGGCTGTCCGCTCGGGTCTCGCTCGTGCTCGAACTCGTCTCGGTGGGCATCATCCTCGTGCTCCTGATCGCCGCGCTCGTGTGGGCCGGTCCCGCCGCGTGGGACCCCGCACAGGTGCTCGCGACCGGCTCGTCGTTCCAGGGCGTCGCCTCCGGCATGGTGCTGGGCATCCTGGGCTTCGTCGGCTTCTCCTCGGCCGACGCGCTCGGCCGCGAGGCGAAGGAGCCGTATAAGGCCATCCCGCGCGCGATCATGTGGAGCGCGCTCGGCGTGGGTGTGCTGTACGTCTTCGCCGCGTACACGCAGATCACGGTGCTCGGTGACGACCTCGCCACCTCGTCCAGCCCGCTGGAGAGCATGTCGGCCCTGATCGGCATGCCGAGCTGGTTCGCCGCCGCCCTCACGATCGGGGTCTCGGCCTCGTTCTTCGCCGTCGTCGTCGCTCCCCTCAACGTGATCGGGCGCATCGTCTACGTGATGGGCAAGGAGGGTGTCGTCGCCGAGCGGTTCGGACGCACCCACGAGCAGCATCTGACGCCTCACCGCGTCCTGATCATCGCCGGCGCGGCAGCCGTCACCGTCGACATCGTACTGCTGCTGTCGGGCGCGGCGACCGGCGAGATCCTCGTCTGGGTGAACACCTGGGGCACCTACGGTTACATGGTGGCCTACGCGCTCGTCGCGATCGCCTGCGTGGTCTATACGCAGCGCGCGAAGATGCGCAACGGACTCGTGAAGGTGTGCGCGACCGTCGCCGTCGTCACCATGGCCTACGTGTTCTTCGCGAACGTGTGGCCGGTGCCGGCCTTCCCGTACAACGTGATCCCGTACGTGTTCCTCGTGACGGTCACCCTGGCCCTCACCCGGTACGCCTACCTGGTGCGACGTCGCCCCGAGGTCATCGCCCGCATCGGCAACACCGAGACGAGCGCGATGGAGGGTGTCGGCTGATCCCCTGCCCCGCTGACGAGAGGAGCCCCTTCGACCGAGGGGGCTCCTCTCCTCGCGTCAGGGGTTCGACGTCGGCGGGAACGAGAGAAGCCCCCTCCGTGGAGGGGGCTTCTCTCGTTGGCTCCCCGGCTTGGACTCGAACCAAGAACCTGCCGGTTAACAGCCGGCTGCTCTGCCAATTGAGCTACCGAGGAATGTGCACCGCTGAGCGGGCAACTCGACAAGCTTAGCAAACTCCCGGAGCTGTTCACGACACCGGGGCGCCGTTCCGGGATGCCGGGCGTGTCGGGCTCAGTGGCGCGAATCCGACTCCGCGTTCGGCACCCAGAGCAGGTCCTTGCCCACGCCGCGCGCGACGACGTGTCCGCTGCGGAGCATGAGCGTCTCAGCGTTCAGCTCGCGGATGAAGTCCGCATCGTTGGTGACGAGGAGCGCCGCCATCGACTGCTCCTTGCGTCGACGGGTGATCGCATCGAACACCACAGGCCGCACTTCGAGGTCGAGATTCGCGAGCACCTCGTCGGCGATGAGGACCTTCGGTTCCAGGACGAACGACCGTGCGATCGCCACACGCTGACGCATGCCGGCGCTGAGCTCGTAGGGGAACTTCGCCGCCGTGCCGAGCGGGAGGTGCAGCTCGTCGAGCAGCGTGGCCACGCGGATCGAGAGCGCCTTCGTGTTCACCCGGCGCTCGCGGATGAGGATCGGCTCCGCGATCACCTCGTTCACCGTCAGCCGCGGAGGCAGGTCGGCGCCAGCACCCTGCGGCACGAATCCGGTGCGATAGGTGAGGATCCGGTGCTTGCGGCCCGGTCGGCGCACGTCGACACCGCACACCTGAGCGCGCCCGCCGACGACCTTGACCGAGGGATCGGTGGAGCCGGCGAGAGCGGCGACCAGCGTCGACTTGCCGGACCCGGTGGGACCGGCGACGCAGATGAGCTCGCCGGGAGCGAGGGAGAACGTGACGCCGTCGACGGCTCGCGTCGGTATCCCGTGGCCGATGCGGTCGATCACCAGATCAGAGCAATCGATCGCGTTCGTGGATTCGGGCCTGCGGGACATGACTCCATCCTGCCCTCTGCACGATGCCGGTCGGCGTTACGACTCGGCGAAGCGTTGACGCTCTGCGTCGATGTCGCGCAGACGCATCCGCAGCGCGCGACCGCCGTCGGACTCCGCGGGCACGCGCTGCACCGCACCCAGGAGCTCCTGCTTCTCACGCTCGAGCTGGCGGAGGACGAGGCGGCGGGTGAGGTCGGCCACGGTGGCGACGGCGCGCTCCTCGTCGCGGGCGGGGAACGGCGTCATCAGCAGTTCCCCCGCGAGCGAGCGATAAGGCTCACGGACGCTGTTCACCGCCTCCGTCACCCATCCGGCCCTGGTGCGATCGGGAGCCGCGGCGACGGCCTCGCGCACGGCGTCCAGACCGGGAGTCCGGAACGGGGCCTCCAGAGCCCGGTTGAGGAGGGCCTGATCCACCTGGTGCCCGTACTGCAGGGCACCCATCAGCGCGTCGCGTTCGACCGCGACATCAGGGCTGCGCGGCAGGCTCGCCAGGGTGACCGGAGCGACGACGGGAGCGCCCGTCACCGCGTCGATCAACGGAGCCTCCCGACGCACCTGCTGCGGAGCCGACGCCCCGCGTGCCGCGCGTTCGACCTCGCTGCGCACCTCAGTGGGGTCCATCCCGAGCCGACGCGCCAGCACGCGCTCGTACCCTGGGCGAAGGAGCTGGTCGCGGATCTCAGCCACGATGGGAGCGGCCGCCCGCAGCGCGCCGACGCGCCCCTCGACGGTGGAGAGGTCGAAGCCGCCGAGCTTGCGGTCGATCGCGAACTCGAACATCGGCTGCTTGGTGTCCATCAGGCCGCGAACAGCCGCGTCTCCCCGCTGGAGTCGCAGGTCGCAGGGGTCCATGCCGTCGGGAGCGACGGCGACGAACGTCTGCGCGTTGAACCGGTCGTCTTCCGTGAACGCCCGCAACGCCGCCTTCTGTCCCGCCTCGTCACCGTCGAACGTGAAGACGACCTCCCCCGATGCGTTGTCGTCGCCCATCACCCGGCGCAGCACCTTGATGTGCTCGGTGCCGAAGGCCGTGCCACAGGTCGCGATCGCCGTCGTGAGGCCGGCGAGGTGACAGGCCATCACGTCGGTGTACCCCTCGACCACGACGACCCGGCGAGGATCACCGCGAGCGATGTCGCGCTTGGCGAGGTCGAGTCCGTAGAGCACCTGCGCCTTCTTGTAGATCGGCGTCTCCGGGGTGTTCAGATACTTCGGACCCTGGTCGTCGTCGAAGAGCTTGCGTGCGCCGAATCCGATGGTCTGTCCGGAGACATCGCGGATCGGCCACACCAGGCGCCCGCGGAATCGGTCGTAGACACCACGCTGCCCCGTGGAGACGAGGCCGGCGTTGCTGAGCTCTTCGCGCGTGAACCCCTGCGCGGTGAGCGCCTTGAGCATCCCGTCCCAGCCGCGCGGGGCGAAGCCGACTCCGAAATGCGCCGCAGCTCCGGCATCGAATCCGCGCTCTCCGAGGAAGCGTCGCCCGGCCTCGGCGTCGGGAGTGAGCAACTGTGCACGGAAGAACTCCGCCGCCGCGGTGTTGGCCGCGTACAGCCGGCTGCGGCCGCTCGTCTCGGGAGCGGCTCCCCCGTCTTCGTAGTGCAACGTGTACCCGATGCGTCCCGCGAGACGCTCGACCGCCTCGGTGAAACTGACGTGGTCCATCTCCCGCAGGAACGAGTACACGTCACCCGACTCGCCGCAGCCGAAGCAGTGGTAGTACCCCACCTGCTGGCGCACATGGAAGCTCGGGCTCTTCTCATCGTGGAAAGGGCACAGCCCCTTGAGGGACCCGACGCCGGCCGACTTGAGAGCGACACGCTCCCCGATGATGTCGGCGATGTTCGTCCGCGCCTTCACCTCGTCGACATCGGCCTGCAGGATCCGCGGCATCAGTGCGCCCTTTCGGCGACGGGCTGCCGCTCGGCGTGCGCCTGCGCGCCAGGACGGGCGTGACGGGGAGTCCAGATCCCGACTTCGGCCGGATCGATCTCGCCGACGAGGCGGTTGTGCCAGTCGATGGCGCTCTGGTCGGTGAGGCTCGCGATCTGATCCACCACGACCCTGGCGCGTTCGGCATCGTTCTCCGCCGCGATGAAGTCCGCGGCGAATGCGGGCTCGAGCACATCGGAGCCGGCTGACCACAGCGCGTCGGTCGACCAGAGCGCGTCGGCGAGTCGCTTCAGCACGCGCCGCTGCTCCTTGTAGACGCCCTTGCGGGCTTCGATCGTGACGATCGCCTGCCCCATGATGCCCTTGAGGACGGCGATCTCGACCTCGATCACCCGCGGGACGATGACGTGGGCGTTGTAGCGGACCAGGGCCGTCGTTCCGTAGGCCTCCTTGGTGGCGGAGACCGAGGCTGGGGCGAATCGTCCGATCAGGTCGCTCGTCAGGTTCTTGAGACGCGCGAGAGCCTGGCGGGAGCGATCGAAGGACGAGAGCCACATGGGCTGCGACGCGAGGCGGTAGAGCGCGTCGGCGAGCTCGTCGCGGGTGAAGTCGTACCCCACCCACTGCTGGATGCGTCCGACGAGGGCGTCGTGCTGGCGCGGGTCGGCGAGCTGAGCGACGTCGACATACCCGTTGACGATCGCGTCTTCGAAGTCGTGCACCGAGTAGGCGATGTCGTCGGAGAGGTCCATGATCTCGGCTTCGATGCACCGGAGCCGCCCGGGCGCGCCCTCGCGCATCCAACGGAATACCGCCTCGTCCTCGGGGTACACGCCGAACTTCAGGCGTCCACCGGGGTCGGGCACAGGGCTGTCGACCGTCCACGGGTACTTGCATGTCGCGTCGAGGCTGGCACGGGTCAGGTTCAGGCCGACCGAGCGGTCATCGTCGTCGAGAACCTTCGCCTCGAGTCGGGAGAGGATGCGCAGGGACTGGGCGTTCCCCTCGAAGCCGCCGATGGGCTCGGCCCATTCGTTGAGTGCGCGCTCGCCGTTGTGACCGAAGGGAGGGTGCCCCAGGTCGTGGCTGAGGCATGCGGTGTCGACGACATCGGCCGAGACGTCGAGGGCGACGGCGAGCTCCCGCCCGACCTGCGCGACCTCGAGGGAATGCGTCAGGCGATTGCGCGCGAAATCGGCCGTGCTGGCGGGGCTGAGCACCTGCGTCTTCGCCGCGAGCCGACGCAGCGCTGCGGAGTGCAGCACGCGCGCGCGGTCGCGGGCGAAGTCGTTGCGCTCGGATCGATGGGTCTCGGCGAAGAAGCGCTCGGCGTCACGCGCGTCGTAGCCGTCGGCGCGCAGGCCGACCTGGGGGTCAACCGCCACTGTTCTCGATCTCCGCTCCACGCATCATCTCGGAGGCGGACGACGCGAGCTCTCGCGACTCCAGCCACTTGTCCGGCAGTGCCGTCCGTTTGGGGTGTCCTGACCGACCGCGCTGGCCTTCGGCATCCGCGCCAGGATACGGCGCCGTGTGATCGAGCCGCCCGAGGAAGTCGTCGATCTCCGCGAGGCTGGATGCGGTCGCGAGTCCTGTGCGGATGTCTCCGCCGACCGGGTAACCCTTGAAATACCACGACACGTGCTTGCGCACATCGCGGCATCCGCGGTCCTCGTCCTCGAAGAACTCGACGAGCAGCTCGGCGTGACGCCGGAATGCGCTCGCAACGAAGCCGAGTGTCGCATCGACCGTCTTGCCCTCGCCTCCGAAAGCCGTGGCCAGCTCACCGAACAGCCACGGGCGTCCGAGGCAGCCGCGCCCGACCACGACGCCGTCGCAGTCGGTCTGGGCCATCATGCGCACCGCGTCGTCGGCCGACCAGATGTCGCCGTTGCCGAGCACCGGGATGCTCGTGACAGCCTGCTTGAGCTCGCCGATGGCGTTCCAGTCGGCGAAGCCGGAGTAGAACTCGCCCGCCGTACGCGCATGCAGCGCGACCGCGGCCGCCCCCGCGTCCTCGGCGGCTCGACCGGCGTCGAGGAACGTCAGGTGGTCCTTGTCGATGCCCTTGCGCATCTTCACCGTGAGCGGCACGTCGCCCGCCGCTTTGACGGCCTGGTCGACGATGTCGGCGAAGAGCTTCGACTTCCATGGCAGCGCCGCTCCCCCACCACGACGCGTGACCTTCGGCACGGGGCATCCGAAGTTGAGGTCGATGTGGTCGGCGTGGTCCTCGGCGACGATGATCCGCACGGCCTCGGCGATGGTCTTCGGGTCGACGCCGTAGAGCTGGATCGACCGCGGCGTCTCCGACTCGTGGTGGCGGATCAGCCGCATCGTGGTCTCGTTGCGCTCGACGAGGGCACGTGAGGTGATCATCTCGCTCACGTAGAGGCCGGCGCCGTACTCACGGCACAGACGCCGGAAGGCGGTGTTGGTGATCCCCGCCATGGGTGCGAGGACGACCGGCACGTCGAGATCGATCGGACCGATGCGAAGGGGGCGGGCGGGGGCGGTGGCGAGAGTCATGTCCCCTCTATTCTCCCAGACGCGGAGCCGGGAGGGATGCTGCGATCTAAGCTGTGAATATGACCGATTCCGCGCTCCGCACGATCCCGTTCACCGACGCGAAGGGCGAGGAGAAGACGCTCGACGATCTCGGCGCCGACGTGGTGCTGGTCGTGAACGTCGCCTCGAAGTGCGGGCTCACTCCCCAGTACGAGCAGCTCGAGGAGTTGCAGCGCTTGTACGGCGACCGCGGATTCACCGTCGTCGGCTTCCCGTGCAACCAGTTCTTCGGCCAGGAGCCGGGCTCGGTGGACGACATCCTCGAGTTCTGCTCGACGACCTACGGCGTCACCTTCCCGGTGAACGACAAGGTGAAGGTCAACGGCAAGAACGCCTCCGAGCTGTACAAGGCGCTCAAGGAGACGCCGGACGCCGGGGGCAAGGCCGGCCGCGTCGAGTGGAACTTCGAGAAGTTCCTCGTGCTGCCGGACGGAGACGTCCTGCGCTTCCGCCCGAAGCAGAAGCCGGACGCCCCCGAGATCGTCAGCGCGATCGAAGCAGCACTGACCCGTTAGGCGGCGCGCCCCCGTCAGACAGCGGCGTTCTCCGCCTCCGGCTCTGCGCGCTTCGACCAGAGATCGCGGAGCACGTTCTCGAACGCGGCGGGCGGTTGCGCACCGCTGATGCCGTACTGACCGTCGACGACGAAGAACGGCACGCCCTGGATGCCGTAGGCGCGAGCCTGGGCCTGGTCCTGGCGAACGGCCGCAAGGTACTGCTCACTCTCGAGCGCGGCACGAGCGCGGTCGGCGTCGAGGCCGACCTCGACCGCGAGCTCGACGAGGTCATCGATGCGCCCGACGTGCTTGCCCTCGGTGAAGTAGGCGGACATCAGCCGCTCCTCCATCTCGTGCTGAAGCCCCTCGGCCTTGGCGAAGTGCAGCAGCTCGTGCGCCTTCACCGTGTTGGTGTGCTGCAGCAGATCGAAGCGGTACTCGAGCCCTGCGTTCGCGGCCACGCCGGTCACGTTCGACAGCATCTGCTCGACCTGCTCGCGCGGCATGCCCTTGTGTCCGGCGAGGAAGTCGATCTCGTCGCCGTCGAAGTCGACGGGAGTGTCAGGCGAGAGCTCGAACGAGTGGAAGGTGATGTTGACCTGCGGTGCGTCCTCATCGGCCGCCACCGCTTCGAGACCCTTCTCGAGGTTGCGCTTGCCGATGTAGCACCACGGGCAGGCGATGTCGGACCAGATGTCGATGGAGATGGGTTCAGTCACACTTTCATCCAACCGCATGCGCCTGTGAGCTATTCCGTGGCCTGGCGGACCGGCGGATAGGATTCTCGGATGCTCTCCGTCGACGATCCGCTGCCGTTCGTCCCGGAGCGAGTCCTGGTGGCCGGCGTCTCCGGGTCGGGGAAGACCACCCTGTCAGGTCGCATCGGCGCCGAATGGAGTCTCCGTCACATCGAGATCGACGCGCTGTTCCACGGCCCGAACTGGACGCCGCGGCCGGAGTTCCTCGACGACGTGCGCGCATTCGCCGCCGACGATCGCTGGATCACCGAGTGGCAGTACACGAGCAAGGGAACCGACGAGATCCTCGCGCCTCGCGCCCAGCTCGTCCTCTGGCTGGACTACCCCTACCGGGTGGTGCGCGGCCGCTTGATCAGGCGAACCCTGGCCCGAGGGATCCTGCGACGAGAGCTCTGGAACGGCAACCGCGAGAAGGGGCCGTGGAACCTGCTCAACCGCGATCCCGAGGAGAACATCCTCGCGTGGCAGAGGGCGACGCTGCACAAGTGGGCGGAGCGCTTCCCCGAATTGCAGGAGCGCTTCCCGCACCTGACGGTCGTGCGCCTGCGGCATCCACGGGAGGCGGAGCGGTGGCTCCGGGCTCAGGCCGGGGCGTCGGGCGTGTCGATCGCGCCGCCGAAGCGCCGGTCACGCGAGAGGTAGATCCCGATCGCCCGCCACAGCTCCTCGCGCGAGAAGTCCGGCCACAGCGTGTCGAGGAACACCATCTCGGCGTAGGCCGACTCCCACAGCAGGAAGTTCGAGGTGCGTTGCTCCCCCGAGCTGCGCAGGAACAGGTCGACGTCCGGCATGTCGGGCACGTACAGATTCCGGCGGATCATCTTCTCGGTGATCGCCTTTGGCTTCACGCGCCCGGCGGCGACGTCTTCGGCGATGGCCCGCATCGCGTCCACGAGCTCGACCCTGCCGCCGTAGTTCACGCACATCGTGAGGGTGAGCACATCGTTGCCACGCGTCAGCTGCTCGGCGTGCTGCAGCTCCTTGATGACGCTTCCCCACAACCGCGGCTTGCGGCCGGCCCAGCGGATGCGCACTCCCCATTCGTTGAGCTGGTCACGGCGGCGGTGCAGCACGTCGCGGTTGTAGCCCATGAGGAAGCGGACCTCTTCCGGAGATCGTGCCCAGTTCTCCGTGGAGAAGGCGTACACCGAGAGGTGCTTCACGCCCGCCTGGATCGCGCCGGCGACCACGTCGAGCAGCACCTCCTCGCCCGCCTTGTGGCCTTCGATGCGGTTGAGACCGCGGCGGTTGGCCCAGCGGCCGTTGCCGTCCATCACGATCGCGACGTGCTCGGGCACTGCCCGGAATGCGGGCGGGCGCACGCCCGTCCAGTCCAGGGGGCGATAGGCCACGGCGTCTTTGTGCGTGTACGGCTTCGGGCTCACCGTTCTCCTCCTGAGGTGATGTCGGACACGTGGGCGAGCGAGCGGATGCCGCGCTCCAGGTGCCATTGGGCGTAGGCGGAGACGAGTCCGGACGCAGCGGCGGTGTCGGCGTGTGGAGCGGCGTCGATCACGTCCCACTCCCCCGCGATGAGAGATCGGAGCAGGCCCAGGGTCTTCTCGGCGACGCGCGGGCTGCCGGCGGGGGCGCAGTTCTGGCACACCACGCCGCCCAGCTGCGCGACGAACCGCGAGTGCGGCCCGGGTGTGCCGCACCGTGCGCACTCGTCGAGCGAGGGCGCCCACCCCGACAGCGACATCACGCGCAGCAGATACGAGTCGAGGATGCTCCGGGCGACATGCTCTCCGCGAGACAGCGCCCGCAGTCCGCCGACGAGGAGCAGATACTGATCGGGGGTCGCCTCGGCGTCACTCAGACGATCCGCCGTCTCGACCATGGCGTTCGCCGCGGTGAAGCGGTCGTAGTGCGCGGCGATGTCGGTTCCGTAAGAGCCGAGCGACTCGGCCTGCTGCACGATGTCGAGGGAGCGTCCCTGATAGAGCTGCACGTCGGCGACCATGAACGGCTCGAGTCTGGCACCGAATTTCGACGACGTCCGGCGCACGCCCTTCGCCACCGCGCGGACCTTGCCATGACGGCGCGAGAGCATCGTGACGATGCGATCCGCCTCACCGAGTTTGTGGGTGCGCAGGATCACCGCTTCGTCTCGATAGGTGGGCACCCTTCGATTATCCTCCGTGCGCGAGAATGGACGCGTGACCGAACCGCTCTTCACCATTCCGCTGTGGGCGGACCTGCTCGGCGTCGGCCTCGGCGGAGTCCAGGGCGCGATGTTCGCATCGGGGTTCCAGGGCCAGCGTCGGCTCGACTGGCTCGGGGTCGCGATCATCGGCATCATGATCGGGATGGGCGGTGGTCTGATCCGCGACATCCTGCTCGGGCAGACTCCCGCGACGCTCCAGAACCAGTGGTACCTGGTGACCGCGGGCGGGGCCGCTCTCCTCGGGATGCTGCTGGCAGGACTCTTCACCCGTCTGAACACGGCGATCGTGGTGCTCGACGCCGTGGTGATCGGCATGTTCGGCGCCTTCGGCACGAGCAAGGCCCTCGCGTTCGGGATCCCCGAGGTACCGGCGGTCTTCATCGGGGTCTGCGCCGCGGTCGGCGGCAGCGTGCTCCGCGACATGCTGATGGGTCTGCCGACCGCGATCATGCACGTCGGCTCGTTGTATGCGGTCGCCGCCGGCGCAGGGTGCACATTCATCGTGATCGCCGTGGCGCTGGGAATGCCCATCACCATCGCCGCCGTCGTCGGCATCGCCGTGACGACGGTGATCCGCATCCTCGCCGTGACGTTCGACGTCTCCCTGCCGGAGCAGCGCCGCATCTACCGCCGCAAGGTCGCCGCCGAGACCGGCGCCATCGCGATCGTGAAGCCCAGCGCCGAACTCTGAGACGCACGGGCGCACCCGCTCAGCGCCCTCACGAGTCCGAGATGATGCCGGCCAGCCCGTCGATCACGCGCGCGAGCCCGAACTCCCACGCGACGTCGGCGTCATAGGGTCCATCCATCGCCTCGCCGGCCGCCCGCCCGACGGACTGCGCGAGAGGGAAGCCCTCGCCGAGGTACCGTGTCAGCCGCGGGCCGGCCTCGGCCCAGAACGGTCCGAACTGCTCCCGTTCGGCACTCTCGCGCATTCTCGCCCCAGTCGCCCTGACGAAGTCGAGCACGAAGGACAGCGCTGCATCGCGTTGGACATCGGACAGGCCGACGTCATCGAATGCGTGAAGCTCGCGGTCGTACTTCGCGATGGTGCCGGGTCCCGCCACGATGCGCGGGTCGTCGATGTCCAGCAACCACGGGTGCGCACACAGCAGAGCGAGGTTGTCCGCGGCCACACCACGCACGCGAGCGCGCCATCCTGGCCCGTCGACGGGACTCCCGACCATCCGTGCATGCGTCTCGTCGACCATCAGCGCCCGCAGGTCGTCGCGGCTGTTGACGTGCGTGTAGATCGACATCGCGGTGAGCTCGAGCGACTGTGCGAGTGCGCGGATGGTCACGTGGTCGAGGCCGTCGGCGTCGGCCAGTTCGACGGCCCGCGCCACCACCTCATCGGTCGAGTGCCGGGAACGCGGCCCCCGGCGGCCTTCGGCGACGGCGGTCTCCTCTTTGCGCCAGAGCAGATCGACGAGATTCTTCGCCATTTCGGAATATCCTCCCTACGGCACGACTTAACTCTCTACGTTGTACGTAGTTTAGGACAGGAGAGACCGTGAACATCACCCAGACCGCCATCTCGCTCAACGTCCCTGACGTCGCCGCCTCGGCGTCTTTCGCGAAAACACACTTCGGATTCGAGGAGGCGATGTCCGCTGAGGGCTTCGTCTCGCTGCAGCATCCCGGTTCGCCGCCGAACGTCATCTTCCTCGAGACCGGGCTGAGCACCTTCCGCCCGCGGGAGGTCGCCGGCTCCGCGGGCGAAGGCACGCTGCTCGTGTTCGTCGTGGACGACATCGACGGCGACTTCGCGCGCATCGCCGACGCCGGGGCGCGGGTCGTCACTCCCCCGGAGACCGAGCCGTGGGGAGAGCGCTTCTGCCAGTTCGCCGATCCGAACGGGCTCATCTGGCAGCTGGTGCAGTGGGTCGAATGACCCTCTGACGACGACGCTCGCGCTTTCAGACGACCGCGGCCGGATTCCACGTGGGATTCCGGCCGCGGTCGTCTGTGCGGAGAGTCAGACCGCCGCGAGCTCCTGCTGACGCGTGCGGATCGAGCGGTTCACTCCCGACACGATGGCCTTGAGAGAAGCCGTCGAGATGTCGCCGTCGATGCCGACGCCCCACAGGCGCTGATCGCCGACCTGCAGTTCGACATAGGCCGCCGCCTGTGCGTCGCCTCCGGCGCTGAGAGCATGCTCGACGTAGTCGTACACCGTGATGTCGAAGCCCTGACCACGCAGCACCTCGACGAAAGCCGCGACGGGGCCGTTGCCGTTCCCCGTGACCGACACCTGCTGGTCGTCGTCGCGCAGGACCACGTCGAGCGCGACGTCACCCGACATGTCGCTGCGGGTCTGCGTCGCGAGGAGCTCGAAGCGTCCCCACTTGGCCGCGGTGTCGGCGGCGGGCAGGTACTCGTCGTTGAAGATCGACCAGATCTGCTCGCTCGTGACCTCTCCGCCCTCGGCGTCCGTCTTGGCCTGCACGACACCGGAGAACTCGATCTGCAGCTTGCGGGGCAGATCGATCGCGTGGTCGGCCTTCAGCAGGTAGGCGACGCCGCCCTTGCCCGACTGCGAGTTGACGCGGATGACGGCCTCGTACGAGCGCCCGAGGTCCTTCGGGTCGATGGGCAGATACGGAACAGCCCACGGGATGTCGTCGACGGTGACGCCTTCGGCCTCGGCGCGGACGGCCATGGCCTCGAAACCCTTCTTGATCGCGTCCTGGTGGGAACCGCTGAACGCCGTGAACACCAGGTCGCCCGCCCACGGGCTGCGCTCCGGCACGGGCAGCTGGTTGCAGTACTCGACCGTGCGCTTGACCTGGTCGATATCGCTGAAATCGATCTGGGGGTCGATGCCCTGCGTGAACAGGTTGATCCCCAGCGCGACGATGTCGACGTTGCCGGTGCGCTCGCCGTTGCCGAACAGGCAGCCCTCGATCCGGTCGGCTCCGGCCATATAGCCGAGCTCGGCCGCAGCGATCGCCGTGCCGCGGTCATTGTGCGGGTGCAGCGACAGGATCACGTTCTCGCGGTGCGCGAGGTTGCGGCTCATCCACTCGATCGAGTCGGCGTATACGTTCGGGGAAGCCATCTCCACCGTCGCCGGCAGGTTGATGATCACCTTGCGGTCGGGAGTCGGCTCGAAGACCTCGATCACCTGGTTGCAGATGTCGACCGCGAACTCGAGCTCGGTCCCGGTGTAGCTCTCCGGCGAGTACTCGTAGTAGACCTTCGTGTCGGGAATGGTCTTCTCGAACTGGCGGCACAGGCGCGCGCCCTCGAGCGCGATGTCGATGATGCCCTGCTTGTCGGTGCGGAAGACGACCTCGCGCTGCAGCACGCTCGTGGAGTTGTACAGGTGCACGATCGCCTGCTTGGCGCCGGCGATCGATTCGTAGGTGCGGGCGATGAGGTGCTCGCGCGCCTGAGTCAGCACCTGGATGGTGACGTCGTCGGGGATCAGATTCTCTTCGATGAGCTGGCGGACGAAGTCGAAGTCGGTCTGGCTCGCCGAGGGGAACCCGACCTCGATCTCCTTGTAGCCCATGCTGACGAGCAGCTCGAACATCACGCGCTTGCGCTCGGGCGACATCGGATCGATGAGCGCCTGGTTGCCGTCACGGAGGTCGACCGCGCACCAGCGAGGCGCCTCGGTGATGCGGGCGTCGGGCCAGGTGCGGTCAGGCAGGTGGACGCTGATCTGCTCGTGGAACGGCCGGTACTTGTGGATCGGCATCGCGGACGGGCGCTGAGTGTTCTGCATGATGGGGCTTCTTCTCTTCGTCAAGATGAACGGGCCAACACAAGCGCCGCGACGAGGAAGGCCCTAGCTTTAGGACTCGTCGCGGCAGCTAAGAAGAAGCAGACCGCCGAAAGGCATGAGGTCATGCTAGCAGGGATGCCCTCGCGGTTTCGACGAGCGTGAGACGATCCGGACGGTATCGACACTTGCCGGTATGAGCACATCGCAGCGTCGCCTGATCATCGCCGCGGCCTCAGCCGTCGGCCTCCTGTTGCTGACCGCCTGCACGACGGGTCCCGGAAGCTCCGCCGCCCCGACGAGCACAACGGTGCCCGCCGAGCACCGCCTCGAGAACGTCCGACCCGACCTCCCCGAAGGGCGCGTCATCGGGGTGGGCACGGTGCTGGACGTGGCCGGGGAGGTGCAGCTGTGCATGGGAGCGATCATGGAGTCGTATCCTCCGCAGTGCAGCGGCGTCCCCCTCGACGACTGGTCCTGGGAAGGTGTGGAGGGCAGCGAGTCCAGCGGCGAGATCACGTGGGGTGCGTACGCCGTGTACGCGACCTACGACGGCGAGCGACTCACGACCACGGACGCACCGATCATGCTCGCACTGTACGACCCGATCGCGCCGGAAGACCCCACGGACGGTGTCGACGGGAAGACGCCGACCGACGAGCTCACGCAGATCCAGGACGACCTCTCGACCCGCCTCGGTGATGGGGCCCTCACACTCCGCACCGATCGGGGCTACGTCTGGCTGAGCGTCGTGTGGGACGACGGCGCGATCCAGGACGCGGCAGATTCGGAGTACGGCGACGGTGTCGTGGTCGTCACGTCCGTGCTCCGGGAGATCGACTGATCTACGGGATCAACGCGAGTTTGCCGCCGGGATGGCCGCTGGCGAGAAGTCGATGCGCCGCGGGCGCCGCGCTGAGGGGAAAGGTGCGGGCTACGGGGACGACGAGATCGCCGTTCTGCGCCAGGGCGATCAGCTCGCTGCGCACCTCGTCGCGGAAGCGGGCACTTTCCGGCATCGACCCCGCGATGGCCAGGATTCCCTCGGCCTCCGCGCGGCCGGCGGCGGCGATCGTGACGATCCGCTGACGGTCTGAGACCAGTTCGAGGGAGACGTCGACGGCTTCGTCCGTCCCCACCGCGTCCAGTGCTGCGGCGATCGGAGCGTCCGCCAGGTCACGCACTCGATCCGCGAGCCCGGGGCCGTATTGAACGGGAAGACCTCCGAACGTTCGCACTTCGTCGAAGCGGGCCTCGCTCGCCGTCCCGATCACCCGTATGCCCCGGAGCCGCGCCTGCTGCAGCACGCTCACGCCGACCGCGCCCGAAGCGCCGTGGAGCAGGATCGTCTCCCCCGGCGCCGCACCGGTGACAGCGAGCATCTCCGCGGCCGTGGTGCCGACGAGCAGCAGGTTCGCCGCCTCCGGATGTGTGAGAGTCGATGGCTTGGCGAACACCTTCTCGGCGGGAAGCGTGACCTCCGTCGCATAACCGCCGCGCACGCGGAAGGCGACGACCTCGTCGCCGATCTCGACAGCACCCGAGCCGATCCGGGTGTCCGCGCCGATCGCCGAGATCTCTCCCGAGACCTCGTATCCGATCGGAACGGGAAGTTGGACGCCCGAGCGGGGGACGGCGACATGCTTCGCATCGGCGGGGTTGACCCCGGCGGCATGGACACGGATCGTGACCTCACCGGCATCGGGAGCAGGCACCTCGGCCTCGACGAACTCCCAGATATCGGGCGAGCCCCACATCCTCGCGACCCAGTGCCGCGCGCGGTTCAGGTCAGCCGAGGTCACAGCGCACGACGCTTTCTCAGAGGACGCAACGCAGGTTCGTGACCGTGCCCGACACGTTGGACCAGTTCCCCGCGGAGATCGTGGCCAGCACCGACGATCCGTTCCGCGCCTGCATGTACCCGGAGGTCCGTGCATTCGCCGCTGACCTGGTCACGAAGCTCGCGGGCACGGTGTTGACGCTGCACGAGCTGAAGCTCAGGATGTTCCCGCCGAGGGACGCGAGGCTGAAAGCACAGGTCTTGCCGGTCGCACAGCCTCCGACCGTGCGCGCCGAGATGCTCGACTTCGCCGTGACCTGCAACTCCATGCCGAGCTCCGGCCATACGGCTCGCGTCGCATCGAGGACGATCCCGCCCGGCACCTCTTCGAGCATGGCCGCGACAGCGGGATCGACCTCACGATCGCCCGATTCCGCCGCCATCGCCGGAGTCGCTCCGAGCGTGACGACCATCCCGAGGATGATCGCCGCGAGAGTCTTCGATCGTCTCATCGGAACACCTCCTCATCGACGTCCCACATCTGGTAGGAGATGATCGAGCCTGCGGCGAAGAGCTCATCGGCGATCAGAACGGTGCGCTCGACCCCGACGATCCGGCCCGTATCGCGGGACACCAGGACCACGTCGCTCACCGCCCCGTCGGGAGACAGCACGCGGATGCCGGTGACGGGACGCCCCAGCCGATCCGTCGTCGTTCCGAGCGCCTGACCGCCACCGGCCTCTTCGAGGAGGAGCAGGAGCTCTCGGTGCTGCGCATTCGTCAACGTCCACTGTCCGAGGATGGAGGTGAACGCCATCTCCACGTCGTATGCGGTCGGCTCCTCCGGCATCCCGAACGCACGGAGGATGGCCACCATGTCGTCGCGCGTCTCGCCGGGCACGGTCGTCCAGGGGGTCGTGAAGTCGCCGGGCGCCATCACCAGATCGTTGACCACTCTCCCGCTGCTGGTGACCTCGGCGGCATTGCTCGCGACCGCATCGGACGGATCGTACGGAACCCCGTCGATCGTGGTCGCGCGTCCGGAACCATCCGGTTCCCACGTCAGAATCGAAAGCTGAGGCACCACCGTGGTCGTCCTCGAATCGACCTCGACGTTGAACCCCCAGGAGGCGGTTCTGACCGAGCGCTCCGGGACCGCGGGGCCGGGCGTCGCGGCGAGGCTTGCATCGGCGCCGTCGACGATCTGAGCGACCGTGACCGAGCCGTCGAAGTCGAGCGGTGACGGCATCCCCGCCACCGCAGCGCCCTGGGGCGAGAACACGGCGAACGCGATCGCCGTCGAGGCTGCCACCGCCGTCAGGCCAGATGCCCAGCCGAGCGCGCGTCGACGACGACGTCTCGGTGCGGTGCTCGTGCGGAGAATGCGGTCGCGAGTCGCGAGGGCCCGCGCGTCGGGGGCGGCGTCACGTGGCGTCGGCGCGGGATCGGCGTCGCTCAGCAGCCGTTCGAGCACGGCGTTTTCAGTCATCACCCGTTATCAGCCCCTCCGAGCCCAGCTCCGCATGCAGGCGTTCCCGCGCACGTCCCAGCGTCTTCCGCACTCGGGACTCAGAAGCGCGCAACAGCTCCGCGATCTCCCCCACCGCGAGTCCATCCCAGTACGTGAGCATGATGATACGCCTCTGACCTGGGGTGAGGACAGCCAAAGCCCGGATCACCTCCACGCGGCCGCGGTGATCCTGCGTTCCGCCTTCACCCGAGACACCGAGATGCACGGCGTCGATCGCACCGGCTGGAGTCGATGCCCGGCCTGAACGAGCACGCAGCCGCCGATCCGCTGCGCGCAGCAGCCAGACCCGACTCGGCGGTCGAGCAGGTCTGAGTTTCGTCCACGCGAGCAGGAACACCTCCGAGACGATCTCGGTGACTTCCTCCTCCGCGCCGACCACGCCCTCGATGTGGTGACGTACTGCTGCCCAGTGCTCATCGAACACTCGGGTGAAGACCTCGTTGCGCAGCGGATTCGGGTCTTCGCTGCGACCCCTCATGTCGCCGGGGTCGGCGGCCTTCCCGCCGCCATCGACGTGGTGCCGGATGTCATCTCAGAATCCGAGTCTGCCGAGCTGCTTCGGATCGCGCTGCCATTCTTTCGCGACCTTGACATGCAGACCGAGGAACACACGTGTTCCCAGCAGCTCCTCGATACCGACACGCGCTCGCGCCCCCACCTCGCTGAGCCGCTTTCCCTTGTGCCCGATGATGATCGCCTTCTGACTGTCGCGCTCCACCACGATCGAGGCGTGCACATCGGTCAGGTCGGTGCCCTCCCTCGACGCGATGTCATCGATGACGACGGCGATCGAGTGCGGGAGCTCATCGCGCACGCCCTCGAGGGCGGCTTCCCGGATCATCTCGGCGATCCGGTCCTCTTGCGACTCGTCCGTCGTGATGCCCTCGGGGTACAGTGCCGGTCCCTTCGGCATGAGCGTCAGGATCTCGTCCGAGAGGACGTCGAGCTGCTCACGGGTCAGCGCGGACAGCGGGATGACCGCGGCCCAGTCCTCCCGAAGCGAGTCGACCTCCATCAGCCGCTCTGTGACCTCGTCACGTCCGGCCGCATCCATCTTGGTCACGATCGCGATCTTCTTCGCGCGCGGGTAGCCGTCGAGCGAGGCGGCGATGCGTCGGTCTCCCGGACCGACTTTCTCGTTCGCGGGAACGCAGAAGCCGATGACGTCGACGTCACCCAGCACCTGCTCCACGAGATCGTTCAGCCGCTCGCCGAGCAGCGTGCGCGGCTTGTGGATCCCCGGGGTGTCCACGATGACGAGCTGCCCCTCCGGGCGGTTGACGATGCCACGGATCGCTCGACGCGTCGTCTGCGGCTTCTCGCTCGTGATGGCGATCTTCTCACCCACGAGCGCGTTCGTGAGCGTCGACTTCCCGACGTTGGGGCGGCCGACGAATGTCACGAACCCGCTTCGAGTGTCGTCAGTCATCGTCTCGATCTCCTTCATCCTGCGAAGCGTCGGGTTCCCCCGCCGCACGTTCCACGAACACCGTCGCGATTCCTCGCCCACGACCGCGCGACGCACCGCCCGTGAGTATCAAACCTTCCACGGTCGCCGTTGCACCGGGCTGCGGCACCTGTCCCAGCGCCTTGCCGAGCAGGCCGCCGATCGAGTCCACGTCCTCGTCCTCGAGCTCGAGACCGAACAGGTCGCCGACGTCCTCGAGCGAGAGGCGGGCGCTCACGCGGTATCGTCCGTGACCGAGATCGACGAACTCCGCCGATACCTGATCGTACTCGTCGGAGATCTCGCCGACGAGTTCCTCGATCAGATCCTCGAGCGTCACGAGCCCCGAGATCCCACCGTGCTCGTCGATCACCAGGCAGACATGGACGGCGTCACGCTTCATCTGCTGCAGGAGGGTCTCGGCGCGCATCGACTCCGGCACGAAGGTCGCCGGTCGCGCGATCGGACGGATCGAGGCCGCCCGCCACGCGCTGTCGTCGCGGTAGGCGAACTGCACCAGATCCTTGAGATACAGCACCCCGACGACGTCGTCGGCATCGTCGTCGACGACGGGCATCCGGGACACGCCGCGATTCAGGAAGAGCGACATCGCCTCGTCCGTGGTCGCCGTGGCGTCGACGGTCACCATCTCGGTGCGGGGCACCATCACGGCGCGGACGAACTGATCGGTGAAGTCGAAGACCGAGTGGATGAGATCGCGGTCGTCCTCCTCGATGAGGTCGTTCGACGCCGCCTCGTCGACCATGCTCAAGAGCTGATCCTCGCTGGTGAAGGAGCTGCGCCCCGTGCCGGGAGTGACCCGGTTGCCGAGCACCACGAGACCCTGAGCGAGCGGACCGAGGAATATGCGCAGCCCCCGCACGATCGACGCCGTGCCGCGGATCATGCCCTCGGCGTGCTGGCGTCCGAACGATCGTGGGCTCGCCCCCACCAGAACGAAGGTGATGGCGGTCATGAGGACGGCGGCGGCGAGCATCGCCCACCAGTTGTTCTCGATCAGGATGGTGAACGCCACCGTCACGAGCACGGCGGCCGTCACCTCCGCCAGCACGCGGATGAACGCCACGGCGTTCACGTGCGCATCGAGGTCCGCGGCGATACGCCCCAGTGCCTTGGCCCTGCGCCCCTCCGTGGCCATGTCGGCGAGCCCCGCGCGCGAAGTGACTCCGTACGCCGCGTCGATCGCGGACATGAGACCGCCGAACGCCACCAGCAGCACGGCGGCGATCAGCAGGAGAGCCGCGGTCATCGCCGGCGTTCAGCCGCGGCGAAACCCTGGATCAGTTCCTTCTGCAGTCCGAACATCTCACGCTCCTCATCGGGCTCGGCGTGATCGAATCCGAGGAGGTGGAGCAGCCCGTGGGTTGTGAGCAGGATGAGCTCGTCCATCAGGGTGTGTCCTGCGGCCTGGGCCTGCGTCTCCGCCACCTGCGGGCAGAGCACGATGTCGCCGAGCAGACCGGGCGCGGTCGGGCGGTCCTCCGTACCGGGGCGCAGCTCGTCCATGGGGAAGCTCAGCACGTCTGTGGGCCCGGGCTCGTCCATCCACTGCACGTGCAGCGCCTCCATGGCGCCCTCGTCGACGAGAACGATGGCCACCTCGGCGTCCGGGCTCACGTGCAGCTGCGCGAGGTTGAAATCGGTCAGTCGCTGCAGCACGGTCTCGTCGACGTCGATGGCCGACTCGTTGTTGATCTCGATCATGAGAGTCCTCGTTTCGGCGCGCGGTCACGCGGTCCTGGTCGTTGTGCTCCCCTGCGCTCGGCCCGGTTGGCGAACTCCGCCGCCTGCTCGCGCTCGAACCGCTGCGCCGTGCGCTTCTCGTCGTACTCGCTGTAGGCGTCGACGATGCGACCGACGAGCGAGTGCCGCACGACGTCATCGCTGGTGAGGCGGGAGAAGTGGATGTCGTCGATGCCGTCGAGAACCCGCGTGACCAGGCGGAGTCCGGAGGATCCTTGCGGAAGGTCGACCTGGGTGATGTCGCCCGTGACGACCATCCGCGTGCCGAAGCCGAGACGTGTGAGGAACATCTTCATCTGCTCGGGCGTGGTGTTCTGCGCCTCGTCGAGCACCACGAAGGAGTCGTTCAGCGTGCGGCCGCGCATGTAGGCGAGCGGCGCCACCTCGATCGTGCCCGTCGCCATCAGCCGCGGGACGATCTCGGGATCCATCATCTCGTTGAGGGCGTCGTACAGCGGGCGCAGGTAGGGGTCGATCTTGTCGGTGAGCGTGCCGGGGAGGAATCCGAGCCGCTCCCCCGCCTCGACGGCGGGACGCGTGAGGATGATGCGGGTGACTTCCTTGCGCTGCAGGGCCTGGACGGCCTTCGCCATCGCGAGGTAGGTCTTACCTGTGCCGGCGGGACCGATGCCGAACACGATCGTGTTCTCCTCGATCGCGTCGACGTACTCCTTCTGCCCGAGGGTCTTGGGCCGGATCACCTTGCCACGTGTGGTCAGGATCGCCTCTCCCAGGACCTCGCTCGGGCGCGGTCCCCCCTCCTGCCGCAGCATGCGCGCTGAACTGGAGACGTCGCTCGGAGCCAGATCATGACCGGCCTTGGTCATCGCGAGAAGCTCGTCGACCAGCGCCTTCGCCCTCGCGACCGCATCCGTGCTGCCGCTGAGCGTGATCTCGTTGCCGCGCACGAGCACCTGCACGTCGCGGTGCTCCTTCTCGAGCATCCGGAGCAGGCGGTCCTGCGGCCCGAGCAGCTGCACCATCGCGACGCCGTCGGCATAGATCTTCTCGACCGCCTCAGGCGGCTGGCCGCCCAGACTGCGCTCCTGGGGTTCGTGGTTCTCAGGCACCGACGCTCTTCTCGGTCAATCCCCCGGCCAGCACGTGCGCGTGGACGTGGAAAACGGTCTGTCCGGCGTTGACGCCGGTGTTGAAGACGAGGCGGAAGTCACCGTCGTCGGTGTGCTCCCCCGCGAGCGTGCCCGCGAAGGCGACCATGTCCGCCAGCAGGGAGGGGTCGCCGGCAGCGAGCTCGGTGACATCGCGGTACTCCGCAGTCTTCGGCACGACGAGCAGATGCACCGGTGCCTGCGGGGCGATGTCGCGCAGGGCGAAGAGGCGGTCGGTCTCGCCGATGATCTCGGCAGGGATCTCCCCGTTCAGAATGCGCGTGAAGATCGAGGGTTCCGTCATGCCGTCAAGTCTACTGACCACAGCGTCCACACAGCCCTGCGCCTGTCGCGGGGCTGTCGTGGCGCGGTCACCATCGGCCGAGGGCGACCGACAGCACGGCGATCGCGGCGGGGCCGGCCGTCGAGGTGCGCAGCACCGTGTCACCGAGCAGCACGCGCTCGGCCCCCGCCTCCGTCAGCCGGTGGAGTTCTTCCTCGGAGATCCCGCCTTCCGGGCCCACGACGAGCACCAGGTCACGGCCGTCCGGCTCGATCTCCGACAGCCGCACGGGGGCCGTCGGATCGAGCAGGAGGACACGCTGCGAGGCCGTACGCTCGGCGAGCTGCTTCGTCGAGACCGGCGCGACCACCTGCGGGAGCCACGCGCGGTGGGACTGCTTGGCCGCCTCGCGCACGATGGTCGCCCAGCGCTCTCGCCCCTTGACCGCCTTCGGCCCCTCCCAGCGGGACACGCTGCGGCTCGCCTGCCACGGCACGATCTCGTCGACGCCGAGTTCGCAGGCGGCCTGCACGGCGAGCTCGTCGCGATCGCCCTTCGCGAGCGCCTGGACCAGGACGATTCTCGGCACCGGCGCGGGATGGTCGACACGCTCCGCGATACGCACGTCGACTCGCGCGGGAGACACCTCTTCGGCGACGCCGACCAACCACACCCCCGCGCCGTCGCCGACCGTGACGGCCTCACCGACGCGAAGCCGCCGCACGACGGCCGCGTGTTTCGCCTCGGCACCGGTCAACGACACGAGGTCCCCGACTCCGACGCCGGTCGACGATTCGACGAGGAAGTGCAGCGCCATGATCAGTGGCTGCGGAAACGGTCGCGGAGCTTCGAGAAGAGTCCCTGCTGGAACTGCGCCAGCTGAGGCTCCGGCGACTTCACCTTCTTCGCGAACTCCTCGATCAGCGCCCGCTGCGCGGAGTCCAAGCGGGTCGGGGTCAGCACCTGCACGCCGACCCTGAGGTCACCGCGTTGCGTGCCCCGGAGCGGGGTGATGCCCCGGCCCTTGATCGTGAGCACGTCGCCGGATTGGACGCCGGGGCGGATCTCGAGGTCGACCTCACCGTCCAGCCCCTGGATCTTGGTCTCGGTGCCAAGGATCGCGTCGGTCATCGACACCTCGAGCGTCGCGAGCAGGTCGTCGCCCTCACGGCTGAACGCCGCGTGCGGGTTGACCGTCACCTCGACGTACAGGTCTCCGTTCGGGCCACCCGCCTTGCCGACCTCGCCGGAGCCGGGAAGCTGCAGACGGAGCCCCGTCTCGACGCCGGCCGGGATGTCGAGCGACACCGTGCGGCGCGAACGTACACGCCCCTGACCCCCACACGTGCCACAGGGGTACGGGATCGTCGTGCCGTAGCCTTCGCACGTGCCGCAGGGCTGCGAGGTGACGACGTTGCCGAGCAGGCTGCGCACCTGCCGCTGCACGTGACCGGAGCCACCGCAGATGTCGCAGGTGACCGGAGAGGTTCCCTCCTGGCAGCAGGATCCCTGACACGTCTCGCACAGTACCGCCGTGTCGACGTCGATATCGCGATGCGCACCGAACACGACGTCTCCCAGGTCGAGCGTCACACGGACGAGCGCATCCTGACCCCGCTCTCGGCGCGAACGCGGACGCGCACCCCGACCGCCGCCCTGCGAGGCCCCGAAGAACGTCTCGAAGATGTCGCCGAAGCCTCCGAATCCTCCGAAGTTGCCCGCGGCGCCGTCTCCGCCGCCCATGTCGTATCGCCGGCGGGAATCATCGTCGCTGAGCACGTCGTACGCGTGCGTGACGAGCTTGAACTTCTCCGCAGCGTCTTCTCCCGGGTTCACATCCGGGTGCAGCTGCCGGGCGAGGCGTCGGTACGCCTTCTTGATCTCGTCGGTGGAAGCGTCTCGGGACACCCCGAGAACCTCATAGTGGTCCGCCACAATCGCCTTTCTGCGTGTGTCCGTCGGCGGCCGCGTCAGCGGCCGGCCTCGTCTTCGTCGAGCATCCGCGACAGGTAGCGGGCCACGGCCCGCGCTGCGGCGAGATTGCTCGGGTAGTCCATGCGCGTCGGCCCCATCACGCCGACGCGTGCAGTGCCGCTGGGCGCGGCGTAGTTGCTGGCGACGATCGACGCCTCGCCGAGACCGAACGGTGCGTTCTCGGTGCCGATGCTGGCGGCGAGCCCGTGCTCGTCCGTCACCATCTCGCTCATCAGACGCAGCAGCGTCACCTGCTCCTCGATGGCTTCGAGAAGGGGATGGATGCTGCCGCGGAAGTCCTGCTCCCGGCGGGCGAGGGTCGCCGCTCCCGCCATCACCAGGCGCTCCTGGCGGAATCCGCCGAGTTCGTCCATGACGACACCGGCGAGCGTGCGCAGCACCGCGTCCTGAGGCTTCTCCTCGGCGGCGAGCAGCGCCTGGAGACGGTCGGACGCCTCGCCGATGCCCTGACCGGTGATCAACGCGGACAGCCGAGCACGGAGCACCGCCATGTCGGCGTCGTCGATCGCCTCCGAGACGACGGCCATGCGCTGCGAGACCCCGCCCGCATCGGTCACGAGCACGATCAGAAGTCGATTCGGTGCAAGCGCGACCAGTTCGACATGCGTGACATGGGCGCGCGCGAACGACGGATACTGGGCGAGTGCAACCTGACCGGTCAGCTGCGTCAGCACCCGCACCGTGCGGACCATGAGGTCGTCGAGGTCGGCTGGCTCGCCGAGGAACGACTCGATCGCCGACCGCTGCGCCGACGAGAGCGGCCGCAGCTGGGCGAGGTGGTTGACGAACACGCGGTAGCCCTTGTCTGTGGGCACACGGCCGGACGAGGTGTGCGGAGCCGTGATGAGCTCCTCATCCTCGAGCAGCGCCATGTCGTTGCGGATCGTCGCCGCCGAGACGCCGAAGGAGTGCCGGTCGACGATGGATCGACTACCCACGGGTTCGTGGGTCTCGACGTAGTCCTGCACGATCGCGCGGAGAACCTGGAGTCCTCGCTCTGTGACCATCACCCTTCCCTTCCGCTGGCACTCGGACGTTCAGAGTGCCAATCCTACCCCGTGCAGCTCGGGTTTCCCCGTACCGGGTGCGCGCGACCCTAGGATGACGCTCATGACCCCCGTGCCCCACGTCACCCTGTCGAACGGCATCGTCCGCGGCACCGAGGAGGCCGGGATCGTCCGCTACCTCGGCATTCCCTATGCACAGGCCCCGTTCGGCGAGAACAGGTTCCGCGCACCGCGATCGGTCGCGTCCTGGGAGGGCGTGCGAGACGCCACGCAGTTCGGCCCCACTCCACCGCAGGTTCCGTACGCGGGGGCGATCGGCGAGCTTCTGGGATCCGTGCGCATCGACGGCGACGACATCCTCACAGCGAACGTCTGGGCTCCGTCCGGTACCTCAGGCGCACCCGTCCTGCTGTGGATCCACGGCGGCGCGCTGGAGAGGGGCACCGCTGCGCTGCCCCTCTACGACGGCACGGTCTTCGCCGCGGCCGGCATCGTCTTCGTCTCGATCAACTATCGGCTCGGGTCGGAGGGTTTCTCGGTGCTGGAAGGGGCTCCGCGAAACCTCGGTCTGCGCGACGCCGCCGCCGCATTGGAATGGGTGTACCGCGAGGTCGGCGCGTTCGGGGGCGATCCCGCGCAGATCACCGCGATGGGCGAGTCCGCCGGTGGGGCGATCGTCGCCGGGCTCCTCGCTCGAGATGAGTCCCGTGAGCTGATCCGTCGCGCCATCATCGAGTCGGGACCGCTTCAGGCGCAGACTCCGAAGAAGGCAGGGCGCGTGACGGCGCAGCTGGCGAAGCGACTCGGCGTCCGCGCCGATCGCGACGCGTTCGCCGCGCTGACGCCAGAGCAGCTGTTGGAGGCTCGGCGCGCGCAGTCCGCAGGATCCTCGCCCCTCGGAGGGGCGCCGGGCTTCCAGTTCGCCATCGACCCCGACAGCCTTCCGCGGTCACCGCATGAGGTGCTGAAGGAGATCGACACTCCGTTGCTGATCGGCAGCAACACCGACGAATACCGACTCTGGTTCCCGCCTGAGGCACTGGCCGGCATCAGCGAGCTCAAGCTGCAGGCCGCACGGTTGCTCTCGCGCATCCCGAGACGTGCCGTGAACGAGTACCGATCCGCCTTCCCCGGGGCGAGCACGGGTGAGGTGTTCGGTCAGCTCGTCACGGACCTGATGTTGCGCGCGCCCCTGAGCCGCGTGGCGGCCGCCCGCCCGGGGGTGACCCACGTCTACGAGTTCGCCTGGCCGAGTCCGGTGCGAGACCTGCGAGCGGCCCATGCTCTCGAGCTCGGTTTCGTGTTCGACCGGCTCGATGATGCCGAGGCCGAGCGCATGGCCGGTCCCGGTGCCCCGCGTGAACTCGCGGTCGAGATAAACTCGGCATGGGTGGGGTTCGTGACCTCGGGCGACCCCGGCTGGCCCGTCTACGGGTCCGGTCGCCGAACCCGTCTCTTCGATGCGGACAGCGCGACGGTGACGCAGCGACGAACAGCCGGGATGGATCTGCTCCCGGGTTGAGCCCGACCGGCGGTCAGTCGGTCAACTCGCGGACCACGGCGTCGGCGAGAAGGCGGCCGCGCAAGGTCAGCTGGATACGCCCCTGGAGCGCCGCGACCGGATCGACGAGTCCATCGGCCATGAGCCCGGCGACTCTGCTCCGGTTCGCGCTCGGCACGTCCTCGACGGCGATCCCTTCACGGATGCGGCTGAGCAACAGGATGCGCTCGAGCGTCCGCGACTCGTCGTCCGGGCGCTCGGTACCGGCCGCCGGAGACTCGGATGCCGCGAGGCGCTGCGCGTAGGCGGCGGGATGCTTCACGTTCCACCAGCGCAGCCCCGCGACGTGGCTGTGCGCACCAGGACCGAAGCCCCACCAGTCGCTCCCCCGCCAATACGCGAGGTTGTGCCGAGAACGGCGATCGGGCGTGTGCGCCCAGTTGCTCACCTCATACCAGTCGAAGCCGCCGTCGGCGAGACGAGCATCGGCCAGCTCGTACATGTCGGCCTGCAGGTCGTCATCAGGCGTCGGTACTTCGCCGCGGCGGATCTGGCGGGCGAGCTTCGTGCCGTCCTCGATGATCAGCGCGTAGGCGGAGATGTGGTCGGGCTCGAGGGCGAGAGCGGCATCGAGAGAGGCCTCCCAGTCGGAGAGCGACTCCCCCGGCGCCCCGTAGATCAGGTCGACGCTCACGGCCAGACCGGCGTCCTTCGCAGCGGCGACGGCGGTGCGCACGTTCTCGGGGCGGTGGGTGCGATCGAGCGCGGCGAGCACGTGGGGAACGGCCGACTGCATCCCCACCGACATCCTCGTGACCCCGGCGTCCGCCAGAGTGCGCGCCACCTCGGGCGTCACCGTGTCAGGGTTCGCCTCGACGGTGACCTCCGCCCCCTCGGAGAGCCCGAAGGCACCGGTCGCTGCGTCGAGCATGCGAGCCAGGTCACCCGCGGGAAGAAGCGTCGGCGTACCACCGCCGAAGAAGACCGTGTCCATCGGCCGCAGCGCACCCGCGTCGTCCAGTACCCGACGGGCCAGAGTGATCTCGGAGATCAACGTCGAGGCGTAGTCCTCCTGCTTCGCCCCGCGCAGCTCGGTCGACGTATAGGTATTGAAGTCGCAGTAACCGCAGCGCACGGTGCAGAACGGAATGTGCAGGTATGCCGAGAACGGAACGGCCGTGTCGATCGCGAGGTCGGACGGCAGACGCCCGTCCGCTGGCGCGGGATCCCCGAGGGGAAGCGGTCCCGCCATCAGAGCGGGGTCGCGTAGAGCGGAGAGATCGCCCGGAGATAGCGTGCGAACAGCTCACGACGACGACGCTTCACGAGTGCGGGAATCGTGCGATAGAGAAGACCGTTCGGCGCATCGAAGGCCCGGACGGTGAACCAGACCTCGTCGTTGTCCTCGCGCCAGTCCACGTCGAAAGACTCTTCGCCGCTGACCACCGAGCCGCCGACCGTGCCGAGGACGAACCCGACGCGTCGGGTCTCTTCTGTGACGGAGATCACGCGGAGCTCGGAATCGGCACGCATGCCGGCGACACGTCCTCGAAGGTGCAGGGTCATCCCCGCCCCGACGAAGGGCATCCCCTCGGCGTCGTAACGCGGCTCCACATCGCGCTTGCTCGGAGCGATCGGATTGCCCTCGGCATCGAAGCTCACCCCGGCGTAGGCGGGCCCCGGTGCAGGACGCACATCCTCGACCGAAAGGCCGGCAGCGCGCTGCGCCGTCCACGACAGGAGCGCTTCACCGGCGGTCTGGAACCGCTCGAGGCCACTGCCGATCCGCCAGGATTCCTCCGCCGGGATGCTGCGCTCCGGCGGGTACTGCATCAGGTCGGGCGCATGGGTCGCACCCACGGCCGCATAGTCCACCGTGTCGTCTCGGAAAGTCCCGCGCCGCATGACTTCCACCCTACTTCGCGTTGCCTGAGCGAACACCCCCACGCGCCGCGGGAGGTCACATCCCCGGGCGCGATCAGGCGTCGCTACTTCTTGTCCTTGCCTTCGACGTCTCCCGAGAGCGCGGCGATGAACGCCTCCTGGGGGACCTCGACGCGGCCGACCATCTTCATGCGCTTCTTGCCCTCCTTCTGCTTCTCGAGGAGCTTGCGCTTGCGGGTGATGTCACCGCCGTAGCACTTGGCGAGCACGTCCTTGCGAATAGCGCGGATGGTCTCGCGGGCGATGATGCGCGCACCGATCGCGGCTTGGATCGGCACCTCGAACTGCTGGCGAGGGATGAGTTTGCGCAGACGCTCGGCCATCATCGTTCCGTAGGCGTATGCCTTCTCACGATGCACGATGGAGCTGAACGCGTCGACCTTCTCGCCCTGGAGGAGGATGTCGACCTTCACGAGGTCGGCCTCCTGCTGTCCGGAGGGCTCGTAGTCGAGCGACGCGTACCCCTGGGTCTTCGACTTCAGCTGGTCGAAGAAGTCGAACACGATCTCGCCGAGGGGCATGTTGTACCGCAGTTCGACGCGCTCCTCGGAGAAGTACTCCATGCCGAGGAGCGTTCCGCGGCGCGACTGGCACAGCTCCATGACCGTGCCGACGTAGTCCTTCGGCAGCAGGATCGCCGCCTTGACCATCGGTTCCGACACCGAGCCGATGCGCCCGTCGGGGTACTCGCTCGGGTTGGTCACGGTGACCGTTTCGCCGGTGTCACTCGTGAGCACCTCGTAGATCACGCTGGGCGCGGTCGTGATGAGGTCGAGGTTGAATTCTCGGGCCAGGCGCTCGGTGATGATCTCGAGGTGCAGCAGCCCGAGGAAACCGCAACGGAAACCGAAACCGAGCGCGACCGAGGTCTCCGGCTCATACACGAGGGAAGCATCGGAGAGCTTGAGCTTGTCGAGGGCCTCGCGCAGTTCGGCGTAGTCGCTGCCGTCGATCGGGTACAGACCCGAGAAGACCATCGGCTTCGGGTCGGTGTAACCGGGCAGAGCCTCGGACGCCGGCTTGCGAGACGTGGTGATGGTGTCGCCGACCTTCGACTGGCGCACGTCCTTCACACCGGTGATGAGGTAACCCACCTCTCCGACACCGAGTCCCTTGGTCGGGGTCGGCTCCGGACTCGACACGCCGACTTCGAGCGCCTCATGGTTCGCGCCGGTCGACATCATCTGGATGCGCTCGCGCGGCGACAGGCTTCCGTCGACCATGCGCACATAGGTGACCACACCGCGATAGGCGTCGTATACGGAGTCGAAGATCATCGCACGGGCCGGAGCATCCGCGTCACCGGTCGGCGCGGGGATCTCCTGGACCAACCGGTCGAGGAGTTCCTCGACGCCGACGCCGGTCTTGCCGGAGACCCGAAGAACGTCCTCGGGCTTGCCGCCGATGAGCGAGGCCAGCTCCTTCGCGTACTTCTCCGGATCTGCCGCCGGCAGGTCGATCTTGTTCAGCACGGGGATGATGTGGAGGTCGTTCTCGAGCGCCAAGTAGAGGTTCGCGAGGGTCTGCGCCTCGATTCCCTGCGCCGCGTCGACGAGCAGGATCGCTCCCTCGCAGGCCGCGAGCGAACGCGAGACCTCGTACGTGAAGTCGACGTGGCCGGGCGTGTCGATCATGTTCAGCGCGACGGTCTGCCCATCGAGTTCCCACGGCATCCGAACGGCCTGGCTCTTGATTGTGATGCCACGCTCGCGCTCGATGTCCATGCGGTCGAGGTACTGCGCGCGCATGTCGCGATCGGAGACGACCCCCGTGATCTGGAGCATGCGGTCGGCGAGCGTCGACTTGCCGTGATCGATGTGGGCGATGATGCAGAAGTTACGGATCTGCGCAGCCGGCGTCGCAGCAGGCTGAAGAGGAGTGAGAGCGCGTGGGGACATGTCCACTCGATTGTACGGTCAGGGGAGGCTAATCCCCGATTCGGCCATACCGGTGATAGTCTCCCGAAGTTGCCAAGGGAAAATCCGTGACACCGGATCCCGCAAGCGATAAGACTCCGTCATACACCCCGTGATGGTCGTCGCGTCGCAGAGTTCGGTGGATGGCGATTGTGTATCCAACTGACTCAGCGTTGCGTCGGCAGATCCCGAGCGCGTCTGTAGAAGAGAAAGACTGACCCCCCTTGATCAAGTACCTCCTGCGCCGAACACTCGGCTGGCTGCTCATGATCGTGGTCGCCACGAATCTCACGTTCTTCCTGGCGTGGGGCTTCCTCGATCCGCGCAGCAACTACGTGGGACGGCGTCCACCGCTCTCCCCTGAGCAGATCGACAACGTCCTCATCCCGCGCAACCTCAGCGACACGGTCCCGCTGATCGAGCGGTGGTGGAACTGGTTCAGCAGCATCCTGTTCCGCTGGGACTGGGGTGTGAGCCCGACGGGTCAGTCTGTCAACGAACAGGTCTCGTACCGCATGTGGGTCAGCGCCGAGCTCGTTCTCGGGGCGACGATCATCGCCGCGGTGCTGGGAATCTGGCTCGGCGTCTACACCGCCTCTCGCCAGTACAAGCTCGCCGACCGCATCGGCCAGGCGACCTCGATCATCACGATGAACGTGAACATCATCGTGGCCGGTCTCGCCGTCGTGCTTCTCGCGATCGCCCTCAACGAGTGGACCGGCGTGCGCATCTTCTACGTCACCGGCTCGTCGAGTCCCGGAGTCACCGGCTTCTTCCCCGTCCTGGTCGACACACTCCAGCACCTCACGCTGCCCACGATCGCGCTCGTGATCGTCGGGTACGCGCAGTACCACTTCCTGCAGCGGTCGCTCCTGCTCGACAACATCAACGCCGACTACGTACGCACCGCGCGTGCGAAGGGTCTGACCAAGTCGCAGGCGATCCGTAAGCACGCCCTCCGGACGTCACTCATCCCCGTCGCGACGCAGGTCGCCTTCACGATCCCGACCATCTTCACCGGTGCGGTCCTGACGGAGCGGATCTTCGCCTGGCAGGGCATGGGCCGGTACTTCCTCGACACCATCAACAACAACGACATCAACGGCGTCGTCGCCGTCGCCGCATTCGGCGCCGTGCTGACCGCGGTGGGCGCAGTGCTCGCCGACGTCGTCGTCGTCGTTCTCGACCCGCGAGTGAGGGTGAGCTGATTATGACCACCGATATGATCGACCCTCTCGTCGAGCCACCGGTCGCACCACCGACCGCCGACTGCGCCTCGGGCAAGTCGCTGTCAAAGTGGGCGCTCTACACCCGCCGGTTCATGCGCAACAAGCCGGCCGTCGGCGGCGTCGTCGTCCTCCTCGTGCTGATTCTGTTCTCGACACTGGGACCGCTGCTGTCGCAGTACCAGGTCGACAGCATGGACTTCCTCGCCCTGAGCCAGCCGCCGTCCGCGGCGCACTGGTTCGGCACCAACGGCGCCGGCAACGACACCTACGTGCAGACAGCCATCGGCCTGCAGCGATCCCTCATGATCGCGATCACGGTCTCGGTGGGCACCACGATCCTCTCGGCGCTCGTCGGTACCGCGGCTGCCTACTTCGGCGGCTGGTTCGAGCGTTTCGCCCTGCTCTTCATCCACTTCATGATGGTGGTGCCGACCTTCCTCCTGCTGTCGATCATCTCGAACGACTCCGGTGGAGTGTGGTGGGTCATCGCGTTCGTGATGATCTTCGTCGGCTGGTTCTTCCCTGCGAGGATCATCTGGACGATGACCCTGTCTCTGCGCGAGCGGGAGTATGTGCAAGCCGCGCGCTACATGGGCGTCCGCGGCCTGCGCATCGTGACGCGTCACCTGATCCCGAACATCGGATCGCTGCTGGTGATCAACTTCACCCTCGGTATCGTCGCCGCCGTGACGACCGAGACGGGGTTGTCGTTCATCGGCTTCGGCGTGAAGATCCCGGATGTGTCCCTCGGCTCGCTGATCGGTGAGGGCAGCTCCTCGATCACCAGCTCTCCGTGGTTGTTCTACTTCCCCGCGCTGATCCTCACCCTGCTGACCGTGTCGATGGCGCTCATCGCCGACGGACTGCGCGATGCCCTCGATCCCACTTCGGCTGCTGGAGGCCGCGCATGAGCCCTGTACTGTCCGTCCGCGACCTCAGGGTCAGCTTCGCGTCCGAGGCCGGCCGCGTCGATGCCGTCCGCGGTGTGTCCTTCGACCTCGAGGCAGGTAAGACCCTCGGCATCGTCGGCGAGTCCGGCTCCGGAAAGTCCGTCACCTCTCTCGCCGTGATGGGCCTGCTCGACGAGAACGCCAAGGTCACCGGATCCATCGTGTTCGACGGCCAGGAGCTCCTCGGCAAGACCGACACGCAGCTCTCCGCCATCCGCGGCAACGGGATCTCGATGGTCTTCCAGGACCCGCTCACCTCTCTCACCCCGGTGTACACGATCGGCGCCCAGCTGATCGAGGCACTGACGGTGCACCGCAACCTCAGCATCAAGGAGGCGACCGCACGTTCGATCGACCTTCTCAAGCTGGTGGGCATCACCGAGCCCGAGAAGCGGATGAAGTCCTTCCCGCACGAGTTCTCCGGCGGCATGCGCCAGCGCGTCGTCATCGCGATCGCCATGGCGAACGACCCGAAGCTGATCATCGCCGACGAGCCGACGACCGCACTCGACGTCACGATCCAGGCCCAGATCCTCGACCTGATCGAGAAGGCGCAGGCCGAAACCGGTGCCGCAGTGATGATGATCACCCACGACATGGGTGTCGTCGCCCGTACGGCCGACGATGTGATGGTCATGTACGCCGGCAAACCCGTCGAGCAGGCGCCGGTGCGCGAGCTTTTCCACCAGACCCGGATGCCGTACTCGATCGGTCTTCTCGGCGCGATCCCTCGTGTCGACAAGGCGGAGAAAGAACCGCTCACCCCGATCAAGGGCAACCCGCCTCTCCTGATCAACCTGCCGGACGCGTGCCCGTTCGCTGACCGCTGCCCGATCGTCATGGATGCGTGCCGTACCAGCGAGCCCGAGCTGCTGCCCGTGCTGACCGGTGGCGGCGAGGAGCATCGCGCGGCATGCATCCGCGCGAACGAGATCACCGACGGCGGCCTGCTCGGCGGCCTCCCCGTGTACCCGGTGCGCGAAGCTCCGGAGAGCGCGCTCACCCGACTCCCCCGCGAGGAGCGCCCCATCACGCTCGAGGTGAAGAACCTCACCAAGACCTTCCCGCTGCTCAAGGGTGCGTTCCTGAAGCGCAAGGTCGGCGAGGTGCACGCGATCAAGGGCATCAGCTTCGACGTGCGTGAGGGCGAGACGCTGGCCATCGTCGGCGAGTCCGGCAGCGGCAAGACCACGACACTGCTCCAGATCATGGACATGGTGAAGCAGACAGACGGCGACATCGTCATCGCGGGCACCAGCGTCAACGACATCCACAGTCACAAGGTGGAGCGCGCGCTGCGCCGCGATATCCAGATCGTGTTCCAGGACCCGATGGGCGCACTCGATCCGCGTATGACGGTCGCGGATATCATCTCGGAGCCGCTCTCGGCGATCGGCACTCCGAAGGCCGAGGCGCACCAGCGTGTGAAAGAGCTGATGGATCTCGTCGGTCTCAACCCGGCGCACAGCGATCGCTTCCCGCAGGCGTTCTCCGGTGGCCAGCGTCAGCGAATCGGCATCGCCAGGGCCCTGTCGACGAACCCCAAGATCCTGGTGCTCGACGAGCCGGTCTCCGCGCTCGACGTGTCGATCCAGGCCGGCGTGATCAACCTGCTCGACGACCTCAAGGTCAAGCTCGGCCTGTCGTACCTGTTCGTCGCGCACGATCTGTCCGTCGTCCGACACATCGCCGACCGGGTCGCCGTGATGTACCTCGGAGACTTCGTCGAGCACGGCGACGTCGACGATGTCTTCGACAACCCGCAGCACCCCTACACGAAGGCGCTGCTGTCCGCGATCCCGGTCCCCGACCCCGATATCGAGCGCACCCGCGAACGGATCGTGTTCGATCCCGCGACGGTGACGGCGCGTCCCGTCGCCTCGTGATCGGGCGACGGATCACCGTCCGATAACAGTTAGTCCAGATTCACTTGCCGCAGGAGCATTCGTGCACTCGGCGAACTATTCTCCCCTTATGACACGCCGCAAGGCGAAAGGAGCACCATGAAGCAGTACAAGCTGATGGGAGCGCTGGCACTCACCGGCGCTTTCGCACTCGCGCTCAGCGGGTGCGCTACCGGCAACACCGGCAGTAGCGACAAGGGCGACAACGGCGAAGCAGCCGAGGTCGAGATGGCGAACTACAACCCCCAGCCCCGCGAGAACCTCAAGGAGGGCGGCACGGTCAACTTCGCCATCCGTGAGCTCCCGCCCCAGCTGAACTCGTTCAACAGCGACGGCAGCGCGGACACCCAGCGCGTCGCGTCGTGGTACATGCCGCAGATCATCCTGATGAAGCCGGACGGCACGCAGTACAAGAACGACAACTACCTCTCCGAGTGGAAGAACGAAGTCAAGGACGGCAAGACCGTCCTGACCTTCACGTTCACCGATGAGGCGCACTGGAACGATGGCACCGACATGGACTGGACGGCCATCGACGCCACGTGGAAGGCCAACCGTTCCTACGACGAGGGCTTCAACCCCAACGCGACGGACGGCTACAAGGACATCGAGTCGGTCGAACAGGGCGACACCGCGAAGACCGCGATCGTCACGTTCAAGAGCGAGTTCGCCTGGCCGCAGATGCCGTTCAACGGCGGCGTGATCCACCCGGCGCTCGCGGACCCGACGACTTTCAACGAGGCGATGATCGAGAACCCGCACCCCGAGTGGGGCGCTGGTCCGTACACCGTCAACGAGTTCGACGCCAACAAGGGCTACATCTCCTTCAAGCCGAACCCCGAGTGGTGGGGCGACGCACCGCTCCTCGACGAAGTCACCATGACCGGCATGGACGCCCAGGCCGGCGTCAACGCCTTCAAGAACGGTGAAGTCGACATGGTCGAGACGGGCTCCCAGGAGCTCATCGACCAGGTCAAGGACGTCGACGGCGCGGTGGTGTACCGCGCTCAGCAGACCGCCAACACCATCCTGCAGGTCGACTCGACCAAGCCGCAGTTCGAGGACGTCAAGGTTCGCGAGGCGTTCTTCAAGGCGATCAACATCGACCAGCAGAAGCAGATCGCCTGGAACGGCCTCGGCTACGAAGAGGACCCGGCCGGCTCGCTGACCCTGTTCTCGTTCCAGCCCGGCTACGAGGACTCGATGAAGGCCGCCGGTTGGAAGTTCGACGTCGAGGGCGCTAAGAAGCTCCTCGACGAGGCCGGCTGGAAGGAAGGCTCCGACGGCATCCGCGAGAAGGACGGCGTCAAGCTCTCCGTCGTCTACCCGATCTGGGCGGACTCCGCGACGCAGAAGGCTCTCGCACAGTCGCTGCAGGCGCAGGAGAAGGCGATCGGCATCGACGTCAAGGTCGAGGTCCGTCCGGCCAGCCAGTTCTCCGAGGACTACACCTCGAAGAACTGGGATGTCTCCGGTCTCCGCTTCACCTCCTCCGACCCGTTCGGTGCCGCCTGGTTCTGCCAGCTGTACTGCTCGGACTCGGGACTCAACCTCTCGGGTGTCGGCGACGAGGAACTCGACGCCGAGATCAAGGACAAGGTCGAGTCGCAGTCCGACCCGGAGGCGCAGACCGCGGCCGCGATGAAGCTCGAGCCGGAGATCTACAAGCGCTGGGGTCTCATCCCGCTGTACAACGGCCCGCAGATCTACACCGTCAAGGAAGGCCTGGCGAACCTCACGCCCGAGCCCTACGTCGGTCTGGACCTGTTCGGCATCACCCCGGTCGAGAACGTCGGCTGGGAGAAGTAACACTCTCTGACACACATCGTGTCGAAGCGGGGTCGGTGGTTCATCCACCGGCCCCGCTTTCCTTATGCTGATCCCGTGAGCGTCCAGATCGTCTTCGTGCACGGCATCCGCACCTCAGCCACCATGTGGCGGTCGCAGGCCGTCTACCTCGAAGAGCGCGGCTACTCCTTCACCGCCGTCGATCTCCCGGGGCATGGCACCCGGATGCAGGAGGACTTCACCCTTCACGAGGCACTGCACACGATCGATGTCGCGGTGCGCGCCGCCGCAGAGCACGGTCCCGTGGTGCTGGTGGGTCACTCGATGGGTGGGCTGCTGTGCCTCGCCTACGCCGGCGGTGCAGAGCGCCCGCCGGTCGCCGGCTTGATAGCCGCCGCCTGTACGTCGCTCCCCCGTGGCGCCGGCCTACGGGCCTACCGCCTGTTCGCCCGGGCCGTCGACTCACTCCCCGACCGCGGAATGTGGCTCACCAGACGGATGCTGGAGGCCACCATCCCGCGGGAGACCCGATCCGATTTCGCCGCCGGTGGTTACGCGCTCGACACCCAGGACGCCGCACTGCGCAGCCTGGCCGCGCTCGACATCGCCGCCGCGATCCCGCGCATCACGATTCCGCTCTGGTTCGTGAACGGGCAGTACGACCAGCTCAGGCTCAACGAGTCGCTGTTCCGACGGCTGGCCCCGCACGCCGAGCTCATCATCGTGCCGCGCACGACGCACCTCGTCACCGCGATGCGGCCACAGATATTCAACGCCGTGCTGCAGCTCGCCATCGCGACGGTGGAGCATGACGCCGAGCAGGGCGAGGCGCCTGACTCCTCGGGCTCATGACTCCCGGGCCGGCTGCCGCGCGAAGGCCGTGAGCAGCCCGCCGACGAGGGACAGCACCGCCGCTGCGACGAATACGAGCCAGAAGCCGCCGACCAGCGCAACCAGCCCCGCTCCCAGTACCGGCCCGATGAGCTGCCCGAGAGCGGCCGTCACGTTCACGATCCCGAGATCTCTCGCGTGATCCTGCTCGTCGGGCAGCAGGTCGGCGGCGAAAGCGAGGCCCACGGTGGAGAACGCTCCGTAGCCGAGGCCCATGAGAGCGGCAGCCACCATCGTCATCTCGAACGTCGGCACCAGCGCGATCGCCACCCCCGAGGCCGCCTGGACGACGGTCGCGGCCACCGTGAGCGTTCGGCGATTCCCGGTGCGGTCGGAGACGATTCCCGTGACCACCGAAGCGATCACCACGAACACGGTGTAGACGACGATGAGCAGCAGCAGGTTGTCCTGAGCGACCGTGCTGGGCTGGCCGAGGCCGTGCAGCAGGAAGAACAGGAACAGCGCGGTTCCGAGGGCGTTGCCGACATTCGTCACCAGGCGCCCGGAGAGCATCCAGGCGAAGTCTCGATCTCGCAGCGAGGCCAGACGGCGTCGTCCGATCTGCTTCGGTCGCATCGCCTCCGTGCTCGGCGGATCGGGCAGCAGCAGCGCAGCCGTCGTACCGACGACCGCGATGATCCCGGCGAGGAGCAGGTACCCGTGACGGATCTCGAGGCCGAGCAGGACGACGAGCCCCACCCCGACCACGATTCCGACGGCCTGGCTGGAGCCGACCGCGGCCGAGGCGGCACCGCGCTGCGTGGTCGGCAGCTGATCGGCGATGAGCGCCGTGAAGGCGGCAGACGAGACGGCGACACCGATGGACACCCCCACCCAACCGGCGCCGACGGCCCACGGGCCCTGGGCGTACCCCGTAAGCACGAGGCAGACAGCGGTGAACAGCGCACCGCCCACGGCCCAAGGGCGACGACGATGGCGCCCCGCGGCTGCGCGGTCCGACAGGGCACCCGCAGCGGGACCTGCGACGATGCCCGCGAGCCCGCCGATCCCCAACACCAGTCCCGAGGAGACGACCCCGCGGATCCAGTCGTCCTCCGGGGTGTCGAGCTGCAGCGGCAGAAGCAGCTGCACCGGCGTGAGCTGCACGGTCCAGATCGCCAGCCACGCCAACGTGAACAGGGTCATCCATCGGGCACCCGCGCGCACGGTACGAGTGCCTGCCACCCCGGTCATCGCGGCTCCCCCGTACCCGTTGTCGACGGAGCCGCTGCACGCGAGGCCCCGATGACCTCTCGATACCAGTCGTATGAAGCCTTGGGCGTCCGCTCGCCCGTATCGAAGTCGACGTGGACGAGCCCGAACCGCTGGGTGTAGCCGTCGGCCCACTCCCAGTTGTCCAGCAGCGACCACACTGTGTATTCCTCCACGGGCACCCCGGCATCGATCGCTTCGCCGACAGCCGCCATGTGTCCGGCGAGGTACGAGATCCGATCGGTGTCCTCGACGCGCGCGGCACGGTCGGGCTCGGGGAACGAGGCACCGTTCTCACCGATGATCACGGGCGGCAGCTGCGGATGCCGGGTGTGCAGGTCGACCAGGAGGTCGCGCAGAGCACTCGGCATGATCGGCCATTCCGGACCGAACCCGGTGACCGGCACTCCGGGTGTGGGCACGATGTCGAACGGGATCGGGCTCTCCTGCGCCGCTGCGATCACCGTGGTCGGGTTGTAGAAGTTGATGCCGTAGAAGTCGATCGAGCGACCGATGGCTTCGAGATCGCCGTCCTGCACGGGCATCGGGGGCAGACCGAGTGCTTCCAGGTCGGGGTACGCGCCGGCGAGGAGCGGTTCGCTGAAGATCCGGTTGTGGATCAGATCGTAGACCGCTGCGGCCTGATGGTCTTCTGGGGTGTCGCGCAGCGGCAGGACCCAGGTGTGGTTGTTGACCAATCCGACCGATGCGGCACCACGTTCCCGCAGAGGCGCCGCCGCCCGGGCGTGGGCGAGCAGTTGATGGTGCGCGGTCGGCAGCGCGCCGAAGAGGAGCTGCTTCCCGGGTGCCAGCGCGCCGACCGCATATCCCTGGAGCGTCGTCATCGCGGGCTCGTTCAGCGTGTACCAGTGCCGAACGCGGTCGCCGAGACGATCCGCCACGATTGCCGCGTAGTCGGCGAAGCGCTCCGCCGTATCGCGCTCGAGCCAGCCACCGCCTGCCTCGACGAGACTCGGCATCTCCCAGTGGAACAGTGTGGGGAACGGTGCGACCCCGGCATCGAGGAGGAGATCGACCAGACGCGAGTAGTGATCGAGTGCCGAGGTGTCACCGCGCCCGAGGCCGTCCGGTTGGACGCGTGCCCACGGAATCGAGAACCTGTAGCGGTCGAGACCCAGGCCCGCGGCGAGGGCGACATCATCCTCGGGACGCCGGTAGCTGTCGCACGCGGGATCCGCCGTCGATTCGTCGACGATCGCTCCCGGTCTCTCGAGGAAGTCGTCCCAGATGGATCGTCCTGATATCCCGGTGGGGCGCGACCCCTCGATCTGGAACGCTGAGGTCGCGGCGGACCAGCGGAGCCTGGCAGGCGCGGACGGACGAGAGGACGCGGGGGTCATGTGGCTCCTTGACATCAGTGTCGGGATAGTGATGATTCTGCACCCGGTACCATCGAATCCGCGACTGGGTCTCGCGTTCTCCTCCCCGTTTCGCGTCAACAGCCCGTCTGCTGGTAGACTCGACTCTTGGCTTGCGTGTGGGTTCTTCCCTCACGACCGCCGTGCAGCAGCCCTCTTCTGCTGCCGGCATTCCGAACACTCCTGTACAGAAAGCGTCCACACGTGGCAAACATCAAGTCGCAGATCAAGCGCAACAAGACCAACGAGAAGGCGCGCGAGCGTAACAAGGCCGTGAAGAGCGAGCTCAAGACGGTCATCCGCACGACTCGCACGGCCGTCTCCGCCGGCGACAAGGCAGCAGCCGAGGCCGCCCTGAAGAAGGCCGCCGTCAAGCTCGACAAGGCCGTCAGCAAGGGTGTCCTGCACAAGAACCAGGCGTCGAACCGCAAGTCGGCTCTCGCCAAGCAGGTCGCTTCCCTCTGAGCTGAAGCTTCTGAGAAAGGCCCGTCCCGTCATCGGGGCGGGCCTTCTTCATTGCCTCGGGGCGAGCGCGCCCAGGCCAGGCTCGACCAACAGCTCGGGGCCGGCGCCTACTCGCCGAACGGCTGACGCGTGGCGATGACGGTGACCATGCGCTCCAGCGCGAAGATCGGGTCGCGAGCCGCGCCCTTGACCTCGCCATCGGCCCGGGCAGTGGCCTGGATCGCCATTCCGAGAGACCGTTCGTTCCAGCCGGCCAGGTCGCGGCGGGCGCGATCGACCTGCCAGTCCTTCATTCCCAGGCGCTGAGCGAGCTGGCGACTCGGCTCGCGGTTGCCGGCGACGCGGGCCATGGTGCGGAGCTTCATGGCGAAGGCCGCGACCATCGGGACGGGGTCGGCGCCGGATGACAGCGCGTGGCGGAGCGCGATGAGTGCCTCGCCGTAACGACCGGCGATGGCCGTGTCAGCGACGACGAACGCGGAGACCTCGACTCGGCCGCCGTAGTACTTGGTGACGATCTCTTCGGAGATGTCTCCCTCGACGTCGCCGATGAGCTGCTGACAGGCCGCGGCCAGTTCGGTGAGGTCATCAGCGAATGCCGAGACCAGGGCACGCAGCGCAGGAGGCGCGATGCGCTTCTTGGCCGCACGGAACTCGCCGGCGGCGAAGTCGACCCGGTCGCTGTCGCGCTTGATCGCCGGGCACGCGATCTCGATACCGCCGCCGTTTCCGGCACGAAGCGCGTCGAGGAGCTTCTTGCCCCGCACACTGGCGCCCGTGTGGCGGAGGATGACCGTCGCACCCTCCTGGGGGTTGTCGAGGTACGACACCGCCTCCTGGATGAAGGCATCGGAGCACTTCTCCACGCCGGAGACGCGCACCAGACGCGGTTCCCCGAACAGGGACGGCGAGGTGAGGGACAACAGTGTTCCGGGCGCGTAGTCATCGGCGCGGACGTCGCTGACTTCGAGCGCAGGATCTTCGGCGCGGAGGTAGTCGCGGACCCCGGCGATCGCGCGCTCGGCGCAGATCTCTTCCGGGCCGGAGACGAGCACGATCGGGGCGGGGTGGGGCTCGCGCCAGGAGACCTGCGGGATCTTGGTGGGCTTCGCGCCGCCGCGGGAGGGGGTTCGCGAAGCTGCCATGGATCCAGCCTACCGGCGGTCGCCGACACGGTTCCGCTCCCTGGAGGCTGATTCGCCCGGCTCACCCGGCATCCTCCTCCGTCCAGACCTGCAGCTCCCCGTCACGGACGCCGAGCAGGAGTCGACCCTGTTCGTCGGTGCGGAGCAGGTGAGCACCGGTCGCCGCCAGGAGGTCGAGAGTCTCGGTACGAGGGTGCCCGTAGTCGTTGTCCGCGCCGACGCTGAACAGCGCCACCCGGGGCTGCATCGCCTCGTACAGGCCGGGGTCCTGGTCTGCGCTGCCGTGGTGAGCCACCTTGACGACGGCGTACGGTGCGAGTCTCGCTGTGCGCTGCAACATGCGCTGAGGTGCGGCGGAGAGGTCGCCGAGGTAGATCGATCGGGGCACCTCTCCCCCGTCGAACTCCATCACCACACTCGCATCGTTGCCCTCGGGAAAGGCCGCGGAGTTGCGCAGCGGCCAGAGCACACGCCATGCGGCCTCGCCGAGCATGCCGTGCTGGCCCGCCGATGCTTCGTCGACGCGCGCGCCTCCCTCGACGAGGTCTTCGAGGAGACGTCGATCGGCCTCCTCGGCGATCGGACCATGCATGACCGCCTCGACACGACCGCGCACCGCCTCAGCCCCGCCGACGTGATCGAGGTCGAAGTGGGTGAGGACGAGAAGGTCGATGCGATCGATACCGAGCGACCGCAGGCATGCGGCCAGTGGCTTCGGTTCCGGCCCCGTGTCGATCAATGCGACCTCGGTCGCCGAGCGCACGAGCACCGCGTCCCCCTGCCCGACATCGCACGCCGCGATAGCCCAGTCGGCCGGCGCCGTTGCGGTAGCCAGCGGGCCGTCGAGCAGTGCACGAGACCCGGCCAGTGACAAGAGCACGACCAGGATCGCTGCCGCTCCCCGCCGCCCCCAGACAGTCGCTCGCGCCATGTTCGAGCGCGGCGCCGGAGACGGACCACGCGCAAGGAGCACAGCGATCGCCGCACTCACCGCCGCCACCAGCAGAGCACTGCCGAGGCCTGCGGGTACGAGGATCTGCGCATGGGGCAGTTGCGCGGTCGTGGTCGCGGTCATCGCGATCCAGGCCGACGGGAGCCACGCAGACGCCGTCAGCAGGTCAGCGATCACCGGCAGAGGCGCAGCGAGGCACGCGAGGAGGCCGATCACGGTCGCCACCGGGGCCGCCGGTGCCGCGATGATGTTCGCGGCGAGGCCTATCAACGACTGCTGCTCGGCGAACAGGGCGATGATCGGGCCGCACGCGAGCTGGGCGGAGAGCGGGACCGCGACGGCCAGCGCGACGGGGTGCGGCATACCCTGAGCGAGCCCCCGGGCGAGTGGCGGGGCGAGCAGGATCAGCGCTCCCGATGCGACGACCGACAGCGCGAAACCGGGCGTCGCCGCCAGCCACGGATCCGACACGAGAATCCCCGCCGCGCACAGCGACAACATCCCCGCCCCCGCGCTCGGCCTGCCCGACAGCACGGTGAGCATGCCCACGGCCGCCATCACCCCTGCGCGGATCACGCTCGGCTCGGGGGTGACCAGCACGACGAACCCGGCCAAGCCCACCAGCGAGAGCACCACGCGCAACCGGCGGCCACCCCCGCATAGTGCCGTGAGTCCGAAGATCGCACCGACGACGATCGCGCAGTTCGCACCGGAGACCGCGGTCAAGTGGCTGAGACCGCTCGTGCGCATGTCGTCGTTCAGCTCGGGCGTCACAGCGCGGGTGTCACCGACGGCGAGTCCGGGCAGAAGACCGGCTCCCGGTTCCGGCAGACGCAGCGATCGTTCGACGAAAGCGTGTTTGAGGGCCGCCGCGACGCCGAACGCG
>NZ_JBHVXT010000004.1:0-215433 GCF_042881445.1 Microbacterium sp. NPDC058269
TCGCGCGTGGGGAGGGCGAGGGCGACGGTAAGGCCGGTGGCTGCCATCGCGGCGAGAATCACCACGACGAGGCCTCCCCCGCCGAGAAACCGCCGAGCTGGTCCACGACGTGTCGCGAGCATCATCACCACCGCGCCGGCGGCGCAGCCACCCACCACCCACCACGAACACCGCGGGACGAAGACGCACAGCAGGGCCCCCGCCCATACCGCTACGACCAACGGCAGCAGTCGCAGATCACGGGGCTTCCCGCGCGGTCGAGGATTCTCCGTGCGGATTCCTGGCTGCGACATCCCGCCACGCTACGAGCGTGCACCGACCACACGTCGCAGCAATCCCGGCAGCTGCGGACAACCTCAAACGAATAGCCACCGGTGCAGAGATCGAACCTTGCCGCCAATGCCTCCCACACGTCGTCGCGCACAGGGCGGGAGTCGCCGCTGATGCGCGCTTCCCCCCTACGCCTGTCGCTGAGCTTGCGGCTACTGGAGAGTGCACGTCGGTGGTTGGCGAGGACGTGGCTCCGCGCATCGCCAGGGCCTCAGACCCGCACCCCGTCACGCATACCCGCGAGCAGCTTCTCCCCGATCCCGGGCACGGCGAGAAGGTCGTCGATCGACGTGAACCGACCGTTTTCCTCCCGCCAGGCGATGATCCGCTCCGCAAGTGCCGGACCGATGCGCGGGAGCGTCTCCAACGCGGCCTGATCGGCGGCGTTGAGGTCGATCCGGTCATCGCCCGGTGGCGGTGCCGCTCCGCCTGGAGCACCGACCAGTGCGCCGGCTGCCGGTACGACGATCTGTTCCCCGTCTTCGAGTACCCGTGCGAGATTGACCGCGGTCAGGTCGGCGTCGGCGGTCGTCCCGCCCGCAGCCGCCAGCGCATCGACGAGCCGGGCATCGAGATCGAGCACGTAGAGCCCTGGCTTCTCGACAGCGCCCAGAACGTGCACGTAGAGCTCACCGGTCGACTCGGGCCCAGATCCTGAGCCTGGGCCAGTTCCCGTACCCGTGTCCGTCAGCGGCACCGATTCGACAGGCGCAGCCTGCCCCCGCATGATGCCCAGCCCCACGGCAGCTGACAGCACGACGAGCGCCAGCACCACCGCCGCACCGATGCTCAGGCGCAGTCGACGCCGAGGCGGGAGGGGTGCCTGGGGAGATGCCATCCGGCCACGTTAGGCGCGCCGCTCGGCCCGGGCCGGTGCCTCGGCCCGCAGCGGTGGACAAGCGCCTGAGACCGCACACCGTGCAGAAGAAGGTCCTGGGCCTCACCACATCTACACCACAGGAGCGACGCGGCTACATCTCCGGACGGATGCTCTTCAGGCGTCGACCTCATACGTTCGGAATCATGCCCTCGACCCGTCTGTCCGTGCGCAGCGTCCTGCCCTTGATCATCACGACCGGGTTCGCGGTCCTCCTGCTGTCGATTCCGGTACCCGGCAGCCTGAGCGTGCTCGGCACGCGGTGGCTCCTTTCGGCGACCTCGGGTGTGCCCGGGATCGAGCTGATCTCCGACGCCGGACTGATGCTGCTCGCCGCGATCACCGCCGTAACCCTCGGACGCGCCTGGTGGACTCATCCGGATCGCCGACCGCAGATCGTGATGGCCGCGGTAGGCGTCGCCCTCGCGTACCTCCTGAGCGAGGGCGGAAAGCTCGTCTTCGCCCAGGAGCGCCCGTGCTCGGTGTGGGCGATCGCCACCGAGTGCCCGCCACCGGGAGACTGGTCACTGCCGTCGAATCACGCCACGCTCGCGTTCGGTGCCGCCGCAGCCATCGCCCTGACTGTCGGTCGGTCCTGGCTCACCTGGTCGGCGATGGTGCTCGCCGCAGTGGTCGCGGTCGGCCGCGTCGCGGAGGGCGTGCACTACCTCCACGACATCGCGCTCGGGGCGGTCCTCGGCGTCACGGTGCCGATCGTTCTCGTCGCCCTGGCCGAGAGAATACGACGAACCCACCGCACCGGATCGCCGGCACGTCACGAATGAGATCGGGGACCCTGCGGACTCTGCAGGATCCCCGACCGGATCGTCCTCCGAGGAGAAGGCGATCAGCCCTTGACGACGAAGCTCACGATCTTCGGAGCGCGCACGACGACCTTCACGATCTCGCGGTCGCCGATCGACCGGATCACGCGCTCGTCGGCGCGTGCCAGGGCCTCGAGCTCGGACTCGCCGATACGGGCGGAGACCTCGAGCTGGGCGCGCACCTTGCCGCCCACCTGCACGACGGCGGTGATGGTGTCCTCGATCAGCAGCGCCGGGTCGGCGGAGCGCCACGTCACCAGGCCGACGGAAGGCTCGTGGCCGAGGATCTCCCACATCTCCTCCGCCGTGTGCGGAGCGATGAGGTCGAGCATCACGGCGATCGTCTCCGCCGCCTCGCGGACGGCGGGGTCAGCCGCACCGGCGGCACCGTCGATCGTCTTGCGGGTGATGTTCACGAGCTCCATCAGGCGCGCGACCAGCACGTTGAACTTCGTCTGCTCGACCAGTGCGGGCGCTTCGGACAGCAGCTTGTGGGTCGCACGGCGCAGGGCGGAGTCGCCGCCGTCGAAGACCACGTCGACCGGGCTGGATACCTCGCCGGCGATGCGCATCGCGCGTGCCAGGAACTTCTGGGCGCCGGTCGTCGAGACGTCGGCCCAGTCCTTGTCGTCCTCCACAGGACCGGCGAACGCCAGCCCCACGCGCAGGGCGTCGGCGCCGTGGGCGTCGAGCTCCTCCTGGAACAGCACCAGATTTCCCTTGCTCTTGGACATCTTCTGCCCGTCGAGCAGCACCATGCCCTGGTTGATCAGGTTCGAGAAAGGCTCGGTGAAGTCGATCAGCCCCATGTCGAACAGGACCTTCGTGATGAAGCGCGCGTACAGCAGGTGCAAGATGGCGTGCTCGACGCCGCCGATGTACGAGTCGACCGGCGCCCAGCGCGATGCCTGAGCGGGATCGAATGCCACGGTCTCGCTGTTCGGTGAGAGGAACCGCAGGAAGTACCACGAGCTGTCGACGAACGTGTCCATCGTGTCGGGGTCGCGCAGCACGGGGTCGCCCGTCTGCGGGTCGGTCGTGCGCACCCAGCTCTCGGCTCCACCCAGAGGCGACGTGCCCTTGGGCTTGAGGTCGAGTCCTTCGACGCTCGGCAGCTTCACGGGGAGCTTGTCCTCGGGAACCGGGATGATGCTGCCGTCTTCGGCGTGCAGCATCGGGATCGGCGTGCCCCAGAACCGCTGGCGCGAGATGAGCCAGTCGCGCAGACGGTAGTTCTTGGCGGCACGGCCGGTTCCGGTCGCCTCCAGCTGCTCGATCGCCCGCGCGATGGCATTGCGCTTGGAGAGTCCGTTCAGCGCACCGGAGTTGATCATGCGGCCCTCGCCCGTGAGCGCGACACCCGTGGTGGCGGGGCTCTGCTCCTCGAGCGCGGCGCCGGTGTCGATCGGCACACCCTCTTCGTCGACCTCGATCACGGGCATCGCGCCGGTGACGGGAGCCGTGGTGTCGACGACCACCTTGACGGGCAGGTCGAACGCACGGGCGAAGTCCAGGTCGCGCTGATCGTGCGCGGGAACCGCCATCACCGCACCGTGACCGTAGTCGGCCAGCACGTAGTCCGCGGCCCACACCGGCAGCTTCTCGCCGTTGACGGGGTTGATCGCGTAGCGCTCGAGGAAGACACCGGTCTTCGGACGGTCCGTGGACTGCCGATCGATGTCGGTCTCCTTCTGCACCTGCTCCAGGTACGTCTGGAAGCGCTGGCGCACCTCGTCAGGAGCATCGGCCGCGAGCTCCGAAGCCAGGTCGGAATCCGGTGCGACTACGAAGAACGTCGCGCCATGCAGCGTGTCAGGGCGCGTCGAGAACACCGTCACCGGCTCCTCGCGCCCCTCGATCAGGAAGTCCACGTCGGCGCCCACGGAGCGGCCGATCCAGTTGCGCTGCATCTGCAGCACCTTGTGCGGCCAGAATCCCTCGAGCTGGTTCAGATCGTCGAGCAGACGGTCCGCATAGTCGGTGATCCGGAAGTACCACTGCGTGAGCTTCTTCTTGATGACCTCGGCACCGCAGCGATCGCAGCGTCCGTCGACGACCTGCTCGTTCGCCAGCACCGTCTGGTCGTTCGGGCACCAGTTGACCGGGCTCTTCTTGCGGTAGGCGAGCCCGCGCTCGTACAGCTTCAGGAACAGCCACTGGTTCCAGTGGTAGTACTCGGGGTCGGACGTGTGCAGTACACGGCTCCAGTCGAACGAGACGCCGTACTGTTCGAATCCGACCTTCTGCTGCGCGATGTTCTGGTAGGTCCAGTCGCGCGGGTCTGCCCCCTGCCGGATCGCGGCGTTCTCAGCGGGCAGACCGAAGGAGTCCCAGCCGATCGGGTTGAGCACGTTGTGCCCGCGGTGACGCCAGAAGCGGGCCACGATGTCGGAGTAGAGGTAGTTCTCGGCGTGCCCCATGTGCAGGTCGCCCGAGGGGTACGGGAACATCGCGAGCACGTACCGCCGGGGGCGGGTGTCGTCGTCGCCGCCCGTGAGGAACGTGCCGTTCTCCGCCCAGTACTTCTGCCACTTGTTCTGGATGGCGTGCGCCGACGGGGTCTCGTCGTCGGCAGGAGCGGTGGACAGGTTCTCAGACAACGAACGCACGACCAATCTGAAGGAAAAAGCGGGATCAGTTCAGGATATCGGAACGCCAGAGGGCAGGCATTCCGGCGCCGAGCGCGGCGAGAGGCGCCCGGGCCTTGGTCGCGACCTCAGCCACCTCCGATGCGGCGACTGAGCCCCAGGTGATCCCTCCGCCGGCCCCGACGACGGCGTGCTCCGCCTCGATCAGGATGCTGCGGATCACCATCGCCAGATCGAGGGTCCCGTCGGAGCCGATGTAGCCGAAGCACCCGGCGTACACACCGCGTGGCCCACCCTCCAGTTCGTGCAGCCGGGTCATCGCCGAGAGCTTCGGAGCGCCGGTCATGCTCCCGGCGGGAAAGGCCGCCTCCAACAGGCTCTCGACCGTCGTCCCCTCGGCCGCGACACCGCTCACCGTGCTCACGAGCTGGTGCACGGCGGGATAGCTCTCCACGACCCAGAGCCCCTCGACGCGGATGCTCCCGGGCTCGCACACCCGCGAGAGGTCATTGCGCATCAGGTCGACGATCATGACGTTCTCGGCGCGCTCCTTCCGGTCCATCGCGAGCTCTGCGGCGAGCGCGGCGTCTTCGACGGGGTCGGCGCTTCGGGGCCTGGTGCCTTTGATGGGGCGGGTGCGGATGACTCCCCCTGCGGCATGGAGGAACTGCTCCGGGCTGGCACTCAACAGGGTGCGGTCGCCGATCCGCACGAATCCGCCATGATGTGCCGGGGTCGCGGTGCGGAGCCGACGGTAGACGTCGACGGGGTCGTGGCTACCGGGCACGGTGAAGCGTGTGGTCAGGCACAGCTGGTAGGCGGTGCCTGCGCGGATGAGGTCGCGGCAGCGTTCGATGAGTGCGGCGTACTCACGCGGGTCGTGTCGGGCCAGGGCGACACGTGTCGGGGGTGCGGCGGCAGGCGGGTGCTCGCCACCCGGTCGTCGCGCCTCACCGATGATCGTGGCCGCCCAGCCCCCCAGCTCCTCATCCGTGCTGAGTGCCCACGCGCGCCGCAAGGTGTGGTCGAAGGCGACGACACGGGTGGCGCGCAGCCAGGAGCCGCCCTTCTCTCCTGTGGAGCCGTCCACCGGCGCCCCGGCCACGGCGGCACCGCTCTCGTAGTCGAGCCAGCCCACCCATCCCCCGGTGAACGGCGGCAGCTCGGGATCGGTGGGGGTGACATCGAGGCGCACTTCTCGCGGAAGGGTCGAACGCTCCCCCGTCCCGACGAAGCTCCACCCCGTCGTGGCGTCGGCTCCGGCGTCGAGCCAGAACAGATCGTGCGCGCGGGGTTCGAGCATCCCGAAGACCTCTGCCGGCTCCACCCAGGCGGGAAGCGGTCGAGCACTCAGCTGTTCGGGCACCTTTCCAGCCTAGGACCGGGTGGCTCCCGTATCCTCATGGGGTGGACGACCTCCTGATCTGGCTCCTCGACACCGTGCAGTCGATCGACCCGGTCGCCCGCACGCTCATCGCCGGGCTCGCCGTGATGCTGGAGACGAGCATCCTGATCGGCCTCATCGTTCCCGGTGACACGATCGTCATCATCGCCTCCATGGGTGTGGCCACTCCTCTGGAGGGCATCGCGATGGGTGTCGCTGTCGTCATCGGCGCACTGATCGGCGAGAGCATCGGCTTCTGGTTGGGACGATGGCTGGGCCCGCACATCCGGGTGTCGTGGCTGGGGCGCAGGATCGGGGAGCACAACTGGGTGCGTGCCGAGAACTATCTCGAGCGCCGCGGGGGCATCGCGATCTTCCTCTCCCGCTTCCTCCCCGTGCTGCACTCCCTCGTTCCCCTCACCGTCGGCATGAGCGAGTACCCGTACCGCAAGTTCCTGGCGTGGACGGCTCCTGCCTGCGTCCTCTGGGCCACCGCGTACGTGAGCGTCACGTCGCTGGCCGCCGGCAGCTTCCGCGAACTGGTGGATCGCGTGCACTTCGCGGGGTACATCTTCGTCGGTGTGATCGCACTGTTCCTGCTCCTGGCGTTCCTCGGGAAGAAGCTGCTGCAGCGCATCGAGGCCCGTCACCTGGAGGCCCCGGAGGCGGAGGCCGACGCCGACGTGAAAGACTGAGCCAATGGCATCGGCTCCCCCAGCCCCCCGGATCCACTGGTTCGCCCGACTCGAACACCGCCTCCATGTCTGGCGTGAAGGTCGTGCGCGCCGTCGCGGCCGTGTCGCGACGATCCTTCCCTTCCCCGGATACGGCGGTCCCGGCTGGGTCCGTGTCGTCGGCCGGGTGCTGATCGTGCCGCCGCAGCGTCGCACGCGAGACGGTGAGCCCGCAAGCGTGCGCGGATGGCGCAGCTTCGTCGGCATCCCCGTGGGCTTCGCCGCCGTGAGCGTGCATCTCGGTGACACCACGCATCAGGTGGCGGCCGACCGCGGGGGCGTGATCGATGCCATGATCCGTGTCGACCTGGAGCCCGGGTGGCAGACCTTCACGTTCTCCGTCGAGGGGCAGGAGCCTGTCGAGGCACGGGCGTTCATCGTGGCCGAGGGCACCTCGTTCGGCGTCGTGTCGGACGTCGATGACACCGTGATGGTGACGGCGCTGCCTCGTCCCTTCATCGCGTTCTGGAACTCCTTCGTACTCGACGAGCACGCACGTCTTCCCGTGCCGGGGATGGCCGTGCTCCTCGACCAGCTGCTGCGCCAGCACCCGGGCGCGCCGATGGTCTATCTCTCCACCGGCGCCTGGAACGTCGCCCCCACCCTGTGGCGGTTCCTCGGCCGTCATCTCTTCCCCGCCGGTTCCATGCTCCTGACCGACTGGGGCCCGACGCATGAGCGCTGGTTCCGCAGCGGGCGTGAGCACAAGCTGACGAACCTGCGCCGCCTCGCGACCGAGTTCCCCGAGGTCAAATGGCTGCTGATCGGCGACGACGGCCAGCACGACGAGTCGATCTACAGTCAGTTCATGGACGAGTACCCCGACTCCGTCGCGGGTGTCGCGATCCGTCGCCTCCTCCCTGCCGAAGCTGTGCTCGCCGGTGGGCGGGCCGGCCACGAGCCGCATTCCGAGGGGACTGCCCCGTGGGTGAGTGCCGAGGACGGCGCCGGCCTTCGCGACCTGCTCGGCGAAGCCGGCATCCTGCACTGACATGATCATCGCCCGTCAGGACTGGCTCCTCCGCGAAGCGGCGCACCGCGAACGTGCCGATGTGCTCACGGCCGCGCACCGCGACCGGGCGACCCGAGCCGAGAAGCATCCGGTGTGGGACTTCCTCTTCACCTACTACTCGTACAAGCCCGCACAGCTGCGTCGCTGGCATCCCGGTGCCGGTGTCGAGCTCGACGAGGCCGCGGAACGTCTCGACTGGCGCTGGTACTCCCCCGGACGGTCTGCGGGAAGCACCGTTCCGGATGCCGCTGCTTTCGGCAGGGAGAAGGCGGAGTTGGCGGGGCTCATCGAGAAGATGCTCCGCCGCACGGCATCACGCCCCGGGCAGTTCGGCTGTTTCGGACTGCACGAGTGGGCGATGGTGTACCGCGCAGACGAGCACCGTCACGCGGTCCCGTTGCGGCTGGGGCAGGCGGGCACCGATGCCGTCGTCGAGAACCACGATCTGCGCTGCACTCACTTCGATGCGTTCCGCTTCTTCACCCCCGAGGCGGTCCCCCGCAACCGCACGTCCTTGAGCCGCGACGAGCAGCCCCTGTTCGAACAGCCCGGTTGCCTGCACGCGGGAATGGACCTGTACAAGTGGGCGACGAAGCTCGGGCCACTGATCCCGGGGGAGCTCCTCCTCGATGCTTTCGAGCTCGCTCGCGATATCCGTCTTCTCGACATGCAGGCCGCACCCTACGACCTCGCGGCCTGGGATGTGGTGCCGGTACCCATCGAAACGCCCGAGGGCAAGGCCGAGTACGTCCGCCGGCAGCGAGGCTTCGCCGATCGTGGCATCGCGCTTCGAGTCGCGCTGCTGAACGCGTGGCTCGGCGACGGAGCGCGCGAGGCGGCCTGAGCGTCAGCCCACCGGCTCGCAGTCGCCGCAGAGAGACCACCCGGCCGTTGCCGCGGCGATCTGCATGCGCAGCGCGACGACCCGAGTGGCCGCGTCCTCGAGCCGCTCGGCGGGAAGGGTTCCCGCATCGACCGCCGCGGCGATGCCCGCCACCATCGATCCGGCCGTCTGCGCATCGGAACCCGCGATCATCAGCACCAGATCGTTCCCCGCGGCGATCGCCGTCACGCCGTTCGCGACCGGGTCGGCGTAGGCCGGGTCCCCTGAGGACAGGAGCATGCCGAGGTCGTCGGTCACGGCCACTCCCTCGAACCCGAGCTCGTCCCTCGCGATCTCATGCCAGGTCGGCGAGAGAGACGCCGGCAGCGGATCGACGGCCGTGTAGGCCAGATGCCCGTACATCAGCAGGGACGCCCCGGCGTCGATACCGGCCGCGAACGGGACGGCTGCGGTGGCGCGCCATTCGTCCAGTCCCATGGTCGTGCTCGGAATCGCACGGTGCGAGTCTCCCGGCGCCGCGCCGTGGCCGGGGAAGTGCTTGAGCGTCGAGGCGACGAACTGCTCCTGCGCCGTGGTCGCCGCTGCCACCCGCTCCGCCGCAGCATCGGGATCGGTGCCGAGCGCACGTCCGTGGATGAACGAGGCGGGGTCGGCCGTGTAGTCGGCCACGGTGCCGAAGTTCACGGTGATCCCCGCCCGCGCCACCAGAGAACCTCGTGCAGCGAACGCCGCGGACGTCTCCTCGGCCGGGAGCCCCTTCAGCGTGGTGGAGGCGGCGTAGTCGTCGCCGTTCACTCGCGAGACCAGGCCGCCCTCCTGGTCGACGGCGATGAGGGGTGGCAGGGAGGTGTCGACGGTCAGCGCGGCGGTGAGTTCCTGCAGTTCGGCTTCGGAGGCTGGGATGTTGGCACCCATGAGGATGAAACCACCCAGCCCCGACTCCATGTATGCGCGGAGCGCTGCCGGATCGGTGCCCGCCACGTGTCCCATGACCACTGTCGACGCCCGTTCCGCGACGGTCATCTCCCGCACCAGTGCTTCCGCGGGTTCGGCGAACCTCTCCGGCCCTGTGCTCGGCGCGGTGGTCTCGGGGCTGCGCGCGGCTGAAGGCGATGTCGGGGTCGTGACCGATGCCGAGGCGGTCGAGGAAACGCAGAGCCCCACGGCCGCGGCGAGCGCGAGTACGCCGGCCGCCCATCCCCGGTGTCGAGACTTCACGGTCGTGGATGCGGTGCGGAGGGGATCAGCAGGACAGCGCCTCGGCGATCGGCACCGCGGAGTCGAGGTCGCCGTTGCCGTTGCCGTTGCCGTTGCCGAAGCGGATCGTCCGACCGACCGTGCACGGCTCGTGCAGCGAGGCCGTAATCACGGCGGCGACATCGGCGCGAGACACCGCACCCCGACCGTCCGGATCGATCTGGATGCGGCCGGTCGGCTCATCGAAGGTGAGCGTGCCCGGCGCGAGGATCGTGCCCTCGAGGCCCGTACCGCGCAGGTGTTCGTCTGCGGCCCACTTGGCGTCTGCGTAGGGGAAGAAGGAGTCATCCTGCGGAACACCGTGATCTGCCGTGGAACCGAGCCATGACACCATCACGTACCGCCGGACGCCCGCGCGTTCGGCCGCGTCCATGGAGCGCTGCGCGGCATCGCGGTCGACCGCGTAGGTGCGCTCCGCCGATCCACCGCCGGCACCGGCCGACCAGACGACGGCGTCATGGCCGCGGATGATCTCGGCGAGCGCCTCGACGTCCATGCTCTCGACATCGGCGACCAGCGCTTTCGCGCCGCCGGCTTCGACATCGGCGGAATGATCGGGGTTGCGGATCACCCCCGTCACCTCATCTCCCCGGGTGACGAGAAGCGGCGCGAGCAGAAGGGCGATACGGCCGTGGCCGCCGAAGACGATGATTCGCGACATGCCTTCACCCTACGCGCCCTCGCGTACCTCAGCGCGGGGTCTGGTCGCTGTCGATCACGAAGGCCTGCGGGTGCCCGGGGAGGTAGCGCACGACGATCAGCTCCCCTCCGGGGATGTAGGCGTCGCGGTCGGGATACACGGCGGGAGTGAAGAAGTTGCTCTCCAGCGTGTACTCGACCCCCTCGGCCGTCGTGAAGGTGACCCAGTCCCCGTCGAGCGTCGCCGCCGTCGGTCGACCGTTGTCGTAGATGTACGCGCGGGTGACGGGTACGCCGGTCAGGCTGAGGATGCCGATCACCAGGGACGCGAGCATGAGGAATGCCAGCAGCCGCGCGGCGATGCGCACGATCCCTCCCCAGGCCTGGCCGCGCGGTCGCTGATCCGGCCGCAGCAGGCCCTCCCGCTCGCGGATCGCCCGCAGCTCTCCTCCGGGCAGAGCGCCCCGCGCGGAGAGCGCGAACAGGCCGAGGATGGAGAACCCGGCGATGAACACCATCGCGTATCCGTGCGACGCCGGGAAGTTCACCAACCAGATGAGGGTGTCCATCGGGTTCATCGCCCCGCCTCCTTCTCGATCGTCACCGCGACGGTCTGCGGGTCCTCACGCCGGTAGAACGCCCACACGGGCGATCCGACCTGCAGATACGGGATGGCCTGCGGATACACGAAGACGGTGGTGTCGGCCTCCCAGGTCGCCGCCCCCTCCGGCGCCATCAGCACGCGCAGGGCGAGCTCGCTCTGCCCCTCACGGCGTCGTCCGGTGGGCCGCACCTCGAGCACGGACGCCGTCACCGGGATCCCGCTCGTGCGCGCCCGCACCTGCGACGGATCGATCAGCCCCCGCTCGATGCGCCACTGCAGCATCGCGTCGCGCACCGAAGGATCCGTCAGGTCCGCGAGTTCCACGGTGTCCTGGTCCGTGAGGCTGTATCGCACCGGGACGGGGAGCCCGACCTGCAGGCTCGAGATCTCCGAGGGCTCGACCAGCATCCGCAGCTGTGCGATGAACTCCTCTGCTGCGCTCGGGGTGACCCGGATGAACAGGTCGTACTGCGGCACGTCGTTGACGGTCAGACCGGTCCGGTCGACCTCGACGATCGTGCCCACGCCGATCTGCGCCTCTCCACGGACCGTCTTGCGGCGTCCGAGGCCCGACAGCATCCCTCCGAAGGTCAGCAGCAGCCCCCAGGCGACGCCGATGATGATCGGGGCGCCGAGGGTGTCCTCGCCGGAGAAGGGAAGGATCGACTGTCTCTGGTCGACTCCGAACAGACCTTCCCCGGCCCAGATGACGAGCCAGGCGGACAGCACCAGCCAGACGACGATGAACACGATGCGGAGCATGCACTCAGGGTATCCAGGCGCCGATTCCCTCCCGAACACAGGTTCTGTACCGGGTCCCGCATCGTTCGAGACCCCGTCCTCTACACTCGGGTCAACGACGCCGACCCGAGACGGTGTCCCTTCCGACAGCAGGACGACGATGCCCACACCGCTGATCGAGCGCGAGATCACCGCGCACGTGTCGCTCACCACACCCGACGGCGCGCTGAACCGCGATGCTCTGGGTTGGTCGCGAACCCCCGTTCACGACACCTCGGGCATTCCCGGCCGCGGGCACTGGGGGCGCAACAAACGGTGGGAGTACTGGAATGTGATGACGCCGTCGCACATCATCGCCTTCACGGTCTCGTGCGTCGACTACATGGCGCTGCACGAGGTGTGGGTGCTCGATCGTGCGACCGGTGACGACATCGGCACGACGGTGATCTCGCCAGGAGGTCGCAGCGCGACGCTGCCGAGCTCTCTGGGTGCGGGCCCGGCACGAGCACGCACCCGTCGGATCACCATCGACATCGACGAGACGTTCGACGGAACCCGTCTGCGCGGCACCGCTCCCCGCGTGTCGCTCGACCTGCTCGCCGGGCGTCCCGCCGGTCACGAGTCCCTCGGCGTCGTCGTGCCGTGGCGGCAGGGTGGAGACATCCCCCGCTTCCAGTACACGGTGAAGGATGTGGCGCGCCCGACCACCGGAAGCGTGACCGTCGACGGCGTCACGCACGACGTGCCCGCGGGCAGCTGGGCGGTGCTCGACCACGGACGCGGCCGCTGGCCCTACCGTGTGCACTGGAACTGGGCTGCGGCGGGCGGTGCCGTCGACGGCCGCGTCATCGGTCTGCAGCTCGGCTCGAAGTGGACCGACGGCTCGGGAGCGACCGAGAACGCGCTTCTCGTCGACGGGCGCCTGTCGAAGATCAGTGAAGAGCTCGTATGGGACTACGACCCTCAGCGCTTCATGCGCCCGTGGCATGTGCACGGGACGAGCGCCGACCTCACGTTCACCCCGTTCTACGACAAGCACTCGCGCACGAACGCGCTGGTGATCTCGAGCACGACGGATCAGCTGTTCGGCATCTGGTCGGGTTGGGTGCTCGATGACACCGGGACGCGCGTGCACGTCGACGGCATCGAGGGCTTCGCAGAAGAGGTGCTCAACCGCTGGTGACCCGCACGTCCGCGGACTGCAACGCCCGCTGCACCCCCTTCGCCGCCGAGCGACCGGCCCGATTCGCGCCGATCGTGCTCGCCGACGGCCCGTAGCCGACCAACTGCACGCGGGGATCGACGACGGCAGTCGTTCCCCGTCCGTTCCGGTCGAGCTGGATGCCCCCGGCGGCGCTGCGCAGATGCAGCGGGGCCAGGTGACCGATCGCGGGGCGAAAACCCGTGGCCCACAGGATGACGTCGACCTGCTCGAAGCTGCCGTCGGCCCAGCGCACGCCGTCGGGCTCGATCCGCTCGAACAACGGACGCCGGTCGGCGTAGGCGCCCAGGCGCTCCGCCTCCCGCTCCTGCGGGCGGAGCATGAGCCCGGTGACGCTGACCACGCTCTCCGGAGGAAGCCCGGCGGCGACGCGCTGCTCCACGAGAGCGACAGCGGCAGCTCCCGCCTCCGGAGTGAAATCGTCGTTGCGCCACACCGGCTCACGGCGGGTGACCCACAGCGTGTCGGTGATCGGCGCGAGCGCACCGAGGAACTGCACGGCGGAGGCGCCCCCGCCGACCACGAGCACCCGTTTGCCGACGAAGTGCTCCGGTCCCGGATAGTCGACGGTGTGCAGCTGCTCGCCGACGAATGTCTCCATGCCGGGGAAATGCGGGAGGAACGGGTGCGACCAGGTGCCGGTCGCATTCACGAGGGTGCGGGTCATCCACTCTCCTTCGCCGGCCCGGACGACGAGCAACCCGTCCTGGTCCTCCACCCGATCGACATGCACGGGGCGGACCACAGGGAGGGCGTGCTTCTTCTCGTAGTCGGCGAAGTATGCCGGCACGGCCTCGTTGGCGCGCGCACCGTCACGGGGCGGAGGGGTGCCCGGCAGCTCCGCGACTCCGTGCACGTCACGCATCGTCAGCGCGTCCCAGCGATGCTGCCAGGCACCCCCGGGCTGCTCGTCGGCGTCGAGGACCACATGCGAGATGCCCAGCCTCGAGAGGTGGAAAGATGCCGAGAGGCCGGCCTGCCCTGCGCCGATCACCAGACTGTCGAGGATGCTCACGCCGGTTTCAACGCCCCGCACCACGGGCTTGTTCCTCCACGCTGCCCTCCGCACCGCGCTCCCCGCGATGACGCGCCCGGGATGCCCGCTCCGATTGGTGCTCGCGTCGATTCGTGTAGTACTCTTTTCAAGTTGCTCCGGCTGGTTCGGAACAGCGTCTGGGCCTGTGGCGCAGCTGGTAGCGCACCTGCATGGCATGCAGGGGGTCAGGGGTTCGAGTCCCCTCAGGTCCACAGAAAAAGCCCCCGGTTCTCCGGGGGCTTTCTTCGTCTCGGGCGGCGGTGGCGGTGCGGGCACGGAAACGACTGCCCGGCAGATGCGACCAGGAGGCCTCATGGCGGAGACACCCCTCACCTACGCGGACCGAGCCCGCGCGCTCCAGGGATACCGCACGGTGAGCCGCCTCATCGCGGACGACGACAACGTCTTCCTCGACCCGTACTCCGCTCTGATCTCCGATCACGCGCACATCGGCACGGGCAACGTGTTCTACCCGAACGTCCGGATCGACGCCGTCCCCTCCTCCCTCCGCATCGGTGACGACAACCGCTTCTTCGAGGGCACCCGCATCGACGCGACCGGCGGCGGACGTGTGGACATCGGTGACACCAACGAGTTCGGCCCGCACGCGGTCGCTCTCCTCGCCAATCGTCCCGATGCGACGATCACGGTCGGAAACCGGGTCCGGCTCCGGGGAACGATCGACGTCGCGGGAGCATCCACGCTGGAGGACGGATCGCAGATCCTCGGCGACATCAGCGCGGTGAACGTCGCACTCACCGGCGGGGGAAGCCACCGCGAAGCCGATCCCGATCTCCGCGGTGCCGTGCTCAAGGGCCGAGGGCGCGCCACCGGGGTAGCGGTGGCGCGCGGGCACGTCATCAACGGCGACGGTGATTTCGCCACCGCCGCCGTCGAGGCCCAGTCGGTGTATCACCCCCACCCCCGATCCGCCGGGGGCTGAGGACGCTGCACCGCTCGCATTAGCGCGCGTCGTCGCGCGCGTCAACCCGATTCAGCTCGCCCACTGCCCGTTCTACCGTGAACGCACCTCGACGAAAGGATGCGATCATGTCGAACCCCGTCATTCCTCCGGTGCCTCCGATCCCCCACGATGATGACCCAGCCGGCGTGCCGACCAGAGACGTCGACGGCGACCGCGTGCTCGACGCGGATGTCGATGACGCGCTCGTCGACAGCGCCGAGGCCGACCGTGTCGCGGCAGGGGCGGATGAGGACGACGAGAGCGACGTCTGAGCACGTCCCCGCCGCAGTTGCCATCTCGGTCACCTCGGCTCTCCCCGCCTAGACTTGCTCTCATGGCACCGGTGGCGGCAACGCGGAACGGAAGAGGCTCATCGAGCATCTTCCGGGGCGTCTTGGCGGGCGTGCTGCTCGTCGCCGCGATCATCGTCGGGCTGCTCGGCATGCACACCGTGAATCTGCACGGGACCGCAGCGGCCGACGCTCCGGCGACGGTGGCGATGTCCGTGAGTGAACCCGCATCCACGCATCACGGCACAGCCCAGGTTCAGGCGCACGCACCCGCACACGCACAGCCGCAGGCCCACCCGTCCGGAAGCTCCACGAGCGCGGCAGATACCTCCTGCGCGGGCTGCGGCACCGACGACCACGCCGGCATGGCGATGATGTGCGTGCTCGCGCTTCTGCTCGCCCTCCTGCTCCTCATCGCACCCGCTGCGCTTCGTCGCTGGTCGGGAGCGATGTTCCGGCCGCCTTTCACCGACAGCGTCAGGGCACGACTCCTCGCCCGCGCCCCCTCACTCCACGTTCTCTGCATCAGTCGAACCTGAGCAGCCCGGAGCCTGCGCTCTCGCGCCCGGCTCCCCGCCTCTCACACACATGCGCGCGCCGTCCGGCGTGCGCGCAACGACTTTGCGTATTGGAGAACACCCATGAAGATTCGTGTTGCGGCAACGGCCGCACTCGCCCTGTCCGCCGTCCTCATGCTGTCCGGCTGTGCGGACGGCCCCGACGACGGAGCCATGCCCGGCATGGACCACGGCGCGTCGTCGCCGTCCGCCGGAGTCGACGATGCCGACGTCATGTTCGCGTCGATGATGATCGTCCACCACGAGCAGGCGATCGAGATGAGCGACATCGTGCTCGCCGCGAGCGGGATCGACCCCGCCGTGACCGCGCTCGCCCAGCGGATCAAGGCTGCTCAGGGCCCGGAGATCGAACAGCTCGAGGGCTGGTTGGACGAGTGGGGCGTCGGCTCGGACGATCGTGACGCGAGCGGGATGGACCATGGCGACGGGATGATGAGCGAAGACGACCTCACCGAGCTGCGAGATGCGGATGGTCCCGAAGCGTCTCGGCTGTTCCTCGAGCAGATGATCGTGCACCACGAGGGCGCCGTCGAGATGGCGCAGACGCAGGTCGACGATGGGAGCGACCCGGAAGCGGTCGAACTCGCCCAGAGGATCATCGACGCGCAGACAGGCGAGATCCAGGAGATGAAGGACCTCCTCTCCGCTCTCTGACCCGTTCGGGGCCGGTGCCGCCGCATCTCGACCGGCACCGGCCCCGCTTCCCCCGAAGGACCACACCATGAACCACACCGCCCCACACACCTTGCCCGCTTCTTCCCCGTCGACGGGACGAGGGAAGCTGTCTGCAGCGCTCGCCGCACTGGCCGTCGCCGGCATCGCCCTGGCCGGATGCGCCGCGCTCACCCCCACCGCCGACGGCGATTCGATGGCGGCAGCGCAGGAACTGCTCGCATCGCATGATCTCGCGGGACTCGACGTCGAAGAGGTGATCGAGCGACTCGACGCGATGCCCGTCACGGATCGACCGGACGATCTGCTCGCATCCGTGCAACCCGATGCGCTCGTGCTGCGTGACGAGAACGGCCGGGAAAGCCGACTGCCGATGCCCGAAGACTCGGTGTACGTCTCGATCGCACCGTTCCGCGAGCAGACGCACGAGTGCCACTTCCACAGCCTTACGACGTGCCTCGGCGAACTCTCCGACACCGAGGTACGGGTCATCGTCACCGCGGATGACGGAACGGGGCTCGTCGACGAGAAGCGGCGCACTCAAGACAACGGCTTCATCGGCATCTGGGTGCCCCGAGACGTCGACGCCACGCTGACCATCGAGAGCGAGGGCCTCACCGGGACCGTGCCTCTGTCGACCACGTCGCCGGATGACCGGACCTGCATCACCGACCTGCAGCTGCTCTGATCGGCAGCTCCTCTGATCGGCAGCTCCTCTGCTCCGACCGGTGGCTCCCGCTCGGCTGGTCGACGCCGCGGAGACGCAGAAGCGCACCCCACGCTGCTCGTGGGGTGCGCTTCTCCGTGGCGGTCGGAGCCGCCCGATCGGCTAGGTCGCCATCAGCGGCGGCCGGTGCGGAATGGAGATCGGACGTGTGGCTCTGCTCGAGCCACGCATCCGCTCGACATCCTCGAGCACCTCGAAAGCCGTCCCATATCGGGTGGCGAGTGGCAGGTCGCGCAACCAGGTCACTTCGACTTCGGTGTCGGCGAGCTCGTACACGCATGCGACCACGTGGCGAGGATCGTTGGGCGAGTAACGAAGGTCGTTGATCACCCACTCCGAGGTCGTGATGCGATTCAGCATGAAACGCGGATCCGGAAGTTCAGACATGTGGGGCCCTCCAGGACTCTCTCTCCATAGAGAGTGCGCCACGGACGACGGCCGGGGAAGCCCCTTGACACCACGCGCGGAGGGTGCCGTCGAGGTTTTCGCCCGGAAGGCGGGGCGGAACGAGTCCGTTGAGCCCCCGGCTCAGCGGCCCGGACGCACTGTGAGGTCGGTGATCTCCGCGTCGCGCGGAAGATCGAGGGCGGTGAGGATCGTCGTGACGACGGCATCGGGCGTGATGAAGCGACCGGCGTCGTAGTCCTGTCCCTCTTGCTGGTGCACACGCTCCTGCATCGGAGTGGCGGTGCGCCCGGGGTAGATCGACGTCACCCGCACACCGTGGCCCGCCTCCTCGGCCCGCAGCGCGTCGGCGAGGGCCCGGAGACCGTGCTTCGACGCCGCATATGCCGCCCACCCGGCGTTGGCACGCAGTCCCGCCCCCGAGTTCACGAACACGACCTGACCCTGAGACACGCGCAGAACGGGCAGAAGAAGGCGCGTGAGCTCGGCAGGAGCGACGAGGTTCACGGCCAGCTGCTGTTCCCACAACGCGGGAGCGAGGTCGGCCACGTCACCGAGGTCGACGACCCCGGCGACGTGCACGAGCGAGTCGATCCGGTCGGGCAGGTGCTGCTTCGACAGTGCCCACGACAGACGACCCGGCTGAGCCAGATCTGCGACCAGGACGGATGCTCCCGGAAGGCTCTCTGCGATCTGTCTGGCGCGTCCGGCGTCGCGGGCCAGCACCACCACGTCATCGCCACGGTCCAGCAGACGGCGTGCGAGGACTGCGCCGATGCCGGAACCCGCACCGGTGATCAGGTGCGTGGGCATGTCAGCTCGGGTCTGTGGCGGCGGGCTCTGCCACGTCGATCGGCACGACGGGGCAGTCCTTCCAGAGGCGCTCGAGGCCGTAGTAGACGCGCTCCTCCTGATGGAAGACGTGCACGATCAGGTCACCGAAGTCGAGGAGCACCCATCGGGCCTCGGCGCGTCCCTCGCGCCGTACGCGCTTGTGGCCCGACTCGATCAGCCGGTCCTCGATCTCGTCGGCGATGGCGGCGACGTTGCGCTCGCTGTTTCCGGTGACGAGCAGGAAGATGTCGACGAGCGGCAGCGGCTCGGAGACGTTGAGTGCGACGAGGTCTTCACCGCCCTTGTCGATGGCGGCTTGTGCTGCGAGACGCAGCATCTCTTCGGCAGTTTCAGGTGATTGCATCAGAACACATTCGTGGTGATGGCGATGATGACGACGACACCGACAGCGAGGGCGAGGCCTCCGGCGACGATCGCCAGGGTGATCATCAGCCGGTTGCCCTTCTCAGGCGCCGGCGGACGGATCACCTCGCCGGCGGGCTTGATGGTGCTGACCGCCGAGCTGGCGGCGATCGGCGTAGGCGACGACGCGGGGGGAAGCTCGCCGTCGATGAGAACGGCGTCGACATCCTTGCCGTCGGTGGTTCCGAGGGCATGGCCCTGCGAGCCCATACCCTGCGGCAGTTCGTAGGAACCGGTCACGAGGATCTCGCCGGTGGATGCGACGGGGCCCGAGAGGGACCCCTCGCCCGGAGAGGGGGTGAAGATCAGGGCGTTCGGCGCGGAGTGCTGCGAACCGGTGGAGTCGCCCACGGTGAGCAGCTCGTCGAACGACGGGCGGAAGGGGGCGTGCGGGTCGGGAGCATCAGCGAGGAGCCCCTCCCCGAAAGCGGAGTTGACGGTGGGACGCTCGTCGGTCACATCGTCGTCATCGGCATCGTCCACGTCGGCGAGCACATCGTCGGCGTCACCGGCGTCGTCGTCGGCGACCTCGGGAGCAAGACCGAGAGCCGAGGCCACGTCGTCTTCGTCCGCGGCCTGTTCTGCGGGCTCCTCGACGGCGTCCAGCGGCACTTCGCCCACCGAGTCGGCGACGACGGATGCGCGCACGGGCGCGACGGAGACCTCGTCGTCGACGTCATCGTCGTCGTCGTCGCCGGGTTCTTCGTTCCTGGAGGGGTTCGGGACGTCCGGCGCGATCTCCGCCGGGCCCTCGGCGACGACAGGGGCCGCCTCGAACGTCGACTCATCCGGGTCGTGATCGGTCTCCACGTCGTCGGAATCGTCCGCGGCACCCTCGGCAGCAATCACGGGCACAGACGCCGTGCGGACCTTCTCCAGCTCGCGCGCCTGACGACGCGTCAACGGGGCGTCGCCGCTCTCGTCGTCGACGACGGGCGCCGACGGTGCCGGTGCGACCTCCACGGGGTCGGCAGCGCGCGGCAGTGGCGGCGCGGGGGGTGCCGCCTCAGCCGCCGCAGCGGCCTCCTCGCTGGAGATGACCGGGGTCGAACCCGTCAGCCGGATCTCCCGCAGCTGCTTTCGCGTCAGCGGACCCTGCTCCTGCTGATCCGATGTACTCATGCCTTGCTCCGATACAGATGATGCTTCGCGATGTACTGAACGACCCCATCAGGGACCAGATACCAGACCGGCTGATCGTCGCGAACGCGTTCACGGCAGTCCGTCGACGAGATCGACAGCGCCGGCACTTCCAGTTGGCTGACGTTGTCGCTCGGGAGGCCGTCGGTGCTCAGGACATGTCCGGGGCGTGAGACCGCGACGAAGTGGGCCAACTCCCACAACTCATCATGGTCCCTCCAACTGAGAATTTGCGCTACGGCGTCGGCTCCCGTGATGAAGAAGAGGTCGGCATCCGGTCGATCGCGCTTCAGATCGCGCAGCGTGTCGATCGTGTAGGTGGGGCCCTCGCGGTCGATGTCGACCCGGCTCACCGTGAACTGGGGGTTCGAGGCGGTGGCGATCACCGTCATCAGATAGCGATGCTCGCTGGGCGAGACGCCCGACTTCTGCCACGGGTGCCCTGTGGGCACGAAGACGACCTCATCGAGGTCGAAGGAGTTCGCGACCTCGCTGGCTGCGACCAGGTGGCCGTGATGGATGGGGTCGAACGTGCCGCCCATCACGCCGATGCGCGGGGTGCGCGTGGTCGCAGCGTCGTTCATGGGGGCCTAGTGGCCGTGTCCCGCCTCGTGGCCGTCCTTGCCGTGCTGCGCGGCCCAGGCCTCGGCCTTGGCCGAGTGGCGATTGGCGACGTTCTTGTAGGAGAAGGTCACCAGCCCGAGGAAGGCGAACACGACCGCAGCGATGGCTCCGAAGATCACCGTTTCGAGCGCGACGTTGCCGTGGTGCTCGGTTTCGGCAGCGGCCATCGCGATCTGTGCGACGAGGTTCATCCTGACTCCGTTTCGTGGCGTGCTGTTCGGGATCCTGTGAGGTACAGCGTCCCCCAGTCTAGCCCTCAGCCGCGGGTCTGCCCCGACCCACGCGCGAGCCATTTCGTGCTGGTCAGCTCGGACAGGCCCATCGGCCCCCGGGCATGCAGCTTCTGGGTCGAGATGCCGACCTCCGCACCGAAGCCGAACTCACCGCCGTCGGTGAAACGGGTGGACGTGTTCACCATCACGACGGCGGAATCCACCTCCGCGAGGAAGCGCTCCGCGTTGCGCGAGTCTGTCGTGATGATCGACTCGGTATGGCCTGTGCTGTACCGACGGATGTGATCGAGCGCCTCGTCGAGGGAGTCGACGACCTTGATCGCGATGTCGAGGCTCAGGTACTCGGTCTCCCAGTCCTCCTCGACAGCGGGGATGACGTTCGAGACGAGGCCGGCGACCATGTCGTCACCGTGGATCGCGACACCCTCGCTCTGCAGTGCGCTGGCCACCAGCGGGATGAGCCGCGGGGCCGCCTGACGATGCACCAGCACGGTCTCCACCGCATTGCACACGCTCGGGCGCTGCACCTTGGCGTTCACGACGATGTCGCTCGCCCAGTCGTCCGGGGCCGTCTCGTCGAGGAAGATGTGGACGTTGCCCGCTCCGGTCTCGATGACGGGCACTGTCGACTCCGTCACGACGGCTTCGATGAGGCCGGCGCTCCCCCTCGGCACCAGCACATCGATGAGACCGCGGCCGTGCATGAGCGCCTTCGCCCCCTCGCGACCGAAGTCGTCCACGGTCTGGATCGCCTCGGCGGTCAGCCCGGCGTCTTCGACCGCACGCCGCATGACGTCGACGAGCACGGTGTTCGACTCGCGGGCGGCACTCCCCCCGCGCAGCACGACGGCATTGCCCGAGCGCAGTGCGAGCGCAGCGATGTCGACCGTCACGTTCGGGCGGGCCTCGTAGATGGCGCCGACCACCCCGAAAGGCACCCGCACCTGCTCGAGGGCGACGCCGTTCGGCATCCGGTGTCCCCCGACCACGCGCCCGACCGGGTCTGCGAGTGCGGCAACCTCGCGCACGGCGGCGGCGAGGGCGGCCACCCGCTTCTCGTCGAGGCGCAACCGGTCGATCAGCGAGTCGCCGATGCCATCCTCGCGTCCGCGGGTGATGTCGCGCCCGTTCGCCTCGATGATGCGCGGCGCGGCCTGGAGCAGGGCGACGGCGATCGCCTCGAGCACACGCGCCTTATCGTCGCTCGTGAGCGAGGCGGTAGCGCGGGAGGCCTCTTTGGCGCGCTCGAGACGCACCTGCGGGGTCTGGTCGGTCATCCGCCCAGTTTATGAGGTGGCGGGCTCGAACCAGGTTCCGATTTCGGCACCGGCGAGAGCCTGTTCGACGAGGTCCGCGCTGGTGACGAGCACACCGATACCGGATGCGGCGGCGAGACGAGCGGCCGAGACCTTGGTGGCTGCTCCCCCGGTCCCGACGCTGTTGACGACGGTCGCCCCGAACTCGAGACCGGTGAGGTCGGCGTCCGGTGCCACCACGTCGATCGGCTCGGCGCCGGGATCCGTCGGGGGCTTCGTGTACAGCGACTCGATGTCGCTGAGCAGGATGAGCACGTCGGCTTGGATCAGCTGAGCGACGAGCGCACCGAGCCGGTCGTTGTCGCCGAAACGGATCTCCTGCGTCGCCACCGTATCGTTCTCGTTGACGATCGGCAGGGTGCGCAGACCGAGCAGCCGCTCCATCGCGCGACGGGCATTGGAGCGCGACGTCGGGTTCTCGAGATCGCCCGTCGTGAGGAGCACTTGACCTGCGACGATGTCGAAGGGACGAAGCGATTCCTGGTACCGGTACATCAGGATGTTCTGCCCCACAGCCGCCGCGGCCTGCTGGGTCGCCAGGTCGGTCGGACGCGCGTCCAGGCGCAGGAAGGGGATGCCGGAGGCGATCGCACCCGATGACACCAGCACGACCTCGGCTCCGCGTGCATGCGCTGCCGCCAGAGCCTCGACGATGACGGGGATGCGCCAGGCCGACTCTCCGCTGATCGAAGAGGATCCGACCTTCACGACGATGCGGGACGCGGTGGGGAGATCCGCGCGGGTGCGTGCTGTCACTCGCCGTCCTCGCGGTACGCGGCGAGACGCTGCGTCTCGACCTCGGCACGCGCTTCGGCCTTGGCATCCATGCGCTCGTAGTACTGCTCGCGTCGCTCCGACGTGGTCCGGCGCGCATTCGGCGCGAGACGCGGATCGGTTCCGCGGGGCGCGCTCATCAACTCCGCCGCCGAGGTCATGGTGGGCTCCCAGTCGAAGACGATGCTGTCGCCCTCGCCGATCACGACGGTCGAGCCCTGCACCGCGCCGAGGCGGAAGAGCTCATCCTCGACACCGAGCTTCTCGAGTCGATCGGCGAGATAGCCGACGGCCTCTTCGTTCTGGAAGTCGGTCTGCTGCACCCACCGGACCGGCTTCTCGCCCATGATGCGGTAGACGTTGCCGTAGGTGCCGCCCTCGACCCGGATGCTGAAGTCCTTCTTGGAACCTCGCGGCCGGATGACGACGCGCTCGGGCGGCGTCTCGAGCGCGGCTTCGGCACGGGCCTTCTCGACGAGCTCGCCCAGCGCGAAGGTGAGCGGACGCAGACCCTCGTGGGAGACGGTGGAGATCTCGAACACACGGAATCCGCGTGCCTCGAGGTCGGGGCGCACGAGTTCGGCGAGATCGCGCGCCTCGGGCACGTCGATCTTGTTCAGCGCGATGAATTGCGGGCGCTCCAGCAGCGGGGTCTGTCCCTCGGGAACCTCGTAGGCGCCGAGCTCGGCGAGGATGACGTCGAGGTCGGAGATCGGGTCGCGGCCGGGCTCCAGAGTCGCGCAGTCGAGCACGTGCAGCAGTGCAGAGCAGCGCTCGACATGGCGGAGGAATTCGAGACCGAGCCCTCGGCCCTCGCTCGCACCCTCGATGAGACCTGGCACGTCGGCGACCGTGTAGCGGAAGTCGCCGACCTGGACCACGCCGAGGTTCGGGTGGAGGGTCGTGAACGGGTAGTCCGCGATCTTGGGCCGGGCGGCGGAGATCGCGCCGATCAGGCTCGACTTACCAGCGGACGGATACCCCACGAGGGCGATGTCGGCGACCGTCTTCAGCTCGAGGACGATGTCGCCCTCATGCCCGGGAGTGCCGAGCAGTGCGAAGCCGGGAGCCTTGCGCTTCGGGGTGGCGAGGGCGGCATTGCCGAGCCCGCCCATGCCGCCCTTGGCGACGACGAACCGCTCGCCGGGGATGATCATGTCGATGAGGACTTCGCCCGCGGTGTTCTTCACCACGGTGCCGACCGGGACGGGCAGCTCGAGCGTCTCGCCCAGGAACCCGGAGCGGTGGTCGCCCATCCCGGGGCCGCCGTTGCCCGAGGAACGGTGCGGCGAGTGGTGGTACGAGAGCAGCGTGCCGGTCTGCGGGTCGGCGACGAGCACGACGTCGCCGCCGTCACCACCGTTGCCGCCGTCGGGTCCGCCGAGCGGCTTGAACTTCTCGCGGTGCACGGAGACGCAGCCGTTGCCGCCCTTACCCGCACGCAGGTGCAGTGTGACGGTGTCGACGAACGTGACCATTTGCTAGTCCTCTGGGTTGCTGTGCATTTTCGGAGGGCAGATACACGGACGGGGCGAGCCGAAGCCCGCCCCGAACCGGATATCTAGTGTCGCGCTGTGATCACTCAGCTGCGGCGACGATGTTGACGACCTTGCGGCCGCCCTTCGCGCCGAACTGGACCGCACCGGCGGCCAGAGCGAACAGCGTGTCGTCGCCGCCACGGCCGACGTTGACGCCGGGGTGGAAGTGCGTGCCGCGCTGACGGACGATGATCTCGCCGGCGAGGACCTGCTGACCGCCGAAGCGCTTCACGCCGAGGCGCTGAGCGTTGGAGTCACGACCGTTACGGGTTGAGCTTGCGCCCTTTTTATGTGCCATGTCCTAGTCCCCTCGGGCTTACTTGATGCCGGTGATCTTGACGCGCGTGAGCTCCTGACGGTGGCCCTGGCGCTTCTTGTAGCCGGTCTTGTTCTTGTACTTCTGGATGATGATCTTCGGGCCGCGGAGGTTGCCGATGACCTCAGCCGTGACCTTGACCTTCGCCAGCGAGTCAGCGTCGGTGGTCACCGTGGCGCCGTCGACGAGCAGCACTGCGGCCAGCTCGATCTTCTCGCCCTGGGCAGCCTTGACACGGTCGAGCTGAACGATCGTGCCGACCTCGACCTTCTCCTGCCGCCCACCGGCGCGCACTACTGCGTAAACCACTTCATACCTGTTTCGTTGGGGAGCTCGCGGCTCCGAGATCTCACGGGAAGACTGTTGCTTGCATGCGCCGCAGAACGGCGGGCGCGAACGCAAGGCTCTCCGCTTCGACCGACGAGGACGACGCGGCATACGCACCAAGGGACTACTTTACCGGATGCAGGTCGGTGTCGCAAAGCGGGCCGACTCCGGCGCCCTTCGCCTCCTGCTTCCGGCCCCGCCCCGTCGGCGCGGTCATAGGCTGACAGGGTGACCGTACTCGTCGACGACCCGCTCTGGCCCGCCCACGGACGCCTGTGGGCACACCTGGTCAGCGACGAGAGCCTCGACGAGCTGCACGCGTTCGCGCGCGCCAACGACATCGCTCCACGCGCGTTCGACCTCGACCACTACGACGTGCCGGAGGAGATCGTCCCCCGGCTCGTCGCCGCCGGTGCCCAGCACGTCAAGGGCAAGGAGCTGGTGCGCCGGCTGATCGCCTCAGGACTCCGTGTCCGCAGCCGCGACCGGCGCTGACGGCTCGTTGTTCACCGAGACGGGCGTACCGGTGAGCGCCGCGGTGCTCACCCGACGGCGTCCTCGTCCCTGACCGGGTGCCTTCGGCTCCGGCAGGGCATCGAGAACGGAGTCGAGCAGCTGCTCGGCAGGAGACTTCGGGCCCTTGCGGTCACCGCTGCGCTTCTTGCGGGCCTTCTTGGGACGCTCGGCAACCGCAGGCGCCTCCGTCGCGGTATCGACGGTCTCGGCTTCCTGTGCGCCCTCCACCGCCGGGGCGATGGTGGAAGCGGCGATCTGTGCGAGAGCAGACTTGGCACCCTCGGTGATGCTGTGGGTGACGGCGGGAGCGGCCGGAGCGCTCTGGCTCTGACCGTTGCCGTTGCCATTGCCGTTGCTGCCGTTGCCGCGCTGACGTCGACCGCTCTGTCCGTTGCCGCCGCCGTTGCTGCCACCGCCGCTGTTGTTGCTGGAGCGGTGCTTCACGACCGGGTCGTGATGAACGATGACGCCACGACCGGCGCAGACCTCGCACGCCTCGCTGAAGGTCTCCAGCAGTCCGAGGCCGAGCTTCTTGCGTGTCATCTGCACGAGACCGAGCGAGGTGACCTCGGCCACCTGGTGCTTCGTGCGGTCGCGGCTCAGGCATTCGATCAGTCGACGCAGCACGAGGTCGCGGTTGGACTCGAGCACCATGTCGATGAAGTCGACGACGATGATGCCGCCGATGTCGCGCAGACGCAGCTGTCGGACGATCTCCTCCGCCGCCTCGAGGTTGTTCTTGGTGACGGTCTCCTCGAGGTTTCCGCCGGAGCCGACGAACTTGCCGGTGTTGACGTCGACGACCGTCATGGCCTCGGTGCGGTCGATCACGAGCGAACCACCGGAGGGGAGCCACACCTTGCGGTCGAGAGCCTTCTCGATCTGCTCCGTGATGCGGAACGCGTCGAACGGATCGGTCTCGTCCTCATAGGCCTCGACGCGCTCGAGCAGGTCGGGGGCGACGCTCTCGAGGTAGGCGCGGATGGTCTGCTGCGCATCTTCGCCCTGGATGAGCATCTTCGTGAAGTCCTCGTTGAAGACGTCGCGGACGATCTTCACGAGCAGGTCGGGCTCGGCGTGCAGGAGCGCAGGCGCCTGCTGATTCTCGACCTGCTTCTGGATGTGCTCCCACTGAGAGGTGAGGCGCTGCACGTCGCGGGTGAGCTGGTCCTCGGTGGCACCCTCTGCCGCAGTACGGACGATGACGCCGGAGGACTCCGGGAGCACCTCCTTGAGGATGCGCTTGAGGCGCGCCCGCTCGTTGTCGGGGAGCTTGCGGCTGATGCCGTTCATCGAGCCACCGGGTACGTAGACCAGGTAGCGACCGGGAAGCGAGATCTGGCTCGTGAGGCGGGCGCCCTTGTGCCCCACGGGATCCTTCGTGACCTGCACGAGGACACGGTCGCCGGGCTTGAGTGCCAGCTCGATGCGGCGCGGCTGGTTGCCGGTCTCGACGCCGTCCCAGTCGACCTCGCCCGAGTAGAGCACGGCGTTGCGTCCGCGACCGATGTCGACGAAGGCGGCCTCCATGCTGGGGAGCACGTTCTGCACGCGGCCCAGATAGACGTTCCCGATGAGCGACGCGTCCTGGTTGCGAGCGACGTAGTGCTCGACGAGCACGCCGTCCTCGAGGACGCCGATCTGCGTGCGTCCGTTCTTCGACCGCACGACCATCTTGCGGTCGACGGACTCGCGGCGCGCGAGGAACTCGGCCTCGGTCACGACCGGACGACGACGACCGGCGTCACGTCCATCGCGGCGGCGCTGCTTCTTCGCCTCGAGACGGGTCGACCCCTTGATGGCCTTCGGCTCCGTGATGTACTCGACGACACGCTGACGCTGGCGCGGCTCTTCGCGCTGCTCTTCGCCCTCGGAGCCACCGCGGCGGCGACGGCCACGGCCACGGCCGGCAGCGTCGTCCTGCGGCTGCTCGCGCTCGGCGATGCGGTCGAAGATGCGCTCGCGACCCGGACGCGCGGGCAGCGGGACGATCTCGGGCGCGTAGAAGTGCAGCTGCGTGGAGACCTGCGAGACGAACACCTCGGGAAGCAGACCGAGTGAGACGGCGGTCAACGGAGCCTCGGGAGCAGCCGGAGCCTCCTCGGCGACGGTTTCCTCGGTGACACTCCGCTCGGGGACATCCTGCTCGGGGACATCCTGCTCGACGACGGCGCCCTCGGAGCGCTCCTCGTCGGATGCGGATGCCTCGGATGCCCCCGCGTCGACGGACGACTCGGCCACGTCAGCTGCGGCTTCGGCTTCCGCCTCAGCCACAGCGTCAGCGACGGACTCGGCCGCAGCAGCGGCATCGTCGGCAGCAGCGGCGGCATCATCTGCCGCGGCGTAGCCGGCGGCGACGTCGTCGGCAGCGGCATCCTCGGCCGCTTCCGCGGCGTCGGAGCTGTCGTCACTCTCGTCCGAGGACCCGGTGAGGTCTCCTGCGTCGGGAGCGGTGGGCTCCGTCAGCTCTCCCGCGGCGTCAGCCGGGAAGTCGAGGGTAGGGGCGTTGTTGTCATTGTTCTCATCGGCCATCTCTGGCTTACTCCCTGCACGGGACACTCGGTGTTCCGTGAAATCTCATGCGGTACCCGCGGGTTCCGCGAACTCACTCGGTTTGCGACCGGCTCATGGCTCTGATCGCGTGGGGCATTGGACCCCGAAGTCTGCTCGACGCGTGTCGCGGCAACGCCGTTCATCGCATCACAGGCCATTATCGCACCAAGTGGCTCCGTTCGCGGCATCCCATCGGTCGCAGCGCGTTTTCTCCGGCCTGTTCTCGCCGCATCCATAGCAGTCGCTGGGATAATCCCCAGTATGAGCGAGCAGCGCACCCGCCCCGTCATCTACGCCGTCTGGCTGATCATCGCGAGCGTGGTGGGCTGGTTCGCCGCCTTCCAGCTGACGATCGAGAAGTTCGCGCTGCTGGAGAATCCGAAGGAAGCGCTCTCCTGCGACCTGAGCCCGTTCATCCAGTGCAGCACCAACCTCGAGTCGTGGCAGGGGTCGGTCTTCGGCTTCCCCAACCCGATCCTCGGCCTCACCGGCTGGATGGCTCCGCTGGTGGTGGGCGTCGCGATCCTCGCGGGTGCGCGGTTCCCGCGCTGGTTCTGGGCGGCGTTCGGCGTCGGCATCACGTTCGCTTTCGGCCTCGTCTGCTGGCTCATCGGACAGAGTCTGTACGACCTCTTCGTGCTGTGCCCGTGGTGCATGGTGACCTGGGCCGTGACGATCCCCACCTTCTTCGCGACGATGATCCATCTGACCCGTAACGGCACGTTCACCAGCAATGAGAAGGTCAAGGCGCGCGCCGACAAGCTCATGCCGTGGGTTCCGCTGGCCACCATCGTCGCCTATGCGCTGATCATCTTCCTGGCTCAGCTGCAGGGTCTCGACTTCCTGGGCGAGATGGCCAGAATCCTGTTCTGACCTCGCCCCCCCCGCACGACGAAAGCCCGCCCGCCGAGATTCGGCGGACGGGCTTTTCGTATGCGGACGGGCTCTCAGTCGAACCAGATGCCGAGCTCGCGAGCGGCCGACTCGGGGCTGTCCGAGCCGTGCACGAGGTTCTGCTGCACCTTCAGGCCCCAGTCGCGACCGAAGTCGCCACGGATCGTGCCGGGTGCCGCAGTCGTCGGATCCGTCGTGCCCGCGAGCGAGCGGAAGCCCTCGATCACGCGGTTGCCCGCGAGACGGATGGCGACAGACGGGCCGGAGAGCATGAACTCGATCAGCGGCTCGTAGAACGGCTTGCCCTCGTGCTCGGCGTAGTGCTCGGCGAGCAGGTCGCGGTCGGGCTCGACCAGGCGGATGTCGACGAGGGCGTAGCCCTTCGCCTCGATGCGGGCGAGGATCGCGCCGGTGAGGCCGCGGGCGACACCATCGGGCTTGACGAGGACGAGGGTTTCTTCGGTGGCCATGTCATTCACTCTCTGTCTGAGTCTCGGTCGTGGGCTCGGCGGGGCGTCGTGCGTCCAATCGGGCCCCTCCGATGGTCGCATACGCCCACATGCCGCCGAAAATCAGGACGACGAGCAGGATGGACGGGACGAAGAACGCCGAAAGGGCGACGAGGGCCTGGACGACCCACCCGGCGGTGAGGGCCCAGGGCTTCGTGATCATCCCGGCGATCGCGATGCACGCGAGAGCGAGCACGGCGCCGGCGACGATCGCCCACCACTGCTCGACGCCTTCGGGGAGCTGACGCAGCCCGAAGATCGTCAGACCGACGAGGAAGACCACGATGGCCTCGAAGCCGAGCACGACCGGTGCGAGCTTCTGCACGAGGGTGCGCTGCCGGCGCGGACGGCGGGCAGGTGTCGCCTCGGCGCTCACGCGCGCCACCCCGCCTTCCAATCCTCGTCCTGCGCCAGCGCGATCGCCTCGCCGGCGAGCACGACGGATCCCGCGATGATCACCGCGCGGCGATCAGAGGATGCGGCCCATTCGCGCGCGGCATCGGCGGCATCGGCGAGCGAGTGATGCACGGTGGCCCGCTGCCCGTTCTGCTCGACGAGATCGGCGATCGCATCTGCGTCGCTTGCGCGATCGGAGTCGGGAGCGGTGGCGAACACGTGCGCCGCCGAGGGAGCGAGTTCGGCGACGATGCCGGCGGCATCCTTGTCGGCGAGCACCCCGAGCACCAGACCCCACTCGTCGAAGTCGAAGCTGTCGTCGAGGGCCTGCGCGAGCGCTTTGGCGCCGTGCGGGTTGTGGGCGGCGTCGACGATCACCGTCGGGGCGATGCCGAGCAGCTGCAGCCGGCCCGGTGAGGTGCTCTCCTGCAGACCCGCGGTGACGATGTCCGCGGCGATGCGCTGCGTGGCCCCGCCGATCAGCGACTCGACCGCCGCGACGGCGAGGGCCGCGTTGTGCCCCTGGTGCGCGCCGTACAGCGGGAGGTACTCCTCGGTGTACTCCCCCGCCAGGCCGCGGATCGTGAGCAGCTGGCCGCCGACCGCGAGCTTCTGCTCGGTGAGGCCGAACTCCTCGCCCTCGAACGCGATGGTCGCATTGCGCTCCGCCGCCACCCGACGCAGCACCTCCGCGGCCTCGGCGGGCTGCTGGGCCGACACCACGGCCGCGCCCTCCTTGATGATGCCGGCCTTGACCTCGGCGATCTCGGCGATCGTGCTGCCGAGGCGATCCGCGTGGTCGATGTCGATCGGCGCGAACACCGCGACGTCTCCGTCTGCCGTGTTCGTGGAGTCCCATTCCCCGCCCATGCCCACCTCGAGCACGAGCACGTCGATCGGGGCATCGGCCACCGCGACGAACGCCAGCACGGTCAGCAGCTCGAAGAACGTCAGCGGAGCGTCGCCCGCGGCTTCGAGCTCGGCATCGACGATGTCGACGAACGGCTCGATCTCGTCCCACGCATCCGCGACGGCCTCATCGGCGATGGGCTCGCCGTCGATCATGATGCGCTCTGTGAAGCGCTCCAGGTGCGGGCTCGTGAACAGTCCGGTGCGCAGATCATGCGCCCGCAACAGAGACTCGATCATCCGTGCGGTCGACGTCTTGCCGTTCGTGCCCGTGATGTGCACGACGCGGTAGGTGCGCTGCGGGTCGTCGAGGAAGGCGAGGATGCGCGCCGTGCGCTCCTTGCGCGGCTGCACCCAACGCTCTCCTGCGCGACTCAGCAGGGTCTCGTACACGGCATCCGCCCGGTCTGCGGCGCTCATGCTGCTGCTCCCATCCTGGTGACGGCGATCGTGAAGTCGCCGGCGTTCGCATAGGTGCCGGCGGAGATGACCGCGGAGAACTCGGGCGTCACTCCCCCGGCGGCGGCGAGAACCGCCCCGTGTCCGAAGATCGAGTCTCCTTGCGCGTCGATCACGAAGTACTCCTCCGCCAGGGTCTCCGCCGCGATGCCGGCCAGGTCGAAGGCCGAGACGACAGCCTTGGTGTCCACATCGTCCTGGAACCGCAGGACCAGCTGGATCCGGTCACTGACGTCGAAGTCCGCGTTCTTACGGGTCTCCTGCACGGCACGGATGACGTCGCGTGCGAGTCCCTCGGCCTCCAGCTCCGGGGTCGTCCTGGTGTCGAGCAGCACGAAGCCGCCGGTCGGGACGATGGCCAGGGCCTCACCCTCCGGGCGGCCGGTGGTCTCGAGCACGAGGTCGTACTCCGACGGCTCGAGGACGATGCCGCCTGCCGTCACGACACCGGAGACCTCGCTCCAGTCTCCCGAGCGCGCTGCCTGGATCGCCTTCTGCACGTCCTTGCCCAGACGCGGACCCGCCGCACGGGCGTTGACGCTCAAGCGGTGCGCGATGCCGTACTCCGCCGCCGTGTCATCGGCGAGCGGGACGAGCTCCACCGACTTCACGTTCAGCTCCTCGCGGAGGATGTCCTCGAACTGGCCGAGCAGCGCCGCCGAGGGCGAGACGACCGTGAATCGGGCGAGAGGGAGCCGCACACGCAGCTTCTCCTTCTTCCGCAGTGCATTGCCGACGCTCGACAGCTCGCGCACCGCGTCCATGGCATCGCGGATCTCGTCCGCCGCGGGGAACTGCGCCTCGTCGGGCCAGTCGGTCAGGTGCACGCTGCGGCCACCGGTCAGGCCCTGCCACACGCGCTCGCTGATGAGCGGCACGAGAGGCGCCGCGACACGGGTGAGCGTCTCGAGCACGGTGTAGAGGGTGTCGAAGGCCTCACGGCTCTTGGGGTCTTCCGTCACCCCGGTCCAGAAGCGGTCGCGCGAACGGCGGATGTACCAGTTGGTCAGCACCTCGGCGAAGTCGCGCAGACGCGCGGACGCGGTCGTGGAGTCGAGCCCCTCGAGATCGGCGCGCACCTCACGGACCAGGTCGCCGAGGCGGGCAAGGATGTAGCGGTCGAGCACATCCGTGGAGTCGGTGCGCCATTCGGCCTCGTAGCCGTCCGCACCCGAGGCGTTGGCGTAGGTCGCGAAGAAGTACCACGAGTTCCACAGCGGGAGCAGGAATTCGCGCACGCCCGAACGGATGCCCTCCTCCGTGACCGCGAGGTTCCCCCCGCGCAGCACGGAGCTCGACATCAGGAACCAGCGCATCGCGTCGGAGCCGTCGCGGTCGAGCACCTCGGACACGTCGGGGTAGTTCCGCAGCGACTTCGACATCTTGTAGCCGTCGCTGCCGAGCACGATGCCGTGGCAGCTGACGCCCGTGAAGGCCGGACGGTCGAACAGCGCCGTCGACAGCACGTGCATCACGTAGAACCAGCCGCGCGTCTGTCCGATGTACTCGACGATGAAGTCCGCCGGGGAGTGCGAGTCGAACCACTCCTGGTTCTCGAACGGGTAGTGCACCTGGGCGTACGGCATGGAGCCCGAGTCGAACCACACGTCGAAGACGTCTTCGATGCGGCGCATGGTGCTCTGGCCGGTGGGGTCGTCGGGGTTCGGGCGCGTCAGGTCGTCGATGTACGGCCGGTGCAGGTCGATCTCGCCCTCGGGGTTGCGCGGCAGCGTGCCGAAGTCGCGCTCGAGATCCTCCAGCGAGCCGTAGGCGTCGACGCGCGGGTACTCCGGGTCGTCGCTCTTCCAGATCGGGATCGGCGAACCCCAGTAGCGGTTGCGGCTGATCGACCAGTCGCGCGCGCCCTCGAGCCACTTGCCGAACTGACCGTGCTTGACGTTCTCCGGCACCCAGGTGATCTGCTCGTTGTTCGCGAGCATGTCGTCCTTGATGTCCGTGACGCGGATGAACCAGCTCGACACGGCCTTGTAGATCAGGGGGTTGCGGCAGCGCCAGCAGTGCGGATACGAGTGCTCGTAGCTCTGCAGGCGGATCAGGCGACCGTTCTCGCGGATCAGGCGCACGAGCGGCGTGTTCGCGTCCATCCAGAGCTGACCGGCGACGTCGGTGACGTTGGGGAGGAACCGTCCGCCGTCATCGAGCGACAGGATCGTGGGGATACCGGCGGCGCCCGCGACCCGCTGGTCGTCTTCGCCGTAGGCCGGGGCCTGGTGGACGATGCCGGTGCCGTCGCTGACGGTGACGTACTCGTCGACCAGGATGCGCCAGGCGTTCTCGGTCCCGTAGATCTCGGTGTCGGCGTAGTAGTCGAACAACCGGTCGTACGTCACGTCCTGCAGCTCGGCGCCGCGCACCGTGGCGTCGACCGCCGCGAGTGCGTCTTCGGCGCTCTCGTACCCGAGGTCCTTGGCGTATCCGCCGAGGAGCTGGCGGGCGAGCAGGTAGCGGTGCGCCGACGACTCGATCGCGGCATCCGTCGTTCCCGCAGCCTGATGCACGTCCGCCGCGCCGTTCGGGCCCGCGGGGACCACGACGTACTCGATGTCCGGGCCCACGGCGAGCGCGGCGTTGGTCGGAAGGGTCCAGGGCGTGGTCGTCCAGGCGAGGGCGCGGACGCCGGTCAACCCGAGGGCTTCCGCCTTGGCACCCGTCAGCGGGAAGGTGACGGTGACGGAGGGGTCCTGACGCATCTGGTACACGTCGTCGTCCATGCGCAGCTCGTGGGCGCTGAGCGGGGTCTCATCCCTCCAGCAATACGGGAGAACACGGTAGCCCTCGTAGGCGAGACCCTTGTCGTACAGGGTCTTGAACGCCCAGAGCACACTCTCCATGTAGCCGAGGTCGAGCGTCTTGTAGCCGCGCTCGAAGTCGACCCAACGTGCCTGACGGGTGACGTAGTCCTGCCACTCGTGCGTGTAGGCCAGGACCGAGCTCTTCGCCTTCGCGTTGAAGACGTCGATGCCCATGTCCTCGATCTCGGCCTTCTCGGTGATCCCGAGCTGCTTCATGGCCTCGAGCTCGGCGGGGAGCCCGTGCGTGTCCCACCCGAAGACACGGTCGACCTTGTGGCCGGTCATCGTCTGGAAGCGCGGGAACACGTCCTTGGCGTAGCCGGTGAGCAGGTGTCCGTAGTGCGGCAGGCCGTTCGCGAACGGAGGGCCGTCGTAGAACACCCACTCCGGTGAACCCTCACGCTGCGCGATCGAGGCGCGGAAGGTGTCGTCCGTCTTCCAGAAAGCGAGCACCTCCTCTTCGATCTGCGGGAAGCGGGGGCTGGGCGCGACGGAGTCGGCGGCGGGGCCGAAGGAGGAACGGGGGTAGGTCATCGTGTCTCGCAGTGGTCGTCGTGGCGGATGCTCCTGCGAGGACGACCCTCACGGACCGCGGTACCACCTCGCGTGCCACGCCTTACGACGCGACCACTCTCACTGCGGCTGTGACGGGCCTGCCCCGCTCGGTTCTACTGAGCACCGCCCGAGGGGCGGGGCCGTTCTTCCGAGAGCTCCCCGGTGATGGCCGGATCGATGCTCTTCCCTCCAGTGTACGCGTGCGCGTCCCCTCCGGGCGCCTCGCTCCTCCCCGGCGCCCGGCCACCCACTCGCCGGACGGGATGTCGCCGGTGCGCCCTACGCTCGAAGCATGGCCCGCACCCCCGAGTCCCCCGCTCCTCCCCGCATCACAGCTCCCGATCTCCCGCCCGTGCTCGAGTCCGCTCCGCCCGCGCGCAGCGCCGACCTCATCGCCGCCCGGCTCGACCTGACCGGCACCGTCGACCTCGCCTATTCGACGATCGAGCAATGCGTCGTGAGCGCCGATGCCGACGCCGTCGACCTCACCGGCGCGACCGTCGTCGACGTCGACATGTCCGGGGTGCGCATCGCCTCGGTCCGTATGCGCGATGCCGGAGTACGCCGGTTGCGGATCAGCGGCGGCCGCATCGGCACGCTCGACCTCAGCGAGGCGCACATCTCGGAGCTCGAGCTGCGCGATGTGCGCATCGACTACCTCAACCTCGGCGCGGCGAAGGTCACCGATCTCGAGATCTCCGGGTGTGCCATCCGCACGATCGACATGCCGCAGTCCGAGCTCACCCGTGTGCGCTTCACCGCCACGTCGAGCGACGAGGTCGACCCGCGGGGCATGCGCGCGAAAGACGTCGATCTGCGTGGTCTCGACGCCCTCGCCTACCTCGACGCCAACAGCCTCCGCGGAGCAACGCTCACCTCGTTCCAGGTGCAGCAGCTGGCGCCGATCATCGCGGCAGGCATCGGCATTCAGATCAAGGACTGACGCAAGAGCAGAGGCTGACCGCAGATCACGCGCCGACGGGCCCGCTCGCCTCGAGCAGCTCCCGCGTGAACGGGTGCTGCGGTGCGGTGAACACCTCCGCGGTGGTGCCCTGCTCGACGATCCGTCCGTCCTGCATCACGAGCACCTCATCGGCGACCGCTCCGACCACATCGAGGTCGTGGGAGACGAGGATCATCGTCAGCTGCCGCTCCCGCTGCAACCGTGCGAGCAACCGCAGCACCCGCTCCCGCACCGACGGGTCGAGGGCGGAGACGGGCTCATCCAGCACCAGCACCTGCGGATCGGCAGCCAGCGCTCGTGCGATCGCCGCCCGTTGCCGCTGCCCGCCGGAGAGTGCACTCGGACGTCTGTCGGCGAGCTCCGGAGCGAGACCGACCTCGGCGAGCAGCTCCGCGACGCGGGCGGCCCGCTCAGGTCGAGGCACACCGCCCGCCTCCAGCCCCTCCCGCAGCGAGCGGCCGATCGTCCAGCGCGGGTCGAAGGCGCCGAGCGGATTCTGGTGCACGAGCTGCACCCGACGCTCCGCTGTCCACCGCAGGGTTCCGCTGTCCGGCGCATCGACGCCGACGATCATGCGCGCAAGCGTCGTCTTGCCGGATCCTGACTCCCCCACGATGCCGAGCGTCTGTCCGTCCTTCACCGTGAACGAGGCGTCGATGACCGCGGGCACGGCGTCGAAACTCCGCGACACGTCGCCGGCGATCAGCACCGGCGCAGATTCCGCGGGTGCGGAGGCTCGGGGTTCGTGGATCGTGGCGGCGATGAGCTGCTTCGTGTACTCGTGCCGAGGACTCTCGAGCACCTCGGCCACCGGACCGGACTCCACCACGATCCCGTCCTTCATCACGAGGACGCGGTCGGCGATCCGACGGACCGCCGCGAAGTCGTGGCTGATGAACACGAGCGCCGTGCCCGCATCGGCGATCTCGCGCAGCAGTCCGAGGATCCGCGCCTGCACGGTGGCGTCGAGTGCGGTCGTCGGCTCGTCCGCGACCAGCACAGCCGGAGCCGCGGCGAGCGCGGAGGCGATGAGTGCTCGCTGCCGGAGTCCGCCGGAGAGCTCGTGCGGGTGCTGTCGGGAGCGGCGTTCGGGGTCGGGCATCCACACCCGCGCCAGGAGCTCCCGCACCCGCCCCGCCCGCGCCGCCCGTCCGCGGACGATCCGGTGCAGGAGCAGCGGCTCTGCGACCTCCGCCCCGATCCGACGCAGCGGGTCGAGCGAGACCAGGGCGTCCTGCGAGACGAGCGCGATCCCGGTTCCGCGAAGGTCTCGCCACGCCCGCTCGGAGAGTCCGACCGCATCCGTTCCATCGACGAGGAGCTCGTCGAGTGTGACGTCCGCATCGGCGGGTGTCAGCCCCAGCAGCGCGCGGGCCGTGAGGGATTTGCCCGCCCCGGACTCGCCGACGATCGCCACGCACTCGCCCCGCTCGACGGTGAAGGTCACGCCCCGGACGACGGGCTTCCCGTCGAAGGCGATCCGCAGGCCCCGTACCTCCAGTGCAGCGCTCATGTCGCCCTCCCGTCCGCGCGTGACCGCAGGATCCGTCCGACGACGGTCGCCGACACCACGGTGAGCGTGATCGCGATGCCGGGGAAGAGGGAGATCCACCAGGCCTGTCCCAGCACGTTTCGCCCCCCGGCGAGCATCAGCCCCCACTCGGGCGTCGGCTCCGACGGCCCAAGTCCCAGGAAGCTGAGGCCGGCGGCGGCCAGGATGCTGGAGCCGATGCCGATGGTCGCGAGCACACTCAGCGCGCCGAGAACCCCCGGGACCACGTGCCGGGTGAACGCACGCGCGCGCGGCACACCGAGGATGCGCGCTGCCTCGACGTGCTCGGCGACGCGCAGGGTCTGCGTCTGCACGCGCGCCAGTCGCATGTACACGGGTACAGCGGCCAGAGTCACCGCGACCGCGATGTTCACGGGTCCGGGGCCCAGCACGGCGACGACGACGAGCGCGACGAGGAACTCGGGGAACGCCATCAGCACGTCGTTCACCCGCATCACGGTGGTGTCGACACCCCTCGGCGCGACTCCGGCGAGCGCGCCGATGACGAGTCCGACGGCGAGCGCCACCCCGGTGGCGAGGAGTCCGATGCCCAGCGAGCGCCCTGCGCCGTACACGACGCGCGAATAGACATCTCGTCCGCTCTGGTCGGTGCCGAACAGATGCTCGGCGCTCGGCGGAAGCAGGGCGGAGCGGACATCGGTCTGCAGCGGATCGTGCGTGGCCAGGACGCCGGGCCAGAGCGCCGCGAACGCGATCACGGCCAGCGCCAGGATCGCGACCCACAGCAGTACTCGCTGCGCGCGCCTCATCGGACGCCTCCGGGTCGCGACGCCCTGATGCGCGGGTCGATCAGCGGATGCACGAGTTCGACCACGAGGCTCACCGCGACGAAGACCAGGGCGCTCAGGAGGATGATCCCCGTGATCACCGGAAGGTCGCGGTCACTGATCGCCGCGAGCGTGACCCGGCCAAGACCCGGACGGGCGAACACGGTCTCCACCAGCACCGCACCGCCGAGCACCGACCCGGTCAGGTACGCCGCCAGCGTCACGGCGGAGGCAGCCCCGTGCCGCAGCCCGTGCCGCAGGGTGAACCACGAGGGGCTCGCCCCACGTGCCCTCACCGTCTCGGCGAACGGCATGCGCTCGGCCTGCATCAGACCGTCGCGCAGCACCTGACTGAGCAGCGCAGCCACCGGGAGCGCGAGGGTGATGGCCGGCAGCACGAGAGTGGCGGGGTTACGCGCTCCCGACACGGGGAACCAGCCCAGCCCGAACGCGAAGACGCTGAGCAGGACGAGTCCGATCCAGAACACCGGTGAGGACAGCACCACCAGCTCGACCGCCGCGGCGACCGTGCGTCCCGCCGTGCCTCGCACGAAGATGGACACGGCGAGGGCGAGCACCAGGGCGATCACGAGCGCGAGCACCGAGAGCTGCACCGTCGCCCCGAGTTGGCGTCCGATCACCTCCGTCACCGGCATCCGCAGCTGGTACGACTCCCCCAGATCTCCCCGAGCAAGCTGGCCGATGAAGCCGAGGTACTGCTCGAACGGCGGCCTGTCCAGTCCGAGGTCGGCTCGGATACCGTCTTTGACCGCCTCGCTCACCTGCGCCTGGGGCCCCAGCATCACCGAGACCGGGTCTCCGGGGATCACCCGGAACGCGAGGAAGGCGACCGTCGCCGCACCCCACAGGACGACCACGACCGATGCGACCAGGCCGGCGATGCGCACGAGAGCAGCGTTCACCACCCGTGCCCTCCGCTCAGCCGACGGATCAGCCGACGGTCACATCGTAGAACAGCGGCCGACCGTACAGGTCGTACTCCAGGCCCTCCACCCGGTCGCCGACAGCCGTGATCGCCGACGGGCTGTAGAGCGGCACGATCGCCGTGTACGTGGCGTTCCACTGCTGCAGCTGGGTGTAGAGCTCATTGCGCGTGGCCTGGTCGCTGGTCGCGACGGCCTGCTCCAGCAGCGCATCGATCTGCGGATCGCTCACCTGCGACGCGTTCTGGAACCCGTCGGTGTGCAGGTGGTTGCGCAGAAGGTCGGGGTCGACGCCGGAGAAGCCCCAGTCGGTCAGGTCGAAGGTCTTCGGCTCGTACTGCTCGTTGTAGGCACCGGGCTCGAGCACCTCGCGCTCGATCTCGAAACCGATCCCCTTCAGGTCGGACTGGATCGCATTGGCCAGCGCGGCGCGGTCATCGGGAACCGGCGTCCAGGCGATCCACCGCACCGACAGCCGCTTGCCGTCCTTCATGCGGATGCCGTCGGTGTCGCGCGCCGTCCATCCGGCCTCGTCGAGCAGCGCGTTGGCCGCATCCTGGTCGAACGGCCAGCTGCCCTCGAGCGAGGCGTCGTAGCCCGGGGTCGTCGAACCGAGGATGCTCCATGCACGCGGGAACTGCCCGAAGTAGATCTCCTCGACCGCAGCGTCGACGTCGATGCCGCGGGCGAATGCCTGACGCACCTTCTCGTCGGCGAACACCCCGTGCTTCTCGTTCAGGTACAGCGAGTACGGCAGACCCGGGTACTCGATCGAGTCGACCGTGATGCCGTCACCGAGGTCCTTCGCGAGGTTCGGCGGGATGTTGCTGGCGAGGTCGGCCTCGCCGCTCGTCACGACGCCGGTGCGGACAGAGGCCTCCGGCTGGATCTCGACGCGAAGCGTCTCGAACGTCGGCGCCTTCGCGTCGTGCGGACCCCAGGCGTAGTCGTCGTTGCGGGTGTACACGATCTCCTGGTCCGGCGTGTACTCGGTCAGCTCGAACGGACCGGTGCCGACGGTGATGCCCGGGCCGCCCGCCTTGAGCTTGTCCGCGGACTTCTCGAGCACAGCCGGCGAGTAGAAGCCCAGCTGCGGGGTGCTCGCCGCCTGCAGGAACGGCGCGTAGGGCTGCGTGAAGGTCACCGTGACCGTGTGGTCGTCGACGACTTCGGTGCCCTCGTAGAAGTCGGCGCCGAGCATGCTGGATGCCTGGGCCGATGCCGTCTCGGGGTCGACGATGCGGTCGAAGTTCGCCTTGACCGCGGCGGCATCGAACTTCTCGCCGTCGGTGAAGGTCACGTCGTCGCGGAGGACGAATGTGTATTCCGTGCTGTCCGGCGACACTTCCCAGCTCTTCGCCAGCCATGGGCTGAACGTGCCGTCCTCCTCCTGGAACACCAGCGAGTCGAGCACCGCCCGCTGCACCATGCCGGAGACGTCGAGCTGGCTCACCTGCGGGTCCATGTGACCGGCCGAGAGGTTCGCGCCCTCGATGGACCACACGAGCTCTCCGCCCTCGCTGTCGGAACCGGGGGCCGCGCAGGCGCTGAGCACCAGTGCGGCGGCAGCGGCGAGCGCCGTGAAGGGCAGGAGACGACGCACAGATTTTGCGGGCATGGCGATTCCTCTGGACGAGCGGGTCGGGATGCCTCCATCCTACGGCCGATTGTTGGACCCGGTCGATCTGAGACGGCCGCCGGGCCCCGGGATGCTCGGTAGACTGTTGCGCACAACCCACACTCAGGCACGCTCACACAGTGCCGCATACATCGCTCGAGGAGACCTTCATGCCTGCTTCCGAATCGACGCAGAACCAGATTCCCGACAAGCCCGTGCTCGAAGGCCTCGAAGCGAAGTGGGATACCGCCTGGGCAGAGCAGGGCACCTACCTGTTCGACCGCGTGCGCGCGGCACAGGCCGGCCGCGAGGGCGTGTATTCGATCGACACCCCTCCCCCGACGGCGTCGGGCAGCCTCCACATCGGACACGTGTTCTCGTACACGCACACCGACGTGAAGGCCCGCTTCGAGCGCATGCGCGGCAAGACCGTGTTCTACCCCATGGGATGGGACGACAACGGCCTGCCCACCGAGCGCCGGGTGCAGAACTACTACGGCGTGCGGTGCGACCCCTCGCTGCCCTACACGTCCGACTTCACGCCCCCGTTCGAGGGCGGCGACAACAAGTCGAGCCGCGCGGCCGACCAGCAGCCGATCAGCCGCCGCAACTTCATCGAGCTCTGCGAGCGCCTCACGATCGAGGACGAGAAGCAGTTCGAGGCATTGTTCCGCCAGCTCGGGCTGAGCGTGGACTGGACGCAGACCTACCGCACCATCTCCGACGACACCATCCGCCAGAGCCAGCTCGCGTTCCTGCGCAACATCGAGCGCGGCGAGGCGTACCAGGCACTGGCCCCGACGCTCTGGGACATCGACTTCCGCTCCGCCATCGCACAGGCCGAACTCGAGGACCGCGACCAGCAGGCGGCGTATCACACCATCGAGTTCCCCTTCGCGGACGGTTCGGGATCGATCGCGATCGACACGACCCGTCCGGAGCTGCTCCCCGCGTGCATCGCGATCGTGACCCACCCGGAGGGACCGCACAAGCACCTCATCGGCTCCAAGGTGAAGACCCCCTTCTTCGGCGCCGAGATCGAGATCCACGGACACCACCTCGCCCAGCCCGACAAGGGCACGGGCGCGGCGATGGTCTGCACCTTCGGCGACGTGACCGACATCATCTGGTGGCGCGAGCTGCGCACCACCGACGACGAGTCCCTGCCGAACATGACCACGATCGGTCTGGACGGGCGGTTCCTGCCGGAGGCTCCGACCTCGGTCGAGAACCCCGAGGCTGCGACCTGGTACGCCGAGGAGATCGCGGGCAAGACCGTTTTCAGCGCACGCAAGGCCATCGTCGAGAAGCTGCAGGCGACGGGCGACATGACCGCGGTCGGAAAGCCGTTCAACCACGCGGTGAAGTTCTTCGAGAAGGGCGACCGTCCGCTCGAGATCGTCTCCACGCGTCAGTGGTACATCCGCAACAGCGCCCGCGACGGCGAACTCCGCGACAAGCTCATCGCCCACGGCGAGGAGCTCGCCTGGCACCCCGAGTTCATGCGTGTGCGCTACGAGAACTGGGTCGGCGGCCTGACCGGCGACTGGCTCGTGTCGCGTCAGCGCTTCTTCGGCGTGCCGATCCCCCTCTGGTACGCCCTCGATGAGAACGGCGAACGCGACTACGACCGCGTGCTCACCCCGGATGCAGCGACGCTCCCGATCGATCCGACCACCGACGTCCCCGCCGGGTACACCGAGGACCAGCGCGGCGTGCCGGGCGGCTTCGACGCCGAGGCCGACATCCTCGACACCTGGGCCACCTCGTCCCTCACGCCGCAGCTCGCGGGCGGCTGGCAGCGCGATGAGGAGCTGTGGCAGCTCACCGCTCCGTTCGACCTGCGCCCTCAGGGTCAGGACATCATCCGCACCTGGCTGTTCTCCACCATGCTGCGCTCGACGCTCGAAGACGACAGGACGCCGTGGCGCAACGCCGCGATCTCCGGCTTCATCGTCGACCCCGACCGCAAGAAGATGTCGAAGTCGAAGGGCAACGTGGTCACCCCGGCCGATGTGCTCGAGGCGCACGGCTCCGACGCGGTGCGATACTGGGCGGCATCGAGTCGCCTCGGCATGGACGCGGCGTTCGATCCGCAGAACCCGACGCAGGTGAAGATCGGTCGCCGTCTGGCCATCAAGGTGCTGAACGCGGCGAAGTTCGTGCTGTCCTTCCCCGTCCCCGATGGCGCACAGGTCACGCACGCCCTCGATGCGTCGATGCTGACCGCTCTCGACGGTGTCGTGGTCGAGGCCACCAAGGCGTTCGAGCGGTACGACGCCGCTCGTGCCCTGGAGCTCACCGAGGCCTTCTTCTGGACGTTCTGCGACGACTACCTCGAGCTCGTGAAGGAGCGGGCCTACAACCAGGCCGATGTGGGGCAGGCATCCGCGGCGCTCTCGCTGCGTCTGGCCCTGTCGACGCTGCTCCGCCTGCTGGCTCCCGTGCTGTCCTTCGCGGCGGAGGAGTCGTGGTCTTGGTTCGAAGAGGGCTCCGTGCACACGGCCGCGTGGCCGACGCCGCTCGGCATCGACGGCGACCCGGCGGTGCTGGCTGCGGCCAGCGAAGCGCTGATCGGCATCCGTCGCGCGAAGACCGAGGCGAAGGCCTCGCAGAAGACTCCGGTCTCGCGTGCGGCGATCGCTGCTCCCGCCACGAAGCTCGATGCCCTGCGCGCCGCCGCCGATGACCTCCGCGCCGTCGGCCGCATCGCCGACCTCGAGTTCACCGAGGCCGAGGCCTTCGCGGTCACCGCGATCGAGCTCGCCCCGGTCGAGGCCTCCTGATGCAGCTCGGCACGCGCTGGGCGGCGGGGTCCGAGGCTCCGGCCTCCGTCCCCGCCTCCCTGCGGCCGGCGATCGCCGAGGTCGAGGCCCGGGGGCTGACCGGGCACTGGACGCTCACCTGGCTGGAAGGCCGCGCGATCGCAGAGCTCGACGCAGGGTGGGAGGTCTTCCAGACCGCGTCCGGCGAGATCGTCGCCCGCCCCTTCGAGGACTGACCCTCACCACGGGGACGAGGCCGCGCCTCAGCGCCGGGTCAGGCCGAGCTGAGCGAGCGCGTGGTCGACTGCACGCGGATCCTGCCGGCGGGTCTGCTGCTCGCGCAGCAGGTCGAGGGAGAGCTCGCGTCGTTCGGCACGGCGCGAGATGCGGTGCTCGACGTACGCGGTGAGGCGGTCAGCCAACCGCAGCAGGCCTCGCTCGGTCTGCGTCGGAGCCACCAGGTGAAGCGTTGCGCTGGTCATGATTCCTCCACGGTTTCGTCGCCGGCCCTCGACGCCGTCGGCGTCGGCAGGTCGAAGAGTTCGGTGCGGAGCGAGACGCGCCGCACATCTGGTCCGGTCTGACCCCGGTAGCGCTCGATGGCGCTCTCGACGATGGTCTCGAGTTCCTCGCGGAGCGACATGGCCTGCTCCGGCGTCATGTCGAGGTGCGTGGTGATCGTGATCCCCACATCACGCCAGGCCTCCGGCACCTCGGACTGAGGTCTGTTGAGGTACGCCATCAGCGTCTCGTGACGCAAGCGGAAGAACTCCGACGTCACGATCTGGGCGGCAGCACGGTTCGCGGGCGAGGTCATCTCATCGGGACCGGGCACGTCGATGCGCCCCTTGGGCCGCTCCCACCACCGCTCGCGCGCCGTACCTCGCCCCTCGACCTCGCGGATGAGGTCGTGCGAGGCCAGCGCACGAAGGTGGTAGCTGGTCGACCCCGAGGTCTCCCCCACGAGTGCGGCGAGCGAACTGGCAGTCTGCGGACCGCGCGCGGCGAGGAGATCGAAGATCTTCACCCGGAGCGGGTGCGCCAGCGCCTTCAGCGCACTGGCGTCAAGAGTCCTGACCTGCGTCTCGTTCGTCATGCATGCAAAGATACCCTTGCAAAGAACTCTTTGCAAGTATTTCTTTGCAAGTTGAATGTCAGTCGATCGCGGTGCGTGCCGCAACGAAGGCCGCGACGCAGCGCTCGACCTGTTCCGGAGTGTGCGCCGCCGACAGCTGCACGCGGATCCGCGCCAGGCCGCGCGGCACGACAGGGAAGCTGAACGCGGTCACGTAGACGCCCCGCTCCTGCATCTCCCGGGCGATCCGCGCCGTCTTCGCCGCATCACCGAACATGACGGGGACGATCGGATGCTCCCCCGGGAGCAGGTCGAAGCCCTCGGCCGTCATGCGCTCGCGGAAGAGTGCCGCATTGCTGCGCAGACGCGCACGAAGATCGGCCGATCCCTCGACGAGGTCGAGAGCGGTCAGAGTGCCGGCAACGATCGCCGGTGCGAGCGTGTTCGAGAACAGATACGGTCGAGAACGCTGGCGCAGCAGAGCCACGATCTCGGCGTGCGAGGCGACGTAGCCGCCGGATGCGCCGCCGAGCGCCTTGCCGAACGTCCCGGTGTAGATGTCGACGCGATCGGCAACGCCACAGAGCTCCGGCGTCCCCCGGCCGTTCTCGCCCACGAAACCCACGGCGTGCGAGTCGTCGACGAAGACCAGGGCGTCGTAGCGCTCGGCCAGGTCGCAGATCTCGGCCAGCGGTGCGATGTAGCCGTCCATCGAGAACACGCCGTCCGTCACGATCACACGGAAGCGCGCATCGGAAGCCGCCTGCAGCTGCTCCTCGAGGTCGGCCATGTCACGGTTGCGGTAGCGCAGCCGCCGCGCCTTCGAGAGTCGGATGCCGTCGATGATCGACGCGTGGTTCAGCTCGTCCGAGATGATCGCGTCCTCGGCGGCGAAGAGCGTCTCGAACACTCCCCCGTTCGCGTCGAAGCACGACGAGTACAGGATCGCCTCGTCCGTGCCGAGGAAGTCGGCGAGCCGACGCTCGAGCTCGAGGTGCTGCTCCTGGGTGCCGCAGATGAAGCGCACGCTGGCGAGGCCATAACCCCACTCCTGCAGGGCCGCGGTCGCGGCGTCGAGGATACGAGGGTCGTCGGCGAGGCCGAGGTAGTTGTTCGCGCAGAAGTTCAGCACCTGGGCGCCGTCCGCGGTGATCTCAGCGTTCTGGGGTCCACGGATGCCGCGCTCATGCTTGGTGAGTCCGGCCTCCTCGATGCCCGCCAGCTCGTCCGACACATGCTTCTGAAAAGTCCCGTACATCACAGCTCCGTCCAATCGAGGATGATCTTGCCCGTTCCCGCCGACTCGGCCGCGGCGAATCCGCGTTCCCAGTCGCGCGCAGGGACGACCTCGGCGATCACGCGCCCGATGGCGTCCCGCAGGGTCGCGCTGGTCTGCAGCATCGCCCCCATCGCGTTCCACGTCTCGAACATCTCGCGACCGTAGATGCCCTTGATCGTGAGCATGTGGGTGACGAGCTTGCCCCAGTCGATGCCGAATCCCGCACTCGGCAGACCCAGCATCGCGATGCGGCCTCCGTGGTTCATGTTGTCGATCATGGCGGGGAGGGCCGACGGCGCACCGCTCATCTCGAATCCGATGTCGAAGCCCTCCCTCATGCCGAGCGTCTGCTGCGCGTCGCGGATGTCGCGGACCGAGACGTCGACGACCTCGTCGGCGCCCATCCGACGGGCCATCTCCAGACGGGGCGCGCTGACATCCGTCGCCGTAATGAACCGTGCCCCCGCATGCCGGGCCACCGCGATCGCCATCAGACCGATGGGGCCGCAACCGGTGACGAGCACGTCCTCGCCGACGAGCGGGTACGTGAGGGCGGTGTGGACGGCATTGCCGAGCGGATCGAAGATCGCGCCGAGCTCGGGGGTCACCTCGGAATGGTGCACCCACACGTTCGCAGCGGGAAGAGCCAGGTACTCGGCGAAGGCGCCGTCCCGCTGCAGCCCGAGCCCGATGGTCCGGATGCACATCTGGCGGCGGCCCGCTCGGCAGTTGCGACAGGTGCCGCACACGATGTGCCCTTCGCCGGAGACGCGGTCGCCGACCGCGATGTCGTGCACGCCCGGGCCAACTTCCACGACCTCCCCGTAGAACTCATGGCCGGGGATCAGCGGTGCGGCGATCGCGGACGCCGCCCAGTCATCCCAGCGGAGGATGTGCAGGTCGGTGCCGCAGATTCCCGTGCGCAGCACTCGGATGACGACGTCGTCGGTGCCGGCGATCGGATCGGGGCGCTCGACGAGCTCGAGTCCCGCACCGGGTGCGCCTTTGAACAGTGCCTTCATGATCTCGATCACACCGCATCCGACGTTGTAGAGCAATCGGCATCGTCTGCAATATCGATGTAGCGATAGCTACACTGTGATCGTGGAACTCCATCAACTGCAGATCCTGAGAGAACTCGGCGCCCTCGGCAGCGTGACGGCGGTGGCCGATGCGCTCCGGGTCACTCCCTCCGCGGTCTCCCAGCAGCTCGCCGCACTGCAGAGGGGTGTTCCGACGCCGCTGACCCGCAGGGTCGGCCGCACGCTCGCCCTCACACCCGCCGGTGAGGTGCTGGCGACGGCGGGCGCCGAAGCGATCGACGCGATGGCAGCAGCACGACACGCCCTGGACGACTTCGAGGGAGCCGCGACAGGAGTCGTGAGCATCAGCGGATTCCACAGTGTCGGGCAGGCCCTGTTCGGCGCACTGGTGCGGGAGCTGTCGTCCGCGGAGAACGCGCCGACGGTGCAGCTCACCGACGAGGATGTCGCGCAGACCGAGTTCCCCGCGCTCACCGCGCGTTACGACCTCGTGCTCGCACACCGCATGGAGCACTCCGAACCCTGGCCCGCACAGGGTGTGCGCAGCCTCACCCTGATCCGCGAGCCCCTCGACGTCGCCGTCGCGACCTCGCACCCGCTCGCCGGCCGCTCCAGCCTCACACCGGCCGACGTCGCGGGAGAGCGGTGGGTCACCAGCCGCATCGGCTACTCCCCCGACGACGTGCTCCGTGCGGTGTCGGCGGTCGCCCATCACCCCGTCGACATCCAGCACCGCATCAACGACTACGGCGCGGTGTCTGCCGTGGTGGCCGCCGGCGGGGTGATCGGGATGCTGCCGCGTTTCACCTCTCGCAGCGTCGACGACCGCGACCTCATGCGCATCCCGCTCGAAGGGGTGAGCACGCACAGGATGATCGACCTGCTCGCCCGCCCCGAGACACTTCGTCGTCGATCGGTCCGCGTGGTCGTGGAAGCGCTGCGCGACGTGATGACGCGCCTGAGCGAGGACGGCTCCTGAGCGCGGGCAGTCGCGGTGGATAGGCTCGGAGGATGACCGACGCCACGAATCCGCTGCTGCAGCCGTCGACGCTCCCCTACGGCCTCCCCGACTACGGCGCGATCCGGCCCGAGCACTATCTCCCCGCGTTCCAGGCGGGGTTCGAGGAGCAGCGTCGCGAGATCGCGCGCATCACGATGGTGCGTTCGATGCCGACGTTCGAGAACACGCTCGAGGCGCTGGAGCGATCCGGAGAGCTGCTCGACCGGGTGGCGCACACCTTCTACACCGTGAGCTCGGCCGATGCGACGCCCGAGATCCAGGAGATCGATGAGCAGCTCGCACCGCTCATGGCCGCCCACCAGGATGCGATCACGCTCGACAGCCAGCTCTACTGGCGGGTGCAGCACGTGTACGAGCAGCGCGACGCCCTCGCCCTGGACCCCGAGCAGCGCTACCTGGTGGAACGCCACCACCGCGAGATGACCCACGCGGGTGCGAGCCTCGACGACGAGGCCAAGGCGCAGCTGACCGCACTGAATCAGAAGCTGTCCACGCTGACCAACACCTTCGAGCGCAACCTGCTGAACGACACCAACGACCTCGCCGTGGTGTTCGATGCCCCCGATGAACTCGACGGGCTGAGCGCGGGTGAGCTGTCCGCTGCCGCGCGCGCGGCGGCGGATCGGGGGCTCGACGGCAAGTACCTGATCACCCTCCCGCTCTTCACCGGGCATCCTGCACTGGCACAGCTGCGCGTGCGGGAGTCGAGACGGCGCATCATGGCCGCGTCACTCGCCCGCGGCTCCCGAAACAACGCCAACGACAACCGAGCCGTGCTCCTCGAGATCGTGCGGTTGCGGGCCGAACGCGCGAACCTGCTCGGCTACGACTCGCACGCCGCCTATGTCACCGCCGACGAGACCGCCGGGACTCCGGCTGCCGTCGAGCAGATGCTCCGTCGCCTCGCCGCACCGTCCGCGCGGAACGCCCGCGCCGAGCACGCGGCACTCCAGGCGATCGTCGACGAGACCGAGGATGCCCCCTTCCCGGTCGAGGCACATGACTGGGCCTTCTACACCGAGCGGGTGCGCACCGCCCGGTATGACATCGACTCCAGCGCACTGCGCCCCTGGTTCGAGGCGGAGCGGGTCCTGCAGGACGGCGTCTTCTTCGCGGCGACCCGGCTCTACGGCGTCACATTCTCCGAGCGGGATGACCTCGCCGCGTACCACCCCGGCGCCCGCGTCTTCGAGGTGCGAAACGCCGACGGAACCGCGGTCGGCCTGTACGTGCTCGACCTGTACACGCGCGATTCGAAGCGCGGCGGCGCCTGGATGAACGCGATCGTGAGTCAATCGCGCCTGCGCGGCACGGCCCCCGTCGTCGTCAACAACCTGAACGTGCCTCTTCCCGGAGACGGCGAGCCGACGCTGCTGACCCTCGATGAGGTGACCACGCTGTTCCATGAGTTCGGGCACGCCCTGCACGGACTCTTCGCGACCGTGACCTATCCGCATTTCGCCGGGACGAACGTGTTCCGCGACTTCGTCGAGTTCCCGAGCCAGGTGAACGAGATGTGGATCCTGTGGCCGGAGGTGCTCGACAACTACGCGCGCCACCACGAGACCGGTGCGCCGCTCGACCCGGCGATCGTCGAGCGCCTCCGCGCGACCGAGACCTTCGACCAGGGGCATGCGACCAGCGAGTATCTCGCTGCCGCGTGGCTGGACCAGGCCTGGCACCGGCTGGGCACAGACGCGGAGGTCACCGACGTCGCCGCGTTCGAGGCTGCGGCTCTGACCGACATCGGACTGGATGACCCCGCGGTGCCGACCCGCTACTCCTCGACCTACTTCGCGCATGTGTTCTCCGGCGGCTACAGCGCCGGCTACTACTCCTACATCTGGAGCGAGGTGCTCGACGCCGACACCGTCGAGTGGTTCCGCGAGAACGGCGGTCTGACGCGAGGCAACGGCGACCGATTCCGCCAGCGCCTGCTCGGAGTGGGCGGCTCGAAGGATCCACTCGAGGCCTACCGCGACTTCCGCGGCCGCGATGCCGACATCGAACCGCTCCTGAAGCGCCGTGGACTGGGCTCGTGGGTCGTGAGACCCTGAGCGCATGAGTGCATTCCCCGACGCCCCCTTCGGTCCTGCCGACCGGCTCGACCTCGACGCCGTCCCCCTCGCCGTCATCCGACACAAAGGCATCCGCATCGCCGACCTCCCGGCCGCGTTCGACGCGAGCTACTCGGCGATCGCACTGACGTTCGCGGGCGACGTGCTGATCCCGACCGGCCCTGCGCTGGCGATCTACCTCGGTGATCCGATGGGCGTGTTCGACCTCGAGATCGGTTACCCCGTGCAGTCGCCGCCCGAGCATCCCATCCCGACCGCCAGCGGGAGCGTCATCGTCGCCTCGACCCTGCCCGAAGGCCCAGCGGTCGCGACGACCCTGTTGGGTTCCTACGAAGAGCTCGGCGCCGCGTGGGCAGGGCTGGTCGAGCGCGCAGCGGCAGAAGGCCTCCGTCCCGGAGGCGTCTGGATCGAGGTCTACGTCTCCGACCCGAGCACCGCGCCGGCGGAGCTGCGCACCGATCTGCTCATGCAGACCGCCTGACCCGCGACGAGGCAGCGCCGACTACTGCGGCGGAGCGGTGTGGCGATCCCCGCCCCACGCCGCGGCACCGGTCATCGTCCGAGCCAGTCCATCGCCTTGTACCAGGTGAGCTGGTGGTAGCTCTGCGAGAGGCGGTCACCGAGCCCGTCGAGCGACAGCACGTGCACGGCGATCGACTCGCCGTCGTCGAGCGACTGCTCCGCGACGCGCCTGCATCCTCGCGCGAGGAAGTGGTGCACGCGGTTGGTGTGGTTGCCGAAGTTGGCCCACGTCGCACCGAGCCCGATGAGGTCGTCGGACACGAAGCCTGTCTCCTCGAGGAGTTCCCGGACGGCCGCGTCCTCCGGCGACTCCCCGGGCTCCACTCCCCCGCCGATCGTGCCGATGGCCACGATGGCGGCGCCGTGACGGTACTCCTCGACGACGATCGCGTCGTCGTTCCCGTCGAGGGCCAGTACCGAGATCCAGTCGCCGTACTCCAGCACGTAGTACGGCGCTATCGACCGGCCGCTGATGTCTTCGCAGTCGTCCGCGCGCAGACGGATCCACCGGTCTTCGACGACCGTCCTGCGGGCGATCGTCGTCCAGGGAGCCGGCTCCGCACTCATGCGCTCTTGCGCTTGCGCTCCATCACGATGGTGGGCGGTGCGCCTTCGTCGACGGCCGCGCGGGTGACTATGACCTTCGCCACGTCTTCCGCAGACGGGATCTCGAACATGATGGGTCCGAGCACGTCTTCCAGGATCGCCCGAAGCCCGCGGGCACCGGTCTTGCGCTCGACGGCGAGGTCGGCGATCGATCGCAGTGCATCCTCTTCGAACTCGAGCTGCACGCCGTCGATCTCGAACATGCGCTGGTACTGCTTCACCAACGCGTTGCGCGGGCCGGTGAGGATGTCGATGAGTGCGGACTGGTCGAGCGGCGACACCGAGGTGACGACGGGAAGACGCCCGATGAATTCGGGGATCAGCCCGAACTTGTGGAGGTCTTCGGGGAGCACCTCGCTGAAGAGGTCGAGGTCCTTGCCCTTGTCGTGCAGCGGGGCGCCGAAGCCGATGCCGTGCTTGCCGACACGCGCCGACACGATGTCCTCCAGGCCTGCGAAGGCTCCGGCGACGATGAACAGCACGTTCGAGGTGTCGATCTGCAGGAACTCCTGGTGCGGGTGCTTGCGGCCGCCCTGCGGCGGAACCGAGGCGACCGTGCCCTCGATGATCTTCAGGAGCGCCTGCTGCACGCCCTCCCCCGAGACGTCGCGGGTGATCGACGGGTTCTCGGCCTTACGGGCGATCTTGTCTACCTCGTCGATGTAGATGATGCCCTGCTCCGCGCGCTTGACGTCGTAGTCCGCGGCCTGGATGAGCTTGAGGAGGATGTTCTCGACGTCTTCGCCGACGTAGCCGGCCTCGGTGAGCGCGGTGGCATCGGCCACGGCGAACGGGACGTTGAGGCGTTTCGCGAGCGTCTGAGCGAGATAGGTCTTGCCGCATCCGGTCGGGCCGATGAGCAGGATGTTGCTCTTGGCGATCTCGACCTCTTCCGCCTTCTGCTCGGCGGTCTGCAGGGTGCCGTGCGCACGCACGCGCTTGTAGTGGTTGTAGACGGCGACGGCGAGGGCGCGCTTCGCGGGCTCCTGGCCGACGACATACTCCTCGAGGAACGCGAAGATCTCACGCGGCTTGGGAAGCTCGAATTCGGCGACCCCGTCGGCGGACGACTCGGCCATGCGCTCTTCGATGATCTCGTTGCACAGTTCGACGCACTCGTCGCAGATGTACACGCCGGGGCCCGCGATGAGCTGCTGGACCTGCTTCTGACTCTTTCCGCAGAAAGAGCATTTGAACAGGTCAGCGCTTTCACCGATGCGTGCCATGCGCGTCCTCCTAGGGGGGATCAGAGATCGTCCTTCGAGCCTAACCGCTGCATACGACACCGGGCCGCATTGGCGCGTAGTGCTTTGCGCATACCGGCGAGCTCTGGTCTGCGGCGAGTGGGATCCGGACTCACTGCGCGGGCAGGCACCCTCCGTCCATGATGTATCCGCCCGCCTCGACGCGGACCGCGTCCTGACGCACCTCGCCGAACACGCACCCGCCCTCCGGCGCGCCGGCTCCGAACTCCACGGCAGCCTCGTCACCGCGGACCACGGCGCCCGGGAGGCCGATCTCCTGCAACGCCTGCTCGACGGCCCGGATCGAGATCTCGCCTTCCGTCCGCAGTGCTTCTAGACGCACACGCAGGTCGGCCACCGGCTGCACCGCTGCTGCCGCAGCCTCGTCAGAGAGCTCCATGCGATCCCGATATCGATCGTTCTGCGCCATGGCGTGATCTGGATCGTACGGCGCGCATTCCGGGGGAAGCACCGCACCGTCGTTCTGGGGGCACGCCACGGTGGGCGTGGGCGGGGCCGGACTCCCCGCACCGCCCGTCTCGGCCGGCACCACGGCGCATCCCCCGAGCAAGGGTGTCCCGGCGAGCAGGAGCGACAAGACCGCGGACGGATTCCGACGTGGCGTGATCGTCATGCCGTCATAAAACCACAGTGATGCTCCCGCAACGCCCTTTCCAGAGAGAAGGCCCTGCGGCGCGATGCACGGCAGGGCCCTCCGTCGTTCCGACGTCCGTCAGACCATGCTCTTGGTGTGCCGCACCGGCGAGGGCTCAGAAGTCTCGGGTGGAGACGCCGAGACGCATCCTTTCCGCCACGGCTTCGTCTGCATCGAGCAACGAGACGTCGTAGCGACCATCGCGAGCACCTGCACCCTGAACGTCCAGGTAGCCATTCCGCATCTCGGCAACAGCGGACCACGGCGGGTAGTCCTCCGTCGACGGCTCTCGCGTTCCGTCCGGCCAGATCACGACGTACCAGACCCACCATTGCTTCCGAAGCGGACGGGATGGGCTCCAGAACTCACCGACCGTCGTTGCCACATAACCGGCGGGTAGCCCCTCTCGCGACAGCACTCCCAGTCCGTCGACGAACGGATAGATCGATGGGTCAGCCCGCGGCGGCTTCACAAGACCCAAGTGAGCCCCCCATCGACGACCGCACCCAGATCAAACGAGACTCTTGGTGTGCCAGACCGTCTCACGACTCGCTCGACTGACGCAACATACGCGACATCATCGCGGGAAGCACGACATCGATGATCAGGTCGGTGAGCTCAACAGCCAACTGGCGTCGGCGAGTCCCACGATCGTCGAGCTCCCACCAGCGGTCGTTGCCATCGACGAGTTCCCCTACTCGCACCTGCCAGAACTCGCCACCGCGCCCATAGTGTGTGTTCGGGGACGGCTTGGCGGGATACTGTCGCTCGACTCGCACCTCTTTCCAGAACGCCTTGGGGATGACCTGCGCGTTGAGTGTCAGCTTCGAGAGCATGCTTGTGCTCGCCGCCGAGGTCTGAACGCCAATCTGGGCGAACCAGTCCGGGTTGGGAATCGCGAACGACCTTTCCGTGCCGCGGAAACCCGCGGCACGGAGGATCGGGGCAACATCTTCACGTAGCAGCGAACGCACCTGATCCTGAGCGGTCGTCATCATCGCCTCCGTCGATTCAGACCATGCTCTTGGTGTGCCAGACGGTCTTGATCTCCGTGAACGCGCCGATCCGCTCCGGAGAGGCCACGACCTCACCCGGAGTGAGCACGCGCTTGAGCGTCTCGGCTGCAGCGATCTGCATGTCGACCCAGTCGAGGGCGCCTGCACCGGCCAGGTCGAGGGCGTTCACGTCCTGGTGCGAGGCCAGCCACGGAGCGATCTCCGCCGGCGAGCCCGTGAGCACGTTGACGACTCCGCCGGGGACGTCGCTGGTGGCCAGTACCTCGGCGAGGCTGATGGCCGAGAGCGGGTGCTGCTCGCTCGCGACGACGACCACCGAGTTCCCGGCGACCAGAGCCGGAGCCACGACCGACACCAGACCGAGCAGCGCCGAGTCCTGGGGTGCGACGATCGCGACGACCCCGGTCGGCTCCGGCACGGAGATGTTGAAGTACGGACCCGAGACGGGGTTCGCGTTGCCCGCCACCTGTGCGTACTTGTCGCACCAGCCGGCATACCAGACCCAGAGATCGATGGCTTCGTCGACCTGCGAGGCCGCGGCCGCAGCCGAGACGCCCTCCTGCGCCGAGATCTCCTCGACGAACTGCGCACGACGGCCTTCGAGCACCTCCGCGACGCGGTACAGGACCTGTCCGCGGTTGTAGGCGGTCGCACCGGACCAGCCCTTGACCGCAGCACGAGCGGCCACGACGGCGTCGCGAGCGTCCTTGCGGGAACCCTTCGCCGCATTCGCGAGGAAGGCACCCTTGGGGGTGAGCACCTCGTACGTGCGGCCGGACTCGCTCCGCGGGAAGGCCCCGCCGATCGCCAGCTTGTACGTCTTGGGCACGGTCAGTCGCTTGCTCATGCTGCGGCTCCCTTGAGGTAGGCGGTGAGACCCTGGCGGCCGCCCTCGCGGCCGAACCCGGACTCCTTGTAGCCGCCGAACGGGCTCGACGGGTCGAAGCGGTTGAAGGTGTTGGCCCAGATGACACCGGCACGCAGGCGGTCGGCCACAGCGAGGATGCGCGATCCCTTGTCGGACCAGATGCCTGCGGACAGGCCGTAAGGCGTGTTGTTCGCCTTCGCGATGGCCTCGGCGGGTGTGCGGAAGGTGAGCACCGAGAGCACGGGGCCGAAGACCTCATCACGGGCGATGCGATGCGACGCCTCGACACCGGTGAAGATCGTCGGGGCGAACCAGAAGCCCTGCTCCGGGATCGCACAGTCCGCGCTCCAGCGCTCTGCGCCCTCGGCTTCCCCGATGTCGCTGAGCTCACGGATGCGAGCGAGCTGCGCTGCGGAGTTGATCGCACCGATGTCGGTGTTCTTGTCGAGCGGGTCGCCGAGACGCAGCATCGACAGGCGCGTCTTGAGCCGGTCGACGACCTCATCGTGGATCGACTCCTGCACCAGCAGGCGGCTTCCCGCGCAGCACACGTGACCCTGGTTGAAGAAGATCCCGTTCACGATGCCTTCGATGGCCTGATCGATGGGGGCGTCGTCGAACACGATGTTCGCGGCCTTGCCGCCGAGCTCCAGCGTCAGCTTCTTGTGGGTGCCTGCCACGGCCCGTGCGATGTCGCGGCCGACACCGGTCGAACCGGTGAAGGCCACCTTGTCCACATCCGGGTGGCGGACGAGAGTGGAGCCGGTGGCACCGGCACCCGTCACGATGTTCACGACACCGGCCGGAAGGTCGGCCTGCTGCAGGATCTCCGCGAAGATCAGCGCCGTGAGCGGCGTGGTCTCCGCAGGCTTGAGCACGACCGTGTTGCCGGCGGCGAGTGCAGGCGCGATCTTCCATGCGAGCATCAACAGCGGGAAGTTCCACGGGATGATCTGCCCGGCGACGCCGAGAGCGCGGGGGTTCGCGCCGAGTCCGGCGTGATCGAGCTTGTCCGCCCAGCCCGCGTAGTAGAAGAACCACGAGGCGACCAGCGGCACGTCGACGTCGCGACTCTCCTTGATCGGCTTGCCGTTGTCGAGGCTCTCGGCGACGGCGAGCTCGCGGGCGCGCTCCTGCACGAGGCGCGCGATGCGGAAGAGGTACTTGCCGCGATCACGGCCGCTCATCTTCGACCAGGTCTTCTCGTAGGCGCGACGAGCGGCGGCGACCGCGCGGTCGACATCCTCGTCACTGGCCGAGGCGATCTCGGCGATGTGCTTCTCCGTCGCCGGCGAGATGGTGTGGAACGGGGTACCCGAGCCGTCGACGAACTCGCCGTCGATGAACAGGCCGTAGCTGTCCTTGAGGTTCAGGATCGCGGTGGACTCCGGTGCGGGAGCGTATTCCAGAAATGACATGTTCGTCTTCCCGTCAGTCGATCGTGACGTAGTCGGGGCCCGAGTAGTGGCCGGAGCTGAGCTTCTGACGCTGCAGGAGCACATCGTTGAGGAGGCTGGATGCGCCGAAGCGGAAGAGGTGCGGCTGGAGCCACTCCTCGCCCACGGTCTCGGCGACGGTCACGAGATACTTCACCGCGTCCTTCGAGGAACGGATGCCACCGGCCGGCTTCACGCCGATCTTCTCTCCTGTGCCACGGTGCCAGTCGCGCACGGTCTCCAGCATCAGCAGGGTGGTCGGGAGCGTCGCGGCGGGCTGGACCTTGCCGGTCGAAGTCTTGATGAAGTCGCCTCCGGCCAGGATGCCGAGCCACGAGGCGCGCTTGATGTTGTCGTAGGTGTTCAGCTCACCGGTCTCCAGGATCACCTTGAGCGAGGCGTACGAGCCGTCCTCCCGACGGCACGCTTCCTTCACCTGGGCGATCTGATCGAACACCAGACCGTAGCGACCGGAGAGGAAGGCTCCACGGTCGATCACCATGTCGATCTCGTCAGCACCGGCGGCGACCGCCTCGGCCGTGTCGGCCAGCTTGATCGCGAGCGACGCACGGCCGCTCGGGAACGCCGTGGCCACGGCCGCGACGGAGATCAGGCCGTCATCGGGGTCACCGTGCAGGCTGCCGAGCGCCGTGACGGCGTCGCCGACCATGTCGCCGTAGACGCAGACCGCTGCGACCCGCGGGGTCGAGGGATCGGCGGCGTCGGGGTTCTTCGCCTTGGCGACGAGCGAGCGCACTTTACCGGGGGTGTCCGCACCCTCGAGGGTCGTGAGGTCAATCAGCTTGATGATCGTGTCGAGCGCCCACGCCTTCGACGTCGTCTTGATGGAACGGGTGCCGAGCCCGGCAGCGCGCTGCTCCAGGCCGACCGCGTCCACGCCGGGAAGTCCGTGCAGGAAGCGCCGGAGCGTGGCGTCGTCGGGCTCTCCGCCCAGAACGTCCACCGCCGTCCTGCGGCTGAGTTCTTTGGTCGTCACTGTTCCTCCAACAATGCTCGTGCTGTGGTCTCATCGGTCACCAGAACGCCGCACAGGCCGCTGGTGACCACGGTGCGTGCGATGTCGTGCTTGGCGGGGCCCGCCGTGACGAAGATCGCACGAGCGGCTCCGCGCAGGCGGTCGAGCGAGACGCCGACCGTCCGTGCATCGAGCTGCGAGTCGACGATGTTGCCCTCCGCGTCGACGTAGCGCCCGAGAACGTCTCCGACCGCGCCGCGGCGTGCGAGCTCTTCGACATCCTCGACGCTGAGGTAGCCGTTCTCGACGTGGGCGGACGAGGCATCGCAAGGTCCGGCGGTGAACAGGAACGCCTGCGCCTCCGCGGCCTCTTCGAGGACGGCGGCGACGGTGCGGTCGGACTCGATCGCCTGCTTCGTCTCCACCCGCTCGAGGATGGCGGGGCTCGGCAACAGGGAGACCTGCCCGGAAGCGCGCTGGGCGATCGTGACCGCGAGGCCGGCCGCGCCACCGGAGCGGCGGTTCAGGCTCACTCCCCCGTTGAGCTGGACGACGGTCACGCCGTTCGCCCATCCGTCCGGGAGAGCCTCGGCCACGGCGCGGAGCGTGCGTCCCCAGCTCACCCCGAGAGTGCGGGGCACCGGCCGGAGGGCGGTGAGGAAGTCTGCGGCGGCCTGCGCGACCCGCTCGAGTGTGCCATCATCGCCTTCGGGCGCCGGCACGACGACGGCATCCGTCAGTCCGAACCTCTCGACCAGAAGCCGCTCGAGGCCGAGCCTGCGGGCACGCGGGTGCACGATCTCGATGCGCACGATGCCGCGTTCTCGGGCCTGCGTGAGCAGACGACCGACCTTCCAGCGGGAGATCTTGAGGAGTCCGCCGATCTCGTCCTGTGTCTTGTCCTCGTCGTAGTACAGCTCGGCGACGCGAACCATGAGCAGATCTTCTTCCACGGCATCCTCCTTCCTCCTCCAGAGTAGGCCGTGAACAGCGTTCGCGCACCATTCTGCTCATATGCGCATTCCGAGCGCGGGCGTGTGCACATCCGCCGGGACGACGAAAGGGCGCCCGTCGTGATGACGGACGCCCTTCGAGTCGATGGGGTCAGACGCGCTTGCGCGTCGTGAGCACCTGGTCGACGATGCCGTACTCGAGTGCCTGCGCGGCGGAGAGGATGTTGTCGCGATCGATGTCGCGGTTCACCTGCTCCGGAGTGCGCTTGGTGTGCCCGGCGAGAGTCTCCTCGAGCCACGTGCGCATACGGAGGATCTCCGCGGCCTGGATCTCGATGTCGGAGGCCTGGCCGTGGCCGGCCTCCCCCATCGCAGGCTGGTGGATGAGCACCCGGGCGTTCGGGAGCGCGAGGCGCTTGCCCGGCGCACCGGCCGCGAGCAGCACGGCCGCAGCGGATGCCGCCTGGCCGAGCACCACGGTCTGGATCTGCGGCGCGACGTACTGCATCGTGTCGTAGATCGCCGTCATCGCGGTGAACGAGCCACCCGGCGAGTTGATGTACATCGTGATGTCACGCTCGGCGTCCTGGCTCTCCAGGACGAGGAGCTGCGCCATGACATCATCGGCCGACGCGTCGTCGACCTGCACGCCGAGGAAGATCACGCGGTCTTCGAACAGCTTGTTGTACGGGTCCTGACGCTTGAAGCCGTAGGCCGTGCGCTCTTCGAACTGCGGGAGCACATAGCGGCTGGAGGGCAGGTCACCGGCTGAGCGGAAGGTGGGTGTGTACATGAGCGTCCTTTCGCTTTCCGTTACTCGGTGTCCTGGTCGGTTCCGCCGCCGCCGATGACGTCGGAGGCCGATTCGCGGATGTGGTCGACGAAGCCGTACTCGAGCGCTTCCTCGGCGGTGAACCAGCGGTCGCGGTCACCGTCGGCGTTGATCTGCTCGACCGACTTGCCGGTCTGCGCCGCGGTGATCTCGGCGAGGCGGTTCTTCATCGACATGATGAGCTGCGCCTGGGTCTGGATATCGCTGGACGTACCGCCGAAGCCACCGTGAGGCTGGTGCAGCAGCACTCGCGCGTTGGGCGTGATGTACCGCTTGCCCTTCGTGCCGGCGGTCAGCAGCAGCTGGCCCATCGAGGCGGCCATTCCGATGCCGACGGTGACGATGTCGTTCGGCACGAACTGCATCGTGTCGTAGATCGCCATGCCGGCGGTGATCGACCCGCCGGGTGAGTTCACGTAGAGGTAGATGTCTCGCTCGGAGTCCTCTGCCGCGAGAAGAAGGATCTTCGCGCAGATCTCGTTCGCGTTCTCGTCGCGCACCTCCGACCCCAGCCAGATGATGCGGTCCTTCAGCAACCTGTCGAAGACGCTCGTTGCGAGGAGGGGTTCTGCAGCCATGTCAGCTCCTGATTCCGTGTTTCAGTGATTCGAATCTACCGGCGTCAACGCGGCACCCAGGCCGTGTTCGCCGTCGGCATATCAGGTGTCGGCGTCGGCGATCTCACGCGCGTAGGCCGTCATCGACCGGTGGTAGCGCGGGAGATGCGGCACCAGGGCGAGCAGCGCCACCGACAGGCCCTGCGCAGGTCGCCCCGCGCTCGCGAGGATCAGGGCGTGGACGCAGGCCATGGCATCTCGATACGGGCCGTCGGCCGACAGTTCCTCCTCGGCACGGATGACGGAGAGGGCTTCGTCGTACTCACCGAGATTCCGCAGCGAACTGGCCATCTGGATGACGCACTGCGGGCGGTGCTCCTCATCCAGCCCCAGCGCCAATGCGCGCCGGTACAGCTCGACAGCCTCCGCCGGCCTCCCCGCGGAGTCCCGCGCACCGGCGCGCTCGAACTCCGCACGAGCGTCGTCCGGTCCGCGTTCGGCGGCGAGGGCGTCGATGCGGGCGATCGTGTCGTCGCCGACCTCTTCGCCCGTCGCGTCCTCCCACACCTCGTCGATGCGCTCATCCCACGTCTTCATCGCTGCCCTCCCTGGATGGAAAAGAGGGCGGATGCCGCAGCACCCGCCCTCTTCATTGGATCGTGTCCGATCACTCGGCCTTGTCGGCCGCCTTCTTGGCCGGGGCCTTCTTGGCAGCGGGCTTCTTGGCAGCCGGCTTCTCAGCATCGTCAGCCTCGTCGGCCTTCTTCGCCGGAGCCTTCTTGGCCGCGGGCTTCTTGGCCGGAGCCTTCTTGGCCGGCTTCTCGTCGGCCTCAGCGGACTCGGCGGACTCGGACTCGGCGGACTCGGACTCATCGTCGGTGACGACGAAGTCAGACAGATCGACGGGCTTACCGTTGCTGTCGACGACCTTCACCTTGCCGAGCGCGATAGCGAGCGCCTTGTTGCGGGCGACCTCACCGACGAGCGCCGGAAGCTGGTTCGAGGACTGGAGGGCCTCGACGAACTCCTGAGGAGCCATGCCGTACTGCGCAGCCGACTGGATGAGGTACTGGCTGAGCTCCTCCTGCGAGACCTGCACATCGGCCTGCTCGGCGATCGTGTCGAGGAGGACCTGCGTGCGGAACTGCTTCTCGCTCGCCTCGGTGACCTCGGCACGGTGCACCTCGTCCTCGAGACGGCCTTCGCCCTCGAGGTGGTTGTGCACCTCGTCCTCGATGAGCTGCGGCGGAACGGGGATCTCGATCTGCTCGAGCAGCGCCTCGACGAGCTTGTCGCGCGCGGCGGAGCCCTGGGTGAAGACGCCCTGCTGAGCGACACGCTCGGCCAGGCTGTCGCGGAGCTCGGCGATCGTGTCGAACTCGCTCGCGATCTGCGCGAAGTCGTCGTCGGCCTCGGGGAGCTCGCGCTCCTTGACAGCCTTGACCGTGACAGACACCTCGGCCTCGGAGCCGGCGTGGTCGCCACCGACGAGAGCCGAGCGGAACGTGGTGTCCTCACCCGCGGTGAGCGACTCGATCGCGTCGTCGATGCCCTCGAGCAGCTCGCCGGAGCCGATCTCGTAGGAGACTCCCTCGGCGCGGTCGATCTCGGCGCCGTCGATCGTGGCGACGAGGTCGAGCTCGACGAAGTCGCCCTTCGCGGCGGGACGGTCGACCGGGACCAGCGTGCCGAAGCGGGCGCGCATGTTGTCGAGCTCTGCATCGAGCGCGGCGTCATCTGCCTCGACGGCGTCGACCGTCACGGTGATGCCGTCGTAGGAGGGCAGCTCGATCTCGGGGCGGACGTCCACCTCGATGTCGACGAGCAGGTCGCCCGAGAAGTCCTTCTCGTTCGGCCACTGCGTGATGTCGGCAGCCGGACGGCCGACGACGCGCAGCTTGTGCTCGACCGTCGCGTCGCGGAAGAACTTGTCCAGGCCCTCGTTGACGGCGTGCTCGATGACGGCGCCGCGACCGATGCGCTGGTCGATGATCGGAGCCGGGACCTTGCCCTTGCGGAAGCCGGGGATCTGAACGTCCTGAGCGATGTGCTCGTACGCGTGAGCGATGCTGGGCTTGAGGTCGTCCGGGGTGACCGTGATGGTGAGCTTGACCCGGGTCGGGGTCAGCTTCTCGACGGTGCTGTTCGCCATGCTGGTGTGTTCTCCTTGTGATTTCCGCTTCGAATCGCGGCTGTAAGGTCCGTGGGGGCCGTGTCGGGGCGACAGGAGTTGAACCTGCGACCTCCCGCTCCCAAAGCGGGCGCTCTACCAAACTGAGCTACGCCCCGGGGAATCCGCACGCGGATTCAGCCCCACCGAGTCTAACGGACAGGAGCATGCGTCAGAGTCCGGTATAGTCGATGAGTCGGTACCGAGCCTTTCCAGGGTTCGGATCCGGGGCTGTAGCTTAGTGGTAAAGCCTTAGTCTTCCAAACTAATGATGCGGGTTCGATTCCCGTCAGCCCCTCCGTTCGAGAAGGCCTTCACCATGCGGTGGGGGCCTTCTCGCATTCCCACCCGTCCTGTCGAATACGCTGACAGCATCGCTGTACGCAGTCTCCGACCGGAAGGCATCATCGAATGGGTCAGACGCTTCGCGAGGGCGGGCATCAGCTGCCCGTCCTGTTCTCCGCGGGTTCCTCCGCCCCTGCACCGACGCCGCGCCGGAAGAAGCGCACAGGCCTCGTCGTCGGCCTGCTCGGCGGAGCCGCCCTGGTCGCTGCAGTGGCCGTCACTCAGGTGACGGCGAACCTCGGATACGACAGTGCCGCGTCGCAGTACGAGAGCACCGCCCAGACGACATCGACCGCGAAGGCACAGGTGCGCGAGGAGATCGCCGGCCTGCGCGCGACCACGGATGCGGCGGCACGGATCATCGCCGGCGGAAACCAGCCGATCGCCGTGCCCGACGACGTCCATACGGGGTTCGCCGCCGCAGTCGACGACGGCACCGTCACTGCGTCCGATGCCGAGGGCGTGGTCGCAGCGGAGATCCCTGCCGTGGGCGCGAAGCCCGACTGGTTCTGGGAGCTGTTCGGCGCGACTTCGCAACTGGAGCAGCAACGCCACGCGGTCGGTGCACTGTCCGATGAGCTCACCGAAGCCTCGACCGACGTCGCAGACGCGCGGCACGCGGTGACGGAGAGCGGACTTGTCGTGATCGCCGCCGCGGGCACCGCCGCTCCGAGTTTCGAAGCCGCTCATCCCTCGGCACGCAACGAAGCCGTGATCGCCCTGCGCGATGCGGCCGCCGATGCCACCACCACGACGACGGTGGACGAAGGCGCGGCGACCGTGTACCTCGCACTGCAGGGTGCTGCGGCGCAGGTCGTCGCGACGGAGAACGAAGAGCTGGCGGAGAAAGCGGGACCGCTTCTGAACACCAGGCTCGAGATCGAGGCGTTCGCCCGCTCCCTCGCACCCGGTGTGCTTCTCGACTTCGACTGGGCCCCCGTCGTCAGTGGCGCCGGCTACAACGGCAGCATGGGCGGCTACACGACCTGGTGGTGGGGCGACTCGGGACGGGCGACCATCCAGCTCTCGAACTCGGTCGCCGAGCAGTGGCCGGCCGTCCGGAGCAAGGCGCTCGTGGCTCACGAGGTCGGGCATGCGATCAGCGCCAAGTGCCAGAGCATGTACGACTCCTCCACGCAGGACAGCATCGAGAAGTGGGCCACCGCGTGGGCCATCAGCATGGGCTATACCGACGACGCCAACGGAGTGTGGGCGTACGGGTATCCCCCGCAGAACTACATCGATGCGGCAGCGGGCTGCCGCTGAGTGCTGTCACCGGGTACGGAAGAAGCCGCCGCGATGACTCGCGGCGGCTTCTTCGATGTCAGACCGAGGTCACTGCCCCCGGCGCTCGCGCAGCTGCGTGAGCGCGTCGTCGAGAAGCTGGACGGCTTCCTCGTCGGTACGACGCTCCTTCACGTAGGCGAGATGCGTCTTGTACGGCTCCGCCTTCGCGAGCGCAGGAGGGTTCTCCTTGTCACGACCGGCGGGAAGGCCGGACTGCGGGTGATCGATCGTCTCCGGGATCTCCTCTTCCGGAAGACCGGCGGCGAAGTAGCGCACGGTCTCGTTGCCGAGTCCGTCCCAGTACGAGACCGCGATGCGGTCGGCGTGATATCCGTGGTCCTGCTCGCCCATGGGGCCGGAGCCCACACGGGTGCCGCGGATCGCGTTTCCACCGGTAGCCATCAGATGACCTCGAATTTCGTGATGAGGCCCAGCGCGACGATGGAGACGAACCATGTCAGTGCCAGGACGACGGTGAAGCGGTTCAGGTTCCGCTCCGCGAGCCCGGAAGAGCCGACCGCGGAGGTCATACCTCCACCGAACATGTCGGACAGGCCACCGCCGCGGCCTTTGTGCAAGAGGATGAGGAGGGTCAGCAGAACGCTGGTGATGCCCAGCACGACCTGCAGGACGAACTCGAGAATTGCCACGAGAAAGAGCCTTTCGCTGGGGCCGGAGCGCCCCCGTAACGGTCAAGTATACGGTGCAGCGGGGCCGAAGCCCCGCTGCACTCACACGCCGACGTGCTTCTCGAAGCGGATGATCGCAGCGAACTCGTCCACGACGAGGCTCGCCCCGCCGACCAGAGCGCCGTCCACATCGGGCTCGCGCATGAAGCTGGCGATGTTCCCGGACTTCACCGAGCCGCCGTAGAGGATGCGCGTGCGCGCGGCCGCCTCGTCGCCCAGGACCTTCGCGATGACGGCTCGCAGAGCGGCGCAGACATCCTGCGCCTGCTGCGGCGTCGCCGCCTGGCCGGAGCCGATGGCCCACACGGGCTCGTACGCCACGACGATGTCCGCCTTCGGCGAGACACCCTCGAGCGCAGCCTCGAGCTGCGACACCGGAACTGCGCTGGCCCCGAACTTCTCGAGGTCGCCGGCAGTCTCGCCGACGCAGATCACCGGCACGAGGCCGTGCGTGAGCGATGCCTTGACCTTCACCGCCACGACGTCGTCGCCCTCGGCGTGGTATTCACGACGCTCCGAGTGGCCGATGATGACGTACTTCGCGTCGAGCTTCGCCAGGAACGCCCCGGAGATCTCGCCGGTGTACGCACCGGAGTCGTGTGCCGACACATCCTGCGCACCGAGCGCGAACGGGATCTTGTCCGCGTCGATGAGCGTCTGCACGCTGCGGATGTCGGTGAACGGCGGGAAGACCGCCACCTCGACCGATCCGTCCTCGTGCTTCGCGTCCTTCAACGTCCAGTGCAGCTTCTGCACGAACGCGACCGCCTGAAGGTGGTCGAGATTCATCTTCCAGTTTCCCGCGATCAGCGGGGTACGGGTTGCTACGCCCATCCGAGCACCTCCAGGCCGGGTAGTTTCTTGCCCTCGAGGAATTCGAGGCTCGCGCCGCCGCCGGTCGAGATGTGACCGAACTGGTCGTCGGAGAATCCGAGCTGACGCACGGCTGCGGCGGAGTCGCCACCGCCGACGACGCTGAGGCCGTCGACCTCGGTGAGCGCCTGCGCCACGGTCTTGGTGCCGGCCGCGAACGCCGGGAACTCGAACACGCCCATCGGGCCGTTCCAGAACACGGTCTTCGACTCGCGGATGACCTCCGCGAAACGTGCCGCCGTCTCCGGGCCGATGTCCAGTCCGATGCCGGAGGCGCCGAACGGCGTCGACTCGATCGCGTCTGCCGCGGCGACTTCGTGCGCGGCGTCCGCGCTGAAGGATGCGGCGACGACGACGTCGGTGGGGAGCACGAGCTCCACACCGCGTTCGGCCGCTTCCGCGATGTAGCCGCGAACCGTCTCGAGCTGGTCCTCTTCCAACAGGCTCGAGGCCACGGCGTGCCCCTGGGCCTTGAGGAAGGTGAACAGCATGCCGCCACCGACGAGGATCTTGTCGACCCGCGGAAGCAGGTGCGAGATGACGCCGAGCTTGTCGCTGACCTTCGAGCCGCCGAGGACGACCGCGTACGGACGCTCGGGGTTCTCGGTCAGGCGGTCGAGCACGTCGAGCTCGGCCGCGATCAGCAGGCCGGCCGCCGACGGCAGCAGCTCGGCGAGCTCGTAGACGCTCGCCTGCTTGCGGTGCACGACTCCGAACCCGTCGGAGACGAGCACGTCGCCGAGCTCCGCGAGCTCCGCGGCGAACGCGGCACGGGTGGCATCATCCTTCGAGGTCTCCCCCGCATTGAAACGCAGGTTCTCGATCACGACGACCCCGCCGTCCTCGAGAGAGGCGACGGCCTCCTTCGCCGACTCGCCGACCGTGTCGCGCGCGAACGCGACCGGGGCGCCGAGCAGCTCGGACAGCCGCTGAGCCACCGGCTCGAGGCTGTACTGCGGGTCGGGCGCGCCATCCGGCCGACCGAGGTGAGAGCAGACGACGACGCGGGCGCCCGCGTTGATGAGTGCGTTGAGGGTCGGCAGCGAGGCGCGGACACGGCCATCGTCCGTGATGATCCCATCCCGCAGGGGGACGTTGAGATCACAACGGACGATGACGCGCTTGCCCTCGAGCGACCCCAGAGTATCCAGGGTGCGCAGAGTCATGTGTCTGAGCTTAGAGGCGCTCGGCCACGTACTCGGTCAGGTCGACGAGACGGTTGGAGTAGCCCCACTCGTTGTCGTACCAGCTGGAGACCTTGATCAGGTTGCCGCTGACGTTGGTCAGCGTCGAGTCGAAGATCGACGAGTGCGGGTTGTGCACGATGTCGCTCGAGACGATCGGGTCCTCGTTGTACTGGAGGTAACCGGCGAGGCGACCCTCGGCAGCAGCCTTCTTGTACGCCTCGTTGACCTCGTCGACCGTCAGGTTCTCGCGGTCGGTGATGAGGGTGAGGTCGACGATCGAGCCGGTCGGAACCGGAACGCGGTACGACGAGCCGCTCAGCTTGCCCTGGAGCTCCGGGAGCACCTCGCCGATGGCCTTTGCCGCACCGGTCGAAGCCGGGGTGATGTTGATCGCAGCGGCGCGTGCACGACGGAGGTCGCTGTGCGGGCCGTCCTGCAGGTTCTGGTCGGCGGTGTACGCGTGCGCCGTCATCATGAAGCCGCGGTCGATGCCGAACGCGTCGTTGAAGACCTGTGCGAGCGGCGCGAGGCAGTTGGTGGTGCAGGACGCGTTGGAGATGATGTGATCCGTCTCCGGGTTGTACGTGTCCTCGTTCACGCCCATGACGAACGTGCCGTCGACACCGGTGCCCGGAGCCGAGATGAGGACCTTCTTCGCGCCGGCCTCGATGTGCTTCTTGGCGAGCTCGGCCTTGGTGAAGAAGCCGGTGGACTCGATGACGATGTCCACACCCAGCTCGCCCCACGGGAGACCGGCGGGGTCACGCTCGGCGAAGGCCTTGATGACCTTGCCGTTGACGGTGATGCTCTCGTCGTCGTAGCTGATCTCGGCGTCGAGGACGCCGCCCACCGAGTCGTACTTCAGCAGGTGCGCCAGGGTCTTGTTGTCGGTGAGGTCGTTGACGGCGACGATCTCAAGGTCCGCTCCCTGCGCGAGAGCCGCGCGGAAGTAGTTGCGTCCGATGCGGCCGAAGCCGTTGATACCGATCTTGACAGACACTCAGGTCTCCCTGTTTCTCGTGCGCTGCACACTGCTTTCCAGCAGGCGTGAAGCGCGGGGTTTTTTGGCTGAGAGGGCGTCCCGACGAGCCGTAGCCCGTCGGGACGCGACCCGATTACGACAGTACCAGCAGGCCGTTCGTCTGCTTACGGGCGACCTCGAGGCGCTGGGCGACGTTCTCCCAGTTCGCGATGTTCCACGCGGCCTTGACGTAGTCGGCCTTCACGTTGAGGTAGTCGAGGTAGAAGGCGTGCTCCCACATGTCGAGCTGGAACAGCGGGATCGTGCCCTGTGCCGTGTTCGACTGCTGGTCGAACAGCTGCTGGATGATCAGACGCGAGCCGATCGAGTCCCAGCTGAGGACCGCCCAGCCGGAGCCCTGGATGCCCGTCGCCGCTGCCGTGAAGTGCGCCTGGAACTTCTCGAACGAGCCGAAGTACTCGTCGATAGCCGCCTTCAGCTCGCCCTCCGGCTGACCCCCGCCGTTCGGCGACAGGTTCGTCCAGAAGATCGAGTGGTTGACGTGACCGCCGAGGTTGAAGGCGAGGTCCTTCTCGAGCTTGTTGACGTTCGCCAGGTTGCCGCTCTCACGGGCCTCGGCGAGCTGGTCGAGCGCGGTGTTCGCGCCGGCGACGTAGGTCGCGTGGTGCTTGTCATGGTGCAGCTCCATGATCTTGCCGCTGATGTGCGGCTCGAGAGCTGCGAAGTCGTAGGGAAGGTCGGGGAGCGTGTAGGTCGCCATATCGCTTTCATCCAATCCGCGCCGCGCCGCGGCGCTTGCCGATCCTCCGCGCCGCCGATGTGCGGCGTAGAGCGGACGTCTTTCATCCTACTGACGACAACACGGCGGCGCCCCCGATCCTTCCGTCGTATGACGAAGACCCGCCGTCCGGATACCGGGCGGCGGGTCTTCGTTCGAGGATGCGGGTCAGACGTCGAGTCCCACGGGGACCGCGGCTTCCGTTCCGGGAATGCCCTCCTGCTGCGCGCGCTTGTCGGCCATCGCGAGCAGGCGGCGGATGCGGCCGGCGACGGCGTCCTTCGTCAGGGGCGGGTCGGCGTGGTGGCCGAGCTCGTCGAGGCTGGCATCGCGATGCGCGAGACGGAGTTCGCCGGCCACCTTCAGGTGATCGGGGACCTCGTCGGCCAGGATCTCGAGGGCGCGCTCGACGCGCGCACATGCGGCGACGGCGGCCTGCGCGGAACGGCGCAGGTTCGCGTCGTCGAAGTTGACGAGGCGGTTGACCCCGGCACGCACCTCGCGGCGCTGACGGAGCTCTTCCCAGGCGATCGCCGTCTTCTGCGCGCCCATCTCATTCAGGATGGTGCGGATGGCCTCGCCCTCGCGCACGACCACGCGCGGCATGCCCCGCACCTCACGCGCCTTGGCGGCCACGCCGAGCCGGTGCGCCGCGCCGACGAGAGCCATCGCCGCCTCCGACGACGGGCAGACGACCTCGAGCATGGCGGAGCGCCCGGGCTCGCTCAGGGATCCTGCGGCGAGGAAGGCACCGCGCCAGAGCCCGGCGACCTCGGCACGAGAGCCGGTGGTGAGTCGGTTGGGCAGCCCGCGAACCGGGCGCCGACGCTGGTCGAGCAGCCCTGTCTGACGGGCGAGGGTCTCCCCCTGTGCGATCACACGCACCGCCCAGCGGGCTCCGTCGTTCGCGGTGCTCGACTGGACCTGGGCGATCTCGGGTCGCACGCCGTAGATCTCGGCAAGGTCCCGCGCGACGCGGCGCGCGAGAGTCTCGGCATCCACCTCGGCCTCCACGGCCACACGACCGGCGATCGAATGCAGGCCGCCGGCGAACCGGAGGATGGCGGTCACTTCCGCGACTCGCACCGTCGGGGGTGCATTGCGGATGCTGACCAGCTCGGCCTTGACGTCGGTGGTTAGTGCCACGACACTCCTTCACGTTCACGCGCCGGATCGCGACGCAAACGTCCAGCTTACTCGGCCGGGCGGCCCGCTACTCTCGGCCCAGGTCCCGGTGACGGACGTTCACGGCGACGCCGGGGATCGCGGCCAGACGCCGAGCCAGCTCCTCCGACATCGCCACCGAGCGGTGTTTTCCGCCCGTGCAGCCGATCGCGATCGTCGAGTGGCTCTTGTTCTCGCGCTGATATCCCTCGAGCACGGGCACCAACGCCGTGGAGTACGCGTCGAGGAACTCCATCGCCCCCTCGCGGGAGAGCACGTACTCCCGGACCGTTTCGTCCTGCCCTGTCAGCCCCCGTAGCTCCTCGTTCCAGAACGGGTTCGGCAGGAACCGCATGTCGGCGACGATGTCGACGTCGGTCGGCAGCCCGTATTTGAACCCGAAGCTGAGCAGTGTGACGCGGTGTCGCGCTTCACCCTCCTCGGAGAAGATGTCGGATACCTGTGTCGCGAGCTGGTGGATGTTGAGCGTCGATGTGTCGATCACCAGGTCGGCGGCTTCCCGGATCGGCGCAAGACGGGCGCGTTCGATCCGGATGCCGTCGAGCAGGGTGCCTTCGCCCTGGAGCGGATGCGGTCGCCGCACGGACTCGAACCGGCGCACCAGCACGTCGTCGGACGCATCCAGGAAGAGCACCCGGACGGAGCCACGCGACCGTAGCGCGCGCGCTACGCCGGGAAAGTCGTCGAAGAGGTTTCGGCCGCGCACATCGACGACTGCCGCGACCTTGGGAAGAGCGGTACCTCCCATGTCGGTCAGATCCAGCAGAGGACGCAGGATCTGCGGGGGCAGGTTGTCGACGACGTACCAGCCGAGGTCCTCGAGTGCGTTCGCCACCGTCGTCCGACCCGCGCCGGACATTCCCGTGACGATGAGGAACTCGCCCTTTTCCCCGTCAGTCATTGCTCAGTGCTCCCTCTCCCCCTCGGCCTCCAGCCTAGCGAGTGGAGAGGTGCGTGTGGATGTTCTGAGCGAGCACCGGACCGATCCCCTGAACTTCTTCGATCTGTCCCGGCTCGGCCGCACGGAGCGCAGTGACCGAACCGAAGTGCTTGAGCAGCACCTTGATGCGGGAGGCACCGAGCCCGGGCACCTCGGCGAGCACCGAACCGATGTCGTTGCGCCGCTTCTTGCGCTGATGAGTGATCGCGAACCGGTGCGCTTCGTCGCGCAGGCGCTGCAGCAGGTAGAGGGCTTCACTCGTACGGGGCAGGATCACAGGGAAGTCCTCGCCGGGAAGCCAGACCTCCTCAAGCCGCTTCGCGATGCCGCAGACCGCGATCTCGGTGTGTCCGGCGTCACGGAGAGCACGGGCCGCAGCTTCCACCTGAGGCTGACCGCCGTCGACCAGGAGGAGCTGCGGAGGGTAGGCGAAACGGGGCTTGCGACGCACCGTCGCCTCGCCGACATCCTCTGCGACGACCTCGTCGGTCGTCGGATCGATGGTCTCGGGCTCTTCGGGACGATCGAGATAGGCCAGCCGACGACGGAGCACCTGGTACATGGAGTCGGTGTCGTCCGTCGTCTCGGCGATGTTGAACGACCGGTACTGGTCCTTGCGGGGAAGGCCGTCCTCGAAGACCACCATCGAGGCCACGACGTTCGTTCCACCGAGGTGCGAGATGTCGAAGCACTCGATGCGCAGCGGCGCCTCGTCCATGCCGAGCGCCTCCTGCAGGTCGGTGAGGGCCTGGGTTCGCGCGACATAGTCGGTCGTGCGACGGGTCTTGTGGCGGATGAGCGCCTGCTGCGCGTTCAAGGTCGCCGTGCGCATGAGGTCGGCACGCTGGCCGCGCTGTGCGACCGCGATCTCGACCTTCTTGCCGCGCCGATCACGCAGCCACACCTCGAGCTCGGCGGCGTCATCGGGCAGGGTGGGAACCAGGATGCGGCGCGGAACGTCCTGAGCCTCGCCGTAAGCCTGCTGCAGCACCTGCTCGACGAGCTCGCCGCTGGAGATGTCGATCTCCTTCTCGATCGTCAGGGCACGCACACCGCGCACCCTTCCGCCGCGGATCACGAAGTGCTGCACCGCCGCGGCGAGCTCGTCTTCGGCGATACCGAACAGGTCGGCGTCTTCGTCGCTGGGAAGCACGAGCGCGCTCTTGCCGAGAACGGCCTCGATCGCAGAGAGCTTGTCGCGGTACTTCGCCGCCGCCTCGTAGTCCATCGCCGCGGACGCCGCCAGCATCCGCTTCGTGAGCTCGCGGGTGAAGCGCTCGTCTCCCCCGGCCATGAACGCGACGAAGTCGTCGACCATGGCGCGGTGCTCCTCGATGCTCACCGTCATCGAGCACGGGCCGCCGCACTTGCCGATCTGACCGGGGAAGCACGGCCTGCCGGTCTGCATGGCGCGTCGGTAGCTGGAGTCGCTGCACGTGCGGATCGGAAAAGCCTTGATCATCAGGTCGATCGTCTCGTGCACCGCCCACACCTTCGGGAAGGGACCGAAGTACCGCGCTCCGGGGATCTTGCGGTTGCGTGTCACGATCACACGTGGTGCTTCGTCGGCGAGCGTCACCGCCATGAACGGGTACGACTTGTCGTCCTTGTAGCGCACGTTGAACGGCGGATCGAACTCCTTGATCCACATGTACTCGAGTTGCAGCGAGTCGACGTCGGTCGACACCACCGTCCACTCGACGGAAGACGCAGTGGTGACCATACGACGGGTGCGCTCATGCAGCGTGCGCAGCGGGGCGAAGTAGTTCGACAGCCGCTGACGCAGATTCTTCGCCTTGCCCACGTACAGCACCCGGCCGGCGGAGTCACGGAAGCGGTACACGCCGGGGTCGGTGGGAATCTCCCCCGGCCGCGGCTTGTACGACAGCACGTCAGCCATCAGCTGGCCTTCCGCGCGGAACGCCCCTCACCCAGGATCTCGCCGAGGAACAACCCGGTGTGGCTCGCCTCGACGCGGGCGATCTGCTCCGGAGTGCCCGTGGCGATGATCTGGCCACCGCCGGAGCCGCCCTCGGGACCGAGGTCGATCACCCAGTCGGCGGACTTGATCACATCGAGGTTGTGCTCGATGACGATCACGGTGTTGCCCTTGTCGACCAGGCCGTTGAGGACCTCGAGGAGCTTGCGGACATCTTCGAAGTGCAGCCCCGTCGTCGGCTCGTCGAGCACGTAGATGCTGCGACCGTTGCTGCGGCGCTGGAGCTCGGTCGCCAGCTTGACGCGCTGCGCCTCGCCACCGGAGAGCGTCGTCGCCGACTGGCCGAGCCGCACGTAGCCGAGCCCGACATCGACGAGCGTCTTCATGTAGCGGTGGATCGCCTGGATGGGCTCGAAGAAGTCGGCTGCCTCTTCGATCGGCATCTCGAGCACCTCGGCGATGTTCTTGCCTTTGTAGTGCACGGCGAGCGTGTCGCGGTTGTAGCGCTTGCCGTGGCAGACCTCGCAGTCGACGTACACGTCGGGCAGGAAGTTCATCTCGATCTTGATCGTGCCGTCGCCCGAGCACGCCTCGCAGCGACCGCCCTTGACGTTGAAGCTGAATCGGCCGGGCTGGTAGCCGCGGACCTTCGCCTCCGGTGTCTCGCTGAAGAGCGTGCGGATGCGGTCGAACACGCCGGTGTACGTCGCCGGGTTCGACCTCGGGGTGCGGCCGATCGGCGCCTGGTCGACGTGCACGACCTTGTCGAGGTTGTCGAGCCCGGTCACCCGCGTGTGCTTGCCGGGGACGGTGCGCGCACCGTTCAACCGAGACGCCAGCACCTGGTAGAGGATGTCGTTGACGAGCGACGATTTGCCGGATCCGCTGACCCCGGTGACCGCGGTGAGCACACCGAGGGGGAAGTCGGCCGTGACGTTGCGGAGGTTGTTCGCACGGGCGCCCACGACGCTCAGCATCCGCTTCTTGTCGATCTTGCGGCGCTTCGTCGGCATGGGGATCTCGCGACGACCCGAGAGGTACTCGCCCGTCATCGACGCGCTGTCATTGAGGAGCGCCGAGTACGGACCCGAGTGCACGACCTCACCGCCGTTGACGCCGGCGCCGGGGCCGATATCGACGACCCAGTCCGCCGCTTCGATGGTCTCTTCGTCGTGCTCCACCACGATCAGCGTGTTGCCGAGGTCGCGCAGCTTCAGCAGGGTGTCGATGAGACGCCGGTTGTCACGCTGGTGCAGACCGATCGACGGCTCGTCGAGCACGTAGAGCACGCCGGTCAGACCGGAGCCGATCTGCGTGGCCAGGCGGATGCGCTGCGCCTCTCCACCGGACAGGGATCCCGCCGAGCGGCTGAGGTTGAGGTAGGAAAGACCGACCTGCAGCAGGAAGTCGAGGCGGAGACGGATCTCGCGGAGCACCTGCGCTGCGATCTTCGCCTCGCGGTCGGTGAGCGTGAGGGTCTCCATGAACGCACGCGCGTCGGCCAGGCTGAGATGAGAGACCTCGGCGATCGAGTGACCGTGCACCTGCACGGCCAGGACCTCCGGCTTGAGGCGGTTGCCGTCGCACACCGGGCACGGCACCTCGCGAAGGTACTCGCCCCAGCGATTGCGCTGGTTGTCCGACTCGGCCTGCAGGTACTGCCGCTCGATGTACGGAACCACACCCTCGAACCCGGATGTGTAGCGCATCTCGCGGCCGTAACGGTTCTTCCACTTGACGGAGACCTTGTAGTTCTCACCGCGCAGCACCGCGTTCTGCACATCGGAGTGGAGTTTGCGCCAGGGGGTGTCGAGCGAGAAGTCGAGGTCGTTCGAGAGTCCCTCCAGCAGCCGCTCGTAGTACTGGAACAGGCCCTTGCCCTGAGTGGTCCACGGGATGATGACGCCCTCGCGGATCGAGAGGTCTTCATCGCCGAGCATCAGATCGACGTCGACCGACATGCGCGTGCCGAGGCCTGAGCATGCAGGGCACGCGCCGAACGGCGCGTTGAACGAGAACGTGCGCGGTTCGATCTCGGTGAGCGTGAGGGCATGGCCGTTCGGGCAGGCCAGCTTCTCGGAGAAGGTCTGCCATGCGTCGTCGCCCTCGCCGTCGACGTAGTTGATCTGCACCACGCCGCCCGCGAGCCCGAGAGCGGTCTCGACCGAGTCTGTGACGCGGCCGAGGATGTCGTCGGAGGCGACCAGCCGGTCGACCACCACCGCGATGTCGTGCTTGTAGCTCTTCTTCAGCGTGGGCGGCTCGGCAAGCTGGATGAGATCTCCGTCGACGATCGCGCGTGAGTAGCCCTTCGCGCCGAGCTCGCGGAACAGGTCGACGAACTCGCCCTTCTTCTGCGACACGATCGGCGCGACCACCTGGTAGCGCGTGCGCTCGGGGAGCTCCATGAGCTGGTCGGCGATCTGCTGCACCGTCTGACGCTGGATCCGCTCACCGCATTCGGGGCAGTGCGGGATGCCGATACGCGCCCAGAGCAGACGCATGTAGTCGTAGATCTCGGTGATCGTGCCGACGGTCGACCGCGGGTTGCGGTTGGTCGACTTCTGGTCGATCGAGACGGCGGGGCTCAGGCCCTCGATGAAATCGACGTCTGGTCGATCGACCTGGCCGAGGAACTGGCGCGCGTACGCGCTCAGCGATTCGACGTAGCGACGCTGCCCCTCGGCGAAGATCGTGTCGAACGCGAGACTGGACTTTCCCGATCCGGACAGGCCGGTGAACACGACGAGGGAGTCGCGCGGAATGTCGATGTCGACGTTCTTGAGGTTGTGGACGCGGGCACCGCGGACACTGAGTTTTCCGGAGGAGGCAACGGGGACGATGGGCACCGAACAAGTCTACGAGGGGCCACGGACATTGGCTCCGCGAGGACGGTCGGAACCCTGTTCCGCTCCTGACGACGGGCCCGTCTGCGGCAGCGCATCCGACCTCCGGACCGCCCGCAGGGCGAGCAGCACCCCGAACGCGAGTCCCACTGCGGCGAGCGGTGCGAGCCAGACGATCCCGTGGTCGATGTTCGACGGCGCCAGCAGCCACACCCCGAAGACGACGGGCTGTGCCAGCAGCTGGATGACGAGGAAGCGCGCGAGACTCGGGCCCAGCACGGCGAGGCCGACATGCGAGGAGATCGGGATCACCAGGCTGAGCGATGCGAGGACGTGGATCGCGGGGACCAGCAGCACGGCGAGGGCTGTACGCCCGGGATCCGGCTCGGTCAGGAGCACCCCGAACGCGAGACACGCGGCGCCCACCCACGCTGCCAGGGATCGCGGGAGCACGACCGCGAGGAGCGCGGCGATCACCGCCACTCCCTGCCACAGCGGGAAGGGAACGAGCACGACCGCTCCTCCCCACACGAGCACGACGACCATGAGGCGGACGACGACCCCTGGAACGGCGGCTCGCACCCGGAACGAACGGAGAGCACGCCTCATCGCCGCACCGTCCGCACGCGTTGCTGTCGAAGGGCCGCGAGCCGCATCGCGACGTCGACATCGGGATCCGTCCACGCGACCACCTCGACCCCGGCGTGCCGGAGCTCGACGAGGATGTCGGAGCGCTCTGCGAGCAGCGTGCGCAGTGCGATGCGCTGCTCACGGGTGAGCCGGCTCTCGTCGGGGCTGGGGAGCACGTCGACCGCGACCACGGCGTGGCCCGCCGCCCGCCACCGCGTGGCCAGTTGCGCGGCGACCCCGTCGAAGAACGTGGAGAGCACGAAGACGATGGATCCCGTCGGTATGACGGGAGACCGTCGGTAGCGTGAGTCCTCCTCGCTCTGACCGGTCGCCGCGATCACATCGCGCACGCGCGCGAGATGACGCGGGCCGCCACCGGCCGGGAGGCTGCGGCCCCGGAGTGACAACGCGTGGTACGCCACGCGATCGCCGATGCCGACCGCCGCGGTGGCGATGGACAGCGCCGCCTCGCGCGCGAGATCCAGCGAGGTGGTCCCCGATCGGTCGGCGTCATCCGCTCCCCAGGACGCGACCGCGGTTCCGAGGTCCTCCGCGGTGTCGACCGCGATCACCACCGAGGAATCGCTGAGCGTGGCGGTGCGCCGCACGAGAAGTTCCCCGGGGCGGCGGGCGGCGCGTGCCGTGGCGCGCCAGTCGACCCGGCGCAGCTCGTCGCCGGGCGCGAACGGATGGATGTCGCGGAAGTCGCCGCCCTGGCCGGGTCGCGAGCCCTCGTGGGAACCGTGCAGCCCCGTCAGCCGCGGCGCGACCGGGAGTCGTCCGATCGGGACGTGCCTCGGCGGCGTGTTCCACGTCAGCACGACGCGGGGCCCGGCCTCCGAGACCCATGCGCCGTCGAGGGCGACTCCACGGACGGTCACTCCGAGCAACTCCACCGGACCGGAGTGCTGCACACGATCGCGGGCCGTGAAGATCGCACGTCCGGGCTTCACATCCGCGACCCCCGACCGCATGTCTTCCTGATCGATCGCGACCTGGAGCCAGTCGCCGTCGAGGACCGCGTCCACCACCGCCACGACCTCCGACGAGTCTTCGGAATCCTCCGGATGCGCACGCAGCTCGATCGACATCGCCGAGTCACGGGGGCGCCGCATCAGCATCCACGCCGTCGCCAGGGCGAGCGGAAGCCCGATGCCGATCACATCGGGGCGTGAGAAGACGAGACCCACCGCTGCAAGGATCGCCGAGGCGGCGACCCCGATCGCGATCACGGGCGTCCGGGTCCACCGCACAGGGGAACGCGCCGTGACGCGGACCGGCGCGGTCACCGCACCGCGGCGACGGTCGGCGGTACGGGAGTGGCCTCGACCACCGAGGCCACGACGGACCGGGGGTCGACTCCCTGAGCCCAGGCCTGCGGCGTCAGCGTGAGGCGGTGCGCGAGGACGGGTTCCGCGATGCGCTTGATGTCGTCCGGCCGCACATAGTCCCGACCATCCAGCGCCGCGAGCGCGCGCCCGAGAAGCACGAGGGACTGCGACCCGCGCGGCGAGGCTCCGACGGCGACATGGGTCGCATTCCGCGTGGCCTTCGTCAGCTCCACGCAGTATCTGGCGACATCGGCGTCGACATGGATCCTCTCGACGGCCGCCTGGATCGCGAGTAGACCCGCTCCATCGACGACCGGGTCGACGGAGACGTCGGGACTCTGCCGGCGCACGCGGTCCAGGATGATGCGCGTCTCATCCTCCGGCTCGGGATAGCCGACGGCGAGGCGCACCATGAAACGGTCGAGCTGCGCCTCGGGAAGCGCGTACGTGCCCTCGTACTCGATCGGGTTCGAAGTCGCGATCACGTGGAACGGCAGCGGCAGCGGGAAGCTGTTGCCCTCGACCGTGACCTGATGCTCCGCCATGGCCTCCAACATCGCCGACTGGGTCTTGGGGGTGGTGCGGTTCACCTCATCGGCGAGGAGCAGACCGGTGAAGATCGGGCCGGGCCGGAAGACGAAGTCGCCGCTGGCCGGTGCGTAGACGTAGGAGCCGGTGACATCGCCGGGGAGCATGTCCGGAGTGCACTGCAGGCGTCGGAAATCGAGGCCGAGCGCGGACGCCAGACTCCGCGCCGCGAGCGTCTTGCCCAACCCGGGAACGTCCTCGAAGAGCACGTGGCCGCCCGCGAGGATCGCCGCGAGGGCGATTGTGAGAGGCTCGTCCATCCCGACGACGGCACCGCGGACACTGTCGAGGATTCGACGCCCGGTATCGGCGATCTGCGTGGTCTCCTGGCTGCTCATCCGGTTTCCTCCGTGTCGTTCGGGATGCGGTCGATCGCGTCGAGCACGATCTCGATGTCGGTGCGCTGCACTTCGCGACGGTGCAGCGCGTCACGCACTCCCTCGCCGAGGAGAGCGTCGATGCGGGCGTGCTGTGCGGGGTCGTCGAGGTCGAGTCCGTGCAGGGCGAGTCGCCTCCTCAGCACACTCTGCACTCTGCGCACCACGACGTGGCCGGCCACACCGGTGCGAGTGTTGATCGCCCAGGCCATGCGTGACACCTCGGAGCCGCGCGAGCCGCGGCTCGGCTTCTCGGGAGGCCACACCGGTCCGATCTCGATGAACTCCTGGCGACAGGCGAGGACGACCGCCACGAGGATAATCACCCACGCGAGCACGAACGGTGCGGGGAAGCCCAGCTGTCCGAGCACGAGGAGCATTGCCAGGGCGACAACGCCGCCGATGCCCCAGACCAGCATCCGTCTTTTCATCGCCACCCCTCCTGGATGCCGCGGAGACACTCGGAGGCTCGGGCCCGATCGCTCTCGTCGGCATCGTGGCCGCCGAATCGGACGTGTTCGTAGAGGGCGAGCAGGGTGACGACGTCGGCGGCGATTCCGGCGCGTCGGCCGATGATTCGCACGGTGAACTCCGACGGCGTCTCATTGACGCTTCGCCCGGCACCGGCATCCGCAGCCGACTCCTCCAGACCCACCCAGGCCGCCACGATGCTGTCGCCCGGCACGGGTCGGTCCTCGATCGTGCGCAGCGCCTCGGCGATTCCGCGCCGAATCCTGGCATCGTCCGGCTCGACATCCGTCGCGGGCGCGGTCACGACCTGGACATCGACCGGTGTCGCCTCCCGGCGCCCGAGCGGACGGTCACGCCACAGCCCCACGAGGTAGCGGATCAGGAGTCGCACGCCGAAGTACGCCATCGTGAGCACAGCGGCGATCACGACGGCGGCAAGGATGTAGCCGATGATCACGAGCAATGGTGAATCGTCCGGAGGGTCCAACGGTGGAGGTGCGGTCTCCGCCGGCGCGGTGGGCAGGACGTCGTCGCCCGCCCGCTCCTCGGTGTCGTTGAACCATCCGCCGAATTGCGGAAGCCCCTGCGCGGCCGCGGCGAACATGATCATCGCGAAGAAGCCGGCGATCGCGATCAGCGGGAGCAGAAGCCGCAGCCATGGCCGATCCAGCCCGGCACGCTCCTGCTCCGGGGCCGAGGGCTCGGAGCGCGACATGCCTCCACCCTAGGGGCCACTCCCCCGCCTCGAGGTCATCGCTGGGGTGCAACGGTGAAGCGGAGGACTCGTCAGCCGAGATCAGGACGCCGCCCGGCGAAAGGGCCGAGACCATCCCGGAGCGCCGCGATCTCGTCGACGCCCATGCCGACCGCCGCCATGACCTGATGCGGAACGTCGACCGCCCGTTCACGCAGGGCCGAACCTGTCGGCGTGAGCGTGATCTCCAGACGACGCTCATCCTCGCTGCTGCGCTGACGCGCGACCAGCCCCTCGGCTTCGAGCCGCTTCACCAAGGGCGATGCGGTCGCCGGTTCCATGGCCAGATCGATCGCCAGGTCGTTGAGGGTACGCGGGGCCCGCTCCCACAGCGCCAGCATGACCAGATACTGCGGATGTGTGAGGCCCAACGGCTCGAGGATGGGGCGGTACAGGGCGACGACATTGCGCGCCGCAGTCACCAGGGCGAAGCAGAGCTGGTTCTCGAGCCGGAGCAGGTCGTCGGAAGCTGTCACAAGGGAGACTATACATCTGCACTAATAGTTAGTACACTAACGAACATGGCACAGGATTCCGAACGCCCACCCCTCCGCACTCGCATCCGCGAAGCAGGAGGACTGTACTCCTGGGTGAACACGAACCTCATCCGGTTCGCCGGACCCGCCTCGGTCGGTCCGTACGAGAAGACTCCGCCGCCCAGCGCTGCCGAACGCGCCGAACGCGCCTGCCCTCTCTGCGGCGCCCCGATGACGCAGCACGAGATCGACCGCACCGGACCCAAGACCCTGGTGCACTGCCCGTAGCGTCAGTCCTGTTCTGGCTCCTCATCCGGCGAGCCCGCCGACTCCCGCGCGACGTCGAGCCAGAACATGAGTGCCGTGTCATCTTCGATGGCACCGGGCACCACGTCGAGCCACCCCGAGCTCATGGTGCGCGCCCCCATCACCGCGCGGGCTGCTCCCGGTTCCGTGAGCAGTGCGGCACCGCTTTCGTCGTCGACGCGCACCAGCAGCACTCCTCCAGGACGCGCACCGACGAGGATGTGGCCGTGATCGAGGAACGCTCTGGTGCCGAACATGCGCCGCTCTTCGATCTCGGTGTCCGCCCCCAACAGGGCACGCACCCGGTCGGCGAGTTCGTTCCCCGCAGCATCCATCGGTCAGCCCCTGCCTATGCGTGTCCGGCGCGCTCCATGGCGCGGAGCTCTTTCTTGAGATCCTGCACCTCGTCGCGCAGACGCCCGGCGAGCTCGAACTTCAACTCTGCCGCGGCCGCGAGCATCTGATCGGACAGATCCTGGATCGTGGCCTCGAGCTGCTGCGCCCCCTCCGCTGCGATGCCCGTACGGCGCAGGTTGGGTGTCGGCGACTTGCCCTTGCCCGTCGCACGACCTCGACCCGACAGCATCTCCGCCGTGTCTGCACCCTCACGAGCCAGCACTTCCGTGATGTCCGCGATGCGCTTGCGGAGCGGCTGCGGATCGATGCCGTGCTCTTTGTTGTACGCCACCTGCTTCTCGCGGCGACGGTCGGTCTCTTCGATCGCCTTCGTCATCGAGTCGGTCATCTTGTCGGCGTACATGTGCACCTCGCCGGACACGTTTCGGGCCGCGCGACCGATGGTCTGGATCAGGGAGGTGCCCGATCGCAGGAACCCTTCCTTGTCGGCATCGAGGATCGCGACCAGGGAGACCTCGGGAAGGTCAAGGCCTTCACGCAGGAGGTTGATGCCCACGAGCACGTCGTACACGCCGGCGCGCAGTTCGCTGAGCAGCTCCACGCGACGCAACGTGTCGACGTCGGAGTGCAGGTAGCGCACCCGTACCCCGTGCTCGCCGAGGAAGTCGGTGAGCTCCTCCGCCATCTTCTTCGTGAGGGTCGTGACGAGCACGCGCTCGTCACGCTCGACCCGCACACGGATCTCCTCGAGCAGGTCGTCGATCTGACCCTTCGACGGCTTCACCACGATGTGCGGGTCGACGAGGCCGGTCGGACGGATGATCTGCTCGACGATGCCGTCGGCGATCCCCATCTCGTACTTGCCGGGGGTCGCCGAGAGGTAGACGGTCTGCCCGATGCGGTTCTTGAACTCGTCCCAGCGCAGCGGACGGTTGTCCATCGCGCTCGGCAGGCGGAAGCCGTGATCGACGAGCGTGCGCTTGCGGGACGCGTCGCCCTCGTACATGGCGCCGATCTGCGGCACGGTGACGTGCGACTCGTCGATCACCAGGAGGAAATCGTCGGGGAAGAAGTCGAGCAGCGTGTGCGGCGGCTCCCCCGGCATGCGGCCGTCCATGTGGCGCGAGTAGTTCTCGATTCCCGAGCAGAAACCCAGCTGCTGCAGCATCTCGAGGTCGAATGTGGTGCGCATGCGCAGGCGCTGGGCCTCGAGGAGCTTGCCCTGGCGCTCGAACTCGGCCAGGCGCTCTTCCAGCTCGTGCTCGATCGTGCCGATGGAGCGCTGGATGACGTCGGTACCGGCCACATAGTGCGAGGCCGGGAAGATGGGTACGGCGTCGAGCTTCTCGATGACCTCTCCGGTGAGCGGGTGGAGCGAGTACAGCGCCTCGATCTCGTCACCGAACAGCTCGATGCGGATGGCGTGCTCTTCGTACACCGGGATGATCTCGATGGTGTCGCCGCGCACCCGGAAGTTGCCTCGCGAGAAATCGACGTCGTTGCGGTTGTACTGCATCGCGATGAACTGGCGGATGAGCGCGTCGCGGTCGTAGCGCTCTCCCACCTGCAGGGCGACCATGGCTCGAAGATACTCTTCCGGTGCTCCGAGTCCATAGATGCAGGACACGGTCGAGACGACGATGACGTCGCGTCGACTCAGCAGCGAGTTCGTCGTCGAGTGCCGCAGTCGCTCGACCTCGGAGTTGATCGAGGAGTCCTTCTCGATGAAGGTGTCGGTCTGGGGCACGTAGGCCTCGGGCTGGTAGTAGTCGTAGTACGAGACGAAGTACTCGACCGCATTGTTCGGCATGAGCTCGCGGAACTCGTTCGCGAGCTGCGCGGCCAGGGTCTTGTTGTGCGCGAGCACGAGCGTCGGGCGCTGGACCTGCTCGACCAGCCAGGCGGTCGTCGCGGACTTTCCGGTACCCGTCGCGCCGAGCAGCACGACGTCGGTCTCACCCGCGTTGATGCGCGCCGCCAGATCGGCGATGGCCTTCGGCTGATCGCCCGCCGGCTCATACTCGCTGATGACCTCGAAGGGTCGGACACTGCGCGTGGGTTGCATACCTCCAGCGTATGCCGCCCCTCCGACATCGAGGCCGTCGCACGGGGATCAGCCCGCTGGTCGAGTCCAGACGTAGGGTGTCGTCGTCGACACCTTCAGGAGTCCCGACCGTTCCAGGATCGGGCGCGAGAACTCGGTGGAGTCCGACTGGAGATACCGGATGCCGTGGGCGAGCGCCGACCGCGCCCGTTCCGCCGTGAGTGCGCGGTAGATCCCCCGGCCGCGCCACTGCGGCAGGGTGGCGCCACCCCAGAGCCCGGCGAACTCCGTCCCCGCCACCGGTTGGAGACGCCCTGCACTGATCACCAAATCGTCGACGACGGCGATCCACAGCTCGGTCGAGGGATCTTCGCGCAGGCGCACCACGAGGTCCCCCGCCCTCGAGCGCCAGTCGGGATCATCGAACACGAGCCCCTGCATCTCGCCCGCCGCGAACACCTCGTCGTCGGTGCGGCTCCGCCTGATCGTCACCTGCACGGGGATGTCGACCTGCTGCGCGAGGAGGCGCGCCTCCCCGATCATGATCGACTCCGGATCCTCCGGCACGAAACCGCGGTCGACGAGAGCATCATGCAGGCCGGGCGCCCGGTCGTGCCCACGGGTCTTCCACTCGACCTCAGCGATGTCAGGGAGGCTGAGGAAATGATCGGCTGCGGCATCCACCAGCAGCGCGACGTCATCCGCATCCACGTCACCGAGCTCCGCGTACGTCACGAAGCCGCGTCCCCCGGCGAACGTCGCCAGCAGGAGTGGTCCGTGCACGGCTGTGCTCGAAGCACCGGCGATCTCCGCGGCGGTGCGGAGCTGGCTGTCATACGCGTCGAGAAACTGCTGCTGCATGATGAGATCCTCTCAGGAAGACGGTCGACCGCTCGGAGCCCCGCGGAGCGCAGAGACGGCGGCCACGGCGGCGGCCGCACACATCGCGACGATGACGGCGACGAACCACTCCCAGCTCCCACCCCCGAACACCAGGCCGAGCATCCACCCGAACAGGCTCGATCCCGCGTAGTAGGCGAAGTAGTACAGCGATGAGGCTTGTGCCCTGCTCGCGGGACCGGCGGCGACAGGCGTCCACCCGGAGGCCACGGCATGGGCTCCGAAGAACCCGGCGGTGAAGAGCACCAGCCCCAGCAGCACGACCGCAGCCACCGGGACCAGCAGCAGGGCGGCGCCCGCGGCCATCACGCCGATCGACACGAGCAGCACCGGGAATCGTCCGACCCGCGAGGCGAGCGAGCCGGCCCACGGCGAGGAGAGCGTGCCTGCCAGATAGGCCAGGAAGAGCAGCGTCACCAGCCAGGTGGGCAGAGCGAACGGCTCAGCCGAGAGGTGGAAGCCGAGGTAGTTGTACACCGCGACGAAGGCGCCCATCAGAAGAAAACCCTGCGCGTACAGCGCCCACTGCAGCGGTGAGCGCAACGGCGCGCGCAACTTCTCCAGGATGCCCGGCCCGCGATCCTGGCGCAGACGTCCGGGAACGAACCCTCTGGCACGGGGAGTGAGGCAGAGGAACAGCACAGCCGCCACCGCGCACATCACCGCGACGGAGAGGATGCCGGAACGCCATCCGCCGACTTCCCCGACGATGCCCGACGCGATGCGGCCGAGCAGCCCACCGACAGTGGTTCCGGCGATGTAACTCCCCGCAGCCGCGGCCGCATGTCGCGCCTCGACCTCCTCGCTCAGGTACGCGAGTGCCACTGCGGGGACGGCCCCCAGCGCCACCCCCTCCGCGAATCGCAGGGCGAGGAGCATGGCGATCTCCCCGCTCAGCGGCGCGGAGAGACCGAACACCGTGGCCGTGAGAACGCCCGTGGCCATCGCCGGCACGCGACCGATGCGATCGGCCACCATCGACCACGGGATGACCGCCAACGCGAGGCCGAGGGTCGCCGCCGACACGCTCAGCGCGGCTGTGGCCGGGGTGACCAAGAGATCGGCGGAGATCTGCGGCAGCACGGCCTGCGCGGAGTAGAGCTGCGCGAACGTCGCGATACCCGCGAAGAACAGTCCGACGATGAGACGCCGGTACTCGCGCGAGCCCGGTGCGTGACCGGCGAAGGTCACTGTGCGCTGATCCGCTCCCAGAGAGCATCCGTCTGCTCGAGTGTGCGCTCCAGGGTGTCGGACGTGTCGATCACGACATCGGCGATGGCGAGTCGGCGCTCATCGGAGACCTGGGCATCGATCCGGTCCTGCGCCGCGCGCTCCGCCATGCCGCGCAGTTCGACGAGCCGCTGCCGGCGCACGTCGGCCGGCGCGTGCGCGACGACGATGAGATCCCACGGGTCATCCACCCGCGCCTCGACCAGAAGCGGCACGTCGTAGACGATGACGGCGTCAGGGTCGTCGCGGAGGGCCCCGTCGAATCGTCGCTGCGATTCCTCGCGCACAGCGGGGTGGACGATCGCGTTCAGCTGGGTGAGGAGGTCGGGGTCGCCGAAGACCTTCGCCCCCAGCGCCGCCCTGTCGAGGGAGCCGTCCGGCGCGATGACGTCGGCGCCGAAGGTCTGCGCGATCCGCCCGAGGACCGGAGAGCCGGGCGACTGCACGTCGCGCACGATCTGATCGGCATCGACGATGATGGCGCCGTGCTCCGCCAGACGCCGGGCGATGGTCGACTTCCCGGAGGCGATGCCGCCGGTGAGCGCGATGAGGGGCATGCCGCCAGTCTAGGCTTCGCCGCGGGGGCTGCTCATCTCGCGAGCAGCTGGCGCCGTGAGCTGATCACCCCCGTGTCGAAGCCCGCCAGGTGCAGTCCGCCGTGGAATCGGGCGTGTTCGATCTTGATGCAGCGGTCCATGACGACCCCCAGCCCCGCACCCTCCGCGATGGCCGCCGCATCCTCGTTCCACGACCCCAGCTGCAGCCACAGGGTCTGGGCTCCCACCTCGACCGCCTCCTGTGCGACGCCGGAAAGGTCGTCATGACGACGGAACACGTCCACGATGTCGGGCACCACGGGCAGATCGCTCAGCGTCGCGTAGACGGGTCGTCCGAGGATCTCGGTCTCGCGCGGGTTCACCAGATACACGTCGTAGGCCGTGCTGGAGAGCAGGTACGTCGCCACGAAGTACGACGCGCGTGCCGGGTTGTTCGAGGCCCCGACGATCGCGATCGATGTGGCGCGTCGCAGCAGGCCGAAGCGCTCCTGCGGGCTCGGCCCGATCCAGGTCCGTCCCGGCAGGCTCGGTGTCGCACCGGGCAGGGCGCAGGCCGCAACATCCGTCACTGCGGGCAGCGCGCATGCATCGCCCGAGGTTGTCGCGCTCATCGGTTCACTCCTGTCGCGGTGGTGAGGGCCTGGTCGAGGTCCCAGATGATGTCGTCGGCGTCTTCCAGGCCGACCGAGATGCGGATCAGGTCCGGGCGCACGCCCGCGGCGACGAGCTGGTCCCCGGTGAGCTGACGGTGCGTCGTCGATGCCGGATGGATGACGAGAGTGCGGGCGTCGCCGATGTTCGCGAGGTGCGAGGCCAGCTGCAGGTTCTCGATCAGGGTTTCGCCCGCCGCGCGACCGTCTTGCGCGGCGACGCCGAACGCGAAGACCGAACCCGGGCCGAGCGGTAGGTACTTGGCCGCGCGCTCATGATGCGGGTGCCCTTCGAGTCCGGCCCAGGTGACATACGCCACTCGCGGGTCGGAGGCCAGCCAGTCGGCGACCGTGCGGGCGTTCGCGAGGTGGGCGTCGATGCGCTGCGGAAGGGTCTCGATGCCCTGGAGCAGATTGAACGCCGACTGCGGGCTGAGTGCGGGGCCGATGTCGCGCAGCTGCTCGGACCGGAGCTTTGTGAGGAAGCCGTACTCGCCGAAGTTGTCCCACCACTTGATGCCGCCGTACGAGTCGACGGGTTCCGTCATCTGCGGGAACTTGCCGTTCCCCCAGTCGAACGTGCCCTTCTCGATGACGATGCCGCCCAGTGTCGTTCCGTGCCCGCCGAGGAACTTCGTCACGGAGTGGATCACGATGTCGGCGCCGTGCTCGAGCGGACGTGCAAGGTATGGGGTCGCCAGCGTCGCGTCGACCACGAGCGGCACACCGGCGGCGTGGGCGACCGCGGCCAGTCCCTCGACGTCGGCGATCTCGCCCGAGGGATTGCCGATCATCTCGACGTAGACGACCTTCGTCTCCGGACGGATCGCGGCGGCGAAGTCTTCGGGGTCGGTCGAGGCCACGAAAGTCGTCTCCACGCCGAAGCGGCGCAGCGTCACATCCAACTGCGTGACGGTGCCGCCGTACAGCTGCGCGGCGGCCACGACATGATCGCCCGCGCCGACGAGAGCCGCGAACGTGATGAACTCCGCACTCATTCCCGAGGCGGTCGCGACAGCGCCGATGCCGCCTTCGAGGGAAGCCAGGCGCTCCTCGAGAGCAGCGACCGTGGGATTCCCGATCCGTGAGTAGATGTTGCCGTACTTCTGCAGCGCGAAGAGGTTGCCCGCATCCGCCGCATCGTCGAACACGAACGACGTCGTCTGATAGATCGGCACCGCTCTGGCGCCGGTAGAGGCGTCAGGGGTTCCGCCGGCGTGGAGTGCCCTGGTGCGAAACCCGAAGCGGTGTTCTTCCGTCATGGTGTCCTCAGTTCAGCGATGGCGAGAGTTCAGCGGTGGCGAGCACGTCGGCGATGTCTTCGACGGCCCAGGGGTTCTGCAGCGAGGTGGTGTCCCCGAGCTGCGGGGGTTCGCGACCGGCCCGGCGATCCTGCTCGCCTTCCCACAACTGCGCCAGGAGTCGGCGCATGATCTTGCCCGACCGGGTCTTGGGAAGATCGGGCACGACCACGATGTGCTTCGGCTTGGCGACGGGGCCGATCGCCTGTGCGACCTGAGCGCGCAGGTCGGCCGGAGCCACGTCGGCGAGGCCGGACGGCGTCACGAAGGCCACGACGGCCTGACCGGTCACGGGATCGGACACCCCGGCCGAGCCCGCCTCACCGACCGTCTCATGCGCGACGAGAGCCGACTCGATCTCGATCGTGGAGAGTCGGTGGCCGGAGACGTTGACGACGTCGTCGAGGCGACCGAGGATCCAGATGTAACCGTCGGCGTCCCTGGTCGCGCCGTCCCCGGCGACATAGAAGCCGCCGAACTCGCCGTGCCCGGCATACGTCGACCAGTACGCATCGCGGTATCGCTCCGGATCACCCCAGACGGTGCGGGCCATACCGGGCCACGGCCGGCGGATGACGAGCGTTCCCGAGCGGCCGGGTTCGACCTCGTCTCCGTCCGCGTCGACCACCGCGGCGTCGATCCCCGGCAGCGGGACGGACGCCGAGCCCGGCTTGAGGGGTGTGACACCGGGCAGCGGAGCGATCATCGCGGCGCCGGTCTCGGACTGCCACCACGTATCGATCACCGGAAGCTCGTCGCGGCCGAAGTTCCGCCGGAACCACACCCAGGCCTCGGGGTTGATCGCCTCACCGACGGTACCGAGCAGCCGAAGCGTCGAGAGGTCATGGCCGGCCGGCAGCGCAGCGCCGAACCACGTCATGAACGTGCGGATCAGCGTGGGCGCCGTGTAGTAGACGGTCACCCCATAGCGCTCGATGATCTCGAGATGCCGCTCTCTGTGGGGCGAATCCGGCGTCCCCTCGTAGATGACCTGCGTGAGGCCGTTCGACAGCGGACCGTAGATCTCGTAGGTATGCGCTGTCACCCAGGCGAGGTCTGCCGTGCACCAGTGCACGTCGTCGGGCTTCGCGTCGAAGTGCGCCCAGTGCGCCCAGCTCGCCTGTGTGAGATAGCCGCCCGAGGTGTGCACGAGTCCCTTCGGCTTCCCGGTGGTGCCCGACGTGTAGATGATGAAGAGCGGATGCTCGGCCTCGAACGGCAGTGCATCGTGGACGGATGACGCCGTGTCGACGACGTCGTGCCACCAGACATCACGCCCCTCGGTCCACGGGACGTCCTGGCCGGTGCGACGGAGCACGAGCACGTGCTCGAGATCGCGGAGGCCGGCAGCGGCGCCATCGGCCGTCGACTTGACCTCGGTGGCGGTGCCGCGACGGTACTGGCCGTCGCTCGTCACCAGCAGCTTCGCGCCGGTGTCCTCGAGACGGAAGCGCACGGCCTCCGCCGAGAATCCGCCGAACACGAGCGAGTGCACCGCGCCGATCCGCGCGCAGGCGAGCGTGATCACGATCGTCTCCACGAGCACGGGCAGGTAGATCACGACGCGGTCTCCCGGCTCGATGCCGAGCGCGGTGAGGGCGTTGGCGGCCCGCGCGACCCGCTGCTGCAGATCGGAGTAGGTGACCGCGATCCGGTCCCCCGGCTCCCCCTCGAAGTGCAGGGCCACCTTGTCTCCACGACCGGCCTCGACGTGCCGGTCGACGCAGTTGACGGCCACGTTGAGAGTGCCGCCGATGAACCAGCGCGCCGCCGGGACCGCGTCCCCGCTCGGAGGCTCCCACTCGTGCGCGGTGTGCCAGGGCTCCGACCAGTCGAGGCGACGGGCGGCATCTTGCCAGAAGGCGACGGGATCCACCGCGGCGCGTGCATACGCCTCCCCGGTGACGTTCGGGTGCGGGAAGCCGCTCGACGGTTCGTAGATGCGCGTCTCCTGCAACCGTGCCTCCGTCACGCTCACACCCATCGCCTCAGAAGGTACTTCTCCACCAGGACGAGGACGCCGTTGGTGAGGGTGCCGAGCAGCGCCAGCAGCACGATGGAGAGCAGGATGCGGTCGACCCGCCCGCTGTTCTGGGAGTCGGTGAGCAGGAAGCCGAGCCCCATGGATGAGGCGATGAGTTCGGCGGCGACCAGGAACAGCCAGGCCTGTGCCAGCGCGAGCCGGAGTCCGGAGATGACGGACGGCACGACCGCGGGCAGCTGCACGATGCGGAACAGCGACCATCCGCGCAGGCTGAACGAGCGTCCGGCTTCGACGAGATGCGGATCGACGTGCCGAAGAGCCGAGGCGACCGTCGTGTAGACGGGGAAGAACGCCCCGATCGCGATCAGCGTGACCTTGGACTCCTCGCCGATCTGCATCCAGAGGATCAGGAGCGGCACCCAGGCGAGCGACGGCACGGCGCGGACGGCGGCGAGCGTCGGGCTGAGCAGCACGTCGCCCAGGCGGGACAGTCCCACCACGCCGGCTGCGGCGAGCCCGATGATGGAGCCGATCGCGAATCCGAGCAGCACGCGCTGCACGGAGATGGCGATGTGCGTCCAGAGCTGCCCGTTCTCCGCCAGCTCGACGCCCGCCTGGAAGACCGACGCCGGCGTGGGAAGACGGTACGGCGGGACCAGTCCGTTCGTCGTGACGACCTGCCACACGATCAGGATGATCGCGGGAAGAAGAAGTCCCGCGACGATCCGAACGACCGGTCGATCCCACATGCGCCGGGCTGCGGCATCCGGGCGCCGGAGCTCGCCCTTGGCGAAGTCGAGCGCGTCCCGCGAATCCGCGGGGACGGTCACTCGCTGGTCGAGATCACTCACTCGCCGCCGACCGCCTTCTCGGCGAAGGTCGCGTTCACGATCGAGGAGAGCGCCTTCTCGACGGAGTCCTCACCGCCTTGCACATCGCCGGACTCCACGAGCACGGGGGCGATCTTCTCGAGCACGGCGATCTGGTCGTCGCCGGGGATGCCGCTCACGTCGAGGTTCGAGCGCTCCTGGATCACCGTGGTGGCGACGCCGATGTCGATGCCCGCCACCTCGGCGAGAAGAGCTGCCGTCTCGTCGGGGTTCTCCAGCGCCCACTCCCGTGCCTGCTCATAGGCGTCGACGACGGCCTGTGCGAGGTCGGGGTGGTTCGTGATGAAGTCCTCGGTCGCGTTGAGGAAGCCGTAGGTGTTGAAGTCGACGTTGCGGTAGATGAGCTTGTCGCCCGATTCCGCCTCGGCCGCCGCCATGATCGGGTCGAGGCCCGACCACGCGTCGACCGAACCACCGTCGAGAGCCGCACGGCCGTCGGCGTGCTGCAGGTTCTGCACCTCGACGTCCGACAGCGACAGACCGCCCTCCTCGAGCGCCTGCAGCAGGAAGAAGTACGGATCGGTGCCCTTGGTCGCCGCGACGGAGGCACCTTTGAGGTCTTCGATCGACGAGATGTCACTGTCGGGCCCGACGACGATCGCCGCCCATTCGGGCTGCGAGAAGATGTCGATGACCTGGATGGGCGAGCCGTTCGCACGCGCCAGGAGGGCTGCGGATCCCGCCGTCGACCCGACGTCGACCGACCCGGAGCGCAGCAGCTCGTTCGCCTTGTTGGAACCGGCGGACTGCACCCACTCGACGGTGACGTCGTCACCGAGGATGTCTTCGAGGATGCCCTGGTCGCGGATCACGAGGCTCAGCGGGTTGTAGGTCGCGAAGTCGATCGACAACGTGTCGGACGACCACTCGGTCGTCTCCGACGTGGGCTTCGCGTCGGTGGCCGCCGCGTTCTCTCCGGCGACGCAGCCCGTGGCGACGAGCATCATCGTCCCGGCGATCGCGATCGCGGGGATGATTCGGCGGGTGGTGATGCTCATCGGGTCTCCTCGGGGGTGCGGTGGTGGGTGTCGACGCCGAGACCTTCGAGCAGGTCGGCGCGCAGGTCGGCGAGACCACGATCGGCGCGGTCTCGGGGACGGAGGCCCGGCACGGAGATCGTGCGGGCGATGGAGGACTCGTCGACGCCGGGCTCCGACAGCGTGCGGAGCAGCAGGACGCGGTCGGCGAGGTAGAGGGCCTCTTCGACGTCGTGGGTGACGAGGAGCACCGTGGTCGGCTCCGCGGCATGGATCTTCAGCAGCAGATCGTGCATGCGCAGGCGCGTGAGGGCGTCGAGCGCTCCGAAGGGCTCGTCGAGCAGGAGCACACCGGGGTTCCGGGCGAGAGCTCTGGCGAGGGATGCGCGCTGTGCCATGCCACCGGACACCTCGCGGGGACGCTGATCAGCCGCGTGGTCGAGGCCGACCAGGTGCAGCAGTTCCCGCACGCGTTCGCGTCCGGCGCGGCGAGCGGTGCCCCGCGGCAGCCCGAGTTCGACGTTCTGGGCGATCGTGCGCCATGGGAGCAGCCGGGGCTCCTGGAATGCGACGGCCGTGCGCTCGTCGACGTCGGCGACAGCCGTGTCATCGAGACGGATGGTGCCTTTCGTCGGCGCGTCCAGACCGCCGACGAGGCGCAGCAGGGTCGACTTTCCGCACCCGGACGGCCCCACCACAGCCACGATCTCGCCCGCTGCGATGTCGACGTCCACCCCGCGCAGCACATCTCGGCGTCCGTTCGGCAGCGGGAAGGATCGGTCGATGCCGTCGAGCCGCACCGCCTGTGCGGTTCCCGCCGCCGTCGACGCGTCGGTGGTGCGCGGCGCGGGCAGGAGGGTCGTCATACGCCCATGCTGGCCGAGCGGATCGACTGTTACGAATACGGTCGTAATGTGGCGTCACGCGCGCGAATCCGCGGTCCGGACATGCGAAACGGGCCGCCACCCCCGCCCGAAGGCGAGGTGACGACCCGTTCCAGAATGCTGCCTAAGCGTTGCCGCCCGAGAGCTTCTCGCGCAGAGCCGCAAGAGCCTCGTCGTCCGCGAGGGTGCCGGCGCCGGCGACCTCGCTGGTGAAGGACTGGCCACCGAAGTCTTCTCCGGCAGCAGCCTCGGCCTCGGCCGCCTTGACGACCTGAGCCTTGTGCGCCTCCCAGCGAGCCTGGGCTGCAGCGTACTCCTGCTCCCATGCCTCGCGCTGGGCGTCGAAGCCTTCCTTCCATGCACCGGTCTCGGCGTCGAAGCCCTCCGGGTACTTGTACTCGCCGTTCTCGTCGTACTCGGCGAGCATGCCGTACAGAGCCGGGTCGAACTCGGTGCCGTTGGGGTCGACCGACTCGTTGGCCTGCTTCAGCGACAGCGAGATGCGACGACGCTCGAGGTCGATGTCGATGACCTTGACGAAGACCTCTTCGCCGACCGACACGACCTGCTCGGCCAGCTCGACGTGCTTGCTGGAGAGCTCGGAGATGTGGACGAGGCCCTCGATGCCGTCTGCGACGCGGACGAACGCACCGAACGGAACGAGCTTGGTGACCTTACCCGGCGTGACCTGACCGATCGCGTGGGTACGGGCGAAGACCTGCCACGGGTCCTCCTGCGTCGCCTTCAGCGACAGGGAGACGCGCTCGCGGTCGAGGTCGACCTCGAGGATCTCGACGGTGACCTCCTGGCCAACCTCGACGACCTCGGAGGCGTGCTCGATGTGCTTCCAGGACAGCTCGGAGACGTGCACGAGGCCGTCCACGCCACCCAGGTCGACGAACGCACCGAAGTTGACGATCGACGAGACGACACCCTTGCGGACCTGACCCTTGTGCAGGTTGTTCAGGAACGTGGTGCGCGACTCCGACTGCGTCTGCTCGAGCAGCGCGCGGCGGCTCAGGACGACGTTGTTGCGGTTCTTGTCGAGCTCGAGGATCTTCGCCTCGATCTCCTGGCCGAGGTACGGCGTGAGGTCGCGGACGCGACGCAGCTCGATGAGCGACGCCGGCAGGAAGCCACGGAGGCCGATGTCGACGATGAGTCCACCCTTGACGACCTCGATGACCGTACCGGTGACGACGCCGTCGTTCTCCTTGATCTTCTCGACGTCTCCCCAGGCACGCTCGTACTGTGCGCGCTTCTTGGAGAGGATCAGACGGCCTTCCTTGTCCTCCTTCTGGAGAACGAGGGCCTCGACCAGATCGCCGACAGCGACGACCTCGTTGGGGTCGACGTCGTGCTTGATCGAGAGCTCGCGCGAGGGGATGACACCCTCGGTCTTGTAGCCGACATCGAGGAGGACCTCATCGCGGTCGATCTTGACGATCGTGCCTTCGATGATGTCGCCGTCGTTGAAGAACTTCAGGGTCTTCTCGACCGCGGCCAGGAAGTCCTCAGCAGATCCGATGTCGTTGATGGCGACCTGCTTGGTGGCCGGGGCGGTCGTTGCGGTAGTCATGTAGTGGGTTGTCCTTGTTGAATGGAGACTCGGGCTGCAAGGCAACGGCCGCGCACGGCCGACTGCATGCTTCACAGCAGTTGGATTTTGGTTTTCTCGTCACGAGGGCACGCGCATGCACGCCACGAGTGACGGTTAAGGCTATCAGAAGTTCGGATACTGCAGGAGTCGGATTCAGCGGAGCACCGAGCTGTGGATAACTCCGGCGGCTCCCGGGCACTCCGGGCTACCGTGACGGAGTGATCTCGCCGACTCGTCTCCCTGCCTCATCCCGTCGCTTCGGCGCCCTCACGATGGCAGCCGTCGTCGTGATGCTCGCGGGCTGCACGCCGACCCCCGCACCGACGCCCACCCCGACCGCGGCCTTCGCCTCCGAGGAAGAAGCCTTCGCCGCCGCAGAAGAGACGTACCGGGCCTATACCGACGCACTGAACGCGGTGGATCCGACGAACCCTGAGACGTTTGAAAGCACTTATGCATTCTCAAGCGGAGGGGTCCAGAAGGCTGACCGAGAGAACTTCTCGATGATGCACGCCGAGGGGTACTCGATCGACGGTAGTGCGGTGGTGACTCGGTTCGTTGGGCAAACGACGAAGGAATCATCTGAACTGGTAACCGCAATCGTTTGTGTCGACGTGAGTAGTGTCACAGTTCTCGACGCAAGCGGCACCTCCGTTGTCAATCCCGACCGCCCTGACGTCTATGAGATCGAGACGACGTTTCGATGGGATGGTGTCCGTCTTCGCGTGGACGAAGTAGAGCGTGTCGAAGGCGATACATGCTCCGGCCACTAAGCACTCTCTGCGTGAGCCTTGTGCTATTCACCACGACGAGTTCCGGTACCAGCGATGGCGGAAGTGACCTACTCACCGGTACAGACGGCCAGACCGTCGTCATCACCGGAACACAGACCCAGCCTTCCTCCGGCGGCCCACGCAACGACGCCCCGCGCCGAGACACCCCCTCTTCCCCCTCCGGACCCGCCTTCCCCGTGCACGAGTTCGACTTCGATTCGTGTCTCGACGACTGGAACAGCTCCCGAAGCTGCTTTCGCGCCGCGGTCGACGAGGAACCGACGCCAGCGCCGCCACCGGGGACGGACGACCCCGTGGCTCCGGCGATCACGATCGATGACCTCGCGCAGTTCGCGCCGGATCCGGTCGCGAACGTGGGCGAGCCCGACAATGTCGGCGTGGCCGGGATGCCGACGAACTTCGTCGCAGCGGCATCCGTGCATACGCGCTCGGAAACCCTCTTCGGCGCACCGCTCAGCGTGCGCTTCACGCCTGTCGGCTACAAGTTCGTGCACGGCGACGGCACGACCGCGACCTCGAGCACCGGCGGACAGACCTGGTCGACACTCGGCCAGGCCCCGTTCACACCGACCCCGACGAGCCATGTGTACCGGGAGCGCGGCACGTACCAGGCGCACGTCACCGTCCGCTATGCCGCGGAGGTCGACCTCGGCGGCGGCTGGTTCCCGATCGCCGGCGAGCTCACGATCCCCGGCCCCGCTCGGGAGATACGCGTCTTCGAGGCTCACACGGCGCTCGTGGCCTTCACCTGCGAGCAGCGGCCATCGGCGCCGGGCTGCTGAGCGACGCCTGCGGAGGAGCTACCGCAGGACGGTCACGATGACCGGGGCGCCATCCGCATCGGTGTAGCCGTCGAGCGTCAGCTTCACGTCCTCATCGACTCCCTCCGCGGGCACGAAGGTGATCTGCGGAACCAGGTCCATCGTGCAGACCCCGTCCGTGTTCGTTTCCAGCCGCACGACCCCCTCCGTCGCGCTGACGGCCTCGAACGTTCCGGATGTCGGCATGCACGTCGACGACCCCCAGGTGAGGATCGCGAGTTCGCGGTCGTCGATCCATGCCGCCGCGGGAGTCTGCGCCGACATCCGATCGGCAGGGATGATCTCTCCGTCGTCGAGTCCGGGCAGCGTGAGCTCGCTCTTCTCGCCTCCGGCGTCGGTCACCGTCAGCTCGACCGGGCGCGACGAGTCGAACGCCGCCGGCAGCCCGACGTAGGTCCCGTGCGCCGTCTGCACTGCCGCACACACCTCGTCCTGCCCGGCGACGAGCACGATCTCGAGAGACTGCTCCCCCGCGACGATGTCCCCGATCTGCGGCGCGCAGGCATCGCCCCAGGTCTTCACCACCAACGACGTCGCATCGAGCCACGCCGCCGTCGGAGCGTCGGTGGCATCGGACGCGTTCGGATCGGACGTCGATTCCGGTACCGGCGACGTTCCTGCCGACATGGCGCATCCGGTCAGCGCCGTGACGAGCACCACCCCGCCCAGGAGGACGGACGAGAACATGCGAAGAGGAGCGTTCATGCCCGTGAGTGTCGCAACCCGGCGGATCGTCTCAGCACCCGACTGAGACTCGCCGGCCGGCGTCGCATGCCCATGCCAGACTGTCGTTCGTGACCGATCGCCTCATGCTGCTCGACACTGCCAGCCTCTACTTCCGCGCCTTCTACGGCGTCCCCGACAAGGTGACGGCGCCCGACGGCTCCCCGATCAACGCGGCGCGCGGTCTACTCGACATCATCGCCAAGCTCGTCACCCTCTATGAGCCCACGCACGTGATCGCGTGCTGGGACGACGACTGGCGCCCGCAGTGGCGCGTCGACCTCATCCCGAGCTACAAGACGCATCGCGTGGTCGAGGTCATCGCGAGCGGACCCGACATCGAGGAGGTCCCCGACCCCCTCGAAGCGCAGATCCCGCTCATCCGGGAGACTCTCGCCGCGATCGGGATCCCGATCATCGGAGTGGCGGAGCACGAGGCCGACGACGTCATCGGCACGCTTGCGACCGATGCGACGATGCCGGTCGACATCGTCACGGGAGACCGCGACCTGTTCCAGCTCGTCGACGACGCCCGCGACGTGCGCGTGATCTACACCGCACGCGGCATGAGCAACCTCGAGGTCGTGACCGATGCGACGGTGGTGGCGAAGTACGGAGTTCTCCCCTCGCAGTACGCCGACTTCGCCACGATGCGCGGCGATGCTTCCGACGGCCTTCCCGGTGTGGCCGGTGTCGGCGAGAAGACCGCTGCGACGCTGCTGCAGACCCACGCCGATCTCGAGGGGATCCGCGCCGCCGCAGAAGCAGGAGAGGGCATGAGCGCGGGGGTGCGGGCGAAGGTGCTCGCCGCATCCGCCTACCTCGATGTCGCGCCGACCGTGGTCGCGGTCGCCACTTCGCTCCCCATCACCGCTCCCGACATTCCGCTGCGGGTGCTCGACCCCTCCGAAGTGGACGCGGCGACGGCTCTCTCCGAGAGGTGGAACCTCGGCGGCTCCATGACGCGCGCGGTCGCCGCGGTGTCGAAAGCTGCACTCTCGGCCGGCTGACCGGCCAGACGCCGCGGCGTCTACTCGGTCCAGGCGAGCAGTCGGGAGAGCCCCCACGTCGTGACGATCCGCGACGCCGGGATCCCCGCCCACTCCGCACGCTCGGCCCCGTGATCGAGCAGCGAGAGCTGGCCAGGGGCGTGCGCGTCGGAATCGATGGAGAACAGGCATCCTGCCTCGAGAGCGATCGCGATCAGGTCATCCGGCGGATCCTGGCGCTCGGGGCGTGAGTTGATCTCGACGGCCACGCCGTTGTCCGCGCATGCGGCGAAGACCGCTGCCGCATCGAATGCCGACTGCGGACGCGTCCCGCGCTCACCCTGAACGAGTCGACCCGTGCAGTGTCCGAGTACGTTCACCCTCGGGTGCGACACCGCGGCGATCATCCGCGCGGTCATCGGGCGCGAGTCCATGCGCAGCTTCGAATGCACCGACGCGACGACGATGTCGAGTTCGCCCAGCAGGGCATCCTCCTGATCGAGGGCGCCGTCTTCGAGGATGTCGACCTCGATCCCGGCCAGCAGGGTGAAGCCGTCGCCGGACTCCGCACGCACCAACGGCATCTGCTCCCGCAGTCGCTCGGCGGAGAGCCCTCTGGCCACTCGAAGACGCGGCGAGTGATCGGTGATCGCCTGATACTCATGGCCCAGAGCTCGGGCAGCCGCGGCCATGACCGCGATGGGAGTCGTGCCGTCCGACCAGTCGGTGTGCGCGTGCAGGTCGCCACGGAGCTTCGAGCGGAGCTCCGAGACCCGCTCGGGTTCGACGTCGCCTCGCAGCTCGACGAGGTAGTCCGGCACCTGTCCCGCCTGCGCCTGACGGATCACCGTGAACGTCGACTCGCCGATGCCCTTCGCCGCACGCAGTCGCGTGGGATCGACACGGACGTCGTCCGGAAGATCCTGCAGCGTCGCCGCCGCCTGACGAAAGGCCTTCGCTCGGTACCGTGACGCCCGCTCGCGCTCCAGCAGAGAGGCGATCTCCAGCAGCGCGTCGACGGGGTCCACGGTTACTCCTTCGGGGTGGCCAGCTCGCGACTGACCGAGATCCATTGGTCGAGCTTGGCCAGGGCACGACCGTCGTCCACGGCCGCCGACGCCTTGTCGTATCCTGCGCGCAGACGTTCCAGGATCGGACGCTGCACCTGGGTGGCATCCTGGGAGAGCTCGAACGCGACGATGCCCGCCGCGGCGTTGAGCAGCACGATGTCCCGCACGGCTCCGGTCTCCCCCGCCAGCGTGCGCCGAAGCACCTCCGCATTGTGCTGCGGCGATCCGCCGATCAGGTCGGCGAGGTCGGCGATCGGGATGTCGAGGTCACGGGGGTCGAGGTCATGCTCGTGGATGTCCCCTCTAGTGACTTCCCAGATGCGACTGTGCCCGGTCGTGGTGAGTTCGTCGAGTCCGTCATCGCCACGGAAGACCAGTGCCGTCGCACCGCGGGTCCGGAACACACCGGTGATGAGCGGAACGCGCTCGATCTGCGCGACGCCGACCGCGTTGGCCTCGGCCCTGGCGGGGTTGCACAGCGGTCCGAGCATGTTGAAGACGGTGGGAACCCCGAGTTCGGCGCGGACGGGACCCGCATGCTTGAAGCCGGGGTGGAAGGCGCCGGCCCATGCGAACGTGATGCCGGTGCGGTCGAGGATGGACGCGACGGCTGCGGGGTCGAGCGACAGCTCGAGGCCGAGTGCTCCGAGGACGTCGGAGGAGCCGGAGGCAGAGCTCGCCGCCCGGTTGCCGTGCTTGACGACGGGGACTCCCGTGGCGCCGATGATGATCGCCGCCGTGGTCGAGACGTTCACCGTGCCGACGCGGTCTCCACCTGTTCCCACGATGTCGAGCACATCAGGCGAGACGGGGAGGGGAACGGCGGCCTCGAGGATCGCATCCCGGAAGCCGACGATCTCGTCGATCGTCTCTCCCTTGGCCCGGAGCGCGACGAGGAAACCGGCCAGCTGCGCCTCGGTGACGCTCCCCTGCATGATCTGCCGCATGGCCCATGTCGACTCCCAGACGCTGAGATCGCGACGCTCCAGCAGAGAGGTGAGCACGTCGGACCAGGTCAGGGAATCAGCCATGTGTGCGATCCTATCGGCGCGGAGAAAACATGCAGATGCTTCCGAACACACGTGCACTTCGCCCCCACCCCTTGTTTCCCGCGGATTCACCGGGTATTCGCAGTGTTTTCTTAGGGTCCCCTAAGTCACCGACCGGCAATCTGAGGGTCGTCGGTGCAAGAATCACGCCCGCGGATCGGCCATAATGGAGGGGTGACGACCTCAGCGACGTATGCCCCGGCGGCGAGAACGATTAAGCGGCCCAACCCGGTAGCTGTCGGCACCATTGTGTGGCTCGGCAGTGAGGTGATGTTCTTCGCGGGACTCTTCGCGATCTACTTCACCCTCCGCAGCACCTCTCCGGAGCTGTGGGCAGACCGGACCGAGCTGCTGAACGTCCCGTTCGCCGCAGTGAACACTGCGATCCTCGTGCTCTCCTCGTTCACGTGCCAGATGGGCGTGTTCGCGGCGGAGGACCTGCAGCCCTACAAGATCGGCAAGGGACAGAAGAACGGCGCAGGACGCCGTCGTCTGTTCGGCTGGGGAATGGTCGAGTGGTTCTTCCTCACCTTCGCCCTCGGCGCGATCTTCGTCTCGGGTCAGGTCTGGGAGTACGCACAGCTCGTCGCTGAAGGCATGCCGATCAACGCCGACTCCTACGCTTCCGCCTTCTACCTGACGACCGGCTTCCACGCCCTTCACGTCACGGGTGGCCTGGTCGCGTTCCTGCTCGTCATCGGCCGCGCATACGCCGTCAAGAACTTCCGGCACAAGGAGGCGACTTCCTCGATCGTGGTGTCCTACTACTGGCACTTCGTCGACGTCGTCTGGATCGTGCTGTTCCTCGTTATCTACTTCCTGAAATAAGAGCGGAGCTGATCCCCGAGATGGCACGAGAGAAGAAGCGCCGTTCCAGCGGTCGTCGCAGCCCTTTGGCGGCGGCCGCGCTCATCGGAGCAGGCCTCATGATCACCGGCGCTGTGTACGCCGGAGCGTCCGCCGCGTTCGCTGCGTCCGACACCCAGTCGGCTGCGACCTCGCAGCTGACCGTCGAAGACGGCAAGAAGCTGTTCACGGCCAACTGCGCCACCTGCCACGGCCTCGACCTGCAGGGAACCGCGAACGGCCCCAGCCTCTACGGCGTGGGCGAGCTGGCGACCGAGTTCCAGCTGTCGACCGGCCGCATGCCGCTGCAGATGCAGGGACCGCAGGCGCCGCAGAAGGCACCGCAGTTCACCGAGGACCAGATCCTCGCGATCTCGTCGTTCGTGCAGTCAGAGGCCCCCGGCCCGACCTTCCCGTCGGACCACATCCTCGACGGCAAGGGCGATGTGTCCAACGGTGCGGAGCTGTTCCGCGTCAACTGCGCGATGTGCCACAACGTAGCCGCCGCAGGTGGAGCGCTCACCGAGGGCAAGTACGCCCCGGGGCTCGGCGAGACCAGTGCGCTGCACATGTACGCGGCCATGGTCACCGGCCCGCAGAACATGCCGGTCTTCGGCGACATGAACCTGTCCGACGAGGACAAGCGAGACATCATCTCGGCGCTGCTCTTCCAGCAGCAGTCCGTGCAGATCGGCGGATTCTCGCTGGGCTCGCTCGGACCGGTCTCCGAGGGCCTGTTCGTGTGGATCTTCGGTATCGGCGCGCTCGTCGCCGTGACCGTATGGATCACAGCGAAGTCCAACTGACGCTTAATCATCGAAGAGGAACGTACGAGGAGCACCATGGCACACGACGACGACTCGCAGGCTCTTGACAGGGCCTACCAGCCCTCTCCGGGGCTGGGTGTCGCAGTCAGCGATCCCGTGCAGAACCCCGGGCTTCCGCCGCATCGCGAGCGGATGACCGACAAGGACCCGCGCGCTGAGAAGGCCGCTGTCCGCACTGTCTACACGCTGTTCTACCTCTCGCTCGCCGGCAGCATCTGGGCGGTCGCCGCCTACATGCTGTTCCCGATCGAGAGCGGCGCGCTCATCGACATCCGACAGAACAACCTCTTCATCGGTCTCGGCATCGCCCTCGCGCTGCTGGCCCTCGGCATCGGTGCGATCCACTGGTCCAAGGCGCTCATGTCCGACAAGGAGTTCATCGAGCACCGTCACCCCACCCGTGGCAAGGACTCCACGCGCGAAGCGGCCATCAAGGCCTTCTCCGACGCGAACGAGGAGTCCGGCTTCGGACGTCGGTCGATGATCCGCAACTCGCTGTTCGCCGCGATCGTCGCCTCGATCATCCCCGGCGTAACGCTCTTCCGTGGCCTGGCGCCGCACTCGACTCCGGACGACCCCACCGCGGGCGACCCGGTCGTGCTGCTCAAGCACACGATGTGGGAAGAGGGCGCACGACTGGTCCGCGACCCCGACGGCACCCCGATCCGCGCCGCCGACGTCACCCTCGGCTCCGCGTTCCACGTGATCCCGGAAGAGCTCGCGACACTCAGCCACCACGACGGCTACCTCGAGGAGAAGGCCAAGGCCATCGTTCTGATGATGCGCCTGCGCCCCGAGCAGCTGATCGAGGCCGAGGACCGCAAGGACTGGTCCTACGACGGCATCGTCGCCTACTCCAAGGTCTGCACGCACGTCGGATGCCCTGTGGCTCTGTACGAGCAGCAGACCCACCACCTGCTGTGCCCGTGCCACCAGTCGCAGTTCGACGTCACGGACCACGCAAAGGTCATCTTCGGCCCGGCGGCACGTCCGCTGCCGCAGCTGCCCATCACCGTCGATGACGAGGGCTACCTGGTCGCACGCAGCGACTTCAAGGAACCCGTCGGCCCGAGCTTCTGGGAGCGCCATTGAGCACCGCAACGCTGTCCAAAGAGGACAAGGACACCAAGGCGCCCCTCGGCGGTCGCTTCGTCGGTGCCGCGTCGAACTACATCGATGAGCGCACCAGCCTCTCCGGCTTCGTCAAGGAGCTCGGACGGAAGATCTTCCCCGACCACTGGTCGTTCATGCTCGGCGAGATCGCGCTGTGGAGCTTCGTGGTCGTGTTCCTCTCCGGAACCTTCCTGACGTTCTTCTTCCAGGCATCCATGGTCGAGACCCACTACACCGGCGCATACGCCCCGATGCGTGGTATCGAGATGTCCGCGGCACTCGAGTCGTCGCTGCACATCTCCTTCGATCTGCGTGGTGGCCTCCTGGTCCGCCAGATCCACCACTGGGCGGCGCTGGTGTTCATCGCCGGCATCGGCGTGCACATGCTCCGCGTGTTCTTCACCGGTGCATTCCGCAAGCCGCGTGAGCTCAACTGGGTGATCGGGTTCATCCTCTTCATCCTCGCGATGGCTGAGGGCTTCACCGGCTACTCGCTTCCCGACGACCTGCTCTCGGGCAACGGTCTGCGCATCATCGACGGCATGATCAAGGGTCTCCCCCTGATCGGCACCTGGACCTCTTTCCTCCTCTTCGGCGGAGAGTTCCCCGGTACCGACATCGTCGGCCGCCTGTACACGCTGCACATCCTGTTGCTGCCGATGCTCGTGATCGCGCTGATCGTGGTGCACCTGATGCTCATGATCATCAACAAGCACACCCAGTTCGCCGGCCCCGGCCGCACGAACGACAACGTCGTCGGCTACCCGATGATGCCGGTGTACATGTCGAAGATGGGCGGCTACCTGTTCATCGTCTTCGGCACCATCGTGCTGATCGCGACCTTCTTCCAGATCAACCCGATCTGGAACTACGGGCCGTACGACCCGTCCCCCGTCTCCGCCGGCACGCAGCCCGACTGGTACATCGGTTTCGCCGACGGTGCCCTGCGTCTGGCACCGTCGAACTGGGACATCGTCTTCCTCGACCACACCTGGTCGTTCGGCATCATCGCGCCGGTCCTGGTTCTCGGTCTCTTCATCGTGGCCGTCGCGATCTACCCCTTCATCGAGGCGTGGGTCACGGGCGACAAGCGCGAGCACCACATCGCTCAGCGTCCGCGCAACGCGGCGACGCGCACGGCGATCGGTGTCGCCGGTGTCATCTTCTACGCGGTCCTGTGGGCTGCGGCATCGTCCGACCTCATCGCGACGCACTTCATGCTCACGATGGAAGGTGTCATCCACACGCTGCAGGCGCTGCTCTTCCTCGGACCGATCCTCGGTTACTTCGTCACCAAGCGCATCTGCATCGCGCTGCAGAAGAAGGACCGCGAGATCGTGCTGCACGGCTTCGAGTCGGGCCGCATCGTCCGGCTCCCGGGCGGCGAGTTCATCGAGGTGCACCAGCCCGTCGACAAGTACGACCGCTGGAAGCTCATCGATGTCGATGCCTACGAGCCCCTCGTGGTGCGTCCGAACGCCAAGGGTCGTATCCCGTGGACGGAGAACCTCCGCTCCTCGATCTCCCGTTGGTTCTTCGAGGACCGCCTCGCACCGCTCACGCAGGCCGAGGTCGAGGCGGCAGACGCTCACCAGCACCACGTCACGGCTCACAACGACGAGACCGAGGCCGCAGAGATCCAGGGCGCCCACGAGCGCGCGGGATTCCCTGATGCCCCGCTCACAGTCGATGAGACCCACGTCGACGAGACGCCGAACACGCCGAGCACGGTCATCGCGACCGAACCGGTGAAGAAGCCTCGCAAGAAGTCGGAGGAGGGCGAGTAGTCGCCATTCCCCCACTGATGAAGGCCTCGTCCATGCGGACGGGGCCTTCATCGTTAGTACCCGAATGAGAGGATCCAACCATGTCATCCGCCGTCCAGCTGATCCGCGCCACGTCCCTCGCCGACGCTCCCTATGCCTATGCCGCGACCGCACCCGCGGGTTCGCGACTCATCTTCCTCGCCGGAGCCTGCCCTCTGAATGACGACGGGACGACCGCGGCACCGGGCGACTACGCGGCGCAGGCTGCCAGATGCGTGGAGACGCTCGAAGAGGCTCTGCACGTCGCCGGCGCGACCTTGACCGACGTCATCAGCACGAGGGTACTGGTGGCCTCCTCCGCTCAGGCAGACCTCGTCACGGCCTGGGATGTCATCCACGCCGCTTTCGGCTCGCACGACGCCCCCAGCACGCTCCTGGGCGTGACTGTCCTCGGCTACGACCACCAACTCGTGGAGATCGAAGCGATCGCCGCCGTCGCCGACTGATCATGGTGACCTCCGTACGTCCGGCCACTCCGGCCGATGATGAGGCGACCGAGCAGATCGAAGTCGCCGCCGACGCTCTGCTCATCGAACGCTTCGGCGCCGTCGATTGGCCTCCCCCGACGCCCCCGCAGGAGCGCTCGTCGGCTCCGGGATTCGTCCTCGTCGCCGAGCACAGCAGCGACGGCGGCACGATCCCGGCCGTCGTCGGATTCGTGCATGTCCTTGAGCTGGAGGGCCACGCTCATCTCGAGCAGCTCTCCGTCCTTCCCGCGTTCGGACGCCGCGGCATCGGCCGTGGACTCGTCGAGGCCGCGCTCGCTGAGGCGCGTCGTCGCGGTCATCCTGAGATCACGCTCCGCACCTATGTCGATGTGCCGTGGAACGCCCCGTTCTACGGCTCGTGCGGCTTCGTGACGAGCGAGCCGGACACACCGCTACTCAAAGGCCTCGTGCACGTCGAAACGGCTCTGGGACTCTTCGAGTACGGCCCCCGCGTGCAGATGACGGCTGTCCTCTGACCGACGTCCAGGCCGGCGATGGGCGTCCGGTGCTTCCGCGTCGACGGCAATCGAACGCTGACCGACAGGAATCCGCTGGGGACGAGACAGCGCCCCGGCCTAGTCTGAGAGCATGATCGATCGCACCGACTTCTACGCGGCCAAGCTGACCTACGAGACGGACCCCAGCGACGTTCACGCCGCGCTCAAGGCCGGCGAGAACATCATCGTCGTCGATGTGCGCTCCGACGAAGCCTGGGCCCAGGGCCGGGTCGCTGGTGCCGTGCACATGCATTACAGCGAGATCGCTTCTCGCGCGCCGTCCGAGGTGCCGGAGAACGCCGACGTCGTCGTCTACTGCTGGAGCCCCGGGTGCAACGCCGGCGCAAAAGGTGCACTCGAGTTCGCCCGCCTCGGATATAGGGTCCGCGAGATGATCGGCGGCTTCGAGTACTGGGTCAGGGAGGGATACGCCGTGGAAGACGCCGACGGCATCCACCATCGTCCCGTGGATCCGCTGACTGGTATCGCACGCATCCGTACACGCGCCTGAGTCCAGCTCGTCAGCACACGAAGAAGGCCCCCGGACGAATCCGGGGGCCTTCTTCAGTGCCGCTGTGTGTCAGCGGGCGAAGTTGCCGCGGTAGTACTCGTACACCCAGCCGACGATCGCGACGACGAAGATCGCGAGGCCGATCGGCAGGAGGAAGTGTCCGACCGCGAGGCCGACGACGAAGACTCCCGCCGAGGCCGCGAGAACGATCGGCCACCAGGACCACGGGCTGAACTCGCCGAGCTCCGGGTCACCGTCATCGATGTCGGAGGTCAGGATGTCTTCCGGCAGCTCGCCCCGCTGCGCCTTGTGCGTGCGATCGAGGTAGAACGCGATCATCGCTGCCATGAAGGCTGCGAAGAACAGAGCGACCGTGCCGACCCACTCGATCCGCATAGCGAAGTTGTCGTTCGGAGTGGCCAGGATGTGCCAGCCGGTGTAGATGACTCCGACGAGGGCGAAGAACGCCGTCAGGATCCACCAGAGAATGACGTTGTCGCGCATGACTTAGTGGGCCTCTCGCTCGCCGGGAGCAGTCGTAGCGAACTCCGCGGCCTCCGGGTGATTCAGATCGAACGCAGGACGCTCGCTGCGGATGCGCGGGATCGATGTGAAGTTGTGGCGCGGGGGCGGGCACGACGTCGCCCACTCGAGCGATCCGCCGTAGCCCCACGGGTCGTTGACCGTGACCTTCGGAGCCTTGCGTGCGGTGATCCACACGTTCAGGAAGAACGGCAGCATCGAGGCGCCGAGGATGATCGCACCGATCGTCGAGACCTGGTTCTGCCAGGTCCAGCCGTCGGCCTCCGAGTAGTCCGCGTAGCGGCGCACCATGCCGTCGACGCCCAGCCAGTGCTGGATGAGGAACGTCATGTGGAAGCCGATGAACAGCAACCAGAAGTGCACGTACCCGAGGCGCTCGTTCAGCATGCGTCCGGTCCACTTCGGCCACCAGAAGTAGAAGCCCGCGAACATGGCGAACACCACGGTACCGAACACCACGTAGTGGAAGTGGGCGACGACGAAGTAGGAGTCGGACAGGGCGAAGTCCAGGGGCGGAGCCGCGAGGATGACGCCGGTCAGACCGCCGAAGACGAACGACACGAGGAAGCCGAGGGCGAAGACCATCGGGGTCTCGAAGGTCACAGACCCTCGCCAGAGCGTGCCGATCCAGTTGAAGATCTTCACACCCGTCGGCACAGCGATGAGCATCGTCATCAGCGCGAAGAACGGCAGCAGGACCGAGCCCGTCACATACATGTGGTGAGCCCACACCGCGACCGAGAGCGCTGCGATGGCGATCGTCGCGTAGACCAGGGTCTTGTATCCGAAGATCGGCTTGCGGCTGAAGACCGGGAAGATCTCGGAGACGATGCCGAAGAACGGCAGCGCGATGATGTACACCTCGGGGTGACCGAAGAACCAGAACAGGTGCTGCCAGAGCAGGACACCACCGTTCGCCGGGTCATAGATGTGCGCACCCAGGATGCGGTCTGCGGCGGCGGCGAAGATGGCTGCGGCGAGCACCGGGAACGCCATCAGGATCAGCAGGCTCGTGATGAGCGTGTTCCACGAGAAGATCGGCATGCGCCACATGGTCATTCCGGGCGCGCGCATCGTGATGATCGTCGTGATGAAGTTGACGGCACCCAGGATCGTTCCGAAACCGGAGATGCCGAGTCCGACCATCCAGAGGTTTCCACCGGCACCCGGCGAGAACGATGCTCCCGCGAGCGGCTGATAGGCGAACCATCCGAACGATGCCGCACCCTGCGGGGTGAGGAAGCCGGCGACAGCGATCGTGGAGCCGAAGAGGAAGAGCCAGAAGGCGAAGGCGTTCAGACGCGGGAAGGCGACGTCGGGAGCACCGATCTGCAGCGGCAGGATGGCGTTGGCGAAGCCCGCGAACAGCGGCGTCGCGAACATCAGCAGCATGATCGTGCCGTGCATCGTGAAGAGCTGGTTGTACTGCTCCTTGGTCGGGATGATCTGCATTCCCGGCGCGAACAGTTCGGCACGGATGACGAGTGCCATCACGCCGCCGAGCAGGAAGAACATCACCGAGGCGATCAGGTACATGTACCCGATGGTCTTGTGGTCGGTGGAGGTGATCCACTTGACGACGATGTTGCCCTTCTGCTCGACTCGCGAGGAGCTCATGAGAGCGGCCTGACGGGCGGGCAGAGTGGTCGGACGCGACCGGGGGGTCTCGTCGGTACGGGGAGCTTCTGTGGTCGACATGACTTACTCCCCTCCTTCCTCTGTGTCGGTCTTCGGGGTGGTCCCCGGGAAGTTCGAGAGACGGTCGTAGGCGTTCGTGATGTCGCCGGTGTTGCCCTTCTCCTCGAGCGATGCGAGGTAGGAGTCGTACTCGCTCTGCGAGACGACCTTCACGTTGAAGAGCATCATCGAGTGGTACTCACCGCACAGCTCGGCGCACTTGCCGGCGTACTCGCCCTCACGGGTCGGGATGAACGACCAGGAGTTGTCCTTCCCGATGAACATGTCCTTCTTGTAGAGGAAGTCGATGATCCAGAAGGAGTGGATGACGTCACGCGACTGAAGGTTGATCGTCACCTTCTTGTCGACGGGCAGAACCAGCGTCGGCAGCTGCGCCTGGTCGATGTTGCCGTCCTTGTCGGGCTGGGCCTGGATGCCCATGGTCCACACGGCGTCGGACTTGTCCTTCTCATCGCCGTCGTACTGGAAGTCCCACGCCCACTGCTTCGCGATGGCGGTGATCTCCACGTCGGGCTCGTCCCACTTGGCCTCGATCTCGGACTGATCCCGGGCGGTGAAGAAGAACATGCCCAGCACGAGGATGAGCGGCACGATCGTGTAGAAGATCTCGATCGGCATGTTGTACCGCATCTGCACCGGAAGACCGGTCTGGCCCTTGCGACGACGGTAGGCGATCGCGGCCCAGGCCATCAGACCCCAGGTGATGATGCCGACAGCGAGAAGCACGATCCAGGAGTTGACCCAGAGTGAGGAGACACGCTCGGTCTGGTTGGTGGCTGCGGGACCACCCTCCACGAAGCCCGGAAGAAAGCCGTTCAGCTCGGTGGGAGAGCATCCCGCCAGGGCCAAGGCTGCCGCAACTCCCACAGGGAGGGCGGCCCAACGAAGGCTGCGTTTCGAGGGCACGATGCACCTTTCAGATCGCGAACAGAGCACACCCAAGTCTAGGGCAACCTCACACCTGATTCATGCCATCCACGCAGGTTCCGGAACCAGAACGGCCACCGTCACCAGTGGTGACGGTGGCCGAGTCCGCAGAGCGAGGATCAGTGGAAGCTGTCTCCGCAGGCGCAGCTGCCTGCCGCGTTGGGGTTGTCGATCGTGAACCCCTGCTCGGAGATCGTGTCCTTGAAGTCGATCGCCGCACCGTCGAGGTACGGGACGCTCATGTTGTCGATGATCACCTCGACGCCGTCGAAGTCGACCGTCTCGTCGCCCTCGAGGTAGCGCTCGTCGAAGTAGAGCTGGTAAATCAGGCCCGAGCATCCGCCGGGCTGCACGGCGACACGCAGTCGCAGATCGTCGCGGCCCTCCTGCTCGAGGAGGTTCTTCACCTTCGTGGCGGCAGCGTCGGTCAGGGTGACGCCGTGTGCGCGGGTGGTCTCTGGGGAGAGTGTGGTGTCGCTCATGTCGCTCCTTGTGACGGGCCGCAGGTGCACGGCTTCTCGGACGATTCTACCGCCGCTGATCCTGAGAGGCTCAGAGTTGCGTCTCATTCATTCGCGCCAACAGCAGCGCCTCGGTCGCGACCGCATGGCGGAAGGTGTCGAGGTGCAGCGACTCGTTCGGGCTGTGCGCGCGGGAATGCGGGTCCTCGACGCCGGTGACCAGGATCTGCGCGGCCGGGAACTCCCGCACCAGATCGGCGATGAACGGGATCGATCCGCCCACGCCGAGATCGACGGGGGGCACTCCGTAGCCGTCGCGCATCGCGTCGCGGGTCAGCGCGACAGCCCAGCCGCTGGTGTCCACGAGGAAGCCGTCGCCGAGGTCGACATCCGAGAAGGTGAGCTCGGCACCGAACGGAGCGTGGGCGCGGAGATGGCGCTCGAGGGCGTCGTACGCCTCCTGGCCGGTCTGCCCGGGAGCGACGCGAGCGCTGATGACGACGGTGACCTCGGGCAGCAGAGTGTTGGAGGCCGCCGCCACGCTCGTGGCATCGATCCCGATCACGGTGACCGACGGCTTGTTCCAGATGCGGCTGAGGATCGTGCCGTCGCCGATCGGCGTGGTGCCGGGCAGGAGCCCTGCCTCGTCACGGAGCGTCTCCTCGGTGTAGTCGGGGGTGGGCGCATCGCGGTCGGTCATCCCTGCGACCGCTACCGAACCGTCGGCGTTCCACAGCGTGGACAGCAGCGTGACGGTCGCCATCATCGCGTCGGGCACGGCGCCACCGAACATCCCCGAGTGCGAGGCGTGGTCCAGAGTGCGCACGCGCAGCGTGAAGCGCGCATTGCCGCGGAGGGAGACGGTGAGACCGGGAGTGACCGAGTCCCAGTTGCCGGAGTCCGCCACCACGATGGCGTCGGCGCGGAGGGCTTCCTTGTTGTCGGAGAGGAACTGGGCGAACGATCGGGACCCGTACTCCTCCTCCCCCTCGATGAACATCGCGATGCCGAGGTCGAGGTCATCGCCGAGCACCGCGCTCACCGCGCGGATCGAGGCGATGTGCGACATGATCCCCGCCTTGTCGTCCGCAGCCCCGCGTCCGTAGAGCCGCCCGTCGCGCACCGTCGGCTCGAACGGCGGGGTCTCCCACAGAGCGTCGTCCCCGGGAGGCTGCACGTCGTGGTGCGCATAGAGCAGGATGGTGGGCTTGCCGTTGCGGGCCGCACGCGTGGCGAGCACCGCCGGCTGCCCCTGCTCGTCGGTGCCCGGGATCGCGGCACGGAGGATGCGCACCTCCTCGAACACGCCGGTGTTCGTTGCCAGTGCGGCGACGGCCTCCGCGCTGCGTTCCAGCTGGGTCTGATCGAACGCGGGCCAGGCCATCCCCGGAATACGCACGAGGTGGCCGAGATCCGACAGCGCGGAAGGGATTCCGGTCGCCACGGCCTCGAGGACGGCGGCGTCGGACTCACGGGGAGGAACAGGAGAGGTCATGCGAGTAATCTTAAGGTGATCCCCCGCCAGCGAACCGAGGAACTCCGTGTCCACTACGCCTACCTCCCCTTCCACGAACGACGACGCCTCCGAGACGACTGCCGTCGGCAAGGGGCGCGCGACGCCGACCCGTGCGGAGCAGGAGGCAGCTCGACGCCGCCCCCTGGTCGCCAACACCAAGGAGGCGAAGGCGGCAGCGAAGGCCGACCTCAACGAGCGTCGCGCCCGCGCCCAGGCGGGTATGGCCGCCGGTGAGGAGAAGTACCTCCCGGTCCGCGACAAGGGCCCGCAGCGCCGCTGGGTTCGCGACTACGTCGACGCGGGCTGGCACCCGGCCGAGTTCGTGATGGGCGTCATGGTCCTGGTCATCCTCGCCTCGCTCGTGCCGGCGAACACCGTCATCTCGTTCTACGCCTACATCGTGATGATGGGCTACCTCGTCATCGCCATCGGCGGCATGGTCCTGCTCGGCATGCGGGTCAAGCGCAAGGCCGCGGCGAAGTTCGGCAAGGAGCGCCTCGAGCGTGGCCTCGGCTGGTACGCCGCGATGCGCGCGCTCCAGATGCGCTTCATGCGCCTGCCGAAGCCGCAGGTCAAGCGCGGCCAGTACCCCGACTGATCAGTCCTCTGTTGATCTCGCGGCCCCAGAACGGGCCGCGGTAGAGGAAAGCGGTGTAGCCCTGCACGAGGGTGGCACCCGCATCCAGGCGTTCCTGCACGTCGGTGGGAGTCTCCACTCCCCCGACCGCGATCACGCAGAAATCGGCGGGGACGGCTTCCCGAACGATGCGGAGCACTTCGAGCGAGCGCTTCTTCAACGGCGCGCCGGACAGACCTCCCGCTCCAGCGGCCTCGACCGTCGCCGCATCCGTGATCAGTCCGTCTCGACTGATCGTGGTGTTGTGCGCGATGATTCCTGCGAGCCCTTCGGCGACAGCCATCTGCGCGATCGCCGTGATCTCCTCATCGGAGAGGTCCGGTGCGATCTTGACGAGCAGCGGGGTGGCGCCCGACGCCTCCCGGACGGCCCGCAGCAGCGGCGCGAGCGTCTCGACGGCCTGCAGTCCGCGCAGCCCCGGGGTGTTCGGCGACGAGACGTTCACGGCCAGGTAGTCGGCGAGCGGAGCGAGCCTGGTCGCCGATGCCACGTAGTCGGCCGTCGCATCCTCGACTTCGACCACCCGGCTCTTGCCGATGTTGACGCCGATGATCGTGTCGGGCGCGCCACGACGCAGACGTGCGAGCCTGCGCGCCGCGGCGTCTGCTCCCGCGTTGTTGAAGCCCATGCGATTGATCACGGCGCGGTCTGCAACGAGACGAAACAGCCGCGGCTTCGGGTTCCCGCCCTGAGGAATGGCCGTCACGGTACCGACTTCCACATGCCCGAAGCCGAGAGCCGCGAGTCCCCGCACGCCCACGGCGTTCTTGTCGAAACCGGCAGCGACGCCGAACGGCGACGGGAAGGTGAGTCCGAGCGCCTCGACACGGAGCGACGGGTCGGGACGGGTGATCGCATGCGTGGCCCACGAGAACGGAGGCGCACCGAGCACGCGGATCACCGCCATACCGGCGTGGTGGGCGAACTCGGGATCGAAGCGCGAGAGGACAGCGCGGAAGAGCAGCGGATACATCCCTGCCAGGTTACCGGTCCTCGGACTCCCGCTTCGTGTGGTCGGCGCGCAGATCGGTGATCGCGGCCTCGAAGTCCTCGAGCGAATCGAACGCCTGGTACACACTGGCGAAGCGCAGGAAAGCGACCTCATCGAGATCACGCAGCGGACCGAGGATCGCGAGGCCGATCTCATTGGTGTCGAGCTGCGATACGCCGGTCTGGCGCACCGCCTCTTCCACGCGCTGCGCGAGCACGGCGAGGTCTCCCTCTGTGACCGGCCGTCCCTGGCAGGCCTTCCGTACACCCGTGATGACCTTCTCGCGGCTGAACGGCTCCATCACGCCGGAGCGCTTGATCACGTTGAGGCTCGCGGTCTCGGTCGTGGTGAAGCGGCCGCCGCACTCGGGGCACTGTCGACGACGCCTGATCGAGAGTCCGTCGTCGCTGGTACGTGAATCGATGACGCGGGAGTCGGGGTGTCGGCAGAAGGGGCAGTGCATCTGACCGATCCTACGCGGTGAAACGGGCCTCGATCGCTTCACCGTGTGCGGGGAGCACCTCGGTTTCGGCGAAGGCGACGACTCCGGCACGCACGGCCTCCAGTGCAGCCCTGTCGTAGGAGATCACCTGCTGTGGACGGAGGAACGTGTACGACCCGAGCCCGGGCGCGTAGCGCGCCTGTCCCCCGGTCGGCAGCACGTGATTGCTGCCCGCCATGTAGTCGCCGAGGCTGACCGGGGTCTGGTCGCCGACGAACACGGCGCCCGCGCTGGTGAACTCGGCTGCCGCTTCCTCGGCGTCCACCAGGTGCAGTTCGAGGTGCTCCGGTGCGTAGGCGTTGCTGAACGCCGTGGCCATCGCTCGGTCGTCGACGAGGACGATGGCGGACTGCGGCCCCGACAGTGCGGCGGCGACACGTTCACTGTGGCGCGTGATCGCGGCGATGCGCTCCACCTCGATGGCGACCTTCTCGGCGAGCTCCGGCGCGTCGGTGACCAGCACGGCGGATGCCTGCTCGTCGTGCTCGGCCTGGCTGACGAGGTCGGCGGCGATGAGACGCGGATCCGCGTGGGCGTCGGCGACCACGAGGATCTCCGTCGCCCCGGCTTCCGAATCGGTACCGACGACACCCGCGACCGCACGCTTGGCGGACGCGACGTAGTTGTTGCCGGGGCCGGACACGACATCGACCGGGTCGAGGTCGAGGGACGGCACGCCGTACGCCAGGGCGCCGATCGCGCCGGCACCGCCCATCGCGTACACCTCGGTCACGCCGAGCAGCGCCGCCGCCGCCAGGATCGTCGGGTGGATCCGCCCACCCTGATCCGCTTGCGGCGGCGATGCCAGCGCGATCTCCGCGACTCCGGCGATCTGCGCGGGGACGACGTTCATGATCACGCTCGACGGATAGACGGCTTTGCCACCGGGGATGTAGACGCCTACACGGTGCACCGGCTGCCAGCGCTGGGTGATGACGGCCCCCTCACCGATCCGGGTGACCTGCGTGGCGGGAACCTGCGCGGCGGAGGCGAGACGCACTCGCCGGATCGCCTCTTCGAGGGCAGTCCGCACCGCGGGATCGAGTTCCGCCAGGGCTGTGGTGATGTGCTCGGCCGGCACCCGCACGGCGTGGTCCGTGACGGCGTCGAAACGCTCGGCCTGCTCGCGAAGAGCGACTTCACCGCGCCCGCGCACGTCCTCGACGATGCGAGCCGCAGTGTCGAGCGCTTCGGCGCGCGCCTGGGTGGCGCGAGGTACGGCGGCGAGCATGCCGGCGGGCGAGAGCTCACGCCCTCGCAGATCGATCGTGCGCATTTCAGCCCTTCGTGATGTCGGAGATGTCGTGGAGGTAGCCGATGCGGCCGTCATCATGTCGCACGACGAAGGCACCCCCACGGTCCTCGATCACGAGAGCCCAGGCACTCGGGCCGATGCGGAAGAGCGGTTCGCCGCGCTCGTCGTGGACGTCGCGCTCCGAGGGCGCGAGGATCCAGAACGGCTGGACGGCGAGTTCCGCCTCCCGCTGGTTCGTCGGCTCGAGGTCGGCATCGCTGACGCCCTCCAGGACCAGCGGTGCGGGCTCTTCTTCCGCGAGCGTGCTCGTCTCGTAGGTCGCGGCCGTCTCCAGCAGCGATTCGATGCTCCCGGTATCCGAGACGATCTCCGGTTCCTGGCCGCGGGAACGACGCGAGTAGGCAGGCACGTACTCGTCGTCGGAGGTCTCCTGCGCGGTACCGAGACCACCGCCCGAGGCATGCGCTGTGAGAGGCACCTGCTCGGCCAGATCGAATCGGGCGATCTCGTCGGTGGCCTGACGACCCGACGTCTCGACATCGAGGTCGACGACGAGCGGACGCTCTGAGCTGTCCGCGATGACGTCGGTCTGCTCCTCCTGCTCGCTGGTCCCATCGAAGGACGCAGACGGTTCGGCTGTACTGGTCGCCTCTTCGTCGTCTTCGGCGACCGGCACCGGCTCGGGACGCGGTCGTGCGATCACGGGGCGCACCGGATTCGCGTTGCGGTGCGCGAGCGTCACGAGCCGACCGTGGAAGTCTTCCTTGAGCCCTGGGATGATCGGGGCGAAGACGGTGAGGGCGACGAGGGCGAGCGAGGTGATGACCATGGCCACCCCGTTCCAGGGAAGGCTCCAGCTTCCGCCGGAGATCGCTGCGGAGATCGCGAGCCACAGGCTGCTGACCCAGACCACGGCCGACACGGAGAAGGCGACAGACGCGAACTGATCGATGCCGAGCGAACCGACCCGGCGGATGCCGTCGGGCGAGAACCGGCGAAGCACCAGCAGGAACACGGCGACGGTCGGGAGCGCCACGGGGAGAACCCATTGGATACCGACGCCCCACAGCGAGAGGTCACCGATCAGGGGGAAGAAAGAGAACACGAAGGACAGCAGCCAGACTCCGACGATGAGGAGCTCGCGCAGCGTGAAACCGAGGATGCCGAATTCGGGGGTGACCTCTTCGTCGTAGAGGACGCCGTCGTCGTCGCTGAAAACCGTGTCCTCGGGGTCCGCTTCGGGGAGATCCGTGCTCATGCGTGGTCCTTTCGTCACAGGGCTCGACGGGTGGATTCGTCGTTCTGCCGACGGCTCATGATCCTACCCGCTCACCCCAGACAGGTGGGTCCGAGCAGTGACTTGAGGTCACCGAAGAGGTCTGCCGACACCTTGACCGGCATCGGCACCTCGAAGACCTTCGCCGTGCCGCCCCGATGCACGCGAAGCAGCACTTCGGTGTCGCCGTTGTGTCGTCGCAGCACCTCGGCGAGTTCCATCATCACGCGCTCGGTCGCCCGCTGCTCGGCGAGCACCAGAGCCAGCGGACCGGCTGCATCGAACGAGCCGACGTCGGGCGCGAACGCCGACTGCGCGTGAAGGTTGAGCCCGTCATCTCGTCGGGACACGCGCCCGCGCACGGCGAGGATCGCATCCTGCTGCAGGGTGTGCTGGAACTCGGTGTAGGTCTTCCCCATGAACATCACGGTGACCTCACCGTTGAAGTCCTCGACGGTGATCATGCCGTAGGGGTTTCCGCTCGCTTTGGCGACGCGATGTTGCACGCTGGTCACGAGCCCGGCCACCGTCACCTGGTCGCCGTCCTGCAGGTCTTCGGAGTTGTTGAGGTCGTGGATCGAGATCGATGCGTGCTTCGCGAGCGGCACCTCGAGCCCGGCCAACGGGTGGTCCGACACGTAGAGGCCGAGCATCTCCCGCTCGAACGCGAGCTTGTCCTTCTTGATCCATTCGGGCTTCGCCGGGACTTTCGCCGGGGCCACCTCTTCGGTGCCGTCGTACAGGCTGTCGAAGTCGAAGCCGATGGCGCCCTGGGCCTCGTTGCGTTTGCGGTCGACCGCGGCCTCGACCGCGTCTTCATGCACCTCGTAGAGTGCGCGACGCGTGTCCCCCATCGAGTCGAAGGCGCCGGCCTTGATCAGCGACTCGACCGTGCGCTTGTTCGAGACGTGCAGCGGCACCTTCTCGAGGAAGTGATGGAACGACGTGAAGCGCTCGTCCTTGCGGGCCTTCACGATCCCTTCGACGACGTTGCTGCCGACGTTGCGCACCGCACCGAGGCCGAAGCGGATGTCGTCGCCGACGGCGGCGAAGAAGTTGATCGAGTCGGAGACGTCGGGCGGAAGCACCTTGATTCCCATGCGGCGGCACTCGTTCAGGTACAGCGCCATCTTGTCCTTGGAGTCGCCGACGCTGGTGAGCAGCGCCGCCATGTACTCGGCGGGATAGTGCGCCTTGAGGTACGCGGTCCAGTACGAGACGAGCCCGTATGCAGCGGAGTGGGCTTTGTTGAAGGCGTAGTCCGAGAAGGGCAGCAGGATGTCCCACAGAGCCTTGATCGCCGCCTCTCCGAATCCGCGCTGGGTCATGCCGCCCGCGAAGCCCTCGTACTGCTTGTCGAGCTCGGACTTCTTCTTCTTACCCATCGCCCGACGGAGGATGTCTGCCTGACCGAGGCTGAACCCGGCGACCGCTTGGGCGATGGCCATGACCTGCTCCTGATAGATGATGAGCCCGTAGGACTCCTCCAGGATCTCGGCGAGCGGCGCTTCCAGCTCAGGGTGGATCGGAGTGATCTCCTGCAGCCCGTTCTTGCGCAGCGCGTAATTCGTGTGCGAGTTGGCGCCCATGGGCCCCGGGCGGTACAGGGCGATGAGGGCCGAGATGTCGCCGAAGTTGTCGGGCTTCATCAGTCGCATGAGCGAACGCAGCGGCGGGCTGTCGAGCTGGAAGACGCCCAGGGTGTCGCCGCGGGCGAGCAGCTGGTACACGCCGGGGTCGTCGAGGCCGAGGTGTTCGAGATCGAGCTCTTCGCCACGGTTCGTGCGAATGTTGTCGAGCGCATCCGAGATGATCGTGAGGTTGCGGAGCCCGAGGAAGTCCATCTTGATCAGGCCGAGGGACTCGCAGGACGGGTAGTCGAACTGCGTGACGATCTGCCCGTCCTGCTCACGGCGCATGATCGGGATGATGTCGAGCAGCGGATCGGACGACATGATCACGCCGGCAGCGTGCACGCCCCACTGGCGCTTCAGACCCTCCAGACCGAGTGCGCGGTCGAATACCGTCTTCGCCTCGGGGTCGGTGTCGATGAGCGTGCGGAACTCGCTCGCCTCCTTGTACCGCGGGTGCGCCGAGTCGAACATGCCGTCGAGGGGCATGTCCTTACCCATCACGGGGGGCGGCATCGCCTTGGTGAGCCGCTCCCCCATGCTGAACGGGAAGCCGAGCACACGACCGGCGTCCTTCAGCGCCTGCTTGGACTTGATCGTGCCGTAGGTGACGATTTGCGCGACGCGCTCGGACCCGTACTTCTCCGTGACGTAGTCGATGACCTCGCCACGGCGCCGGTCATCGAAGTCGACGTCGAAGTCGGGCATCGAGACGCGGTCGGGATTGAGGAAGCGCTCGAAGATCAGACCGTGCTCGAGCGGGTCGAGGTCGGTGATCTTCATGGCGTAGGCGACCATCGAGCCGGCACCGGAGCCACGGCCCGGACCCACGCGGATGCCGTTGTCCTTCGCCCAGTTGATGAAGTCGGCGACGACGAGGAAGTACCCCGGGAAGCCCATCTGCAGGATGATGCCGGTCTCGTACTCTGCCTGCTTGCGCACCTTGTCGGGGATGCCACCGGGATACCGGTAGTGCAGGCCGGTCTCGACCTCTTTGATGAGCCAGCTGTCCTCGGTCTCGCCGTCGGGCACGGGGAAGCGCGGCATGTAGTTGGCCGAGGTGTTGAACTCGACCTCGCAACGCTCGGCGATCAGCAGGGTGTTGTCGCAGGCTTCGGGGTGATCGCGGAACAGCTGCCGCATCTCGGCCGCGGTCTTGATGTAGTAGCCGTCGCCGTCGAACTTGAACCGGTTCGGGTCGTCCATCGTCGATCCCGACTGCACGCACAGGAGCGCTTCGTGCGCGTCGGCCTCGTGCTGGTGCGTGTAGTGCGAGTCGTTGGTGGCGACCAGCGGGATGTTCAGATCCTTCGAGAGGCGGAGGAGATCGGTCATCACACGTCGCTCGATGGACAGCCCGTGGTCCATGATCTCGGCGAAGTAGTTCTCCTTGCCGAAGATGTCCTGGAATTCCGCGGCTGCCGCCCGAGCCGCATCGTACTGACCCAACCGGAGTCTCGTCTGCACCTCACCCGACGGGCACCCCGTCGTCGCGATGATCCCCTTGCCATAGGTCTGGAGCAGTTCGCGGTCCATGCGGGGCTTGAAGTAATAGCCCTCCATACTCGACCGGGAACTGATGCGGAAGAGGTTGTGCATGCCCTCGGTGCTCTGGCTCCACATCGTCATGTGGGTGTAGGCGCCCGAGCCGGAGACGTCGTCGCTCTTCTGGTCGGGCGAGCCCCACTGCACACGCGTCTTGTCGCTGCGGTGCGTGCCGGGGGTCATGTACGCCTCGAGCCCGATGATCGGCTTGATGCCCGCGTTGCGCGCCGCGTTGTAGAACTCGAACGCCGCGAACGTGTTGCCGTGATCGGTCACCGCGATCGCCGGCATCTTGTATTCGGCGGCCGCCTGGGTCATGGCGTTGATCTTCGCCGCACCGTCGAGCATCGAGTACTCACTGTGCACGTGCAGGTGGACGAAGGAGTCGGATGCCATGCCTTCGATTCTACGGCGGGGCCCCGACACCGGAGGTCGGTGTCGGGCCCCCGCCGGGGCTCCAGCTCTACGGTGCGGAGTCCACGATAGAGACCGTGTACGTCGTCCGGATGTCCGGCACTCGAGGAGACGATGTCGACGGCGGCGTTGACCGTCCGGTCGTAGCGCACCGCATGCTCGATCACCCACCCCGTCGCCTCATCCACCGTGATCGTCTCGGTGCGCGGATCGTGCAGGTCACGGCGATACTCGTAGCGGACGGTCCCGCTGCCGGCCCCCTCCGTCTGCACGAGTCCGCTGACCGCCAGCGCATCCAGGTATGCCTTGCGAACGTCGGGCGGCGCGATATTCAACAGCAACTCGAAGGTGAGACCTTCGAGGAGCGCGTCGTCGGCCTCCCGCTGTGTCGACGTCCAACCCGAGATCCTCGCGCGCAGGTCGTCGAGGAGCGCCTGTGGATCCCTGGGAAGGTTCGCATAGGAATCGATCGAACCTGTCGCCGGCAGCATGTCCCCGCCGAGCCCTCCAGGACTCCACCATCCGTCGGCGCCCGGCTGTACGGGCATCGCGACGCTCCATGCGGCCTCATCATCGGAAGATGCCTCACCTCCAGGGAAGAACTGAACCCGCTCGGCGAAAGGCCCGTTCTCGTTGTACCAATCCCTCGATCGATCGGCGGGAACGTACAGCTGCAGCCGGTCGCGCGTGAGGAGCGCCGAGACGAGAGGTGTGCCCCGGTACGAGGGCCACGTGAAGACCGCCCCCTGAGAGTCTCGATAGCTCAACCGCTGGATGTCGCTCTCGATTCGGAGGTACTGCCCCGCCTGCGGGGTCGTTCCCGGGAACGGTTCCGTCACGGTCGTCCCCGAGGTGGCGGAGGGCAGCGGCGTCGGCGGCGAGGGCTGTGGTGTCGGTCGGATGGCCTCGTCGGGAACCGCCTCGACGCGCGGAGCCGGAGCGCTCAACTGATTCACGACGACGATACCCGCCGTCGCTGCAGCCACTCCGGCCACCGCCCCGGCGATCACGAACATCGGCCGACGCGCGATCCGCTTTCGCTCCGCACTCCGTTCCTCATCGATCCCGCGGAGAAGCCGCGCCTTCGCCGCCGTGATCCGCTCCTCCGTCAGGCCAGCCCCCCGGTTGACCTCACGCACTCGCTCGAAAACGTCCATCGACCTCTCCCTTCTTCTCGTCCACGATTCGTTCTCGACCGCTCCCGCGATTCGGATTCAACCGCGTCCGCACGCGGTTGATGCGCGATCGGACGGTCCCCACCGGGACGCCGAGGGCGATGGCGATCTCCTCATAGGTGAGGTCGCCCCACGCGTAGAGCAGCAGGGTCTCGCGATCCTTCGCTGAAAGCGACGCGATCATCGGCGCCAGCTCCCTGGTGGAGATCTCGGCGTCGAGACGGGCGACCGCCACGTCGAGTTCCCCGTGGGAGATGTGCTCTTCCCTGGCGGCTGACGCCGCGCTCGAGCGGAGATGCTTGGCCTCTCGCGCCCGATGCTTCTTGATCAGACGGGAAGCGATCCCGTACAACCAGGGAAGCGCCGAGTCCCAGGCCGTGTCGAACGATCTCCGTCGTGCGAACGCGACCAGGAAGGTATTGCCCCAGATCGCGAAGACGGTTCGAAAATCGTCACGGCAGCGAATCGGCGAACGCCGCCGGAGGCTGGAGTGACCGATGGATGATCTCGCTGTCTGTGGTCACGCTATGCATGGGCCGTGCTCCGCCGAGCGGTTCGCGCTTTCTTCGATGGCATCTGCGATGCGCCCAGATCGAGCCTCATCAACACGCGAGGGAACCCGTCGAGGACGGACCCTGTGTCCGCCGCCTTCACGAAACCCGCGCTCTCGAAAAGGGAGCGTGTGCCGACGTACGCCATCGTCAGATTCACCTTCTCGGCACCGTTATCCACCGGATAGCCCTCGATCGCCGGTGCTCCTCGCTCCTCCGCATAGGTCACGGCGCCGTCGATCAGGGCGTGGGAGATGCCCTGCTTCCGGTGACCAGGACGCACGCGGAAACACCAAAGCGACCACACGTCGAGATCGTCGACGTGCGGGATGAGTCGGTTGCGGGCGAAGCTCGTATCCCGTCGCGGATGCAGCGCCGCCCAGCCGACCGGTTCGCCGTCGAGATAAGCGATCACTCCGGGCGGCGGATCCTCATGGCACAGCTCGCGCACGCGATCGGCACGGGCTGGCCCTTTCAGAGCCAGATTCTCCTTGCTGCCGATCCGGTAGCTCAGGCAGAAGCACACGTTCGACGTCGGCTTCTTCGGCCCGACGAGGGCCGCGACGTCGTCGAACGCGGTCGCGGGACGAACCTCGATGGTCATGCGTTCAGTGTCGCGCACATCACCGACACCCTGTCGGTGAAACACGGATCAGTCGCCCCGCAGCACGTCCAATGCGTGACGGAAGTCCTCGGGATACGGGGACTCGAACTGCACCCAGTCCCCCGTCGTGGGATGCGCGAAGGCGAGCCGGTGCGCATGCAGCCACTGGCGGTTGAGCCCCAACCGTGCCGACATCGTCGGGTCTGCTCCGTAGAGCGGGTCGCCGACGCAGGGGTGGCGGTGCGCAGCCATGTGCACCCGGATCTGATGGGTGCGGCCGGTCTCGAGGTGGATCTCGAGCAGCGACGCCCCGGGAAACGCCTCGAGCGTCTCGTAGTGCGTGACGGACGGCTTTCCGTCCGGGACCACTGCGAACTTCCACGAATGGTTCGGGTGGCGACCGATCGGAGCATCGATCGTTCCGGCAAGCGGATCCGGGTGTCCCTGGACGACCGCGTGATAGATCTTCTCGACCGTGCGGTCCTTGAAGGCCTGTTTCAGAACCGTGTAGGCATGCTCGGACTTCGCCACCACCATCAGGCCGCTGGTACCGACATCGAGTCGGTGCACCACGCCCTGACGCTCCGGAGCACCGCTGGTCGCGACGCGGAAGCCCGCGGCAGCGAGGGCGCCGACGACCGTGGGGCCCTCCCAACCGACCGACGGATGGGCCGCGACGCCTGTCGGCTTGTCGACGACGACGAGGTCATCGTCGTCGTAGACGATCCCGAGCTCCGGCACCGCGATGGGAACGATCTTCGGTGCTTCTTTCGGCTGCCATTCGATGTCGAGCCAACCGCCGCCGCGCAGGCGGTCGGACTTGTCGAGCGTCACGCCGTCGAGCCGCACTCCACCCGCGGCTGCGACCTCGGCGGCGAAGGTACGGGAGAAACCCATCAGCTTCGCCAGAGCCGCGTCGACGCGTGCGCCGTCCAGGCCGTCGGGCACCGGCAGCGACCGTGATTCCACGGTCAACGTCCTTCCGATGCGGAAGTCGCATCCTCCGAGGGCGCATCGTCATCGGTCGAGCGCAGCGGCGCGGAGTCGTCGGCGTCGACCATGTCGTCGTCGGTGTCGGTTGCCGCGACAGCAGCCGCAGCCGCAGCTTCGGCTTCTTCCTCGGTCTCCACGATCTCGTGATCGCGTTCCCGCGTGCCGTCGAAGCGAAGTCCGAAGACGACCAGCAAGGCGACCGAGATCATCCCCGTCACGATGAAGATGTCCGCGACGTTGAAGATCGCCGGCATCATCCACGGCATCGAGATCATGTCGACCACGTGTCCCACCGGGAAACCGGGTTCACGGAACAGGCGGTCGCTGAGGTTGCCGAGGACCCCGCCGAGGAGAAGACCGAGGACGACAGCCCACAGACGGGACTTGAGGCCGAACGCCTTCCACACGATCACGCACGCCACGACCGCGAGGGCGATCGTGAAGATCCACGTGACCTCGGAGCCGAGAGAGAACGCCGCGCCGGGATTGCGGACGTAGTACAGCTGAAGGAACTCACCCAGGACCGGAACCGGCTCCTGATACGGAAGGTTCTCGATCGTGAGGTGCTTCACAAACTGATCGGCGGCCAGCACGATCGCTGCGAGAATCGCAACGACCATGCCGGCCGCCGACCGACGAAGGGGACGGCGTCCTGACAAGAGGGCGCCTTACAGACCGATCGCGGAAACGGGCGTCGAGTCCGTGGAGGTCGACTTCTCGTCGAGCTCGCGGAGCTGACCCTCGATGTAGCCACGCAGCTGCGAACGGTAGTCGCGCTCGAAGTTGCGGAGTTCGGTGATGCGGGCCTCGAGCGTGTTGCGCTCGCGCTCGAGTCGTGCCGACTCCTCGCGCTGCTTGGCCTCGGCCTCGGTGCGGATGCGGGCAACCTCGGTCTCGGCCTCGGCGATGAGCGCGTTGCGCTTCGCCTCACCCTCGGCGACGTGCTCGTCGTGCAAGCGCTGCGCGAGCTCGATGATGCCGGCGGTTGCGGTCGCGGAACCCGTCGGAGCCGGCTCAGCAGGAGCCTCGGCGACAGGCGCGGGGGCCGGAGCCTCGGCTGCGGCGGGAGCGGCGGCTTCAGGAGCAGCACCGGACTCGTACGCGGCCAGCTTGGCCTTCAACTCGACGTTCTCCTCGAGAGCCTTGCGCCACTCGATGACGATCTCGTCGAGGAAGTCGTCCACCTCGTCCGGGTCGAAGCCGTCCTTGAAGCGGACGTGCTGGAACTGCTTGGTGACGACGTCATCCGGGGTAAGTGCCATGGGTGGCTCCTCTTTCGATGAGTTCGATTGCCAGTATCGATGTATGGCGTGGTCGTGATGTGGCGCGAACCCGGGGCGCGCACCTGGGTGCCAGCATAGCCCCCGCACATTGGCGCCGCGATGTCACGACACCCAGAGTGGGCGAAGTGGTCGACGTCCGGTCGGGAGACACGCCTGGATTTCAGCGGATGAACAGCCCGACGACGTTCATCAGAATCAGAACGATCAGAAGGGTGAGCGTGAACCCGAAATCAAGGGAGAGCGAACCGATCCGCAGCGGCGGGATGATCCGCCGGAAGAACCGGATGGGCGGATCGGTGAGCGTGTAGACCGCCTCAGCAGCCACCAATCCGAAACCCTTGGGACGCCACTCCCGATTGAACATCGGGATGTAGTCCAGGATCAGGCGCGCGAAGAGCACGAAGACGTACAGAAGGAGCACCAGATGGACGATGCTCGCGAGGACGGAGACCAGCTGCACGGGCTACGACTGATCGAAGCCCGCAGACTCGGCGTCTGCGTGTGCGATGCCCCCGTGCCCCGAGACGGCGATGTTCTCCGGCGACAGCAGGAAGACCTTCGACGTCACGCGCTCGATGCGGCCGTAGAGGCCGAGGGAGAGTCCGCTCGCGAAGTCGATGAGGCGACGCGCGTCGGCATCGCTCATCTGGGAGAGGTTGATGATGACCGGGACACCCTCGCGGAAGCTCTCCGCGATCAGCTGGGCGTCGCGGTACTGCTTCGGGTGGACGGTGAGAATCTCGTTCACGGCTCCTGCAGACGGCTGGCGGACGGCGACGGGGCGGCGAAGCGGCGTGACGGGGGCCGGTGCCGGCTCCTCGCGGTCACGGTCGCGTTCGCGGTGGGCGCGGGCAGGTGCCTGCGCCTCCTCCTCGTAGACCTCTTCTTCATCGGCGAGGCCGAGATACACCATGGTCTTCTTCAGCGGGTTACCCATCGTGTCCTCCGGTTCGAACGTGTCGGGCTGGTCTTTTCACAGGTTAACCCCGGTCGGGCCGGGGGCCGGTGATTGCGGAGCCGATCCGCAGGTGTGTCGCGCCGACGGCGATCGCCTCGGCGAAGTCTCCGGTCATCCCCGCAGAGATCCAGGATGCGGAAGGGTCGACGGCGCGGACGCTGTCCGAGACGTCGCGCAGTCGGGCGAAGGCGGACGCGGGTTCCTCGTCGAGGGGCGCCACAGCCATGACGCCGCGCAGATGCAGCGATGGCAGCGTCAGGACATGTTCTGCGAGCGCCACAGCCTGAGCGGGGACGACTCCCCCGCGACCGGGATCATCCGTGAGGTTGATCTGCACGAGCACCTCGAGTCGACCCTCACCGTCGGCCGCCCGATGCAGGGCATCGGCGAACCGGTCTCGGTCGACCGAGTGCACGACGTCCGCACTCCTGCGGATCGCCGCCGCCTTGTTGGTCTGCCCCTGACCGATGAAGTGCCAGCGCAACCCCCGGGTCGCGAGTTCGGCTTGCTTCGCCGACAGCTCCTGCTGACGGTTCTCGCCGACGTCGCGTACACCGAGGTCGTGCAAGTCGCGCACCAGGGATGCCGGGTGGAACTTCGTCACCACGATCCGGGTGATCTCCTCCGAACTCCTCCCGGCGGCCTGCGCGGCCGCGGCGATCTTCTCGTCGATCGCCGACAGCCGCGCGGCCAGGGATGAAGACCCAGAGCCGTCGACCGGAGAGGTCACTTCAGGAATTCAGGGATGTCGATGTCGTCGTCTGCGAAAGCCGGCTCGATGCTGGTCGCCGGGACCCGCTGCTGCACAGGCTCGGGCGTGGCCGTCTCGGGCTTGCTCTCAGCCTCATCGGTGAGCGCGACTTCGGGAAGAGGCGTCGTGGAGGGCCGCGACACGACCATCGGGTCCAGACGCAGCGAGGGTTCGCCGCCGTCGAAGCCTGCGGCGATCACCGTCACCCGCACCTCGTCGCCGAGCGTGTCGTCGATGACCGTTCCGAAGATGATGTTGGCCTCGGGGTGAGCGGCTTCCTTGACGAGGTCGGCCGCATCGTGGATCTCGAAGATGCCGAGGTTCGAGCCGCCCTGGATCGAGAGCAGCACGCCGTGCGCACCTTCGATGCTCGCTTCCAGCAGCGGGGACTCCACTGCCAGCTCGGCCGCCTTGATCGCACGGTCAGCGCCGCGCGCCGAGCCGATACCCATGAGCGCGGATCCCGCACCCTGCATGACCGACTTCACGTCGGCGAAGTCGAGGTTGATGAGACCCGGGGTCGTGATGAGGTCGGTGATGCCCTGAACACCGGCGAGGAGCACCTGGTCGGCGGTGGCGAAGGCCTCGATCATCGAGATGCCGCGGTCGCTGATCTCGAGGAGGCGGTCGTTCGGCACCACGATGAGGGTGTCGACTTCTTCCTTGAGCTTGGAGACACCGGCCTCGGCCTGGCTCTGTCGGCGGCGACCCTCGAACGAGAACGGCTTGGTCACGACACCGATGGTGAGGGCTCCTATGGACTTCGCGATGCGAGCCACGACGGGCGCGCCACCTGTTCCGGTGCCACCGCCCTCTCCGGCCGTCACGAAGACCATGTCGGCGCCGGTCAGCGCCTGCTCGATCTCTTCGGCGTGGTCCTCTGCGGCACGACGACCCACCTCGGGATCCGCGCCGGCGCCGAGACCGCGGGTGAGTTCGCGACCCACGTCGAGCTTGACGTCGGCGTCGCTCATGAGCAGCGCCTGCGCGTCGGTGTTCACGGCGATGAACTCGACTCCGCGGAGGCCGAGATCGATCATGCGGTTCACGGCGTTGACGCCGCCACCGCCGACGCCGACGACCTTGATCACGGCGAGGTAGTTCTGGTTCTGGCTCATGGCCGGCCTCCGATTATTCGAGCCTGGAAGTGGGTGAACCTTAAACCTCAAGTAGAGGTGTAAAGTATTTCCCGGTATTGCGTTCTCTTTGATCGAAGGTAAGCGCCGCCCGCCCGCGTACGCGCGAAGACACGGGCGTGTCGCGCCATTCCCCGCGAAAGCGGTCAGCCGACGACGGCGACTTCGGGGGACGTGACGTCGATCGAAGCAGCGTCCGGTCTGTTGGCCATGGTCTTCGAGAGCACGAGGGCTTTCAGCGCCGACTCGTCAGCGCTCCCCCAGACCACCGTCAACCCGCTGTTGAGCGTGAGGGTCACATCATCCGCGGTCGTCGCGCTGATTCCCGTCAAGGCGGCGCGGACATCGGCGGGAAGGGCGCGCACCACGAGGCCTGCGCTGCGGAACGCCGCGGAATCGACACCGCCCGCGACATCGATCACCGGCTGTGCGGGCGGCTGATCGGAGGTCGTCGAGAGCGCGACTCCGGCGGCGTCCACCAGCGTGTAGCCGGCAGTGGAGCGGATGACACCCACCGGAGTGCGTTCCACGATCCGCACCGTGAGGTCGTGCGGTGGGCGCGCTTCGAGCGCGTAGGTCTCGATGAGGGGGAACGCCAGCAACGCGGCCTTCACCTTGCTGGAGTCGACGAGCGCGAGTGGTGTTCCGAGCTGATCGCCGAGCGCGGCCTCGATCGCGGCGGGATCGAGACTCGTGGCACCGGCGACGGTGATCTTCTGAACGGCGAAGAGCGGGCTGTAGGCGGCCACGACACTGCCCCCGACGAGCAGGAGCGCGGCGCCGATGCTGCTCAACCACACGATCCTCCGTCGTCGGGATCGCTGGGTGAAGCGCCGGATCTCCGCGCGAAGAGCCTTGCGACGCGCGCGCGCCGCTCGCCAGACGTCTCGCGTCGACGTCGGCTGCGGCTGCGGCTCGTCGACGGAGACGTCGTCCGCGCGCTCGTCACGAGCGACGTCATCGAGCGACGAAGAGCCGTCTTCCGCTCCCACATCTCGTCGCCGCCGGCCGGACTTCGCCGCCGGGGCGGCGTCCTTCTCCCCCGGCCTCCCCGGGGTGGACGGCAGCGGTGCGGGCCGGCGCATCGGCTACGCCTCGTCGGTCCGACGCAGCGAGTCCAGGACCTGCGGGATGATCTGGTAGACGTTGCCGCAGCCGAGCGTGACGACGAAGTCACCCTCTCGTGCGACGGTCGCGGTGTAGTCGGCGGCTTGCTGCCAGTCCGCGACGTAGTGCACGTGGGACGGGTCTCGGAACGCACCGCTCACCAGCTCACCGGTGACACCGGGTACGGGATCTTCTCTGGCACCGTACACATCGAGCATCACCGTGTGATCGGCGAACTTCTCGAGCACGTCGGCGAACTCCTGGTACATATGCTGCGTGCGGGAGTACGTGTGGGGCTGCTGGATGGCGATGATCCGTCCCGGCCCCGCGATGCTGCGCATCGCCTCGAGCGCGGCCTGCACCTCCGTCGGGTGGTGCGAGTAGTCGTCGTACACCGTGACGCCACGCTCGACACCGTGCTGCTCCAGGCGACGCACGGTGCCCGCGAAACCCTCGACAGCGCGAACAGCGTCGACGAGAGGGTGGCCGAGCGCGCGCAGAACCGTCACGGCTCCGGCCGCGTTGATCGCGTTGTGCACGCCGGGGACGGCGAGCTGCATCCGCGCCTGCTCGTCACCGTGCGTCAGCGTGGCGGCGACGGGACCGGCGGCGACGATGTCGGTCACCCGCACATCCGCACTCTCCGCCTGACCGAAGGTGAGCACGTTCGGATGCGAGAGCCCGGCACCGACCCGCAGCGCCCCGGCGTCGTCGCTGGAGATCACCACGGCCTCGGTCGCGGCGTCCGCGAACTGCACGAACGCCTGGTGGAAGGCCTCCTCCGAACCGTAGTGATCGAGGTGGTCCGGGTCCACGTTGGTGATCAACGCGACCGCGGTGTCGTACAGCAGGAACGTTCCGTCGGATTCATCGGCCTCGATGACGAAGAGGTCGCCGGATCCCGTCGAGCTCGACGTGCCGAGCTGCTCGATCACACCGCCGTTGACGAAGTGCGGGTCAGCACCGAGCTCACGCAGCGCGGTGACGATCATGCCGGTCGAGGTCGTCTTCCCGTGCGCGCCCGCGACCGAGACCAGGCGGCGGGAACCGATCAGCCAGTGCAGTGCCTGCGACCGGTGGATCACGTGGAGTCCACGGTCCTTCGCCGTCACGAATTCGGGATTCTCCGGCCAGATGGCTCCGGTGTGCACGACCGTGTCGGCATCGCCGAGGTGGGCCGCGTCGTGGCCCACGTGCACCGTCGCTCCCGCGGCGGCCAATGCGCGCAGGTTGTCGCTGTCGGCACGGTCGCTTCCGGAGACGCGGATACCGGCGTCGAGGAACATCTTCGCGAGACCGCTCATGCCGGAACCGCCGATGCCGATGAAGTGCGCGGAGGTGATCGTCTCGGGAATGGGGAGGGAGAGGTCGGGTCTGATCATGTCCGCTTCAGTCTACTTTTCTTCGGTCTCGTCGACCGCGTCAGACGGCGACGAGCGCGCGGTCGATGAGGGTGATGACATTCTCGGTGCCGCTGCGGGTGCCGGCGGTCTCAGCGGCGGCCGCCATCCGCGCGATCCGCTCCCGGTCTCCGAGCAGCGGCACGACGATGCGCCGCACCGCGTCTCCGTCGAAGGTCGCATCGTCGAGGAGCTCTGCGGCCCCCGCGGCGACAGCGGAGGCGGCGTTCAGGCGCTGCTCACCGTTGCCCACGGAGTACGGGACGTAGAGAGCGGGGATACCCAGCGCGCTGATCTCGCTCACGGTCGCTGCCCCGGAACGGGAGACGATCAGATCGGCCACGGCGAAGGCCAGATCCATGCGGTCGACGTAGCGATGCAGGGCATAGCCCTCGACGCCGGGGTCGGCGAGGTCGCTGCGCTCCCCCGTCACATGCAGCAGCTGCCACCCGGCATCCAGGATGTCCCGCCACGAGTCCGCGAGCGCCTCGTTGAGTCGCTGAGCGCCCAGCGAGCCGCCGAAGACGAGGAGGACGGGGCGCTCGGCGTCGAGGCCGAAGCACTCCGCCGCCTCCGCACGTGACGCCGCGCGGTCGAGCGCGATGACCTCTTGACGCAGAGGCATGCCGACCACCTGACCGCCACGAAGCGGGGTGCCCTCGAACGCGACGCCGACCGCGGCAGCACGGCGCGCACCGAGCACGTTCGCGAGCCCCGGCTTGGCGTTGGCCTCGTGCACCACGAACGGCACCCCCTCACGACGAGCCGCCACGTACGCCGGCGCGGAGGCGTACCCGCCGAAGCCGACGACCACGTCGATGCCGTGCCGACGGATGTGACCGCGTACCTGGGCGACGGCACGACGGAATCGGCCGGGGAAGGCCAAGGCCTGCCTGTTCGGTCGCCGGGGAAAAGGAACCTTGTCGACGATCAGAAGCTCGTAGCCGCGCGCGGGGACGAGACGGGACTCGAGTCCCTCGGCCGTGCCGAGCACGAGCACGGCGGCTTCGGCATCGCGTGCGCGGAGACCGTCCGCGACGGCGAGCAGGGGATTGACATGGCCGGCGGTGCCACCGCCGGCGAGGAGATACGAAGTCACCTCGTGACCCTACCCCGCTCGGCTGGCTGCTTCTCGGTCACGGGGATCGTGCGCGCGAACGCGAGCAGCACACCGCACGCGATCAGCACTGCGAGCAGGGCCGTGCCGCCCTGGGACATGAACGGGAGCGGAACGCCCATCACCGGGAAGACGCCGATGACGACGCCGACGTTCATCACGGCCTGGCCGACGATCCACACGGTGATACCGCCGGCCGCCACCCGGATGAAGGGGTCCGGCGTCTTGCGGATGATGTGGAACGCGCCGATCGTGAAGAACGTGAACAGGGCGAGCACGACGATGCAGCCGATCAGGCCCAGCTCCTCCCCGACGATCGCGAAGATGAAGTCGTTGCCCGCAGCGGGAAGCCACCCGTACTTCTCCTGGGAATTGCCGAGTCCGAGACCGAAGATGCCCCCGGTGGCCATCCCCCAGATCCCGTGGATCGACTGATAGCAATCCGTGTAGTACAGCGCCATGTTGTCGCAGGTCGCCGTGATGCGCCGCATGCGGTCTTCGCTCGACAGCGCATAGGCGAGCACGGCGATGACGCCGAGGATCAGCGGGATGATGAACAGTCGGAGCTTGACCCCCGAGAAGAAGAGGCACCCCAGAAGGATGAGCACCAGCACCATCGCGGTGCCGAGGTCCTTACCCGCGAGGACGGTGCCGATCGCAAGGGCTCCCACGGGGATCACAGGGATGAAGACGTGGTGCCAGGTGCCGAGCATCGTGCGCTTGCGCAACAGCACGGCCGCGATCCATAGGGCGAGAGCGAGCTTCAGGAACTCCGACGGCTGCAGCGTGAAGCCGGCGATTCTGATCCAGTTCCGGTTTCCACCGTCTTCGATCCCCAACGGCGTGAAGACGAGCATCTGCAGCGCCACGGCGCCGAACAGCGCGGGCCATGCCATCCGCTTGAGGAAATCGACCGGCAGGCGGCTGATCAGGAACATCAGGGGGATGCCGAGGAGCGCGAAGACTCCTTGGCGGAGCACACCGTCCATGGGATTGACACCCTTGGAGACGGCGGTCGCGCTGGTCGCCGACAGCACCATGACGAGGCCGAAGAGAGTGAGCAGCAGAGCGGTCGACGCGATGAGTAGGAATTCGGTCGACACCGGCGTGAACCGGCGCCCGAGCGAGACCCTGGCCGCGAGGCCGCCCGACTCAGAGCGCGGAGGGCGGGATACCTGTGTCATCGGCGCTCCCCCGGTCGATCCAGTCCCGCACCGCCTCGGCGAAGCGATGGCCCCGTTCCGCGTAGCCGGAGAACTGATCGAAGGATGCCGCCGCGGGGGCCAGCAGGACTGTTCCCTCGTCGTCGACGATTCCCGCGGCGATCTCCACGACACGGTTCATGACCTGTCCAGTCTCGCCAGCATCCACCTCGAACACCGGCACCCCGGGCGCGTGTCGCTGGAATGCCGTCACCACGGTGGAGCGCTCGACCCCGATCACGACGGCTGCACGAGCCGTCGTACCCACCTCGGCGACCAGATCGGAGATGTCGACGCCCTTCAGATCCCCGCCGAGCACCCACACCGCGCCGGGATACGCGCGCAGTGAGGACGCGGCGGCGTGCGGGTTCGTCGCCTTGGAGTCATCGACCCAGGTGATACCGCGATGCCGGGCGACCACCTGGATGCGGTGCGGATCGAGGCGGAAAGACTGCAGAGCGGTGTGGATCGCCTCCGGCTCGACGCCGAGCGAGCGTGCCAGGGCACTCGCGGCGAGGATGTTCTGCACGATGTGGGGAGCGGCGAGACCCACAGCGTCGAGGTCGGCGACGGTCGTCAGCTCGAGAGCGCTGCGCGAGCGATCGTCGAGGAACGCTCGGTCGACGAGCAGCCCCTCGACCACACCGAGGTCGCTGGGGCCGGGGATGCCGAGATCGAAGCCGATCGCGCGGGCACCCTCGACGACCTCCGCCTCTTCGACCATCCGTCGCGTGGCCTCGTCCGCCTTGTTGTAGACGCACGCGACCCGGGTGTTGCGGTACACCACGGCCTTCGCGTCGCGATAGGCCTGCGCGCTTCCATGCCAGACGAGGTGGTCGTCCGCGAGGTTGAGGCACACGGACGCGTGGGGGAACAGCTCCCCCTCGGCGCTCGACTGTCCGAGGTACCACAGCTGGTGGCTGGAGAGTTCGACCACGAGCACGTCGAACCCGGCGGGGTCGCGCACGGCATCGAGCACCGGCACGCCGATGTTGCCGCACGGAGCCGCCCGCAGACCCCCCGCGACGAGCAGGGTCGCCGTCAGCTGGGTCGTCGTGGTCTTGCCGTTCGTCCCGGTGATGAGCACCCAGTCCGCCGGCGTACCATCGGCGCGGACGACCTTGTCCCGCACGCGCCACGCGAGTTCGACATCGCCCCAGATCGCGACACCGGAGTCCTGCGCCCAGCGGATGAGCGGATGCGACGGAGAGAAGCCCGGCGAGGCGATGACCACCTCGGGGTCGAACTCGACGAGCGCTGAAGGGACCTCAGCGAGCGAACCCAGTTCGAGCCTGGCGCCGATCACCGGGAGCAGACGTTCGTACTCCTCCTCGGCGGACTCGCTCAGCACGAGCACGTCGGCGCCGAGCTCGGCCAGCGTGTCGGCCACCGAGAACCCGGTCATGGAGAGTCCGAGCACGGCGACTCGCAGGCCGCTCCAGTCGGCGTTCCAGCTCGTCAGCCCGGCCAGACGATCAGTCGACACGGGTCAGCCATTCGACGTAGAAGAGTCCGACGGCCGAGACGGCGAGCAGACCGGCGATGATCCACATCCGCACCACGATGGTGACCTCGGACCAGCCGCGCATCTCGAGGTGATGGTGGAAGGGACTCATCAGGAACAGACGCTTGCCGCGCGTGATCTTGAAGTACCCGCGCTGCAGGATGACCGACCCGGAGGACAGGACGAAGACGCCGGCGATCACGAGCAGGAGGAGTTCGGTGCGGGTCAGGATCGCCATCGCGGTGATCACTCCGCCGATCGCCATCGAACCGACGTCGCCCATGAAGACCTTCGCCTTGGGTGCGTTCCACCACAGGAATCCGATCAGACTGGCGGCGAACGAGGCGGCGATGATCGCCAGGTTGAACGGGTCGCGCACTTCATAGCATCCGCCGAGGGCGTCGGGATCGCCGCCGATGCAGGGCTGCTTGAACTGCCAGAAGGCGATCACGCTGTAGGCGCCGACGACGATGACTCCGGCTCCGGCGGCGAGGCCGTCGAGACCGTCGGTCAAGTTCACGCTGTTCGAGGTCGCGACGCCGATGATCGAGATCCATACGAGGTAGAGGATCCAGCCGAGCACCACGCCGAACGCGAAGAGATTGAGCCAGGTGATGTCGCGGAACAGCGAGATCGCAGAACTCGCCGGTGTCTGTCCCCACTTGTTCGGGAAGTTCAGAGCGACGATGCCGAAAGGGATGATGACCAGCAGCTGGCCGATCACCTTGCGCCAGCCCGACAGCCCGAGGCTGCGCTGGCTGCGCACCTTCATGTAGTCGTCGATGAACCCGACGGCGCCGAATCCGACCATCAGCCAGATCACGAGCAGCGCGGAGAGCGCAGGCACCTCACCGCTCACGAGCACACCGGTGAAGTAGCCGACCATTGAGCCGACGATGAAGATGACGCCACCCATCGTGGGCGTGCCGCGCTTGGCCTCATGGCTCGGGTTGTGGACGGATTCCGGGGTGCGGATGACCTGCCCCCAGCCCCACTTCCGGAAGAGCCGGAGGAAGACGGGAGTCAGGAACAGGGTGAAGGCGAGCGAGATCGCCGCCGACATGATGAGAGACCTCACGAGAACAATTCTCCCAGACGATCGCCGAGATGCCGGAGGCCCACGGAGTTGGATGACTTCACGAGCACGCGGTCGCCGTCGCGAAGCTCGGTGCGGAGATACTCGAACGCGGCGTCCTGGTCAGGAAGATGGACAGCCTCGCTGTCCCAGGAGCCCTCACCGACCGCGGCGAGATAGAGGCGCCTCGCCTCGGGTCCGACGACGACGATCCGCTGGATGTTGAGGCGCACCGCGAGCAACCCGATGCGGTCGTGCTCCTCCCCTGCGCTCTCGCCGAGCTCGCTCATGGCACCGAGCACCGCGACCGTGCGCTCCCCGGGGCCCGTGATCTGGGCAAGTGTGCGCAGGGCGGCGGCCATCGAGTCCGGGCTGGCGTTGTACGCGTCGTTGATGATCCGGACGCGGTCGTTGCCCAGCGGCTGCATGCGCCACCGCTCCGCGATCTCGACCGTCTCGAGGCGCTCGACGGCCTCCGCGGGCGCGACACCGAGCACGAGCGCTGCGGCGATCGCAGCCAGCGCGTTGGAGATGTGGTGCGCACCGAGCACCTGGAGCCGCAGGGACAAGCGCTGCCCGTCGACCTCGACCGCGCACGAGGTGCCGGATGCCGACACCTCGATGTCGTGCGCGCGCACGTCGGCCGTTGGTCCCTGGCCGAAGCCGACCGTGCGCAGCCCGCGGGAGTCCGCGAGTTCGCGCATGGCGGCGACCCGGGGGTCGTCGACGTTGAGAACTGCAGTTCCGGGCACACGAGCCGCGGCGACGAGTTCGGCCTTCGCCTTCGCGGTCGCCTCGATCCCGCCGAATCCGCCGGCGTGCGCCATGCCGACCATCAGCACGACGGCGACGTCCGGCTCGACGAGGCCGGCGAGGTGAGCGATGCTCCCCGGTGCCGCAGCGCCGAACTCGCTCACGAGGAACCGGGTGCTCTCGGTGACGCGGAGCATGGTGACGGGAGCGCCGACCTCGTTGTTGAACGACTTCACGGGGGCGACGGTCTCGCCTTCGCCTTCGAGGATGCGTGCGAGGAAGTTCTTGGTGGTGGTCTTGCCGTTCGATCCGGTGATGCCGACGATGCGAAGGTCTCCGCCGGCACGGACGCGCGCGACGACCTCCTTCGCGAGCGCGCCGAGAGCTGCGACCGCATCCGGTACGACGATCTGAGTGATGGCGACGTCGACGGGGTGCTCGACGATTGCCAGCACGGCGCCTGCCTCGGCGGCGGGCCCGACGAAGCGGTGTCCGTCGGTCTCGGCGCCGGGCTTGGCCACGAAGATCGTGCCCGGGCCCATCGTGCGTGAATCGGTGTCGACGAGACCGTCGACCACGGTCTCGGCCGTGTCTTCTCCGGCCACGCGCAGATCACCTCCGACTGCGGCGGTGATCTCAGCGAGCGTCAGGGCGATCATGTCATCTCCATGCGCGGCTCTCGCCGACTATCCGAACTTGGGGAGGAGCTCGTCCATCGGGACAGAGGACGGCATCACGCGATAGGTCTTCATCACCTGCGTCATCGCCTTCTGGAAGGCGGATGCGGTGGCCGCGGACGATACAACCTTAGTCGGCTCGTCGAGGGTGACCACGACGACGTACTGCGGATCGTCGACCGGCGCGAAGCCCACCATGCTGGTGTAGTACACCCCGGCCTTGTAGCCGCCGTTCCCGTCGGAGACCTGAGCCGTACCGGTCTTGCTGGTCACGCGGTAACCGGGAACCTGGATGCGCTCGGCGTTGCCGCCCTGCACTGCCACGTTCTCCAGCATCCGGGTGAGCTCGGCGGCCGTCTGCTCCTGGATGATCTGCTCATGCTTCGGATCGGCCGGTGCGGTGACCGTGCCGTCGGCCCCGGTGCACGACTCGACGAGCGAGAGGTCGATCTTCTCGCCGCCGTTCGCGATCGCCTGGTAGGCGCCGGCGAGCTGGGCGGCCGTCACGGTGAAGTACTGCCCGAACGTGGTCGTGTACAGCGACTGGTTGTCCCAGTCCTTGACCGGGTGCAGGATTCCCCCGACCTCGGACGGGAAGTCGAGCGTCTTGTCGCCGACGCCGAACCGCTCGAGGTAGTCGTAACGCACCTCAGGGCTCACCATGGTGCCGAACTTCGACAGCGCGACGTTCGACGAGTCGATGAGTCCGCCGGCGAGCGTGTAGTTGTAGGCGGGGTGGCTGAACGCATCGTTGACGACGGCGCCGTTCGGGAACTTCTCGCGAGAGGAAGCGCTGACCGTGCTGAGAGGGGTCAGACCCCCGCCCTCGATGGCCGCAGCGGCAGTGACGGCCTTGAAGGTCGATCCGGGCTCGAAGTCGCGGTGGAAGATCTGGCTGGCCCTGGTCGCCGGTGTCGAGGCATCGAGATCGTTCGGGTCCAGTGCCGGCCACTCGGCCGCGGCGCGGATCTTCCCCGTCTTCACCTCGACGACCGTGACCGTGCCGCCCTTGGCGCCCTGCGTCTGCGCTTCTTCGGCGATCATCTGCTGCAGGTACCAGTTGAGGTCGCTGTTGATGGTCAGCTGCACCGAGCCGCCGTTCACGGCATCGACCGTGCGCTCGCTCCCGGGGATCACGACCCCGTCCTTGCCCTTGCGGTACGTCTCTTCACCGTCGACGGGAGCCAGGCAGGAGTCGTCGAGCTTCTCCACGCCTGCTTGTGCCTCGCCGGAGTTGTCGAGGAAGCCGAGGATGTTGCCCGCGACCGCGCCGTTCGGGTACACCCGCGTCTCGCGCGCCTTCAGTGACAGATAGGAACCGATTCCCAGGTCCCGTAGCGCCATGTACTGCTCGGTGTTCAACCCCTTCTTGAGGGGTGCGTACTGGCTGTCCGGGTTCTCCGCGAGGGCGTTCGACACCAGCGCCCGAACCTCCTCGCCGGTCTGCCCGGTGATGGCCGCGATCTTGTCGGAGGCCTCGGCCCACGGCAGCTTCGGATCCTTCTCCTCGACCAGCATGATCACCTGCGGGCTGAGCTGCGCGTCGTAGACCATCACGCTGGAGGCCAGGACCGTGCCGGAGGCATCGACGATCGACCCGCGCTGTCCGGGGATGGCCGAGCTCGCCCCGAGGTGCTCGAGGGACTCGGATACGTGTTCGTCGGCGCTGACCACCTGGATGTCGACCAGCCGCACCACGAAGGCGACCAGCACCGAGAGGATCACGGCGAGGGCGACGACGGTGCGTCGCCGCGGTCCGCGGGTGGCTCGTGTCGTCATGGGATCTCTCCGTCGATCGTGTGTGTCAGTGCGTCGTGGGGCTGGGAAGGCCGTCGGTGATCGACGGCGGGAGTTCCTGCGTGGGTTGCTCCGTCACCGCCGTCCCGTCTTCGGTCTCCGCGGGGGGCGGCGGCGGTTCGACGATGAGCGAGTTGCTCACGGCTCCGACACCGGCGGGGTTCACCGTGGACGTCCAGTCGGCACCGGCCCCGGTACCGAAGACGGCGCCATCGCTGAGGCGCAGATACGACGGCGAGCCGGCGACCACCATCCCGAGGCCGGCCGCGCCGCTCGCGAGCACCTGGGGCGAGCTGACACCGGTGAGTTCTTCTTGGAGCGCGTGGGTCTTGAGGTTCAATTCGCGCTGCTGCGACGAGAGGCTGGCGAGCGTGAACGAGTCCTGGGTGATGGCGAGCGACAGCCCGATCTGCGCGGCACCGATCGCGAGCGCTCCGCCGAGCGCGACGAGCGCGTACGCGAGCTTCGGCTTGCGACGGACCGCCGGACGGGTGACCGGCTGCAGCTTCCGCTGCGGCGTGCTGTCCGGCGCGACCGGCGCGACCGGCTGGACCGGTTTGCGGACGACGGCATTCAGACTCATGCGCTCTCCCGCAGTTTCTCGGCGGCGCGCAGGCGCACCGGGATCGCCCGCGGGTTGCGCGCGCGCTCATCGTCGTCGGCGAGTTCTGCACCCTTGGTCAGGATGCGGAACCGCGGAGCATGTTCGGGGAGTTCGACCGGAAGCCCGGCGGGTGCGGTCGAGGAGGATGCGGCGGCGAACGCCTGCTTCACGAGGCGATCCTCGAGCGACTGATACGACATCACGACGATGCGTCCTCCGACGTCGAGCGCGTCCATGGCCGAGGGGATCGCGTCGGCGAGCACGTTGAGTTCGGTGTTCACCTCGATGCGCAGCGCCTGGAACACGCGCTTGGCCGGGTGACCGGCGCGTTGCGCCGCGGCGGGTGTCGCCGCGATCAGGATCTCGACGAGCTCGCCGGAACGCGTGATCGGCTGCTTCTGACGCGCCTCGATGATGAAGCGGGCGTAGCGCCCGGCGAGCTTCTCCTCGCCGTAGCGCTCGAAGATGCGGCGGAGGTTCCCCTCGCTGTACGTGGCGATCACATCGGCTGCGGTGACACCCTTCGTCTGATCCATCCGCATGTCGAGCGGAGCATCCTTCGAATACGCGAACCCGCGGTCGGCCTCGTCGAGCTGCAGGGAGGAGACGCCGAGATCGAACAGGATCCCCGAAGCCCCCTGCGCGTGCAGGCCGATCTCGTCGTACACCGTGTGCACGAGGGTGACGCGATCACGGAAGCGAGCGAGCCGCTCCCCCGCGATGCGCAGCGCGTCGGTGTCGCGGTCGAGTCCGACCAGGCGGATGTTCGGGAAGCGTTCGAGCAGCGCCTCGGAGTGGCCGCCCATGCCGAGGGTGGCATCGACGAGCACCGCTCCGTCCGCCTGGAGGGCGGGAGCGAGCAGTTCGACGCAGCGGTCGAGCAGTACTGGGGTGTGGATGTCTCGGAGGTTCATGATCTCTCTCGGGGGTGACCTTCGGCTCTGATCCCCCTCCGCTTCTCGACCCGGCACCGGGGAAGTGTGTCGGGGCGGGAGCGGCGGGGCATCACAGCCGTGGTCAGAAGAGTCCCGGAATCACCTCCTGCTCGAGGTCGGCGTAGGTCTCCTCGCCGGCGGCGAGGTAGGCGTTCCAGCTCTCGGCATCCCAGATCTCGGCGTGGGCGCCGACTCCGGTGACGATGAGTTCCTTCTGCAGACCTGCGTACTGACGCAGGTGCGCCGGGATCGTGATGCGGTTCTGGCTGTCTGGCATCTCCGCGCTGGCTCCGGAGAGGAACAGTCGCATGAAGTCACGCGCCTGCTTGTTCGCGAGCGGGGCCTGACGGATCCGCTCGTGCATCGCCTCGAACTCGGCCGTGCTGAACACGTAGAGGCACCGTTCCTGGCCTCGCGTGACGACGATGCCGCCGCCGAGGTCCTCGCGGAACTTCGCAGGAAGGATGACCCGTCCTTTGTCGTCCAGCTTCGGTGAGTGCGTACCCAGCAACATCGGCCACCACCCCCTCTGCGTCCGGCCAACTCGAGGTGCGCCCCACTTTACTCCACTTTCCTCCACATACCTACGACCAATCCGCAGACTACCGCGGAGCAGGCTGATGCGCGCGCCGAAGAACCGCGGAATCCCGCGGTGGAGGAAGGTGGAGGGTGAGTGGAGGGATCTGCCGGCTCAGGGAGAGGGAGCCTTCTCCCGACCACCGTTAACGACAGAAGCCCGGATGCTCAGCATCCGGGCTTCTGTCGAGAAGTTGTGAGGGAGGTCAGTGACCGTCCTGGCGGCGATCCCAACGATCGTTCATTCGATCCATGAACGAGGCCGACTCCTGTCGCTTGGGGGCGGAACGTTCTCGAGGCTCCGACGCCGTCGTTCGCCTCACGGGAGTGACGGCAACCATGACACCGGCGAGCATCGCGGCGAAGCCGACGACACCGACGACGATGCCCCACACGCCACCGAGGATCACTCCGGCGACCAGACCGCCGACGCCGGCGAGCAGGAGAAGCGCACCGTAGACGAGATTTCGATAGCTCAATGCTCGATCGCCGGACGGCGCGGTGACCACGTCGGCATCATTGTGAAGGAGATGGCGTTCCATCTCGTCGAGCAGACGCTGCTCCTGTTCGGAGAGTGGCATTTCGTCCCCCTCGGGTATCGTGCCTTCCATTCTACGCGCGCCGAGGCGTTCGGGGCTAGCCGTTCGACCTCCTCTTGCTTTACGTATGCTGGGAGTCGTGCCGTCCTCCTCCCCCGTCCCCGACGCCATCGCCGCGCACCTCGATCGTTTCCTCGCACGGATGCGCGACGAAGCGACGGGCTACGGCCCGGATGCGGCATCCTTTCTCGACGCCGCCGCCGGCACGCTCGACGGAGGGAAGCGGCTTCGCGCGCGCTTCTGCCATGCGGGTTGGCGTGCCGTCGCGAGGTTCGACGACCGTGAAGCGACGGAGACCGATGCGCTGTGGGACATGTGCACCGCACTGGAGATCTTCCAGTCAGCCGCGCTCGTCCACGACGACCTGATCGACAACTCCGACACCCGCCGTGGCCGTCCGGCCGCGCACCGCGCGCTCGAGGCATCGCACCGCACCGCCGCCTGGTCGGGAGATGCCGAAGCATTCGGTCGGGCGGCGGCCATTCTCCTCGGAGACCTCCTCGTCGCCTGGAGTGATGACCTGTTGGAATCGGCGCTCGACGGACAGCCGCACGCGCGAACCGTGCGTTCCGAGTACGCGAGGATGCGAAGGGATGTGACCACCGGGCAGTTCCTGGACATCGCCGAGGAGTCGGCCTGGAGCGTGAACGACGGGAGCGTTCATGCAGAGAGGGCACTGCGCGTGGCCTCTCTCAAGTCAGCCAGGTACAGCATCGAGCAGCCCCTGATTCTCGGCGGCGCGTTCGCGGGAGCCGAGGCGGACCAGACGGCGGCTCTTCGCCGGTTCGGGCACCCGATCGGTATGGCCTTCCAGCTCCGGGACGACGTGCTCGGCGTGTTCGGCGACGCATCCGTGACGGGGAAGCCCGCCGGAGATGACCTCCGCGAGGGCAAGCGCACCGTGCTGATCGCCCTCACCAGGCAGTCCCTCGAGACCTCCACGCGGAATCTCCTGGACGAGATGCTGGGCGACCCGGATCTGACGCCGGAGCAGGTGTCGTTCCTGCAGGCGACCATCACCGATTCGGGAGCACTCGATCAGGTGGAGGCGATGATCGCCGACTACGCCCGCGAGGCCGATCGCGCGTTGTCTGGCGCACGGCTCGACAACGCCGCCGTCGGCGAACTGCGCGATCTCGCCCGCGCGGCCACGGTGCGTTCGTCCTGACAGCGCCCGATCAGGCGAGCGTGCGTGCGAGGCGTCGGACCGAGCTCTTGTGTCCGGCCAGCAGCGCCTCGATCGGCGATCGACCCAGGCTCTCCTCGTCAGCGAGGAGCCAGTCGATCAGCTCATCGTCGGTGAATCCGGCGTCCTGCAGGACGATCACCGTTCCGCGCAGAGAGCTCAGCGGGTGGCCGTCGACGATGAAAACCGACGGCACGGCGAAGGCTCCGTTGCGGGTCGACCCGACGAGGTAGTGCTCATCGATCAGGCGACGCACACGCCCGAGGGGCTCGTCGAGCACCTCGACGAGGTCGGGCATCGTCAACCACTCGGTGGGAGCGGCGGCAGGGGATCCAGCAACGTTCTCAGACACGTTGCCCACTATCTCACCTCTGCGTGGCGGTCGCATGTCGACGCTCCAGTCACATCCTTCACTTGCGTCACTTCTGTTGACTTCTGTTTACATCCGTGTCAGCGTGAAAAGCTCGAAAAGGGGGCAAGCCTTGATACTCAAGACCGCCACGCGTCGAACGCGACACCTTCAGATCGGAGTGCCTGCGGTGGTGCTCGGCGCCCTGGCGACCACACTCGCTGCGGCACCGGCCAGCGCGGCCTCGCCCGCAGACACCGCTCCCATCGAACGTCAACGTCTTCTCCCCGCCCGCGTGGTGCCTTCCGAGTCGGTGCCGTCGAGCTACGTCGTCCGACCGGGAGACACGGTTTCGGCGATCGCGACGCGCTTCGGACTGCGAGTCGTCGACATCCTGACCTGGAACGGCCTCTCCTGGCGCTCGGTGATCTACCCGGGCGAGACTCTGACGCTCCAGCCGGCAGCCGTCGTCGCGCCCGCGGTCGCTCCGACCCCCGCAGTGGTTCCGGCCCCGACAGCCGCGTCCACGCACCAGGTGGTCGCCGGCGACACCGTGTACGCCATAGCCCAGAGGTACGGGACCACCGTCGACGCCGTGTTGTCGGCCAACGGGCTCACCCGCGCATCCGTCATCTTCCCCGGCCAGAGCCTCGTCGTCGGCGGATCCGCGGTGCCGGTGGCAGCCGCGCCGCCAACGGCTCCGGCAACGGCTCCGGCATCCACCGCGACCCACACCGTCGCGGCCGGAGACACACTGTTCGGCATCGCGCAGAAGTACGGCACCACGACACAGACCCTGTACGCCGCGAATGGCCTCGGTCCCTCGTCGATCATCTATCCCGGCCAGACTCTCTCCCTGCAAGGGGCACCGGCACCCGCGCCTGCCCCGGCGGCAGTCCCTGTCACAGCCGGCCAGCAGGCGGCGACACTCACCGCGGAGCAGGCGGCGAACGCGGCGCTCATCATACGCATCGGCCGCGAGCTCGGCGTCTCCGATCGGGCGATCGCCCTCGCCCTCGCGACCGGGATGGTCGAATCGGGGCTGCGCAATCTCGACTGGGGCGACCGCGATTCGCTCGGCATCTTCCAGCAGCGCCCCAGCACCGGGTGGGGCACACCCGCCCAGATCATGGACGCCGACCGGAGCACGCGCGTTTTCTACGGCGGCCAGAGCGACCCGAACGGACCGGCGACGCGCGGACTCCTGGACATCCCCGGTTGGGAGGGCATGCCCTTCACGGCAGCAGCGCAGGCGGTCCAGATCTCGGCCTACCCGGACAAGTACGGACAGTGGGAGACGCAAGCTTATGCCTGGCTCGCGCTCCACGGGTGACGACATTCGGGAAAACCCACAGGGTCGAGGGGTGAGCCGCTCCCCTGTCTTTCAGGCAGTTCTCCATAGAATTCTGACGTGACGACCAATCAGCAAGCCGACCCCCTCATCGGGCGGCTTGTCGACGGCCGCTACCGTGTACGCGCGCGAATCGCTCGCGGCGGCATGGCGACGGTGTACGTCGCGACCGACCTCCGACTCGAGCGGCGCATCGCCCTCAAGGTGATGCACGCCCACCTCAGCGACGATTCGGCCTTCCAGAGCCGCTTCATCCAAGAGGCCAGGTCTGCGGCACGTCTGGCGGATCCGCACGTCGTGAACGTGTTCGACCAGGGACAGGACGGCGAGCTCGCCTACCTCGTGATGGAGTATCTGCCCGGCATCACGCTGCGCGAGCTCCTGCGAGAGCAGAAGCGTCTCACGATCCCGCAGACCATCACCATCATGGATGCGATCCTGGCAGGCCTCTCGGCCGCGCATCGGGCCGGGATCGTGCACCGGGACGTGAAGCCGGAGAACGTACTCCTCGCTGAAGACGGTCGCATCAAGATCGGCGACTTCGGACTCGCGCGAGCGACGACCGCGAACACCGCGACCGGGCAGCAGCTGCTGGGGACGATCGCCTACCTCGCCCCCGAGCTCGTCACCCGCGGTACCGCCGATGCCCGCAGCGACATCTACGCCCTCGGGATCATGCTGTACGAGATGCTGGTCGGCGAGCAGCCCTACAAGGGTGAGCAGCCCATGCAGATCGCGTTCCAGCACGCCACGGAGTCGGTGCCGCGGCCGAGCGTGCGCAATCCCGCGGTGCCGGAGCAACTCGACGAGCTCGTGCTCTGGGCTACGGAGAAGTCGCCTGACGACCGGCCAGACGATGCGCAGCAGATGCTCGAGCGCCTGAGAGACATCGAACGCGACCTCGGCATCGCCCCTACCGCGGCCAGATCCACCGCCTCGCAGCACAGCCACGGCGACTCCGGAGACCTCACCAAGGTGATGCCGGGGACCATGGTGATCGCCGACCCCACGGCCCCGGTCCCGGCCGCACTCGACAACGCGACGCTCCTGCGTCGACGTGCGTCCAAGCGCCGCGCGCGCGGTGCATTCCTGCTCACGCTCGTGCTGCTGCTGGCGGTGCTCGCCGGCGGTGTCGGCTGGTGGTTCGGCTCGGGCCCCGGGTCGCTCATCGCCGTCCCGGCCGTCGCCGGGGGCACATACGACGACGCCGCCGCAACGCTGACGGAAGCCGGATTCGCACCCGTCCCGAAGGACGAGTTCTCGATCGACATCCCCGCGGGGACCGTGATCGAAACCGATCCGGCGGAAGGTGCGCGACTCGACAAGGGCGCCTCCGTCACGGTCATCGTCTCGGCAGGACCGGCCACGCACACGCTCGACCCCTTGAACGGTCGTGCGGAGCAGGACGCTCGCGATTACCTCACCGGCCTCAACGTCAATGTCACGGACAAGTCGCTCCTGCTCTTCTCCGACGCCGACGCCGGGATCGTCATCAACGCGTATGTCACGCCGAGGGCGGGCGGAGAGTCCTACATCTGCGGTGACGGCTGCGAGATCTTCGAAGACGACACGGTGGAGCTCTATGTCTCCGCCGGCGATTTCCCCGACGTCGCCGGCATGTCGGTCGGCGAGGCGACCTCCACGCTCACCGACAAGGGCCTCACCGTCACTCCCGACGCGCAGTACACCTTCAGCGACAACGTCGCGAAGGACGTGGTCATCGGGGTTGCCGATCGTGCGGAAGAGGGCAATTGGCGGCCGGGCGACAACGTGCAGCTCATCGTCTCGAAAGGCCCGGAGCTGTTCCCCGTGCCGGATGTCTCCGGCAAGACACTGAACGAGGCCAAGAAGATCCTGTCCGACAAGGGCTTCAAATCGACCTACGCCGCCTGGGGCGATCTGCCGGGCTTCGCCGAGATGGCCAAGGTCACCGGTCAGGATCCCGGCCCGGACAAATCCCTCCCACGCGGTGGCACGGTGAACCTGTCGATTCAGCTGAGCGGCTGAGTCCCGCTGACGGTCCCCGCGAGAACGGGGACCGAGCAACGAGAAAGCCGCCCTCCCCGGTCATTCCGGGAGGGCGGCTTTCTCCGTGTCTATGACGCTTCGTCTCGACGACGGAGCGTCAGCGCTTCTCGAGCTCCTCGGCCACCAGGAAGGCGAGCTCGAGCGACTGCATGTGGTTCAGGCGTGGGTCGCACAGGCTCTCGTAGCGCGTGGCCAGAGCGGCCTCGTCGATCTGCTCGGAGCCGCCGAGGCACTCGGTGACGTCGTCCCCGGTGAGCTCGACGTGAATGCCGCCGGGGAATGTGCCGACCGCACGGTGCGCTTCGAAGAAGCCCCGCACCTCGTCGACGACGTCGTCGAAGCGACGGGTCTTGTATCCGGTCGGCGTGGTGATGCCGTTGCCGTGCATCGGGTCGGTGACCCACAGCGGCTGCGCTCCGGAGTCGCGTACGGCTTCGAGCAGCGGCGGCAGAGCATCGCGGATCTTGCCCGCCCCCATGCGGGTGATGAAGGTCAGGCGTCCGGGCTCACGTTCAGGATCGAGCTTGTCGATCAGGGCGAGTGCGGTGTCGGGTGACGTGGTCGGCCCGAGCTTCACTCCGATGGGGTTGCGGATCTTGGAGAAGTAGTCGACGTGCGCACCATCGAGCTCACGCGTGCGCTCTCCGATCCAGAGGAAGTGCGCAGAGGTGTTGTACGGCGTGTCCGTGCGCGAGTCGATACGCGTCATCGGGCGCTCGTAGTCCATGAGCAGACCCTCGTGCCCCGTGAAGAACTCGACCCGCTTGAGCTCGTCGAAGTCTGCTCCCGCAGCCTCCATGAACTTGATCGCACGGTCGATCTCGGCGGCCATGCGCTCGTAGCGCTGGTTGGCCGGGTTCTGTGCGAAGCCCTTGTTCCACGAGTGCACCTCGCGGAGATCGGCGAAGCCACCCTGCGTGAACGCACGGATCAGGTTCAGCGTGGAAGCCGCCGTGTGGTAGCCCTGCAGCAGACGAGCAGGGTCCGCCGTGCGGGACCCCTCGGTGAAGTCGTACCCGTTCACGATGTCGCCACGGTACGCGGGCAGGGTGACCTCGCCGCGCGTCTCGTTGTCGCTCGATCGCGGCTTGGCGAACTGGCCGGCCATGCGGCCCATCTTCACGATCGGCATCGAGGCGCCATAGGTCAGCACCACGGCCATCTGCAGCACCGTCTTGATGCGGTTGCGAATCTGCTCGGCCGTCGCGCCCGCGAAGGTCTCGGCGCAGTCTCCGCCCTGGAGCAGGAACGCCTGGCCGGACGCCGCACGGGCGAGCCTGTCGCGGAGGTTGTCGACCTCGCCGGCAAAGACCAGCGGTGGAAGGGTGGCGATCTGCTGGGAGACGTCGGCGACGCGGTCCGCGTCGGGCCACTGCGGCTGCTGCTTGATGGGAAGCGAGCGCCATGCATCAAGGGCTTCGATGTGGTGCGGGAGCATGCGTTCCAGCCTAGTGGTCGCGGATACCGCCGAGATCCGCGCGAAGCCTATGTGACGCGGGTCGGGAGCCGGTCCTTGACCGTCGATGCGTAGACGTCCTCGTACTTCTGCTCGCCGAGCCGCTGCAGGGCCACCATGATCTCGTCGGTGACCGAGCGCAGGATGTAGCGATCGTTCTCCATGCCCGCGTATCGGGAGAAGTCGAGAGGCTCCCCGATGACGATGCCGACGCGCACGATGCGCGGCAGCCGCCGGCCGATGGGCATCGCCGTGTCTGTGTCGACCATGATGACCGGCACCACCGGGACCTTCGCCTCGAGCGCCATCCTGGCGATCCCGGTGCGGCCCCGATACAGCTTGCCGTCGGGGCTTCGCGTCCCCTCGGGGTAGATCCCGAGCAGGTCGCCTCCCCCGAGCACCTGAAGCCCCGTGTTCAGCGAGGCCTCGGACGCCTTGCCCCCCGACCTGTCGATGGGGATCTGTCCCGTCGCCTTCATGAAGAACTTGGTTGCCCAGCCTTTGAGACCACGACCGGTGAAGTAGTCGCTCTTCGCGAGGAAGGACATCGACCGGTCGATCACCAGGGGAAGGAAGATGGAATCGGCGAAGGAGAGATGGTTGCTCGCCAGGATCGCCGCACCGTTCGCGGGCACGTTCTTCCGCCCCACGATCCAGGGGCGGAACACCGCCTTGACCACGGGGCCGATCACCACGTACTTCATCAGCCAGTAGAACATCGTGGTGAAGTCTAGCGCCGCGTCCGGCATCCGTCGGAGCGGTCTTCTCGCCTCACTCGTACACGCGACCCAGTTCCACCTGGGGCGCGACTCGGTTCCATGCCTTAGACTCGGAGGCAAGTCCGTGCCCGACCGGTACCGAAGGAGCTGCCGTGGTCCAGTTTGAAGTCCCCGCGATCGTCCCCGCCGATCCCGACGCGAACGTCGCCGACCTCCTGGTGAAGCGTGTCGAAGCCACCCCGGATCGGGCGTTGTTCTCGGTCCCCGAGGGAGAAGGCTGGCGCGACATCTCCGCCGCCGACTTCCAGACGGTCGTGGTCGCTCTCGCGAAGGGCTTCGCCGCCGCCGGCATTCAGCCCGGCGAGAAGGTCGGATTCCTCGCGCGCACCACGTACGAATGGACGCTCGTCGACTTCGCGCTCTTCTACACCGGTGCCGTGATGGTGCCGATCTACGAGACCAGCTCCCCCTCCCAGATCCAGTGGATCCTCGAGGATTCCGGCGCGATCGCGCTCATCGTGGAATCGCCAGAGCACTTCGCCCGCGTCGACGAGGTCCGTGGCGACCTCCCACTGATCCGCGAGGTATGGCAGCTGCACCTCGGGGCCATCGACACCTTGACCGCACAGGGCGCCTCGGTGAGTGACGCCGAGATCGAACGCCGGCGCAGTCTCGCTGTCGGCTCCGACATCGCGACCCTCATCTACACCTCCGGATCCACGGGGCGCCCCAAGGGGTGCGTGCTCACGCACAGCAACTTCGTCGAGCTGTCCCGCAATTCGGCCAAGGCGCTGGATGAGGTCGTCCAGACGCCGGGAGCCTCCACGCTTCTCTTCATCACGACCGCGCACGTGTTCGCCCGGTTCATCTCGATCCTCGACATCCACGCGGGCGTGCGCACCGGCCACCAGCCCGACACGCGCCAGCTCCTGCCGGCGCTCGGATCGTTCAAGCCGACCTTCCTCCTCGCGGTCCCCCGCGTGTTCGAGAAGGTCTACAACTCGGCGGAGCAGAAGGCGGAGGCGGGCGGCAAGGGCAAGATCTTCCGTGCCGCCGCCGACGTCGCCATCGAGCACTCGAAGCTGCTCGAAGAGGGCAAGAAGATCCCGTTCGGGATGAAGCTCAAGTTCGCCCTGTTCAACAAGCTCGTCTACAGCAAGCTCCGCGAGGCCATGGGCGGCAACGTCGTCTATGCCGTCTCGGGGTCCGCACCGCTCGGCGCGCGACTCGGACACTTCTTCCACAGCCTCGGCGTGGTGATCCTCGAGGGCTACGGACTGACCGAGACGACCGCACCCGCCACGGTGAACCTGGCGGACAAGTCGAAGATCGGCACGGTCGGCCCTGCTCTCCCCGGCGTCGGGGTGCGCCTCGCAGACGACGGCGAGATCGAGGTCCGCGGCATCAACGTGTTCAAGGAGTACTGGAACAACCCCGAGGCCACGGCCGAGGCCTTCAGCGAGGGCGGCTGGTTCCACACCGGCGACATCGGCAGCTTCGACTCCGAGGGCTTCCTGACGATCACCGGCCGCAAGAAGGAGATCATCGTCACGGCCGGCGGCAAGAACGTCGCACCCGCCGCGCTGGAGGACCCCATCCGCGCGAACCCGATCATCGGCCAGGTCGTGGTCGTCGGCGACCAGCGTCCGTTCATCTCGGCGCTCGTGACGCTCGACCCGGAGATGCTCCCCACCTGGCTCGCCAACAACGGCCTGGAGGCGACGATGTCTCTCGTGGATGCCGCGAAGAACGAAGCAGTGCGTGCTGAGGTGCAGCGCGCCGTCGATGCCGCGAACGCCCGTGTCTCGCGTGCGGAGTCGATCCGCAAGTTCACGATCCTCGACTCCGAGTGGACGGAGGCCTCCGGCCACCTGACCCCGAAGCTCTCGATCAAGCGGAACATCATCATGAACGACTTCGCCGACGAGATCGCCGCGATCTACGACGAGCCCGTCGCGACGACGAACGTCCCCATCGGCGGCTGACACGCTCTCCGCATGAAGAAGGGCCCCGCGCGAGCGGGGCCCTTCTTCATGTCTCATGCGCTCAGAACCAGGAGCTCTCCCGCACTTCGCGCATGGCGATCTTTCGCGTCTCCGGATCCAGCCGGGTCAGGAAGAGCTTGCCGTCGAGGTGATCGGTCTCATGCTGCAGAGCCTGAGCGAGCAGGCCGTCACCCTCGAGGACCACGGGGTTGCCGTCGAGATCGATCCCCTCGACGCGAGCCCAGGGGTGGCGCTGCGCGTCGTGCCAGAGCCCGGGCACCGAGAGGCACCCCTCCCCCGTGGGTTCGGGCTCGCCGCGAACCTCGGTCAGCACGGGGTTGAGCACATAGCCGATGTCGCCGTCGATGTTGTAGCTGAACGCGCGCAGAGCGACGCCGATCTGCGGTGCCGCGACACCTGCGCGCCCCGGCAGCTCGACGGTGTCGACCAGGTCGGCCACCAGGGCGCGTACCCCGTCGTCGATCTCCTCGATCGGCGCGCAGACCGTGCGCAGAACGGGGTCGCCGAAGATGCGGATCTCACGGACCGCCATCAGGCGGCCCTGGCCCGCAGGCCCTCGACGAGCAGTGCCGCGAGTTCGCGGGCGGCGATCCGGGTCTCTGGGAGGAGGTTGGCGAACACGATCGTGCCTCCCCCGGCGATCTGCGGATCGTAGGGGACCCGAACGACGCTCCGCGCCCTCGTGGCGAAGTGCGCCTGCAATTCGTTCAGGCGCACGAGAGGAGTCCCCGGCGTGGACTGGTTGAGGACGACGATCGCCTCGCGCGCCTGCTCCTCGTACCCGTTGGTCTCGAGCCAGGTGAGGGTCTCGGACGCGAGGCGGGCCTCGTCGACGCTGAGTCCCGAGACGATGACGATCTGATCGGCGAGATCGAGAGTCGCCGACATCACGGAGTGGACGATCCCCGTCCCCGTGTCGGTGAGGACGAGCGAGTAGTAGTGGGCGGCCACACCGGCCACGTCACGGTAGTCGCTGTCACTGAAGGCCTCGGCGATGCGCGGGTCGGCATCGGAGGCGAGGACATCGAGTCGTGTCGCATCACGCGCCACGATGGCGGAGATGTCGTGGTATCCCTTGACGTCGTCATGGATCCGGACGAGGTCGCGCACGGACTTGCTGTGGTGCGGACGCACGATGCGCTCCGCGAGAGTTCCACGGTCCGGATTGGCATCGACGGCGATCACACGGTCTTCGCGGGCATCAGCGAGGGCCATACCCAGCAGCGCGGTGATCGTCGTCTTCCCCACCCCGCCCTTGCGGGACAGCACGGGGACGAAGCGCGCTCCCCCGGCGAGCGGTGCAGCGATCCTCGCCGAGAGCGCCTTCCGCTCCCGCGCACGGCGGCCGTCGCCGATGTTGATACGTCTGCCGGAGACGGCGTACAGGAAGTGACTCCATGCACCCTCGGGCTCGGGCTTCGTGATCTGGTGCGGATCGAGCAGCCGGTCGGCGGTGAGCAGGTCGGCGGACTCACGCGACGAATCGCCCAGATCGTCCAGGCGCTTCGACGTGAGCGTCACGTCCGTGCGGGCCGCCGCACGAGCAGACTGCACCACGACGGGCCTCTCTTCGGGGGTGGACACGGCAGTGGTCTCCTTCTCGGCGGATGCCCGCACGGCGGATGCCGGTGCAGGAGGAGCCGTCTCGATCTCGGATCGAGCCTGGGAGAGGAATCGGGCGGCGGCGGCTTCCTCCGCAGCCCGCTCCTCGGCGGCATCACGGTCATCAGCGACCGACTCGGGCTCCTGGTCTTCGAGGTGACCATCGTCGACGACGACCGCGTCGACGATGGTCTCCTCGACGGGGACCGATTCGAGTGCCGAGACGTCGATCACGATCGGGTCGATGCCGGGTGTCTCGTCGATCTCCCCCGTGACGACCGCAGGTTCCGCGGCCGGCTCTTCCACCGATACCGCGTCGACGATCGGAGGATCCACCGGCGCATCGGCCGGCGCGACGATGGGCGCCGATGCCGATCCGGGCTCAGGATGGGGCGCCGCTTTCGGCAGCGGTTTCGCCTTGGCCTTCGTCTTCGACGCGGACATCGGCTTCGGGTCGACGGCAGGGGCCTGATCGATCAGGAGGTCACCGATGACCTCGCCTTCGACGACCCCGTCGTCGGCGAGGTCGTCGTCGTCGCCCGTGGGCAGGGTCACGCTGACCTGGGCGGTTCCGCCGAGGATGCCGATGCCTGCCGTGTCGAGAGACGCGGCTTCGTCGAGCACCCCCAGCGAGTTCTCCTCGGGGTCAGTGGTGTTCTTCGGTGTCACGATGTCGCTCCAAGCCTGCGCGGGCCTCGGGTGCACACGGATGCGCGGCCCTCGCCCGCACAAGATTAGTGCGCCGGGCGGATCACGACCAAAAGATCTCCGGCATCCACCTGCTGAGTCTCGGCGATCGCGTGCCGCTCGACGACACCGTCGACGGGTGCGGTGATGGCCGCTTCCATCTTCATCGCCTCGATGGATGCGACAGGTTCACCGGCCCGGACGGATGCCCCGACCTCAGCCTTCAGGGTGACGACACCGGAGAACGGAGCGGCCACCTGACCGGGAACGGAGGTATCCGCCTTCTCGACCTCGATCGCATCGACCGTGATGGAACGGTCACGGACGAATACCGGACGGAGTTGACCGTTCAGAGTCGTCATCACAGTACGCATACCCTTGTCGTCGGCATCGCCGATGGCTTCGAGCCCGACGTACAGCCGCACACCGCGATCGATCTCGACCTGGTGCTCCTGCCCCGCCACGAGGCCGTACAGGTAGTCGCTCGTGTCGAGCACCGAGAGGTCGCCGAAGAGTTCCCGACGCTCGGCGAACTCGGCGCTGGGCGCGGGGAACAGCAGGGTGTTGAGGCGTGTCCGTCGCTCGGAACGGGTACCGGCGAGTGCCGCCTCGTCGTCCGCTGTGATCGCGGTGAGTCCGGTGCGCACGGACCGTCCGGCGAGGACCTTGGTGCGGAAGGGCTCCGGCCATCCACCGGGGAGATCGCCGAGTTCACCCGCCATGAATCCGACGACCGAGTCCGGCACGTCGTACTTCTCGGGGTTGGCCTCGAAGTCAGCCGGGTCGGCTTTCACCGCCGCGAGGTGGAGGGCGAGATCTCCGACGACCTTCGAGGAGGGCGTCACCTTGGGCACTCGGCCGAGGATGCGGTCGGCCGCGGCGTACATGTCCTCGATGAGCTCGAAGTCGTCCGCGAGGCCGAGCGCCTTCGCCTGCTGTCGCAGGTTGGACAGCTGGCCACCCGGGATCTCGTGGTGGTAGACGCGGCCTGTGGGACCGGGCAGGCCCGACTCGAACGGCGCGTACTGACGACGCACCGCCTCCCAGTAGGGCTCGAGATCGGAGACGGCGTCGAGGGAGATGCCGCTGTCGCGCTCGGTGTGCGCGAGGGCTGCCACCAGAGAGGACAGCGAGGGCTGGCTCGTCGTCCCGGAGAGCGGCGCCGATGCGGCGTCGACCGCGTCCACGCCGGCGGCGCTGGCCGCGAGGAGTGTCGCGAGCTGACCGCCGGGGGTGTCGTGCGTGTGCAGATGGACCGGGAGATCGAAACGATCGCGCAACGCGGTGACCAGCTTGGCCGCCGCCGCCGGACGCAGCAGGCCCGCCATGTCCTTGATCGCGATGATGTGCGCACCCGCCGCGACGATCTGGTCTGCGAGACCGAGGTAGTAGTCCAGAGTGTAGAGGTCTTCTGCCGGATCGAGCAGATCTCCCGTGTAGCAGAGGGCGACCTCGGCGACGGCGGTCCCCGTGTTGCGGACGGCCTCGATCGCCGGACGCATCTGCTCCACGTCGTTGAGTGCGTCGAAGATGCGGAAGATGTCGACACCGCTGGCCGCGGCCTCGGCGACGAACGCCTCTGTCACGGCCGTCGGGTACGGGGTGTAGCCGACCGTGTTCCGTCCACGCAGCAGCATCTGGATCGCCACGTTGGGCAGCGCGGCACGCAGCTTGTCGAGCCGCTCCCAGGGGTCTTCCCCGAGGAATCGCAGCGCGACGTCATAGGTCGCTCCGCCCCACGCCTCGACCGAGAGCAGACCGGGCGTCAACCGCGCGATGTACGGAGCAGCGGCGACCAGATCCTTCGTGCGCACGCGCGTGGCCAGCAGCGACTGGTGCGCGTCGCGGAAGGTCGTGTCTGTGATCGCCAGCGCCGTCTGCTCGCGGAGGCTGCGGGCGAAGCCCTCCGGTCCGAGCTCGAGGAGCTTCTGGCGCGAGCCCGGAGTCGGCGCGGCGGTCAGATCGACGGCGGGGAGCTTGGTGGCCGCGTCGACGACGCCGGGGTGCGCGCCGTGCGGTTTGTTCACCGTGACGTCGACCAGCCAGTTCAGCAGCTTCGTGCCGCGGTCCTTGGAGACTCGGCCGCGCAGCAGCTCGGGGCGCTCGTCGATGAACGAGGTGCTGACGTCGCCCGCGATGAAGGCATCGTCCTCCAGAAGCGCCTGGAGGAAGGGGATGTTGGTCGAGACACCGCGGATGCGGAACTCTGCGAGAGCACGACGTGCACGCGCGACGGCCGCCGGGAAGTCGCGCCCGCGGCAGGTGAGCTTCGCCAGCATGGAGTCGAAGTGCGGGCTGATCTGCGCGCCCTGATGCACGGTGCCGCCGTCGAGGCGGATGCCGGCACCACCGGGAGAACGGTAGGTGGTGATCTTGCCGGTGTCGGGCCGGAACCCCTGCGTCGGGTCCTCGGTCGTGATCCTGCACTGCAGCGCCGCTCCACGCAGGTGCAGGTTCTCCTGCTGCAGACCGAGGTCGGCGAGGGTCTGACCGGAGGCGATCCGCATCTGGCTCTGCACCAGGTCGACGTCGGTCACCTCTTCTGTGACCGTGTGCTCGACCTGGATGCGTGGATTCATCTCGATGAAGACGACCTCGCCGGTGCGCTCCCCCGCGGTCTCGAGCAGGAACTCGACGGTGCCCGCGTTCTCGTAGCCGATGGAGCGGGCGAAGGCGACGGCGTACCCGTGCAACGCGGTGCGCACACTGTCATCGAGGTTCGGCGCCGGGGCGATCTCCACGACCTTCTGATGGCGCCGCTGCACCGAGCAGTCCCGCTCGAACAGGTGCACCGTCTCGCCGGTCTTGTCGGCGAGGATCTGCACCTCGATGTGCCGAGGACGAACGACCGCCTGCTCGAGGAACATCCTGGCATCGCCGAAGGCACTCGCGGCTTCCCGCATCGCTTCGGCCAGAGCAGGAGCGAGATCGCCGGCCGTCTCGACACGACGCATCCCGCGACCGCCACCACCGGCCACCGCCTTGGCGAACAGGGGGAAGCCGATCTCGTCGGCCTGCGCCACCAGAGCATCGACGTCGTCGGATGCCTCGGTGGAGCGGAGCACGGGGACACCGGCCTCGACCGCGTGCCGCTTCGCCTCGACCTTGTTGCCGGCCATCTCGAGCACGTTCGAGGGCGGACCGATGAACACGATGCCGTTCGCTGCGGCCTTCTCGGCCAGCTCGGGGTTCTCGGAGAGGAACCCGTACCCGGGGTAGATCGCATCCGCGCCCGATTCGAGCGCGACGCGGATGATCTCATCGACGTTCAGGTATGCGCGCACCGGATGCCCGCGCTCACCGATCTCGTAGGCCTCATCGGCCTTGAGTCGATGAACGGAACCGCGGTCCTCATGCGGGAACACCGCGACAGTGCGCGCTCCCACTTCGACTGCCGCACGGAAGGCACGGATCGCGATCTCGCCGCGATTCGCCACAAGGATCTTCTGGAACATGCACACCTCTGGGAGCTCGATGCGCAGCGTTTTCGATGCGCATGGGGCGGGGCTGAGTGTTCCCCCAGCCTAGGGGAAGGTAACGTGGTGTCCGTGCACGTACTCAGCGTCAGCTCTCTCAAGGGAGGCGTCGGCAAGACGACCGTGACACTCGGGCTGGCCTCAGCGGCTTTCGCCCGAGGAGTCCGGACGCTCGTCGTCGACCTCGACCCGCAGTCCGACGTCTCCACCGGGATGGACATCCAGGTGGCAGGACGCCTCAACATCGCCGACGTCCTGGCGAACCCGAAGGAGAAGGTCGTCCGTCAGGCGATCACTTCCAGCGGCTGGGCGAAGGTGCACCCCGGGACGATCGATGTCCTCATCGGCAGCCCCTCTGCGATCAACTTCGACGGGCCGCACCCGAGCGTCCGCGACGTGTGGAAGCTGGAAGAGGCCCTCGCATCCGTCGAGGCCGACTACGACCTCGTGCTGGTCGACTGCGCGCCGTCGCTGAACGCCTTGACCCGCACGGCGTGGGCGGCGAGCGACCGCGTCATGGTCGTCACCGAACCCGGCCTGTTCTCCGTCGCCGCAGCCGACCGCGCCCTCCGCGCGATCGAGGAGATCCGCCGCGGCCTCTCTCCGCGGCTGCAGCCTCTCGGCATCGTCGTGAACCGCGTGCGCCCGCAGTCCATCGAGCACCAGTTCCGCATCAAGGAGCTGCGCGACATGTTCGGGCCTCTCGTCCTCTCCCCTCAGCTTCCGGAGCGCACCTCGTTGCAGCAGGCTCAGGGTGCCGCGAAGCCGCTGCACATCTGGCCGGGCGACTCTGCCCAGGAGCTCGCCGCCGACTTCGATCAGCTGCTCGACCGGATCATCCGCACCGGACGCATCGCCGTCCCGGAAAGCGGTCAGCAGGGCTGACCGCCCCGGCGCACACAGCGAAACGGCCATCCTCTTCGAGGACGGCCGTTTTTCTGTATGGCGGGCGACCGCGTCGTCAGGCGGAACGCTTGGTGCGACGCGCCGACAGCTCGTCCACGGGGTCCGGAGCACTCGCGTCGAAGGCCACGAGCGTCGACTCGACCTCGCGGAGCACCTTGCCGACGGCGATGCCGAACACTCCCTGTCCGCGGCTGACGAGGTCGATGACCTCGTCGTTCGAGGTGCAGAGGTAGACCGAGGCGCCGTCGCTCATGAGCGTGGTGCCTGCGAGATCGCGGATGCCGGCACGACGGAGCTCTTCGACCGCCGTGCGGATCTGCTGCAGCGAGATGCCGGTGTCGAGAAGGCTCTTCACGAGCTTGAGGACGAGGATGTCGCGGAACCCGTACAGACGCTGCGAGCCGGAGCCGCTCGCGCCGCGGACGGTGGGCTCGACCAGTTCGGTGCGCGCCCAGTAGTCCAGCTGACGGTAGGTGATGCCGGCGGCACGAGCAGCGACCGCGCCGCGGTAGCCGACCTCGTCATCCATGGCCGGGAGACCGTCGGTGAAGAGGAGTTCGGGCACGAACCGCGGGTCGCCTGTGAGCTCATCCGCATTCATCTGAAATCCTCCCTGGAACGGTTATCTTCCACGGTAGAGCAGTGCCTGGGCACCGGCAATGACATCCGTACGACAGCGAAGGTGTGTCGCAATCAGTTCGTTACGAAAGCACCCGCGAGAGTGCGTCCTTGACGAAGAGCGATCGCACTTCGTCGATGCGTGTGGCGAGTTCGGGGGCGAGTTCGCTGGCCTTCGCACGGGAGGCGGCATCCGTCCGGCGCAGCAGCGCGGACATGGCCGATTCGATGAGGGCGACCTCGCGCTCAGCGCCCTGGCGCAACGAGCGCAGATGTCGCGGCTCGATGCCGTGACGGTCGAGGGCGACGAGCCCGCGGAGCAGCGTCGCCGTCGCCTCGGGATAGCTCTCCTGAGCGGTGATGACTCCCGTGCTGATGGCGTCGTTGAGAAGCTGCGGGCCGGCTCCGGCCGCGGCGAGGAGCTCGTCGCGCCGATAGCGGCGGGGCGTCGGGGCGATCGACGGCGGCGGCGCGAGCGTGGTGGCATCTCCCCCGGCGTCGGCGTCATCCAGCTGTTCCCGGATGACGCTCAACGGCAGGTAGTGATCGCGTTGCAGGGTGAGCCCGAGACGGAGACGCTCGATGTCGGATGCCGAGAACTTGCGGTAGCCGGAGTCGGTGCGAGACGGGCTGACGATGCCCTGCACCTCGAGGAAACGCAGCTTGCTGGAGGTCAGGTCGGGGAACTCCGGGGTGAGCCTTGCGAGCACCTGACCGATACTCAACAGGCCCGCGGACGCAGAGCGTTCGCGGGCGGGAGAGGCCGCCATCAGGCGTTCGCCGCCAGGCGGTCGCGCGGAGAGGCGAAGAAGTTCAGGCGGAACTTGCCGACACGGAGTTCGGAACCGTCCACCAGCGCGCTGCGGTCGACGCGCTCACCGTTGACATACGTCCCGTTGAGCGAGCGCTGATCGATGATCTCGAACGTCGATCCCGTGCGGGTGATCTCCGCGTGCCGACGCGAGACAGTCACGTCATCGAAGAAGATGTCGGCCTCGGGGTGTCGGCCGACGGTGGTCACGTCGGTGTCGAGAAGGTAACGCGCTCCGGCGAGGGCGCCGGAGCGTACCAGCAGAAGCGCCGATCCCGCGGGCAGAGCGGCGATCGCCGTCTCCTCGACGTCGGTGAGCTCCACTCCGAACGGCACGAACGACAGATCGGAATCGTGTCCGAACGTCTGCGTAACGTCGTGTCTCTGTTCACCGGAACGGTGGATCGCGGCTTCTCCGGCCGGTCGGCTGTCGCTGTCAGTCACTGTGCCCTCCTGGTTGTCCAGACTAACGGATGCCGAGCCGCTCGCGGGAGGCCGCTTTCACACTCAGCCGTCGCATACCGAGGATTCATAGGCTGTACTCGTGAAGACCAAAGCTCTGAGCCGCTCGGCTGCCCCGATCGTCCTCGCCGCGACGCTGCTCGCCGCCTTTCTCGTGCTCCTCTCCCCTCTCTCCGCGTCGGCGCACGATGCGCTCGTGTCGTCGTCGCCGGCAGCGGACGAGTCGGTCGAGGTCGTTCCCGCCGAGCTGACGCTCACCTTCAGCGCGAAGCTGATCGGCGGCGAGGGCGCCACCGAGGTGGTCGTGACGGACCCCGACGGCAACTCGGTCACCGACGGACCGGCGACGGTGGACGGCGCGATCGTCACGCAACCGCTGCAGGGCTCGGGACCGGCCGGGGCCTATCACGTGATCTGGAAGGTCGTCTCGAGCGACGGCCACCCCACGTCCGGCGAGTACTCCTTCACCGTGACCACCGGTGACGGTGCGGCCACGGACGGGCCCAGCACCGCGCCGACGACGGCTGCGCCCACCACCGAGCAGACCGCCGCTCCCGCCCCGAGCGACACGCCGGCCGCCACTGACGCCGACTCCGGCCCCGGCGCTTCCGCGTGGATCTGGGGGATCTCGATCGGGGGGATCCTCGTCATCGTGGCGCTGATGCTCTGGTACAGCATGCGCGGGCGGAAGAGCGCCTCGGCTACCGATTCCGACCCCTCCTCCGAGCGATAGGCTTAAGGCATGCCACACTACGACGTCGTCATCCTTGGTGCAGGTCCTGGCGGATACGTCGCTGCGGTTCGCAGCGCGCAGCTCGGTCTCTCCACCGCCATCATCGAGGAGAAGTACTGGGGCGGTGTCTGCCTCAACGTCGGCTGCATCCCCTCCAAGGCACTCCTGAAGAACGCGGAGCTCGCACACACCCTGAACCACAAGGCGGAGTTCTTCGGAATCTCCGGCGAGTTCACGATCGACTACGGCAAGGCTTTCGATCGCAGTCGCGTCGTGGCCGACGGTCGCGTCAAGGGCATCCACTTCCTGATGAAGAAGAACAAGGTCACCGAGTACGACGGCCGCGGAACCTTCACCGGCCCCAAGGCGATCTCGGTCGCCAAGTCCGACGGCTCGACCGAAGAGGTCACGTTCGACAACGCCATCATCGCGACCGGCTCGCGGGTGCGCCTGCTTCCGGGTGTCGAGCTCAGCGACAACGTCGTGACGTACGAAGAGCAGATCATGAGCCGTGAGCTGCCGAAGTCGATCGTCATCGTCGGCGCCGGCGCCATCGGCATGGAGTTCGCGTATGTGATGACGAACTACGGCGTCAAGGTCACCATCATCGAGTTCCTCGACCGCGCGCTCCCCAACGAGGACGCCGATGTGTCGAAGGAGATCACGAAGCAGTACAAGAACTACGGCGTCGACATCCTGACCTCCACCAAGGTCGAGACGGTCGTCGACAACGGCTCCTCGGTCACCGTCACCTACACCGGCAAGGACGGCCAGCAAAGCTCGATCGAGGCCGACAAGGTGCTCATGTCCGTCGGCTTCGCCCCGAACATCGAGGGCTTCGGTCTCGACAAGACCGGTGTGAGGCTCACCGAGCGCGGTGCGATCGACATCGACGACCACATGCGCACCAACGTCGAGGGCATCTACGCGATCGGCGACGTGACCGCCAAGCTGCAGCTCGCCCACGTCGCCGAGGCGCAGGCCGTCGTCGCCGCCGAGACCATCGGCGGCGCGGAGACCCAGACGCTGGGCGACTACCGCATGATGCCCCGCGCGACGTTCTGCTCGCCGCAGGTCGCATCGTTCGGTCTCACCGAGCAGCAGGCCAAGGACGAGGGGCGCGAGATCAAGGTCGCCACCTTCCCGTTCATGGCCAACGGCAAGGCGCACGGCCTGGGCGAGCCGGTCGGCTTCGTCAAGCTGATCGCCGATGCGGAGCACCTCGAGCTCATCGGCGCGCACATGATCGGCCCCGACGTGTCCGAACTCCTGCCCGAGCTGACGCTGGCCCAGAAGTGGGACCTGACGGCGCTCGAACTGGCCAGGAACGTGCACACGCACCCGACGCTTTCGGAGGCGCTGCAGGAGGGCTTCCACGGCCTCGCCGGCCACATGATCAACTTCTGATCACCCGCTGATCCAGGAAGGCCCGATCCGCACAGCACGGATCGGGCCTTTCTGCGTCTGGACGCTTCTCTCAGAGGCCGCGCATCGTGAGGAGCCCGGCCGTCCACCCGCGCAACGGGGCCGATCCGAGCGTGCGCATGAGCACCTCCCTGGCGCGCACGGTTGTGGCGGGCGCCGGAGCCCCCATGGACATGTAGAACGCCGAGCGGCGCTGGGCCCGCGATGCCGATCTGCGCACCTGTCGGTCGTAGGCCGTCAGGTCCGGCATCCGCGCCGGGGCGGAGCGCGCGAGCCGCTCTGCGAGACGCACGGCATCCACCCATCCGAGGTTCATCCCCTGCCCGCCGATCGGGCTGACCTCGTGCGCCGCGTCGCCCAGGAGCACGATCCGCCCCCGATGCACCCGCTTCGCCGTGTGCTGCGCGGCGACGAACGCGGTCGGCCTCACATCGGGCGGGAGCCCGAGGTCGACTCCCGTACGCGTCGCGATCGCCGCGCAGAAGTCCTCGATGCCCTCCAGACCTCTGCCCTCCGACACCCGCACCACCCACCGCCGGCGACCGTCCGGAAGGGGAAAAGACTCCACGAGTCCCTCCGGCTCGCAGTGCAGCACGGCCCGTGCGCCCGGTGCCGAATCGATGACGTCCACCATCGCATAGGAGGCTCGTCCGGTGCGGGGGCGCCACCCGAGGCCGAGATCGTCGCGGAGCCGGCTGCGTACGCCGTCCGCGACCACCACGACGGCGGCCGAGAGCTCTCGCCTCCCGTCGGCGGCATCGGCGGTGACGTGCACGGCCTCCGCCGTCTGCCGGATGCCGGTCACGTCGCACCCGAGGATCAGCGCCTCTGCGGAGAGCGACTGCAGTCGAGCGCGCAGCAGCGCGCCGGTGCGCGGCTGCGGAAGGATCAGAACGGGGCGATCGGCAGCGAACGTCAGCGTCGCCAGTGTCCGCCGACGGCTGCGCACCTCGCCGCCCTCGAGCCGCAGCCCCTGCGCCCGCACCGCGTCTCCGATACCCGCAGCCTCCAGAGCTTCCAGACCAGGACGATGGATGCCGATCGCCCTGGTGCGGTCATCATCCTCCTTCCGACGCTCGCAGACCGCGACCCGCAACCCCTCCTGCACCAGCAGACAGGCCAGCAGCAGACCGACCGGGCCCGCACCGACGATCAGCACGTCATGATCGGGCATGGTCGCCCTCCCACCGCAGTTCCAGACGAGAGGGCACACCCCCGCGGACCGTCCACCCGGCAGGAGCGATCGCGGCGAGCTCTGCGACCGTGTACGAACGGCGGATGCTGATGAGGCCGTCCTCGCGGATGAACGAGTCCGCGAGGAGCGTGCCGGAGACCGCCCAGGTAGCCGCGGCGAACAGCAGGTGCGCGGTGCGGCTGCGGGCGATGTCCTGATGCGACACCAGCCCGCCCGAGGCGGCGAGCTGCACGGAGTCGCTGAGGACGGTCCGGAGCTCTGCGTCATCGAGATGATGCAGGACGTGATTGGACAGCACCACGTCGTAGGTCTCGCCGGCGGCCACGAGCTCGGTCGTGAGGGCGCAGCGATAGCGGATGCCGGCACCGCGATCATGCGCCGACGCCCAGCGGATCGCGCGCTCATCGGCGTCGAGAGCGGTGATCTCGGCGTCGAGCCCGTCCTGACGCAATCTCCAGGCGAGCAGACGGCAGAGGTCTCCCCCTCCCGCGCCGACGTCGAGGATCCGCAACGACCGGGAGCGCTCCGCCCGCGGTCGGATGTCGCGCCGGTAGAGCATGCCCGGGCGGGAGACCAGGGCGTTCACGAACCCGAACCGTCCGTAGGTCCGCGCCAGCCTCCGCGCATCGGCGTGCGGATCGTCCATCAGCTCGCGGGTGCGGACATCCCGCGCGGTCAATGCGGGGCTCATGACCGCGGCGGCGCGACGACGGTCATCAGGGCGCTCTCGGCCGTCAACCCCGGCCCGAACGCCATCGCCGAGACCCGGTCGCCTGCGCTCGCCCCCTCCTCGAGGATGTGCTTGAGGACGAACAGCACGGTCGCGCTGGACATGTTGCCGTTCTCCCGCAGCACCTCCCTGGCCGGGTGCAGCTGCGCATCGCTGAGGTGCAGTCGCTCCTGAACCTTGTCGAGGATGCTCCGCCCGCCGGGGTGGATGGCCCAGTGCTGGACCGCCTCCCCCACATTCCCGGCCTCGAAGGCCTCACCGAGACCTTCCTCAGCGCCGTACAGCGGCCGGAGCGCACCGATGATGGTCTCGCCGATGATCTGCGGCACGGCCGTGGAGAGGATCATCTCGAAACCGGTGTCGCCGATGGTCCAGGCCATGTCCTTCTCGCCCTCCGGCGCGATCGCCGTGTGGAAGCGGTCCAGGCGCAGCGCGGTCATCGGCGACGGGAGATCGCGCGCCGTGACGATGCCGGCGGCCGCGCCGTCGGCGAACAGCGACGAGGCGACGATCGTGTCGGGATTCTCCGAGGAGCGCAGGTGCAGCGTGCACAGCTCGACGCTCACGACCAGGACGACGGCGTTCTCGTCCGCAGCGCAGAACTGACTCGCCGCCCGGAGCGCCGGCATCGAGGCATAACAGCCCATGAACCCGAGGTGGAAGCGCTGCACCGCGTCGGAGAGTCCGAGCGCCCGCACGATCTCGTACTCCGGACCCGGCGCGTGGAAACCGGTGCAGGAGACGGTGATGACGTGCGTCACATCGGAGGGGTCGAGATCGGGGTCGGCCTCGATCGTCCGCCGTGCGGCCTCGACGAAGAGCTTGGTGGCCTCGCGGCTGTAGAAGTCATTGCGTGCTCTCGTACCGGGAGCGAGCAGCATTCCCGTTCGACGGTCGAAGAAGACGGGGTCGGTGACGTCGGAATCCAACGACAGCTCGTCGATCACGGTGTGGCGGGTATCGATACCCGAGACGTTGAACGACGTCGTGACGATGCGCTGGGCCAATCTCCCGAGGTCGGGCTGCTGCGCGAAGACATCACGCACCTGCTCCTGGACGAGAACGGTGTCGGGGACGATCGTCTGCAGCGATCGAAGCACAGGCGGTCGGCTCATGGTGTCACTCAAGCACTGCGCACCGCCCCGGGGGAAGGGGTTGCGTCCGGGCGCTGTCTGGCCTAGACGCCGAGCGCTCTGGCGAGCTTGGAGCCGGATGCCGATTCGCGGCCTCCGGCGGCCACGACCGCCCGCTCCACGGCGTCGAAGAACACGGCCCGCCCGGCATCGTCGGCCGGCGCCGCGGGCCCGAGTTCCATCTCCCACTCACGCCATTCGCGCCTCACGTTCCGGCGCAGGTCGGTCGCGCGCACCCGATCGTCGACGAACTCGGCCACCACCCCGTCCGAGCCGGTGAGCAGATAGGCGGTGCGGTCGTTCTCGATGCGGGCGAGCGGGGTGAGCGGCGCGGTCGTCCACTCGGAGACGGTCGCGGCGACGGCGGACGGAAGCGTGTCTCCGTCACCCAGAGGCCAGCCGAGTTCGAGTCGGCCGTCGCCCTGTCGCGGCCCCTTCACATGCCAACCCTCATCGGGTCCGCCGGTGCGACGACGCAGTGCCACTCCGGCACGAGAGAGCGTGCCGTCGGCCGTGTCGAAGTACTGGGCGTCCAAAGTGCGGACTTCTCCCGAGCTGACCGCGTCGACGCCGGGAATCGCCTCCCACCACGGCAACGGGGTCTCGAGGTCGACGTCGTACTTGCGCTCGACCTCGACCGTGCGGGACGGCTCAGTCATCGTCGAGCGTGAGGTCCTCGAGAGACTCTTCGAACCAGTAGTCGACCTCTGTGGGTCCGTCAGCGGCCCCGGTGTTCTGCGGTTCGCCACGGCGGTTGTACACCACCTGCGTCTCGCTGTAGGGGACGATCAGCTTGTCGTCCGCGTCGCCGAGAGGGATGATCTGCCCGTCGAGCGGGCCGCCGTGAAGTCGTGCGAGTGCCATGTGCTCAGGGTAGCGCCGTCGTCGCGGTATCGGTGCGAGGCAGGCGGATTCATCCGAGGGCGATCCCCAGAAGAGCGCCGGCGATCATCCAGGGGCCGAAAGCGATGCGGGTCGTGCCGTTCGCTCTGTGCAGCAGGATGAGCACGAGCGCGTAGAGCGCACCCAGCACGAAGGCCGCGGCCGCCCCGATCACGAACGCCTGCCAGCCGTGCCACCCCAGCACCAGGCCGATGACGGCGGCGAGCTTCACGTCTCCGCCGCCCATCCCCGCACGGCTGATCGCCCGCAGCACCGCATAGAAGCTGCCGAGGATCACCAGGCCGAGGAGGGCGCGGACGAACGACCTCCCCTGCCCTGCCGCCAGCGCATCGATCGCGACGAGCACGAGGAGAGAGCCGAGCGTCGGCAGCACGATCCGGTTCGGGAGGCGATGCGTGCGCGCGTCGACCACGACGAGCCATGCGGCGACGCCGATGAGTGCGGCGTGCACGAGCACGATGAGGGCGAACCGGATGTCCATCCCCGCAGATTAGGAGATCGGCGGACCTGGCTCCGACCTCCTGTGGACAACCCCTGGCCGATGTCTGATGTACGAACTATCGTCATTCCCACGGCTTGGTATATTAGAATATATCTTCGAGAAAGGACGCAGGGTGCTCGGGCTCGACGCAATCGCCTCGCTCTCTCCGGCGGGCGACTCCCGCGCGGGAGAAGTGCTGCGGCTGCGTCGCGAGATCAGCCGGATGCAAAGACGGCGCAGCGAACATGCTCTGCTCCCCCTCGACCCCGCCTTCGCCGCGCTCCTCCCGGAGGAGGGGTTGCAGACCGGCACCTCCTACACCGTCTCCCCCTCGCCGAGTCTCGTCCTCGCGCTGCTCAGCGCCGCATCGCAGAAGGGGCTGTGGTGCGCCGTCGTCGGCATGCCGACCCTCGGCGTCGAAGCCGCCGCCGCATTCGGCATCGACCTCGCCCGCCTGATCCTCGTCCCCACGCCCGGAGAACGCTGGCTCGCCGCGACCTCCGCCCTGGCCGAGGTCGTGCCCCTGATCGTCGTGGCCCCGGGCGGACGCGCACGAGACGCCGATGTCGCCCGGTTGAGCGCGCGCCTGCGCGATCGCGGGTGCACACTCCTGGTCACCGAGTCCCCCGGCGCCGAACGCTGGCCGCAGAGCGAGGGGACCCTACGCCTGCACGACCCGCACTGGCACGGCCTCGGCGCCGGCTGGGGACTGCTCTCCGACTGCACGGTCACGGTGACGGCCCAGACACGGCACAGCCCGCGACCGTCGAGCGTGCGCGTGCGGCTCCCCGGAGGACACGGCGCCGTCGAGACCGTCGGGGCCGAGCTCACCGCACTGCCCTCGCTCTCTCCGGAGACCGTCGTCGCGGGCGGATCCGCACCGCCGGAGCTCCTGCGATGGGCGGAAGCCGGATGAACAGTCCGCTCCGCGTTCTCGTGCTGTGGTTCCCCGATTGGCCGATGCGGGCCGCCCTCGGCAGCGCGCCCCCGCATCCGCCCACCGCGCTGGTACAGGCGAACACGATCGTCGCCTGCACTGCGTCAGCCAGAGAGCACGGTGTCCGCACCGGGCAGCGTCGCCGGGTCGCACAGGGGCACCTCTCCTCGTTGCAGGTGCTCCCCCACGACCCCGACCGGGACGAACGCGCCTTCCTGCCGGTGCTGCACCTGATCGAGAAGCACGCCCCCGGGGTCACGCTGCTGCGACCGGGACTCGCGATCCTCCGCGCCAGAGGCATCTCCCGCTATCACGGAGGGGAGGCGGAGGCGGCAGAGGCGCTCATTGCCGTCCTGTCCGAAGCAGGCTTCCCCGAAGTGCGCGTCGGTGTCGCCGACGGTCCTTTCACCGCCGAGATCGCCGCACGAGGCCCTGTTCCCTGCACGGTGGTGCCGCCAGGAGGGTCCCGGGAGTTCCTGGCGCCGTACCCGGTGCAGGTGCTGCGCGACGAGCAGATCGCCGGCCTCCTCATCCGGCTCGGAGTGCGCACGCTCGGCGAGTTCACCGCCCTCGCCCCGCTCGACGTGCGCGACCGCTTCGGCGAGCACGGCGCACGGCTGCACGCGCTCGCCGCTGGTGCCGACTCCCGCCCGCTGACGCCGCGGCCGCCCGACCCTGAGCTGGTGCGGAGCATCGAGTTCGACTCCCCGCTGGGAGGAACGGATCAGGTGGCCTTCGCGGTGCGCCAGACGGCGGATGCGGTGATGCTCGCCCTCGGCGACGCCTCGCTCGTCTGCACGGAGGTGCGGATCGACCTGACCGACGACAACGGGGTGGTCTTCTCCCGATCCTGGCTGCATCCGACCTGCTTCGACGCCTCCGACCTCGTCGACCGGGTGCGCTGGCAGCTGGAGGCCCTCGCCGCACGGTCCGCGAAGGATCCGGTCGACGAAGCCCGGGCGTTCGGCGGCATCGTGGCGGTGCGCATCGTCCCTGCCGCCGTCGACGATGCCGCGCACCACCAGCCTGGCCTCTTCGGATCCGGCACCGATGAGCGCCTGCACCATGCGGTCTCGCGCGTGCAGACCATGCTCGGTCACCAGGGCGTGGTCACAGCTGCGGTGGCGGGCGGACGCTGGCTCGCCGATCGCCAGGTGCTCACGCCCTGGGGAGAACGCACGGTGCCCCCGCGCGACCCCGGATCCCCGTGGCCGGGGAGTCTCCCCGACCCGCTTCCCGCCGAGGTGTTCCTGCCCCCGCGCCCCATCGGAGTGCTCGACGCGGATGAGAGCACCATCACCGTCGATGAGCGCGGGGCTCTCTCGAGCCACCCAGCCCGCATCGACGGGGCCGCCGTCCAGGCCTGGGCCGGTCCCTGGCCGGTGCATGAGAGGCGCTGGACCTCCGGCGGCGGGAAGCGCGGATACCGACTGCAGATCATCGACGACCACGACCGCGCGTGGCTGGTCTTCCACACCGGCGAGCGCTGGTGGGCCGAGGGGAGGTATCGCTGATGGGCTGGCACAACCCACCCCTGTCCTGGAACGATCTGGAACGCACCCTCAGCGGGGAGGAGCCACCCCCACCCCCTCCCGGCGTCGAACCTCGAGGGCAGCGGACGGATCCGGGACCGGTGAGTCATCGCCGCAAGCGCACTCCCCCCGTCGCCGTCTCCCGCCCCGAAGACGCCGTCCCCTACGCCGAGCTGCACGCCCATTCGTCGTACTCGTTCCTCGACGGCGCCTCCTCCCCTGAAGAGCTGCTCGCCGAAGCTGACCGCCTCGGGCTGACCGCCCTCGCCCTCACCGACCACGACGGCTTCTACGGTGCCGCACGCTTCGCCGAGGTGGCGGATCTCATGGAGAGCCCGCTGCAGACGGTGTTCGGCGCCGAGCTCTCGCTCGACCTGCCTGCACCGCAGCGGGGTTCGGCCGATCCCGCCGGCGAGCATCTGCTGGTCATCGCCCGGGGCATGGAGGGATACCACCGCCTGTCGGGGGCGATCACGGCGGCGCAGCTGCGCGGTGGTGAGAAGGGACGCCCGGTGTACGACCTCGATGACCTCGGTGCACGAGCGGGCGGACACTGGACGATCCTGACCGGATGCCGCAAAGGAGCCGTGCGTCGCGGGCTCGAGGCGGGAGATGCGGCCACCCCGCTGCGGTCGCTCGTCGATCTGTTCGGGAGCGACCACGTCGCCGTCGAGCTCTTCGATCACGGAGATCCCCTCGACACCCGGCGCAACGATGCCCTCGCCGACCTCGCGCGTCGGATGCGGCTGCCGGTGGTCGCGACCAACAACGTGCACTATGCCACCCCTGCGCAGGCGCCCCTCGCCGAGGCCGTGGCCGCGGTCCGCGCGGTGCGCAGCATGGACGAGCTCGACGGCTGGCTGCCCGCACACGGCGGGGCGCATCTGCGTAGCGGCGCCGAGATGTCCGCACGCTTCCAGCGCTACCCCGGAGCGATCTCGCACGGGCTCGAGCTGGCCGCCGCATCCGCCTTCCCGCTGCGGCTCGCCCGACCGGCACTGCCGCAGCAGAAAGTGCCGGAGGGACACACCCCGATGACCTGGCTGCGTCACCTGGTGTGGGAAGCCGTGCCGGCGAAGTATCCGCGCCTGGACGATGACGGCCGCCGCCGGATCGCACGCGAGCTCGATGTGATCGAGGAGAAGGACTTCCCGGGGTACTTCCTGATCGTGCACGGCATCGTCGCCGAGGCGCGCAGACGCGGCATCCTCTGCCAGGGTCGGGGGTCGGCCGCGGCGAGCGCCGTCTGCTACCTGCTGGGGATCACCGCCGTCGACCCGATCCTCTACCGCCTGCCCTTCGAGAGGTTCCTGGCCACCACGCGGACGGAGGAGCCCGACATCGACGTGGACTTCGATTCCGACCGCCGCGAGGAGATCATCCAGTGGGTGTACGCGGAGTACGGCAGGGAACGGGCAGCGCAGGTGGCGAACGTCATCCAGTACCGCCCGAAGAACGCGGTGCGCGACATGGCGAGGGCGCTCGGACACTCCCCCGGCCAGCAGGACGCGTGGTCGCGCCAGGTCGACGGCTGGGGCGCAGGACTGGAACCCGCCGAGGGGCACGACATCCCCGAGAACGTGCTCGCCTACGCCGGTGAGCTGCTGAAGGCGCCACGTCATCTCGGCATCCACTCCGGCGGCATGGTGCTCACCGCCCGCCCGGTCGGGGAGGTCGTGCCCGTGGAGCACGCTCGCATGGAGAACCGCACGGTCATCCAATGGGACAAGGACGACTCCGCCTTCATGGGACTGGTGAAGTTCGATCTGCTGGGACTCGGGATGCTCGCCGCCCTCCAGCACTGCTTCGACCTGATCCGGGAGACCACCGGCGAGGAGTGGACGCTCGAGAGCATCCCCAAGGAGGAGCCGGCCGTCTACGACATGCTCTGCCGCGCGGACTCCATCGGGGTCTTCCAGGTGGAGTCCCGCGCGCAGATCGGGCTGCTCCCCCGCCTGCAGCCGCGGAGCTTCTACGACCTCGCCATCCAGATCGCGCTCATCCGTCCTGGGCCGATCCAGGGCGGGGCGGTGCATCCGTTCGTTCGGCGCAAGATGGCGAAGGACCGTGTCGACGAGGAGAACCGGGAGCGGGCGACTCGCGGTCAGGACCCGGTGGAGTTCACGATCCCCTACCCGCACAGCGATCTGGAGGACATCCTGAAGCGCACGCTGGGGATTCCGATCTTCCAGGAGCAGCTCATCCAGATGGCGACGGCGATCGGCGACTGCACCGCCGATGAGGCCGATCTGCTGCGCCGCGCCATGGGCTCCAAGCGCGGCCTGGAGAAGATCGAGAAGGTCAGGGACAAGCTGTACGCGGGCATGGCCAGGCGCGGTCTCGTCGACGAGGCAGCCGATCGCATCTACGCGCAGATCCAGGCGTTCTCGAACTTCGGGTTCGCCGAGTCGCACTCCCTGTCGTTCGCGCTGCTCGTCTACGCCAGCTCCTGGGTGAAGCTGCACTACCCCGCCGCGTTCCTCGCAGGTCTCCTGCGCTCGCAGCCGATGGGCTTCTACTCCGCGGCGACGCTCACTGCGGATGCACGGCGGCATGGGGTCGAGGTCCGACGCCCCGACCTGCATGTCTCGGGGGCGGCGGAGACTCTGGAGCCGTCGGCCGACGGTGTGCCGAGAAGGCCGACGGGCCGGGACGACTGCCTCGCCGACCCGCAGCCGCCCACGCTCCGCTTCGACAGAGATGCGCCCGATGTCTCAGAGGCGCACCGCAGGGACGGGAGGTTCGCGGTGCGGCTGGGCCTCAGCGATATCCGCGGGATCGGCATGCCTCTGGCGGAGCGGATCGTCGTCGAACGCGACGCGAACGGCCGGTACCGGGATCTGAACGACCTGGTGCGGCGGACGGATGCCACCGCCGCACAGCTGGAGGCGCTCGCCACTGCCGGTGCCTTCGACTGCCTGGGCCTGGAGCGCCGAGAGGCCATCTGGATGGCGGGTGCCGCAGCGGACGACCGCTCCAGGTTCCTCCCGGGGACGACGGTCGCCGTGCAACCGCCGCTGTTCGCCGATCAGACCAGTTACGAGCGCCTCTCCGCGGATCTGTGGGCGACCGGGGTATCGACCGACGATCATCCGATGGCCCACTTCCGCGAAGAGCTGCGCGCCCGCGGTGTGCTGACCGCGGTCGACCTGCAGGGACACGAGGTCGGTCGGCGCATCGAGGTCGCAGGTCTCGTCACCCATCGTCAGCGACCGGCGACGGCCGCCGGGATCACCTTCGTGAACCTCGAGGATGAGAGCGGCCTGGTGAACATCGTCTGCTCGGCCGGCGTCTGGAACCGCTACCGCCGCGTCGCGCGGGATTCACCCGCACTCATCATCCGCGGCATCCTGGAGAGATCCGCAGAGGGCGTGATCAACGTGCTCGCCGACGGGTTCGAGGATCTGCGCACCGGTCTCACGCATCGCTCCAGGGACTTCCGTTGAGGACGGCCGCCCGATTCACCAAGCGCTGAGATTCACCAGAAGCGCTCGGACTCCTCCACCGGGGGACGATCGGCTCCACCCCACCGGTCGGCTTCGGCCTTCGCAGCGTCGGCGGCGGCGTCGGCTTCGCGGAGAGCGACCTTGGCTCCGGTCGGGCCGGGGCCGATGGGGTCGACGAGCAGCGACGTGTGCGCGCCTGCCTCGCCGATGGTCACCGTGCACCTCAGGACGCGCCCGATCCAGCGGGAGAAGTCGCCGCTCGGGTCTTCTGCGCGTCGGTAGCGGATGCCGGTGTCGAGGTCGACGAGGGCGAGGACCACCGGTTCATCGGTGAGCGGATCGACCTGCTCCGTCACCTCGATGCGGTGGCCGTGAGCAATGGCGACCTGAGCGGTGAGCACGAGCAGTCTGTCCATGAGTCCACCCTAGAGAAGCCCGTCGGGAAGACAACAGGGAGTCCGCTCGGGTAACATTCGTAAATTTCTTTGTCCCCCAAATGGCGGACAAGACGATTAAGCGATATTCTGCTCACGTAGCGGGGGCTACGAGGCTGATGAGCTGGGGAATCAGTCGTGAGCGCAGCGAGATCTTCGCCGCCTCCCCTACCGTCCGGGAAGGGCGGTGAGCCCTCTCGACGACACCGTCTGGGGCGGGTCATCGAGAGGGCCAATCTCCCCGGTCCGCCTGCACAGGCCGCGCGCTCAGCCGAGCGGGATGACCTCGAGCGTGTTCGAGCGCACCGGCTCCTGGCCCATCTCCGGCGCGTACGGGCTCGGCGTGTACTTGCGGAGGTACTCGGCGTCGATCGCGGCGTTGATCGCCTCGTCGGTGATCCGCTCGAACCGGACGTCCTTCGTGACACCACCCGCCGAGACCCGACCACGCAGGCTGGCCAGGGCCGGGGCGTACCACTTGCCCTCGAGGCCCGTGTAGGAGCGGACGAACAGGCGGCCGTCGACCGCCACCGCCCAGATCCCCACGGTCTTGGGCATCGTCCCATCCTCGAGCTGCGCGGAGAGATCGAACATCTCCGGCTCGGCGATGCGGGTGAGCTCCTCGGTGCTCCAGGTCGTCATGGTGGTCTCCCTCTTCGTCATGCGATCATGCGGCGACGGGATCGCGCGGCGCGGCCGGCGTCGACCCCACTGGTCGTCAACCGGGGCGGGCACGAGCGAATTCCCGTGCGCAGGCCCGGACAGGACGACTCCGGGCGAGACTGCTCCAGGCGAGACGCGACGCGTGCAGGTCGATCGCGCGGCGCACCCGGTCGGGAACGCCACCTGCGCCGTGCGGGCGGCGGAGACCGGATGCCCCCTTTGCATTTCCAGGATATCTCCGGCATGGGGGCTTGCCGCAAGGCCCCCCTCGTGGGGCAGAATCGACCCTCGCTCACGCGATCCGCGCGCATGCACGAAGGAGATCCATGCCCCTCGATCCTTTCCACCTGCCCGAGAACCTCCGCGCGAAGGACACGCCGGAGCTCCTCGATGCCGACCGCGCCCGACTGCTGCGCATCGCCGCCACGCTGGAGGATCAGCGCGCGGAAGTCGCATCCCGCCTCGACGAGATGCGTGGTCGGCACGCCGGGTTCGGCGACAGCGCCGTGGACCGCGACCTGGAGATCCGCCGCCTGAGTGGACAGCTCCGCGTGCTCGATCGCTACGGCGTCGACGTCTGCCTCGGCCGGATGACCCCGGAAGACGGCGAACCGATGTACATCGGCCGTACCGGGCTGGCCGCTGCCGACGGAACCCGGCTCCTCATCGATTGGCGGACCCCTGCGGCGGAGCCGTACTTCGCCGCGACCATGGAGGATCCGCGCGGCCTCATCTCCCGAAGACGGTACCGCTGGACCGATGGACGCATCAGCGACTACTGGGATGAGGCACTGGCAGACGCGGGATTCGACGGTGCGGCCTCCCTCGACGATCAGTCCGCCTTCATCGCCAGTCTCGACACCCACCGCACGTCGAGGATGCGTGATGTGCTCGCGACGATCCAGGCCGACCAGGACGCGATCATCCGCGCGTCATCCCCCGGCGCGCTCGTCGTGGACGGCGGCCCGGGCACGGGCAAGACGGTCGTGGCGCTGCACCGCGCCGCGCACCTGCTGTATGCGGAGCCGCGGCTCACGCAGAGCGCGGGCGGCATGCTTCTCGTCGGTCCTCACGCGCCCTACCTCGCGTACGTCGACGACGTGCTGCCGAGCCTCGGGGAGGACACCGTGCGGCTGTCGACCCTGCGTGATCTGGTGCCAGAGGGAGCGTCGGCGGTCGACGAGGAGAATCCGCAGAGGGCGGTGCTGAAGGCCGTGCTCGATCCCGTCGCGATGCTCGAAACGGCCGCGAAGTGGTTCGAGCGGCCACCGCAGCACGCCATGCGTCTCGAGTCGCCATGGGCCGACCTCTGGATGAGTCGCGAGGAATGGGCGGAGCTGTTCTCCGGCGCCGACCCTGCTGCCTCGCACAACGAGGCGCGCGACGAGGTGTGGGAGGAGGCCCTCGAGCTGCTGACCGACCAAGTCCACGATGACGACGCGCCACCCCACATCGTCCGACGGTGGCTGCGCCAGGACGAGGAGCTGACAGGCACGTTCGTGCGCGCCTGGCCGTTGCTGTCGCCGACAACGGTGGTGGCTCGACTGTGGAGCTCACCCGAATTCCTAGGGCGCTGCGCACCGGAGCTCTCCCCCGGAGAGATCCTGCTCCTGCAGCGCGAGGAACCCGAGGCGTGGACCGTCGCCGACCTGCCGTTCCTGGACGCCGCACGCCGACGCATCGGCGACCCGGACGCCGTGCGCGAGGAGCACCGGCGTCAGGCCGTGATCTCTTCGGCGCAGGAGCAGATCTCCCATGTGGTGGATCACCTGATCGAAGACGACGACAGCGAGATGAAGGTCATGTCCATCCTGCGCGGACAGGATGCGAGGAACGTGCTTCTCGGTGTCGACGCCCCACCCCCGATGGCGCCGGATGAGCTGGCGGGGCCGTTCGGACACATCGTGGTCGATGAGGCGCAGGAGCTCACGGATGCCGAGTGGCGGATGCTCCTCGCCCGCTGCCCCTCGCACAGCTTCACGATCGTCGGTGATCGCGCGCAGGCACGGCACGGGTTCACGGAGAGCTGGGATTCACGACTCTCCCGTATCGGCCTCCGTGATGTCCGGATCGCGCACCTGAACGTGAACTACCGGACACCGACCGAGGTGATGGCGGCAGCGGCACCCGAGATTCTCGCGGCTATCCCGGACGCGAAGGTGCCGACCTCGGTGCGCGAGAGCGGAACGCCGGTGCGATTCGATGCCGCCGCTTCGCTTCCCCATCTGCTGAGCACCTGGCTGGATGCGCATCCCGACGGCGTCGCGTGCGTGATCGGCGCCCCCGGGTTCGCCCCGACCGCACGCGTGCGGTCGCTGACCCCCGAGGGATCGAAGGGGCTGGAATTCGATCTGGTCGTCCTCGTGCGTCCAGAGCAGTTCGGCGACGACGTCACCGGCGCCGTGGATCGCTACGTGTCGATGACCCGGTCGACGCAGGAGCTCGTCGTGCTCCGGTGACGTGGGGCTCCGACAGCCGCGTCACGCCAGAGCGTCACGCAGGGCGAGGAGATGAGCGCGGCTGCGCGCTGCGGCGGCGCCCTCATCGCGGCCGGCGATCGCTTGCACCTGGTCGGCGTGGGCGTCGTGATCGGCATCGTCTCCGAATTCGCGCCGGATGCGGAGCATCTCGACCATGGCTTCGCGCAACCGCGGGGTGAAGCTGTCGAACAGATCGAGGAGAACCGGGTTGTGCGCAGCGGCGACCACCGTCCGATGGAACGTGGTGTCGGCATCGACGTGGCTCTCGATGTCGGAGCGGTGCGCGGCGCGGTCGGCCAGCGCGCGCCGGATGCGGCGCAGATCGGCGGGGGTGCGTCGAACGGCGGCGAGCGCGGCGGCTTCGGTCTCGATCGCGATGCGCGCCTCGATCACCGCGAGGATGCCGGCCCTGCGCAGGACCGCGTCCCAGTCCTCCGGGGCATCGAGAGCCGTCACGAACACTCCTGCACCCTGCCGCGAGGCCAATACTCCGCGCCCGGCGAGCTGGCGGATCGCCTCGCGAACGGTGGAACGGCCGACGCCGAGCTGCGGGGCGAGCGTCGTCTCGCCGGGGAGCTTCTCCCCCAGGGCCCATTCTCCGGCGCGGACCCTTTCCAGCAGCAGTTCCGCGGCCTGATCCGCCAGAGGTGCACGTCTCACCTGCGCCATACGTCGCCTCCGATGTCGTTCACGCTCCTCTCGTCTACTTGTCTGAGGAGTTGTGTTACAGTCTAGCCATGTTCTCGTCAGAGCACCTTCTTCTTCGCCGCCACGGCGGGGCGTAGCCGGACCGGCTCCCCGTCGTGGGGTCGAACGTGTGCCGGTCGCCACGCTCGAAGAAGGACACGCACCATCATGGCCACGACATCCTCCACACGCCCGACCACCCCCTCCGGCCCCGTACCTGACCAGGCGCCGTCCTGGAACCGACAGCGGCACTCCTCGATGCCGTCGCACCGCTACCGCGACGTCTACTCCCTGGTCGAAGTTCCGTTGACCGAGCGGGACTGGCCCACGCGCCGCCTGACTGCGGCACCGCTGTGGGTGCCCGTCGATCTGCGCGACGGCAACCAGGCCCTCGCCGAGCCGATGGATCCCGCCCGGAAGCGGCGCTTCTTCGAGCTGATGGTGTCGATGGGCTACAAGGAGATCGAAGTCGGATATCCCTCGGCGTCGCAGACCGACTACGACTTCGTGAGGCTGATCGCCGAGAGCGACATCGCCCCCGAGGATGTGACGATCGTGGTGTTCACTCCCGCGCGCCGCGATCTCATCGAGCGCACGGTCGCCTCCATCCGGGGCATCGCGAATCCGGTCGTGATCCACATGTACACCGCGACCGCCCCGACCTGGCGCGACATGGTGCTCGGCTACGGGACCGAAGACCTGAAACAGCTCATCCTGGCCGGCGGGCGCGATGTGTGGGAGTTCGCCGGGCACCTGCCGAACGTGCGGTTCGAGTTCTCCCCCGAGGTGTTCAACCTGACCGAGCCCGACTACGTGATCGACATCTGCGATGCCATGACCGAGCTGTGGCAGGCCACTCCCGAGCGTCCGGTGATCCTGAACCTCCCGGCCACGGTCGAGGTCGCCACCCCGAACGTGTACGCCGACCAGATCGAGTACATGCACAAGAACCTCGCCCGCCGCGATGCCGTGATCCTCTCGGTGCACCCCCACAACGACCGCGGCACGGGCATCGCCTGCGCCGAGCTCGCGGTGCTCGCCGGAGCGCAGCGGGTCGAAGGGTGCATCTTCGGAAACGGCGAACGCACCGGCAACGTCGACATCGCGACGCTCGCTCTGAATCTGCACGCGCAGGGCGTCGACCCGATGATCGACTTCTCGGACATCGACGGGATCCGCCGCACGGTCGAGTACTGCAACCGGATCGAGGTGCACGCCCGCCACCCCTACGTCGGCGACCTGGTGCACACGGCGTTCAGCGGCACGCACCAGGACGCGATCAAGAAGGGCTTCGCCGAGCATCGCGCCCGCGCTTCGGCCGAAGGACGCACGGAACGGGAGATCGAGTGGCGGGTCCCCTACTTGCCGATCGACCCCGCCGACATCGGGCGCGACTACGACGCGGTGATCCGGGTGAACTCGCAGTCGGGCAAGGGCGGCATCGCCTACCTGCTCGAGACCGAGTACGGGATCGAGCTGCCTCGTCGCCTGCAGATCGACTTCGCCCGGTACGTGCAGCGGCATACGGACACGACCGGCGCCGAGGTCACGGCAGCCGAGCTGCGCCAGGTCTTCGAGGAGGCCTACCTCCCCGCGGACACCGACGCCGACCCCGCCCGTGTCGCGCTCGTCTCATACGACATCGCTGAGGGTGGCGTGGAGTCCCGCACACAGATCATCCTGCGCATCGACGGGTTCGAGCACACGGCCACCCATGCAGGAGGTGGTCCCGTCGAGGCCCTCACCGCGACGCTCGAGACCCACGGGGTCCGGGTCGACGTCGTGAGCCTGCACCAGACCAGCCTGGGATCCGGCGACGACAGCGACGCGCTCACACTTCTGGAGCACCGCACGGAAGACGGTGCGGCTTGGACGGCTGGCCGGGGGCGTTCTGTCCTCTCCGCGAGCCTGTCCGCGGTGATCACGGCGGCGAACCGCACACGGGCAGGTGGCACCGAGGGCTGAACGGTACCGCTGAACGCCGAGCCGCCCCGCCCGCTACTCCGGGTCGCCGACGTGGCCCGGAGCGGTCAGAGAGAGCACACGCTCGACGAAGGCGGCGTACTCCTCCATGTAGTGCTCCAGGAACTTCTTCGTGCTCTCGTCCTCGACCGAACCTTCGGCACCGAACATCTCGGGCCGATACGTCAGGTAGGCCTCGGGGGCGTTGAGCTGCGGCGCATTGAGGAAGCTCAGCACGCTGCGCATCGACGACTGCATGACGGCGGTGCCGATGGCGCCGGTGGAGGCGCCGATGATGCCTGTGGGCTTGCGGGCGAAGGAGTTGTGGCCCCACGGGCGCGAGCCCCAGTCGATCGCGTTCTTCAACGCGCCGGGAATCGAGCGGTTGTACTCGGGCGAGACGATCAGCAGTCCCTCCGCATGTTCCACCGCCTGCTTGAACGCGGTGACGGCGGCGACCGGATCGAGCTCGTCGTCACGGTTGTACAGCGGCAGTTCGCGAATGGGGATCTCGAACATCTCGAGGCTGGGCGGTGCCAGCTTCACGAGAGCGGTCGCGACGACGCGGTTGATCGAGTCGTGGGCGAGGCTTCCGATGAGGTAGCCGATCCGGTGGGTCATGCGGATTCTCCCTTGTTCGTTCGGCCTTGTTCGTTCGCGTTCAGGATAGCCCTGCACCCGTGTGCGGCAAGCCCGTGCGGGCCCCCGGACTCAGTGCACGAGGGCTTTGAGCACCACGAAGACGAGCCCGAACGACGCGGTTCCCAGAGCCCCGAGAATGCGCGTGAGGAGGGGGCTGCCTCGACGAAGGAATGCCACGTAGCCGAGGAACGCGAGGATGACGACGCCCGACCAGAGTGCGAGATCGTTCGCGAGCCCGTCGGGCATGACCCGGGTCGTGCCCGCCAGCAGGAACACCGCCGGAACCGTCGCGGAGCTGAGCATGCCCAGGGAGTGCTTCACCGACGCCGCGAACGCCGCTCGCACGCCGACGGCTTCGCCCTGTTCCCGTTCATCGCGGTCGCTGACCCTGGCCACGGTGCCGGCATAGACGTGCGCACCCCAGAACACCAGCACGGTCACGGCGACGGTCACCAGCACGACCAGCGACGTCTCCCCGTGCGCCGAGGACACCGCCACCAGACCGCTGACGAGAATCGTGCCGTAGACGGCGGCCTCCGTGCCGAACCCGGATCGCAATGCCCTGTGCACACGCAGGATCCCGTCGTCCGCAGCCGTTCTCCGCCTGTTCATCCCGCTGCTGCTCCTGACCCGTCGTCCCACCGCTACATCCGCACTCCCATCATCCCCCGACGCGCAGCGGAACCTTCACGTCGCCGCCGGCCTCCTCGGTGATCCGCTCCCCCATCTGCACGAAGGTCGGCGTCGCGATGAAACCCCCGGCGAACAGCGCCTGCCCCTGCACGAAGTCCGCCGACCTGCGGATGGCTTCCTCAGAGGCGAACCCGAAGACGTCCGCAAGCTCGGCGAGGTCGCGCGGCGCATTGACCCGCATGAGTGCGAGGTTGTCGCACTGCGAGAGCACATTCGGGTGGATCTTCGTCGGCCGCTGCGTGGAGAGCAGCAGCCAGAGACCGAACTTGCGCCCTTCGGCGGCGATCTGCACGAGCTGCTCGGTGAGAGCTCGTTCGACGGGGGTCTCGGGGTTCGGAGAGCAGAGGTTGTGGGCCTCATCGATGACGATCAGGACGGGCCGTCGTTCCTCCCGATGCGCCCACAGATGTTCGAGCACCGCGAGAGCTGCGACCTTCGGCTCGGCACGATGCTCGAAGCCGCCCAGGTCGAGGACGGTTGCACGGGGTCGCTCGTCGATCACGTCGGTCACCGACGAACCGCCGCGAGACCACAGCTCCCACTCCAACACCTCGAGGTTCTCCATCCGGTTCGCGAGCCCCACCCGTGCCGGGTCGGCCGAGGCGCGCAGATCCGGGAGCATGTCGCGAGCATCGAAGCTCTCGGCCTCCTGCTCCACGTGGATCAGGGCGTTGTACTCCTCGGCGTCGGCGATCGGGTCCATCTGCAGCACGGCCGCCTTCGATGCCGGTGCCAGATCGACGTAACGCACGTGCAGACGCTCGCCCTCACCCGCACTGGAGCGGAAGACGCGGATGTCGAGTTCCGCCATCCGGTCCGCGTCCATCACGCCTGCCGAGGCCCGCGTCTCCCGCAAGCGTGTGAAGTCGCCGTTCGGGTCGAGCACGAGCATCGGCAGCTCGGTGTTCAGGAGCAGCTGCTCGAGCACCACGCCGAGCGCATACGTCTTCCCGCTGCCGCTCTGGCCGACCCAGAAGGTGTGTCTGTTGAAGCGCCGAGCATCGAGATCGACCGGTGCCCGTGGGTCGTCGAACGTCGTTCCGATGGTCAGGTTCGTCATCACTCCGATACGCCTTTCACTCACGTCGTCATCTCGTCCGGAAGAGGCGACCCTGCTCCGACGCCGATGCACGACATCATCCTCGGTCACGCTCGAACGCACCAGTGCGAACGGGCGACGCCGTGAATTCGTACGCTCCACTAGGGTGACAACGTGGGCGCGCAGTGGAGGCGACGGGTGCTCGTCGTCGAGGATCAAGGCGCCCTGCGCATGCTGGTGTGCGATCTGCTCGAGCGTCACGGATTCCAGACCGCCGCGGCCGCCGACGCCGCAGAGGCGACACGGCTGTTCACCGATTTCGACCCGGACGCGCTGCTGACCGACATCGATCTGGGTTCCCGCCCGTCCGGAGCGGAGTTGGCGGCGATGCTGGTCGAGCTCGCACCGCATATCGCCGTCGTGTTCCTCAGCAGCTACCCCCGTGCTGCTGCCGGCGCCACCGCGATGGGCATCGCGCACGCCGTCTTCGTCCCGAAACAGGATCTCGAGTCGCCCGCCGCTCTCCTCTCCGCGCTGGAGCGCGCCCTGTCGACGCACCCGAGCCCGGAGCCTTCCGCGCCTGCAGTGCGTGATCCCCTGGCGACGTTGACGCGGCATCAACTGGAGATCCTCGCGATGATCGCCCGCGGATGGTCGAACGAACGCATCGCCGCCGAGACCGGCGGCACGGTGCGCGCGGTCGAACGATCCATCAGCCGACTGTTCGGGCGGCTCGAGGTGACGCGCGACCCGACCGTCAACGCCCGCGTCGCCGCTGCGGGACTGTACCTCTCCGCGTTCGGTCCCGCCCGATGAGGAACCTCGCCCGCGCGGCTGTCCGCGCGGTCGGCAGCGGCCGCTTCCTCACCTTCTGGTCGATCGGCGTCTCGCTCCCCCTGTCGCTGTCCGTCATGGCCCCCGTCGGAGACGGCATCGAACCGCAGGCCGCGCTTCCCGCGATGGTCGTGACCTGGCTCTGTTTCGGAGCCGCACTCGTCGGCGTCGCCACCCTGGAGCGGCACGGACGTTCCCGCCCGCAGAGGGCAGCCATCGTGATCGCCGGGATCGCCCTCTGCGCGACGCTGCGCCCTGCGTTGCAGGACGGTTGGCTCCACCTCAGCGCCCTCCCCACCCCATCGGCGGATCAACTGCCGTACCGCATCGCGACGAACATCGTCGTCTGGGCGATGGTGCTGAGCATCATCGCGGTGCTCGAGTCCTCACTCCGATCGCTGCGTCGGACGAACGCCCTGCTGCGGTCCGTCGCGCAGGAACTCGCGCGGGCTCAGCACGGTGCGCAGGCATTCGCGACCGCGGCCCGGAAGCTTCTCGACCAGGCACGGTCGGCTCTCGCGGCGGCGATTCTCGATCTGGAACCGACATCCGCCGGCGTTCGCCGTCTCGGCGCCGAACAGGTGCGCGAATGGAGTCACCGCCTCGTCGCACTCGCCGAGGCGAAAGGGGCGGGCACCCCGGGCGGCACCGACGGCGATCCCATCGATGACGGAGTTCCTGCCCCGCACAACCCTCGTCGACAACTTCCCTTCCGCCTGCCGCCGCCCGGCATCGTCGCCCTCGTCTATGCGGCGTGCCTCCTCCCCTATGCGGCGAGGACGCAGACGTCGCTCGACCTGCTCGTCGGGATCACCGCCCTCGCTGTGGGAGGTGCGCTCGCCGACCTGCTGCCTCGCCGCCGCGCGATCGTCCGGGTCCCCCACGGGGCTTCGTCGCTCTTCGTCATGCTCTCGTGCGTCGTCGGCTTCGCACTCGCCGCACTCGCCGTTGCGCAGGGCGTACCTCCGTTCGTCGCTGCCGTGTCGGCGATCGCATACATCGGGTTCGCGCTCGCCGCCGGATCGTGCGCCGGCGTCCTGCACCGCCTCCGCTGTGACCAGCGCCGACTGTCGAGCGCGGTCGCACACGCTCAGCGGCTCGCCCGCGCCGACACGCGTCCCGTTCGCGAAGGTCTCCGCGCTGCCGCCGAGCTTCTGCACGCAGACGCGCAGGGCGCGTGCGTCATGTTCGCCCTCTCCCACCCGGCACCCGGCCCTGAGGAGGTGCGGCGTTTGCAGGACGATCTCGCAGCCGTGGTGGGCCGCCTGCCTGATGCGTTCGTCGGGGCCCACGATCCCGGAGCCCCAGCCTCACTGACCGCACTGTTCGACACGTGGGCGCATGTCATCGACCTCGTCGTCGACATCGACGACGACGCGCGGGAGGCCCTGCACGTCTCACCCTGGGTGTCGCGAGACTGCTATGAAGTCATCGCCGAGGGACTCCTGAACTCGGCGAAGCACGCGAGCGAGCGACGAGCGGAGGTGTCTCTTCGCCGCGTGACGACCGGAGCGGGACCTCGCCTTCGCGTTCGCGTCTCCTCGCCCGGTACTGCCGCGCCCGCCGCACGTCTGCGCACCTCCTCACGGATGCATGAGCTCGGCGCCCGCCTCCTCCGCAGCCCGGACGGAATCGCCCTCGAAGCCGGCTTCGCGCTCACCGCAGACACCGCTGTCGTGTCAGCCGAACATCGCGGCTGGCCTCACGTATCGCCACCGTAACGTCGTCATCGCCCGCATCGCAGGGCACGCGAGGTAGACGAACGGACGCGAAGTGAACCAGTTGCACGATCTCCTCCCGCTCGCCGTGGGGATACTCATCTCGCCGCTGCCCGTCGTGGCGATCATCGCGATCATCCTCGCTCCTCGCGGACGGACGGCGGCACCCGCCTACGCCTCAGTGTTCATCGGCGTCTCCCTCGGCGTGGTCATGGTCGGCGCGCTCACCGCCGCGGGATCCTCCTCGGTTTCTCCGTCCGGCACGGCGAAGACCGTCTCGTTCGTCCTCGCGATCGTGCTCGCGCTCGGCTTCGCGGCGCTCGCTATCGCGAGTTGGCTCTCGCGGCCTCGCCACGACCAACCATCCAGAACCCCGGCCTGGCTCGCGGCTCTCGACGCCGTCACCCCGGGGAAAGCGGCGACCCTGGCGCTGATCATGGCGGTCACCAACACGAAGAACATCCCGCTCGCGCTGAAGGGCGGCGCGCTGATCGGCGAGGCCCATCTCTCCCTTCTCTCGGCAGGAGGGCTGTGCCTCGCACTGGTCGTCGCCGGTTCCCTGCCGCTCATCATCGCGGCCGCCGTCGCCACGAGCGGATCGACGGCCGTCACGAAGGCGCTCGAACGAGTGAAGACGGAGATGATCGCCCACAACGCGATGATCATGACGGTGCTGTTCGCGACCCTCGCCGCCAACGAAGCCGCCCAGGTCATCCGTCACCTGGCCTGAACACGACCACGTCAGGAGCAGCCCCCATGTCAGACGACACCCTTCCCGGCGATGAGACGTGCATCGTCACAGCGCCGGCCGGCACCTTCTGCGGCACAGTCGCCGACGGTGCGCGCTCGTGGCGCGGTATCCGCTACGCCCAGCCGCCGGTCGGACCGCTGCGCTGGCGCGATCCCGTCGCGGCGTCTCCCGCCATCGGCGAGATCGACGCCACTGCGTACGGCAACGTGTGTCCGCAGAAGATGAACCCCGCAGTGCCCCTGGGTGACGGCGCGGTCATGGACGAGGACTGCCTCGTGCTGAACGTGTGGGCACCATCGGGGCAGCATGGCGGCACCCTGCCGGTCATGGTGTGGCTGCACGGGGGCGCCTATACATTCGGGGCGTCGAGCCAACCGCTGTTCGATGCGACGTCACTGGCGACGAGCGGCGAGGTCGTCGTCGTGACGGTCAACTATCGGCTCGGCGCCTTCGGTTTTCTGGATCTCGCCGGGCTCTTGCCTGAAGAGGGTTTCGATCGCAACCTCGCCTTGAAGGACGCGTTGCTCGCGTTGCGCTGGGTGCGGGAGAACATCTCCGCGTTCGGGGGCGACGCAGGCAGAGTCACGGTGTTCGGGGAGTCCGCGGGAGGAGGGCTCGTGACCACGCTGCTGGCGACGCCTTCGGCTGACGGTCTGTTCGCCCGCGCGATCGCGCAGTCCTCCCCCGCCTCGAGCATGTACGGCACCGAGCGGGCGCGTGACGTCGCCACCCGGTTCGTGCATGAGCTGGGCATCGATTCGACGGATGCTGCGGCAGTTGCGGGGGCACTGCGCGCAGCATCCGTCGATGACATCGTCACGGCGAGCATGAAGGTGTACGCGGCCGTGCCGAGCGAGGCCCCGGGAACCCTCGCGTTCGCGCCCGTCATCGACGGCGAGCTGCTTCCGGAAGCGCCGGTGACCGTGCTGCGCGAAGGACGCGGCATCCGGGTCCCCCTCTTGATCGGGACCAACAAGGACGAGGCGTCGCTGTTCACGTTCATGAAGTCGCCTCTCATCCCGATCACCGACGACCGTATCCGGCAGATGTTCGCCGACATGGCCGAGGACAATCCGACGATCGCTCTTCCCTCTGTCGCCCAGGTGCAGACGGCATACGAGAACGTGCGGCAGCGCGCCGTCGGTCTCGGGATCGCCCGTGACATCGGGTTCCGCATGCCGACCGTGTGGATCGCGGAGGGCCACAGCACGGTCGCCGATGTGTGGCTCTACCGCTTCGATCACGCCGCTCCCTTCCTGCGGCTGATCGGTCTCGGGGCGACGCACGCGACCGAGCTGCCGTACCTATGGGGCAATCTGTCGATCGGGCCGAAGGATCCGACGTTCCGGTTGGGCGGCCGTCGCGCCGCCGAGAAGATCTCGGTGCGGATGCAGGAGCGCTGGACGGCCTTCGCGCACGGACGCGCACCCGATGCGAGGACGACGGCGGACGCCCCTGCGTGGTTGCCGTACTCCGCCTCCGACAGCAGTCGTCATACTCTCGTGATCGAGCGGCAGGACAGCATCATCTCCGACCTCGACGGTCCCCTGCGCGCGGCGTGGGGCGGCGGGGTGCTCAACTTCCTCTGAGGCCGAGGAACTCCCCACCAGCGCCGGCGGATGTCAGCGTCTGGTGACGATGGTGGATCTACCTCGCAGGCCTGCTCGACGGCCGGAAGTGGTGAGGGCTGTGCCAAGCTACCCGTATGACGGCCGAGTACGACTTCTTCGTTCGCATGCAGCAGAAGATGGACGAGCAGGCCGAAGATGTCTGGGACATGGTGCGCTACTCGCGGTCTCCCGGGTACAGGTTGCGTCTCGGCGAAGTCACGACCACCGAACTGAACTTCTTCCGCCTCCGCGAGTTCTGGACGAAGCGCGTGTACATCGTGACCAACGAGCCTGATGAGACCACGACCGGCGCCGACTGGGAGTGGATCATCGGTCACGGCGACCGGTGGATCCAGATACGTGTCCAGGCGAAGATCATCAATGCGAACGGGAGCTTTGCCGAACTCGGTCACCCCCGCGCGACCGGGGAACAGATGCGACGACTCCTCGATCCGGGACGCGAGAGTGTCGCGTGTCGTTGGATGCCGCTCTATGTCTTCTACGCGTCGGAGAACGTGGCGAAGACCACGGTGACGCGTGATGCGGGCTGCAGTGCGCAGCTGGCGTGGATCGTCAATGAGAACTACGGCAAACCGCCGCGCCGAGCCGGACGGCTTCGAGCCCTCGACCACCTCCCTCCCCGGGTCCCCCGTCCCGGCGCCATTCCGTGGTCTCACATCTTCAACGGGCTCGTGGCCCGTCTCCGGGCCGGTGAGTCGCTCGACACGATCATCGGAAGCCTGGCCGACGCCTCGCTTCCCCCGGCGGTGAAGAGCATCGATGACTTCTGGGAGCCCCGCGTGACGGCGGGCACGTGTTTCGCGGAGTTACCCGCGTACATCCGCACCATCGTTGCTCGCGATGACGATGATTTCGATGGAGCCCCGCTGACGGAGCTTCATGTTGCGACTCCCGAATCTCGACATGCCGAAGCCGAGCGTGCGAGCGGGCAGGCTGAAGGGGAACCCGGGGTCGCGTACACGGTTCGGGACGGGAGCCTCGAAGACTCCCCGGTGCCGCTCCCCTCGCGAACACTCATGATCGATCGCGCCGACACGCGGGAGGTTCTGGCGACGCTCCCGAGCTTCGTCTCGGTCCTCGACATCGATCGTCTCCCGCCTCTCCCCGAGCGGCCGTCGGAGACAGGCGCCCCGGGCTGATGACGTCGATCGTCTGCATGGCGCCGAGTGTCCCGAGTCGTCAGCGTTCGACGGTGAACCAGGCCGTGGGACCATTCGTGAGCAACGGAGCATCCTTGCCCCCGAAGCGGGATGCGGCATCCGGCCACGCGACGAAGTTCCTCTCGGCGCGACGCGCGATGCTCTTCGTCCTCGGGTCGACGGCGAACACGCTCATCCCCTCGGCGCGCACCACAGACATCAGTTCACGGACGTAGTCGGCGGTCCGTCCGTCACCCGCCGGCACGGATGCCCGCACCTCGCCGTTCCGCACGCCGTCGTCCTCGGAACGCGACCGCACGAGGCTTGCGAGGCCGGCGCCGACGATCGCGTACGCCCACCCCCGACCGGACGGGTGAGGCACCACATAGTCACGATGAAACGCGTTCTCGGAGATGATGCTCGTGTCCACGAGCGTCACGTGAGGGCCTGCGCATTCGTTCAGCGACGAACGAAACGTCGGGGTGGGCGTCTCGGGTTGTTGAGTCGCGTCGACGAACCTCACCGCAGGAAGGGTGGTTCGCACCGCCTCGCTCAACTGTTCTTCATCCGCGGGCGTCATGAAGACGCAGAGCCGATGGAGCTTCGACGGTGTGCTCATGACACCAGGGGTGACATGATCTTGGTCGCCCGGTAGGACTGCCCGTCTTTCGTGGCATGCCACCGGCGCCAGTGCTTCGTCGACATCCGGAAAGGCAGGTGCTTCTGCACGTGAGCGGCTGCATGGTGCAACCGGTCGTCGGCGGGGAACCCGAGCCAGAGCGAGAGCGAGGACGCCGTGGTACCGAACGTGGCACGCATCCCGGACGCGCCGAGGAGGCGACCGTAGCCATCCACCGCGAACCGACCGAACGCCTCGGCGTCGATCCCCTCGTACGGCGCGCGCGTCATGGGGTCGACCAGAGTTACCTGCGCGCTCAAGACCAGTGCGGCCAGCGGATGCCCGTGGCCGGTCACCGCTCCGGAGCCCGCACCGCTCAGGGCGTCGAGCGTGGCATCGACGTCATCTTCGCGAACCCTCCACCGGCTGTGCGTGCGCTGTCGACTCTGCGGTCCCCCGAGGCGCGCTGCCGCGAACGATTCGAAGCGGCCTGTGTCGTCGGGCGAGCCTCCGGCCCAGAGCTCGAAGGACATCTCCGGCGCACCGACGGTCAGCCCGGCGGCATCGAGGAAGGCCTGCACACTCTCATAGGCAGTTCGGGGATTCTTGGTGCGAAGCGAGTGCGCCCCTCCCGCCGAGGTCGGCAATCCGTCGTAGGTCACGACCTCCTGATTCACCGTCACCCCTCCATTATCCCGACTGCCCGCGGCGGCGTGGGAGGAACGACGACAGCATGCGCCGGTAATCTGGGTTCGGCGTGGGCGACAGCCGGCGGATTCAGGAGTGAGTGGATGAGGGCGTCGACGAGCACGCGGACGATGGTGCTGCACAGCGCGCACCAGGACCAGTTCGACGTGCCGGACCGGGACCTCGTGTTCTACGACCAGCCCTACGACGCCGAGCGGCTGTCGCGCATCACCGATGTGCATCTGTGGTCTCCCCTGGACGGGCCCATCGACCGTCTCCCGCAGATCATCACGGCGATGACGAACCTGAAAGCCCTCAGCATCGGCCCGGGGAGGGTCCTCCCCACCATCGTCACCGAACTGCGGCAGGGCGATCTCCCCGAGAGTCTGGAAGAGCTCTCGGTGCACATCGGTGATCGGACCCTGGTGTGGCCGGACGTGGTGGTGCCGAACCTGAAGACCCTCTACGTCGGCGAACCGTTCCGCTTCAAGAACGAGCATTTCCCCGAACTCCGGGCCCTCTCCCTCTACCCGCAGAGATCTCTGAACAATGTCCGGCAGGCGCTCGAACTGCCGCTCGAAGAACTGAATCTGTTGAACGTGCCCACGGACGAGGAGATCTTCCGCCTCGTCGAACCGGTCGGGCTTCGCCGTCTCGGACTGATCGGTGGACGCACGCTGACGAGCCTCGCCGGGATCAGCGCGCTCCCCCAGCTGGAGTCGTTGCGGCTGAAGAACCTCACCGCTCTGGGTGACATCTCGGAGCTGGCAGCGCTCCAGCAACTCGAGATCGTGAATATCCAGTACTGCAAGAAGATCACCGGCATCGCCGCCATCAACGACCTCCCCCGACTGCGCAGGCTCACCCTGGTCGGATGCGGGAACATCGGCCTCGAGACGATCGAGGCCAAGTTGTCGACGCTGGAATGGGCGAACACCGGCGCAACCACGTGACCGTCTGTCTGGAGAGACTGCTCGGTAGCCTGGGAGCATGACGGAACTCTTCCGACGCACGGCCGAAGCCCTGCAGGAGGCGGGGTGGCAGTATGAGCCGCCTCTGCCCGCGGAAGATGGCGTTCCCTCCGCGCTGCGCACGGCACCCGAGACGGTGATCAGCTGGGTGTCCTCGTTCTCGCTGCTGTCGAGTTCAGACGAGACGGTGTGGTTCTTATCCCGCCGCGACTACTCGACCGGCGCGGAGGGCGCGTTCGCGTGGAACGAGTGCGAACAGCTGAGCATCCGGTCTGCGATCACAGATGACGAGGCGGCCGCGGTCTCCCGCTTCTGGGAACGTCACGTGCCCATCCTGCTGTCCGTTCGCGACGGATACGAGTATCTGGCGGTGCGAGACGACGGAGCAGTCGTCCACGGAGCGGAGCCGGAGTTCGAAGAGGCGGTTGTCGTGTTCTCTCCGTTGGAGGATCTGCTGAGGTACATCATCGCGCGGCCGGCGGCACGGAACGGCATCGTCGAGAGACTCCTGTTCGATGGCGCCGGCATCCCTGACCCGACCCGTGGCGACTAGCTCTCGGCGTCCGCATCCAAGGGCAGGTCGTCCGCACGCCCCGCAGCCGCGGCACGCGCATAGCGCTGCGCGTACGCTTCACGCGCGGCGTCTGTGTGCTCCTCGCCGTCCCATTGGTCCGGCAGCGGCTCGCCCTCACGGTGTGAGCGCGTCACACGCGCGAGACCGAACGCGACGGGCGTGTTCACAAACGCGCACCGGGTGAAGCTCGTGCCCGCGGAGAACGTGGCATCGACGAACGTGCAGTCCGTGAAGGTGGTATCCGAGAAGTCTGCTCCACTGAGGTCGGCGGCATCGAACAGGCACCGTTCGAATCGGGTATTCGGCAACGACCTCAATCTGGGCAGATCCGCCCCCGTGAAGTCGCACTCGGTGATCTGCGTGCCGATCGCCAGTCCCTTCAGCGACGCTGCGCGGAAACTGCATCGCACGAAGCTGCGGTCGAAGCGGGGCTGCCCGGGAAGCGATACGGAATCGAACAGGCAGTCCGTGAGCTCGGATTCGAAGAACAGCAGTCGGCCGCGCGCCTGGCGGAAGTCCACGCCGGACAACGTGAGGAACCGGAACTGCAGACCATCGCGCCCCGATTTCACACCCCGCAGATCCAGCCGGCCCTCATCCGTCTCCGGCCAGTCGGTGTCGAATCGATGCGGGCCTTTCACGATGCGTGATTGCTCCCCCATCTGCTCCCGGAGCGCAGCCAGCCGGTCCGGCGTCCACCGGCGCGACAGCTCGGCATCGCGAGGCGCTTTCACCGGCTCATTCATTGACCCATCCGCTCGGCAGCAGGCGTCGTCGCATCAGGAACTGCATCTGCGCCGGGCGCAGGCTCGTCATCGATGAGGAACGCGATCTTCCGTCGCTCCGCGTCCGCGTCGAAGGCAGCGTCGCGAGCAGCGATGCGACGGATGAGGTCGGCGACTGCCGTGTGGATCGTCTGGCGCAGGAAGGCGACCGGATCAGAAGCAGCACTGGCGTCGTCGTCGCTGATCCGGATCTCTCCCGTGACGGTGCGTCGCGACAGAAAGACTCGCGGTGTCCGCAACCCCGACGGCCCGGGCACCGGAGTGCGAGAGGGAAGAGCCGGACGGCGGTGGACTGTGACACCGGATCGAGCACGGCTCTCAGCGCATCACGGTATTCGACGGGGGTCACCGGATGAGCCTATCGACCGCGCTCGTACGACGGGTGCTGCACGCTCGGCTGTCGCGTTGGGAGATCGCGTTCGACTAGAAGTCGAGGAAGCCTGCGACGACGGCGCGTACGGTCCCTTCTGCGCCCGGTGTGCCGTAGAAGTACACCGAGCCGTATCCCCACAGGTATTCCGCGATGACGTCCTCGAGCTCGCCCTCCAGAGGCCACCCCTCCTCGTCGATCTGAAAGAGGAATCGATGGCCATCGGCGCGCACTGCATCAGCGAAAGCCGGCTCTCCTTGAATCAATACGGGTTCGTCATCGATCCGCACCAGTGCGGGCGTGGACGCGACGTCCGTTCCTGGGATCAGTGCTGTCGCGCGCAGTCCGGGCCATCCCAGGTCGTCCCGGCCGCCACGCGGCGAGGGGTCATGGACGATCGCCCGCATAGCCATGTCCGGATACACCACATCCTCGTCTTCGATGCGGAAGCCGGCACGCAACACCACCGACACCTCACGGCCGCCGGTCCACGACGCGCAGTCCGCGGCAAGCGTCAGCAGATAGCGATGCGTCGCCAGAAGCGGATGCCTCTCGATCACAGATGGCGGAGCACCACCCAACCTCGCCCCATCCCCGCGATCCGGCAACGCGGGGAACAAGAGCACGGGCATGCGTCAAGCCTATGGGGACATCGACGGCGGTCACGGGCAACCCGTGGGCGCTTCATCCCGAATCAGGAGAAGAGCTGGCGGAGCGCGTCGAGGTCGCCGGAGTCGACCACCTTCTGGACGGCGTCGATGGTCCCCTGGTTCGTGAACATGCCCTTGAGGGTGTCGTTCCAAATAGCCCGCACCGTGTCGACGTCACCGGCGTCAACCGCCGCGCCTGCGGACTCGATCGCCTGCTGATACGGAATCTGTGGGAACCCCGCAGGCGCGTCATCGGGGCTGTAGTACGGCACCCAGGGGATGTCGGGGTCGGGCGTGAGCCAGAGCACCTGGCCGGGGTGAATGTCGCGCCTGTGGTTCATCGAGCCGAGGGTCGGGTACGCGCAGAGCCGTTCAGCAACCACGGCCTCGACGTCGCCCGGCTCGACGGTATACGTCACGGGCGTGCCGTTCGCATCTACTGCCACCTCACCCCGAGCGAAATCGCGGGCGCCCAGATCACGGAGAGTGCCGCGCCGCTCCCAATACAGACCGCCGCCGTCGCTGTAGACCTCGGACATACCGGAGCAAGTCTTCGACTCGGTCGATTGCGGCGTCGGTGCAGCCACGGTCAACCGCTCGGTGTCAACCGTGGGTGCGGATGCCTTCGACGTCTGAACTGCCGCCGGTGCTGCGGCGGTACACCCGGCCAGCGCGGCAGCCGTCAAGGCGAGCGCGGCGAGTACAGGGGCGAGCTTGTGCGTGCCGGACATGACGCCATACTGACAGACCGGTCCCCGCTTCTCGACGTCAGCCAGGCGCGCGTGAGACGGATACCAGCCGAGCCCGTTCCGGACAGGAAAAAAGCCCCGGAGTCCCGCGTGTTTCTGCGGTTCTCCGGGGCTTCGTGGTCGGGCTGACAGGATTTGAACCTGCGACCCCTTGACCCCCAGTCAAGTGCGCTACCAAGCTGCGCCACAGCCCGTTGTTCTGCACTCTCGCGCAGGCAACTCCCCTATCTTAGCCGCATCCCAGGCCGCTCCGCGAACCGGCCCGTTGCGTGTGTCGGATGCCCGGCGTAGCGTCGCGGCATGGCGACGATCACGACCGAGGTGGCGACGACCGCCCGTTGGGATGACGTGCAGCATGCGCTCACCGGCGGCGGGGATGGAGCGAGTTGCCAGTGCATCTGGCCGGTGCTCAGCAACAAGGACTGGAACGCGACCACGACCCCGCAGCGCACCGAGATGTTCCGCGCCGAGATCGAAGACGGTCCGCCGCCGGGCATCATCGCCTACGTCGACGGCGAGGCCGCCGGCTGGATCCGCATCGGTCCCCGCACCCGCCAGGCGCGGGTCCCCCGTACCCGCATCATCGCTGCGGCCAGCACCGAACCATTCGACGACGAGTCCGTCTGGGCCGTGACGTGCTTCGTGGTGCGCCGAGAACACCGCGGCGCCGGGCTCAACCTCGAACTCCTGCACGCCGCCGTCGACTACGCCCGAGAGTCCGGGGCACGCCTCATCGAGGGCTACCCCGTCGACACAGGCGGCGAGAAGCAGCGCACCAACGATCTGTTCCACGGCACGCTCGGCACGTTCCTCGCGGCGGGCTTCACGGAGCAGGCCGAACTCAAGCCCGGTCGCACGCTCGTCGCCCTCGACCTCGCCGCATGATCGTGAGCGTCGAGAAGCCGCTAGCGTGAAGTCATGAGCGACGTGACTTCGACCATCGACGATCCCGAGCTCGGCACGTTCACGCGTGCCCGCACGGAACTCACCGACGGCTCCGTGCTGACGCACGACTGGTTCGTCGGCACCGTCTCCGTCGAAGGCACCGAGCTCGAGCTCATGCTGGAGGGCACGACCTCCGGCGAGGTCACACCGCTCCTCCCCCGCCTGCGCGACACGGTGAAGCGACTGGACATCGTGCGCCGTATCGCCACCGACGCGGTCGTCACGAACTTCAGCACAGGCGACCCTCAAGCTCACGAGCTCGACGACGCCGCGTCCGACCTCACCATCGAGGCCATCGAGGCGGCCACCGACGGCACGGTCGTCGTGCACCTCATCGACAGCTGCGGCGAGCACTTCCCTGAGGGGTATTGGCCCGCCGTGCATCTCGGGGTCGATGACAGCGTCGTACAGGTCACCGTCGAATCGTGAACCGTCTAGTCGTGAACCGTCGAGTCGCGACCAACGTGACCGCACAGAGCACGTCGCGAGGGCCGACCCCGCCTCGACCCTACGATGAGGGCATGCAACGCCGCACCCCGTCGCCCACTCTCGCGTGGAGCTTCCTTCCGTTCGCCGTGGTGTCGATTCTCCACGTGGTCCTGCTTGCCGCGAACAGCCCTCTCGCCGCCCCCACGAAGTTACTGCTGATGCCGATGCTCGCTGTCCCGGTGCTGGTTTCCGCACGCCGTCTCACTCCGCGCTCCGCACTGATTCTGCTGCTCGCCGCGCTGCTCTTCTCCTGGCTCGGCGACGGCGCCGGCGCCTTCTTCCCCGCAGGCCCCGAGCTACCCCTCATGCTGCTGTTCTTCGGCATCGCCCACGTGGCATACATCGTGCTGTTCGCGCGTCTCCTGGCGGTGCGTCGTATGCCATGGTGGGCGCTCGTGTACTCCGCATGGTGGGTCGCGATGATCGCGGTGCTCGGCCCGCACACCGGCGGTCTGCTCCTCGCGGTCGCCCTCTATGGCCTCGTGCTGGGCGGAACAGCCGCTTTCTCGGCCCGCTGCCATCCCCTCGTCGCAGTCGGCGGCGCGTTCTTCCTCACGAGCGACACGATTCTCGCCTTCCGACTGTTCCTCCCCGAATCGCTGCCGTCGTGGAGCAGCCCCGCGGTGATGCTCACCTACACGATCGGGCAGGGCCTGATCATCGCCGGTGCACTCGTGACCCTGCGGAAGCGGAGCTCCTGATGGAGGCCGCGCGCGTCGACAGCTGGTTGTGGGCGATCCGTGTCTACAAGACGCGTTCGGCCGCGACGACCGCATGCCGCGCAGGACATGTACGCGTGAACGGCGACAAGGTGAAGGCCGCGCAGCAGATTCGCGTGGGCGACGAGCTGCGCATCCGCATCGCGGGATTCGACCGGATCCTCATCGTGCGTCAACTTCTCGTCAAGCGTGTGGGGGCACCGGTCGCCGCTCTCGCCTACGACGACCGCACACCCGAGCGTGAACCCCAAGCGGCCCTGGGCCTCCGTGACCGCGGAGCCGGGCGACCCACCAAGCGCGAACGTCGTGACATCGACAGGCTGCGCGGGCGGAACGACGACCACCTGAGCTGATATCTCGGCATGCATCTCCTGCGCCCCTCCTAAGAATCGAACTTATGTTCTAAAGTGGAGGCATGGCACACACGACCGATTTCGACCTCGCACTCGAGGCCCGACGTCGCGTGCTGGATGCCTGGGTCGCGACGAGACGTCGGATCGCCGCACTCGAAGCAGAGGCCGCCGAACTGCTCGCCGAGCAGATCGCACTCCACGATGCCGACATCACCGCGAGCCCGTTCCATCGCGACGCGATCTACCGCTCGATGGTCGCGGAGTTCTCGGCCGCCGGCCATGTCTCGAAGGGCTCGATGGAGTTCGCCTTCGCCGACGCCCAAGCGCTGCACACCCATCTCCCCGCCGTTCGCGCCGCCTTCTCGAACGGCTCCATCAGCGTCGGGCACGTGCGCGAGATCGCCAGGGCGAGCGCCATCGTCGCCGAAGCCATCCGCAACCAGAAGGCCGATGCCACGGTCATGGCACTGTTCGAGACGGCGGTGCTGGTGGTCGCCGAACAAGACACGGCTGCCCGCACCAAGGCCCATGCGCAACAGGTCGCCGCCGCCCTCGTCGGAGAGACGCTCGTCGAGAGGCACCGACGCGCCGCGGAAGAGCGATGCGTGATGGTGAAGTCCCTCGACGACGGGCTGGCACTGCTCACCGCTGTGCTCCCCGAATGGATCGCCACCGCGATCTCCGATCGGTTGAACCGGATGACACGTGAGGTCGTGCGCGCCCGAGACGACCGCGAGATCGTGCCCCTGCCCTGGTGGTTCGACGATGCGGGCGACGGCGACGGCATCGGCCCCGAGGACTTCGCCCTCGATGACCCGGCGTTCGATCTGCTCGACGCCGGAGTGCTCCCGGGAGCCGGCGGAATGATCCCGAACGCCGACGGAGACACGTTCGCCACCGACCCTGAGGTCGTGCACTTCCCGGCGGATACTCGGACGTGGGCGCAGACCGAAGCCGACCTCTTCACCGACCTCCTCCTCACCGCCGACCCCAGTGCCGCGCACGGTGACGGCCTCGACGGCATCCAGGCCCGCATTCAGGTCACCGTCGCAGCGAGCACGCTCGCCGGTGCCGACGACAGCCCCGCAGAACTCGACGGTCACGGACCGCTGCACCCCGACATCGCGCGCGACCTCGCGGGGCGCAACACCGGCTGGACCCGCCTGTTCCTCGACGCGACCGGCATGGTGGTCGAGACCGACACCTACACCCCGACCGAGGGGATGCGACGGTTCCTCCGCGCGCGCGATCGACACTGCCGGTTCCCGGGGTGCCGCATGCCCATCCACCGCTGCGAGATCGATCACAATCACGATCACGCGAAGGGCGGGAAGACCAGGCTCGACAATCTCGGCCACTTCTGCCGAAACCATCACACCCTCAAGCACCCGGATATCCCGGAGCCGCATCGATGGACTGCACAGCAGGAGAAGGACGGCAGCGTCACGTGGCACAGTCCGCTGGGCCGTGACTACGCCGACCCGCCACCCCGGCGCGTGATGTTCGTCTGAGTCACGGTATTCGCAGTGCTCGAAAAGAAATCAGCTGGGCGCCGCGAGCAGCTCGAGCAGCCAGCCGGCCGAACGGATCCGCGCGGCGCCTGCGGTCTCGGCTCGTTGGCGGAGCCCGCGGTCGCTGGTGACCGCGATCACCGTCTGTCTCATGGCGATACGACGCTCGATCTCGGCAACGATCGCATCGTCGCCCCCGGCCTCGGCACGGACCACGGCGACCGTGCTCGCGTCGTCATCGATGCTTCGCGCCTGCCCCTCGACCACCATCGACACCTCGGGGAACCACTCGTCACCCCCGAGCTCCAGCTCGTCCGCGGGGACCGCCAACTCCTCCAGACGAGCACGCAGGCGAGCCGCCGCCCCCGCACGGTCCTTCCACCAGCCGTCCGGAACGGAGCCGACGACATTCGCTGCGTCCACCACGATCGTCGGACGAACCTCGAGCAGCGCACGCAGCGCCGTCCACGACGCCCCGAAACCGGGGTGCAGCGGCCGCGCATCCACCTGGTCGACCGGCACCCACTCCAGCGCGACGCTCTCCGGGTCACTGATCACCGGTTCGAACGGCACCGGCACGTCGGCGATGACGGTGGTGTACGACCAGATGCCCAGGTCGAGCACGCTCGTGAACCGAGCACGTACCGCTCCGTCCGGCACGCCCGCCTCTTCCTGAGCTTCGCGGATGGCTCCGGCGATAGCACTCTCACCCTCGTGCAGCGCTCCGCCTGGCAGGCCCCAGGTGCCACCGAAGTGGCTCCAGGAGACACGATGCTGCAGGAGGATCCCGCGGGCGGGGTCGTAGGCCAGAAGACCGGCGGCGCCGAAGCGCCCCCAGTACTTCTCCCCCGTCTCCGCGACCACCCAGGCATCGCCGGGGTTCCGTGGCCCCTCAGGGCGACGCGGCTCACCGGAGGCAGGAGGTACGACAGTCACGCCCTCAGCCTTTCACAGCATCGGGGTCACGGCACTACGGCGCGACACGCGCCGGAACAGATCAGCGCTGACGCTTCTCGCGTACCCGCATGTTGATCACGATCGGCGTGCCCTCGAACGAGTAGAGCTCGCGCAGACGCCGCTGGATGAACCGGCGGTACCCGGGGTCGAGGAATCCGGTCGTGAACAGGACGAACGTCGGCGGACGCGTCGACGCCTGCGTGCCGAACAGGATGCGCGGCTGCTTGCCACCGCGCAGCGGGTGCGGGTGCTCGGCCACGAGCTCAGCGAGGAACGCATTGAACTTGCCCGTCGGAATGCGACGGTCCCAGTTCTCCAGCGCCGTCTCCAGCGCGGGCACGAGCTTGTCGAGGTGTCGTCCGGTCTTCGCGGAGATGTTCACGCGCGGGGCCCAGGCGACGTGCGCCAGGTCCTGCTCGATCTCTCGCTCGAGGTAGCGACGGCGTTCGGCGTTCTCGAGGTCTTCGTCGTTCAGTCGGTCCCACTTGTTGAACGCCAGGACGAGGGCGCGTCCCGAATCCAGAACGAGGTCGATGATGCGCACGTCCTGCTCGCTGATCGACTCGGAGACGTCGAGCACGACGACGGCGACCTCTGCCTTCTCCAACGCGGCAGAGGTGCGCAGCGACGCGTAGAAGTCCGCACCCTGCGCCATGTGCACACGACGACGGATACCGGCGGTGTCGACCAGACGCCACATCTTCCCGCCGAGCTCGACGACCTCGTCCACCGGGTCGCGGGTGGTGCCGGCCAGATCGTTGACGACCACGCGCTCCTCGCCGGCTGCCTTGTTCAGCAGTGACGACTTGCCCACGTTCGGGCGACCGAGGATAGCCACGCGGCGCGGTCCGCCGATCTCCTGCTTCGCGACGGCCGAGACCTCGGGAAGCTTCTTCAGCACGGCATCCAGCAGGTCGGCGACACCGCGTCCGTGGATGGCGGACACGGGGTGGGGCTCCCCGAGACCCAGGCTCCACAGCGCTGCGGTCTCCGGCTCCTGGCGGGCGTCATCGATCTTGTTGGCGACCAGGAACACCGGCTTGCCGCTCTTGCGCAGCAGCTTCACGACGTGCTCGTCGGTCGATGTCGCGCCCACCATCGCGTCGACGACGAACAGCACCATGTCGGCGAGGTCGATCGCGACCTCTGCCTGCATCGCCACTGAGCGGTCGATGCCGCGGGCGTCGGGCTCCCACCCACCGGTGTCGACGAGCGAGAAGCGACGGTCGGCCCACTCGGCCTTGTACGTCACGCGGTCGCGGGTGACGCCCGGGGTGTCCTCCACGACGGCCTCACGGCGGCCGAGGATGCGGTTCACGAGGGCGGACTTGCCCACGTTCGGTCGTCCGACGATCGCCACCACAGGAAGCGCGGGGCTGTAGTGAATGCCGTCCTCGCCGAGCGTGATACCGGCGAGGAGCTCCGCGTCCTCGTCATCCAGCTCGTAGTCGGAGAGGCCGGCGCGCAGCGTCTCCGCGCGCTGCTCGGCGAGATGCTCGTCGAGCTGGTCCATCTTCTCGGCGAGCTGGTCGGGGCCGCCTTCGTATTCTTCGTCAGCCACGGTGTGCTCCTTGGATTCGCTCGATCACCGTGAGGACGGCGTCGATGGTCTGGGGGAAATCGAGTTCCGTCGAATCGACGACCTCTACGCCTTCAGCGGCATTCAGGAAGTCGACGACGGCGCTGTCTGAGGCGTCGCGCTTGTGCAGCGCCGCGGCGACAGCTGCCGCGTTCTCGCCGGCGAGTTCGCCGGCACGTCGGGCGGCCCGTACTTCGGGGGCCGCGGTGAGAAGGATCCGCACCGGGGCGTCCGGCGCGACCACGGTGGTGATGTCCCGGCCCTCGACCACGACGGCGGGATACGACGCCTCGGAGACGAGTCGTCGGAACAGCTCATTGACCTGCGCACGCACCTCGGGCACGCGCGCCACACCGCTCACGGCGCCGGAGACCCGAGGGTCGCGGATGGCTTCGGTGACCTCGACATCGCCGACGAGCACCGTTCGATCGTCGGGGTCGAGCCCGAGCGTGAGGGGGAACTCCGACGCCGCAGCGCGCACAGCCTCGGGGTCGTCGGTGTCGGCGCCCCGATCGAGCACATGCCAGGCCAGCGCGCGGTAGGCGGATCCCGTGTCGAGGTAGCCGAAGCCGCGCGTGCGGGCGACAGCCTTCGAGACGCTGGATTTGCCGGAACCGGCCGGCCCGTCGATCGCGATGAACTTGTGGGCGTCGGTCACGGGCGTCTCCGCAGCAGAGGTCGAGGTGTCAGTCATTGGTACTCCCCGCGATGCGCCAGCCGCGTTCCTGCAGCCCGGTGATCGCCCCGTGCAGAGCCGCCGGGTCGACACTGATCTCGGCGAGGCCGAACTGTGCGCCCGGCGAGTGCTCGAGGCGGAGGTCTTCGACGTTCACGCCCAGTTCGCCGAGTTCCCCGAAGAGTCGTCCGAGCTGACCGGCGGTGTCGTCGACCATGACCACGAGGGTTTCGAAGCGCTGGTTCTGTCCGTGCTTGCCGGGAAGCCGCTCGACCCCATCATTGCCCTGCCGGATGGTCTCGGCCACGATGCGGCGGGCCCCCGGAGCGCTCGGCTCGCGCAGAGCATCGGAGATCTCGCCGAGATCGGAGGCGAGTGCGTCGAGGATCTCGACCACGGGCGCGGCGTTCGCCCCGAGGATCTGCACCCAGAGTTCGGGGGCGGATGCCGCGATGCGCGTCGTGTCGCGGACGCCCTGGCCCGCGAGACGAAGTGATCCTTCCTCGGCTTCCGCGAGGCGACCGGCGAGGAGGCTCGCGACCACCTGGGGCACGTGCGAGGTCAGCGCGACCGACCTGTCGTGCTCCTCCGGAGTCATCTCGAGCGGCATGGCCCCCACATCGAGCGCCAGAGCTTCGACGAGAGCGAGATCGGACGCTTGGGTCTCCTCATCACGGCACACGACCCAGGGACGCCCGATGAAGAGGTCGGCGCGGGCCGAGATCGCGCCGCCGCGCTCGCGACCGGCGAGCGGGTGCGATCCGATGTAGCGGGCGAGGTCGACGCCGCGCTCCTGGAGCGTGCGGAACGGCTCGAGCTTCACACTGGCGACATCGGTGACGACGGCGCCCGGAAAGCGTTCGAGTTCGGCCTGGATCACGTCTGCCGTGACATCGGGTGGCACGGCGACGACGATCAGCGAGGGCGCGTCGTCCTCCGCAGAGATCCGCCCTGCGCCGTAGTCGATGGCGAGACGCAACTGCGCGGGCGAGGCATCGGTCAGCACGACGTCGACACCCTTCGCGCGCAGCGCGTGTCCGATGCTCGCACCGAGGAGGCCGGCGCCGACGATGCGGACGGTGCCGGAGAGACGCGGCGCGACGAAGCCCGCTCTCCGCGCCGCGGGCGCACTCGTCGTATCGGTCATTCGCTCTCCTGCTCGCCTGGCGCCTCGGCGACACCGGAATCACGGCGCGACAGGGTCAAAAGCGCGCCGAGTTCGATTTTACTCAGTTCCCGCGTCTTCCCGGCCGGGAGGGTTCCCAGGTGGAGGGGACCGAACTGCCGGCGAACGAGCTCGGTGACGGGATGGCCGACCGCCGCGAGCATCCGACGGACGATCCGGTTGCGACCGGAGTGCAGCGTCAGCTCCACCAGGCTCGACCCGCGCGACGTGTCCAGCAAGCGTGCCTTGTCTGCGGCGATCGGACCATCATCGAGCTCGATGCCCTTCGTGAGCTTCGAGATGGTCTGGGGCAGAACCGTCCCCTCGACCTTGGCGATGTACACCTTGGTCACCCCGAACGACGGGTGGGCCAGTACATGGGCGAGAGCGCCGTCGTTGGTGAGGATGAGCAGACCGCTGGTCTCGGCATCGAGGCGGCCGACGTTGTAGAGGCGCTCCTCGAACTCGTCGGTGAAACGACGCAGGTCGGGTCGCCCGTTCTCGTCCTTCATGCTGCTGACGACGCCTGTCGGCTTGTTGAGCATGACATAGCGCTTCGAGACGTCGAGCTGCACTGCGGTCCCATCGACATCGACGAGGTCGTTATCCGGGTCGATCCGCCGACCGAGTTCGGCGACCACGACGCCGTTGACGCGGATGCGCCCCTCGGTGATGTACTGCTCGACCACGCGTCGCGAGGCCACTCCTGCGGCGGCGAGCACCTTCTGCAGGCGCACGCCCTCGGGCGCGGCCTCGGAGTCTGTCGAGGCGTCGAAGCCGGTCATCGGATGGTCCCTTCGTCGAATCCGTCTGCCCCGTCATCGAGCAGCGGGGAGATCGGGGGCAGCTCGTCGAGCGAGTTGATACCCAGGTGCTGCAGAAGCGCGTCGGTCGTGCCGTAGTTGATCGCGCCGGTCTCGGAGTCGGCGAACAGTTCGGTGATCAGTCCTCGGGCGAGGAGGGTGCGGACGACCGAGTCGACGTTCACCGCGCGGATGGAGGCGACCTGGCTGCGCGTCACCGGCTGCTTGTAGGCGATGACGGCCAGCGTCTCGAGCGCAGCCTGCGACAGCCGCGCGGGAGCCTGTCCACCGACGAAATCGGCCACCACGGGGTCGAGGTCTTCACGGACGTACAGTCGCCACCCGCCACCGACCTCCCGCAGTTCGAATCCGCGACGAGGGCCGGCGCCTCGACCGTCGTAGTCCTCGACCAGCGTCTCGAGCGTCTGACGTACAGCGGGCACAGGAGACCCGACGGCCGCAGCCAGAGCGACCAGGCCGATCGGCTCATCCACGATGAAGAGGATCGCCTCGATCCGCTCGGCGAGAGGGAGTTCCACGGATGCCTCCGCCGTGTCAGCGGTCAGGTGCTCTTCTGTCATGTCATCGGTCATAGTCGGCCCCCAGGCTCGCCAGCGTCTCATCCGACCAGGAGTCGGCTGCCCAGCGCAGTGTCAGCTCGCCGAGCGGTTCCAGTTGTTCGAAGGACAGTGCCGCATGCCGGTAGAGCTCCAGCACCGAGATGAAGCGCGCGACGACGATGCCGGGCTCGGTCACGCCGGCGACGAGCTCGCGGAAGCTCACCGACTCCGTGCCGCGCAGCAGTGTCACCACGATCGCCGCCTGTTCTCTAATGCTGACCAGTGGTGCGTGCAGGTGGTCGAGTCCGACGTGCGGGATCTCCTTGGGTGCGAAGGCCAGCAGCGCGAGAGCGGCGAAGTCGTCGGCGCTCAGAGACCACACGAGTTCGGGCGTCTGGCGTCGGTGCTTCTCCTCGAGACGGACGGCGCGCACGTGACGACGGTCCTCGCGCTGCAGGCAGCGGGCGAACCACGTGGACACCTCTTTGAAGGCCCGGTACTGCAGCAGCCGGGCGAACAGCAGGTCACGCGCTTCGAGAAGGGCCACGGCCTCGGCGTCCACCAGCTCGCCTTGCGGCAGAAGTCCGGCCACCTTCATGTCGAGCAGGGTCGCGGCCACGACCAGGAACTCGGAGGCCTGATCGAGGTCTTCGTCGTCGTCGAGTTCGCCCAGGTACGCGATGAACTCGTTGGTCACCGCGCTCAGCGACACCTCGGTGATGTCCATCTCGTGCTTCGAGATGAGGTTCAGCAGCAGATCGAAGGGGCCGTCGAAGTTCGACAGCGAGACCCGGAAACCGGCGTTGTCGGTGGACGCGGCATCGCCTGCGCTCTCCTCGAGCGATGCGTCGACAGGTCCTTCGCTAGGCGACGGCGCCACGGGCGACCAGCTCCCGCGCCAGCCGCAGGTACGCCTGAGCGGCAGCGTGCTCGGGGGCGAACTCGGTGATGGGGACGCCCGAGACCGATGCATCCGGGAACTTCACGGTGCGGCCGATCACGGTCTCCAGCACGTCGTCTCCGAATGCCTCGACGACCCGCTCGAGGACCTCGCGAGAGTGCAGCGTGCGCGGGTCGTACATCGTCGCCAGCAGACCGTCCATCGTGATGGACGGGTTCAACCGATCGCGGACCTTGTCGATCGTCTCGATCAGCAGCGCCACACCACGCAGCGCGAAGAACTCGCACTCGAGCGGGATGATCACCCCGTGTGCCGCGGTCAGAGCGTTGACCGTGAGGATGCCGAGCGACGGCTGGCAGTCGATGAGGATGACGTCGTACTCCCCCGCCACCTGGCGCAGGACCCGGGCGAGGATGGTTTCACGCGCCACCTCGTTGACGAGGTGCACCTCGGCGGCGGAGAGGTCGATGTTGGCCGGCATGACGTCGAGGCCCTCGACGCTCGAATGCACGATCGCGTCGTGCGCGTCGCGCTTGGTGTCGAGCAGCAGGTCGTAGATCGTCGGCACGTCGTGCGTCGGGATTCCGAGGCCCGCCGAGAGGGCGCCCTGCGGGTCGAAGTCGACGGCCAGCACCTTCCGGCCGTATTCCGCGAGGGCAGCGGCCAGGTTGATGGAGGTGGTCGTCTTGCCGACGCCGCCCTTCTGGTTGCACAGCGCGATGATGCGTGCCGGGCCGTGGGACTTCAACGGCTCGGGGGTCGGGAACCCGTGATAGGGGCGGCCGGTGGGTCCCATGGGGGTCTCGTCGGCCTTCTGCGCCTTCGCCCTGGACTTCGCCACTTTCTCAGCCACCCGTTCTCCTGCTCCTTCGTGCTTGGTCGATTGTACCGGCCAGGCCCCCTCTCACACGCCGCGCAACGCGGCGACCGGCTCGATGCGGGCTGCACGTCGCGCGGGGTACCACCCGGACGCCCAGCCGACCAGGGCGCCGAGGAGAGTGCCGGCGACCGCGATCAGCGGATCGGTCACGGGCGACCACCCCTGCACCGCCGCGACGATGATCACGGCGAGCACGCCGAGGGCAGAGCCGATGATGCCGCCGATGAACCCGATGACGATGGACTCGACCATGAACTGCGCGCCGATCTGGCGCCGCGTCGCACCGAGCGCACGCCGGAGTCCGATCTCGCCGATGCGTTCCATCACCGACAGCAGGGTGACGTTGGCGATGCCGAGACCGCCGGCGAGCAGAGCGATGATGCCCAGGATGAGGAAGACGACGTTGACGTCTGCCTGCACGTTCTGACTGAGGTCGGACGATGCTGCCGGCGACCTCGCCTCGAGTGACTCCGGATCGTCGGGCTGGAGGGCGATCACCGCCTGGTCCGCGACCTGCGGCCCCGCCCCCAGGGCGATGTGGATCGTCAACTCGGAAGGCGCGGTGAGCCCGAAGTCTGCGCGCGCAGCCCCTTGCGGGATGATGACGCCGTCCACGAACTCGGAGCGGCGGTCCATGCCCTCGATGATGCCGATGACGGAATATGAGACTCCCGCGATGAAGATCGAGGGCTGCGAATCGACGCGGTTGATCCCCATCCGCTCCGCTGCGCGCTGGCCCAGCACCGCGACGCGGTCGCCCCGGGCGTCGTGCCCGTCGTCGAAGAAGCGCCCGGTCACGAGGTCGCCGTCGACGGTCTCCGGCAGGTCCTGCGTGGTCGCGAAGAGCTTCGGCGATGCTGTGATCGGCGCCGACGGATCGTTCACCGGTACGGCTGTGATCGTCTCGCCGTCTGCGAGCTCGACCTCGGCGATCAGCGCAGCGCTGTCCACTCCGGCCAGCAGTTTCACCCGCTCGGGAGAGTCCCACGGCAGGCGGCCGGTCGCGACCGTCGTGTTCGCCTTGCCCGACTGCGCCTTGGCGGGGGTGACCACCACCTGCGTCGCGGCGACACCGTCGAACTGACTGGCGATCTGCGCCGCGGCGGTCTGTGCGAATCCGAGCGTCGCGACGAGCGAAGCGATGCCGAGGACGGTACCGAGGATCGTCATGACCAGTCGCGCGGGACGCGAACCGATGTCGGCCGTGGCCTCGGCCACGAGGTCTTGGAAGGTGAACCGATCGGCATGCTTCACGGCCGGGAGCAGCGCGGCCGCCGAACTCGTCGGCGCCACAGCGGGATCACCGACGCTCTCCGCAGACGTGTCTTCGATGTTCTTCCGACGCCGCAGGACGCGCATCACAGTTCCGTCAATCGGCCGTCGGCGATGCGGATGCTTCGACCCGCACGCCGCGCCACCGCATCGTCGTGGGTGATGACGATGAGGGTGAGCCCATCGGCGTTCAGCTCTTCGAACAGCTCCATCACCTCGCCCGATGTGCGCTGGTCGAGGTTTCCGGTCGGCTCGTCCGCGAGCAGGAGCTGCGGACTGCTGACGACCGCACGCGCCACGGCGACGCGCTGGCGCTCACCGCCCGAGAGCGAGTTGGGGAAGAAGTCGATGCGGTGTCCGAGGCCCACGCGGGTCAAGGCCTCCCGCGCACGGGCTTCGCGCTCCCGACGCGGCACGCCGCTGTAGAGCATGGGCATCAGCACGTTGTCGAGCACACTGCGCCGCGGCAGCAGATGGAACGACTGGAACACGAAGCCGATGAACCGCGCACGCACCGCCGCCCGCTCGTCCTCGGTGAGGTCGCCCGTGAGCGAGCCCGCGAGCCGGTACTCCCCCACACTCGGACGGTCGAGGAGACCGAGAAGGTTGAGCATGGTCGACTTGCCCGACCCGCTGGGTCCGACGATCGAGATGTAGTCTCCCGCTTCCACGGTGAGCGTCGCGGCCTTGAGCGCCTGCACCTCGGGCGGACCCGGGAACGAACGCGTGACATCGCGGAACTCGACGAGCGGAGGTGCCGGCGTCACCGCCCGACCACCACGAGGTCGCGCTCCTCGAGCGTGCCGTCGACGGCTGTCACCTCGACGGCGCCCTTCGCGGCGAGTCCCGTCTCGACGACGACGAGTCGCGTCTTCGCGTCCTTGCCTTCCCGCGGATCGGACTCGACGACCTCCACGCGCGACTCTCCGCCGGGCCCGGCGGTGAGCGCGGCGAGGGGAACGGAGAGCACATCGCCCTCCGTCGCGCCGATCGCCAGTTTCACGCGCACGTTCTTCCCCTGCAGCTGAGTGATCTGCTCGGGCGTGAGCGGGTCGGGGTCGAGGAGAACCTCCCACCGCGACTTGCTGTCTTTGCCCGCTTTCAACTCCGAGATCACCGCCCGATGCGCTGTTCCGTCTGGCAGGTCGAACGAGCCTTCCGCACCGGCGGCGAGCAGCGCGGCGTCCGCCTCTGCTGCGGCCCCAGTCAGACGCACCGTCGCCCCGGAGACGGTCATCGCCGCCCCCGACAGCACCGACCCGCGCTCGACGCTCACCGCGTCAACGCGGCGAGGAAGCTCGGTGAGGTAGAGGACCTCGCTCGCCGGCAGGTACGGGAGCGCCTTCTGGCGGGCCTCCTCCAGCGCCTGATTAGCAGAAGCCACCTGGGCGCGTGCCGAATCGAGCGCCGAGCGCTGGGCACTGGTGTCCTTCCCCTTGCGGAGCTCGTCTCGCTCGAGCTGTGCGGTCTGCAGATCCCACTGCGCCTGCTGCGGGTCTCCATCGCCACCCTGCGCCCTGGCGAGAGCCTGCTGAGCTGCGGCGACCTTCACATCTGCCTGCCAGATCTCGACGGTGCTGGGCCCGGCGCCGGCTTCGTTCAGCGCTTTCTGGGCATCTGCGACACCCGTCTGCGCCGCACGAACGCCCTCCTCAGCGGCCCGCACGCCATCGGACGCACCTTCCTCCGGTGCAGGCACGGGGTACCCCGCCTGCGCATACAGCTGGCCGACCGCATCGGCCGTCGCCCGATCGAACACGTTCGAGTTCACATCGCCCGCCCCGATTCCCACGCTCGTGAGAGCCTGCTTCAGCTGGAGCACGTCGGGGCCGGAGACGCCGAACCGCAGCGTGCGGTACGACGGAAGCTCCCCGGGAAGCACGATGACCGGCCTCCCGACCACCTCGAGGGCGATCGAGAGCGGTGTGAGAGTGGCCCCGACCTCGGGAACCTGGCCGGTGACGACCGCCGCTCCGGAGAACGCCGACGTGTCGAGCTTCACCTCGACCGCGTCCGCGTATCCGACGTCCGCGCGCAGCGTCACGTCGTTGCTGAGCGGTCCGAACTCGACGGGCGCGGTCACGAGACCGGGTTCGGGCGCATCGGCGCTCGAGGCATCGGGCGACATCAGGAAGCGTCCGACGAGCAGACCTGCGACCAGGCACACCACAGCGACGAGCGCCACGATCCACAGCGCGCGATTTCCCCGCAGCACCCGACCCCATCCGCTCACGCGAGACGTGTCGACCTCGGACTCCGACTCCGCCGCGGCGGTTTCGGTGCCGTCGATCAGCTCGGAGAACGGCGTCGTGTCGGCATCGGCGACGCCGGAGTCCGGTGTCGAGGCCGTGCCGCCGGGTGAGGATTCTGCAGGAAGCTTCGTCGTCGGGGTATCGTCCTCGCGCATCACTTGCTCTGCTCTGCAGCGGCCTTGAAAGCTTCGAGTTCCGCCTTGTTCTCGGCGATGAACTTCTCCTCGAGCGCGAACTGGATCTCCAGCGACTTCGTCGCGAAGGAGGTCTTCTCGCGGCACTCGAGGTCGATGACGGCCAGCTCGAGCTCCCGCTCTCCCAGCGCCTTCATCTCGGGGCCCTCGCTGGGGTCCTCGAAATCGGCGGCTTCGGTGTCGACAGGCTCCGAGCCATCACCGTAGACCTCGTCGTAGATCTTGTTCTGCTCCTCCATGATCGACTCCCCGGCCTCCGACTGCTTCGTGAAACCGGGCTCTCCCTTGTCCGCCATGCACGACGCCCACTCGGCGTTGAGGTCGGCGAGCTCGGGAGAGTCCTGCATCGTCGTCATCAGCTCTTCCATCTTGGTGCGGAGCGCGCTGAACTCTTCGGACTGGCTGGGGTCGTCGCCCTGGATCTCATGCTGCGCCCATCCCTGGCAGCCGGCGTCCTCCCAGCGGTACTCGTAGCTGCCGTCTTCCGCCAACTCGTCCTCCGCCGGGGTCGCGCCGTAGAGGGTCTCGTAGAACGCGGCCTGCTCCGACTCCGAGAGCGAGGTGACGTAGTCGGCGTTGGGGTCTGAGCTCTCCTGCTCGGAAGGGTTCTCCTCGAGCTGCTCCGAGAACGGGCTGTTGACGAAGCCGTATCCGTACTTCTCGACCCACTCCCGCTTCTCGGGCTCCCACTCGCCGCCGTCCGACACGACGGTGCCGGTGTCGGTGTTCGGCGTGTACTCGAACCCCTCGTCGGCCATGCACTGCGCGACCAGGTCTTCGACCTTGGTCTGCTGCTCTTCCATCTTCTTCTGCTGTTCCTCCGGGGAGAGGTCGCCGCCCCACGCCGCGGAGAGGTACTGACTCAGCGGCGAGTCCTCGTAGCTGAGCTTGTCGTCGGAGGACGCGCCTCCGCAGCCCGTGAGGATGAACACCATGGCGGACGCCGCGAGCGCGGCGAGAGGAACGGTGGAACGCATGCGAAGACTCCTTTGTACGACCGAAGATGGCCGGAGCCCTCCACACTAAAATGTCAGGTGCGGGCGCCGCATCCACCTGGAGGATGATAAATCACGCGTCATGAAGAATCGGGGCAATGCCGCTGGCGCGTCCGATACCCGATATCTCCCCTCAGCGGGCGCGGGGGTGCGACGTCGCGTAGATGTCGAGGAGCGCGTCCACCGAGACGTGGGTGTAGATCTGGGTCGTCGCGACGGACGAATGACCGAGCAGCTCCTGCACCACGCGCACATCGGCACCGCCCTGCAGGAGGTGGGTCGCGAACGAGTGACGCAGGGTGTGCGGCGAGACGTCCGCGGTGATCTGGGCGCGCTCGGCCGCGGCTCGGATGACGAGCCACGCGCTCTGGCGGGAGAGCGGCGCTCCACGAGCACCCAGGAACAGTCGAGCCGAAGCGCGCCCCTTCGCGGCGAGCCCTGGGCGCACACGGGTCAGATAGGCATCCACGGCGGTGCGCGCATAGGAGCCCAGTGGCACGATGCGCTCCTTCGCGCCCTTCCCGCGCAGGCGCAGGACATCGCCATGAGCCAGGTCGTCGACGTCGAGATCGATGGCCTCGGACACGCGTGCGCCGGTCGCGTAGAGAAGTTCGAGCAGCGCGCGATCGCGGATGCCGAGCGGCTCCTCGGGAGAAGGCGCGCCGAGCAGTCTCTCGACCTGATCGATCGTCAAGGCCTTGGGGAGTCGGCGCGGCGCCTTCGGTGGACGCAGTCTGCCGCTCGGATCGTCGGACTCGATGCCCTCGCGTGCCAGGAAGCGATGCCATCCCCGCACCGAGGATTGCAGTCGGGCGAGGCTCGTCGACGCCGGGGGCGGCTCTGCTGACGCCCGTTCCGCGATGAACCGATCGATCACGGCAGGGGTCACCTCCGCGGTGTCACCGATCCCCTCGGCCTCCAGCCACTCCCGGTAGCTCCCGAGGTCACGTCGGTACGCCGCGATCGTGTGCACGCTGAGACCGCGCTCGACCGTGACATGACGCAGGTAGGTGTCGATGGCACGCGCGAGCAGCATCCTCAGCCCCGGTCGCGCAGCCTCTGCGAGGCGGCGAGCACACCGATCGCGAGGATGCCGTTGCGCATCCGCCCGTCGAGCACGGCAGAAACGGCGTCGGCCAGCGGCACCCATTCCCCGCGGATGTCGGCTTCCTCGTCTTCACGATCGTGCGCCGTCCCGGACGAGGAGACACCGGTCGCGAGGAACACGTGGATGAGTTCGTCGTTCCCCCCGGGAGTCGTCCAGGAGGAGACGAGCGGCTCCCAGTCCGCGGCGACCAAGTCGGCTTCCTCGGCCAACTCGCGCCGGGCAGCGGCGAGAGGCTCTTCGCCCTCGACGTCGAGCAGCCCGGCCGGGAGCTCCCAGTCACGGTGGCGGATGGGGTGCCGATACTGCTGGATGAGCAGCACCCGACCCTCGTCGTCGAGCGCGACGATCGCCACCGCGCCGGTGTGATCGACGTACTGCCGGACGATTTCGCCCTCGCCGTATCGCACGCGGTCGGAGCGCACGTCCCAGACCTTGCCACGATAGACGAGGTCGCTCTGGAGAACCTCCGGTTCGAAGGGCTCGTCCCGGAGGCTCTCCCCCTGCTCGGTCATCCCTGCTCGACTCCGTCATCCGCGCTGACGTCGAACAGCTCACTCGCGCGGTGCCGCTCGATCGCTGCGCCCACCAGCCCGCGGAACAGCGGGTGCGGGGCCGTCGGACGAGAACGCAGCTCGGGGTGTGCCTGAGTGGCGATGTAGTACGGGTGCACGTCGCGGGGCAGCTCGACGTACTCGACCAGGTCGAGCTCCGGATTGAGCCCCGAGAACACCAGTCCCGCAGCCGAGAGGCGGTCGCGGTACGCGTTGTTCACCTCGTAGCGGTGCCGGTGACGCTCGGATGCCTCCGGGGCGCCGTAGAGCTCGCGGGCGAGCGATCCTTCGGCGAGGGCAGCCTGGTACAGACCGAGGCGCATGGTGCCACCGAGGTCACCGCCGTCGAGGATGTCGATCTGCTCGGCCATCGTGGCGATGACGGGCTCTGCGGTCTCCGGGTCGAACTCGCTGGAGGAGGCTCCGACGATGCCGGCGACGTCGCGTGCATACTCGATCACCATGCACTGCAGGCCGAGGCACAGGCCGAGCGTCGGGATGCCCTGCTCGCGCGCGAACTTGAGCGCGCCGAGCTTGCCCTCGATACCGCGGATACCGAAACCGCCGGGCACGCAGATGCCGTCGAGCTCGGCGAGCTGCTGCTGCGCTCCTTCCGGTGTCTCGCAGAGGTCGGAAGGGATCCAGCGGATGTTGACCTTGGTCTCCTGGGCGAAGCCGCCCGCCTTGAGAGCCTCAGTCACCGAGAGGTAGGCGTCCGGCAGGTCGATGTACTTGCCGACGAGGCCGATCGTCACCTCGTGCTTGGGGTTGTGCACCGCGTGCAGCACCTTGTTCCAACGGGTCCAGTCGACGTCGGCGGCCTTCTGGTCGAGGCCCAGCCGGCGCACGATGTACGAGTCGAGGCCCTGCTCGTTCAACGTCGAGGGGATGTCGTAGATGCTCGGCAGGTCGACGGTGTTGATGACGCCCTCGACGTCGACATCGCACATCAGCGCGATCTTGTTGCGGTTGCTCACGCTCACCGGGCGGTCGCTGCGGAGCACCAGGGCGTCGGGCTGGATGCCGACCTGTCGGAGAGCTGCGACGGAGTGCTGGGTCGGCTTGGTCTTCTGCTCCCCCGATGCCCCCATGAACGGGACGAGCGAGACATGCACGAAGAAGACGCTGTCGCGCCCGAGCTCGTGACGCAACTGGCGCGCGGACTCGAGGAACGGCTGCGACTCGATGTCGCCGACCGTGCCGCCGACCTCGGTGATGATCACGTCGGGACGGGGGTCCTCCGAGGCCTGCAGGCGCATGCGGCGCTTGATCTCGTCGGTGATGTGCGGGATCACCTGCACCGTGTCGCCGAGGTACTCGCCGCGGCGCTCGCGCGCGATCACCTGGGAGTAGATCTGGCCGGTGGTGACGTTCGCCGCCTCGGACAGGTTGATGTCGAGGAAGCGCTCGTAGTGGCCGATGTCGAGGTCGGTCTCCGCGCCGTCGTCCGTCACGAAGACCTCGCCGTGCTGGAACGGGTTCATCGTGCCCGGATCGACGTTCAGGTACGGGTCGAGCTTCTGCATCACGACGCGCAGACCACGGGCCGTGAGGAGGTTGCCGAGGCTCGCAGCCGTCAGTCCCTTGCCCAAAGACGAAACGACACCACCAGTCACGAAGATGTGCTTGGTCGTGTCGTTCTTGGGTCCCGCAGAAGAAGAGTTCATCACGGGCTTCGATCCTATCAGGCGGAGGGGACGCGGAGGCTGAGAAGTTCGCGGGCGTGGGTCAGAGCGGCATCCGAATCGGCGAGTCCCGACAGCAGACGAGCCATCTCGGCTTCCCGCTCCTCCCCCTCCAGACGCCGCACGCTGGACGCCGTGACCGCGCCGTCGTTGGCTTTCACGACCGACAGGTGATTGTTCGCGAAGGCGGCGACCTGCGCGAGATGTGTCACGGCGATGACCTGCGACTTCTCGGCAAGTCGGGCGAGTCGCCGACCGACCTCGATGGCCGCGGCACCGCCGATGCCCGCGTCGACCTCGTCGAAGACGAACGTCGGCACCGGGTCCGTCGCAGCGATGACGACCTCGATGGCCAGCATCACTCGGGACAGTTCGCCACCCGACGCACCCTTCGAGACCGAACGCGGCTCGGCGCCGGGATGCGGTGCGAGGAGGATCGCGACATCGTCACGGCCGTGGGCGCTCTCCGCTCCCTCAGCGACCGAGACTTCGAGGCGTGCGTCCGGCATCGCGAGCGCGTGCAGCTCTTCGGTCACGGCCGCTCCGAGACGCGAGGCAGCCTCGGTGCGCACGGCCGTCAGGGCATCGGCGTGCGCGTCGAGCTCCGCCCGGGCAGCATCGCGCTCGGCGATGAGCCGTTCGATCCGATCGCCGTCGTCATCGAGTTCGGCCAATCGAGCGGATCCGGTCTGCCAGAGAGTCAGAGCCTCATCGAGCGATCCGTGCGCGCGGATGAGGGTTCCCAGCGCGGCGCGACGTTCCTCGACGGCGGCGAGCTCATGTGGCCCCGTCTCGTCGAGGTCGGCGAGGTAGGCGGAGAGGAGTCCGGCGGTGTCGGCGATCCGATAGCCGATGTCGGCGAGGTTCTCGCCGATCTCGGTCAGCTTGACGTCGGACGCCCGTTCCAGCACGCGACGTGCCTCCGCGACGAGTGCCGAGGCATCGGGCTCGCCCTCTTCGCTCGAGAGCGCTCCGTGAGCGAGCGATGCCGCGAGACGCAGCTCTTCGGCGTTCGCGAGACGCTCGGCTCGCTCGGTGAGCTCCTGGTCCTCCCCCGGTTCGGGAGCCGTCGCATCTATCAGTGCGAGGGCCTCCCGCAACCGCGAGGCCTCTTCGGCGCGACGGTCCCGGTTCTCGGTGATCTCGATGATCTCGATATCGAGGGTGCGCCAGCGGGCGAAGGCGCGGGCGTACCTGTCCACCGCGTCCGTGATCGGGGCGCCGCCGAAGCGGTCGAGGGCATCTCGCTGAGCGACGGCCGAACGTAGACGCAGCTGCTCGGACTGGCCGTGCACGACGACGAGTTCTTCGGCGAGGGACGACAGCACTCCCGCAGGGGCGGCGCGTCCGCCTACGCTCGCACGGCTGCGGCCCTCCGCGCTCAGCGTGCGCGACACGTAGAGCTCTGCGCTGCCTGCGCCGACGGGTTCCAACTCGCCGCCCGCATCGGCGACGATCTCCGCGACGCTGCCGCCATCGGGGACGACCCACACGCCCGCGACCGAAGCCTGTGCTGCGCCGGCACGCACCGCACCGGAATCGGCGCGCTGGCCCAGGAGCAGTCCGAGTCCGGTGACGACCATCGTCTTCCCCGCCCCCGTCTCCCCTGTGATCGCAGTGAATCCGGGGCCGAGCGGCAACACGGCGTCGGCGATGACACCGAGCCCCTGCATCCGCATCTCCTCGATCATGACGTCTCCTCGATCATGACGTCGCTCCCTGCACTTGCCCACGCCATCCCTCGACAGGCAGCTGGAACTTGCGCACGAGTCGGTCGGTGAACGCCGTGGGGTGCAACCGCGCAAGCCGCACGGGACGCGAGGAGCGGCGCACCACGACGCGAGCACCCGGCGGCAGGTCGTGCGAGCGGCGGCCGTCGCACCACAGGATGCCGGAGCCGTCCGTGCGCTCGAGCATCTCGATCGCGACCGAGGCATCGGGGCTGACCACGAGCGGCTTGGCGAAGAGCGCGTGCGCCGAAAGGGGCACCACCGCGATCGCCTCTACGCTCGGCCAGATGACCGGCCCTCCGGCCGAGAAGTTGTAGGCGGTCGAGCCTGTCGGGGTGGAGATCACCATCCCGTCGCAGCCGAAGCTCGACAGCGGTCGGCCGTCGATCTCGAGCACGACCTCGATCATCCGCTCACGACTGGCCTTCTCGACCGTGGCCTCGTTGAGAGCCCAGGTCTCGTAGACGACTGTGCCGTCGGCATCCTTCACCCGCACCGAAAGCGCGAGCCGCTCCTCGACCTCGTAGTCGCGATCGATCACACGCCGCACGGCCTTGTCCATGTCGTCGCGGTCGATCTCCGCGAGGAAGCCGACGTGTCCCATGTTGATGCCCAGCACGGGTGCGCCGCTGTCGCGAACGAGTTCCGCCGCACGCAGGATCGTGCCGTCTCCGCCCAGCACGATCGCCAGCTCGAGGTCGGACGGATCGACGGAGGCACCGAGCACGTCGGTGTCGGAGAAGAAGGGGTCCACGGCCACGAGGGCCTCGTGGTCGTCGGCGGCCAGGACGGGTCGTGCTCCGGCCTCCCGAAGCGCGTCGATAACCCGATGGGCGGCCTCGACGGTGTCGACACGTCCCGCGTGAGCGACGACCAGGATGCTGCGCTCGTTCATCGTCCTCCTGCCAGTCGGTTGATGCTGTCCAGCCATTCTGTCGGATTGCTGCCACGCCCCGGCGCGAGGTGAACCAGATACTCCGCGTTCCCGTGGGTTCCGAGGATCGGGGAGGGAAGGATGCCGAGCATCCCCAGCCCCACGTCCCAGGCGCTCCATACCGTGCGGGCCACAGCGTCGGCTCGCGTCGCAGGGTCGGTGACCAGCCCGCCACGGACGGCGGTACGCCCCACCTCGAACTGCGGCTTCACGAGCAGCAGGATGTCGGATTCCGGTGTGGCCACGGCGGCGACGGCCGGTAGCACGAGTTCGAGGGAGATGAACGAGAGGTCGCCGACGATCAGATCAGGCGCTGCCGCCTCACCCGTCGCCTCGGCGAGGTTCTCGCGGGTCATGTATCGGACGTTGTACCCCTCGACGGCAACGACTCCCGGATCGGCGGCGATCGATGGGGCGAGTTGTCCATGCCCGACGTCGACCGCGAGTACCTTGCGGGCTCCGCGCTCGCGCAGCACCTGGGTGAAGCCGCCGGTGGAGGCTCCCATGTCGAGCGCGAGACGCCCCTCGGCCGGGATCTCGAAGCCGCCGAGCCCCGCGATGAGCTTGTGGGCGGCCCGCCCGACGTAGTGGTCGGCACCGGCGATCGTGATCTCCGCCGCGTCGTCGACGGCGGTGGACGCCTTCACCACAGGTCGGCCGTCGACGCTCACGAGGCCCTCGGAGATCAGGGTCGCCGCGTGGGTTCGCGAACGGGCGAGTCCTCGGGAGGCGAGGGCAGCGTCGAGTCGCGTCATCGGGATCCCGAAGTCTCCCGCTGTTCGAGCCTCGCGCCGCTCTCGAGACGGCGGGAGAGCTCGTCGTGGAGGGCGGCGTACGCGTCGGCGCGTGCCGGAAGCGGTTGCCCCTCGATCAGGCGCAGCCGACTCCAGAGGCCGTCGGTCGGCGCGCTCGTCGTCTCATCGCTCACGGTTCTACTGTACGCGGCCCCTCCGACGAGGGAGGGAGCCCACGCGACCCGCTTCAGGGGCGATGGAACGGATCGTCGTAGAGGCGCTCTGGAACACGCAGGACGAACACCGGAGTACCGGACGCCCAGATGGCAGCGGCTCCTGCGCGCAGCAAATCGATCTGCTCGCCGGACTCGGCGACGATCTCGACGTCGGCGCCCGCCACGCGCACGGCGGCTCCGTTCACGCGGAAGACGCCGTCCTGCTCGGTCACCTCGGGATACGGAACGTGCAGTTCTCGCAGGTCGCCGAGGATGTACGTGGGACGCGAGCCCTCCGGTGCGGCCAGCACATGCTTCGGCCGGTCGATGCCCGTGAGCACCAGCACCGAATCGATCCCGACCCGGCTCGCACCCATGATGTCGGTGTCGAGGCGATCCCCGATGAAGAGCGCCTTCTTCGCACCGAAGCGCGCAAGAGCTTCCTGGAAGATCGGCGCCTCCGGTTTACCCGCGACCGTCGCGAGCCTGCCGATGGCCGTGTGCACCGCTGACACGAGGGTGCCGTTGCCCGGCGCGACTCCACGCTCACGGGGGATCGTCCAGTCCGTGTTCGTGGCGATCCAGGGGATGCCGCCTTCGTCCTCGGGCAGCTTGAGAGCGAACGCCGCCTCGGCGAGATCCGTCCACGCCACCTCCGGGGCGAACCCCTGCACGACGGCGCTCGGAGAGTCATCCGCGCTACGCGTGACCGTGTAACCGGCCTTCTGCACCTCGTCGACCAGACCGTCGCCGCCGATCACCAGGATCGTCGCCGGCGCCGGCACGATCCCGGCCATCAGCCGCATCGCGGCCTGCGGGCTCGTCACGACATCGGATGCCTCGACGCGCAGCCCGAGACTGCTCAGGTGCTGTGCGACCGAGGCGTCCGTCCGCGCCGCGTTGTTCGTGATGTATCCGAGACGGACCGACTTCGCGGCCTCGTTGAGGCTGTCCACCGCGAACGGCAGCGCACCGGGCCCCGCGTACACGACACCATCGAGGTCGGCGAGGATCGTGTCGACACCGTCGAGCGGAGTGCGCGGTGATCGCTTCCGCGAGAACAGAGCCACTACGCCTCCGGGGCCGATTCGTCGTCCTCGTCTTCGCCGAGGAGTTCGCGCACCTCGTCTTCGACGGTCGGTTCTTCCGCGGTTGTGAGACCTTCGTCGCTTGCGGACTCGTCCTCCGCCGCGGACTTGTCCACGCGCTCGTCTTCGGCCGCGGACTCGTCCGCGGAGGAGACATCGTCGTCATCGGCGAACTCGCCCTCGATGAGGCTGTCTTCGATGAAGATCTCCTCGTCACCGGCCTCGTCGACGCCCAGTGCCTCGGCAGCGACCTCGGCGCGGTGTGCCCAGAACTCCGCCTCCTCCGTGCGCCCGAGATCCTCGAGCACAGCGGCACGCGCGGCGAACAGCGCCGGGCTCCATTCGAAGGCGCGATCGGGGTCGAGCTCGGGAATCTCGAGCTCACCCAGCGCGAGTTCGAGATCGCCCTGGTCGAGTCGGGCTCCGGACATCGCGATCGCCAGCGCGACGCGTACGGGAGTCTCGAGCGCGGAGCGGTCGACGGCGCGGCCAGTCTCGAGAGCACGGTCGGACCGACCGATGCCGCGCTCACTGTCGACCATCAGTGCGATCTGATCGTCCTTGCCGGAGATGCGACGGTAGGTGCGCAGTTCGCGCAGCGCGAGGGCGAAGTCCTCAGTGGCGTATGCCGTGATGCCGAGGGTCTCGCGGACGATCGCGATGCGGCCGGCCCGTCGAGAAGCAGCGAGGGCGTGCTGGTGAGCAAGCGCGGGATCCTCGTCAATGAGACGCGACGCCATCGCCAGGTGGCGGGCGACGTGCTCGGCGTTCTCCTTACTCAGAGTCTTGAGCTCGTTGCGAGCCGCGCCGTTGAGGTCACGTGCCGTGACTTCATCGGGAATCTGGGGCTCATCGAACCGCGGACGCTCGTTCGCGGCCTGAGCCGGACGCTCCCTGCCCGCTCCCCCACGCTGCGGGAAGGACCGCGACTTGTCGCGGTCCCCACCTTCACGGCGCGGAGCGGCACCATCACGGTTGTAACCGCCTTCACGACGCGGGGCCGCTCCGTCACGGTTGTAACCGCTACCTTCACGACGGGGAGCACCACCGTCACGGTTGTAACCGCTTCCTTCACGACGGGGAGCACCACCGTCACGGTTGTAACCACCTTCGCGACGCGGGGCCGCTCCGTCACGGTTGTAACCGCTACCTTCACGACGGGGAGCACCACCGTCACGGTTGTAACCACCTTCGCGACGCGGGGCACCACCATCACGGTTGTAACCACCTTCGCGACGCGGGGCCGCTCCGTCACGGTTGTAACCGCCACCCTCGCGACGAGGAGCACCACCATCACGGTTGTAACCGCCACCCTCGCGACGAGGAGCACCACCGTCACGGTTGTAACCACCGCCCTCGCGACGAGGAGCAGCTCCGTCACGGTTGTGACCACCGCCCTCGCGACGCGGGGCCGCTCCGTCACGGTTGTAACCACCACCCTCGCGACGAGGGGCACCACCGTCACGGTTGTAACCACCTTCGCGACGCGGGGCAGCTCCGTCACGGTTGTAACCACCTTCGCGACGCGGGGCCGCACCATCACGGTTGTAACCGCCACCCTCGCGACGAGGAGCACCACCGTCACGGTTGTAACCACCGCCCTCACGACGAGGAGCACCACCGTCACGGTTGTAACCACCCTCACGACGCGGGGCACCACCATCACGGTTATAACCGCCACCCTCGCGACGCGGAGTAGATCCGTCACGGTTATAACCGCCGCCGTCACGACGCGGGGCGCCACCATCACGGCTGTTAGTCGGGCGTCCGCCAGAAGCGCGGTTACCGCGCGATCCACTGTCGTCGTTGCGACGCGGACGGCGCTCTTCCTCTTCTGGCATGATGCTCCCTGTTCTTTTCGTGTAAACGCAAAATGGCCACCCAACGATGGGTGGCCATTTTGACTAAAAGGAGTCCGGCGGTGTCCTACTCTCCCACAGGGTCCCCCCTGCAGTACCATCGG
>NZ_JBHVXT010000005.1:0-131642 GCF_042881445.1 Microbacterium sp. NPDC058269
GGCCCCACTCCGTCTCGACGGAGTGGGGCGCTTCTATGTTGCTGGACTCACAGCGACCGGGCCCCGTTGTCTCGGTCTCTCGTCGCCGGCGGGTGCAGGAAGGCGCCCCCTCCGTCGAGCGGAGAGGGCGCCTTGATGCGAGAGAACTGCGGGTCGTGTGTCAGCTCAGCGGCCCTGCGAGCTGCGGCCACCCTGGCGGGACTGGCTGCTCTGCGTGGAGTATCCACCGCCCTGACCGGCGCCGGAAGCGCCCGAGCGAGGACGACGACGGCGACGCGACGGCGGGTTGGCCGCGCTGTTCCGCTCGCCGCCTGCGGGGCGCTGCTTCGACGACTGGCGCTGCTGCTGCGGAGCCTGCACGGGTGCCGGGCGCACGTGCGGTGCCCGCTCGGGGACAAGGGCGGTGACGGCAGCGGTCGTGACATCTTCCAGCGGGGCTGAGATGGCGGCCTTGCGCAGGAGGTCCTTGACGTCGCGGCGCTGCTCGGGGAGCACGACGGTGACGACGGTGCCTGCGGCCCCGGCACGGGCGGTGCGGCCGGAACGGTGCAGGTACGCCTTGTGCTCGACCGGCGGGTCGACGTGGACCACGAGGTCGACGTTGTCGACGTGCACGCCACGGGCAGCGACGTCGGTGGCGACGAGCACGCGCACTCCGCCATCCTCGGGAGCGGCGGAGAAGGCGCCGAGGTTGCGTTCGCGGGCGTTCTGCGAGAGGTTGCCGTGCAGGTCGACGGCGGGGATACCCGCGGCGGTGAGCTGCTTCGCGAGCTTCTTCGCCTGGTGCTTGGTGCGGGTGAAGAGGATGCGACGGCCGGTGCCGGAGGCGAGCTCGCGCACCAGGGCGGTCTTGTTGTCGGTCGAGTCGACGACCAGGACACGGTGCGTCATCTCGCCGACGGGCACGCTCTCTTCATCGACCTCGTGGCTGACCGCGTTCGAGAGGAAGCGGCGGGCGAGGGTGTCGATGCCGCGGTCCAGAGTCGCGCTGAACAGCAGGCGCTGACCACCGGCCGGGGTTGCCGTGAGAATGCGGGTGACGCCCGGGAGGAAGCCGAGGTCAGCCATGTGGTCGGCCTCGTCGAGCACCGTGACCTCGATCGCGCTCAGGCGAACGACCTGCTGCTTCATGAGGTCTTCGAGTCGACCGGGGCAGGCCACGACGATGTCGACGCCGCCGCGCAGCGCCTGCTCTTGCGGGCGCTGGCTGACGCCGCCGAAGACGGTCGTGACGCGCAGGCCCGCGGCCTCGGCGAGAGGAGCGATGGTCGCGGCGATCTGCGTCGCGAGCTCACGGGTGGGTGCGAGCACGAGCCCACGCGGGAGGCCGGCGCGGCGCTGTCCGCCCGAAGCGGCGAGGCGCGCGACGAGCGGCAGGGCGAACGCGATGGTCTTACCGCTACCCGTGCGTCCGCGACCCAGGAGGTCGCGTCCGGCGAGGGAGTCGGGAAGGGTGTCGCGCTGGATGGCGAACGCTTCGGTCTTGCCGGAATCGGCGAGAACAGCGGCGAGCTCGGCGGGAACGCCGAGTTCAAGGAAAGTAGACATGCAGAAAACTCCGTCAGCGCACGAGTGAACGGCGCGAGATAAGGGGTGAGGTGGGCGACGGCGCAGGAATTGCGCATCGGTTCGCCGTTCGAAAGGCCAGCTATAGCTGGTGGTGGGAGCAGTTCCGCTCGCTTCGGTCCTCGGAGACCCCGTGACGACGACGATGTTGCAACACCGGCGGTGCAGGCAACGACCTCAGTCTACCAGTGCGCACATGCCATCAGCTGCATGTCGCTTCTCGCGCGGGTCGTCGGCGACCCGCGCGGCTACGCGCCACCGACGTTCTGATCCTGTTCTCAGGCGTGCAGAGCCTCGTTCAGCGTCACTCCCACGCCGGCGCGACGCACGGCCTCGACCGCACCGCTGAGCGAGTTGCGACGGAAGAGCAGTCCGTCCTGACCGGAGAGCTCCGCGCCCTTCACGGTCGTGCGTCCGCCGTCAGCGGTCGCGGGACCGTCGACCAGGACGACCTTGGTGCCGGCCGTGACGTAGAGGCCCGCTTCGACGACGCAGTCGTCGCCGAGCGAGATGCCGATACCCGCGTTCGCGCCGAGCAGGGAGCGGGCGCCGATCGACACGCGATGCGTTCCCCCTCCCGAGAGGGTGCCCATGATGGAAGATCCTCCGCCGATGTCGCTGCCGTCGCCGACGACGACGCCCTGCGAGATACGGCCCTCTACCATCGATGCGCCCAGCGTCCCGGCGTTGAAGTTGACGAATCCCTCGTGCATCACGGTCGTGCCGGGGGAGAGGTATGCGCCCAGACGCACACGCGAGGCGTCGGCGATGCGGACGCCGGAAGGCTGAACGTAGTCGGTCAGGCGGGGGAACTTGTCGAGCCCCTGCACCTGGATGCCGGCGCGCTGGAGGAGCGGACGTAGACGGGCGGCGTCCGCGGGGAGGACGGGTCCCGCATTGGTCCAGGCGACGTTGGGGAGGTTCCCGAAGATGCCGTCGAGGTTGAGCTCGTTCGGCCGCACCACGAGGTGGGAGAGCGCGTGCAGGCGCAGGTAGGCGTCGGCGGTGGAAGCCGGTGCCGCGTCGAGATCGATCTGCAGCTGCACCACCTCGATCGTCACCTCGCGTCGCTCGTCCCGCCCGACGTGGGGCTCGAGGGCGGTCACTGCGGCCTCGTCGGCGGACGCCGCCCCGGTGCGCACCTCGGGGTACCACGCATCGAGGACGGTGCCGTCCCCGGCGATCGTGGTCAGTCCGATACCCCATACCGTGCGTGCGTCGCTCATCCCTCCACGCTATCGCGCCCGAGATGTGGCGACGTCACTCATGACGGGGTAAGTAGTCTTGTCCCATGGTGCTCGATCTGACCTCGTCCTCCGTCGACCTCACCCGTGCGATCTGCGACATCCCGAGCGTCTCCGGCGATGAGAAGACGCTGGCCGATGCGATCGAGGCCGCGGTCGCACCGCTGGAGCACCTCGACGTCTTCCGTCACGGGAACACGATCGTGGCTCGTACCGATCGCGGCCGCGCACAGCGAGTGGCGATCGCCGGTCACATCGACACCGTGCCGATCAATGCGAACCTGCCGACCCGGGACATCGAGATCGACGGGGTCCCTTACCTCTGGGGACGCGGAACCGTCGACATGAAGGCGGGCACCGCGGTGCAGCTGAAACTCGCGGCCGAGCTCACAGACCCCGCGATCGACATCACGTGGATGTGGTACGACAACGAGGAGATCGAGGCGTCGAAGAACGGCCTCGGACTGCTCGCCGCCGTGCGTCCCGACCTCTTCGAGGCGGACTTCGCGATCCTCGGCGAACCGTCCAACGGCGAGGTCGAGGGCGGATGCAACGGCACGCTCCGAGCGATCGTGCGCACCACCGGCGTGCGCGCACACAGTGCGCGCGCCTGGATCGGCGAGAACGCGATCCACCGCGCCGCGCCCATCCTCAGCCGTCTGGCGGAGTACCGGGCGAAGGAGGTACTGGTCGAGGGGCTGCTGTACCGCGAGAGTCTGAGCGCCGTGCGCATCGCGGGCGGCGTCGCGGGGAACGTCATCCCCGATGCCTGCGAGGTGGAAGTCAACTATCGGTTCGCGCCGAGCACGTCGGCGGCCGACGCCGAGGCCCACCTCCGCGGTGTCCTCGCGGGCTTCGACGTCGAGATCACCGACGCCGCCGAGGGCGCACGCCCGGGACTCGATGCCGAGATCGCGAGGCAGTTCGTCGCGGCCGTCGGTGCGGAGCCGCGTCCGAAGTACGGCTGGACCGACGTCGCCCGGTTCTCCGCGCTGGGGATCCCCGCCGTGAACTACGGCCCCGGCGACCCGCATCTGGCCCACCACGACGAGGAGCGCGTGCCCCTCGGGCAGATCGACGCCGTGGAGCGGGGCCTGCGCGCATGGCTCACCTCGCACTGAGCACAGCGCGCCGTTGGGCGAAGACACCGGTCGCGCTGCGCGTGGCCGTCATCTATCTCGTCGCGCGGGTCGTCACGACGGCGTTCCTCATCATCGCCGCGTCGTTGTCGACATCGTTCTCGCGGTTCGGTGCGGGGGCCGGGCTCATCGATTTCATCCTCGGCTGGGATGCGCAGTGGTACTGGCTGGTGGCTGAGAACGGATACCCGACGGAGTTGCCTCTCACGGAATCGGGTGACGTCGCCGAAAACGCCTGGGCCTTCATGCCGGTGTTCGCATATGCGGCGAAGGGGATCGGCTTGCTGCTCGGCTCCTGGGGTGCCGGTGCTCTCCCGCTCTCGCTGGTCGCGGGATACCTGGCCTGTCTCGCGCTTCATCGGCTGCTCCGTGATCGCGTCGGGAACTCTGGGGCGATGTGGGCCGTGGTGTTCTTCGCCGCAGGTCCGATCGCGGCGATGTTCCAGGTCGGATACGCCGAGACCCTGTTCCTGCTGCTGCTCTTCCTGGCTCTGGATGCCACGGTGCGCAGGAGATACGCCTGGCTGTACATCCTCATCCCGGTGATGGCCTTCACACGCCCCGGAATCCTCGCCTTCGCGCTCTATCTCGGTCTCCACGGTCTGCTGCGCTGGTTCCGGCGCCGACAGGATCCGCTCGCAGGTCGGGAGATCGCGCACATCCTTGCGCTCGGCGCCCTCGCTACCGTGTCGGGTTTCGCCTGGCAGACGATCGCGGGCATCGTGACCGGGGATCCCGGTGCGTACCTCGCGACCGAACTCGCGTGGCGACAGCACTGGATCACCGGCGGGGTCGAGGGCTTCATCCCGTTCGAGGGGTGGATCCAGGCATCACAGTTCTGGTTCGCGCTGTGGGGGATGCCGCAGTGGTGCGGGCCCCTCGTCTTGGCACTGCTGGTCGCGGGCGTATCCGCAGCCCTTCTCTTCTCGCCCCAGGTGCGTGCGGTCGGCGCGGATCTGCGCCTGTGGAGCGCGAGTTACCTGCTGTATCTGCTCGCCGTCTTCTTCCCCCAGTCGAGCACCTTCCGCCTGCTCCTGCCCCTCAGCCCCCTCTGGGGCGCGGTCGCCGTACCGCGATCCCGGCTCTGGCGCATCGGAATCCTGACCGCGTGTCTCGTCGGGCAATGGTTCTGGATCTACCACGTGTATGCCCTCGGAAGCACGTTCTGGCAGGTGCCGTGATCGGGAACCTCGACCCAATTGTTGCTCCGTGACCTCCAGGTCCCGGTGACACCCGATAAACTCATCCCATACCACCGGAGGAAAGGGAGCCACGATGGCAGCGATGAAGCCGAGGACCGGAGACGGACCCATGGAGGCCGTGAAAGAAGGACGACTCATCATCGTGCGCGTTCCGCTCGAAGGCGGCGGCCGCCTGGTCGTCTCCGTGAACGACGCCGAGGCCAAGGAGCTTCACGACGTGCTTGCCGCCGTCGTGGCACCGGCCTGATCGACCTGGGGTCCGCGTCAGCGGATCCGAAAGGGCGGTGGATCCTCGGATCCACCGCCCTTTTCGTCGCGCTCGGTGCCTGCAGTTCCGGTATTTTCGCGGTCAGTCGCGTTCTGCGAGGCTGATCAGCTGCAGCAGACCCTCGCCGGCGGGGGAGAGCGTGGCCAGGACGGCCGACGATTCCTGTGTCTCCTGCACGAGGGATCGATACGCGGAGGTGATCTCGTCGCGCTGCACGGGGTCGGCGACGCGGCCACCCGCGAGGACCCGCGGCACGAGGACGAGTCCGCCGGTGCGGGCGAGACGCAGACCGTGCTCGACGTATTCGATGACGTGCTCCGGATCGGCGTCGACCAGCACGATGTCGTAGGAGTTCTCGTTCATGCGGGGGAGCACATCGATCGCTCGCCCGGTGATGAAGCGAGCCCTGGTGGAGGGGATCTTCGCATCGGAGAAGGCCTGCCGTGCGGCGGCGAGGTGTTCCGGCTCGTTGTCGATGGACGTGAGCACGGCCTGGGGTGCGCCACGCAGCAACCAGAGTCCGGAAACACCGGCACCGGTGCCGATCTCGACGATGGAACGGGCGCCGGTCGCCGCGGCGAGCACAGCGATCTGCGAGCCGACGGCCGCGCTGATCGGCATCGCTCCCAGTTCGACCGCATGCGCGCGGGCGCGGGTGATGGCGTCGGGTTCCACGATGGACTCGCGCAGAAAACGCGCGTTCGCGTCATGCTCGCTCATGGCCTGTTTCTCCCTGCCTGCCCGGTGATCCCTTCCAGAGTATTCGGTCCGTGAGTGCGGGGACCGCAGGCGCGGCGGTAGCCTGTAGAGATGACGTTCGGGCTCACCTTCGAGAAGCTGCTGCTGATCGGCCTCATCGCGGTCCTGATCATCGGTCCCGAACGTCTCCCGCGGGCGGCGGAGAGCTTCTCGCGCATGGTCCGCAAGGCCGGCGAGTACCTTCGCGCGACCAAGTCGAGGGTGCGCGAGGAGATGGGGCCGGAGATCGACGACGTCGACTGGCGCAAGCTCGACCCGCGGCAGTACGACCCGCGGCGGATCATCCGCGATGCCCTGATGGAGGAGCCCCAGCCGGCGACCCCGCTGCAGGCACGTGAGACCATCGCGGAGCCGGTCGCCGCGCCGGTCGCCGGGCCGCTCACAGCCACCCGCGTCGCTCCGCAGGAGTTCAGCGCGACCAACCGCCCGCCGTTCGATCCCGAAGCCACCTGACCCCGGCGGTCCGCGGTCCTGGGCGCCGTCGCTCGAGCTCTAGGAGATCTTGGAGCGGAGGGTGGCGATGTCGTCGTCCATGAGGAGGGCGCGAGGAATCGCGGTGGCGACCGAGGAATCGCGCAGCTTCAGCAGCACGGCGTCCTTGCCCACATGCATCCTCTGGAACGTGGTGTAGGCGATGTCTGAGCGGCGACGGCCACTGCCCATCTGCAGCCGGTCGTCCTCGAGCGAGACCCACACCACCGTCTCGACGGGCATCGCGATCCGGACGGCGGTGCGCGCGCCGGACACCGACATGAAGATGGCGAACCCCGCGAGCGCGACGATGATCACCGGCATCCAGCCCGCCCCGAACGGACCCTCTTCGCCGGGTGCGACGGGGATGCTGAGATTGAGCACACTGAACACGAGAGCCCCGGCGAGGGCGACCCACATGACGAGTGCCGCGGGACGGGTCAGCGAGTAGATCGCCGCATCCCGCGCCATCCGTCGCAGCAGACTCTCATCGACGGTCAAGGAGCGTGGGGGCACCGGTTCATCCTCCCACGGCTCAGCCGATCGACATCGGCAGGGATCGGCCGGAGAGACCCCGGCCCTGCCGTGCGAGGGTGCTCGCCAGGTCGCGGATGGTGGTGGCTGCGGCGTCGGTCGTCTCGCCGGCGACGATCGGCTCACCCGCGTCTCCGCCTTCGCGTAGAGCCGGGCTCAGGGGGATCGAGGCGAGCAGGGGGACCATCGCGCCGGGTTCGGAGAGGGCGTCGGCGACGGCTGCGCCCCCACCGGAGCCGAACAGATCGATGACCGTTCCATCCGGCAGGGTGTAGGCCGCCATGTTCTCGATGACGCCGATCACGCGCTGACCCGTCTGGCGCGCGACCAGGCCGCTGCGGATCGCGACCTCAGCTGCGGCCGTCTGCGGGGTGGTGACGACGAGCACTTCTGCATGGGGGAGGAGCTGGCCGATCGAGATGGCGATGTCTCCCGTTCCCGGAGGCATGTCGATCAGAAGCACATCGAGGTCGCCGAAGAAGACGTCGGTGAGGAACTGCGACACGGTGCGGTGCAGCATCGGTCCGCGCCAGGCCACGACGGACTCGCCGTCGCGGAGGAACATCCCGATCGAGATCGTCTTCACGCCGTGCGAGACCGGGGGGAGCATCAGGTCGTCGATGCGCGTCGGCTGTGTGCCCGCCGGGATGCCGAGGAGGCCGGGAATCGAGAACCCATGGACGTCGGCGTCGACGAGCCCGACGGAGAGCCCCTGATCCGCGAGGGCGACGGCGAGATTCGCCGTGACCGTCGACTTGCCCACGCCGCCCTTGCCGCTGGAGACGAGGATCACACGGGTGAGCGAGTCGGGGCCGAACGGCATGTGCCGTGCCGGTCGGCCGGCACGGAGCTTCTCGGTGAGCGCCTTGCGCTCGGTGGGCGTCATCACCCCGACCTCGACCTCGACCTCGACGATGCCGGGAACGGAAGCCGCAGCGTTGCGGACATCCGTCTCGATCCTCGCTGCCGCCGGGCACCCGACGATCGTCAGGACGATGCCGACGCGGGCGCGGTCGCCGTCGACGGAGATCTCGCGGACCATGTCGAGCTCGCCGATGGGACGGCGGAGCTCGGGATCCGTGACAGCGGCGACGGCCGACCGGACGCGTTCCGCCTCGGTCACGATGCGGCGCTCGGTCGGGGCTTCTCCGGCGCGTCTTCGAGCTCGGCGAGAAGGGCCTTGAGCTCCTGGCGGAGCACGTCGCGTGTGACGGCCTGGGAGTTGCGCTCCTCGAGCGACATCCGCAGCGCCACGATCTCGCGGGCGAGGTACTCGGTGTCGGCGAGGTTGCGCTCGGCTCGTTGCCTGTCCTGCTCGATCTGCACCCGGTCGCGGTCGTCCTGGCGGTTCTGCGCGAGCAGGATGAGCGGTGCGGCGTAGGAGGCCTGGAGGGAGAGCATGAGCGTCAGCGCCGTGAACCCGAGGGCGGCGTCGTCGAAGCGCAGCTCATCGGGCATCAGGGTGTTCCAGACGATCCAGACCACACAGAACAAGCTGAGGATCACCAGGAACGCGGGTGTTCCCATCGCTCGAGCCACCCACTCCGTGAAGCGCCCGAAGCGGTCACGGGAGGTCGCCCTGGGCCGAGTCGTGGTGCGGCCCGGTGCGTCGAGGCGGGGCGCGCGGGGCATCAGCGCACCTCCTTCGTCGGCGTCGCGGTGTCTTCGCTGTCATGCGAGCGCCAGTCGTCGGGCAGGAGGTAGTCGAGCACGTCGTCGATGCTGATCGCTCCGACGAGCCGGTGTGCCGCGTCGATCACCGGGAGCGACACCAGGTCGTAGCTCGCCAGGAGTCGTGCGACCTCGGCAGCGGACGCCGTGACGGGAACGGGCTCGAGGCTGTCGTCGAGGATCGCTCCGAGGCGCTCGTGTGGCGGGTAGCGCAGCATCCGCTGGAAGTGCACGAGCCCGAGCAGGCGACCGGTGGGCGTCTCGAACGGCGGAAGCGTCACGAACACAGCCGCGGCCAGTGCCGGATGAAGCTCGTGACGGCGGATCAGGGCCAGCGCTTCGGCCACGGTGGCGTCGGCAGACAGGATGATCGGCTCAGGCGTCATCAGACCGCCGGCGGTGTCCGGGCCGTAGCGCAGCAGCATCCTGACGTCTTCGGCCTCCTCCGGCTCCATGAGCTCGAGCAGCTGCTCCAGACGGTCCGGGGCCAGCTGGGCGAGAAGGTCGGCCGCGTCGTCCGGTTCCATCTGGTCGAGGATGTCGGCGGCGCGCTCGTCTCCCAGGCGGTCGAGGATGTGCACCTGCTCGTCTTCGGGCATCTCTTCGAGGGCATCCGCGAGGCGATCGTCCGACAGCTCCTCGGCGACCTCGATCATGCGCTGCTGCGGAAGATCGAGGAGCGTGTTGGCGAGGTCGGCCGCGTGCAGTTCCGAGTACGAGGCCACGAGCTGCTCGGCCGACTGCGACTCGCCCGGTGCGCGCTGCTCCGCGACCTCGCTCCACGCCGCGAACGTCGTCGGCCCCTTCGCGAACGGCGACGCGCTGGTTTTCGGACGCCGGAGGAACAGCTGGCTGATCGCCCATTCGCCGAGGCGGTTCGGCTCGATCGCGATGTCTTCGATCACCGCGGTCCCGCTGCCGTCGACGAAGCTCACGCGTCGTCCCAGCATCTCGGCGAGGACACGCACCTCGCCGGCGCGGGGAGAGAACCGTCTCACGTTGATGAGACCCGTGGTGATGACCTGACCGGAGCGGATCGAGGTGACACGTCCGATCGAGAGGAACACGTGTCGTCGACCCGGGATCTCCACGACCAGACCGATCACGCGGGGCGCCGCGGTACTTCGATACACGACGACGACATCCCGGACCTTGCCGAGCCGGTCGCCGACGGGATCGAAGACGGCGCACCCGGCAAGGCGCGCGGCGAAAACCCGTTGTGTGCTCACTTCTCCAGAGTAGTCGGCGGCTCGGGTCTCCGGCGGGACGGTCGCGCCTCGGGCCGTGCGACGGTGCGCGTGGAAGAATAGCCGGATGAGCATGTTGAACCGGCCCGCGAGCGGCACAGACACCGGCGAGATCGTCGCGTCGATGCGCGACTACGAGAGCGCGCAGAAGACGGTCTCGAAGCTGATCGCCGGGGAGGTGCCGGCGCGCGACATCGCCATCGTCGGGCAGAGCGTGCGCACGGTCGAACGCGTGACCGGCAAGCTCGGTTACGCCTCCGCCGCGCGCTCCGGGGCGATCAACGGCGTGCTGATCGGGCTGTTCCTCGGTGCGATCCTCGTGCTCGGCAATCCCGAGGTGCCGATCCAGCTGTTCGTCGGCTTCGTCTTCATCGGCGTCGCCGTCGGGATGATCCTGAGCCTCGTCACCTATGCGATCGTCCGCCGTCGGCGCGACTTCGCCAGCGTCACGCAGTTCGCCGCCGACCACTACGAGGTCACGGTCCTGTCCTCCTCGCTGGGCAAGGCTCGCCAGGTGCTCGGAGCCGACAAGGTGGCGCCGGTGCGGCCTCCGGTCAACCTCGACGAGCCGCCGCGGTACGGCGAGCGGATCACGCCCGGTGCGACCGCTCCCGACCCCGCCCCGGCTCCCGAGGAGCCTGTGATCCCGCCGCGCCCGGCCGACCCGGTCTCGGAGCCCGTCGCGGAGCCGGCACCTGAGCCGCACCCCGAGCCGAAGACCTCCCCGGGCGCCGAAGGCATCCAGGGCGAACGCGCATGACGGCGACTCCGGCCTTCGCTGTCTGATGGCCGAGATCCAGGTCGCGCTGCCGACCGGACCCACCGCGGTGTCCGCCGACTGGACTCCCGGTGACAACGCAGCGACGGTGATCGTCGCGCACGGCGCCGGCACCGGCAAGGACCACCCGTTCCTCACGGGCTATGTCGATGCTCTCCGCGCGCATGGCTTCTCGACTCTGCGTTTCAACTTCCCCTATGTGGAGCAGGGGCGACGGATGCCGGGGCCCGCCGCACACGCGATCGCCACGTGGAACGCCGTCGTGGGCTTCGCGCGCGATTCCGATCCCTCGGCGAGCGTATGGGCGACGGGGAAGTCGTACGGCGGGCGCATGGCCTCGATGGCGGTCGCCGAGGGGTTGCGCGTCGACGGACTCGCCTATCTCGGCTACCCGCTGCATCCGCCCGGAAGGCCGGAGAAGCCGCGCATCGAACACCTGCCGGGTATCACCGTGCCCCAGCTCTTCGTGGAGGGGACCAACGATCCCTTCATCCAGCCGCTCACCCAGTTCGAAGAGGCGGTCGCGATCTGCCAGGATGCGCGCATCGTCTGGGTCGAGGGCGGCGGACACACCTTCGAAGTGAAGGGACGCAGGCTCCCCGCCGAGCAGATCGGGGCCTCGCTCGCCTCCGTGGTGGCGGAGTTCGTCCTCGGCGGCGCAACCGGCTGAGACCGGTCAGGCGACGAGCTTCAACAGGTCCGCATCGGTCAGCAGGGGGTCAGCGCTGCAGTCGCGCGATCCACGCCTCGACCTCGTCGGCCGTACGGGGAATTCCGGCCGAGAGGTTCACGGGGCCGTCCTCGGTCATCACGATGTCGTCCTCGATGCGCACGCCGATGCCGCGGAGCTCTGCCGGAACGGTGAGGTCGTCGATCTGGAAGTACAGTCCGGGCTCGATCGTGAAGACCATCCCCGGTGCGAGAATTCCGTCGTAGTACATCTCGCGCCGGGCCTGGGCGCAATCGTGCACGTCGATGCCGAGGTGGTGCGAGGTGCCGTGCACCATGTACCGACGGTGCTGGCCGCCCTTGTCGGCGTCCAACGCCTCTTCGGCCGTGACGGGCAGCAGACCCCACTCGGCCGTGCGCTCGGCGATCACCTTCATGGCAGCGCCGTGCACGTCGCGGAAGCGCACGCCGATCCGGGCGGCGGCGAACGCGGCATCCGCGGCCTCGCGCACCGTCTCGTAGACGCGTCTCTGCACGTCGGTGAACGTGCCCGAGACGGGGAGAGTGCGGGTGATGTCGGCGGTGTACAGGCTGTCGGCCTCGACGCCCGCGTCCACCAGGATCAGGTCGCCGGGGACCACGGTGCCGTCGTTGCGGGTCCAGTGCAGGTAGCAGGCGTGCGGGCCGGAGGCGGCGATCGTGTCGTAGCCCTCGCCGTTGCCGTCTTCGCGTGCGCGCCGGTGGAAGACGCCCTCCACGACGCGCTCGCCGCGTGCGTGAGCCGTTGCAGCGGGAAGCTCGCGGATGATGTCGTCGAAGCCGTTCGCCGTGATCTCGACGGCGCGGCGCATCTCGGCGATCTCGAACTCGTCCTTGATCAGGCGCAGCTCGGACACGAAACGGGTGAGCGCCTCATCGTCGTCGAGCACGAGCTCGCCCTCGACGGCCTCGAGCTCGTCCAGGTGCGCGGTCGCGATCTCGAGGTCGGCCGCGACACCTGCCAGGGAGGGGCGCGGACCGATCCAGAACTCTCCGACCGTGGCATCGGCGTAGAACTCGGTCGTCGTGCGGTCGGCGCGCTCGCGGAAGAAGAGCGTGATGTCGTGACCACCCTCGGTCGGCGCGAAGACCAGGACCGAGTCGGGCTCGGCATCCGATGCCCATCCGGTGAGATGCGCGAAGGCGGAGTGCGCGCGGAAGACATAGTCGGTGTCGTTGCTGCGCTGCTTGAGCGAGCCGGCGGGGATCACGAGACGCTTGCCGGGGAAGGCCGCGGAGACGGCTGCGCGACGCACCGCCGCGTACGACGCTTGCGCGCGCGGGGCGGGGAGCGTCTCCGGACGCTCGGCCCAGCCGGCGGAGATGGTGTCGAGGAAGCCCTGGGGGAAGGGCTGCTTGCGGTTCGTGGTGCCGTTCTCGACAGACGCTTCGACGGTGGGTTCTGCGATCGTGTCGCGCTCTCCTGTGCTCATCCCTCCAGTCTGTCACCTGGCGGGCGGGTGCGGGAGTCAGCCGGCGGGCTCGAGCTGCACGACCAGGGCCCGGTGGTCGCTCCCACCGGCGTCATCGAGCACGACGGACCCGGTGGGAGACCAGTTCTGCGATGCCATCACATGATCGATCGGGGCGCCGGCGAGTACGGGCAGCGAACTCGGCCAGGTGCCGGTGATTCCGTTGCCGGTGCGGGAAGCCGCGTCGCGGCAGTAGCCGATGTCACCGCCCTCCACCCCGAGCGGGGCCATGTGGTCGATCGTCGCGTTGAAGTCTCCGGCCAGGATGAAGTCGCCCTGGGGACACTGATCGGCGATCCACTGCAGGTCGCTGCGCCACTGCTGCATCTCCTCCATGCGCGGGGCGACCGCGTGCACGGCGACGATGGTGGGGCCGGATCCGTCGATCGGCATGAGCACAACGCTGGGCACCGAGCCGGTGTTGCTCGTGCCGTCCTTCGCCGACTCGATCACGGAATACTCGCCGAGGTCGGGGGCGACCAGGACCGTGGTCTGCCAGGACTGCGGCCCGTCCTGCACATCGGGGCGGAACTGCACGTGGTGCACCCACATCGGATGCCCCTGTTCGCGCAGCATGATCGCGATGCGCTCGCCGACGGCCTCCGTCGTCTCGGGAAGGGCGACGATGTCGGCTCCCTGAGCGAGGATCTGCTGTGCGATCGCCTCTGCGGACACGGCCTCGCCCGCCGTGTTCCAGGTGAGAACGCGGACGCTGCCCTCGGTCTTGTCCGGAAGGGTGGATGCGCCGAAGCCGCGAGTGGCGCCGATGGCCGCGGTCGCGCCGGCGCCGAGCAACGCCACGATCAAGACCGAGGCGGCGAAACCCCGCAGCGGACGGGCGAACAGCAGCAGGAGCGCGAGCACTGCGACGACGAGGAATCCGCCGAGCACGAGACCTCGCACCGACACGAGCTGCGCGAACGGATAGGTCTGCTCGAGGCGGAAGAACTGCGGCCACACCACGACCGCCGTCGCGATCGCGAGCAGCACGGTGAAGAGGATCCCCAGGAGACGAAACATCCCCTCCAGCCTAGGAGCGCCGCCTGTGAAGTCCCTGCCTCGACATCCGGTTCCGTGCGCCTCCGCGTCTGCCCGGGGCGGTGCTCGGTACGCTCGGAGGATGGCCACTTCGTCCCACGAGTTCGCCGGTCCTGCCGACCTGCACCTGCACTCGAACCACTCCGACGGCACGGAGTCCCCCGCCGAGGTGGTGACACAGGCGCACGCCCACGGGGTGCGCACGCTCGCCCTGACGGACCATGACCGCTCGACCGGATGGGCCGAGGCGGGAGACGCCGCCGTCGCGCTCGGGATGACCTTCATCCCGGGGATGGAACTCTCGGCGAAGCACGAGTGGCGCAGCGTGCACGTGCTCGGCTACCTCTTCGATCCGGCCGATGAGGCGCTGCGCGCGGAGACCGATCGCATCCGTGGGGACAGGATCGGCCGCGCCGAGCGGATCGTCCGGAACATCGGGCGCGATTACGACCTCCAATGGGACGACGTGGTGGCGCAGACGACGCTCGACGCGACGGTCGGGCGCCCGCACATCGCCGACGCCCTCGTGGCACGGGGAATCGTGCGGGATCGGACCGAGGCGTTCGACGGCATCCTGCACCCGCGGGAGGGATACTACGAGCCGCACTACGCGCCTGATCCGCTGACCGCGGTGCGCCTGATCACGGAGGCGGGGGGAGTGGCCATCATCGCGCACCCTGTGACAGCGGGACGCGACCGCATGATGCCCGTGCCGTTCATCGAGCGACTCATCGCGGCGGGCCTCGGCGGGTTCGAGATCGATCACCGCGAGAACACCGAGGCGGGCAAGCGGATGCTGCGCGAGATCGCGGCGAAGCACGACCTCATCGTCACCGGGTCGAGCGATTACCACGGCACCGGCAAGCCGAACCGTCCGGGCGAGAACACCACCGCCGAGGAGATGGTCGCCAGGCTCATAGCACGCGGCACCGGCACAGTCCCGCGTTTTCCCTGACCCTCGACGTTCTGTCGGTCACCTCCCGGCGACCTGTCGAGGTGGACCGATACCGTCGACGCATGCAACGAGCGACTTCCCTGGAGCGGCGCGTCGATGCGTGGGCTCATCGCCTTCTCCGCGGAGCTCCGTCGAACGGCATCCGCGCCGGCTTGATCGAGTTCGCGGTGTTCATCGTCAAGCAGGCGTGGGCGTGCATCTTCGGAGCCGCGCTGCTGGTGCTGATCGTCGCGGCGCGCCTCTGGTATCCCGACGATGCGGCGCTCGCCCGCAATGACGCCCTCACCATCGCGGCGGTCCTCATCCAAGTCGCGATGCTCGTCTTCCGGCTGGAGAGCGGTCGCGAGCTGTGGGTCATCGTGCTGTTCCACATCACCGGCACCGTCATGGAGCTGTTCAAGACCGATGTGGGCTCGTGGGCGTACGCCGCAGACGGGATCCTCCGCATCGGCGGGGTCCCGCTGTTCAGCGGCTTCATGTATGCGGCGGTCGGCTCGTACATGGTGCGCGTCTATCGACTGTTCGACCTCGGCTTCACGCGGTATCCGCGTCGCTGGATGACGGCGGTCCTCGCCGCGGCGATCTACGTCAACTTCTTCACGCATCACTGGTGGTGGGACGCGCGGTGGGTGCTGCTCGCCGGCGTCGTGGTGCTCTGGCTGCCCACCATGATGCACGCGCGTGTCTGGCGCCGCACGATCCGACTCCCGCTGCTGGCGGTGTTCGGCGGGGTCGCGGTGTTCATCTACCTCGCAGAAAACATCGGCACATGGGCAGGCGCGTGGGCCTACCCCGATCAGGCGGGGGGATGGCAGCCGGTCTCCCTGAGCAAGCTGAGCTCGTGGTTCCTGCTCATGATCATCTCGGTCGTGCTGGTCGCCTGGGTGTATCCGCCGCAGGTTCCCGCGTCCGTGTTGCGAGCGCCGGCAGACGGCGAGGCGACGGGCCCCCGCGCCGGCGAGAACCGGAGTCCGGGCACGGCCTGACCCGCACGTTCCTGGCGTGCGCATGCGAAAGGGCGCATACGTCGGCGTGAACCGAACGTATGCGCCCTCTCGGCGGGAAACTCAGGCCCCGGTGACGGGAGCCGCACCGGCGCCGGAACCGCCGCGACGGCGGCGACGACGACGTGCCGGTGCCGGCTTGCCGTCGTGGTGCTCCTTGCCTGCGCCGTCATGCGTTCCTGCGCCCTCGGCGCCGCGGTCGGCCGCCGGCGCGGATTGCCCCTCGCCGGAAGCGGGCTCCGCTGCGCCCTCGGCGAAAGTCGAACCGACTGGAGTCGTGCTGTTGCGACGACGACGGCGACGACGGGTGCCGCTCTCGTCGGTGCCTTCGGCGGCGACATCGGCCGCGCGCTCGGGGCGACGGGTGCGCTCGGTCTTGACGGACTCGGTCTTGGGTGCCGACACGAGGCGGCCCTTCGTGCCCTGAGGGATGTTGAGATCCTCGTACAGGTGCGGGCTCGACGAATAGGTCTCGATGGGCTCGGGCTGGCCGAACTCGAGGGCGCGGTTGATCAGGGCCCACTTGTGCAGGTCTTCCCAGTCGACGAACGTGACCGCGATGCCGGTCTTGCCCGCACGGCCGGTGCGGCCGGCGCGGTGCAGGTACGTCTTGTCCTCGTCGGGGATCGTGTGGTTGATGACGTGCGTCACGTCATCGACGTCGATGCCTCGCGCGGCGACGTCGGTCGCAACCAGGACATCGCGCTTGCCGGCCTTGAAGGCGGCCATCGAACGCTCGCGCTGGTCCTGGCCCATGTCGCCGTGCACACCGCCGACGTTGAAGCCGCGGTCGCCGAGCTCGTCGACGAGCCGCTGCGCCGCACGCTTGGTGCGCGTGAAGATGACGGTCTTCCCGCGACCCTCGGCCTGCAGGATGCGGGCGATGACCTCGTCCTTGTCCATCGAGTGCGCGCGGTACACCAGGTGCTTGATGTTCGCCTGGGTGAGGCCCTCGTCGGGGTCGTTCGCGCGGATGTGGATCGGGTTCGACATGAAACGGCGCGCGAGGGCGACGATCGGACCCGGCATGGTCGCCGAGAACAGCTGCGTGTGGCGGACGGCCGGAACCTTCTGGAAGATCTTCTCGATGTCGGCGAGGAAGCCGAGGTCGAGCATCTTGTCGGCCTCATCGAGCACGACCTCGGTGGCGTTCGAGAGGTCGAGCAGGCGCTGGCCCGCGAGGTCGATCAGTCGACCGGGGGTGCCGACGACGATCTGCGCGCCCGCCTTGAGCTGGTCGATCTGTCCCTCGTAAGCCTTGCCGCCGTAGATCGCGACGACGCTGGTCGAGCGGTTGCTGGTGAGCAGGTCGATGTCTTCGTACACCTGCACCGCGAGCTCGCGTGTCGGCACCACGATGAGTGCCTTGACGCCGTGCTCCGGGTCCTTGCCGAGGCGCTGGACGACCGGGATGCCGAACCCAAAGGTCTTCCCCGTTCCCGTCTTGGCCTGGCCGATGATGTCCTGGCCGGGAAGGCCGAGGGGGATGGTCTGCTCCTGGATGGGGAACGCATCGACGATGCCCTTGGCGGCGAGTGCCTCGACGATGTCCTGATCGATGCCGAGATCGGCGAAAGTTGTCACTTTATTCAGATTGCCTGTCCGGCGACCCTGCGGGATCGCCACGTTAACGGATCCACGCCGTCTCTTGTGCCACAGGCGCGGGGCCCCGCTCCGACGGCGGGGACACGCCCAGCCTACCCGAGGGGTGCTGTCGGCCAGGAAGGAGGGTCCGGCACGAGTATTGTGAACGACGTGGTGGACTCGGGAGGACGACCTCGTGGTTAAGTGGTTCTGGCAGCGCGATGCCGCGCCGCGACGCACCCTCGCCCTGCGCAGCAGAGGCGAGCAGGGGGATGCGACGCGCATCGACTTCGCGGAACTCGCCCCCGAGCTCAACCGCTTCCTCGGGCAGGCCGCCTATCTGCAGCTCGGCTACTTCGAGACGCTGACACGCCTCATCCGCGCCACGACGGAGCTGTCCGAGAAGGAGTCGCTGTCGCGCGCCGCCGGAGCCGCTCTGACCAAGCATCGCGGAATCGTCGATCTCATCGCCGAGCGCGGAGATGATCCGACGCAGCTGATGCTTCCGTTCCGCGAGAACCTCGATGCCTTCCGCCGCAAGACCATCGGCGCGCGCCCTCGCGAGACCCTGTTGGCCGTGTACATCACGGCGGGGATGCTCGACGACTTCTACCTCGCGCTGGCGTCCAGCTACGGGGATACCGGCCGTCGTGTGGCGGAGATCCTCCGCGAGGACGACGCACGGCACGAGATCGTCGCGATCATCCAGGAGACCATCGAGAGCGACGAGGAGTGGCGCTCACTGCTGTCGATGTGGGCACGCCGCCTCGTCGGTGACACCATCCTCGTCTGTCGATCCGCGCTGCGCCCGGAGCGCCTCGACGTCGACGAGGAGCGCATCGAGCCGGTGTACACCGAGCTCATGGGCGCGCACGCACGGCGCATGGACGCCATGGGCCTTGCGTCCTAGGAGACGCGACTCGGCGGGTCAGATGCCCAGCGCTGCCCTGCTCTGAGCGTCGGAGCGCTTGCGCATCCCGGTGATGGCGACGGTCGCCATCACCGCGACGACGGGGGCGCCGAGGACGCTCGCGAGCCACAGCCAGATGCTGTCCTCGCCGACTCCGGACCACTGCATTGCCGTGTACGTGATCGCCGAGACGGCGGTGGCGATCGCCGGAGTCAGGGCGACGCCGCGCAGCTCGCGATCGCCGATCAGGAAGTGCGCAGCGATTCCCAGAGCGCACGCGCCGATGAGTGCGAGAAGGATGTACATCGTCGGGTCAGGCGACGAAGCCGACGCGGCGCGATTCCTCGGTGCCCAGCTCGATGTAGGCGAGGTTGGCGGTCGGGACGATGTACGAGTTGCCCTTCACATCGGCGAAGCTCACGTGCGATGCGTTCTGCTCGAGCGCCGTTGCGACCTGGGTGCGGACCTCGTCCGCGCTTGCGCCGGTGTCGAAGCTCAGTTCACGGCCGGTGTTGATGATGCCGATGCGGATTTCCACGCGTGCTCCTTGAAGTTCGGGGACTGCGCCAACTCTACCCCGCGAGTGCGGGCCGGGTTCGGCCGCGGCGGCCGGTTTCGCCGTGAGCGCACAGGGCCGGCTCCGGTGGCCGCGCGTGGTGCGCCTGGCTCGTGCGGACGGCGATGTCCGCACGGGCGGATAGCGTGGAGGCATGACACCGGATACCGCTCAGCGCGCTGTGATCGCCGCGGAGCCGACCGCCTCCGGAGTCATCATCGGCGCACCGGGAACGGGCAAGACGCGCACTCTCATCGAGCGTGTCGTGCACCTGCTCGACGCCGAGGCTCTGCGCCCCGAGCAGGTCCTCGCGCTCACCCCGAATCGCCAGGCGGCCACGGCCCTGCGTGATCGGATCGGCGTGCGCGTCGGTCAGGCGACGCCGGGACCGCTGGCCCGGTCGCTCGGCTCTTTCGCCTTCCAGCTCGTCCGCGGAGCGATGGTGAGAGAGGGAGCGGAGCCGCCGGCACTGCTGACCGGTGCGGACCAGGACCGCATCATCGCCGAGCTCCTCGCCGGAGACGCGGAGGACGGACGCATCCTATGGCCGGACGCGCTGAGCCCCTCGGTGCGAGCGTCGAAGGGATTCCGCTCCGAGCTGCGCGCATTCCTCGCCGAGTGCACCGAGATCGGTGTCGAGGCCGCGGAGCTGCGTGCGACGGGCAATGAGGTGTGGTCGGCGACGGCGGAGTTCCTGGTCGAGTATCGAACGGTGCTCGACGCGCTCCGATCGGCCCACCGCGACGCCGCCGACCTGCTCAGTGAGGCGAGCACGATCCTGCGCACGGCCGAGGCGTCGGCGCTGGGCCCGCTCGAGCCGCTGCGCGTGGTGCTGATCGATGACGCACAGGAGCTCACCCGCGGCGGAATCGCCGTGGTGACGGCGCTGCGCAGCCGCGGGATCGCCGTGCTCGCGTTCGGCGACCCCGACATCTCCTCCGGATCGTTCCGCGGAGCCAGCCCCGAGCTGTTCGCGCAGCTCGCCGGGGTACTGGGAGACGTGCACGTGCTCGACGGTCCCCACCGTCAGCGTCCGGCCCTCACCGCGCTCACCCGCACGGTGACCCAGGCGATCGGCGTGTCCGGCCGCGTCGAGCATCGACGCGCGCCGGTTCCCGTGACCGCCGACGAGGTGGAAGCGGGGGTCGCGACGTTCGTGGCGCCGTCTCCGTACGAAGAGCTCGATCGCATCGCCGGGGTCATGCGCGAATGGCACCTCTCCGACGGGATCCGCTGGGATCGGATGGCCGTGATCGCCCACGACACCCGGCAGGTGACCACGCTCGAGACCGAACTCGCCGCCAGGGAGATCCCGACGCGAGCGGCCGGTGTGCAACGCCCGCTCGGGAGCGAAGGCATCGTGCGCGACATCGTCGGCATCGTCCGCTTGGCGCTCACCCCCGTCGAGGAGCGCACGTCGCCGTCGCTCGAGGAGGCGCTTCGCACTCCGTTCGGCGGGATGGACGCGATCGGACTGCGGCGGCTGCGTGCTCGACTCCGGCACGTCGAACTCGAGCAGGGCGGATCCACGCCCGCACGTGAGCTGCTGCGTCAGGCGATGGCGAATCCTGCGCACCTCACGCTCATCGATGCCCCGGAGTCGCGCACGGCCGAGCGGTTCGCCGAGACGCTCGAGGCGCTCTCCCGCGGTGCCGCGGCGGGGGAGACGATCCACGACCTGCTGTGGCGGGTGTGGGACCAGGCTCGGGCCGTGGACGGCCGACGGCTGCAGATCGCCTGGCGGGAGATCTCGCTGCTGCCCACGGGAGCGGAGACCGCGCGTTCCCTCGATGCGCTGGTCTCGCTGTTCGACGCGGCGAAGCGGTTCGTCGAGCGCACGCCCAACGAGAAGCCCGAGGCCTTCGTGCGGGACATCCTCGACAGCGAGGTTCCTGAGGACTCGCTGTCGACTCCTGATCGGCCGGGCAAGGTCACGCTGTTGACTCCCGCCACGGCTCTGGGCACGGAGTTCGACGCGGTCGTCGTCGCCGGGGTGCAGGACGGCATCTGGCCGAATGTCCGACTGCGGGGCGGTCTGCTGCAGACCTGGCGGCTGTCCGACGCGATCGCGGCGGGGCGCACGGGGACGTTCATCGAGCCCCCGGGGGCTCTGGACCGTCGACGGGCCGCGCTGCACGACGAGCTCCGGCTGTTCGTCCGCGCGGTGTCGCGTGCGCGTGATCGGCTCCTGATCACGGCGGTGGACGACGACGATCTGACGCCCAGTCCGTTCTTCGGGTTCCTGCCCGCTCCCGAACCTCCCGAGCGGCACGCGTCGGCGGAGCATCCGCTCACTCTCCGCGGCCTCGTCGCACGGCATCGACGCACGCTCACCACGGCTTCCGCCGCGCCGGTGCGGCGCGCCGCCGCGGCGCAGCTCGCCGTCCTCGCGCGTGAGGGGGTGCCCGGTGCCGATCCCGCGGATTGGTACGGCGTGACACCGGCCTCGACCGACGCGCCGCTGCGCGATCTCGCCGTCACCGGGGCTCGTGTCTCGCCGTCGAAGATGGAGTCGTACGAGGAGTGCGGCCTCAACTGGGTCGTCTCGGCTCTCGGCGGCGATACGGTGATGCCGCCGACTGCCGGCATCGGCACGATCGTGCACGAGGCGATGGAGCGGGTGCCCGACGGCGACCTCGAGCGGATGCGGGCGATCGTCGCCGAGCATTGGCCGGAACTCGACTTCGAGACCGCGTGGATCGGACGCAAGGAGCGGCGTCGCGCCGACGTGCTCGTCGATCGCCTGCACACTTACCTGGGCGATGTGCGCCGAGATGGGGGGCGCGTGATCGGGAGCGAGGTCGAGTTCCGCTTCGCCGTCGACGTGGCGGGCGCGACCGACGACGATGCGGTGCCGGCGGTGCACGCGGTGGGGGACGATCGAGCGAATCAGGCGATCATCCACGGCTACATCGACCGGGTGGAGGCCTACCCGCCGGGCGCCGGCGAGCACCCTGCGGCCCGGGGTCGCGGGTGGGAGCCGATGACGGGAGGTCCGAACGGTCCAACGGTCGTCGTCGATCTGAAGACCGGGAAGAACGATCCCGAATCCGACTCGGGAGTGATCGAGCATGCGCAGCTGGCCGCATATCAGGTTGCCGTCCAGCAGGGCCTGGTCGAGGGGGCACCGCCGACGTCGCTGGCCGGAGCGCGGCTCGTGATCGTCTCCAAGACGCTCGCGAAGAGCGACTACCGCATCGCCCATCAGCACAGGCTCGATGACGAGTCCCGCTCGGCTTTCCTGATGCGCGTGTCCGATGCGGCTCGTGGCATGTCGGCGTCGAGCTTCACCGCGCAGGTCGAGTCGCACTGCGCCGACACGCAGCGCCGGGTGCATCCGTGCCGCATCCACACGGTGCCGGCGGTGAGCTCGTGACGGCGCGGAGAGTATCGGGGTGGAGCGGTGGCGAGGGGATCTCGGCCACCGACATCGCCGCGGCGCTCGGTCAGCCGTCGCCGACTCCCGCCCAGCAGCGGGTGATAGAGGCGCCACCCGAACCGGCTCTCGTGGTCGCGGGGGCGGGCAGCGGCAAGACCGAGACGATGTCGGGGCGGGTGGTGTGGCTCGTCGCCAACGGGCATGTACGACGTGACGAGATCCTCGGCCTCACCTTCACGCGCAAGGCCGCGGGTGAGCTCGCGGAACGGATCGGCCATCGGCTCGCGGTCATCGACGAGTACGGGCGCCGCGGCCTCCTCCCGCATCTCCCCGAGATCGTGGTGGACGGGTCACTGCGCAGGATCGATGAGGCGGTGCCGGGCCGGCAGCGCGAGCTGGTGCGCGCGCACGTGCTCGACGAGCTCGCGGCGCACCGGGGAACCGGGTGGGATCCGGTGACCCCTCGGGCCGCGGAAGACCTGATGATCCGGCCGCGCGTCTCGACCTACAACGCCTTCGCCGACGGCATCGTCCGTGAGCACGCGGCGCGCATCGGACGGGACCCCGACGTGGCGATGCTCAGCCAGGCAGCCTCCTGGATGTTGGCGCGCGAAGTCGTGCTCCGCAGCGACCTTCCCGAACTGGAGAACATCGACTTCGCGCTCGGCACGGTCATCGATGCCGTGCAGCGCCTCGCCGGCGACGCCCTCGACCACCGCGTCGACCTCGAGGTCGCCGAGCGGATCGCCCGGGATCAGGCTCTCGCTTTCGAGCCGTATCGAGGCAACGGAGACGTCGAGAAGGCGGCCGTGAACCTGCTCAGCCTGCCGACGCTGTCGACGCTCGTGCGTGACTACATCGCCGAGAAGCACCGGCGCGGGGTGCTCGACTTCGCTGACCAGGTGGGCGGCGCCTATGACATCGTCGAGTCGGCTCCCGACGTGCGCGCCGAGCTTCGCGAGCAGCACCGCGTCGTGCTGCTCGATGAATACCAGGACACATCGGTCATCCAGACCCGCTTCCTCGCGGAGCTCTTCCGCGATACCGCGGTGATGGCCGTGGGCGACCCGCATCAGTCGATCTACGGCTGGCGCGGTGCGAGTGCCGACAACCTCTACGCGTTCTCCGGCACGTTCTCGAGCACGGGTGCGGCGGAGACCTACAGCCTCATGACGAGCTGGCGCAACGATCGCGGCATCCTCGGGATCGCGAACCGTGTGCTCGAACCTCTCCAGCGCCCGGGACTCGACGTACCGCCGCTCGAACCCCGCCCGGGGGCGGGGGAGGGCACCGTGACCGTGGAGTACCCGTTCACGGTCGACGAGGAGGCGTCCGTCGTGGCGGAGTGGTTCTCTGAGCGCCGTGCCGCACACGACGCCCGCGGCGTCGGCGAGGCACAGGGCGGGAAACCGCACACCGGAGCGATCCTGTTCCGGTCGAAGCGGCACATGCAGACCTTCGCGGCCGCGCTCGCGGCTCGTGGCATTCCGCACCGTATCCTCGGTCTCGGCGGGCTGCTGGCGACGCCGGAGGTGGTCGACGTCGTATCGACGCTCCGAGTGGTGCACGACCCCACAGCCGGGTCCGCGCTCATCCGTCTTCTCACCGGACCGCGTTTCGGGGTCGGGGTGGCCGACATGGCGGCTCTGTACGATCTGGGCCGCACCCTCTCGGAGCGCGACCCTGCCATGGCGCCGCTGCCCGAGGAGGTACGGGCTCGTCTGCGCTCTTCGCGCGGAGCCGATGAGGCGGTCTCGATCATCGACGCGGTCGACGTGGTGCGGGCGGTGCGCGACGATTATCGACTCCTCGAGGCGATCACGCCCGACGGCAGAGCGCGGGTACGCGCGGCAGGGGAGATGCTGGAGCGACTCCGTCGAGCGTCATCGCAGCCCATCCCCGAGCTGATCCGTCTGATCGAACTCGAGCTGCGGCTGGACATCGAGCTCGCGGCCAACGAGACGAGAGGACCCGCTCGTATCGCGGCGACGCAGCTGCGCGCCTTCGCCGACGAGGTTCGAGCCTTCCTCGCCGCCGACGACCGGGGGAGCATCGGCAGTCTGCTCGCCTGGCTCGACAAGGCCGAGAGCACGGACGAGCTGATGCCGCGCCCGGAGCCGCCGGAAGCCGGTGTCGTGCAGCTTCTGACCATCCACGGCTCGAAGGGGCTGGAATGGGATGCCGTCGCCGTGGTCCGCCTCGTGGTCGACGAGCTCCCCAGCCGGGTCTCCGACACCTCCGGTTGGTTCGGGTTCGGTGTCGTCCCCTTCGCGCTGCGCGGCGATCGCGATGCGCTACCCCGTTTCGAGTGGGATCCGATCGAGGCGATGGGTGACGAGGCGGACCCCGTGAAGCGCCAGAAGCTCGCACAGGCCTCGCTTTCTGGCGGCGCGACGAAGGCGAATCCGCAGGGCGGAGCGATCAAGCGCTTCAAGGACGCATATCGGGCGTACCAGCAGCAGGAGGAACGTCGCCTCGCCTATGTCGCGGTGACCCGTGCGCGGACCGATCTGCTCCTCAGTGGCGCGCACTGGGCAGGGCAGAAGTCTCCGCGCACCCCGAGCCCCTATCTCCTCGAGGCCATCGAGGTTCGGGGTCTCGATCCCATCGATGCGGTCGACCCCGACGACAATCCCTACGACGGTCCCGGTTCGACCCTGCGCTGGCCCCTCGACCCGCTGGGGGCTCGACGCGGTGTCGTCTCCGCAGCGGCCGCCGCCGTAGACGACGTGACACGTGCAGGAACTGCAGAGCCCTCGGTGGAGCTCGCGCGTCTACTGGCCGAGCGCGCGGCCCGGCAGCGCGGAACCGACGCGGAAGCGCCCACCCGCGTACCGGCGTCGCGCTTCAAGGACTACGTCACCGACTTCTCCGGCACCTTGTCCTCGATCGTGCGACCGATGCCGGAGCGGCCCTATCGGCAGACCCGCCTCGGCACGCTCTTCCACGCCTGGGTAGAGCAGCGGTCCGAACTCGTCGGCGTCGGCAGCCGGGTGGACGAGGCGCTCTGGGAGCTCGACGAGGACGAGACCCCGGCAGAGCCCGCGCACGGTGCCGTGGAGACATCGGCGGAGCCGGGCGCGACCGCCGACGCCGCCGATCTCGCGATTCTGCAGGCGACGTTCGAGCGTAGCGAGTGGGGTGGGCTGCAGCCGATCGCCGTCGAGATCGAGATCGACTTCGCGCTCGGCGCCGGACTCTCCGCTTCGGATGCGGTCGGGGCGCACATCGTCATCTGCAAGCTCGACGCCGTCTACCGGCGAATCGACCGCGGCGGACGCATCGAGATCGTGGACTGGAAGACCGGCAAGGCCCCGCGAACCGCGGCGGAGCGCGAGGAGCGGATGCTGCAGCTCGCGCTCTACCGCCTCGCGTACCATCGGCGTTTCGACGTGCCTCTGGAGGAGATCGACGTCGCGCTGTACTACGTCGCGGACGACCTGATCATCCGCGGCGACCGCGTCTACTCGGAGGAAGAGCTCTTCCAACGCTGGAGCGCCGCCCGGGCCGCGCGCTGAGCCTCATCCGAGTCGTCTTCGTCGTACTCGGCTGCCGGCTTCGAGGTGAGGCGAGGTGTTCCTTCGCGGACATCGTCGCCATGAGTGCCGGCGAAGATGCTCCGGGCTTCGGAGAGGTCTTCGGTCTCGACGGTGAGCATCTCCGTGCGGTGGGCGTTGTCGTCCCGGTCGGTCCCGCCCGGGCGAAGAGGCTCGTGCGACTCCGTGTCGGTCGAACTCGAGCCGGACTCGTCCGGGACCTCGATCCACAGCTCTTCGGGATTGTAGGCGTCGGTGTGCATCGAGGTGTCGACCTCGGCGACGGCGGTCTTGGGCACGCGGTCGAGCGCGTCCAGAGCGGAGTCGACGCCTGCGGCGCGTTCATCGACGATGCTGAGGTCGTCCGTGCGCAGCCCCTCGGCGAGAGCATCCAGCAGCGCGCCCGCGTCATCGACGATGTCCGGCCGGTGCATGGAATCGCCGTGCACGAGCCAGCGGGCGAACTCGAGCTCGGCCAGCAGGCGAGCGCGTACCTCGATGCCCGCGTCCGGAGTGCGATCCAGCGCGCGGGCATAAGCGGCGTGCACGTCGTCGGACGCATCGGGCGCCGCGGAGAGCCAGGAGAGGTCGAGCGCCGGGTCGCCGACCGAGAGCCCGTGCCAGCCGAGGAGGCCGACGACTTCGGGACCGAGTTCCGGATCGTCCTCGAACAGGAACGAGGTCGACTGCACGCCCCCGAGGATGACGGTCGACTCGAAGCGCCACAGGTCATCATCGGCGACGGCGTCGCGCCAGCGCACGGTGAGACGGGCGGGAACCCGGCCGGTGGCGGCCGCCGTGTCGATCAGGCGCTCCAGCTCGGCGCGGCTCTCCTGTGCGGTGCGCGTGGCGAGCCCCGCCCCGCGCACGACGGATGTGGGCAGGCCGTGCACGGCGGCGATCGAGGCACCCATGGACTGCGCGGCGCCGCGCCCGGCGGGCACCAGGGCCGCCTCGATCTGGAAACCGGGGAGGAGCTCGGTGACGAGTGCACGACCGTCGCCGATGCGCGTCTCTCCGATGTAGGCGGGCACGCGGAACGGCAGCATGGCGCGAGCGCCGTCGGTGAGTGCGCGAAGAGCGATGGCTTCGGCAGCGAGTTCACGCGCCGTCTCATCGTCGTCTGCGACGCGGATCGCGAGCTCACGGCCGTCGGCCAGCGAAGCGATGGCGGAGTCGAATCGACCGTCGCCGTCCGCGCTCAGACCGCGGGCACCCGTGACCTCCGCCCCGGGCAGTGCGGCGGTCACGGCCGCGGCTAGAGTGAAAGGAGAGCGTCCCATGCCCCCAGGGTAGGTCGGCTCAGGGGCGGTCCCGCCTCCGCCACGCCCGTGAAAGAGGGAGTCGATGACCATTCCGCGCCCGTCCCTCGACCGTGCAGCCGAACTCCGCGAGGAGCCGGACGTGCTCGATCGCCTGCGAGACGACCCGGCGACCCGGGTGATCGTCGTGCGTGAGGGCCGCGTCAGAGTCGTCGATTCCGCCCTGCTGCGCGTCACTCCCGATGCGGTCGTCGAGGCGACCTGGGCCCTTCTCGGACGCGACGCCGACGGAACCGTGCTGCTCCTCGCCGCCGCCCCGCCGGAGAACGACGCGCTCGACACGGCCCCGGACGAGATCTGGCTCGGGCTCCGTGACCTCGGCGGACGCATCGATGGGCAGGAGTCGGAGCTGCTCACGAGCGCCATCGCCCTCGCCGGGTGGCTCCAGGATGCGGCGTTCTGCCCCACATGCGGTGGGCGGACCGAACTGCAGCAGGGCGGCTGGTCCCGGCGCTGTCTCGTGTGCGGACGTCAGCACTTCCCGCGCACGGATCCCGCCGTGATCGTCGCGGTCGAGAGCAGGGACGGCGAGCGCCTCCTGCTCGGTGCCAACGCGAACTGGGGTGGCCGGATGTTCTCCTGTTTCGCGGGCTTCACCGAGGCAGGGGAATCGCTCGAATCGACCGCGTATCGCGAGATCGAGGAGGAGGCGGGGGTTCGTCTGTCCGCCCTGCGTTACCTCTCCTCTCAGGCCTGGCCGTTCCCCCGATCTCTCATGGTGGGCTTCCGTGCCGTCGTCGACGACGAGTCCGCGGCACGCGCCGACGGCGAGGAGATCATCGAGGTGCGCTGGTTCACGCGCGCTGAGATCGGGTCCGCGCTCGCCGGAGACGGCCCCGTGGGGCTTCCGGGACCAGCGTCGATCGCCCGTGCCCTGATCGTCGACTGGTACGAGGACCACGCGTGAGCGCACTCGATGCCCTCGATGAGCGGCAGCGGGCAGCGGCATCGGTGCTGCGGGGTCCCGTCGCCGTGCTCGCCGGAGCAGGAACCGGAAAGACGCGTGTGATCACCCACCGCATCGCGCACGGCGTCGACACGGGTGCGTATTCACCGTCGCGAGTCATGGCCGTCACCTTCACCGCCAAAGCCGCGGGCGAGCTTCGCGGTCGACTGCGTGCCCTCGGCGTCGAGGGGGTCGCCGCTCGAACGTTCCATGCGACTGCGCTCGCGCAGTTGAACTTCTTCTGGCCTACGCTGGCCGGTTCCCCCGCGCCGTCGATCATCGACAACAAGGTACGGATGCTGGGGCAGGCCGCGGATGCGATACGCCTCCGTCCCAGCACTGCGACGTTGCGCGACATCGCCTCCGAGATCGAGTGGCGCAAGGTCTCGATGCTCTCGATCGCGCAGTACGCCGCGCTCGGTCGCCCGATCAGCGGCGTCGATGCAGGGCAGCTGATCGAACTGATGCGCGGTTATGAAGCGCTGAAGGACGACCGTCGCCAGCTCGACTTCGAAGACGTGCTCCTGGCCTGTGCCGGCATGCTGGAGGCGGAGCCACGGGTCGCCGCGTCCGTCCACGAGCAATACCGGCACTTCACGGTCGACGAGTTCCAAGACGTCTCCCCGCTGCAGAACCGTCTGCTCGAGCTCTGGCTCGGAGATCGCCACGACATCTGCGTGGTCGGCGATGCCAGCCAGACCATCTACTCCTTCGCCGGGGCCGAGCAGCGCTTCCTCCTCGAGTTCGAGCGTCGTCATCCGGACGCCACCGTCGTGCGGCTGGAGACGAACTACCGCTCGCAGCCGCCCATCCTCACCGCCGCCAACGCCCTCATGCACGGCCGTCCTGGAGCACTGGAACTCGTGCCGGCGCGTGAGCAGTTCACCGCAGACGCGCCGACCATCACCGCATACGAGACCGAGGGTGAGGAAGCAGCAGGAATAGCCGCGGCGATCTCCGCTCGCATCGAGGCGGGTACGTCGCCCTCGGAGATCGCGGTGCTCTATCGTGCCCACGCCCAGTCCGCCGTGCTGCAGCAAGCACTCGCGGCCGAAGGCATCGCGACATCGGTGTTGGGCGGCACGCGATTCTTCGCCATGCCGGAGGTGCGTCAAGCCATCCTCGCGCTTCGGGCCGCCGCTGTCGCTCCGACCGAGCAAGGATTCCTGCCGGGGGTGGAGCGCGTGCTTCGCGAGCTCGGGCTCACCGAGGAGCCGCCCGCCGCGGGGGGAGCGCAGCGAAGCGGATGGGAGGCGCGACGCGCCATCCTGCGCCTTGCGGAGGAGGCAGGGCCTGAGGCGGATCTACGCAGTTTCAGTGACGCCCTGATGGCGCGGGCGAAGGACCAGCACGAGCCGACGATGCGTACGGTCACCCTTTCGACCCTGCATGCCGCCAAGGGCTTGGAGTGGCCGCACGTGTACCTGGCCGGATGGGCGGAGGGGTCGCTGCCCATCTCGTATGCGACGACGTTCGAGGCGATCGACGAGGAGCGGCGTCTGGCCTATGTGGGCGTCACGCGCGCCGCGCGAACACTGGCGCTGTCGTGGTCGAGATCAGCGGGGCGGGGGGAGCGCTCCCCGTCGCGGTTCCTCGCTGAGATGGGTACCACGGGCCGCGGCACCGGCATTCTTCGTGAAACGACACCGAACGCCACTCGAGCGAACCGTCCACGCTGACGCGCACCGACCGCCCGTCCGTGGTCTCGTCATCGGCGAGGAGCAGGGCTGCGAGCCGACCGGCTTCGGCGACCTGCGCGGCGCGGATCGGACCGGGATCGCGGCCGATCATCTGCGCGTGCAGCAGCGGCCAGGCCGGATCCAGGTCTCGGGCATGGGCGTCGCGACACGCGAGGCAGGCTGACGCGCCGGGTACCACGAGTGGCCCGATGGTCGCTCGGCCGGGCTCGAACGCGACCGGCAGGTGTGCGATGTCCGCGCGCAGGTAACGTACGAACTGCAGTGCGGCGGACGCTCCGTTCACCAGCACGATGCCGACAGCAGGCTGCTGGCCGATCTCGACGAGAGCGATGCCCTCGTCGGCGAGCGCCTCCCGCATCCGGTACTCGCTGCGGTCATCGTCGATCCCGATGCTCTCGACCCAGGCGGAGCGGGCCGGAGCGATGTCGTCGAGCAATACAGGCTCGAGACGCGCGAGGAGCATCCGTGCCGCCTCGCGCGGTGCACCGGCTGCGTGCGCGATCACGTCGAAGGCGCCGCGTCGGAATCCGGAGCGCAGTCTGCTGAGCAGCGGCTCCACCCAGGCGTCCTCCGCGTCGATGCGCAGACCGCCGTCGTCGCCGAGTTGGAGCGTGTGCTCATCGCGCCACAGCAGAGGCGAGCTCGGGTGCAGGCGTGTGAGGAGCGGAGGAGTCAGCGGCATCTCTCCGATTGTGGAGAGGATGGCGGCACACCGGGGCTGGAACCGGGCATCGGTGGACAACTCGCCCTCATCCGCGTGACGGGGGAGGAGAGGTGCGGGCGGCCGCGTGATCCGCTGCCGCCCGCTCTCACCGGGTCAGACCGGCCGGTCGCCCTCGGGGGGCGCGTCGCCGTCTCCGTCCGACTCGTCGGTCGAACCCTCTGCCGGCTTGTCATCCGAGAAGTCGTCACCATCGAGCAGACGGGCCAGCGCCTCGTCGAACTCGTCGGCGACCGGCTGCTCCCCACGCTCCGCCGCCTGCAGACGCGCGACGAGCGCGCTCGGATCGTCGATGTCCTCGGCGGTCGGCATGAGATCCGGGTAGTCCCAGAGGGAGTCGCGCCCGCTGATGCCGACGGCATCCGTCACCGCCTGCCACATGGCGGAGGCTTCGCGCATGCGCCGCGGACGCAGCTTGAGTCCGACCAGAGCACCGAGTGCATCTTCGGCAGGGCCACCCACGGCGCGTCGGCGCCGAGCGGCTTCCGCGATTCGTGCGCCGTCGGGCAGACGCGAGGTCGCCTCGGCGGTCACCACGTCCACCCAGCCGTCGATCGTCGCGATGAGGTTCTCGAGCCGGGTGAGGGCCTCGAGCTGCGCTTCGCTCTGCACCGGAAGGAGCGCGCCGCCCTCGATGGCCGCACGCAGCTCTTCCGGGTCGGAGGGGTCGAGCCGGCTGGCAACGTCTTCCAGAGCGTCGACGTCGACCGTGACCCCGCGTGCGAAGTCGGTGATCTGTGCCATGACGTGCAGGTGCAGCCACTTCGCATGCCGGTAGAGACGTGCGTAGGCGAGCTCGCGGGTGGCGAGGTAGAGCGCGATCTGGTCTTCAGGGATCTCGAGGCCCTCGCCGAAGGCCGTCAGGTTCTGTGGGATGACCGCCGCGGTCCCTGCCGGGAGCACGGGGATCCCGACGTCGCCGCCGGAGACGACCTCGAGCGAGAGGTTGCCGAGAACCTGTCCGAACTGCGCGGCGAACACCGAGCCGCCGAGGCCCCGCATCAGTTTGCCTGCGCCCTGGACGACGCCGCGCATCTCCTCGGGCACCTGCGTGTCCAACGCCGACGTCAGCGCGTCCGCGATGCTCGTCGACACCGGGTCGGCGATCTCCTTCCACACCGGCAGAGTCTTCTCGACCCACTCGCCTCTGGTCATCGCGGTGGGCGTCTCGGAGAGCTCCGAGATGGTCGTCGCCTCGCCGAGCCACAGGTTCGCGAGCGCGAAGGAATCGGCGAGCGAGGTGCGTGATCCGGCGGTCACACCCTGGTCGTCGCGGTTGGCGATGAACAGAGCCTGGCGCAACGCGCTCTCCCAGGGATCGCCTCCGAAGGCGCCCTGGAGCTGCGACATGATCGTCTGCATCATCGCGGGATCGAATGTGAAGCCGTCCATCCCCTCGAAGGCGCCTCGCAGCGCTTCGGGGTCGATGTCCCCACCGCCCTGATTCGAGAGCATCTTCCGCAGGAACTCCTGGAAGTCCTCGGGTGTCGGGTCGTTGTCTGCCATGTCGCTCGCCCTCTCAGCACTTCTGTTGCCGTGGCCTCTACGCTAGTCACAGGTTTCTGCGCGCGAACCCGATGCGGGCAGATCGGTGTACGCCGCTCGCGAACGACGGAGGAATGCAGTGGATCGAACGCGGTCTAGGAAGCTCGGACTCGGAGTCTGGGCGCTGATCGTCGCGCTCATCGCGCTGGTCGTGCTGACGTTCCTGCCGTCGCCCTACGTGATCCAGCGGCCCGGCCCGGTCTACGACACCCTCGGCACCGCGAAGGGGGCAGACGGCGAGCAGGTTCCGCTCATCAGCGTCGAGGGCGCCGAGACGTTCGAGACCGCAGGCACGCTCGATCTCACGACGGTCCAGGTCGTCGGCAACCGTGAGCGCACGCCGAGCTGGTTCGAGCTCGCCCTGGCATGGATGGATTCGTCCAAGGCGGTCGTCCCGCTCGACTCGGTCTTCCCCCAGGGCGTGACGAGCGAGCAGCGCGACGAGCGCAACGCCACGCTCATGGTCGATTCCCAGCACGAGGCCACAGCGGCCGCGTTGAACGAGCTCGGATACGACACCGGCGCCCAGGTCGTGGTCGTGGATGCCGTGGCGGGCTCTCCGGCGGACGGCATCCTGGAAGCCGACGACGTGATCACCGCGATCGACGGCACTCCGGTCACGTCCGCCACCCAGCTGCGTGAGGCGATCCAGGCCGCGGCGGGATCCCCGGTGCAGCTCACCGTGCTGCGCGACGGCGCCGAACAGACCGTGGAGGTCACCCCGGAGAAGCACACCGAGGGCGACGCGACCGCATGGCTCATCGGGATCACCCTGCGCACCGACTACGACTTCGAGATCGACGTCACGATCCAGCTCGACAACGTCGGCGGCCCCAGCGCCGGGATGATGTTCGCGCTCGGGATCATCGACACGCTGACCGAGGGGGAGCTCAACGGCGGGAAGGACATCGCCGGCACCGGAACCATCGACGCGGCGGGCACGGTCGGCCCGATCGGCGGCATCCGTCAGAAGCTCTACGGCGCGCGAGACGCCGGAGCCGACTACTTCCTGGCTCCCGCGGCGAACTGCGACGAAGTCGTCGGCCACGTGCCGGACGGGCTTCAGGTCGTCCGCACGGCGACACTCGAGGAGTCGCTCGCCGCGCTCGAGGTCATCGCGGACGACGGCGACGTCTCAGCGCTCCCGACCTGCGACCTCGCAGGGAGCTGAGCGGAGAGGTCACCGTGACCGCGCCGTGATCGGGATGACAGCCTGCGCACAGTGAGCGATGCCTAGGATGGTGGGGTGACCTCCTCGCCTTCAGCTCCGAATCCGGCCACGCCTCGAACCTCACGACGCATTCTCGGCATCTCCCTGGTGATCATCGCCGCCTTGATCGCGGTGTTCTTCGTGTTCGCCTCCCTTTACACCGAGTTCCTCTGGTTCGACCAGGTGGGCTTCACCGGCGTCCTCACGACGCAGTGGATCGCCACGGCGGTGATGTTCGTGGTGGGCTTCCTCGGGATGGCCGTTCCGCTGTTCGTCGTCATCCAGCTCGCGTACCGGCTCCGTCCCGTCTACGTGCGGCTCAGCTCGCAGCTGGACCGCTACCAGGAGGTCATCGAGCCGCTGCGTCGCCTGGCGATGTGGGGCATGCCCATCTTCTTCGGACTGTTCGCCGGCTTCGCGGCCGCGGGGCAGTGGAAGACGGTCTGGCTCTGGGCCAACGGTGTGGCGACGTCCGACGTCGACCCCCAGTTCGGCATCGACACCGGCTTCTACATGTTCGCGATGCCGTTCTACACGATCCTGCTCGCGTTCGTCTCCGCCGTACTCCTGCTCTCGCTCCTGGTCACCGCTCTCGTGTCGTACCTCTACGGCTCGGTGCGCATCGGTCAGGGTGAGCTGCGCATCTCGAAGCCCGCGCGCATCCAGCTCGCGGTCATCGCGGGTCTCTACCTGCTCGTGCAGGCGGCGAGCCTCTGGCTCGACCAGTACAAGACTCTCGTCGAGCCCGACGACCGCATCACGGGTGCGGCGTACACGGGCGTGAACGCGACGATCCCCGGTCTCGCGATCCTCGCGATCATCGCCGCTGTCGTGGCGATCCTCTTCTTCGTCACGGCCGTCATCGGTCGCTGGCGCTTCCCGCTGGCTGCGACCGCGCTGCTCATCGTGGCCTCGCTCGTGGTCGGCATCGGATACCCGTGGGTGGTCACGACCTTCCAGGTGAAGCCGAACCAGAACGCCTACCAGGCCGAGTACTACCAGCGGAACATCGACGGCACGAAGGAGGCGTACGGGGTCGCCGACCTCGAGACCACGCCCTTCGCCGCCAAGACCGATGCCGAGGCCGGTCAGCTGCGCGCCGATGCCGAGACCACCGCCTCCACCCGCATCATGGACCCGAAGGTCATCCCGCCGACGGTGCGTCAGCTCGAGCAGTACCGCGGGTACTACCAGTTCCAGAAGACGATGGACGTCGACCGGTACGAGATCGACGGGAAGATGCAGGACACCGTGGTCTCGGTGCGCGACCTCGACATGTCGGGCCTGGGCGACGGCGACAACTGGAACAACCGCGTCGCGGTCTACACCCACGGCTACGGCCTCGTCGCCGCTGCGGGAAACCAGCGCACCACCGACGGCGAGCCGGTGTTCCTCGAGCGCGGCATCCCCACCTCGGGGTTCCTGTCCGATCGCGAGAACTTCGAGCCGCGTGTCTACTTCGGCGAGAACTCGCCCGAGTACTCGATCGTCGGCGCCCCCAAGGGCTCCGAGCCCGCGGAGATCGACTACCCGCGCGGTAAGGACGGCTCGAGCGAGACGAAGACCACGTTCGAGGGCGACGGCGGTCCGAAGATCGGCGACACGTTCACGAAGCTCCTCTACGCGCTGAAGTTCCAGTCCGAGCAGATCCTGTTCTCGAACCTCGTGAACGAGGACTCGCAGATCCTCTACGACCGCGACCCCAAGACGCGCGTCCAGAAGGTGGCCCCTTACCTCGAGCTCGACAGCGACCCGTACCCGAGCGTGGTGGACGGGCGCATCGTCTGGATCGTCGACGGCTACACGACCAGCCAGACGTACCCGTACTCGACGAGTGTCAGCCTGTCCGACGCCATCGCCGACTCCAACATCCCGTCGCCGACGCTCGCGATCGATGACATCAACTACATCCGCAACTCGGTCAAGGCGACCGTCGACGCCTACGACGGTTCGGTGCAGCTGTACGCATGGGATGCCGAGGACCCGGTGCTCAAGACCTGGCAGAAGGTCTACCCGTCTACGGTGAAGCCGATCAGCGAGATGTCGGGTGAGCTCATGAGCCATGTGCGCTACCCGACCGACCTGTTCAAGGTGCAGCGCGACATCCTCGGCGTGTACCACGTCGACAAGGCGGGATCGTTCGCGCAGCAGGACAACCGCTGGCAGACGCCCAACGACCCGCGCAGCGAATCGATGCTGCAGCCGCCGTACTACCTGACCATGCAGATGCCGGGGCAGGATGCTCCGAGGTTCTCGATGTTCTCGACGTTCATCCCGAACTCGCAGGGTGCGGGCGGAAGCCGTGACGTGCTGATGGGCTACCTCGCCGTGGATTCGGACGCCGGCTCGGAGAAGGGCGTGAAGGCGGAGGGCTACGGCCAGCTGCGCATGCTCGAGATCGACACCGACACCACGGTCCCCGGTCCCGGTCAGGTGCAGAACACCTACAACTCGGACACCTCGGTCGTGCCTCAGCTCAACCTGCTCCAGCAGGGGGAGTCCGAGGTCATCTACGGCAACCTGCTGACGCTGCCCGTCGGTGGCGGTCTGCTCTACGTGCAGCCCGTCTACGTGCAGTCGTCCGAGGGAACGCAGCTGCCGCGTCTGCAGAAGGTGCTCGTCGCCTTCGGTGATCGCGTCGCCTTCGAGAACACGCTCACCGAAGCCCTCGACACCCTCTTCGGAGGTGATTCCGGTGCGACCGGTGGTGATGACACGGTCGAACCGGATCCGAACGCCGAGGTGCCCGACACCGGCGAGGTGCCGCCGACCGACACCACGCAGCCGACCGGGGCCGAAGCAGAGGCGCTGGCGGCGGCCCAGACGGCCCTGGTCGACCGCGAGACGGCACTGAAGGCGGGCGACCTGGCGAAGTTCGCCGAGGCCGACGAGCGCCTGACAGCGGCGGTCCAGAAGCTGATCGAGCTGGACTCCGCAGCGGGCAACTGATCCGCAGCACCGAACAGAATGGGCGCCCCCGAGGGGGCGCCCATTCTCGTATCGTGGTGACGCGCGGCATCGTCCGGGCAAAGCGAAAGGCCCTCTGACTTGGATTTCTCCATCCGTGAGCTTGACGCTTCGGCTGGGAGCCGGGCGAGAATCGATCAAACCGACGATCGCGGGGCCGATACTTGAAGCATGGTGTCCTTCCGAGATCCTGAAAGTCAGCTCGGCGCAACAGGACGTGGATCGACCTGGTCGCGGGCCGAACGTGATCTGCTCGACACTCTCGCGGTCGTTCACGCCGAGGCAGCGATGGTTGGCTGGGACTTCTCACGCCTCGATGAGCGATGGTCGGTTGATGAGCCTTGGTGGGATTTCGAGGACGATTGTCTCGAAGCGATGCGTGCGACCCGCCAGGGCATTCTCGATCTGGGAACCGGTGGAGGCGAGAGGCTTTCGTCCCTCGTCAGCTCGCTTCACGAGCCACCAACTCCCTTGCCTCAGATTTTCGCTACGGAGGGGTGGGCGCCCAACATCGCCGTTGCGCGAAGCTCCCTTGCACCATGGTCCATCCCCGTCATGGAATATGACTCAGACGCCGGGGATGTCCTACCCTTTGCTGAGCGGAGTCTCGGTTTGGTGATGGCTCGGCATGAGAGCTACGAAGCCGCCGAAGTCGCACGAGTCCTCGCACCTGGCGGCCGATTCCTCACGCAACAAGTTGATGGCTACGATGCTCCCGAGATCCACAACTGGTTCGGAGACGACTTTCGGTACCCGGGCGTCACCGCAGACGCCTACGCCGTGCGCCTGCGGGATGCCGGAATGCGAATCGACCACGTCGACGAATGGTCGGGGCAAATGCGCTTCGCTGACGCCACCGCTCTCGTTACTTACCTTGCTCTCGTGCCATGGGACGCTCCGGACTTCTCCGTTGAAGCGCACGCGCAACGGCTCTTGGACCTCGAAGCCTCAGCGCCCATCGTCGTGACTCAGCGTAGATTCCGGATCTACGCCACCGTCGAATAGGACGGCCGCAAGCCACCGCGACCTGAGGAATCACAACGAGTTCGCATGTCGGCCGACATCGAGGATGTTGAAGGGCTGCTCAAGGGAGCCACGGACTCGTGGTGGGGGAGCGCATCGCGGCATCCCCCCCTCACGGGACGAGGCGAGCTGAGCCACGAGAGTCTTTATGCCGAGGCGCCTGGTTTCGTGGGACTCCGTGTGATTCGAGACACGGTCGTAGTGCTGACGTCAAGCGCCTTCGCGATGTCTGTCACGCTCTCATCGGAGTCTCGGAGAATCTGGGCACGTCGTGCGGTCGGGTTGTCAGCCTTCTTCGGTCGCCTCCGAAACGTCCCTGAGCACGGGCTGCCTCAAGGCCGGCCATCGTTTGCTCCTTGATGAACGATTGCTCCAGTTCAGCGAAGATCGCGCGCATCTGGAGCATCGTCTTTCTGGTCGGCGTCGGCGGCTCCGTCGCTCGTGCGGCGAATGTGGATACCCCGATAAGTGAGGCCCTCAGCGATAGATGCGACGCGTGCTGTCGAGCGTCCGATGCGGTCGAGCTTGTAGACCGTGATGATATGCGCGGCCAAAAAAGGACAAGGCCCCGAGATCGTGATGATCTCGGGGCCTTTCTTGTTGCGGGGACAGGATTTGAACCTGCGACCTCCGGGTTATGAGCCCGGCGAGCTACCGAACTGCTCCACCCCGCGGCACAAGAAGTAACTTATCACGGATTCCGGAGGCGGGCGAATCGAGGGGGCCTCCAGGCGACGTCCCGGGCGTGTCGATGCGAGAGGATGGAGACATGTCCGAGACCGCAGCCGTCCCCGTCGCCGTGTGCCAGTTCGCGCCGACCGCCTCCCGAGCCGAGAACCGGGAGCGGATCGCCGCGCTGACGGCCGACGCCGCCGGGCGGGGGGCGAAGCTGATCGTGTTCCCGGAGTACTCGAGTTACTTCGTCGACCCCATGGACGAGAGCCTGGCCGCCAATGCGGAGGACCTCGACGGGGAGTTCGTCGAGACCCTGAGGGCACTGGCCGCCGAGTACGCCGTCGTGATCGTCGCGGGTGTGGCCGAACGGGCGACCGACGGGCAACGAGTGCGCAACACCGTGGTGGCCGTGCGGGGTGACAGCGTCCTCGCCGTGTACCGCAAGCAGCACCTGTACGACGCGTTCGGCCAGACCGAGTCCGACTGGGTCGAGCCGGGTGAGGTGGGAGAGGCCGCGACCTTCGAGCTGGGGGGCCTGCGTTTCGGGCTCATGACCTGTTACGACCTCCGCTTCCCTGAAGTGGCCCGTTCCCTGGTCGATGCGCAGGCCGATGCCCTGGTCGTGCCGGCCGAGTGGGTCAGGGGTCCGCTCAAGGAGCACCACTGGACGACGCTGCTCGCTGCTCGTGCGATCGAGAACACCGTCTACGTGGTCGCGGCAGACCACCCGACCCCGATCGGGGTCGGACACTCGCAGATCGTCGACCCTCAGGGCGTGGTACTCGCCGGAGTGGGAACCGCTCCCGGGATCGCGGTCGCGGTCGTCGAGAGAGAGGCGATCGAGCGGGTGCGGGTCACGAACCCGTCGTTGCGCGTCAGGCGGTACTCCGTCATCCCTCGTGAGGTCGTGGCCTGATCCGAATTCAGACCGAGAAGCGGGCGAGGCGCGTCGCTGCCTCTTCGAGGACCTCGACGCGCTTGCAGGCGGCGAAGCGCACCAGGCCCGCGTATTCGCTCCTGTGCTCCTCGGAGACGAAGGCCGTGAGCGGGATCGCCACGACGCCCACGCGCTCCGGCAGGGCCCGGCAGAAGGCCGCGGCGTCCTCTCCGCCCAGCGCGGTCGCATCCGCGACGGTGAAGTAGCCGCCCTGCGGAGCGTGCACTGTGAACCCGGCGGCCCTCAGCCCGTCGCCGAGGATCCGGTGCTTGTGGGCGAGCACGTCGGCGGCGCCCGCGAAGTACGAGTCGTCCATCCGCAACCCCACGGCGACCGCAGGCTGGAACGGGGAGCCGTTCACATACGTGAGGTACTGCTTCACCGTGAGCACGGCCGTGATGAGCGCGGCCGGGCCGTGCACCCAGCCGATCTTCCACCCCGTCGTGGAGAAGGTCTTACCGGCGGAGGAGATGGTCAGGGTGCGCTCGGCCGCGCCGGGGAGCGTGGCGGTCGGAGTGTGCGGCGCGTGGAAGGCCAGATGCTCGTACACCTCGTCGGTGACGATGATCGCATCGTGCTTCTCCGCCAGGCGCACCACCTCTTCCAGAACCTCGCGCCCGAAGACGGCGCCCGTGGGGTTGTGCGGATCGTTGACCAGGATGATCCGGGTGCGATCGGTCACCGCCGCCGCGAGCCGCTCGAGGTCAGGCTGGAAGTCGGGAGCGCGCAGCGGTACCGTGCGAAGCCGTGCGCCGGCGAGTGCCACCGCGGCGGCGTAGGAGTCGTAGTAGGGCTCGAACACGACCACTTCGTCTTCCGGACCGTCGATCAGCGCCAGCAGGGTCGCCGTCAGCGCCTCCGTCGCACCGGCCGTCACGATCACCTCGCTGGTGGGGTCGACGGACAGCCCGTAGAAGCGACGCTGATGCGCGCTGATGGCCTCGAGGAGATCCGGGACTCCGCGACCGGGAGGGTACTGGTTGGCGCCGTTCGCGATGGCGGCCCGCGCCGCCTCCAGCACCTCGGTGGGGCCGTCCTCATCGGGGAAGCCCTGGCCGAGATTGATCGCTCCCGTTCGGGCCGCTGCCGCCGACATCTCTGCGAAGATGGTGGGCGCGACGGTTCCGTCCGCAGCGAGCAGACCTGCACCCGCTGCCGTGCGACGCCATGCGCCGGGAATGACACTCATGAAGAACAGGCTAAGGCCATAGCGGAAACTCATCTTCGGCATAAGGAACGCACAGGCAGAGGCGTCATTCTGAAATGGTCGTCGAAGGAGCACACACCATGAACGAAGACAACCCCCAGGACCAGTCGGTACCCGCGTCGAATGACGCCGTGCCGTCCACCGAGGCCGCAGAGGTCGCCGCTCAGCCGGTGACGGATGCCGCCGCTGACACGAACACGCCCGCCGTAGCCGCGGCGGTACCCGTCGCACCGGCAGTCCCCGCGACGGTGCAGGGCCATGAGATGCCGTCGACGTTCACCTCGCAGGCCCCGGCCGCGCCCATGATCGCCCCGGTTCCTCACGGCTACGCGGCACCGGCCGACACGGCGCCTGGCGCGGCCACCGCACAGGGCGCCGCTTTCGGCATCCCCGCTGCGGCGTCGTACACCCAGCCCACGCAGCCTCTCGGCGATGCATCGATCGGCACGTCGGGTGACGGCACCAAGATCAAGGAGCAGAAGCCTCGCAGCGGTGCGAAGTTCGCCGCCTTCATCGTCGCAGCGGCTCTGGTCGGCGGTGTCGCAGGTTTCGGCGGCGGTGCGCTGCTCAACGGAATCCAGGACCGGCCCTCGTCGGGCACGGCCGAAGGCCCGCAGACGGTGACCGTGAACAACCCGGGCTCCGTCAACGAGACCACAGCGGTGGCGACGGCCGCACTGCCGTCGGTCGTCACCATCGAGGTGGCGGGCTCCGATCAGGCGGGCAGCGGATCCGGTGTCATCATCAGCGACGACGGCTACGTGCTCACCAACACGCATGTCGTGACGCTCGGCGGGGCGGTCGCCGATCCGTCGATCCGAGTGACCACATCGGACGGGCGCATCTTCGAGGCGACAGTGGTCGGCACCGACCCGATCTACGACCTCGCCGTGATCAAGCTGAAGGATGCCAAGGGGCTCACCCCGATGGACTTCGCGGATTCCTCGAAGCTCAACGTCGGTGACACCGCGGTGGCGCTGGGCGCTCCGCTCGGGCTCGCCAATTCGGTCACGACCGGCATCGTGAGTGCTCTGAACCGGAGCATCCAGATCGCGTCCTCCGCCCTGCCCGACTCGTCATCCGAGGACGCCCCGAACCAGCAGCAGACGCCGGATCAGGGCCAGGGCCAGGGACCGTTCCAGTTCGACATCCCGGGAAGCGGCACGCCGCAGACCTCGAACTCCATCTCCATCGCCGTGATCCAGACGGATGCAGCGATCAACCACGGCAACTCCGGTGGCGCCCTCGTGAACAGCAAGGGCGAGCTGATCGGCATCAACGTGGCGATCGCCAGCTCGGGAAGCTCGGAGGAGTCGGGCTCGATCGGCATCGGGTTCGCCATTCCGTCGAACATCGCCAAGCGGGTCTCCGACGAGATCATCGCGGACGGTGCGGCGACGCATGGCCTGCTCGGCGCCTCTGTCCAGGACGCTTCGAGCGTGCAGGGCGCGACCGTCTCCGGGGCGTACATCGCCAAGGCGACGGACGGTGGCGCCGCCGCAGCTGCGGGCATCCAGGAAGGCGACGTCGTCACCGAGTTCAACGGAGTGCCGATCACCAGCGCGAGCGATCTGACCGCTCAGGTGCGTGCGGTGGCGGCCGGCAGCGATGCCAAGGTCACCTACGTGCGAGGCGGCAAGGAATACGACGCCGAGGTGACGCTCGGCGAACTCGCAGGCTGACAACCACTGCGCACAGAGAAGGACGCCACCCCGCGATAGGCTCGCGGGGTGGCGTCCTTCTCTTTCGGCACCGGCAATGCGGCCAAGCTCCTCCGCATCCCGCTGTATGTCGTCGGACGCATCGGCACTCTTCTCCTTCCACGCGGCCGTCGCTGGGTCTTCGGGTGCGGGGCCGGAGTGGGCGACGGCGCTCTCGCGCTGCAGCGCTACGCGTCGCAGGCCGGTCACGACACCGTGTGGCTCACATCGTCGGAGCGCGAGGACCGGGAAGCGGCCGCCCTCGGCATCCGTGCCGTGCGCAAGCACGGACTGCGTGGCTGGTGGGCCACCGCGCGGGCTGGCGTGCTCGTCGTGACCCATGGGCTCGGCGACGTGAACCGCTATGCGAACGGCGGCGCGTTCGTCGTCCAGCTCTGGCACGGGATACCCCTGAAGCGGATCGGCCTCGATTCGCCGGCGACGACCCAGGTTCCGAACGTTCCCGGTGCGGCGCTGCTTCGTCGTGCTGTCGGCATCCTCTACCGCGCGGCGGCTCAGCGGATCCGCGTGCTTCCGGCGGCATCGCACCGCGCGAGGGGCCGACTGGAGTCCGCGTTCGGCCTCGGCGACGCCCGCGTGGTCGTGACGGGGGAGCCGCGAGTCGATGTGCTCTCGGCTGGACCACCAGAACACGTGCGCTCGGCGGCCTCTGCTGTGCTCCGCGGCGTCGCGGGGGAGTTCCCGGACACGGCGCGAAAGATCCTGTACGCGCCCACCTGGCGCGACGGTGCCCCCGACCCCGCGGTGCCCAGCGCTGAGGAGTGGATCCGTATCCTCCAGGTGCTCGAACAACACGACGCGATCCTGTTCGTGCGCTCGCATCCCCTCGGGGAGGGCGGGTACGCGCCCCCTCTTCCCAGCAGGAGGGTGCGCGCGCTCGGGTCCGCGCTGCTGGCCGACGTGACGCCGGCGCTCGCGGCGTTCGACGTGCTCATCACCGACTACTCGTCGCTCGCATACGACGTCGGTCTCGTGCGCATGCCGGTGCTCTTCCTGGCTCCGGACGCCGAGGAGTACGCCCGCACTCGCGGCTTCTACGGTCGGTTCGACGACGTCGCCGGAACCGACGCGGCCGCCGATTGGGCGGGGGTGCTCGCGCAGCTCGAAGCACTCCTCGACGACGACGCCGCCCGCGACGCAGCATCCGTCCGTTCCGCTACGCTCAGCGCGGAGATGCACGCATATCGGGACGGGCGCAACACCGAGCGCGTCTACCAGGTCATCCGCGCGCGGGGGATTCCCGCGCCGAAGGGAGCAGTATGACAACGGCCCGCATCGATGACGCGGCGGAGGCCCTGATCATCGAAGGGACCGGTCAGCGACCGGAGATGGCCGAGCTGGTCGGACCCCGTGCGCAGGTCGAGGCTCGTATCAGCGGCGATGACGGCACCTGGACGGCGACGCTCCCGCTGGAAGCGTCGCGGTGGGGTGGCCCTGCGCTTCCGTTGCCGACCGGAGCGTACGAGTTGCGGGTCGCCGATGTCGATCTCGATGGTGTGCGGCTCCCTCCCGTGGTGCTCACGGGGGTGCGCGTCGCCGTGAATGCCGGCACCGTCCGTATCGCCGCTCCGATCGATCCGGTGTATGAGACCACCGAAGGACGCTCGACCCTCGAAGAGCGGTACGTCGCGCAGGCGGGCGGCACGGAGAACGCGGTGTTCTTCGAGAGCTTCTACGGCCGCAGCGTCGGCTGCAACCCTCGCGCCATCGATCGCGAACTCGCGGCACGCGCACCCGAGGTGCGTCGCTACTGGAGTGTCGTCGACCTCTCCGTCGAGGTGCCGGAGGGCGCGATCGCGGTCGTCGAGGGCAGCCCGCAGTGGTGGCATGCTCGCGGAGCCGCACGGCTGCTGGTCGTGAACGACTGGATGCGTCGACGGTTCGCCCGCAAACCGGGTCAGAAGGTGCTCCAGACGTGGCACGGCACACCGCTCAAGCGGCTCGCCTTGCACCGCCCCGGCTTCGATCCACGGCGGATGGCCGCGGTCGTGAAGGAATCGCGGCGTTGGGACGTGCTGTTGGCCCAGAATGCCTATTCCGAGCGCATCCTCCGCAAGGCGTACGCCTTCTTCGGACGCCCGATCTGGGTGGAGGGGTACCCGCGGAACGACGCGCTCACCACGGGGGACCCCGCCGCGGTCCGCGCCGCGTTGGGCATCGGCGCCGACGAACGTGTGCTCCTCTACGCTCCGACCTGGCGCGATGACCGTGCCGAGATGGTCGACTTCGTCGATGCCGAGCTTCTGGCACGTCAGGCGAACGCCGTGGTGCTGGTACGCGGCCACTCCCGTACCCTCGAGCAGGGGCGGGATCGCGCGGGCGCACGGGTCATCGACGTGACCGGCTACCCCGAGACCGCACGACTGCTGCTCGCCGCCGACGCTCTGATCACCGACTATTCCTCGGTGATGTTCGACTTCAGCGTCACCGGAAAGCCCATGTTCTTCCTGGTTCCGGACATCGATCACTATCGCGGACAGCTGCGCGGTTTCTACTTCGATCTCGCCGAAAGGGCTCCTGGTCCGCTGGTGCGCACACAGGAGGAGCTCACCGCTGCTCTCGATGACGCGGGGCACGTGGCGGCATATGCGGATCGCTACGCGGCCTGGCGCACGCAGTTCAACTCCCGCGACGACGGTCATGCCGCGCGGCGAGTGGTCGACCGCATCCTCGACCTCGGGTTCGTCACGGCCTGAGCGCCAGAACGAACGCGTCGCACGATCGCGCTCCGGCGGCCGTGTCAGGGGAGCGGCGTGTTGCGAGTTCCGAGACGTGAGGCGTCGACGGTGTCGCGAGCACCGCGGAGGACACCGCCGAGGAAGCCCAGGCCCCACGAGATGTGCATCGTCGGTAGTACGAGGAGCGTCCACATCCGCTGGCGCACGCCGCCTCCCCCCGGTGCGAGCGCGACGCCGAGGACCAGCAGGAGGTAGAGGGCGAGGGGCCCGTACACGAGCAGCGATGCGACCAGGGATGCCACTCCACTGAGCACACCGGTCAGCTGCAGCACGCCGAGCACGACGGCGAGCGCGACGATCGCGACGAGTGCAGGCGGGGCGAAGTAGCGGATGCCGTTGCGGCGCCCGAACCGGCGCACGAGTTCGCCCCTCCATGCACCGGTCGCACGGAACTGCCGAGCCAGGCGCAGCCAGCTCTCCCGCGGCCAGTACGTGACCGACAGCTCGGGGTCGAACCAGACCCGGTGGCCGGCCTGGCGGAGCCGGAGATTGAGCTCCCAGTCTTCGCCGCGTCGAATCGACTCGTCGAACAGACCGACGCCGTCGAGGACCTCCCGCCGCATCACGCCGAGGTAGGCCGACTCTGCCTCGCCTTCCTGCGAGCTGCCGTGATAGGCGCCTCCGCCGAGTCCGACAGGGGAGTTGTACAGCCGTGCGACGGCCTTCTGGAAGGGTGTGCGCCCCTCTGCGTGCATCACGCCGCCGACGTTGGCCGAGCCCGTCCGTTCCAAGGTCTGCAACGCTCGCGCGGCGTATCCCGGGGAGAGCTCCGAGTGCGCATCGACGCGCACGATCGTGTCGTATCGACTCGCGCGGATCGCGGCGTTCAGCCCCACGGGGATGTGGGCCGCAGGATTGTCGACCAACCGGATGCGGTCATCCGCCGCGGCGAGTCGTCGTGCAAGATCGGTCGTGCCGTCCGTCGACGGTCCCAGCGCAAGCACGAGTTCTGTGGGCGCATCGACGTCCTGCGCGAGCACCGATGCGACCGCGTGCTCCAGGTACGCGCGCTCATTGAGCACCGGCATCACGAAGGACACCCCGGGCGGGGGAGCGGAGAATTCGTCTGCGGGCACATGACGATCATGGCACGGCGCTCACGCACGTTCCCTGAGGGAGCGGGCGCGGCGGTCCCCGGCCGACCTCCCGGACCCCCGGGGCCGGAGGATCGGACGCGGACGAACTATTCTGGAGGGATGGGTGCACTGTCTGACGCGAAGAAGGCATACCGTCTGCTGAAGCGGGCGCTCGCGTCTCGCACGGCGGTGCAGCGCGTGCGGCGGCGGCTCGCCGAGCGCGAACCGCTCCCGACGGATCACTTCAAGGTCGCCGTCTACTTCGCCGACGGAGCCGTGAACATGTACCAGATGCGCCAGTGGTACCGCCCTCTCGCCGAGCTCTCGAAGCGCTGGCCCGTCGTCGTGCTGTCGCGGCAGGCGACCGGAACCGAGAAGCTTCTCGAAGAGGACTCGCCACCTGTGGCCTTCGTCCCGACGGTGCGCGACCTGGAGCGATTCATCGCGACACAGGACATCCGCATCGTGCTGTACGTCAACCAGAACACCCGCAACTTCCAGATGTTCCGCTACGGCCGGCGCTGGCACGTCTTCATCAATCACGGCGAGTCCGACAAGATGTACATGACGACGAACCAGTACAAGGCCTACGACTACGCCTTCGTCGCCGGACAAGCCGCGCGGGATCGCCTCTCGCGAACGCTGTGGGACTACGACGTCGACCGCCGAACGCTCGAGATCGGACGCCCGCAGGCCGACCACTATGCGGGAACGCTTCCGTACACACCCGATGAGCGCACCGTCGTGCTCTACGCGCCGACGTGGGAAGGGGACCGCCCCAGCGCGCATTACGGTTCCATCGCCTCGCACGGCGAGGCACTTGTCGCTCGGCTGCTGGCGACCGGCGTGCACCGCGTGATCTATCGTCCCCACCCGCGCAGCGGTGTGGTCGATGAAGCGTACGGGGCCGCGCATCGACGGATCGTGTCGGCCATCAACGAGGCGAACGCCGCAGATCCGAGAGCTCACCATATCTACGACTCGGCTCCGGAGCTCGGCTGGCAGCTCACGGCAGCCGATGTCGCCATCGTGGACATCTCGGCCATGGTCTACGACCGGCTCGCGGCCGGGAAGCCGCTGATGATCACGCGCCCGACGGATGAGCAGGCGTCGATCGACACGCAGGGCTACCTGGCGGACTGCGAATGGCTGACCGCGGAGGCGGCCGTCGACATCGTGGCCGAGATCGACCGCGTCCGCGACGATGAGGCCGCGATCGCCCGGCTGCGGATGTGGGTTCAGCACTATTTCGGCGACACCACGCAGGGGGTGGCGACCGCGAAGTTCCATGCCGCAGTCGACGGCCTCATGCAGGAGTGGGATCGTTGGCAGGCCCATGAGGTCGGGGTCGTTCGCGAAGACGAGGACGACGACGACGAAGAAGCCGACGAAGAGGACGCCTGAGCATGGACTTTCCGCTTTCGAACGCTGTCGTACCTCGCTTCGAACTGGTGTCGGACACCGGCTCGACGAATGCCGACCTGCGGACGAAGGGTGCTGACCCCGAGGACTGGCCGCATCTGTCCACCCTGGTCACACGCAACCAGACTGCCGGGCGCGGTCGCCTCGATCGCACCTGGGTCGCGCCGGCGGATTCGGCCATCGCCGTCTCCGTGCTGTTGCGGACGCTTCCCTCCGACCCCGCCGCGCGTGGATGGATCCCTCTCGCCGCGGGGGTCGCGATGACCGAGGCGATCGCCGAGCAGCTTCCCGTGCATGATGTGGCCGTGAAGTGGCCGAACGACGTGCTCGTCGACGGGCGCAAGATCTGCGGCATCCTCGCAGAGGCGACCGCGGACGCGGTCGTCGTCGGGGCAGGCGTCAACACGGCCATGACGGTCGACCAGCTCCCGGTGCCGACGGCGACGTCGTTCGCTGCACTCGGCATCGTCGTGGACGAGGACCGGCTGCTGTCGACCTATCTCGGGAAGCTCGACGGCCTTCTCTCGGCGCTCACCGTCTCTGCGGATGCGGTCGTGAGCGGATTGCACGCGGCCGTAGTGTCCCGCTGCGCGACGCTCGGGCACGCGGTGCGGGTGTCGATGCCCGCCGAGCGCACCCTCGAGGGAGCGGCCACCGCGATCGATGCGGAAGGCCGTCTCGTGGTCGAGTCCGAGGGGCGGACGCACGCGATCTCGGCCGGCGATGTCGTGCACGTACGCCCGGTCGGAAGCTGACACGCCGCCGCACACACGGCTTTGTCGCAGATCACAGGCACAATGGTGGGGTGACCCAGCCTGTGACGCTCGGCGGGCGGCCCCTGATGCCGCCGCCCGGTACGCCTTCGGAGGAGCTGCTGATCGCGCGCTTCCGGAGCCACGCACGTCGGTTGTTCTGGTCGGCCCTCGTGCTCATCGTGACTTTCGGGGCGACGGCGTACTTCTTCGGCAACCTGCCGGCGGGTTTCGAGGACTGGATGCTCCTTGCTGCTGCGGGGGCGCTGGTGCTGCTCGCCGTCGTGCTGCCGTTCATCATCTGGTATTCCCGGAGCACCACTGTCACCACCAGACGGGTGATCGCCCGCCAGGGGATCGGTGCCCGTCGGCGTCACGAGATGTCGCATGCGCGGGGATACACGATCGCCGTTCGCCGCGGGCCGCTGCAGCGGTTGTGGGGGTCGGGAACCATCACCCTGTCGAACGGCGTCGATGCGCCCCTGCGGCTGCCGAACGTCCCGAACGTCACTCTCGTGCACGAGACTCTCGCGGACCAGATCGAAGTCGGGCAGATTCTCGCGCACCGCGACGCGCAGGCCGTCGGCGACTGATCCATCGGTTTCCGGGCGGCTGTGCGCCGTCATCGGTGGCCGCGGATCCGCAACCTGTCGTGCGCGCCCGGATCGGTGCGGGAGAATGGGTGCAGACGAATGGAGGCGGCACATGGCGTTGCGTGTTGGCGTGATCGGCGGAGGACAGCTGGCCCGGATGATGATCGCTCCGGCGGTCGAGCTCGGGCTCGAGCTGAGAGTGCTCGCAGAGGATGAAGGGATGTCCGCCGGGCTGGCGGCCACCGCGGTCGGCGACTATCGCGATCTGGAGACGGTGCGTGCCTTCGCGGCCGACGTCGATGTCGTGACCTTCGACCATGAGCATGTGCCCCAAGATGTCCTCCGCCAGCTGGTCGCCGATGGAGTCGCCGTGCACCCTGGTCCGGATGCCCTCCAATACGCGCAGGACAAGCTCGTGATGCGCGCGCGCCTCGCGGAGCTCGGAGTTCCTCAGCCCGAGTGGGCCGCTGTCCGCACCGAGGCCGAGCTGCAGGCCTTCCTCGATGAGCACGGGGGAGCGGGCGTGGTGAAGACGCCGCGCGGAGGGTACGACGGCAAGGGAGTACGCGTCGTGCGTGCCGCGGAGGAGGCGCAGGACTGGCTGGCGGCGCTCGCCGACGGGGATGCGCTTCTCGTCGAGGAGCTCGTTCCGTTCGTGCGCGAGCTCGCACAGCAGGTCGCACGTCGCGTCGGCGGCGAGATCGTCGCCTATCCGGTGGTCGAGACCGTCCAACGCGACGGTGTGTGCGCCGAGGTCATCGCTCCGGCCCCTGCCGCGGCCGAGCGCCTGGTGGAGGTGGCAGAGGCGATCGGTCGTACCATCGCGGAGGGGCTCGGCGTGACCGGGATGCTCGCCGTCGAGCTGTTCGAGACCGACGACGAACGAATCCTGGTCAACGAGCTCGCCATGCGGCCGCACAACAGCGGGCACTGGAGCCAGGACGGCGCCGTCACCGGTCAGTTCGAGCAGCATCTGCGTGCGGTCGCCGATCTTCCCCTCGGGAGCACCGCACCGCGAGCAGCGTGGTCCGTGATGGTGAACATCCTCGGTGGGCCTGTCGACGGGACGCTCGACGAGCGCTTCGGCGCAGCGATGGCGGAACACCCGCAGGCGAAGATCCACACCTACGGCAAGGCACCGAGGCCCGGCCGCAAGGTCGGTCACGTGAATGTGGCGGACGACGATCTCGACGACGCGGTCTATGTCGCACGGGCTGTCGCCGCGCATTTCGTCTGATTCGCCCTCGCGTCGATTCATCGCCGACACATGCAGGGCAAGAGGTGTGCCGTTCGGGGAATCTCACAGCGGCAGACCATACCCTGATCTGGTGACCGAGCCACTGCACTCCTCCGCCGAGCCTCTGGTCGGCGTCGTGATGGGATCCGACTCCGACTGGCGTGTGATGAGCGACGCATCTCAGGCGCTCACGGACTTCGGCATCCCACACGAGGTCGAAGTGGTCTCCGCCCACCGCACACCGGACAAGCTCATGTCGTATGCGCGCGAGGCGCGGTCGCGCGGTATCCGCGTCATCATCGCCGGAGCCGGGGGAGCAGCCCATCTTCCGGGAATGCTCGCCTCGATGACGCCGCTTCCCGTGGTCGGAGTCCCGGTGCCTCTCGCCTACCTCGACGGAATGGATTCCCTCCTGTCCATCGTGCAGATGCCTGCCGGGATCCCGGTCGCCACCGTGTCCATCGGGGGCGCTCGCAACGCCGGTCTGCTCGCCGCGCGGATTCTCGGAACGTCCGACACCGCGCTTGCCGACCGCGTCGAGGAGTACGCCCGTGACCTCGAGGCGCAGGTCGAGGAGAAGAACGAACGGTTGAAGGACTCGCTGTGACCCTTGCGCCTCCGCGCGCAACACGGCGCCCGCTCATCGAGACCCGGCCGCTGCGGCATCCGGATTCCGCCGACTCGGGGATGATGGCCAAACGCGGGTGGTGGCTGATCGCGGTCAATCTACTGGTGCCGGGCTCCGCGCAGGTTCTCGCCGGCAACCGTCGTCTCGGCCGCTTCGGGCTCGGCGCGACGCTTCTCTCCTGGTTCCTCGCCATCGTCGCGCTGGGGCTCGCACTCTTCGCGCGTCCTGTCCTGCTGTGGCTCACGATCGGTGGCGGGTTCTTCTCCGCCGCGGTCCTGACGATCGTCCAGGTGCTCCTGGCGGGATACGTCGTGCTCTGGGCCGTGCTCACATTCGACACTCTGCGTCTGGTGCGGCTCGTGAAGGTCCCCGGCCCCTCCCGACTCGCCATCCCGGTCGTCGCACTGGTGCTGCTGGGACTGGTGGGGGGCGGAGCAGGGTATGCCGCGACCGCCGTCGGGTCCGTCCGCAACACCATCGGCTCGATCTTCGGACAGAGCGGCCCCAGCGTGGAGCCGAGCGATGGCTACTACAACATCCTTCTCCTCGGTGCGGACAGCGGCGACGGCCGTGACTCCATGCGGTTCGACAGCATCTCGGTGGTCTCGGTGAATGCCGATACCGGGGCTGTGACCATCACGGGCATCCCCCGGGAGCTCCCGAATGCGCCATTCAGCGACGGCAGCCCGATGCAGGAGCTCTACCCGAACGGGTTCGAGGGCCACTCATCTTCGACCTGCGGGTGGAACGGCTGGATGAACCACGTGCGCAACGCTGCCGAGGTCTGCCGGGAAGACGGCGGTGCGGGACTCTATCCTGATGCCGTGTCCAACGGTTCGGAACCTGGCATCGAGGCAACGAAGGATGCGGCAGAGGGCGTTCTCGGAATCGAGATCCCGTATTACGTGTTCGTCGACATGCACGGGTTCGCCGAACTTGTCGACGCCCTGGGGGGTGTGGAGATCGACGTCACGGAGCGACTGCCCAAGGGCGGTCCGCCCGAGGGGTGGACGGGCAGCGACGTGAACGAATGGGCGATCGGATGGATCGAGCCCGGAAAGCAGCGGATGGACGGCGATACCGCACAGTGGTACGCCCGCTCGCGCTACACGACCAGCGACTGGGATCGGATGAAGCGCCAGCGAGAGTTGCAGGCGGCCATCCTCGCCCAGTTCACACCCCAGACAGTGCTCACTCGTTTCAACGAGGTGGCGGCGGCGGGAACGGCCTTGATCAGCACCGACCTCCCGTCCGACAAGCTGCCGGAGTTCTTCGATCTGATGCTCAAGGCGAAGGAGCAGCCGGTCACGTCGATCGAGCTCACGCCCGAGGCCGGCGTGGACGAGCACGAGCCGGACTACACATTCATCCACGACATGATCCAGCAGAAGCTGCATCCGCCGACGGAGACACCGACGCCGGAGCCGTGATCACGGCCGCCGGTCTTCACGTCGATGCCGATGCCGATGATCTGGACCTCCGGGCTCGCGGACCTCTGACGCGGTTCGGCATGCCATCACGGGGGATCCGACGCACGACAAAGCCCACGGTCGCCTCCCGAAGGAGGGCGACCGTGGGCTTCCGGTGGTTTGCACCGGATGCACCAGACGACGGTGATCGGAGGGGGAGGGATCACCGTCGTCCAGTCGACCACCGCGCGAGGCGGCAGCCGGACCTAGGCGCGCTTGCGGCGGGATGCTCCCACCGCGACGAGGGCTCCACCGGCGACTAGAGCTGCTGCTCCGCCTCCGAGGACCCACGGCGACACGCTTCCGCCGGTCAGCGCCAGCTCGATGCCGCCACCGGTGAGCGGCAGCTCCGAACCTGCTGCTGCGACTCCGGGATCGTGGTCGCAGGTGGCGGCAGCGTCGTGACCGTGGGAGACCGTGATGGTCGCCGTGTACGAACGCGAGCCGTTGAAGGCGACGGCATAGGAGCCTTCGCCGTCGGACGGCGGACGGAACGTGAGCGTCAGGCTGCCGTCGCCGGTTGCGGTGTTACCCGAGATCGCGGCTTTCCCGGCGTTGTAGCCGGAGACCGAGACGTTCACGTTCTCGGACGGCAGGAAGTAGCCCGGACCGAACACGATCGTCGAGGTCTCGCAGATGTCGATGATCGGATCGCCGACCTTGGCGCCGGGAGGCGTCGGATACGAGTCGGACGACGCAGCCGGAACAGTCGGTGCAGCGGTTGCGACGGTGGGCGCGACGAGTACGAGCGCGCCAGCGGCAAGGCTGATGGCAGCCAGTTTCTTCAGCATGATTTCTCCCCAGAATTTCACGCGGAATCGCCTTTGGACACACCCCTGCATCCAACTGCGTGGCGTCATCCTGCCCCCACGGCAGGATGGCAGACGCCAGATATTCCCCAGTGAGTCGACAGTACCCTATCGAGAGGGGAATGTCACGAAGCGCATCGCAGAGGCTCCCGTGTCGTGTCCGGAGTGTCGATCAGCGGAGTGTGCAGCACCTCGGTGAGACGCTCTCCTGCTCCGGTCCCCTGGAACTCGATCGTGATGGTCGTCGATTCGCCCGGTGCGAGCGAAACTTCGTGCTGCACCGTGGAGCGGTCGCCGATCATGGCCGTCTGCACACCTTCCTCCGCGCCATCGCGATCGATGTGCGAGGGGGTCGCGCCCTCGGGGCCGTACACGGCGATCAGAGTGCGCACCGTGCCGGCCGGCACGCCGTAGAAGCCATCAGCCGTCACGTAGGCCGGCAACGTTGTGGCGGCATCGGCGGGGGCGGTGTTGGTCCACGTCACTCGCACCTGCGTGGTCGGAGCGCCCTGGCAGGTGCCGACCGACGTGGAGATGGCTGCCCGAGTGTAGAAATCCATCTTGCCGCCGGTGGTGTCGTTCATGAGAACCCCCACATGGGTCGCATCGACGCTGTCATCGGGAATCGTGCCACCCAATGCCGAGTTTGCGAGCACGGTCTCCTCGGTCTCGTGGGCACTCCAGATACGGATGCGTCCTTCGGCAGCGGATTCGGCCAATGCGCCGAGCAATGCGCGCGGATCCCCACCGGACAGCGCGGCGCCGAACAGTGCGCCTGCCGCCTGCGCGAAGATCTCGTCCTGCACCGCGGGATCGGGAACGGCGGCGTAGATCTCCGAGAGGAGAATGTCGGTGACGTTCTCTGAGGTCGCCGTGAACGGGCCGAACGCGAGACCGCCGGTCGCCGCCATCAGATGTTTCGCGACGACGGCATCCACGGCGATGACGCCGTCGACGGTCCCGCCGAACCGGCCTTGCCAGCGGGCGGCGATCGCCGCACCGGCCTCGCTGAAGTCGGGGATGCTGGTGATGTTCTGCAGATATCGACCGGGACGATCCTCGAACAGGGCGATCGTCGAGTCACTGAGTGGCAGGGCGGCATCGAGCGGAGGGAAGTCCCGGGTCGACGCCTGGCTCTGGAGCGTGATCCTGCCGTTCTCGGCGTGCAGCAGCGCGATCGAGCCGATGATCCCGCCCGAAGAGCGCAGCTCCGCGTTGTTCTGCATCGCGAGCACGTAGTTGCGCGGGCCCTCACCGCCGAGCATGGTCGGCAGCAGCACGGCGGCACCGTGGAGCGATCCGACGACCGTCGCAGCCTCGGTGACGGATGATCGCATCGTGCGGATGGCGTCGGCGAGCGGGGGAAGCGTGGCATCGGCGTCTATGCGCCGTGCCTGCTGCTGTGCGGCGGTCAGCGCAGTGTCGGCGGTGCCGAGAGGGCCGGCGATCGCCGCGAACGGCGCAAGATCGATCGATCCACCGGCGAAGCCGAGACCCGCCAGGTCGAAGTCCGCCGCCACATCGAGGAGGGGCGTGAGCGCGTCGGCGGAGACATCGTCGGCGATCTCGGCGATGTCGCCCACCGCGCTGAAGTTCGGCCCGATCCACGGGAGTGCGCCGAACGCCTGCCACACCGGGTCGGACGTGAGGCCATGGGCGGACTCCGCGTTGTGTGCGATGCTCCGCGCGATGGGCTTCGCGCCTTCCAGGTCACCGGCGGCGATCGACGCCTTCAGTTGCGAGGCGCCCTTCGCGACTTGCTGGAGGTCGTTGACGGCCCCGATTCCCCGGACGGTCACCCAGCCGACGGAGATGAGGAGAAGGGACAGCAGAACGCCGACGGTCCACCCGATCCATCGGCGCCGGACGGGAAGTCGACCATCGCTCACCCGAGCATTCAAGCATGAACCGCTGCGGCGGTGGTGGGCGAAGTCTGTGCGAACGCTGACATTCGCGCGCCGTAGGTGGTGCGCTCCGCGGGAGAGTGGGACCGCGAGGATACCCTGTGGGCATGGGTGCTCGGCTGCGTGTTGTTCTGGATCAGCTTGTGAGCGTCGTCGATGCCGATCACGCGGATGCCGCGGTGGGACTCGCCACCGGTCTGGTCGCGACAGCCCCGTCCGGGTGCGCTGTGGATGCCATCGTCCCTGCGGGCGCTTCGGTGCCGGTGGCGGGAATCGCCGACGTGCGCACGCTCGGCATGGGGCGACGTGAACTCGCCGCAGCGTGGCAGCTCGGGATCACTCCCGGCGTCGGCGGCGGACTCATCCACTCACCGACGCTGATGGCGCCGCTCGTCCGCCACGATCGAGTGCACGACAACGATCAGACCACCGTCACCCTGTGGGATCTGCGCGCCTGGGACGCTCCGGAGCTGCTATCCAAGGGGAACGTTGCGTGGCAGCGCGGCATGCTCAGACGTGCGGTGCGGCACGCCGACGCGGTCGTGGTGCCCTCTCATGCGGTCGCCGAACGCCTGTCGGAGCTGGCGAAGATCGGTGATCGCATACGCGTGATCGCCGGCGCAGCGCCACAGGGATTCGGCGTTAGCGGTAGCGCGGCCGCGCGTCGCGACGCCCTGGCGCTGCCGGACGAGTATGTGGTTCTGACCGGGTCCCTCTCGAGCCTGTCCGAGGGCTTCCGGGGTGCGGTGGCCGCCGGCGTGGACGCCGTCATCGTCGATGCTCCGGACGGAGCGGAACCTCGCTACGCCGATGCGGCTTCGGCTGCAGGGCTACCCGAGCGGCGTGCGCACGTGCGTGGAAAGCTGAGTACCGAGGATCGTGCCGTGGTTCTCGCCGGCGCTTCTGCCTACGTGGCGACCGATGCCGTCGCCGGATGGCCATGGCGTGCGGTCGAGGCCATGGTGCTCGGAATTCCGGTGGTGGCGGTCTCGAGCGGCTCGCACCGAGACGTCATCGCCGACGGAGGGATGCTCGTTCCCTCCGAGGAGATCTCCGACGCTGTGGCGGAGGCTGCCGGGGGAGCGGCGGAACGGCTCCGAGTGCTCGCCTCCGACCGATCCCGAGCGTTCTCCTGGGCAAGCTCAGCCGAACGGCTGTGGGGCCTGCACGCCGACCTGTGATTCGCTGAGAGCAACCTGCGCATACGGGCGACACGCCGAAAAGTTGTCGCGCAAAGCGTGTAACAGTGGCATCATCACGCAACTTCCGTCACACTGGTCACATGTCTCGACGTGCCCCACGCTCGCGAAACAACTTGAGGTTCCCCCGACTCCTCACCTGTTTCCTCGCCGTCTCCGCCCTTGTCATCGGCACGGTGGTCCCCGCCACTGCTGCCACTGCCACCGCCACCGCCTCCGCGTCCAGCCCGATTACGTCGCGAATGATGGCCGACCCCGCCTCGAGCGGGATCGCGAAGACCACGCTGGCCGGCTTCAGCGCCGGCAACATCATCAGCGATGCCGTGTTCACGAACAAGAGCACGATGACCGAGGCGCAGATCCAGGAGTTCTTCAACAGCAAGGTTGCTCGGTGCCAGGGCGGCAGGGACGAGAACAACGAGCCGATCGTGTGTCTCAAGGACTTCTCGATGAACACGGTCACGCGTCCAGCGGATGCGTACTGCAGCGGCTACTCGGGGCAGGCCAACGAATCTGCGGCGCGCATCATCTATCGGGTCTCCCAGGCCTGCAACATCAACCCGCAGGTCCTGATCGTCATGCTTCAGAAGGAGCAGGGCCTGGTCACGCACACCTGGCCGAGCGCGTGGCGCTACCGGATCGCCCTCGGTCAGGGGTGCCCTGACACAGCGCCCTGCGATCCGAACTACATCGGGTTCTTCCACCAGATCTATGGCGCGGCACGTCAGATGCAGATCTACATGGAGGGCAAGTGGTTCCAGTGGTACGCGCCGGGCAAGACCTGGAACATCCTCTACAACCCCAACGCGAACTGCGGCAGCTCGCCGGTGTACATCGCCAACAAGGCGACGTCGGCTCTCTACTACTACACCCCGTATCAGCCCAATGCCGCCGCACTCAACGCCGGATACGGCCTGGGCGACGGGTGCTCCGCTTACGGGAACCGCAACTTCTACAATTACTTCACCGACTGGTTCGGCTCGACCCAGTCATCTGCGAACAACCCGTTCGGGAACATCGAGCTGATCGAAGCGCTTCCCGGAGAATTCCGGGTGTCCGGTTGGGCCGCCGACCGCGACACGCGGGATCCCATCGGCGTGCACGTCTACGTCGGCGGCGTCGGAACGGCGATCACGGCAGACCGGCCCAGGGCTGATGTCGGCAACGCGTACCCTGACCTCGGGCCCAACCACGGGTTCGATGCCCGCGTCGCGGCGACAGGGGCAGGGCCCGTGGACGTCTGCGTGTATGGCATCAACGTCGGCTCGGGCGGCAACGTGCTCTTCCTCTGCAAGACGATGCAGGCCAAGAGCGGCCCTCCGCAGGGGCTCCTCGATTCGGTCACCGTCGTCGACGGCGGCGTTCAGGTCGAAGGCTGGGCTGTCGATCCCGACACCGTCGATCCCGTCTCCGTGCACATCTACGTGGGGGCGGTCGGCACCGCCATCGTCGCCGATAAGAAGCGCCCGGATCTCGTCCCGCACTTCCCGGGTTACGGCGAGAACCACGGCTTCTCCGCGAAGATCAATGCGTCACCGGGCCGCCAGGATGTGTGCGCGTATGCGATAAACGTGGGAGCGGGCGGGACAGTGCTGCTCCGGTGCGAGACCGTCGTCGTCCCGGGCACCGTCGATCTCGGTCGACCTCCCATCGGAGGGTTCGAGGGAGTGTCCGTCGACGGGACGGTCGCGACCGCCTCCGGCTGGGCGCTCGACCCCGACACCACGGCTCCGATCGGGGTCCACCTCTACGTCGGCGCGGTCGGCAAGGCCTATACGGCCGACAAGGAGCGTTCGGATGTGGGCGCAACATATCCCGGATACGGCAACAAGCACGGATTCGTCGAGAAGCTCACCGTGCCGGTGGGCAAGACCGACATCTGCGCATACGCGATCAACAACGGAGCGGGCGGCCACACGTTCCTCGGATGCCGCACAGTGACGGTCGCAGCCCCTGCGGGCCCCGACCTCGGACGAGCGCCTTTCGGGGTGTTCGAGGGGGTGGCCGTCGAGTCGGGCGGAGCCACGGTCAGCGGGTGGACCATCGACCCCGACGTCATCGACCCGATCTCCGTCCACATCTACGTGGATTCCACCAGCGCCGCCTACACGGCGAACAAACCGCGTAGCGACGTCGGAGCTGCGTATCCCGCCTACGGTCCGAACCACGCGTTCGTCGAGAAGATCGCCATGTCGCCGGGAACGCATCAGGTATGCGTCTACGCCATCAACAACGGTGCGGGTGGTCACACCTTCCTCGGATGCAAGTCGGTCACGATCCCGGCACCCCCGACGGCGGATCCGGGACGCGCACCCTTCGGTGGGTTCGAGGGAGTCTCCGCATACACGGGAGGCGCCGAGGTCTCGGGCTGGGCGATCGACCCCGATACCGCCGACCCCATCTCCATCCACATCTACGTCGACAACTCCAGCGCGGCGTACAAGGCGGACAAGGTGCGCAACGACGTGGGAGCGGCTTATCCGGCCTCCGGACCGAAACACGGTTTCGCGGAGAGAATCGCGATGTCGCCGGGAACGCACCAGGTGTGCGTCTACGCGATCAACAACGGAGCGGGCGGGCACACGTTCCTGGGGTGCCGTTCGGTGAACGTGCCGGCCCCCGCCGGTCCCGACCCCGGGCGCGCGCCGTTCGGCAATTTCGAGGGCGTCACGGGCGAGGTCGGCGCGGCGACGGTCAGCGGGTGGGCAATCGATCCGGACACCTCGGAGCCCATCTCGGTTCACATCTACGTCGGAGCGATCGGGACGGCCTACATGGCGGACAAGACTCGTAACGACGTGGGCGCCGCATATCCGGCGTCCGGTTCGAAGCATGGGTTCGGAGAGCGCATTCCGATGCCAGCGGGCAAGCAGACCGTCTGTGCCTACGCCATCAACAACGGAGCAGGCGGACACACGTTCCTCGGGTGCAGAGACGTGGTGGTCGGCTGAGCGCGGTGGATCCCGGAGCCGCCGACCGGTCCAACGACCGCACGGCTCCGGGGCAGAATTCGTCGCGCTTCATCGCCCTGGACGGGTTGCGCGGTGTCGCGGCAGTGATGGTCGTCGTGTACCACTTCCTGCTCGCGACGAAGCTGAGCGACGAGTACCTCCGCGTGCTCAGCGGAGAGACGAGCTCTTCTCCGGTGGTCGGCCTCATCGCGAACACGCCGTTGCGATACCTCGTCATGGGGCCGGAAGCAGTCATCGTCTTCTTCGTGCTGAGTGGATTCGTCCTCGTGCTGCCCATGCTGCGCGGTCGCGGACTGGATCTCTGGAACTACTTCCCGCGGCGTCTGCTGCGGCTCTGGCTACCGTCTGCGGCCGCCGTCGTTCTGGCCATCATCGTGATCGTCGCGACGCGACAGGATCCTGCGCAGGTGGCCAGCTCCTGGAGCCAGGCCTTCAGCTTTCCCACGCTGACTGCAGGGGATGTCGTCGATTCCTTCTTCCTCATCACCGGTTCGCCGAAGCTGAACAATCCGCTGTGGACCCTCCGCTGGGAGCTGTTGTTCTCGCTGCTGCTCCCGATCGCCGTACTCCTAGTCAGGGGCGTGAAGAGGAGGCAGTGGCTCTGGATCCTCGTGTGCGGCGCTGCGAGCGGGATCGGGGCCGTGGTCGGTGTCCAGGCGCTCGCCTATGGGCCCGTCTTCCTCGCGGGAGGCCTGCTCGCCTCGACCGTCGTGGCGCGCGACGGCGACGCGTCCCGGCGCACATCCTGGGCCTGGTTCGTCGGGGGCATTCTCCTCATCGCGGTCCCCGACATCGTCCGGCTCGCGCTACCTGGCGACGTGCAAGGATTCCTGCGCCCGTTCTCCCAGGGGTTCGTCGTCACCGGAGCCGTTCTCCTCGTCTACGCTCTGATCGGCGACTCGGGGCTCTCCCGTTTCTTCTCTCTGGGAGTGTTCCGATTCCTCGGGCGGATATCCTTCAGCCTCTACCTCATCCACGTGCCGCTGCTCCTCGGCGCCATTCACCTCGTTCCTGCCCACCCGATGCGCGCCATGGTCGTGGCACTGCCCGTGATCTTCGTCGTCGCGTGGGTGTTCACGCGAGTCGTCGAAGAGCCTTCTGCGGCATTCGCACGTCGAGTCGGGGAGCGTGCATCCCTGTCGGCACGCCGGTTGGCAATGCCTGAGCCGTCGCGCAGGGTCGGCTAGTCGCTCGGGTCCTCGCGAGGACGACTCGCCGAGAGGCTGGAGAAGCTCCGGGGCTATGCGAGGTAAGCCGTGAGCGAGTCCATGATGGGGGAGGGAGCGAATCCTGTCGCACCGATCTTGTCGGTGTCGAGGACGCTGTTCTTCGGACGCGGGGCCACGGGGGCGGTGGCGGCGGAGAAGTAGGCCTCGGTGCTGACCCCCGTCACCCTGGCCGCATCGTGGCCCGTCGCGGTGAAGACGGACTCGGCGATCTGCGCCCAGGTCATCGGCTCTCCCGCACCCGTGAGGTTGTAGACGCCATACTCGGGTCGTGTCTTCAACAGATGCTCCACGCCGGCGGCGATGTCCGAGGTGAACGTCAGGCGGCCGAACTGGTCGTCGACCACCTTCGGATCGATGCCACGCTCCGCGAGAGACGCCATGGTCCGCACGAAGTTGTTCCCCTCGCCGATCACCCAGGACGTCCGGATGATGTAGTGACGGGGTACGGTGCTCACAGCAACGTCGCCGGCTGCCTTCGTCTGGCCGTAGACGCCCAGCGGGCAGAGGGGATCGTCCTCCGAGTACGCCCCGTTCTTCGTTCCGTCGAAGACGTAATCGCTCGAGACGTGCACGAGGGTGATGCCGTTCGCCGCCGCCACCTTCGCGAGAGCTGCGACGCCCGTCACGTTGGCGGCCCAGGCATCTGCTCGGCCTTCCGGCGTCTCCGCTGCGTCGACCGCCGTATACGCGGCGGCGTTGATGATCGTCTCGTAGTCGCGCCAGCGACGGGAAAGGGGGAAAGAGGGGTGGGTGAGATCCAACTCGTCACGGCCCGCGTACTCGTACTCGGCCGAATCGCCCAGGAGGTGACGCAGCGCGCGACCCAACTGGCCGTTCGCTCCCACCACGAGGGTCTTCTTGGGAGGGATGGGCGTCACGTCGGCGAGGCGAGGATGGGCGAGGTCCTTCGCCGAGATCTCGACCTCTGCGAGAGGAATCGGCCACTTCACCGCGGCCGTCTCATCAGCGAGGTTGAGGAATGAGTACTCCGCGTCAGCCGACCAGTGGTCGTTGACGAGGTACACGTACGCGGTATCGGCCTCGAGCGTCTGATACGAGTTGCCGACGCCGCGGGGCACGAAGATCGCGCGAGAGGGGTCGAGCTCGGCCGTGAAGACGGTGCCGAAGGAGGGGCCCTCACGCAGATCCACCCAGGCGCCGAAGATGCGGCCGGTCGCCACGGAGACCCACTTGTCCCAGGGCTCCGCGTGGATTCCGCGCGTGGTCCCGATCGCGTCGTTGAAGGAGATGTTGTTCTGCACGGGGCCGAAGTCCGGCAGGCCGGCCGCGATCATCTTCTCGCGTTGCCAGTTCTCCTTGAACCAGCCGCGGGAGTCGCCGTGGACCGGGAGGTCTGCGATGAGCAGGCCCGGGATCGCCGTTTCGGTGACCGTGAGCGCCTTGCCGAACTCCGTCATCACTGTCCCTTGGATGCGTAGAACGACTCTGTGGCATCCTTCGACGGCGCCCACCATGCCTCATTGTCGCGATACCAGGCGATGGTAGAGGCGAGCCCCGACTCGAAGTCGCCGAAGGTCGGCGTCCAGCCCAGCTCGGTGCGGAGCTTCGTCGAATTGATCGCGTAACGCAGATCGTGGCCGGCGCGATCGGTGACGTGATCGTAGGCGTCCGCCGGCTGACCCATCTCGGTGAGGATGAGTTCGACGACGGACTTGTTGTCCTTCTCGCCATCTGCGCCGATCAGGTAGGTCTCGCCGATCTCTCCCTTTTCGAGGATGGTGAGTACAGCAGAGGAGTGGTCGTCGGCGTGGATCCAGTCTCGGACGTTCAGCCCTGCACCATACAGCTTCGGCCGGATGCCCCGGATCACATTCGTGATCTGACGCGGGATGAACTTCTCGACGTGCTGGTAGGGACCGTAGTTGTTCGAGCAGTTCGAGATGGTCGCCCGCACGCCGAACGAGCGAACCCAGGCGCGGACGAGCAGATCGCTGCCGGCCTTGGTGGACGAGTACGGAGAAGAAGGGTTGTACGGCGTGTGCTCGGTGAAGCGCTCGGGATCGTCGAGCTCGAGGTCTCCGTAGACCTCGTCGGTCGAGATGTGGTGGAACCGGCGGTCGTGGCGCCGCGCGGCCTCGAGCAGTGTGTAGGTGCCGATGATGTTGGTGTCGAGGAAGGGCCGCGGGTCGTGCAGGGAGTTGTCGTTGTGGGACTCGGCGGCGTAGTGGATCACCGAATCGACATCGGCGAAGAGGCCGTCCACCAGCTCGGCGTCGGCGATGTCGCCTTCCACGAAGCGCAGACGGTCGTCGGGGAGGCCGTCGAGCGATGCCCTGTTCCCCGCATACGTGAGCTTGTCGAGCACGGTGACATGGGCATCGGTGTTGTCGATGACGTGGTGCACGAAGTTGGAACCGATGAAGCCGGCGCCGCCGGTGACGAGCAGTTTCTGCATGAGCTTCAGCGTACCGGGTGGGGTGCGCAGGATTCGGGGCGTTTGTTCAGGTGAGCGCGATCAGGGAGACTGTAGATCATGCGTGGCATCATTCTCGCCGGCGGCACAGGCTCCCGGCTGCACCCGATCACCCTCGGCGTCTCGAAGCAGTTGGTCCCGGTGTACGACAAGCCGATGATCTACTACCCGCTGTCGACCCTGATCCTTGCGGGCATCCGTGACATCCTGATGATCACGACGCCCCATGACGCGGAGTCTTTCCAGCGGCTGCTGGGCGACGGGTCGAAGTTCGGGGTCTCGATCACCTACAAGACGCAGCCGTCCCCGGATGGCCTCGCACAGGCCTTCATCCTGGGCGAGGAGCACATCGGCGATGAGCCGGTGGCACTCGTCCTCGGCGACAACATCTTCTACGGACAGGGGATGGGAACGCAGCTGCGCCAGTACACGGAGCTCGACGGCGGCATCGTGTTCGGCTACCGGGTCGATGACGCGACGGCATACGGCGTCGTCGAGTTCGACCGCGAGGGCAAGGTCGTCTCTCTCGAGGAGAAGCCCGCGCAGCCCAAGAGCAACTATGCCGTGCCCGGTCTCTACTTCTACGACAACGACGTCATCGAGATCGCCAAGGCGCTCAAGCCCTCACCGCGTGGTGAGCTGGAGATCACCGACATCAACCGCGAGTATCTCGATCGCGGGAAGCTGAAGGTGCAGCTCCTCACCCGCGGCACCGCATGGCTCGACACCGGCACTTTCGACTCCCTCGCGGAGGCGACAGACTTCATCCGCACCGTCGAGAAGCGTCAGGGCCTCTCGATCGGCTGCCCCGAGGAGGTCGCTTGGCGAATGGGATTCCTCACCGATGACGAGCTGCGCGAGCGTGCGGAGCCGCTCCGCAAGAGCGGTTACGGCGAGTACCTGCTCAAGGCGCTCGCACAGGGACGCTGACTAGGCTCGACCGAGTTCGATGACACGTCGCTCTTGGCGTGGCCATGAGTTGTGCCCTCTTCGTGAGGGGCTGGAGGGATCAGATGACGACGCCGGGACAGAAGCCTGCGACTTTTCCGGACGGAGGGCGTCGCCTCGTCATCTACGTCGTCTACGACCGTCGAGGCACGGTCGAGGAGTTCGTCCGTTACGCGCTGAAGGGCATGCGCGATGACGCTGCGCACATCCTCGCCGTGGTGAACGGCCCTCTGGACGATGCCGGTCGTGCACTGCTCGAGACCGTCACGGATGACATCCTCGTCCGTCCGAATATGGGTTTCGACATCTGGGCGCACAAAGAGGGGCTCGCGCACATCGGCGACCGTATCGCCGAGTTCGATGAGGTGCTGCTGACGAACGACACCTGGTTCGGGCCTGTGCGTCCGTACTCGCCGGTCTTCGAGAAGATGAATGCCCGCGAGGTGCACTTCTGGGGGATGACCGACCACGAGTGGGAGCCGCTCAACAAGTTCACCAACGAGGGCGAGCTGCCCTACCACCTCCAGTCGTTCTGGATCGCGGTGCGCAAAGAGATGTTCCTTTCGCCGGAGTGGATGGCGTACTGGCGCGATCTCCCCGAGATGCCGTCCTACTTCGACGCCGTGCTCAAGCACGAGATCGAGTTCACCAAGCACTTCCAGGAGCGCGGGTACACGGCCTCGGTCGCATTCGCATCGGCCGACTATCCCACCGAGCACCCTTCGCTCTTCAACGCCGATCTGCTGCTCGCCGACGGAAGTCCTCTCGTCAAGCGGCGCCCCTTCTTCCACTACCCGCCCTTCCTCGACAGGAACGCGGTGATCGGACGCCGCACGGCGGACGTCATCGCCGGCTACGGATACCCGATCGAGTTGATGTGGAGCAACCTCGCGAAGAATGTGCAGCCCAAGACGCTGAACACCGATGCCGGGATGCTTGAAGTCCTCGACGAGATCGAGCACGCCCCCGCACCCGATCGACGAATCGCCGTCCTCGCTCACTGCACCGATCCGCGTACCGTGGACCACATCCTCAACCGGCTCGAGCAGATCCCCGTCGATTTCGATCTCGTCCTCACGACAGCCGGCGATGACCAGGCGGGTCTCATCCGCACCGCGATCGACGACAGGAAACTCGCGAAGCTCACCAGCGTCGATATTCGAACGATTCCCACCAAATACGGGCGGGACATGAGCGCGTTCTTCATCGGATGCCGCGACATCCTCGAATCCGACCGCTACGACCTCGTGGTCAAGATCCACTCCCGTGCTCCCCGCAAGCGCGGTGCGAACCTCGCTCGCTACTTCCGTCGGTACCAGCTCGAGAACCTCATCTCCAGCCCCGGACAGTTCTCCAATCTCCTGGGCCTCTTCGAAAGAGAGCCGGGACTGGGAGCGGTGTTCCCGCCGATGATGCACATCGGCTACGCGTTGGCGGGTCGCGGATGGTCTCATTATCGTGAGCCCGCTCTCGAGATCTGCGAGCGTCTGGGCATCAAGGTGCCCTTCGACGGGGCATCGCCGCTGGCGCCCATGGGCGGTATGTGGATCGGGCGACCGCAGGCGCTGCGGCTCCTGATCGAGGACGAACTGAGTTACGAGGACTACGCCGTCTCCAAGCGCGACGGCGCCGACCTCGCGCGCGTGCAGGAGCGCCTCGTGCCGCTGGCGATGGGCGAGCTCGGCTACCACAGCCGCACGGTGCTCAACCAGGAGCACGCGGGGATCGCCTACGCGAACCTCGCGTACAAGCTCGACCAGCTCTCGATCACCCCGCCCGGGTACCCCTTGGAGCAGATCCAATGGCTGCATCGTGCGGGGTGGGCGGGCGCCGGTGGAATCGTCGCGATGACCCGCATGTACATGCGTCTGAACCATCCGGCGACCTCCGCGCGTCTCGCGCCGATCATGCGCCCCTTCGTCGCGGTCGCCCGCATCGGGATGCACACGCTCCGCAAGGTTCTGCGACGAGGGCGCCCGATCGAGGGAGAGATGCTGTGATGTCGAACGATCAGCCGTCCATGCTGTCACCGGACAGCAAGCGCGCGGTCATCTACGTCGTGTTCGACCGGCGGGGTGCCGTCGAGGACTACGTCGTGTACGCACTGCAGCAGATGCGCGACGACGCCGATCACATCCTCGCCGTGGTCAACGGAGCCCTGAGCGTGGAGGGGCGGGAGCGTCTCGAGGCCGTGACGGACGACATCCTGGTGCGTCCGAACGAGGGCTTCGACATCTGGGGTCACAAGGCCGGCATCGATCACCTGGGCGATCGGATCGGTGACTACGACGAGGTCGTGCTCACCAACGACACCTGGTTCGGACCCGTGCGTCCGTACGCAGCGGTGTTCGATCGCATGGCGTCGCAGAAGCTGGACTTCTGGGGCATGACGGACAACGTGCGGATGAAGAACCCTGCAACCGGCGAGGGCCTGGTGCCGGACCATCTGCAGTCCTTCTGGATCGCGGTGCGCAAGCGGATGTTCCTGTCCCAGTCATGGCGCGACTACTGGCGTGGTCTGCCGGCCATGGATGACTACTACGCCGCCGTGCTCAACCACGAGGTCACGTTCACCCAGCGGTTCTCCGAAGCGGGATTCGTGTCCGAAGCCGCCTTCCCGGCGGAGAAGTACCCGACCGACCATCCCGCGCTGTTCAATGCCGATCTTCTGATCGCCGAGGGCTGTCCGCTCGTCAAGCGTCGTCCTTTCTTCCACTGGCCGCCGTACCTGGACCGTCATGGAGTGATCGGCCGATGGATAGCCGAGGACATGGCCGCGTACGGGTACCCCGTCGAGTACATGTACTCGAACCTGGCGCGGAACGTCCCTCCGAAGGATCTGAACGTCGATCTCGGATTGAACAACGTGCTCGGCGATCGCGATCACGGGTTCGACCCGTCTCGTCCGCCGCGCATCGTCGCGATCCTGCACATCTTCTACGTCGACATGACGGATGAGATGCTCGACCGCGTCGACATGCTCCCCTCGACGTACGACCTCGTCATCACCACGCAGGACGAGGGGCGCGCCGCCGAGATCCGAGCGATCATCGACGCCCGGCCGCGCGAGGGCCGATCCGTGGACGTCCGCGTCGTCGCCTCCAACGATGGACGCGATCAGAGCGCGTTCCTCGTCGGGTGCAAAGACGTTCTGCTCGACGGCGCCTACGACCTCGTCGTCAAGCTCCACTCGAAGAAGACGCCCCAGGACGGTTTCAACGTGGGCCGTGCGTTCAAGGAGCAGCAGTTCGCGAACCTGCTCGCGAGTCCGGGCTACGCGGCCAACGTTCTCGCTCTCTTCCAGCAGGAACCGGGTCTCGGAATCGTCTACCCACCCATGGTGCACATCGGCTACCCGACGATGGGGCGCGCCTGGTGGGCGAACAAGCCGGGATTCGAGAAGCTCGCGGCGCAGATGGGGATCATGGTGCCGCTCGACGACATCTCTCCGCTCGCGCCGTACGGGTCGATGTTCATCGCTCGCCCCGAGGCGCTGCGGTTGTTGATCGAGCAGCCCTGGGCATACTCGGACTTCGGCGGCGCGGAGGCATACCAGGACGGCGGCCTCGCCCACGTGCTCGAGCGCGTCCCCAGCTATGCAGCCGCCGAACTCGGCTACCACACCCGCACCATCACGAACGCGGACTACTTCGCGGCGAGCTACACGACGCTCGACTTCAACTTCGACGAGATGTCGTCGACCGTCCCCGGACGGACGTACGAGCAGATCGCCTTCCTGCGCGGTATCGGACACGTGGGGGAGGGGAAGCTGCGCGACTTCGCCCGGATGTACATGCGGCGAAACCACCCCGGTGCCGGCGCACGAATCCGCGCCGTCCGCGAGCGCATCGTCGGCGGTATCCGTCGTCGGCTGCCCGGGCGCCGCTGAGGCGCGCCGCACCGAGGCACAGGTTCTGCTGAGGATAGGCTCAGGGACGACCCGAATACCCGTAAAGGAAACCCCCGTGGACAGATTCACTCGGCTCGCCGCCGAGCCGTTCACCACGATCGACGCGCGCGGACTCCGCGACGGCGGACGTGGTGGCAAGGTCGGCGAACTGTATCGACGGCGCGAGCTGCTCATGCTGCTGATCCGCCGCGACCTCCAAGCGCGTTATCGCGACAGCTTCCTCGGGTTCCTGTGGACGGTGATCCGCCCACTCGTGCAGTTCCTCGTGTACTTCATCGTGCTCGGACAGATCCTCGGGGCCTCACGGGGCATCGACAACTTCGCGATCTACCTCTTCGCCGGGTTCACGCTCTACACGTTCTTCGCCGACGTGATCTTCGGTTCGACGGGGTCGATCATCTCGAACGCCGGACTCGTGAAGAAGATCTACCTCCCTCGTGAGATCTTCCCGCTCGGGAGCATCGGAGCGGCCAGCTTCATGTTCCTCGTCCAGCTCGGTGTGCTCCTGGTCGCCGCGCTCCTGCTCAACGGTCTCCCAGAGCCCGTGCACATGCTGTGGTTCTTCCCCTCTCTCGGCATGGTGCTGCTGTGGGGAATCGCGACCGGGCTCCTGCTGGCTGCGCTCAACGTCTACCTGCGCGATATCCAGTACCTCACCGAGGTCGTCATGATGCTCGCGATGTGGGCGTCTCCGATCGTCTACTCCTGGACCATGGTCAAGACGGTCGTCGCGCAGTACGACCTTCCGACCTGGCTCCTCGAGGTGTACCTGGCAAACCCGCTCACGGTGGGCGTCTTCGGATTCCACCGCGCGTTCTGGGGTTCCGGCACCCTGGCCGACTACCCCCCGAACCTCGGACTGAGGATGGCGATCATGAGCGTCATCGGACTCGTGTTCCTCTGGATCTCGCATCGCGTCTTCACGCGCATGCAGGGCAACTTCGCGCAGGAGCTGTAGACCATGATCGATAACACCGACCTCTCGTCCCGCCCGGACATCATCCGCCTCAACGGCGTGAGCAAGCAGTTCCGCGTCCGCAAGGACAACAACCTGAAGGATCGCATCGTCCACTTCGGGCGCCATGGGAAGGCGTTCCGCGAAGAGTTCACCGCTGTCGACGAGATCACGCTCGACATCAAGGCGGGTACGACTGTGGGCCTGCTGGGGCAGAACGGCTCGGGCAAGAGCACCCTCCTGAAGCTCATCGGCGGCATCGTGGCCCCGACCACTGGTACGGTGCAGGCGCGAGGGCGGATGGCGGCGCTGCTCGAACTCGGCGCGGGGTTCCACCCCGACCTGTCAGGCAGGGAGAACGTCTATCTCAACGCCGCCATTCTCGGACTCAGCCGCGCGCAGATCGACGAGCGCTTCGACGACATCCTCGAATTCAGCGGCATCGGCGATTTCATCGAGACAGCCGTCAAGTTCTACTCGTCCGGCATGTATGTGCGCCTGGCATTCGCCGTCGCGGTGCACACCGATCCCGATGTGCTGCTGGTCGACGAGGTCCTCGCCGTGGGGGATGAGGCTTTCCAGCGCAAATGCATGGATCGCATCCACCAGTTCCGCGAGGAGGGGCGGACGATCATCCTCGTCAGTCACTCCGCGCAGCAGGTTCAGGAACTGTGCGACCGGGGCATCCTGCTCCACCACGGCAAGCTCGTGTTCGACGGAGACATCAATCGGGCTGTCGACGGACTGCGCGACGTGCTCGCCGACCGCGAGGTGGGGGAGGCCCCGCCGGAGGAGACCATCCATCCGATCCAGGTGAAGGGCATCGAGCTCATCGACGACGACGGCGGGACGATCAAGGAGCTTCCGACAGGAGACCCCTTCACGATCCGGGTGCATGTCGACACGCTGCGGCCCATCGAACGCTGGGAGATCGGGTTCAGCATGGATACGCCGCTCGGCCAGATGGTGATGGCCTCGAACACCGAGGTCCTCGGCGTCACGCTCGACCCGATCGCGGGGAAGACGGTCGTCGATCTGCGCATCGCAGGGGCAGGTTTCGGTCCGGGGGATTACTTCGTGAACGCCAATGCCGCCGGCGTCAGCGAACCCAGCAGCCATGGTCTGATGCGAGGAGCCACGCTGCGCGTGCGTACGGACGACACCACGATGGGGACGGTGTCCGCCAGGATCACCGTGGGCTCATCGGTGGAGCGATGACGGCGACCGCTCCGAAGGTGGCGGCTGTCGTCCTGTCGTACAAGCCGGACGCTGGCATCATCGGCAACATCGACGAGCTCGCGAAGCAGGCCGAACGGGTCTACGTCGTCAACAACTCGCCCGATGACTCCGCCACGGCTGACGTGCTCGCACCGTTGACCCGCCGCGATTCCGTGGTCGTGCTCGACCAGGCCGGCAATGTCGGTGTCGCGGCCGGATTCAACTCCGGCATGCGGCAGGCTCTCGCAGACGGATTCGATTACGTCTGGATCTTCGACCAAGACAGCACGGTCTCGGACGGCATGCTCACCGCGCTCCTGACCGCGTTCGAGCAGCCGGGCGCGCCGGTCGCCATCGCAGGGCCGGCATTGCGCGCGGAGGAGACCGGGCATCTCTACGACGGTGAATCCAGTTCCGGGATCCGCGACCAGGTCGCGCTGATCTCGTCCGGTGCCCTCTTCGCCCGTGAAGCACTGGATGAGATCGGTCTGCACGACGAGCGGCTGTTCATCGACTACGTCGACCACGACATCTCCCTGCGGGCGCGACGCTCGGGATTCCGCATCGTGAAGGTGTACGACACGGTCCTTGATCACCGATTCGGGGCATCCGTTCCTTCGACGTTCCTCGGACGACGCATCTACCTCTCGAACTATTCGCCGATGCGGCACTACTACATGACGCGCAACCGCGTGATCATGGTCCGGCGCTATGGCCTGGGACGATGGTTCTGGGAGGACGCGGCGTACGCCGCGAAGTCCTGGATCAAGGTGGTTCTGTGCGAGAAGGATCGGAACCGGAAGATCGGTGCGGCCCTTCGCGGCGCCGCCGAGGGTCTCCGCTTCCGTCAGGTGGCGACGAGAGTCGACTGACTCGTCTTACGACGCGCGAGGACGTGAGCGACCTCGGTGCGGCATGGTGTTCTGGATATGATTGGCGATGATGTCGGAGAAGTCGGGTCGTGTGCTGGTGATCGTTCCCGCGTGGAACGAAGAGTCGAATGTGGGTATGACCGTTCGAGAGGTTCTCGCCGCGGACGACCGCTATGACGTCGTCGTCGTCGATGACGGGTCGACCGATCGCACGGCAGAGGTCGCTCGCGGCGCCGGTGCTGCCGTCCTTCCTCTTCCGTTCAATCTGGGCGTCGGCGGGGCGATGAAGACAGGATTCACCTACGCTCAGCGTCACGGCTACGATTGCGCGATCCAGGTGGATGCCGACGGTCAGCACAACCCCGCCAACATTGCGGAGGTGCTCGAGGGGCTGCGTATCGCGGACATCTCGATCGGCGCCCGCTTCGCCGATGTGGGCGACTACTCCGTCCGGGGTCCGAGGCGGTGGGCGATGATCTTCCTCGCATCCGTGGTGTCCCGGGTCGCCAAGGCCAAGTTGACCGATGTGACCAGCGGCTTCCGCGCCGCGAACTCGCGTGCGATCGCGCAGTACGTTCGCTACTACCCGGCCGAGTACCTCGGCGACACGATCGATTCGCTCGTGGCCGCGGCACACGCCGGTCTCCGGGTCACGCAGGTTCCGGTGGCCATGAGGCCCCGCAACCACGGCCGACCGTCGCAAGGACCGATCGGTTCGAGCATCTATCTCTTCCGTTCCGTGTTCGCGCTGGGGCTCGCCATCATGCGCGGCCGTCGTTGGGAGGCCGGCGCATGATCGTCGTCGTCGGGATCGTCTTCGCCTTCTTCATCCTGGCGATCATCATCTGGATGCTGCTCAGCCACCGTCTTCGTGAGAAGTACGCGATCCTCTGGCTGACCATCGGCGTCACGATGCTGGTGCTCACGCTCTTCCCTGATCTGCTGTTCTGGCTGTCCGAAGTGCTCGGCGTGCAGATACCCACGAACCTGCTGTTCGTGGCGGCGCTCGCCCTTCTCATCGGCGTCACGCTGCACCAGTCCTGGGAGCTTTCGACGGCAGAGGATGAGACTCGTCGCGTCGCGGAAGAGATTGCCATCCTCCGCGCCGACGTCGAGGCGCTGCGTGCTCAGCGCGCCGACAGCGAAGACGGAGTCGAGCCCTAGAGAGACCCTCGTCCGGGTCGCTGCGGCGCTCTGAGAGCTGCTCAGCGATGGATGGTGGCGAAGAGGTCCTCGTCGTTCCAGCGTGCACGCGGTGATGTCCGGGTGATGCTCGGCCAGACGAACCAGACGAGTGCGACGATCGCCGCGGCGAATGCCAGGGATCCGAGGGCCCACACGCCCATCGGAGAGATGGGGGCGTTCCACCACCACTCGATGCCGCGGTCGAGATTGATTCCCGTGCCATCGGCACCGGTGATGTACCGGCGAAGGTTCGTGTGCAGAGCGATGCTGTTGGCACCGATGATTCCGGCCGCGACGACTCCGACCTGTACGCGGGTCAGACCGAGGGCGGCATCCTTGAGACCGACCAGTGCCACTCCGACGAGCATGATCACCAGCGGATAGATGTAGCGGGGCTGGACGCCGGACCCGACCATGATCCCCTCGCGCATGAGGATGTACAGAGGAACCACGACGAGTGCGGCCAGAACGCCGGCCATCGCGAGCCACTTGCGCGCGTTGCCGTGCTTCAGCCCCCAGAACAGCAGGGCAGCGAAGAGGCCGAAGGTCGTCCCCCAGACCAGGGCAGGCAGCTGCGTGTCGAGCCACCCGAGCCCCCAGAATCCGAGGGATCCGATCCACAGCTGGGGAAGTGCCTGCACGTTGGAGAAGAGGAGAGAGAAGAAGGGCAGATCTCCGCTCTCCGTGGTGCTCGTCAGCACCCCCGACTGGCCGCTGGTGAGGAAGAGCGCGCCGGCGATGACGGCGAGGCCCGCGGGGAGCAGTAGCTGGAGCAGGAAACCGCGCGTCGGGCGGAAGGCGAGCACGACGGCGACGGCGAGCGCGACGACACCGTAGGCTGCAGCGTCACTGCGCGCGCCTGCACCGACGAGCATCAGCACCGTGGAGAGCGCGGCCAGCGCGATCTTCTTGCGGCCGGTCTGCTCGAAGAAGCCCCAGACGGCGAGCCACAGCCCACTTGCCTGAAGGATCGCCCAACTGCTCGGATTCGCGCTCGGGATGAGGAACATTCCCAGCGGAACGATCCCGATCAGGGAGGCCCAGACGAGGTTCGGTCGCATCCGCAGCGGCAGGAGGAAGAACAGGGCGCAGAGCACGCCGACGAAGAGGAGCGCGTTGAACGCTCGCATCATCAGGATCGAGAGCGAGACGTCGTCGGTGACGAACGCCGTCATGACGCCGTAGAAGACAGGGGGGTACCCGTTGTCGTACCAGTTTCCTCGCTGGGTGTACGTCATGCCGTTCTCATCGAGCGGGCATGTCGCCGCCTGGTCGGGTTTGAAGGCGAAGCACTGCGCGGCTTCCGCGAGATCGGAGGGGAGCGCCCGCACCCTGTCGGAATCGGTGGTCTCGCAACGACCTTCGATGGGGCCGTTCGCACACCAGATGCTTCCCATGTGGTAGTCCTCGTCCGGACTCGAGCCCTGCGGGGAGGAGACTCCCCAGGCGAGAAGCGCGACCAACAGTGCGAGGGGGGCGAGTACTGCAGCAACGATCTGTCGTGTCCGGCGGGTCATCGCAGAGGGGCTCCTCGTTCAGGGAAGCGACACTGCCGACGAGTAGGTTCGGTGGCACAGAAGGTCGCAGGTGTTGTGTGGTGCGTCTTCACCGCGTCCCATCCTATCCGCGCGCCCGGCGGGCGATTCGACGCATGGTCGCGCGCATGTAGATGACGTCCCGGACCTCGGCGTCGCGAAGCCGAGGTCCGCGCCTCAGACGACGAGGGCGCGCCGCAGGCGTCGTGCGTTGCGCATGTCGATCGCGAAGAAGGCGATGAGGACGATGGTTCCGATCGCGGCGTAGGAGATCAGCATCGCGTCGATGTTCGGGATCGTGATCGCGAAGGCGATCCATTGCGCGGCTGCAGCGACGAGGAGAAGAGCGGCGGCACCGCGTGAGGCGGAACTGGTCATCTTGATCATCATTCCCTGGGCGGCGATCCAGGGAAGGTAGGCGAGCGCGGTCGGCACGAGCAGGTCGGCGGCCGGTGCGTATGCGGCCGGATAGATCAGACCCACGATCCAGTCGCCGAGCACGAGGAAGACCAGGATCATGGCCACGCTCGTCGCGACCGAGAGCCCGAGAGTGGCGAGGACGCCGACCCGCGAGAGGTTCGGGTTGTCTCGATTCGCGACGAAGCGAGGCAGCAGATAGAGCGAAAGCGTCGAGGGCAGCAAGAAGCCCGTCTTCACGAGAACGGTCACTGACGCATACATGCCGGCAAGATCTTCGGGTGCCCCGGCCCGAAGGAAGATCACGTCAGAACTGGTCAACCAGGCGAAAGCCACCGTGAGCACGATGATCGTGACTCCGGCCTGGCTGAAGATGCCTTTCTGCGGGCGCGGAACACCGCGGGCGGTCCAGAGCCCGCCGACGACCGCGACCACGAGGGCGGCAAGGACTGCTCCGACGAAGCCGCCGAGTCCGGTACCGATGGCGATGGCTCCGACGGCGAAGACCACGCGCGCGATCTGGGAGAACGTCGACCACCAGACCGCCTGGGCCACACGGCCTGATCCCTGGAGCAGCCCCACCGCATCGGCGAAGACGAAGCTGAGAGGAATCGTCACCGCCGCGGCGAGGATGACCAGGGGCGTCGTGTCGAGTGCGGAGGCAAGCCACGGAGACAGCGCCGCGACGACGGCCGCGCCTCCCAGCCCGAGCACGATGGCGTCGAGGGGCCAGCGCTTCTTCTTGCCGTCGCCGTGCTCGACCGTCGTGAGAGCGGAAGCCGTCTGAACCGTCACGGTGCTCTGGAGCGACGCGCTGCCGATGGCCGCGACGTTGACGATCACGAAGAACGCGGCGAGCAGACCGAAATCGGCGGGGGAAAGGAACCGGGCGCTCAGCAGCTGGAACGCGAAGGAAGCGATGATGCCGAGGCCACTAGCGACGCCCACGGCAAGGAGCGCCTTGCCGTGCGAGCGGACGTGCACGCCGATTCCTGTTCGTTGCGGCTTCGGGTTCGTCATCGTCTCTTGTTCGGCCATCTCGTGGTCATCCTGACGTGTGTGAGCGCGGGGACGTCGGCGGCGGAGCCTTCGAGTATGAGCCGCTCGTGTCGCCGCAATGATACTCGGCGGGTCTGGGGGCGGGCTGTCGGGAGGGGCGCTCACACGGGTTCCTGGACAGGGGAGGGTAAGGTTCTTCTTTGTGACGCCCTCCCCACACGTTGACCCTGCCGTGCCTGTCGCGGCCGGAACACGGATCGCCGACAGTGCCGACGTCTCCCCGGATGCGACCATCGGAAGCGGAAGCTCGATCTGGCATCTGGCGCAGGTCCGAGAGAACGCCATCCTCGGTGAGAACTGCATCATCGGACGCGGCGCCTACATCGGCACGGGCGTGCGCATGGGCGACAACTGCAAGGTCCAGAACTACGCGCTCGTGTACGAGCCGGCAATCCTCGGCGCCGGTGTCTTCATCGGACCCGCCGTGGTCCTCACGAACGACACGTATCCGCGCGCGGTCACTCCCGACGGACAGCTGAAGTCCGCGCACGACTGGGAGCCTGTCGGAGTCGCCATCGGTGACGGCGCGTCCATCGGCGCACGGGCGACCTGCGTCGCTCCGGTGACCATCGGCGCATGGGCGACGGTCGCGGCCGGCGCCGTCGTCGTCAAAGACGTCCCCGACTTCGCGCTCGTCGTCGGAGTTCCGGCGCGCCGGGTCGGGTGGGTCGGCAAAGCCGGCATGCCGCTGACGGAAACCGAACCCGGCGTCTGGGTGTGCCCGACGACCGGCTCCCGCTATCTCGAGACAGATGGCGTTCTCGCATTGGAGGAACAATGACGGAATTCATCCCCGCGGCGAAGCCGCTGATCGGTGACGAGGAGCGAGCGGCCGTCGACCGTGTGCTGCTGAGTGGCATGGTGGCACAGGGCCCGGAGGTCGCGGCATTCGAGAAGGAGTTCGCCGACCACTTCGTGGACGGGCTCCCCGTCATCGCGGTCAACTCCGGGACCTCTGGCCTCCACCTGGGGCTGCTCGCTGCGGGCGTCGGTCCCGGTGACGAGGTCATCGTCCCGTCCTTCACTTTCGCGGCCACCGCCAACGCGGTCGCGCTCACGGGGGCCACTCCCGTGTTCGCCGATATCGAGCCGGACACCTTCACGCTGGACCCGGCGGCCGTTGCCTCGGCGGTCACGGAGCGCACCCGCGGCATCCTTCCGGTGCACCTCTACGGCCACCCCGCGCGGATGACCGAGCTCGGCGAGATCGCGGCGGATCGCGGCCTCGCGCTCTATGAGGACGCCGCACAGGCGCATGGCGCCGCTCTCCACGGCCGCCCCGTGGGCACGTTCGGCACGATGACGATGTTCTCGCTGTACCCGACCAAGAACATGACGAGCGGTGAGGGCGGTATGGTCGTCACCGCCGACGAGGAGACTGCGCGCCGGGTTCGATTGCTGCGCAACCAGGGCATGGAGCGTCAGTACGAGAACGAGCTGATCGGCTTCAATGCGCGGATGACCGACATCCACGCCGCGATCGGACGCGTTCAGCTGACGAAGGTGGATGCCTGGACCGAGACACGTCGATCGAACGCCGCGTTCCTGAATGCCCATCTGTCGGGCGTCACCGTTCCTCCGGTCGCGGTGGGGGCGCGGCACGTCTACCACCAGTACACGATCCGCGTCGAGGATGACCGAGACGGATTCGTGAAGGCTCTCAAGGAGGAGTACGCGGTCGGCAGCGGCGTGTACTACCCGATCCCCAACCACCGGCTCCCGTCGCTCGAGCGGTATGCGCCCGGCCTCGACCTCCCCGAGACCGAGCGTGCGGCGCGTGAAGCGATCTCACTCCCGATTCATCCCTCGCTCTCGGCCGCGGATCTCGACCGGATCGTCGCCGCGGTGAACGCTCTCGCCGGAGCCGGCAGCTGATGGCGACTCTGAAAGCTGGTCTGCTCGGCGTCGGATCGATGGGACGTCATCACGCGCGGATCCTTCGCGACATCGAAGGAGTCGAGCTCGTCGCCGTCGCAGATCCCGGTGGCGACCCCTATCGCGTGGCAGGGGGCATCCCCCTCCTTGCGAACGTCGACGAGTTGATCGCCGCCGGTATCGATATCGCCGTCGTGGCGATCCCGACGCGTTTCCACGCCGAAGCCGCGCTCACCCTCGCCGACGCCGGTGTGCATACCCTGGTGGAGAAGCCGATCGCGGACGACAGCGCCTCGGGTCACCGTGTGAGCGAGGCCTTCGAGGCGCGGGGTCTCGTCGGGGCCGTCGGCCATGTCGAACGGTTCAATCCTGCGCTCCAGCAGCTTCGTCGCCGACTCGCCGAGGGGGATGCCGGAGCCGTCTATCAGATCGCCACGCGGCGACAGAGCACCTTCCCGGCACGTATCGGCGATGTGGGGGTGGCCAAGGACCTCGGTACCCACGACATCGACCTCACCGCATGGGTCGCTCAGTCCGTGTATTCCTCGATCAGTGCACAGACCGCGTTCAAGAGCGGTCGTGAGTTCGAGGACATGATCGCGATGACCGGTCGCCTCGAGAGCGGCATCATCACCAACCACCTGATCAACTGGCTCAGCCCCATGAAGGAGCGGGTGACCCTCGTGACGGGGGAGCGCGGCACGTTCGTCGCCGACACCGCCACCGGGGATCTCACGTTCCATGCGAACGGAACCGAGCTGTTCGAATGGGATTCGGTCTCCACGTTCCGTGGCGTGTCCGAAGGGGACGTGACGCGGTTCGCATTCGCGAAGCGAGAACCGCTCCGCGCGGAGCTCGAGGCATTCCGCGACGCCGTCCTCGGCCAGCCCAGCGAACTGTCCACCATGAGCGAGGCGGTGCACACCCTTGAGGTCGTCGAATCCGCCCTCGAGTCCGCTCGCGACGGCGGAAGGCTGGTGCGCATTGGGCGCGAACAGCACTGATCTCCTCGTCGTCGGGTCGGGCTTCTTCGGCCTCACCATCGCAGAACGCGCGGCTCAGGCCGGACGGAAGGTGACGGTCATCGACCGCCGTCCTCACATCGGCGGCAACGCCTACAGCGAGGCCGAACCGGAGACGGGCATCGAGGTGCATCGCTACGGGGCGCACCTGTTCCACACGTCGAACCCGACGGTGTGGGAGTACGTCAACCGATTCACGGCGTTCACCAGCTACGTGCACCGCGTCTACAGCACGCACAAGGGCACCGTCTTCCCGATGCCGGTGAACCTGGGCACGATCAACCAGTTCTTCCAGTCCGCGTACACCCCGGATCAGGCCCGCGCACTGATCAAGGAGCAGGCGGGGGAGTTCGACGCGAAGACGGCTGCCAACTTCGAGGAGAAGGGCATCGCCCTCGTCGGTCGCCCGCTGTTCGAGGCCTTCTTCCGCGACTACACGGCGAAGCAGTGGCAGACCGACCCGCAGAAGCTCTCCGGCGACATCATCAGCCGCCTTCCCGTGCGCTACACGTACGACAACCGCTACTTCAACGACACATGGGAGGGCCTTCCGGCGGACGGCTACACGGCGTGGCTCGAGCGGATGGCTGATCACCCCAACATCGAGGTGCAGCTGAATGTGGACTTCTTCGACGAGTCCCAGCCCTTCAACAAGACGGCCACGGTCGGGCAGGTGCCCATCGTCTACACGGGACCCGTCGATCGGTACTTCGACTACACAGAAGGCGCCCTCAGCTGGCGGACCTTGGACTTCGAGCAGGAGGTCCTCGACGTCGGCGACTTCCAGGGCACGAGCGTGATGAACTACCCCGACATGGACGTGCCGTATACGCGCATCCATGAGTTCAAGCACTTCCACCCGGAGCGCAAAGACGTCTATGACTCCGACCGAACCGTGATCATGCGGGAGTTCTCGCGCTTCGCCGGACGCGAAGACGAGCCGTACTACCCCGTGAACACCGCGGCCGATCGCGGTGGCCTCCTGGCGTATCGCGAGCTCGCCAAGGGGGAGGCAGACGTCCACTTCGGCGGACGCCTGGGCACCTACCAGTACCTCGACATGCACATGGCCATCGGCTCGGCGCTGTCGATGTGGAACAACAGTCTCTCGTAGACTCGACATCGTGAGTCACGCTGCTGTCGGGGCGCCCGGGACGCCCCGGCGATATCTGCATTCGTTGTGGCTGCTGTCGTCGCGTGACCTGAAGGTCCGCTATTCGACCAGTCTCCTCGGCTATCTCTGGTCGGTGCTCGATCCGCTCGTCATGAGCGCGATCTACTGGTTCGTGTTCACCCAGGTGTTCAAACGCGACGTCGGGGAAGAGCCGTACATCATCTTCCTGATCAGCGCTCTGCTGCCGTGGGTGTGGTTCAACGCGTCGGTGTCGGACTTCACCCGCGCATTCAAGAAAGACGCCCGTCTGGTGCGATCCACCGCCATTCCGCGCTCGATCTGGGTGAATCGCATCGTGCTCAGCAAGGGCATCGAGTACCTCTTCTCGCTGCCGGTCCTGGTGCTGTTCATCGTGGTGAATCTCTTCGTCGAACTCGATCCGGGGCGCACCGTGCATGTCGGCTGGGGCATCCTGTGGATGCCGGTGGCGATGATTCTGCAGACCATCCTCCTCATCGGACTCGGCCTGCTCGTCGCCCCGCTCTGCGTGCTGTTCGTCGACCTCGAACGCACGACGGCGCTGATCCTCCGCGCGATGTTCTATGCGACGCCGATCATCTACAACGTCACCGATCTTCCCGGGATCTTCCAGACCCTCGGCGCTTTCAACCCTCTCGCGGGGATCATGATGCTCTACCGCATGCCGTTCTTCCCTGACCAGTGGAATCCGTTCACCCTGACGATCAGTGTCATCATGAGTCTGCTGATCCTCGGCCTCGGCATCTGGACCTTCCGGAGCCTGGAACGACCAGTGCTGAAGGAGCTGTGATGCGCTCGGCCATCGAAGTCCAGGGCCTCGGCGTCCACTTCCGTCGTAACAGACGCGGGAGCCGCAGTTTCAAGGATCTCTTCGCGGGAGCGTCGCGTCGCTCCCGTCCCGGTGAGTTCTGGGCGCTCCGTGGCGTCTCCTTCTCCGTCGAGCCAGGGGAGTCCATCGGTGTCGTCGGGCGCAACGGGCAGGGCAAGTCGACACTTCTCCGGCTGGTCGCCAAAGTGCTGCTCCCTGATGAGGGAACGGTCAGCGTCAACGGGGGAGTGGCTCCGCTCATCGAGATCACCGGCGGCTTCGTCGGCGATCTCACCGTGCGGGAGAATGTCCGACTGACATCGGGCCTGCACGGGATGTCGCGCGAGGAGGTCACTCGCCGCTACGACGGCATCATCGAGTTCGCCGAGCTCGCCGGATTCGAGGACACCCCCTACAAGCACCTCTCGAACGGGATGAAGGTGCGCCTGGCGTTCGCGGTGGTCTCGCAGCTGGACGAGCCGATCCTGCTCGTCGACGAGGTGCTGGCGGTGGGCGACAAGGCGTTCCGCGAGAAGTGCTACACACGCATCGACGAACTGCTGGCGGAAGGACGCACGCTCTTCTTCGTCAGCCACAACGAGCGCGACCTCCGGCGCTTCTGCACTCGCGGGCTGTACCTCGACAAGGGCGCGCTGGTTCTGGACGCGCCGATCGCCGAGGTCCTCGACAGGTACAACGCCGACTACAACTCGTAGACCCCGCTCCAGCGCCAGGGCTCGCGGTCAGAGTCCGACGATTCCCTGCAGCTTCGACACGGCCTCGCGTGCGGCGCTCACCGCGTCAGCGGTGTCGGAACCCGCCGAGACGGCGGCGTTCAACTCCGACAGGCGCTGTGCGTATGCGGTGACGCCGTCGCGCCACTGCGCTTCGATCGTCGAGGGCGGCTGGGCGTCGGAGAGACGCCGAGCGTCCTGCTCCAGTGTGTCGACGACCGCGAGTGCGGCCTCGCCCGTCTCCGCGACGATGATGTCGAGCCCGCGAGGAGCATCTGTCAGCCAACCGCCCACCCGCTCGCGGAACACCTCGATGGTCGGATCTGCCGGTGCGGGCTGAGTCACTTCGGGGGTCTGGGTGGGGGACAGGGGCGGAGGTGCCGTCTCGTTCGCGGAGGGTCCGGGAGAGCCGCTCGCGCCCGGTGCGGGCGCATCGCCACGCGGGACGAGGAAGAAGAGCGTTGCGCCGATGATGGCGACCGCGGCGAGGACGATTCCGATGATTACCCAGATCCGGCGCCTGTTCTTGGGCTTCGGCGTCATCGGCGCCCATCGGAGCTCGGGAGTCTGCTCGCTCATCACGCGCCTTCCAGCGGTGCCATGGGCTGCCACGAGCGGTCGCGGCTGATCTTGCGACCTTCCTTGAGCCCGCGGAACAGGTTGCTCGTTCCGCGGACGGTGCGCTCGACGAAGAAGAGGCGGATGAGTTCCTTTGCGAAGGTCATCGACGTGCCGAGGCCGAAGAGTACGGGGTTGTAGTTGTCGTGAACCCGGTAGTAGTGCTTGATGTAGGCACGATTGCGCATGATGTAGAAGCGGTAGGCGTTGCTCGAGGCGTTCATGTGGCGGATGCCCATGTCCCACTGCTTGATCTCGCGCGTGCGGCGCAGCACGAACTCGTCGACGATGACGGCCGTGGTCTTTCGCGAGGCGAGCCAGCCGTACATCTGGTCATCCCAGTAGATGAAGAAGCGGTGGTCGGGCAGGCCGATCTGCTTCACGATCGAGCGGTGGATGAACATGCCCTCGAAGCATCCGCTGTTCATCTCCTTGAACCCGGACGCGTCGAAGCCCGACGGCGCGAAGGGAATCGGAATGCCCATGCGCTCCGCGATGCGGTACTGCCAGTAGAACTCGCTGCCGTCGTAGTCGTACCGGCGGCCCTGGATGCTCTTGAAGCGAGGAGCCCATTTGCCCATCTTCGCCAGACCGTCGGGCACCACCTCGACGTCGTCGTCCATCATCCAGATCCACTCGGATCCGAGTTCGTAGGCGGTGCGCATGCCCTCGCTGAACCCGCCGGAGCCGCCCGTGTTGGTCTCGAGGCGTCGGTACACGATCTCGGTGCCGATGTTCTCGCGGAACGACTCCACGACGTCGGTGGTGTCGTCGGAGGAGGCGTTGTCGATGATCACGACGCGTCCCGGCTTCGGGTCCATCGCCGTGATGCTGGTGAGGAGTCCGGTGAGCAGATGCGACCTGTTGAAGGTGACGACGACGATCGTCGCCGCCTTCGGATCGAATGCAGCGGGCGCCGCGGTCATACCTTCTCCTCGAAGATCGATTAGCAGTTCAGGGGTCTGAGGGCTACGGGGCCACGGACCACCGTCGGGACGATGCGGGACATGACGAGCCGTGAGTAGCCTACCGTCCGCTGCCTTCGTATCCGCGGAGAGGCTCGCCTCGGGCGCAGAGCGGCGATGGTTAGACTGGCTGCGATGAAGGTACTGATCACCGGCGGCGCCGGATACATCGGATCCACGGTCGCCACCGCGTGCATCGAGGCGGGGATCGACGTGGTCATCCTCGACGACCTCTCCAAGGGGCTGCGAGCCTTCTGCGAGGGTCGTGAGTTCTACGAGGGCGACATCGCCGACTCTGCGGTCCTGGCCCGAGTCCTGGCGGATCACCGCGATATCGATGCGGTCGTCCATTGCGCCGCGCGCATCGTCGTGCCCGAATCCGTCACCGACCCTCTGGGCTACTACGACACCAACGTGGGCAAGACCATCGTGCTGCTCCAGCATCTCCGCGATGCGGGGATCACGCGCATCGTGTTCAGTTCCTCGGCCGCGGTGTACGCGGGGGAGAGCGGCCAGGGGGCGGACGAGAGCAGTCGGCTCGCCCCCTCCAGCCCGTACGCCACGACGAAGGCGATGGTCGAGCAGATCCTGAAGGATGCGGCGTCGAACGGCGACTTCCGGGCGATCGCTCTCCGCTACTTCAATCCGATCGGTGCCGACCCGCAGATGCGCACCGGACTGCAGAACCCCTTGCCCTCGCACGCGCTCGGGAAGATCATGCAGTCCCGCGCCGCCGGCGAACCGTTCTCGATCACCGGCAATGACTGGCCGACGCGAGACGGCTCCGGCCTGCGCGACTACATCCACGTCTGGGACCTCGCGCTCGCGCACGTCGCGGCCGTCCAGAGGTTCGATCAGGTCGCGACGATCGACCAGCCCTATCAGGTGATCAACATCGGTACCGGAGAGGGTGTGACGGTCCGCGAGCTCGTCGCCGCCTTCGAGCGCGTCACAGGCGAGTCCCTTCCCCTGGTAGAGACCACCCGCCGACCCGGAGACCAGGCGGGCGCCTTCGCGATCGTCGATCGTGCGGCCGCTGTGCTGGACTGGCACGCCGAGCGCTCGGTGGACGATGGCGTCCGAGACGCGATCACCTGGGCCCAGAAGCTGCCCTCTGTGCGCTGAGCCGCTCCCGGCTACTTCTGAGGCCGCAGCGTCGGGATCGCGCCAGTGTGCGCGGCATCGATGTTCTCGCGCCAGGAGCGCGACTGTCCGGCGCGCAGCGCGCAGAGCACGAGCATGAACCATCCTGCGCCGACCAGGGTGAAGCTCTCGAACATCGAGTCGACGGCGAGGGTCACGAGCATGATCGGGGTCCAGGCGTAGACGACCGAGCGGCGGGTGCTCGCGACGAGCCAGGAGCGGATCAGAGCGATACCGCCCAGAAGCAAGAACACCACCAGGCCGGCGGTCCCGAGCTGCAGGAGCACGTCGAAGAAGGCGTTCAGCGCGCTCTGATGGCGGTCGTCGAGCTGGAAGTTGATGTACGTGAACGGGTACTCGCCGCGGGCCCAGTCGCCGAACCAGCCCCAGCCCTGGATCGGCTTCAACGCGACGAAGTCCAGGATGGTGTTCCACAGCGAGCCGCGGAGCGAGAAGTCGGAGCCGGCGTCGAGCAGGGCGATGATCTGGTGGCGCAGCACGAAACCCGCAGCGAGAGCGAGGGTCACCACGACCCCGAGCATCCATTGCACGATCGTGCGTCGCTCCGGAGGGGCATGGCGGACGATCGTGAGAGCCACGGTGACGACGCCCACGGCGCCCGCCAGGACGAGGACGGTCGGCGAGGACGAGAGCACGGCCAGGAAGCCGGCCAACGCGATCGACACCACGGCGAGCGGGGCGTTCACCGACTGCGTGCGCCACTCGATCACGAACGTGATCAGTGCGATGACCGCGATGAATCCGAGCATGTTGCGACTGCCGAAGAGACCCTGGATGGGGCCCCCTGCAGCGAGGTTCCCTTGGATGCCGAGGAAGGTGAACGGCAGATCGAGAAGCACGCCGGACAGGATCTCGACGGCGAGCGAGGCGGCCAGGAGTACGCGGAGCGTATCCCCGATGGCGCGCACGGTCTGGAGCGTGTCGCGGATGTGTCCGATCGTGATGGCCAGGAACGCATAGCCGAAGAGTGACATCCACCCGAAGACCGTGTCGGACTTGTCGGTCGTCCAGAACACGCTCACGAGTGCCCAGGCGAGGAACGCGAGCAGCGACGAGGGTGCGATGCGCAGCAGCGAGAGCTCTTCCCGACGGACCCAGAGGATCGCGGCACCCATCAGGCACAGCGCCGCGATGATCGTCGCCAGTGTCACGGCCGATGTCATCTGCCGGATCGCGTACGACCCGAACACCGCAGCCAGCGCCGCGAGCGTGAACGCCCGGGCCAGCTCCACCGATCCGAGCAGGCGGACGATCGGACGCACCGGTGTCACGGCACCCGCCGCTGCCGAGCGCCGCGTTCGAACAGGAGGTCGCGCTCGCCGACCCCGACCAGCGGCACCGATTTGAGCTTGAACGACAGGAGCACCAGCAGCATCCAGCCCCACAGCATGATCGGAGTGGACTCGGAGAAGCCCTGCACGAGCAGCACCACCGTGAACAGGCTGGGAAGCAAGGTCAGCGGGGAGAACGGCCGCTCACCGTCGAGATCCCAGCGGGGGCGGTCGACGGCGAAGAACCAGGAGCGCCACAGCAGCGTGCCATATGCGACGGCCATCAGCAGGACTCCGACGACGCCGAGCTGGAGCAGCACGTCCAACCACATGTTGTGGGCGTGGAACACGGTGATGCCGTGATCGGTGATCCACTCGTCGAAGGCGGGATCGGTGGGGATCCAAGGGCTCGAGAACCCGTTGCCGAAGACCGGGTGCTCGCCCGCGCGTTCCAGCACCTTCGTCCAGATCTTGTCGGAGCGGCCGGTCAGATCGGCACTGCGCCCGAGAAGCCCCAGCAGCGGCTCTCGAAGCAGCCAGATGCTCAGCGCCGCGAGCGCCGTGCCTCCGATGGCGACCACATAGATGCGCGTGCGGGCGCCGGGTGTGCGAGCGCGCCGCATCAGGAGCGCGACGACGAGGACCAGGCCGACTGCGGCCGCGCACACGAGTGCGGTGGCTGACGCCGTCCGGAACAGGAAGTAGGCGGCGAGGAGCATCCACAGCGCCAGCGTGGTGCGCCAGCGGGCTCGTGCGGCGAACAGCACCCCGAAGGTGATGATGGCGAAGAGCGAGATGATCGCCAGCAGGTTGGCGTTGCCGACGATGCCCTGGATCCTGCCGCCGTCGAACAGGTTGTCGCGCACCCAGTACCACTGGGGGTCGATCTTCCCGTCCGGCAGGGTGAGGAAGTTCGGCAGCAGCGGACCGTGCAGCACCAGGGAGACCCAGAGCTCGATCGCCAGAGAGAGGCCGAGGATCCACTTGAACGCGGACGACAGTGCCCGCACGATCTCATGCCAGGTGAGCACGTGGGCGATGAAGAGGCCGTTGACGGTGACGGCCGCGAGCAGGACCCAGGTGATGACCGTCGGGCCGCGCCACTGCGACCAAGCGACCGACACGAGGGCGAGGGTCGTGTAGCCGAGCGCTGTCCAGGGCAGTCGACGCCAGCGGAACGGCTGCGGGCGGTTGCGGGCGAGCATCGGGATGCCGATGGCGAGTGTGGCCAGGGTGAAGACCCCGAGCGTGATCGCGGCGCCGTTCTGCCCGAGCAGGTTGTAGACCGCGGAGTGGGCGAACGTCACGAAGAGGACGAGGATCGCATACCCGCGCAACATCAGATGCCCCGTCGACTCGCGCTCCGGCGCGGTGGGCGGGGCAGACACCGGATGCTTCGTGTACTGGGCCATCGCGTTCAGGCTACCGCGCCGCGCTCCGGGCGTCGCTGAACGCCGCAGCGCGGCTCTACGCTGGTGGCATGCTGCTGAGCCTCACGAACACGCCCCGCGACTACGCCTGGGGATCGGACTCGCTTCTCGCCGCACTCGAAGGGCGCACGCCGACCGGTGCGCCGGAGGCCGAGGTCTGGTTCGGCGATCATCCCGGCGACCCCGCCGATGTGGCCGGCGGCGGCACCCTCGACCAGATCACCGGAGGTACGCTCCCCTACCTCCTCAAGCTGCTCGCCGCAGGGCGCCCGCTCTCGATCCAGGTGCACCCGACGATCGAGCAGGCCCGTGACGGCTGGGCGCGGGAGAGCGGCCTGGCCGCTGACGACCCGCAGCGCAACTACCGCGACGAGAACCACAAGCCGGAGCTCCTCGTGGCGCTCAGCGAGCGATTCGAGTCGCTGAGCGGACTGCGTCCGGTCTCCGACACGCTCACCCTGTTGGACGCGCTGGATGACAGTGACGGCGTCCAGCAGCTGCGGACGCGCCTGAGCGCCGAGGGCGATGTGCTGCGCGATGTGATCGCCTGGCTGCTCGGCGGCGGAGCGCGCACCGAGGTCGACGAGATCATCGCGGCGATCATCACGGCCTCGGCGCAGGCTGACGCGGGGGAGTGGAGCGCGACGCTGCGCGCGATCGCGGGTGTGGCGGAGACGTATCCGGGCGATCCGGGCGTCGTCGTGGCGCTCCTGATGAACCACGTCGTGCTGACGCGGGGGGAAGGCGTGTTCCTGCGCGCCGGTCTTCTGCACGCGTACCTCTCCGGGCTCGGGGTGGAGATCATGGCGGCGAGCGACAACGTCCTGCGTGGCGGACTCACCCCCAAGCGCATCGACGTCCCGGAGCTCCTCTCGATCCTCGACACCACCCCGGGAGAGGTGCCCGTGCTGCGGGGGGCTGGCGAGGGAGCGGTCATCTCCTACCCCGTTCCTGTGTCCGACTTCGCTCTCGAGCGGGTCGTCGTCGACGGTTCCCCGATCAGGCTCGAGGTCTCGGGGCCGACGATGGTGCTCGCAACGGACGGACAGGTGACTGTCACCTCGAGCGACGGCGAGCAGCTCGCTGTCGCCGTCGGCACCGTCGCCTTCGCCGATCCCGGAGAGACGTCGATCACCGTGTCCGGTGTCGGCGAGGCGTTCGTCGCCGGCCCCGGACATCGAGTAGCGCGCCCCTAGCCGGGCGTACGACACGCCGAAGACAGCTCAAGAACTTTAAACAGCTGCTTGAGGGTTTACGATCCGCGACTTGACCGGAGCGAATGACACGGGTGTAATTAGTCATGCGCACGGCCCGCCGGGGGGCGGAGACAGGGTTGGAGATCGAGATGACGGGTTACCGTTCAGACGTACCGGAGAACTGGTTCGTCGATCCGATCAACCTCGGCGTTCCCGGGGTTCGACGTACCGACGCCGCCGACGATGACAACGCTCTCGCCTGGCAGAGCGATGCGCTCTGCTCGCAGACGGACCCCGAGGCCTTCTTCCCGGAGAAGGGCGGATCGACCAGAGACGCCAAGCGGATCTGCACCTCGTGCGACGTCCGCGGCGAGTGCCTCGAATACGCTCTCAACAACGATGAGCGGTTCGGCATCTGGGGTGGGCTCTCCGAGCGCGAGCGCCGGAAGCTCAAGCGCCGCGCGAGCTGAATCGGCCCCGCGCCTCGAGGTCGGGTGGCTTCGCGGGCGCGCCGCATGCAGTGCGCTGACGTCGGCTCTCGCCCGCATAGGCTGGCCACGTCATGCCAGCCCGAGTTCACGCCATCATCGTCGCGCGCACTGGATCCTCTTCCCGAGCGCAACTCCTCCGCACTCTCGAAGCGCTGCGCGCTCAGACGACTCCCGCCGACGCCGTGACTCTCGTCGTGTGCGGCGATGCGTCGTCGGTGCGCGAGAGCGAGGTGGTGGCGAGCACTGTCGAGGGGATCATCGAGGCACGTTCCGCCACGTCGTTCGCGGAGGCCGTGGAACTCGCCAGGCCCCGGGTGCCCGAGGGATCGGCGATCTGGCTGCTCGCGCAGGACACGACTCCGCACCCGCGGGCGCTGGAGCGTCTGAGTGGGACGCTGGAGCGCTCACCCTCCGCGGCCATCATCGCTCCCAAACTCGTCGCCACGGACAACGATCGCGAGATCGTGTCGCTCGGCGTCAGCATGACGACCCTGGGCCGCTCGGTCGAGCTCGCGGCAGGGGAGCTCGATCAGGGCCAGCACGACCGTTCGGACGACGCTCTCGGCGCGGACGTGCGCGGCATCCTCATCCGCGGCGAGGTCCGCGACGCCCTGCGGCCGGATCCCGCTCTCGCCGGAGCCGACGAGGGCCTTGACCTCGGTGTCCGCGCGCGTCTCGGCGGCGGCCGTGTCGTGCTCGCGCCCAGCGCGCGCGTCTCCGTCTCGCCTGGTGGTCCCGCGGCGCTGCCGTCCGGCCGATCGCGCCGCGCCTTCGTCACCCGTCTGGCTCAGCTCCACCGGCGCCTCGCCTACGCTCCCGCGCTCGCCGTGCCGCTGCACTGGCTCAGTCTGCTTCCGCTCGCGGTGTGGCGCTCCGTCACCGACCTCGTCGGAAAGCGGCCGGAGGCCGTCCTCCCCGAATGGGGTGCAGCCCTCACCGCGATGTTCCGGTTCGGCGCGATCGCACGCTCTCGCGCCGGGATCCGGGCGTTCCGGACTTCCAGCTGGGCCAGCATCACGCCCCTGCGGGTGACGTCGTCCGAGATGCGACGGCGTCTGGACGACGGCCACGGCAGCGAAGGAGGCGCGGTCAGCGAGCTGCGATTCTTCTCCGGAGGCGGAGCCTGGGCCGTGCTCGCGGCGTTGGTCGTCAGCATCGCGTCGTTCACCAGTCTGCTGGCGTGGCCGACGCTGGGCGGAGGGGCACTGCTGCCTCTTCGCCAGACGGTCGCCGGGCTCTGGAGTGACGCGGCGTGGGGGGTGCGCGATGTCGCCCTCGGCCTCGTCGGTCCTGCTGACCCCTTCGCCGCCGTGGTGGCGGTGCTGGGTTCCCTCTGGCCTGCCGGTCCGTCGTTCGCCATGGTGCTGCTGTGGATCCTCGCCCTCCCGCTCGCCGTCCTCGGCGGGTGGTTCGCCGCCACGCGCGTGACCGACCGCGAAGGCCTCCGGATCTTCGCGGGAGTAGCATGGGCGCTCGCTCCGACCTTCCTCACCGCTCTCGTCGACGGGCGCCCGACCGCGGTGCTGGTGCACCTCCTGCTTCCGTGGCTCTTCCACAGCGCCGTGGTCGCGCACAGGTCCTGGGGAGCGGCCGGAAGCGCCTCTCTGCTTCTCGTCGCCGTCATCGCCTGTGCCCCGTCACTGGCACCCGCTCTCGCCCTGCTGTGGATCATCGCGCTGGGCATCGTGTTGGGAACCGCGCAGTTCCGGGGCGCGGGGCGGCTGCTCTGGCTCCCGGTGCCGACCATCGCGCTCTTCGCTCCGCTCGTGATCTGGCAGCTCGCCCACGGCACCCCGTTGGGGCTCCTGGGCGACCCGGGTCTCATCTGGGCCGGCCCTCAGGCCGCAGCGGATGCCACTGGGCGCATCGCCCTCGCGGGCGGTTTCCCGACGTCGGGACTGGCCGGATGGATGGATGTCGTCCCCGAGGCCGTCGCGGTGTGGGCACCGTTGCTGTGCGCCCCCATCGCCGTGCTCGCGCTCGGCGCGGCAGTGGCGCCGCGGTGGCGGGCGGGTATCACGCTGCTCGTCGTCGCGCTCTCGGGTCTCGCGACGGCTTTCCTCGCGGTCGGCATCACCGTGAGCTTCGCACAGGGCGCCCCGGTCGCGGTCTGGCCGGGTGCGGGTCTGAGTCTGGCGTGGATCGGCGTCGTCGGCGCCGCCCTCGTCACCCTGGACACCGCCCTCACCCTTCCTCGGCTGCGGTTCGCCGCAGCCGTCGTCGCGGCGGCGGCGCTGGCGGTCTGCGCGGTTCCCGCGCTCAGCGCGTTGCACATGGAACGTTCGGCGCTCACGAACGGGCCCGATTCGACGCTGCCGGCGTACGTCGCGGCGCAGGCCGCCGGCGATAGGCCGGTCGCGACACTCGTGCTCACCCCCCAGAACGACGGTGGACTCGCCGCAGAGGTGGCCTGGGGAGCCAGCGAGACCCTGGGTTCGCAGTCGACCATGATCTCCACCGCCGTCGAGCCGCAGGGGTCCGACATCTCGAGTCTGGCTGTGGATCTCCTCTCTGCCCGCGAGTTCGACGCCCCGGGAGAGCTGGCGGCGAAGGGCATCAGTTACGTACTGGTCGCCCGGGTTCCCGGCGAGGGGGACAAGGCGAGGACCCTTCGCACCGTGGCGGTCGCCTCCATCGATGAGCGCGCCGGTCTCGTGCATGCGGGGACCACCGACCGTGGTGTGCTCTGGAGGCTGGAGGCCGAAGCCGCCGCGCAGCCGTCCCTGACATCCGCCCAGCAGGGCACTGCACGACTCGTGATCACTCTCCAGCTGCTGGCGGTCTTCGCCGCCCTGCTGCTGTCGATCCCGACCCGGGCATCGCGGCGCGCGGCTCGTGCCCAGTCCCGTATCGTCGGTCGAGTGCCCGACGAGCCGATCGTCCTTCCCCGGCATGCGGAGGACAGGGAGCTCCTCGAGGACGTGCCGGTCGGCACGATCGAGGATCCCCAGGACGAGCCCGCCCTGAACGACGAGGCGCTGGCACCTATCGCCGAGCCTGTGATCGATGACGCATCCAGACTGAACGGCGATACGTCGACGGGCGACGACGAACAGCACCCGACGTCGACCGAGGAGGACCGATGAGCAACGGGAACCGCGCATTCCGAGTCGTCGCGACCGGCGCTCGTGTCATCACGGGGGTCGCCGTCGTCGCTGCCTGCGTGGTCGGCGTCGCGGCCGCCGTGCACGCCCCGTGGCCGGTCGTCGCGCACGAGCCCGCTCAGGTCGTGGTCACTCCCGCTCCGGGCGACAGCACCCTCGTCTGCAACGGCGATCTCCGGGCTCTCGGGCGCGACTCTTCAGCTCCGCTGGATATGCTCTCCGCGTCTTCGCCGAGTCTCACGACGGGTGGCACCGGCGGGGATCCCGCATCGGAGGGCCTCGCGGTGACCGACACCCCGGATGCCGGCGATCCGCAGGTGCTCACCGGCCCTGTCGACGGGCGCACGGCACCGCTCATCGCCGGATCCGAGTCGTTCACGATCGCTGCCGACGACCTCGCGGGATACGCCGCTCTGCCCTGCGGGGTGCCGCGGTTGGAGTCGTGGCTGGTCGGGGGGAGCATCGACACCGGCACCGAAGACATCGTGACGCTCACGAACGCGGCCGAGGTCCCCTCCACCGTTACTCTCTCGGTCTACGGCCCCGCTCGGAGCACGCGTACCGTCATCGTCCCGGCCCGGTCGCAGACAGCGCTGCCCCTCACCTCGTTCGCCACCGGCAATGACGTGCCCGTGGTGAAGGTGAGCGCGGTGGGTGCCCCCGTGCGGGCCGCTCTCCAGTCGTCGCTCGTACGCGTCCTCGATCCGGCGGGCATCGATCTCCAGGACTCGGTCGCGGGCCCGCAGCAGAAGCTCGTGTTCACGGGTGTGCAGGCGTTCGCGGCCAGCGGCGACGATGCGGAGATGGCGGTCCTGCGAGTTCTCTCGCCCGGTGTCGACGCACGCGTCCAGGTGAAGGTCCAGGCGCAGGGTGCGACGGGCCCCGCTGATGAGTTCACCGTTCCGGTGGATGCCGATCTGCCCTCTCAAGTGTCGCTCTCCGGGCTCGAGCCCGGTCAGTACACGGTCGAGATCGAATCCGACGTGCCGCTCATCGCCGGGGTCAGACAACAGGACGGATTCGGTCTGGACTCGGATTTCGCCTGGGTGATGCCCGCGCCCGAGATCGATGTGGATGTGGTGTTCGCTGTCCCCGCCGGCCCCGACGCCCGACTGCAGGTGGCGAACACCTCGGACCGGGAGGCGACGGTCACGCTCGAGCCCCTGGGCGGCGGCCAGTCCCAGGAGATCGTCGTTCCGGCGGGGGAGACCGGCGGCATCGAGGTCGCGGACCGGATGACCTATCGGATGCAGACGACCGCTCCGGTGCATGCGGCAGTGAGCCTCGCCGCCCCCGGCGCGCTCGCAGTACTGCCCGTCCAGCCGAGCGCCGGGGGAGAGAAGCCGGTCACGGTCTATCCCTGACCGGGGACGGGGTTCTCGGCGACCCGAGGGTCAGTGGTCGTGGCCGAGATCCCAGGGCTCGCGACCGACATACTCCGCCGCAGCCCGGAACACGGCGCTCTCGATCGCCATGCGTCGGTGTGCGGCGTCGTCGTGCCCGGGGGGCAGGAGCCGCTCGATGGGAAGGCGGAACAGCACGATACGCCGGTTCTTCCGGTCGAGGTACCAGCGCGGCACCTCTTCCGTCGCGTCGAACCCCGGGATCGCTCCGATCTCGAACCGGACGTCCTGCAGCTCCGGCCACGTGCCGCGGAGGAACTCGACGGCGGTGCCGACGGTGAGGTCGAATCGGTCGATGCGGCCGTCGAGCGGAGCCAGCGGCGGCCGCACGACCTCGCTGCGTCCGAGACGCCCGTGCCGTCCGTGCCGCGCACCGCGCCGAGGGGCTGCGGAGGTGTGAGTGGCGCGGCGACGGGGCATGACGAAAGTCTAGGCGGTGCCCGGCCGGCTCGGCGCGGCATCCGCCGTCGCGGCGGGCTGCGCCGTACGCTGACGGAGATGGACGGACGACTGTGCTCGAAGGTCGGCTGCGCGCGAGAGGCCGTGGCCACCCTCACCTACGACTACGGCGACCAGATGGCGGCCCTCGGCCCGCTCGGCGCCGCGAACGATCCCCAAGCCCATGACCTGTGCTCACCGCACGCGGATCGGATGTCGGTCCCCGCGGGCTGGCTCGTCGTACGTCACGAGGCCCTCCGCGCCTGACCTCCACGCCGACATCGTTGTGTCGACACGCGGCAGTACCCGTCGGGGCGGATCCGAAGTCTGGATACGCTGACCGCAGGCGTGCCAGGGCGGCGCGGCCGGAAAGGCACTCGTGATCGTCTGGCGTCGCTGGATCTTCCCCCTGCTTCTCGTTCTGGTCTTCGGAGCGTGCGCCGCCGCGCTCGTCAAGATCGCCTTCTTCCCGGACCGCGCCGAGAGCGTGGTCAGCCCGGAAGCCGGGATCACGGACCCCGTCGTGGTGGTGGAGCGCGGTTCGGTGGTGAACGCGCTGAGTCTCAGCGGGAACGTGGCGCGCGACGACGCCTACACCGTGCGCGGTGAACTCAACGGCACAGTGCTCGCGGTGCACGTGGGGGAGGGAGCGACGGTGGCCGCCGGACAGAAGCTCTACACCGTGCGCCAGGAGGAGCCGCGCAAGGACATCGACGTGCTCGCGCCCGAGGCGGGCGACGTGTCGGAGTTCGCCGTGGTCAAGGGCCAGGCCGCCACGGTCGGCATCGAGACGTACACGCTCACGCCGGCGAGGTACCACCTGCTCGCCACCGTCGACCCCGTGCAGCTGTATCGCCTCGTCAACGCGCCGACGGAGGCGACGGTCGCCATCACGGGAGGCCCCGCACCGTTCGCCTGCACCGGGGTCGGGGTGCAGGTGACGGCCGAGGGCACGGCGAACGTTCGCTGTGCCATCCCCGTCGATCAGACGGTCTTCGCCGGGCTCCCCGCGACGATGGATCTCGCCCTGGGCCAGGTCGACGATGCGCTCGTGATTCCGGTCACCGCCGTCCAGGGCGGCGCAGGGTCCGGCAAGGTCTGGGTCGACGCCGGCGACGGCTCCGAGCCCGAGGAGCGGGCCGTGACCCTCGGCGTCAATGACGGCGTCATGGTCGAAGTGACAGAGGGCTTGGCGGAAGGCGACAGCGTCCGCCAGTTCGTGCCCGGCTTCGTGGCCCCGGTCGAGGAGTTCTGCTACGAGGTCTCCCCGGGAGTGGAGCAGTGCGACAGCGGGATGAGCTGGTGAGTCTCGTCGCGCTCGACGACGTCTCCAAGAGCGTCCTCCTTGCCGACGACTCGCGTCTGGAGATCCTCCGCGGGATCACCCTCGAGGTGGGTGCCGGAGACCACGTCTCCATCGTGGGGCGGTCGGGGTCGGGGAAGTCGACGCTTCTCAACATCCTGGGAATGCTGGATGCCCCCACGTCCGGTTCCGTCGCCTTCGAGGGGCGGGAGGTGGGGCGGATGCGCTCGGGCCGACTCGACCGTCTGCGCGGGGACAACGTCGGCTTCGTCTTCCAGCAGTTCAACCTGCTCCCCGGTCGCACGGCGATCGACAACGTCATGATGCCGCTCGGCCATGCCAAGGGCCGGATGTTCTGGAACCGTCGGCAGATCGCGGCTGACATGCTCGAGCGGGTCGGTCTCGGGCATCGTGTGGAGCAGATCGCGGACAAGCTCTCCGGCGGCGAGCAGCAGCGGGTCGCCATCGCGCGGGCCCTTGTGCGCCGACCCGTGCTGATCCTCGCGGACGAGCCGACGGGCGCGCTCGACATCGATACCGGCGCATCGGTGATGTCGCTCCTCGACGAGGTCGCGACCGAGACGGACGCCGCGCTGGTCACCATCACCCACGACCTCCACGTCGCCGCCCGCGCGCGTCGACACTACCGGCTCGACGCCGGACGCCTGGAGACCGCGGACCTCAGCCGTGCTTTCGAGGCCTCGACCCTGGCGGCCTCTGTACCGTCTGCGCCTCCGGAGGTCATCGGATGACCGGCTTCCTCGGCGCGCTCTCCGATGCATGGGCGGAGATCCGCGTGCACAAGCTGCGCGTGCTGCTGAGCCTGATCGGCATCGCGGTGTCGGTGGGGGCTCTCACCGCCGTCGTCGCGTTCTCCGAATATCAGCGTCAGTTCCAGGCGGAGCAGTCCGACCGCTGGGGTGGGCGTGCAGCGACCGTCGTCGTCGCCGTCAGCAGCGATGACGGCGTCCCCGTCGACGCCGACGAGTTCGATGCGCGTTTCAGTCGTGTCTCCGAGCGTTTCGGGTTCAGTCACACCGCCCGCATCTCGCAGGGGCTCATCCTCGGCGTGCAGCTCCCCGACGGCATAGCGCAGGTTCCCGCGCGTGTCATGGATCCCGCGTTCTCGCAGATCCATCGGGAGCGGCTTGTGGAGGGGCGCTGGTTCCTCGACTCGGACATCGAGGCGATGGCGCCCCCTGTCGTGATCACGGAGCCGCTCTGGGATCGCCTGGGACGCGTGCCGCTGTCTCAGCATCCGACCCTCACGCTCAGCGGCCCGGCCGGTGGCACCTACCAGGTGATCGGCATCACGCCCCGCCAGGGCTTCGGTGATGAGGAGCTCCGTGTCGATCTGCTCTACGAGGCCTACCGCGCCCGCGTGGATGCGCTGCCCGCCGATGCTTGGACGCAGTACGAGATCTGGATGGGGACGGGACAGGTCGACGAGATCGCGCCGGTGCTCGCGATGGATCTCCGGGCAGGGCTGCCGGAGGGCCAGACGGTCACGGTGAACAGGTCCGACTGGGCGGCGCAACCCGGAGCACTGGACGCCCAGGCGACGTTCGAGATGATCACCGGGGGCATCGCCGCGCTGATCCTCGCACTCGGCGCGCTCAGCCTGATCAACATCCAGCTCGTGGCCATGCGTCAGCGGGTGCGTGAGATCGGCGTCCGGCGTGCTTTCGGAGCGAGCTCAGGACGTGTCTTCTTCGCGGTCTTCTTGGAAAGCCTGGTCGCGACGACCGTGGCCGGAGTGATCGGGATCGCGATCGTCGTCGCGGTGCTGCGCTCGGAGTGGGTCATCACCTCGTTGTTCTACGGGATCCAGGACATTCCGCCCTTCCCGATGCGTGCGGCGCTCATCGGACTCCTCGCCTCGGTGATCGTCGGCGCGGTGTCGGGCTTCATCCCCGCGCTGGTCGCTCTGCGGGTGAAGGTCATCGACGCGATCCGCTTCTGACACATGCGTGAAGCCGGCCTCGTCGTGATGGAAGAATGAGCGCATGACCGAGCTCGAGTACCGCGTCGCCGACCTGTCCCTTGCCGAAGCCGGCCGTCATCAGCTGCGTCTCGCCGAGAACGAGATGCCGGGGCTCATGGCGCTCCGTGAGGAGTTCGGCGCGGCGCAGCCGCTGAAGGGCGCTCGGATCGCGGGCTCGCTGCACATGACCGTGCAGACCGCCGTCCTCATCGAGACGCTCGTGGCGCTCGGCGCCCAGGTGCGGTGGGCGAGCTGCAACATCTTCTCCACGCAGGACGAGGCCGCAGCCGCGGTCGTGGTCGGCCCCGGCGGATCGGTGCAGGCCCCGGCCGGCGTTCCGGTCTTCGCCTGGAAAGGCGAGACGCTCGACGAGTACTGGGCCTGCACCGATCGGATCTTCGACTGGTCGTCGACGGGCTTCGACGGCCCCAACCTGATCCTGGACGACGGCGGCGACGCGACGCTGCTCGTGCACAAGGGCGTCGAGTTCGAGAAGACCGGCGTCGTGCCTGCAGCGACCGACGCCGACTCGCACGAGTACTCGATCATCCTCGACCTGCTGCGTGCGTCGCTCTCGGCCGCACCCGACCGCTGGACCAGGCTCGCCGCAGGCCTCATCGGCGTCACAGAGGAGACGACGACCGGCGTGCATCGCCTGTACGAGCTCGCGGCCGCGGGAGAGCTCCTCTTTCCCGCCATCAACGTGAACGACTCGGTCACCAAGAGCAAGTTCGACAACAAGTACGGCATCCGCCATTCGCTTCCCGACGGGCTCAACCGTGCCACGGACGTGCTCATGGGGGGCAAGGTCGCCTTCGTCTGCGGTTATGGCGACGTCGGCAAGGGCGCAGCGGAGGCTCTGCGGGGACAGGGCGCCCGCGTGATCGTGAGCGAGGTCGATCCGATCTGTGCGCTGCAGGCCGCCATGGACGGCTTCCAGGTCGCCCGTCTGCTCGATGTCGCGGGCGAGGTCGACATCCTGGTGACCGGCACGGGTAACCGCGACGTGGTCACGACCGCGCATCTGCAGGCCCTGAAGCACCTCGCGATCGTCGCGAACGTGGGCCACTTCGACAACGAGATCGATATGGCAGGTCTCGAAGCGCTCGAGGGCGCGGAGAAGATCGAGATCAAGCCGCAGGTGCACGAGTGGCGCCTGCCGAGCGGACGCAGCGTCCTGGTGCTCAGCGAGGGGCGCCTGATGAACCTCGGCAACGCCACGGGGCACCCGTCGTTCGTGATGAGCGCGTCGTTCACCAACCAGGTGCTCGCGCAACTGGAGCTGTACACGAACATCAAGGCCTACCCGACCGGCGTCTACGTGCTGCCCAAGGCGCTCGACGAGAAGGTCGCCCGCCTGCATCTCGACGCGCTCGGTGTGCAGCTCACCACTCTCAGCGACGAGCAGGCGGCGTACATCGGGGTGCCGGTGGACGGGCCGTACAAGCTCGAGCACTACCGCTACTGAGCAGCACCGGGGGAGTGCTCAGACGCCGATGCGCCGGCCGGTGAGCCGCTCGGCACGGCCGTCGGAGTTCTGGAGCGCTCTGCGCTCGCGTTCGCGGCGCAGAACGGTGATGCCGATCAGCACCTGCTCCGGCGGGGCCGAGGGCAGAGGGGACACGAACGGGCTCGCCTCGGCGAGCAGATCCTGAGCGACGCGCGCCCGGGCCGCCGGGATCATCCGGGGGGCGCTCTGCAGGAACTGCGAGATCCGGCGTGCGAGCCGGTCGGGCAGACGCGCGACGTCGGCGATCTGCGCCCAGCCGGCCAACGGCGGGGGAAGGACGGGGACGTGCGAGACGAGTGCCGGGGTGCGCACGCGCTGGCTGTAGGTTCCGGCGACGAGGTCACCCAGACGCTGCGACCGTGCGTTGAAAGCGCCGGTGAGCACGGCGATGCCGCCGAAGGTCATGTAGATCTCGAGCACACCGAGGAGGGCGCGGATGAAAGCGTGACGGAACCCGGCCGCTCCGCCGTCCACGCGTACGATTCGTCCTCCGACCGCGAGCTTGCCGAGGCTGCGCCCCTTCAGTGCGACCTCCATCGTGATCGGCAGGACCACGAAGCTCACGACGAACGCCGAGACGACGGCGATCCGGTCGGTGGTCTCGTCGAGCACGCCGGCATCCAGCAGCCAGATGCGCAGGAAGATCCACAGGATGAACACGGCGTATCCGAGGAGCATGTCGATGATGGCGCCGAGCGCACGCAGCAGGAAGCCGACGGGCTGCACATCGATCGCGACGGCTTCGCCGGACAGCACCTCGTCGGAGACGTCGATCGGGACGGACATGAGTACAGTAAATCAGGTGGATGCCGATGCGCTGACAGATGCACGCCGCGCCGAGTGGGAGCGGTTGGACGAACTCAGTCGCGCCCGGCTCGACGGTGACGGGGTGGACGAGCTCATCGTGCGATATCGCGCGGCCTCCGCCGATCTCGCCGAGCTGAAGACGTCGGTCGGCGACTCCCCGCAGGGTGCGTATCTGTCGACCATCCTGGTTCGTGCGAGGCTGCGTCTCACCGGCGCGTCCGACAGCATCCTCACTCAGACGGGCCGGTTCTTCCGGCTGCAGCTGCCCGCCGCGCTGTACCGCTTGCGCTGGACGACCCTGGTCATCGCGATCTCCTTCATCGCGGTCGCCGTGGGCACCGCAGCGTGGATCGCGAGCGACCCGGCTCTCGTCGCCACGCTGGGCCCGCCGGCGGCACTGGACCAGTACGCGAACGAGAGCTTCACCGGGTACTACACGGAGAACCCGGCCGCCGTGTTCATGGGCATGGTGTGGACGAACAACGCGTGGATCGCGATGCAGTGCGTGCTGTTCGGCGTCACGGGGATCTGGCCGGTGTACATGCTCGTGCAGAATGCGATGGGACTCGGCACCACGGGCGCGGTGATGGCGGTCCACGACAAGGCCGACCTCATGGTCCTGTACATCCTTCCGCACGGGATGCTCGAGATGACCTGCATCTTCGTGGCGGCCGCCGCCGGTCTGCACGTCTTCTGGGCCTGGGTCGCGCCGGGGCGTCGCACGAGAGGGGAAGCGCTCGCCGAGCAGGGGCGTGCGCTGGCGACCGTCGCGATGGGCCTGGTCTTCGCTCTCTTCCTCGCCGGGCTCGTCGAGGGATTCGTGACGGGCTGGGCGCTGCCGTGGCCGGTGAAGATCGGAATCGGCGCCGCCGCGCTCGCGGTGTTCCTCATCTACATGCTGGTGATCGGCGGGCGGGCGCATCGACAGGGCGAGACCGGCGATCTCGTCGAGTACGAAGCGGGCACACCGCGACTGGTCGTCGGCTGACGCACGGCGGCGGTCGGAGCTGATTCGCCGAGACGCTCGGAGCGGCGTCAGAGGCGACCGGCGGCCTTCAGCTCGAGGTACCGGTCGGCGATCCTCGGGGGGAGCTCTTCCGGGTCGGCGGCGATCGCCTCCCCGCCGACCCTGCGGATCGCATCGGCGACGTTCTCCGCATCGCGCAGAGTCCGTTCAGCGGCCGCTGCGAGATACACCTCTTCCCGGGAGTCGCGACGGCGCGCGAGCGCGGAGATCCCGTCGTCGGTCACGGATCCGACGAGCACGGTCGTCGCACGAGACGCGTTCGGGAAGGCTCCGAGGAATCCACGAGCCGATTCGGCGGCATCCTGCGCCGTGAGGGCCACGATCAGCGAGGGGCGCGTGGTGAGAGTGCGCACCGCGGCGAATGCACCGTGCCAGTCGGTGTCGACGAGCCGTGCGTGCACGGGGGCCATGGCGTCGGTCAGCGCCGGCAGGAGGGCGGCCCCGTCGACCCCCGTCACCCGGCCGCGTACGACCCTGTCGTACATGAGCAGGTGCACATGATCGCCGGCCCGGGAGGCGAGCGCTGCCAGCAGCAGGGCCGCTTCGAGGGAAGCATCCACCCGGGTGCCGTCTCCGACGCGAGCCGCTGCGGTGCGCCCGGTATCGATGATGATGACGACATGGCGGTCGCGCTCCGGTCGCCACGTGCGCAGCATGGTCGTTCCTGCGCGAGCCGTCGCCCGCCAGTCGATCGAGCGCACGTCGTCGCCGCGCACATACTCGCGCAACGAGTCGAACTCGGTGCCCTGGCCGCGCACCTGGATGCTGGTGTTGCCGTCCAGTTCGCGCAGCCGAGCCAGGCGGGAAGGGAGATGCTTGCGCGAGGAGAACGCGGGGAGGACGCGGATCGCCCCGCGAACGGAATGCCGCGCCTGCCGACCTGCGATACCGAGCGGACCGCGCGAGCGGATCATCACGAACTCGCTGACCAGTTCCCCGCGTCGGCGGGGAAGCAGCGGGATCGCGACACGGCCGCGCTCGCCCGGAGGGACTGACAGATGCTGGCGCTCGACGGGCGCCCCCGCTGTGGGCTGCCACGCATCACGAAGCAACGCGTTCAGCACCTTCGTGCCGTGGTTGTGCACGGCCACGCTCACCGGGACCGGCTCTCCGATGCGGACACGTTTGGGGACTCTGCGGCTCACCGTGACCGCCCGCGGGCTGGCGGCGAGTGCGACGTCGAGGGCGACGAGCAGGAGACACAGGCCGATCCAAACGCCGAGAACCGCGTACGCCGGATAACCCGCGAGTCCGGCGATGACGAGCGGGATGATGCCGACGGCGAGGGCGATAGCGAGGCGGCCGGTGACGAACACCTAGATCGGCACCCTGGTCTGCTGCACGACGGAGGTGAGTACCGCGTCGGCGGACACGCCTTCCATCTGCGCGTCCGGCCGGAGCTGGAGGCGATGGCGCCACACCGGCACCAGCATGGTCTGCACGTGGTCGGGGGTGACCGCAGAGGAGGCGTTGAGCCAGGCCCAGGCCTTCGCCGCAGCGAGCAGCCCGGTCGAGGCGCGTGGGCTGGCGCCGAGTTCGACGGAAGGGGATTGGCGAGTCGCGCGAGCGAGGTCGACGACATACCCGAGCACGTCGTCGGTGACCTCGACGGCTGCGGCCGCCTGCTGTGCTGCGCGGATCTCGTCGGCGGTGACGACCGCCTCCACACCGGTCAGCTCTCGGGGTGAGAACCCCTCGGCGTGTCGACGCAGCACCGAGACTTCCGCGTCGCGCTCCGGCATGCCCACGACGAGCTTCATCAGGAACCGATCCAGCTGCGCCTCGGGCAGGGAGTACGTGCCCTCGTGCTCGATGGGATTCTGCGTCGCGGCCACCAGGAACGGGTCGGGCAGCGGACGGCTGACACCATCGGCCGACACCTGGCGCTCCTCCATGGCTTCCAGGAGCGCGGCCTGGGTCTTCGGCGGCGTGCGGTTGATCTCGTCCGCGAGCAGGATGTTCGTGAACACTGGGCCGGCGCGGAAGTCGAACTCGCCGGTGCGCGCGTCGTACACGAGCGAGCCGGTGACATCGCCGGGCATCAGGTCGGGAGTGAACTGGACGCGCTTGGTGTCGAGGCCGAGGGCCCGGGCGAACGAGCGGACGACCAGGGTCTTGGCGACACCGGGGACGCCCTCGAGGAGCACGTGGCCGCGCGCGAGGAGCGACACGAGCAGTCCGGTGACGGTGCCGGCCTGACCAACGACCGCCTTGTCGACCTCGGTGCGCACGCGGTGCATGGCCTGACGCAGCGCGGCGTCGTCGGTGGGATGGTTCTCAACGGTCACGTGTTTCCCTCTGCTTCCCGGGGATGGGTGGTCGGTTCTGATCGAGCGGTGCGGGTGCTGTCGTCCACGGCCGTCTCGAGCTGGTCGAGGCGTCTGGCGAGGTCGACCAGCTCGGCGTCCTTTTCGGGGAGGGGGCCAGCCAGCAGCGCCTGGAGCGTGCCGCGCGGGATCCGCAGCCGGTCGGAGGCCGCATCCGCGACCTCATCGGCTCCGGCATGGACGGCGAGTCCGAGTCGGCGGGCGAGTCGTCGCTGCGTCCCTTCGCGGAGTGCCTGTGCAGCGTGCGGCGCATCCGCGGCGCGTGCTGTGAGACGCGCGCGTCCGTGCATGGTCTCCGACGCGCGCACGGTGACCGGCAGGGTCTCGGCGACGAGGGGGCCGAACCGCTGACCGCGCCAGATGGCCGCAGCGATCCCCGCAGCGATCAGGAGCAGGATCGCAGGCGTGAGCCAGGGGGGTGTGAGGCTGCCGAGCGTGTCGATCGGCTCGGCTTCGATGTCGGAGTCTGCGAAGCTCGGGACGTACCAGACGACGCGGTCGGTCTGACCGAGCAGGGCGAGGCCGAGGGCGGCGTTGCCGTTCTCGGTGAGATAGGCATTGCTGAAGAGTCTCGTGCCCTCCACGACCACCCGTTGGGGGTCGGTGCGGCGGTCGACGAGCACGGCCGCACCCTCGGCGTCCCCGAAACAGGCCTGCACACCGTCTGCGGGAGTGAACAGGCGGTCGGCGCGGATCGTCCCGACCTTTGCGAACTCGGCGACGTCGCAGTCCGGAGCCGCAGCCGACAGCGTTCCCGCGGCGTTCTGGCCGATGCCGATCTCGTTCAGCAGGTGTGTGCTCGTGGAGAGGAACACGACGCGCGTCGCAGGTTCGGTGAGCGTCTCCAGGGCTTCGTCGGTGAGTGTGTAGGGGTTTGCCATCACGAGTGTCGTGTTCTCGTCGATCGCGGCGCGCGCCTCGGCACGCGAGCGACGGATGTCGACCTCCACACCCTGATCACGCAGGATGTCCGCGAGCGCGAGGGCACCGGCATCGTCGCGCGCCTCGGGATCGAGCGCTCCGCGCGCGCCGGGCGCGGTCACCGCGACACGAAGCCCGACCACGGCGACGAGCAGGACGAGGGCGGCGACGATCGTCCAGCCGATGATCGTCTTCGCTCGGCTCGGGCGGCGCTCGGCCGTGGAGGGGGCGGCCGCGGACGAGGCGGCGGGCTCGTGATCGATCACGGTCACGCCGGCACTCCCTCGGGGCGACGTGCGCGGATCCGGTCGTCGGTGTCGACGAGTTCCCGATACGTCTCCGGGGTCGCAGAGTGCCCGAGGTAGCGGACGTCGTCGAAGGAGACGGCAGCGCGCCGCATCGCGCCCGCCTCGTCGGCGAACACCGTGCTCGCCTCGCGGGCGATCGACTGGGCCGTTGCGCCGGGTGCCGGATCGATCAGATCGCGCTCCCGCAGGCTGCGCGCGATGGCCCGGTAGCGGAGGACCGTCGCCGAGTCCCAGTCGCGTTCGCGAGCGGCCCGGTCGGAGTCGGATCTCAACTGCGCGGCACTGCGATCGTCGGCCGCTCCGAGGAGGTCGCCCGTGACCCGCTTGACCGCGCGGGAGCTGCGCGGACGGCCCCAGATGATGAGCGCGGCGATCAGCGCGGCCGCGATGATGACGGTGACGATGATGAGCGCGGACGGCCCGATGCCTGCACCGTTGCCCGAGCTGAACAGGTCGGCCAGGAAACGGCCGATGTCACGCGCCAGGAGGTCGAACCACGTGGGCTTCGCATCGGCGTAGCGTGGGTTGGAAAGCTCTTCCTCCGCCCAGCGCCGAGCTTCGTCCCCATCGGGGACGAAGAGATCGTCGAACCGTCGGATCATGCGGAGCCGTCGGTGCCGGGCGCGGTCCAGCCCGCGTCATCGGGAGCGGCTCCGGCGCCGGGGTTGCTCGGCGTCGGGGATCCGGCGGAACCCGCGGTCGGCGCGGGAGGCGGCGGGGGGAAGGCGGCGGAAGGCGGGGGGACAGGCGCTCCGGCCTGCGGCTGCGCGGGGGACTGTGCTGGATAGCCCTGTACCGGATAGCCCTGTGCCGGATAGCCCTGTGCCGGGTACTGTGCACCGTGAGGCGGGTACCCGTACCCCTGTGACATCATGACGTGCTCTGGTACCTGACGGGGCGGCGGTGCAGAGGAGACGGCACGCGAGGGGTCGACGCGGAACGGGTCGTCCTGCTGTTCATCGGTCCAGCCGAGGTCGCGGCGCTCCACGTACGCGATGAGCGTCTGGTCCAGCCCCTCGTAGCGCATCCGGCAGTCGAGGTAGACGAGCGCTGAGCCGGTGCTCTGCACTACCAGGGTGATCGCCTGGATGACGAGGAGCAGGATCTGTGGGGCGATGAGGGTCACGACGAAGGCGACGACAGCGCTGGGGTCCTCGGCTCCCGTGGGCGCGACCACGGAGCCGAGGAGGGAGCCGAGCAACGTGGCGGGGACGCTGACGACCTGCGCCGCGATGCCCATGATGGCGCTGATGAGGAATGTCACTCCGAACGCGACCCAGAATCGTCCGCGGGTGAGCCGCCAGGAGCGCACGAAGGCATCGCGGAAACGCGCACGCTCGAGCACCAGGATGGATGGCACGAGCAGCAGCTTCGTCGTGAGCCACACCGCCAAGGGGATACAGGCGAGCACGATGACGATCACCACGAGCACGACGACGCCGACCATCTCGACGCTGCCGCCCATGCCCCCGGCGATGAAGCCCGCGATGATGACGGCGGCGATGATGAAGATGCCGAACACGGCCACCACCGACAGCGAGGCGAAGCCGGCGAGTCGCCAGAATGCCGGGGCCATCCGGCGCCACAGCATCCGCAGCGTCGCCTTGACGCCGATCGCGGCGTATCCGATCTCCGCGGCGACGACGCCCTGCATCATCGCCGTGAACGCGATCGAGGCGACGCCCACGACGAGACCGGCGATGAGGTTCACCGCGATGGTTCCGGCCATCACCGCTTCGAAGTCCGGAGAAGAGGGGGAGACGGTCTCCAGGCGGCTGAACGTTGTGAAGAGCACGACGCCCATGACCACGGCGGTGACGACCACCACGACGAGCTGGATGACGACGGCGAAGCCGAACAGCACCTTCGGGTTGTGTCGCAGCGCCGCGAAGGCCTTTCCTAGAAGCATTCCGAACGAGAGCGGGTGAAGGGGGATGATGCCCTTCTTCGGGGCAGGCGTCCACGTCTGTCCGGTCACAGGCACTCCCTCTCCATCGCGCGCTCCCATCGTGTCATATCCCATACGCGGTGCGCAGACCTGGGATCGCTGGGACTCGGTGCCATAAGGTAACTCTTATGACCTCACGTATTCTCGTGGTCGACGACGACACCGCGCTCGCCGAGATGATCGGGATCGTGCTTCGGACCGAAGGCTTCGAGCCGGTTTTCTGCGCGGACGGTGCGCGCGCCGTCGATGAGTGGCGAGCGCAGCGACCTGACCTCGTGCTGCTCGATCTCATGCTCCCCGGCATGGACGGTATCGAGATCTGCACGCGCATCCGTGCCGAATCAGGCGTGCCGATCATCATGCTCACCGCACGCAGCGACACGGCCGACGTCGTCCGCGGACTCGAGGTGGGCGCGGACGACTACATGGTCAAGCCTTTCAATCCCAAGGAACTGGTCGCGCGCATCCGCACCCGGCTTCGTCCGACACCGCAGACCACGAGCGAGCAGCTCCGTGTCGGTGATCTCACGGTCGATGTCGACGCGCACGAGGTCCGGCGAGGCACTGCGCCGATCGCGCTGACGCCGCTGGAGTTCCAGCTTCTCGTCGCGCTCGCATCGAAGCCCCAGCAGGTGTTCTCCCGCGAGATGCTGCTCGAACAGGTATGGGGCTACCACTACAAGGCCGACACGCGACTGGTGAACGTCCATGTCCAGCGCCTGCGCGCCAAGGTCGAACTCGACCCGGACAACCCGAAGATCGTCATGACGGTACGCGGCGTGGGCTATCGCGCCGGGAGCGTCGGCTAGGAGCACGATGGCCGCGACGACAGCGACCACCACGACGGTCGCTGTCCTGCGCGACTGGCGAGGGTGGCCGACGATGCTCGGCATCCTCTGGCGACGCTCGCTGCGTTTCCGCACGCTCTCGATCACGCTCCTCGCGACCTCGCTGGCGATCTTCATCACCTGCGTGACGATGGCCCTCGTCATCCAGAACGATCTCTTCATCTCGCGCAAGGATGTCGCGCTCGAAGACTCCCGGCGGGCGGTCGACCAGGCACAGGGGATCCTGGACGTGGCCGAGGTGGGCGACGACGCTGCTGCTCTCACCGAGTTGTGGAACAGCGTCCAGTCGAATCTCACCCGCACGTCCAGCACGGATCAGCTCGCCGGTTTCAAGATCGACAATGCGAACGGTGTCCGACTGAACGGCTTCGAGGCCGGCTTGAGCCGGAGTCTGCTGAGTCCGGAGCTCCAGGCGCGTGTCGTCGAGTTCGACGACCGTCAGGCCTGGCAGTCGGTGGCGTTGCCCGTCGCTGACGGGGGAGAGGTTCCCGGGATCATCGTCGGGCAGCAGCTCCAGGTGCCGGAGGCAGGAGCGTTCGCGATCTACTTCGCCTACGATCTCGGGGATGCCGATCAGACCCTCGTGTTCGTGCAGCGCACGCTGTGGATCGCGGGGATCGGACTGGTGGCGATCGTCGCCGCCATCTCCTGGATAGTCCTCCGCGCGGTCTCCACCCCGATCGTGCAGGCTGCCGAGACGAGTGCGCGCCTGGCGGCGGGCGATCTCGGAGTGCGTCTCGAAGTGCACGGGGAGGATGAGCTGGCTACGCTCGGGCGCTCGTTCAACGCCATGGCCGACAGTATCGAGTCGCAGATCAAGGAGCTCGGGGAGCTCTCGATGGTGCAGCAGCGATTCGTTTCCGATGTGTCGCACGAGCTGCGGACACCGCTGACCACCATCCGCCTCGCGGCCGACATGCTCAACGATCAGCGCGAGGAGTTCGACCCCACCACGGCGCGCACGGCCGAGCTGCTGCACGCCCAGGTTCAGCGGTTCGAGACGCTCCTCTCCGACCTCCTCGAGATCAGTCGCTACGACGCGGGCTCGGTGCAGCTCGAGCTCGAGGCGACGAGCCTCACCCACCTGGCCGAGGACATCATCGAGCAGATGAGGCCGCTCGCGGAGGGACACGGCACCGAGTTGCGGCTCGTGGCGCCGGGTGGCTACTCGCCCGTCGACATGGACCCGCGGCGAGTGCGCCGCGTCCTGCGCAATCTGATCGGCAACGCGATCGAGCACGGCGAGGGACGGCCCGTGGTCGTGACCGTCGACAGCAACCAGCACGCGGTCGCCGCCGGGGTGCGCGATTTCGGTCTCGGGATGGAGCCGGCCGACGCGGAGCGGGTCTTCGACCGCTTCTGGCGCGCCGACCCCTCGCGTCAGCGCACGATCGGGGGCACGGGGCTCGGGCTCTCGATCGCGCTGGGGGATGCGACCCTGCACGGCGGTACGCTCGACGTCTGGTCGGAGCTCGGGGTGGGAACGAACTTCGTGCTCACGATTCCTCGGCACGACGGCGTCCTGGCCGGCCCGAGCCCGATTCCCATCGAGCCGCAGGAACCGTTCGCGGAACTCGGTGACGCGACGCAGCCGATCTCGCTGACAGACGCGCCCGACGGCTTGTTCGACGAGGAGGAATGGTCGTGACCCACCGGAGAGGGAATCGAGGTCTGCGGGGCCTTGCACTCGTGCTCGCGGTGCTGTTGCTTCCCGCGTGCGCGGGACTCCCCACGAGCGGCGACGTCGCTGTCGGCCTCAAGCTCGGGGAGTCCCCGCAAGACGTCGACATCCTCCCCGTGGCGTCCGGTCCGGTCACGGGGGCCGGGCCGGAGGAGATCGTCGAGGGCTTCCTCGAAGCCGGCATCACGACGACCGACAACTGGGACACGGCGCGCGACTTCCTCGCGCCTGCCCTGCAGCGGAGCTGGAGTCCGTCGGCCGGAGTGTCGATCGACATCGGCACGGACACCAGGACGGTCACCTCTTCGGTCCCGGATGACGAGGTGGAGGACGCGGATACGGCGGAGGTCCAGGTGACGCTCGACCTGCTCGCGAGCGTCGATGATTCTGGGGGATACTCCGAGGCACTCGGTTCGTCCAACGTGGCATTCACACTCCAGCGGATGGAGAACGGCGAATGGCGCATCACGCAGGCGCCGGACGGCGTCGTGATCGACGAGACGCGGTTCACCAAGGTCTTCGAGGGGTATCCGCTGCAGTACTTCGATCTCGGCTGGTCGAGGCTGGTGCCTGACATGCGCTGGTTCCCCCGGCGGCAGAGCCCCGCGACGACGGTGACGCGGGCGCTGATCGGCGGTGCCCCCAGCGAATGGTTGGATCCGGCTGTGCAGAACGCCTTCCCCGCCGACGTGCAGTTGGCGCAGGACGCGGTGCCCATCGTCGGCCAGGTCGCGGATGTCGCCCTCACCCGCCCCGCCGCAGGTCTCGACGCGGCCACGCTCTCCCGCATGCGCACCCAGCTCCAGGCGACGCTCCGGGCGGCCGGTGTGGCGGTGACCGAGGTGCGGTTCACGGTCGACGGGCGCAACCTCGATGCCGGCGTGGCGGATGTCGTCGAATCATCGGCCACGGTCGGCACCCTCGTCCTGCAGAACGGCGCATTCGGGCGAATCGTCGGCGACGAGATCTCACCCATCGCCGGCATCAGCTCGGAGATCACCGCGATCACGCAGCCCATCGTGTCGATCGACGTGGCCGCCGACGACGGCCACGCCGCCACACAGCTCGCCGACCGGCACGTCTACCTGATCGGCGACGGAAGTGTCGACGAGCTCGATGCTCGTGCCGGCATCATCACGCCCTCGCTCGATCCCTACGGATACACCTGGTCCGTTCCCGCGGCAGCGCCCACGGCGTTGCAGGCAGCGGGAAGCGACGCCGTGGCGCATCAGATCGCGAAGGCCTGGCCGAACGCGTCGGCGATATCCCATCTGAGGATCGCGGCGGACGGTGCCAGGGTGGCTGCCGTGGTGACCGTCGGCAAGCAGACATGGGTCGTCGCCGCTGCGGTGGTGCGCGACTCCGCGGGCGTTCCGATCGAACTCGGCGAGGTCAAGCAACTGACCCAGCTCTTCGAGCCGGCCACGGGGCTGGTGTGGCTGGGGGCCGATCGCGTGGGAGTGCTCATCGATCCGAACAGTCCTCGTCTGCTCACTCAGATGGTCGGGGGGCCGGGCTCGGCAGAAGCAGCGCCGAGCAACGCCATCTCGATCGCGGGCGCGCGGACCGCGGCCGGTGTGCGGATCCTCGGCGCGAACGGCGAACTGTTCGCTCATGCCGGGTCGGCATGGCGCGAGGTCGCCTCCGGTGTCACGGTGCTCGCCACCCGGGTCGGGGAGTGACTCTCCCTGCACGGGGGGGCGACGCGGGGGAATCCGGCGCATAGGGGAGGACGGCCGCCGGCCTCGCGGACTCGATGCCGCAGGATCTTCGGATGTGGAAGAAATCGCACCTGCTCGGCATCGGCGCGGAGATCGCCGCCTTCCTGCTCGCGGCGACGTGCGGCGGATGCGATGAGCCGGGCACCCTCCTGTGTCCCCGATGCACGCAAGCGCTCCGGCCCCATCCACAGAGCGGGACCACACCCCGAGGGATGATCGTCAGAGCTGCGCTTCCGTTCGACGGTGCGGCCGCGCAGTGCATACGTCGTCTCAAGGGTGAAGGCCAGACGCTCCTCGCCCGTCCACTCGGCGCAGCTCTCGCGACGGTGCTCGCCCCCGTGGTGAACCCGACCACGTGGATCGTCCCCGTGCCGACGACGAGGAGCGCGTTCCGCCGCAGAGGCTACCGTGTCCCGGAACTCCTCATCCGTCGCGCGCGGTCCGAACCGCAGCGGCTGCTCTCGCTCGTGGGGCGTACCACCGACCAGCGCGGTCTCGACGTGCGGGCGCGCGAGACGAATGTGCGGGGAGTCATGCGAGCACGTCGACCGGGAGCGGGGGCCGAAGCCGTGCTCGTGGACGATGTCGTCACGACGGGCGCGACCTTGGACGAAGCAGCACGAGCTCTCGGATCCGCTGGCTTCCGAGTCGTAGCGGCGGTCGCGCTCGCCGCCACGCCGCGTCGTGACGGATTCGGATGAACCTCATCGACAACGCACCGGCGACACAGGGGAACGAGCCCGTGACATCCGTCGCCGGGCGGACTACGGTGGGGGGACACAAGGCGACCACGGTCCGCCCTTGGCCGGGAGGACCGGGACAAGGAGGCAGCAATGGAAACAAGCATCGTTGGCGTCGGAGTGGGTATCACCGATCGCTTCCGAACCGTTGTCGAAGAGAAGATCGCCAAGATCCAGATGCTCGCGTCCCGAGCGCAGCGACTGGATGTGAAAGTCACCCATCGCGTGTATCGCAACGGTCATGTTCCCGATGAGACCGTCGAGCTGACACTGATCGGCAAGGGGCCGGTCGTTCGCGCGGAAGCGACGGACGGCGACAAGTTCGTGGCCCTCGACCTCGCCGTCGACAAGATGTCCGAGCAGCTGCGCCGGGCCAAGGAAAAGCGTGTCGACGGACGACAGCACCCCCGTGGCGCCCACTTCGAGAAGGAGAGTGGAGCGCTCGAGGGCATCGACGTGCAGCCAGCATCCGCCGACGTCCTCCACGCGGTCGCGACGGGCACCGTGCCGGTGCAGCAGACCGAGGAGGACGATTACTCGCCCGTCGTCATCCGCACGAAGAGTTTCGATGCCGAGTGGATGACCGTCGAGGAGGCCGTCGACAGGATGGAACTGGTCGGACACGACTTCTTCCTCTTCGTCGATGTCCGCACCGATCACCCGAGCGTCGTCTATCGGCGCAAGGGCTGGGACTACGGTGTGATCGCGTTGAGCACCCAGGCTCCGCCGTCCGAGGCTCTCGCCTCCTGATCCGATTCGCAGAACGGCCCGATCCCGGAAGGGGTCGGGCCGTTCGCAGGTCCAGATGCCGCTGGGGCTCGGCGTCAGTCGAAGATGCCGTCGAGCAGGCTGCCGATCACGAGGCCACCCAGGATGCCGGAGGCGAGGTCTCCTCCGCCGCCCCCGCGCCGTCCGCCGCCACCGCTCCAGCCGCCGCCCCCGCCCCAGCCCTGGTCCTGCGGACGGGACGAGTCGATGTCGCGCTGCGCGAGCTGCAACGCCTCGGAAGCGAGATGGGCCACCCGACGCGCCTGCACGAGCGCCGCTTCGCGGGTGTCCTCGGCGGGCAGCAGGTCGGACAGGTCCACGCGTAGCCGCTCCGCTTCGGCGAGGCGGGTGCGGGCGTCCGCGCCGATCCAGCCGCGGTGTCCGGAGATGAGGCCGCGAGCGACGCCCAGCTGACGGTCGGCGTCATCGATCGCGTGCTGCACCTGCGCGATGCTCGGGAGCGGGTTCTCGGCGCGATGGCGGGCCTTCGCGATGGCCTCGTCGAGGCCGGAGTTCGCGTCGCGGAGCTGGGAGAGCTCCGCGAACGGATCGTTCGGCTGCCCGGACGGTGTCAACGCGGCCAGTGCGCTCTGGAGTGCGGCGACGGCCGCCGCGACGGCAGGTGTGTTCGGCGCGGTTCGCGCCGCGATGAGGTCTCCCCGTGAGTCGGCGACGACCTCGGCGAGGGTGGACTCGGCGCGCAGGGCTTCGATCTCGAAGTCTTCCACCGCGTCGAGCAGTGCGGACGCACGGCGGGTGGCTTCGGTAGCCGTCTCGAGGGCGACATTCGCCTCTTCGTTCTGCTTCGCGGCGCGACGGCGTTCCGACACGTCGGCGCTGTGGGTCGCGAAGCTGATGAGCTGCTCGGCCTCGGCCGCGCTGGCGGTGATCTGGTGCATGGCGGAATCCGCGTACCGGGCCGAGAGCCGGGCGACGGCGTCGTTGGTCTGGGGGATGCGGGCGCTGAGGGCTGCAGCCTCGGCGCGTACCTGCGCGATGATCTCGGGCGCGCGGCGCACCTTGGCGACGGACTCGGCGAGGACGGATGTCTTCTCGTCGAGAAGGTCCTGCGCCCAGTCGCAGAGCTGGAGGATGCGCGCGTTGCGCGTGCGCAGCTCCTCGTCGGTGTCGGGGATCTCGTCGTGGTTCAGCTGGTGGAGCTGGAATGCTTCGCGCAGGTGGGTTCGCACCGCTGCCAGCGCCTTGCGCAGATCGGAGGTGAGCGATTCGCCGAGCTCGGCCTCGGCGAAGGAGAGCTCATCCGACGTCGTGCGGATCCGCTCGTCGGCGCTGACCAGAGCTTGCTCAGCACGGCGAGCCAGATCGGCATCCTGTGCGGCGAGTTCTTCCTGTTCGCGTTTGCGTCTGCCCCAAAATCCAGCCATGAACCGATCCTAGTTTCCCCGGCCCTGCGGTGGCTGAGCATCCGCTCGGGGCGAACGGTCATCTCGCGCCCGCCGCGGCGTGCGGTGGGCGGCGGCGACGTCGGTCAGAGCGCGGGGATCGCGTCGGCCATCGCCGTCGCGGTCTTCGCCGGCCGCCCGCGCTTGGGACGCTCGTCGGTGAGCTCGAGAGTCATCGCGTGGCGCGGATGCCCGCTGAGCCGCTGAGCCGTGTGGTCGAGCCAGCGGACTTCGGCCTCCGCGGCGAAGATCATGGAGTCGGCCACGAGCGACCAGGCGAGTCCTTGGGGATCGTCGGCGTCTCCTCGCTCCTGCCGCGCCTGCTGGAGTGCCTCCAGCTGCTGCATCGATGCGGATCGCTGCGCATGGATGGCGGCCGCCGCGTCGACGCCGGGAAGAGTCGCCGCGACCGCCAGCTTGATCGCGAGTTCATCCCTGGTGCCCTGTGGACGCACGACGGGGGAGGAGAGCCAGTTCCCGACCTCCACGTGTCCCGCATCGGTGATCTGCCAGTACACATGGCCGCGGTCGTCGGCATCGCCGCGAGACACCAGGCCGTCGCGCTCGAGCCGCTCGAGGGTGTTGTAGATCTGCCCGACGTTGAGCGGCCAGATCGAGCCGGTGCGGCGATCGAACTCGTGGCGGAGCTGGTAGCCGTAGCAGGGCCCCTGCGCGAGAATGGCGAGCAGACTCTGGCGTACTGACATCGTTCGTCTCCCATGACCATCCGTTGGAATGCGATACCGAGTATATGGTTACCGGGCAACCCCGGGTTCCGACGCGCGGGATCGCCATGCAGGCGACGTGCAGGTCACAGCCCGGTAACATGGCGAAGTATGCCTGGCGTCGGGTTCACCGATGGCCGGCGATTTACCCACTGACAGGGAGATGACATCCGTGGCCAATCCTCTTGAGAAGCTGCTGCGTGCGGGCGAGGGGCGGGTCATCCGCCGCCTGAATCAGGTCGTCAAGGCAGTGGGGGCGCTGGAAGAGGACATCTCCAAGCTCACCGATGACGAACTGCGCAACGAGACCGTCGAGCTGCGCGCGCGCTTCGAGAAGGGCGAGACCCTCGATCAGCTGATGCCGGAGGCATTCGCCGCCGTGCGAGAGGCCGCCAAGCGCACACTCGGCATGCGCGCCTACGACGTGCAGATCATGGGTGGCGCCGCTCTCCACCTCGGCAACATCGCCGAGATGAAGACCGGTGAGGGCAAGACTCTCGTCGCGACCTTGCCCGCGTACCTGAACGCCATCGCCGGTAAGGGCGTGCACGTCATCACGGTCAACGACTTCCTCGCGAGCTACCAGGCAGAGCTGATGGGGCGTGTGTTCCGTGCGCTCGGGATGACCACCGGCATCATCGTCTCCGGCCAGACCCCCGCGGTCCGCCGCGAGCAGTATGCCGCCGACATTACCTATGGCACGAACAACGAGTTCGGCTTCGACTACCTGCGCGACAACATGGCCTGGCGCAAGGAAGATCTCGTGCAGCGCGAGCACTTCTTCGCGATCGTCGACGAGGTCGACTCGATCCTCATCGACGAGGCGCGCACCCCGCTCATCATCTCCGGTCCGTCTTCAGGCGAGGCCAACCGCTGGTTCGCCGAATTCGCGAAGATCGCCCGCACCCTCGAGGTCGGCGAGGACTACGAGGTCGACGAGAAGAAGCGCACCGTCGGCGTGCTCGAGCCCGGCATCGAGAAGGTCGAGGACTACCTCGGCATCGACAACCTCTACGAGTCGGCCAACACGCCGCTGATCTCGTTCCTCAACAACTCGATCAAGGCTCTCGCGCTGTTCAAGAAGGACACCGACTACGTCGTGATGAACGACGAGGTCATGATCGTCGACGAGCACACCGGTCGCATCCTGGTCGGTCGCCGCTACAACGAGGGCATCCACCAGGCGATCGAGGCGAAGGAGGGGGTGCCGGTCAAGGCCGAGAACCAGACCCTCGCGACGGTCACCCTGCAGAACTACTTCCGGCTCTACGACAAGCTCGCGGGCATGACAGGTACGGCCGAGACCGAGGCTGCCGAGTTCATGTCCACGTACAAGCTCGGCGTCATCCCGATCCCGACGAACCGACCGATGATCCGCAAGGACCAGTCCGACCTCGTCTACAAGAACGAGACGGCGAAGTTCGCGCAGGTCGTCGAGGACATCGCAGAGCGGCATGCAGAAGGCCAGCCGGTGCTGGTCGGAACCGTGAGCGTCGAGAAGAGCGAGTACCTGTCACGGTTGCTCGCGAAGAAGGGCGTCAAGCACGAGGTCCTGAACGCGAAGAACCACGCACGCGAGGCGGAGATCGTCGCTCGTGCCGGCCGTCTGGGCGCCGTCACGGTGGCCACGAACATGGCCGGACGAGGAACCGACATCATGCTCGGTGGAAACGCCGAGTTCCTCGCGGTCCAGGAGCTCAAGGGCAAGGGGCTCGACCCCGTGGAGACGCCCGAAGAGTACGAGATCGCGTGGGATGAGACCTACGAGGCGATGAAGGCCGTCGTCGCGGAGGAGGCCGAGAAGGTCATCGAGGCCGGCGGTCTCTACGTGCTCGGCACCGAGCGTCACGAGTCGCGCCGCATCGACAACCAGCTTCGCGGTCGTTCCGGACGTCAGGGTGATCCCGGTGAGAGCCGCTTCTACCTGAGCCTCACCGATGACCTGATGCGTCTGTTCCAGTCGGGCGCCGCCGAGGCGATCCTCGCCCGCACGAACTTCCCGGATGATGTGCCGATCGAGTCGGGGCTCGTCTCCCGCGCGATCCGCAGCGCTCAGTCGCAGGTCGAGTCCCGCAATGCCGAGATGCGCAAGAACGTCCTCAAGTACGACGACGTCCTGAACCGCCAGCGCGAGGCCATCTACGCGGATCGACGACACATCCTCCAGGGCGATGACATCGCCGACCGGGTTCAGCACTTCATCGAAGACGCCATCAGCGGCGTCGTGCGCGACCACACCGGCGAGGGCCACAACGAGAGCTGGGACTTCGACGCGCTCTGGACAGAGCTCAAGACGCTCTACCCCGTGGGAGTGACGATCGACGAGGTCGTGGCCGAGGCCGCCGATCGCAAGGGCGGCATCGATGCCGACGGGCTCACGCGCGAGCTGCTCTCGGACGCCAAGATCGCATACGAGGCGCGAGAGGAATCCCTCGGTGAGGCGGCGACGCGCGAACTCGAACGCCGCGTGGTGCTGCAGGTGCTCGATCGCCGCTGGCGCGACCACCTCTACGAGATGGACTACCTCAAGGACGGCATCGGACTGCGTGCGATGGCTCAGCGCGACCCGCTCATCGAGTACCAGCGCGAGGGCTACGCCATGTTCCAGTCGATGATGGGCCAGATCAAGGAGGAGTCGGTCGGGTACCTCTACAACCTCGAGGTCGAGGTGCGCCGTGCCGGTGACTCGCAGACGGCAGAGGTCGAGGCCAAGGGGCTGGCCACCGACGGCGGCGAGCAGCGGCTCGAGTACTCCGCGGCCAACGATGCGGGTGAGGTCGAGGTCCGCAACGACCGGGGTCAGGTCCAGCAGGCGGCGACCGATCGCGTCCGTCAGGCGGCGGCTCGCGCTCAGGCACCGCAGGCCGAGCCCGCAGAAGCACCGCGTGGGGCTTTCGGCCAGCGGACCGAGGCGGAGGCTCCCGCTGCCGGCAACCGTGAGCAGCGTCGCGCCCAGGGCAAGAAGAAGAAGTAGTTCCCGCGCTGAGGAGGGCCAGTCCGCGTGGATTGGCCCTCCTTTCGTCGCTGTAGGCTTGGCCGATGACCCCAACGCGCAACTTCGACCAGTCGTCGAAGCTCAAGAACGTCCTGTACGAGATTCGCGGAAACGCCCTCGTCGAGGCGGCGCGATTGGAAGCGGAGGGTCACAAGATCCTCAAGCTGAACACCGGCAACCCGGCGATCTTCGGCTTCGACGCCCCGCACCAGATCGTGCGCGACATGCTCGCCGCGCTCCCCACCGCGCACGGCTACAGCGACAGCAAGGGCATCATCTCGGCGCGACGTGCTGTCGTGAGCCGGTACGAGGAGATCGAGGGCTTTCCCCGGTTCGACCCCGACGACGTGTACCTCGGAAACGGTGTCTCCGAGCTCATCACGATGACGATGCAGGCGCTGCTGGACGAGGGTGACGAGGTCCTCATCCCGGCGCCCGACTACCCGCTCTGGACGGCGATGACCAGCCTTGCCGGGGGAACTCCCGTGCACTACCTCTGCGATGAGGATGACGAGTGGCAGCCCGACCTCGAGGACATCCGGTCGAAGATCACACCGCGCACCAAGGCGTTGGTCATCATCAACCCCAACAACCCCACCGGTGTCGTGTACTCGCGCCAGATCCTCGAGGGGCTGGTGCAGATCGCCCGGGAGCACCAGCTGCTGCTGCTGTCCGACGAGATCTACGACCGTATCCTGTTCGATGAAGCGGTCCACATCCCGACGGCGACGCTCGCTCCCGATCTGCTGTGTCTGACCTTCAACGGCCTCTCCAAGACATATCGTGTGGCGGGGTACCGTTCGGGCTGGATGGTCATCACGGGGCCACAGGATCACGCGAAGGGCTTCCTCGAGGGGATCACGCTCCTGGCATCCACCCGGCTCTGCCCGAACGTGCCGGCGCAGCATGCGGTTCAGGCGGCGCTCTCCGGGGTGCAGTCCATTGAAGCGCTCATCGCTCCGACCGGTCGGCTGCACGAGCAGCGCGACATCGCCTGGGAAGGCCTCGAGTCGATTCCCGGTGTCTCCTGCGTCAAGCCCCAGGGCGCTCTCTACGCCTTCCCGAGGCTCGACCCTAACGTGCATGAGATCCGGGACGACGCGCGGCTGGTGTACGACCTGCTGGTCGCGGAACACATCCTCCTGGTCCAGGGCACCGGTTTCAATTGGGCGACCCCTGATCATCTCCGCCTCGTCACGCTCCCCGAGCCCCGAGTGCTGAGCGAAGCCGTCGAACGGCTGGGGAACTTCCTCGCGAGCTACCGGCAGTAGGCGTCGACGCTTCCGCGGGGGAGAGGCTCGCTGCCAGCCGTCGCACGGCCGCAGCGAACGGTGAGCGGGGAGCGACGTCGGTGATGGGCCTGGCGTGCAGCAGGGCCGCATCCGCGGCCCGCTGGTCGAACGGCAGGAAGACGACGTCGGTGATGCCGGCAAACCTTTCGAGCGTGCGTCGCACCTGGCCGCGCGCGTCTATTCCCAGCGGACCCGGACGCACCTGATTGACCACGACGATCACGGGAGTGGGGGCAGTGAGGCGGCGGAGTTCGGCGTGGTCGCGCACGAACCTGCTGATGCCGAGCGGGTCGGCCGACGCGATCGCGATGATCAGGTCGGCCTCGTTCAGCGACGCCGAGGTCGCCGCATGACGACGTGGCCCGGCAAGGTCGTACGTGACCTCATCGTCGGCGTCGAAGGCATCGGCCACATCGACCACCGTCTCCTCGATCCAGTCGCGGCACGCACCGAGCGTGGCGCTCAGGCGTGCGGCGGACAACTCGGGCCAGCGGCTGGGACGGTTGATGCCCGGCAGCACCTCGACGTCACCGCCACCCGTGGTCACCGTCGTCGCGAGTCTGGTCAGTTCAGCAGAGTCGAGCGCACCGCGTTCCGCACGACGGCATGCCGCGGCGACTCCCGGTGCGTCGTCGCTGAGTCCGAGCAGCAGGGCGAGAGATGGAGCGACCGTGTCGGCATCGACCAGAGCGGTCCTGCGTCCGGTGCGGGAGAGCTCCACCGCGAGCTGGATCGCCAGGGTGGATCGCCCCGGTGCACCGTGCGGCCCCCAGACGGCAATCACGCGGTGGGGGAGCGTGGAAGGGGGGTGCGGGACCGCATCCGTCTCCGCCGCCAGCGCCGCGGCGACCTCCCACCCCGCTGCTTCCGGCCGCAGCGCCGCTGACAGGCCGAGGCGTCCCCGCAGTCGGCTGTCCGCACCGCCGAGGGCCAGGATGCGCACCCCCGCGCGGTCGCATACGTCGATCAGCTCTGCGCTCAGCCCCGCGCGGGTGGCAGGGACGACGATGGCTTCCGTCCCGAGGGGAATCTCGAGGCTCGGCGTGGGGGAGACGATCGCGAGGACATCGACTCCTTCCAGGGCCAGCTCCGCCGCCAGTTCGCCCGCACGCGGCTGCGGGATCGCCACGACGACGGCTGTCACGACCCCGACCCGACCGGCACGACGGAGAGAGCGGCACCACCGGTGATCGCGGCGAGTACGTCGGCCACATCTGCCCGATCGATCACCACTTCGAGCTGGGTGCCGGTATCGGCGAGTACGCCTTCGGCGTCGAGCACGTCGTGCACGATCACATCGGCCACGAGGATGCGCGGAACGTCGTACGACCGCCCTTCGTCGAGGGGTGGTGCCTGCCAGACCTCCACGACCGTTCCCGCTTTGACTCCTTCCGGGATGCCCGTGCTGCTCTGGAGGACGACCGTCGTGGAGCGGCTGCGGTCGGCATCGGTCAGTGCGGATTCCGGAACGAGTTCGCCGCTCTCGAGCGTGCGGGCTGCGACGCTGCCGGCGTGAAGGTCGTCCGGCCCGAGGTAGTCGTCGGCCAACGAGCCCAGTCCCACGTCGACGACCTGGAAGTCGTCGGAGGTGAGCACCTCGCCCTGCGTGATGGTCCGGGCGGCCTGAAGCGCAGGGATGGCATGGTCGGACGTCGACACGATGAGCCACACGCCGGAGATCGAGAGGGCGACCAGCACGATGCCGACGAGGAACCGGACATCGCCCCAGAACGCACGTCGGGGAGGAGAGAGGGAAGCCATGGCGATATCGTCACAGAAACCGCGTCGTTGCTCTGTGAGTTATCCACAGGGGGCGATCGGATCGGAATCGCGGGAACTCGTGGGAGAGAATGAGGACATGGCTGCTTCCCCCGTCCGTGCACCGCGCTATCTCGCGCCCGCGCAGGTGGCCGAGCTTCTGAGTCTCGGCGTGGACGAGGTCGTCACTCTCCTGCACGACGGAAGGTTGCGGGGCGCGCAGCTGGGGTCGCCTCCTCGCTGGCGGGTCGAGGAATCCAGTCTCGACGGGTACTTGGCGGAGGAATCCGAGAACTCTCGGCGGATGGCGCTGTGGCGGCAGTCGCAGACGGCGAGCTTCCCCGAGGTCTGGGGCACATCCTCAGCTCACGGCGTCTGATCGCCGGGCGCACGCACCGCGACGAGTGACGAGAACGGGATGATGCGGAAACCGTGCACCGCTGCGGCGAAGCGCGCTTCGCCCGCGTCATGCACGGCCAGATCGAGGTGATCGGCCGCCGCCCGATCGATCGTGCCGTGAACGTCGTCGCCCACGTGGGTGCTGATGCGCACCGGGATCCGACGCCGCGCGAAGTCGCGTAGCACGAACCCGAGAGTCATCCGCTCTCGGAGCGGCAGATCTGCGGATGGCGGCTCTTCGAGGCTCGCCAGGATCATGCCGTGATCCGTCGTGATGCCGGCAACCGCCGTGAGAGGGAGGAAGAAGGCCGCGGGCGCGCTGGACCCCTCGCCGTTGCCGCGAGCGGCCACGGCGACCCAGTCGGCTCCGAGAGTCTGCAGCGAGACCGGGATTCGTCTCCCGCTCACGAGATCGACCGTCGCATCGGCGCCGACGCTGCACAGCGTCCGCAGGCGAGCGCGCAGATCCAATCGCGCGATGCGCAGCCGTTCGGACTCGGCATCGAGCACAGCGCGCTCCGCTTCCCATTCCGAGGCCAGCTGGCCTTCGAGGTCTTCGAACAGTCGGTCCCAGTGCATCCGACAGAGCGTAGGCGACCCCGATTCGCGCCGTACGAGTTATCCACATTCTTCGTTCATCTCGGCTCCGGCGCGGGGGGCGCGGTGCTGTACTGGCTCACTCGCAGACCTCCCCGACCGAGAGTTCGACATGACGCCGCACGAGTACTTCGCACCCCAGCCCACTTCGACCAGCGAACTCCCCGACCCTGTACCGCTGCTGCGCAGCCTCACGCACGGTGTCCTCGAGGTTCTGGCCGGTGTCAGAGAGGTCGATCAGCTCGCCAGGTGGTTCAGTGAGGACGCGTTCCGCAGTCTGGTCACCCGGGCGAATCTCTCGGCGAGGGCTCGCAGTGCGCGCGGCGTCGCTCCCGCGCGACCGACATTCGAGATCAGGGCACTGAGAGTCACGGAACCGCTGGACGGCGTGATCGAGGCCGTCGTCGTGGTGGCCGGTCCTGGACGCACACGTGCGGTCGCCGTACGCCTGGAAGGCATCGATCGTCGCTGGCGCGCGACGTCGCTGGCCATTCTCTGAGGCATCTGACCGTAGGCTGGTCAGGTGTCAACCCTCAGTGATCTCGCCCATGCCCAGGGGCGCCTGAACGACAGCGATGTCGAATGGCTCCACCGACTCGCCGGCGACGGGCAGCTGCTCGCGGACCTCGCCTCCGCCGACATCGTGATCTGGATCCAGACCGACGACGGCTCCTTCATCGCCGTCGCGCACGCGAGGCCGAGCGGCGCCGCGACACTCTTCTACCGCGACATCGTCGGAGAGCGCGTGCGGCCGCAGTGGCGCACCCAGGTGCAAGGAGCCTTCGACTCCGCCGAGATCGTCGACTCCTCCTCGCCGGATTGGTTCGAAGAGACGCCCACGAGGGTGCGAGCCGTGCCGATCGTGAGCGTGCGCCGGGGCGTCGATGCCGGGTCCACCGTCATCGGCGTGGTCACCCGGCACACGAACCTCGGGGAGGTGCGAACGCCCTCGCGTCAGCAGATCACGTTCGACGAATGTGCGAACGATCTGTTCCGCATGATCGCCGACGGCAGTTTTCCCGACCTCACCGCACCGACCTCGCCGCGTCGAGGCGCACCGCGTGCCTCCGACGGCCTCATCCGCATCGACGTCGACGGGATCACCACCTTCGCCAGCCCGAACGCTCTCTCGGCCTTCAACCGCATGGGCTTCGACGATGAGCTCGAGGGGGAGTCCCTCGCCGAGGTCACGACCAGGCTCGTCCCTCCGTCGCGGCAGGTCGACGAGTCTCTCCCCGTGGTCGTCACAGGGCGCGCTCCCTGGCGCACCGACATCGAGGCCCGTGGTGTGACGGTGTCGCTGCGCGCCATTCCGCTGAAGGACCACGGCACGCGCATCGGTGCGATCGTGCTGTGCCGCGATGTCTCGGAACTGCGTCATCAGGAGCAGGAGCTCATCACCAAGGATGCCACGATCCGCGAGATCCACCACCGGGTGAAGAACAACCTGCAGACGGTGGCTTCGCTTCTGCGAATCCAGGCGAGACGCACGCACTCCGACGAGGCGCGCGACGCGCTCACTCAGGCCATGCGCCGTGTCGATGCCATCGCCGTGGTGCACGACACGCTCGCTCAGGGACTCACGCAGAAGGTCGACTTCGACGAGGTCTTCCACCGTGTGCTCAAGCTCGTGGCCGAGGTCGCCTCGGCACCGAGCACGCGTGCGCGCACGCAGTCGACCGGACGGTTCGGAGTACTGCCGAGCGAGTATGCGACACCGCTTGCGCTCGCGCTGACGGAGGTTGTGACGAACGCTGTCGAGCATGGCCTCGCCGGGCAGGAAGGCGTCGTGACGATCGACGCGAAGCGCACGGAGGAGAACCTTCGCGTGACGGTGCGGGACACCGGTCTCGGTCTGCCGGAAGGGCGTATCGGCCAGGGCCTGGGCACTCAGATCATCCGCACGCTCATCCAAGGCGAGCTCGGCGGAACGATCGAGTGGCACGGGAGCGAGGGCGAGGGCACCGAGGTGGTCATCGACATCCCGCTGCGCTGGCTCGACCGGTGAGACCGGGCGCTCCTGAGCAGACGAAAGCGGCCTGAGAGTCGATCTCAGGCCGCTTTCGGAAGATCAGGAGGCGCGGCGTGCGCGTGCAGCGCGACGCTTGAGAGCGCGGCGCTCATCTTCGGAGAGACCGCCCCAGACGCCCGAGTCCTGGCTGGTCTCCAGGGCATACTGCAGGCAGATCTCGGTGACCGTGCAGGTGGCGCATACAGTCTTCGCCTTCTCGATCTGATCGACGGCCGGGCCGGTGTTCCCCACGGGGAAGAACAGCTCGGGGTCGACAGTCAGGCAGGCGGCCTTATCGCGCCAGTCCATGGGGGCTCCTCGGTGTGGATTTCAAGAGATGTCGCGATGCGACCTCTCGGATTCGGGTAGTAGTTCGGGTTCCGCTACCCTGTTGAGATGCGGACGGAATGCCCGCGAATTGTGATGCGAGCGTGAATGCTCGCCCCACGCCGCTGTGGGAGCACATGACTTTCTCTATTCTGTTACATGAAAACCGTGAAATCAAGGGTTTTCTCTTCTTTCGATCCTTGGGAGACACCGTGCGCGCACCCGGAATCGCCCTCGCGGCCGCGGCGGTCCTCGCCCTCGAAGCAGTGGCGCTCCTCGTCTTCGCGGCGATCGAGCTCGCCGGTCTCGGTGCGGGTGACGCCGCATCTCTGCCCACGGCCCTTGCACTCATCGTGCTCACGCTGATCGGCGCCGCAGCGCTCGTGTCCTTCTCCGTCGGCACGCGCAGCGGGAAGTCATGGGCACGATCCGGGGGAGTGGTCTTCCAGGTGCTCGCCGTGGCTCTCGCACTCGCCTCGCTCACGCTGCAGCCGATCTCCTGGCCGTTCACCCTCGGGGTCGGGCTTCCCGGTCTGCTCGGTTTCGTGCTGCTGATCTCGAGCGCTCGTCGCGAGGGCCCTCAGCGCGCAGCGGAGTGACCTCGTAGGGCAGCTGACCCCTGACCCCTGAGTGCGCTGTCGCGCGGGTCAGGCGTCGATGCCGAGCTGCTTGCGCAGCCGTGCCACGTGGCCGGTGGCCTTGACGTTGTACTGCGCGAGGGCGATCTTCCCGTCTTCGTCGAGCACGAAGGTCGATCGGATGACGCCCTCCACGAGCTTGCCGTAGTTCATCTTCTCGCCCCACGCGCCGTACGCGGAGTGGACCGCATGGTCGGGGTCGCTGAGGAGCGGGAAGGTCAGCCCGTCGCGCTCGCGGAACTTGGTGAGCGTGGCGGGTTCGTCACGCGAGATGCCGATGACGCGGTAGCCGGCGCCCTGGAGCGACGAGATGCTGTCGCGGAAGTCGCAGGCCTCGGTGGTGCACCCGGGGGTCATCGCGGCCGGGTAGAAGTACAGGACGGTCTTCTGTCCGCGCAGGTCCTCGAGGCGGACGGTGTTCCCGTCTTGGTCGAGAAGGGCGAAGTCGGGGGCTGCGGTTCCTGGTTCGAGGCGCTGAGTCACGTCTTCAGCCTAACGGCCGGGCGCCTGCTCCGCCTTGTCCGCGAAGGTCTGCAGCAAGCGCTGCAGCGAGTCGAGTCGTGCGCGACCGGTTTCGCCCAGTTCGCCGCGCTCGGCCGCCTCGATGAGAGCGCAGTCCGGTGCGTCGGCGAGGTGGGTGCAGCCCCGGGGGCAGTCTTCGGCGATCACGGCGAGCTCTGTGAACGCTGCCAGGATGTTCGCCGGGTCCACATGGCCGAGCCCGAACGAGCGCACCCCGGGGGTGTCGATCACCCATCCGGTCCCGCGTTTCCCCTGGTAGCGCAGCGACACGGTCGACGACGACGTGTGCCGTCCACGACCGGTGACCTGGTTCACGTGGCCCGTGGCACGCAGAGCCGTCGGAACGAGCGCGTTGACGAGCGTGGACTTGCCCACTCCGGAATGCCCCACGAAAACGGTGGAGTGGCCGACGAGCGCGTCGCCGATCTCTTCGACGGGCATCTCGTCCTGTGCGCTCGTGAACACGCGCAGGTCGAGTCCGTCGAAGTGCGTCAAGAACTCGGTCGGGTCCGCGATGTCGGTCTTCGTGACGACGAGGAGCGGACGGATGCCCGCATCGAGCGCCGCGACGAGGTAGCGGTCGACGAGGCGTGCGCGGGGCTCCGGATCGGCGGCTGCGACGACGACGAGCATCTGATCGGCGTTCGCGACGATCACTCGCTCGACCTGATCGGTGTCGTCGGCGCTGCGTCGAAGCAGGGAGGTTCGATCCACGATGCCGACGATGCGGGCGAGCGTCCCCTCGTCCCCCGTCGTGTCACCGACCACGCGGGCCTGATCGCCGGTGACGATCGGCATGCGCCGCAGCTCTCGGGCCCTCGTGGTCGTGATCATGCGCTCCTCGGACGTCTCCTCGCCGAGCAGGACCGAGTACCGGCCCCGGTCCACCCCGAGCACTCGACCCACCTGGGCGTCGTCGTGCGCAGGCCGGCGTTTGGTGCGCGGTCGGTTCGCCTTCGGGTTGGGGCGGGTGCGGATGCTGCTCTCGTCGAAGTCCTCGAAGTCGTCTTCGAGGTCGTCGGCGTCGTCGAGCCAGCTCACCGTCAGCCCCGCAGCATCCGCTCCCAGAGCATCGTGAACTCCGGGAGGGTCTTCGCGGTGGTGCCGATGTCGTCGATCTCGACGCCGGGGACGCGCAGGCCGATGAGCGCTCCGGTGGTGGCCATACGGTGATCGTGATGTGCCGCCCAACTGCCTCCGTGCAGCGGGCGAGGGATGATGCGGAGCCCGTCCGGCAGCTCTTCGGCTTCGCCACCGAGCGCGCGGATGTTGCCGATCAACGCGGCGATCCGGTCCGTCTCGTGCAGGCGGATGTGCCCGATGCCGCGGATCGTCGTCGGAGACTCCGCGAAGGCGGCGAGGCCGACCAGGGTGGGGGTCAGCTCGCTGGCTGCGGAGAGGTCGAGGTCGAGACCTCGGATGCTGGAACTCGCGCGCACGGTGAGCGTGCCGCCGTGACGGCCGACGTGGGCCCCCGTGGCCTGCAGGATCTCCGGGAGGAGCGCACCCGGCTGGGTGGAATGTGCGGGCCAGCCCGTGATCGACACCGATCCGCCGCTGACGAGCGCAGCGGCGAGGAACGGCGCGGCGTTGGAGAGATCGGGTTCGATCGCGATCTCCTTGGCACGCGGCACGCCCGCTTCGACCAGCCATTCGCCGACCGCAGGACGCTCGATGCGGATGCCGCGACGGCTCAGCGCCTCGATGGTCATGTCGATGTGCGGAAGGCTCGGCAGGTGTTCACCGGTGTGCACGAGGTGCAGGCCGACATCGAAACGGGGAGCGGCGAGGAGGAGACCGGACACGAACTGGCTCGACGCGGAGGCATCGATCTCGACGCGTCCGCCGCGGATGCGGCCGTGGCCGCGGATCGTGAAGGGGAGGGACCAGGTGCCCTCATCGTCGATGTCGACGCCGAGGTCGCGCAGGGCGCTGATGAGCCCGCCCATCGGACGGTGGAGGGCGGTCTCGTGTGCGGTGAGATGCACGTCGTGCTCCGCGAGGCCCGCCAACGGGGCGATGAAACGCATGACGGTGCCGGCCTGGCCGCAGTCGATGGTGGTGCCGCCGCTGAGCTTCGCCGGCGTGACGACGAGGTCGGGGCCGAACTCGTGCCCGGCGTCCACCTCCTCGATCCCGACGCCGAGGGCGCGCAGAGCGTCGACCATGCGCGCGGAGTCGTCGGAGTGCAGCGGCGCGATCAGCCGGCCGGGACCGTCGGCGATCGCGGCGATCATCAGCTCGCGGTTCGTCAGCGATTTGGAGCCGGGGATCGTGAGCTCGGCGTGCACGGGCACGTCGGTCGTGGGCGCGGGATAGGCGCCCTGCACACGGGAGGGGGAATACCTGTTGGCGCTCATCGGTTCTCACCTTAGTAAACACAGGGAGCTTCGTCGTGAAAGACAGGCCTCCCCACCCGAAGGAGACAGCATGACGGCGACGTTGGAGCGCGAGGTGATCGACCTCAGCGGCCTAGACTGGCCGGTGATGGATGACACCGCAACCGCAGACACCGTCGGCGACCCTCGGCGAGAGTTCGAGGAGCAGGCGATCCCCTTCATGGATCAGCTCTACGCTGCCGCGATGCGTATGACGCGCAATCCAGCAGATGCCGCCGATCTCGTGCAGGAGACCTTCGTCAAGGCCTACGGGTCCTGGGCGACGTTCTCGCAGGGCACGAACCTCAAGGCGTGGTTGTACCGGATTCTCACGAACACGTACATCAACATCTACCGCAAGCGCCAGCGCGAGCCGTTCCAGGGCACGATCGACGAGCTTGAAGACTGGCAGCTGGGTGGCGCGGAGTCGACCACGGCGTCGCACAGCCGTTCGGCTGAGGCGGAGGCCATCGACCGGATGCCCGCGTCGGTCGTCAAGGATGCGCTGCAGGCCGTGCCGGAGGACTTCCGTCTCGCGGTCTATCTCGCAGATGTCGAGGGCTTCGCCTATCAGGAGATCGCCGACATCATGAAGACCCCCATCGGCACCGTGATGAGCCGCCTGCACCGTGGCAGGCGGATGCTGCGGGAGCTGCTGGCAGATTACGCCGCTGAGCGGGGCATCGCCGCGGCTGAGACGAGGAGCAAGAAATGAGCGACTGCGGCTGCGACAAAGCCCGTCAGGATCTGGAGGAGTATCTCCGCAACGAGGTGTGCAAGACCGAGCACACCGAGATCCGCGAGCATCTGGAGAACTGCCCGTCGTGTCGGGACGAGGCTCTCGTCGCCACCACCCTCACCGACGTGATCGCCCGTGCCTGCAAGGAGACCGCTCCTGAGGAGCTGCGCGATCAGGTTTTCGCCCGGCTGCGTGCCGTTCAAGCGACTCAGCACTGACCGCACGTCGGAGCCCGTCGGTAGTGTGGATGGATGACCTCCATCGATGCGCGAGACGTACCCGCTGACACCACCTCGACGGAAAGACTGGCCGGAGCCGACCTCGAGTACCGTGTCGTCGATCTGAGGGATGACGCGAGCGCTTCGGCTTTCGAGCGTGCTGTCGACCGCGGATTCCTCGGCCCGGACCCGAACGCCGAGATGCTGGCGCAGGTGCGCAAGACGTTCGCCGAACGACGAAACATCGGCGTGTACGAGAAGAACTCTCCGGCTGCCGCGCTGCCCGTGGCGACGATCAACGGCTGGGTCACCCCGCTCACCGTCCCCGGCGGGGGCGAGATCGAGATGTGGGCCATCAGCGTGGTGACGGTGTCGGCGACGCATCGACGCCGCGGGATCGCCAGAGCCCTTCTCGAGGGCGAGCTGCGCGCCGCGGCATCCGCCGGCGTGCCCGTCGCGGGCCTCACCGTGTCGGAGGCGACGATCTACGGGCGGTACGGCTTCGGTGCGGCGATCCCGGTCGCGCGCCACTCGGTCGACACCCGACGCGCGGGCTGGAGCGGACCGACGCCGCCTGGCACCCTCGAGTACATCGATCGCGAAACTCTCGCCGCCGACCTCGGTGCGGTGCACGAGCGTGCGCGGGGGAGAGCCTCGGGGCAGATCCCCGGGTGGGAAGGGCGATGGGAGGGGTATGCGGGAGTCTCACCCACCCCGGATCGCGACCAGGCTCGCGGCGTGCGCTATCGCGACGAGAACGGCGCGCTGCGCGGCGTCATGGCGTACACGGTCGGCGAGGCGGGCGGCACCTTCCGGTTCCGGATGGATGTGCGCCTGCTCGTCGCCGAGACGACTGAGGCGCGGACCGCGCTCTGGCGCTTCGCCCTGCAGCACGATCTCGTCGACGAGGTGGTCGCGGACCTCCGCCCGCTCGACGACCCGCTGCCGTGGCTGGTACACGACACCCGCGGGGTGAAGCAGGAGGTGCATGACCATGGTTGGCTGCGCATCCTCGACCTTCCGACCGCGCTGACGGCACGCCGCTACTCGGCTCCGATCGACATGATCCTTCGGGTGGAAGACGCGCTGGGTTTCGCGGACGGCGACTGGCGCCTGCGAGTGGACGATGCCGGTGCCGCGACGGTCGAGGCTGCGGCGGATGGGTCACAGGTCGATATCACGCTCGATGTGGCAGCGCTTTCCGCACTCTACGCCGGCGGAGTCCGTGCGGTGTCACTGCACGGCGCCGGTCGCATCGTGGCCGACAGTGCAGCGGTCGAGGCCTTCGACCGCGCACTTGTCGCCTTCCCCGCGCCGTCACTCGACATCTGGTACTGATCCGGAACTCACCGCAGCCCCGTGATCGGGGGTGAAACGGCCTCGCGCACGTGCGCGAGGCCGTTTCCTGTCGATTCCGATCGACAGGTAAATAACTAGAAAGCTCTTTACTAGAAAGAACCTTTACTATAACCTCGCCTCAGAGCGGATGCCCTTCCGCCCTGCTCGACTTCCGCAACGAAGCTCTTGAGACGAGGTTCCCATGCACGACAACCGCTGGAGGAAAACCCTTCCTCTCGTCGCCGGCGCCGCAGCGCTCGCCCTCGCATTGGCCGGCTGCACACCCGGTGGCAGCCCATCGGGTGGTGATCGCCCGCTCCGCATGTGGTCGGGGTCGATGACTCCGATCACGAACAACTTCAACCCGTTCGCGGTCGACACCGCGACGCACATGACGTTCGGGGCCATCTACGAGCCGCTGTTCTTCTTCAACCAGCTCTCAGACGATGAGCCCGTCGGCATGCTCGGCGACGCCTACGAGTTCAACGAGGACGGCACGGTCCTCACCGTCACGATCAAGCCCGACCTGAAGTGGAGCGACGGTGAGGATCTCACCGCCGAGGACGTCGCGTTCAGTCTCGGCTACGGCTCGAACCTCGACCCCGACATGGTGTCGGTGGAGGCCACCGACGGCACCACCGTCGTCGTGACCTACTCATCCCCGAAGTTCACCGCGACCTCGCTGATCCTCGGCTCGACCTGGATCATCCCGAAGCACATCTGGTCTGAGATCGACGACTACATGACCGAGACGAACCCGAAGCCCGTGGGCTCGGGGCCGTACACGCTCAAGTCGTTCACCGACGCCGCCTACACGCTCGAGGCGAACCCGCTCTTCCGCGACGGTGCTCCCGCGATCACGGAGGTGCAGGACATTGGCATCGACTCGAACCAGTCGTCCGAGGATCTGTTGAAGACCGGCAAGCTCGACTGGGTCGGCCAATTCATCGCCAATCCGGACGGGGTGACCTCCAACGGCCGCATCAGCACGATGAACCAGCAGCAGGACCCCACCGTGATCATGACCTGCGCGGATGCGTCGATGGGATGCGCCGGCGCGCAGACCGATCCCGCCGTGCGTCAGGCGTTGAACGTCGCGATCGACCGCGGCGCCATCAGCAGCAAGGCGTTCGCCGGCCTCTCCGGTGAGGCGTCGCCGAGCTTCGCGCTGCTCCCGCGCGACGAGAAGTGGTTGAGCGACCCCTCCCTCGCCGTCAGCCCGCAGGAGCCTGATGCCGCGACTGCGGAGGGGATCCTCGAGGCGGCCGGCTACACGAAGGGGAACGACGGCTTCTACGGCAAGGACGGAACGGCCATCGAGCTCGACCTCTTCTCTCCCGACGGCTGGACCGACTACAACGACGCGGCCAAGCTCATCAGCGCGCAGGCTGCGAAGGCCGGTATCCGCGTGAACGCGCGAACGGTCTCGGAGGCCGAGTACTGGACCCCGATCTCGACCGGAGAGTTCCAGCTCGCGCTCTACGGCATCACGCAGTCGCTGGTCGCGGATCCGTTCTCCAACTACGACCGCTACTTCACGACGACGGCGACGGCGAAGGTCGGGGAGGAGCCGACCAAGGGCCAGAACTACGCCCGCTACACGAACCCCGCAGTGGATGAAGCGGTGAAGCAGGCCGGGGCGACGCAGGACGAGGCGATCAAGAAGGACGCGTACGCGATCGTGCAGACCGAGATCGCCCGCGATCTGCCGTACATTCCAGTGGTGCTCAACGCCTCGCAGTCGTTCTTCAACACGGCGGACTTCACGGGATGGCCGACCGAGGACGACCTGTACGCGGCACCGCTGCCGTACCTGTCGACGGCGTCGGCTGTGATCCTTACCCACCTCCGTCCCGTCGAGAAGTAGGACCAGCACCCATGGATCGATCCATCGAGAGGAGAGGCTCGTGAAGTTCTGGATGCGCCGTATCGCGTTCTACATCATCACGCTGTGGGCCGCGATCTCCCTCAACTTCCTGCTGCCGCGGTTGCTCCCCGGCGACCCTGCCGCGATCATGCTGGGCAAGCTCCGGCGTGCGAACGGTGGCAGACCGCTGTCCGAGGAGACGATCAAGGCGATCACCTCGATCCTCGGCGCAGAGAAGGGATCGACGCTGTGGGATCAGTACCTCGCCTACTGGGGTCGGCTGCTGCACGGTGATCTCGGGGTCTCATCGACCCGATACCCGGCCCCAGTAGGCGAGCTCATCGCCGCGGCGCTGCCGTGGACGGTGACGCTCGTCGGAGCAGCCACCATCATTTCGTTCGTGCTCGGCATCATCGCCGGCGCCTGGGTCGGCTGGTTCCGGGGCACCTGGGTCGATCAGCTCGTGCCGATCACCACGTTCCTGCAGTCGATCCCGTACTTCTGGCTCGCTCTCGTGCTGGTCGCGGTGTTCTCCGTGCAGTTGGGCCTTCTCCCCATCATCGGCGGGTACGACGTGTTCGAGTTCCCCGCGGGACCGGAGTGGACGCCGGCGTTCTTCGCCAGTGCGTTCGTGCATGCCCTGCTGCCCGCAGCGACGATTGTGATCTCGTCCGTCGGCGGGTGGCTCCTCGGAATGCGGAACATGATGGTGCAGACGATGTCGGAGGACTATGTGCTCACCGCCGAGGCGAAGGGGCTGCGGCCCTCGCGCATCCGCACCGCGTATGCGGCGCGCAACGCCTCGATTCCGAGCCTGGCGGGTTTCGGCATCGCCCTCGGATTCGTCGTCGCCGGCTCGATCGTGACCGAGCAGGTGTTCAGCTATCCCGGTCTCGGAAAGCTGATGATCCAGTCTGTGCAGGGACTCGACTACGCCCTGATGCAGGGAGTGTTCCTCGTCATCACCCTCACCGTGCTGGCGGCGAACTTCCTGATCGACCTCCTCTATGGCTTCATCGACCCGAGAGTGCGCCGCGATGGCTGACCTGATCGTTTCCCCGTCCGAGTCCACACACGCCGTCGCCGTCGCGCGGACGGCCCGGTTGCGGGGCGGATTCCCGCGCCTCTCCGGAAAGCTCCTCGTCGGAGTGATCCTCCTCGGCGCGATCGTGCTCTTCGGACTGATCGGACCTCTGCTCCTCGGCGATCCGCGCGACGCGAGTTTCGACCCGTTGCTGCCGCCGAGCCCCGAACATCCGCTCGGCACGACCAAGCTCGGCTTCGACGTGCTCGCGCAGGTGGCGACAGGTACCCAGGGGTCGCTCTTCGTGGGCGCGGTCGCGGGGGTGGTCGCGCTGTTCCTCGCGCTGGTGTTCGGCGTCCTGGCCGGCTACTTCGGCGGTGCTCTCGACGAGACGCTGATGCTGGCGACGAACATCATGTTGGTGATCCCCGGGCTCCCACTGGTCATGGTGATCGCGGCGTACGTTCAGCACACCGAGGGACTCGGCGACCTCGCTCGCAGCTCGTTGCTGGTGGCTCTCGTGCTCGGCATCACAGGATGGGCGGGTTCCGCCGTGGTGCTTCGCGGCACCGCACGGTCCCTGCGTACCAGGGACTACGTCGCGGCGTCGGTCGTCGCAGGTGAGCGTCCGCTGCGGGTCATCTTCGTCGAGATCCTCCCGAACCTCGTTCCGCTGCTTGCGGCCCAACTCATCTTCGGTGTGATCTTCGCTGTCCTCGGCGAAGCGGGGCTCTCGTACCTCGGCCTCGGACCGACGGGATCCATCACCCTCGGAACGGTGCTGAACGATGCGCAGACCGGACAGGCCGTGGGAAGTGGAGCCTGGTGGTGGTTCGTACCGCCCGGTCTGATCATCGCGCTCATCGGGACCGCGTTGTCCCTGATCAACTTCGCGATCGACGAGATCGTGAATCCGAAACTGCGTCTGGTGCCCGTGGCCGCGCGACGGCAGCGTCGTGCCCGTCGTGCCGGTCGGGGCATCGGAGGAGAGGGAGCTGTCGCATGACCGAGAAGACGGCTGTTCTGACGGCGCGGAATGTGTCGATCGAGTATGAGGTGGATCCGCCGGTGAGGGCGGTGCGGGATGTGTCGTTGACGTTGAATCGTGGGGAGATTCTGGGGTTGGCGGGGGAGTCGGGGTGCGGGAAGACGACTCTCGCGTATGGGATGAATCGGTTGTTGAAGGCTCCGGCGTTGATGACGGGTGGGGAGATCGTGTTCCATGACCGGGATGGTCATGACATCGACATCGTCGGCCTGGACGGGGAAGGCCTCAGGGCGTTCCGGTGG
>NZ_JBHVXT010000006.1:0-23550 GCF_042881445.1 Microbacterium sp. NPDC058269
GCAACACGAATACACGAAGACACTCCTCGGCGCGGCGCCCGAGCCCGACAACCTCGGCCGCCTCCGCGACGAAGTCCGCACCGAACTCGGCATCGCCCACTGACGGCCGCCACTTCGCCTTCGAATCGCGTGAATGGTCGCTTCTGAGCCCAGAGCGGGACCATTCGCGCGATTCGAACGCCGTTCCGGAGGGTCCGGCAGCGAGGATCCAACCGGCTAGACTGAACGCACAACTGAAGACAGGCCGAATGACCCACGCGGGAGAGCCCCGGCGAACGCAGCCGGGCACCGAAGGAGCAAGCCTCCCCGCCAATCTCTCAGGTACGCGTACCGCGCGGTTCCGGCCACTCTGAAAAGCGATCCCGCAACACTGCGGATCCGCCGACGGTGAAAGCCCCGCCTCTGTGCACGGGTGAAGCTCTCAGGCCTATGACAGAGGGGGAGTTCCGAGGAGCGACGATGCCGCCGTTCCGCCCGACACAGCCCGGGAGAACTCCATGTCCGACCCCCGCTACACCCCGCTGCGTGAACGCCATGAGGCGCTCGGCGCATCGTTCACCGACTTCGGCGGCTGGCAGATGCCGGTGCGCTACACGTCAGACCTCGCCGAGCACCACGCCGTGCGCCAGAGCGCAGGCATCTTCGACATCTCGCACATGGCCGAGTTCCTGGTGACGGGCGAAGCCGCAGCCGCATTCCTTGACTACGCACTGGCCGGTCGCATCTCGGCTATGCCGGTCGGCAAGGCGAAGTACTCGCTCCTGCTCGCCGAGTCCGGCGGCATCATCGACGATGTCATCGCATACCGACTGGCCGAGGACCGTTACCTCGTGATCGCGAACGCCGGCAACCGGGGCTTCGTCGACTCGGCATTCGCGAAACGCGTCCGTGAGTTCCCGTCGCTCGTCGAGCGCGACCTCCCCCCTCGAGCAGCGGGCGAGGAGCGCAGCTTCGCGGGGTTCCTCGGCGACCGCGGTGTCGACGTCGAAGACGTGTCCGACTCCTATGCACTCATCGCCGTGCAGGGTCCGAACGCCGAAGCCATCCTCGCCGCGACCGGCGACATCACCGACGTGAGCATTCCCTGGGCCGAGCAGAAGTACTACGCCTGGGCGTCCGCGAGCTACGCCGGGAAGCCCCTCCTCCTGGCGCGCACCGGCTACACCGGCGAGGACGGCTTCGAGCTGCTGGTCGCCGCCGACGACGCGGCCTCGCTCTGGGACGCTCTGCTCGCAGCCGGAGCACCTCACGGCCTCGTTCCGGCCGGTCTCGCCGCGCGCGACACCCTTCGCCTCGAGGCCGGGATGCCGCTCTACGGGCACGAGCTGAGCCGCGACACCCGCCCCTCGCAGGCGGGCCTCGGGCGCGTCGTCGTGACCGCGAAGGAGAGCTTCGTCGGAAAGGACGCGCTCTCCGCCGCCGAGGAGTCGACCGAAGTCTCGGACGCACCTGTGCTGGTCGGACTCGTCGCCGAAGGCAAGCGCGCGGGACGCGCCGGATACGCCGTCGTCGACGAACACGGTTCGGTGCTCGGCGAGATCACGAGCGGCGCTCTCAGCCCGACGCTCGGTCATCCGATCGCGATGGCCTACGTGAACCCTTCTTCCGCCGAAGAGGGAACAGCAGTATTCCTTGATGTGCGGGGAACCAAGATCCCCGCGACCGTGACCGCCCTGCCTTTCTATCGGAGGACCAAATGACCGACCTCGCCGCACTCCACTACACCGAAGAGCACGAGTGGATCGCCGCAGACGGCGACACCGTGACCATCGGCATCACCGATTACGCCGCCGAGAAGCTGGGCGATGTCGTGTTCGTCGAGCTTCCCGCCGTCGGCACCGAGGTCACCGCGGGAGCGGTCGTCGGCGAGATCGAATCGACGAAGTCGGTCGGCGAGCTCTACGCTCCCGTCTCCGGCACCGTCGTCGAGATCAACGACGCGGCTGTCGATGACCCGTCGCTCGTCAACGCGGCGCCGTTCGAGGGCGGCTGGCTGCTCAAGGTCAGCGTCGCCGCCGGCGCGCTCGACGGACTGCTCGACCGCGACGCCTACGTCGCACTCACGGAGGGCTGATTCGCCTGTGGTCACTTTCGCCGATCGTCACATCGGACCCACGGATGCCGCGCAGCGCACGATGCTCGCCGCCCTTGGTCTCGACACCGCCGGAGCCGAATCCGCGCTGAGCCCGGTCGAGGCGCTCATGCGCCAGGCCGTGCCCGCGTCGATCTACACCGGCCCGTCGTCCGACGCCACGGACGCGCCATCGCGCATCCCGTCCGCCGCGAGTGAGACCGAGGCTCTCGCCGAGCTGCGGGTGCTCGCGTCGCGCAACACCGTGAACCGACCGATGATCGGCCTGGGCTACTACGGCACCATCACGCCGCAGGTGATCCAGCGCAACGTACTGGAGAACCCCTCCTGGTACACGGCGTACACGCCCTACCAGCCGGAGATCTCCCAGGGGCGCCTGGAGGCGCTCATCAACTTCCAGACGATGGTCGCAGAGCTCACCGGGCTCACGACGGCCAACGCCTCCATGCTCGACGAGTCGACCGCGGTCGTCGAGGCGATGCTGCTCTCCCGCCGTGCGTCGAAGTCGGCATCGACCGTGTTCGCGGTCGACGCGGACACGCTCCCGCAGACCAGGGCGATGCTCGCCACCCGCGCGGAAGCCCTCGGCATCGACATCGTCACGGTCGACTTCGCCGCGGGGGAGCAGCTGCCCGCCGACCTGTTCGGCGTGTTCGTCCAGTACCCCGGCGCGTCCGGACGGGTCTGGGATCCGTCGGCCGTCTTCGACGCCGCGCACCTCTCCGGAGCTCTCGCCGTCGCGGCCGCCGACCTGCTGGCTCTCACCCTGATCGCCTCGCCCGGCTCCCTCGGGGCCGACGTGGCGGTCGGTACGACCCAGCGTTTCGGCGTGCCGATGGGCTTCGGTGGCCCGCACGCCGGGTACATGGCGGTCCGCTCGGGCCTCGAGCGACAGCTCCCCGGTCGGCTCGTTGGCGTGTCGGTGGACGCCGACGGCAAGCCCGCCTACCGGCTCTCACTGCAGACTCGTGAGCAGCACATCCGTCGTGAGAAGGCCACGTCGAACATCTGCACCGCCCAGGTTCTGCTGGCCGTCATGGCCTCGATGTATGCGGTCTACCACGGCCCCGACGGGCTGCGCGAGATCGCGACCCAGACGACCGCCAAGGCCGCGCTGCTGCGCGACTGGCTGACCGAGGCCGGCGTCGAGATCGTGCACGCCAACTTCTTCGACACGCTGCAGGTGCGTGTTCCCGGACGTGCCGCCGAGTACGCCGCGCAGGCGCACGACGGCTACGGCATCCTGCTGCACGTCGCGGACGCCGACACGGTCGGCATCGCGGTCGACGAGACCACCACGCTCGGCGAGCTGCACCAGGTCGCCATGGTCTTCGGCGGCAAGAACGAGCGGGCGTTCGGCCTCTTCGGCAACGAGAAGCTGCGGGCGCTCCCCGAAGACCTGCGGCGTCAGGACGACTACCTGACGCACCCCGTCTTCCACTCGCACCGCTCGGAGACCGCCATGATGCGGTATCTGAAGAGCCTCTCGGACCGCGACTACGCTCTCGATCGCGGCATGATCCCGCTCGGCTCGTGCACGATGAAGCTCAACGCCGCCACCGAGATGGCCGCCATCACCTGGCCCGAGTTCGCCGGCATCCACCCGTTCGCTCCGGCGGCCGACGTGCAGGGTTACCTCGAGCTCATCGACCAGCTCGAGGGCTGGCTCGCCGAGGTCACGGGCTACGACGCGGTCTCGCTGCAGCCGAACGCCGGTTCGCAGGGTGAGCTGGCAGGGCTCCTCGCCATCCGCGGCTACCACCACGCGAACGGCGACGTGCACCGCACGGTCTGCCTCATCCCTTCGTCGGCGCATGGCACGAACGCGGCCTCGGCCGTGCTCGCGGGCATGAAGGTCGTCGTCGTCGCGACGGACGAACTCGGCAACGTCGACCTCGACGACCTGCGGGCGAAGATCGCCCTGCACGCCGACGACCTCTCGGCCCTGATGATCACCTACCCGTCCACGCATGGTGTGTACGAGGAGCAGGTCGTCGAGATCACGGCCGCCGTGCATGACGCCGGTGGACAGGTGTACGTCGACGGCGCGAACCTCAACGCGCTGCTCGGCTATGCGCGCTTCGGCGACCTGGGCGGCGACGTCTCGCACCTCAACCTGCACAAGACGTTCGCCATCCCGCACGGTGGTGGCGGCCCCGGCATCGGGCCGGTCGCGGCGAAGTCGCACCTCGCGCCGTTCCTCCCCTCGCACCCGCTCGCGCAGAGCGCCGAGCACTTCGGCGGCTACACGTTCGACGGGGGAGTGATCTCCGCCGCTCCCTACGGTTCCGCAGGCATCCTGCCGATCTCGTGGGCGTACGTGCGCATGATGGGCGCCGACGGACTGCGCCGCGCCACCGCGGCGGCCGTGCTCTCCGCGAACTACATCGCCGAGCGCCTCGGCAGCCACTTCCCGGTGCTGTACACCGGTGAGAACGGCCGCGTCGCGCACGAGTGCATCCTCGATCTGCGTCCGCTCAAGGAGGCGACCGGCATCACGGTCGACGACGTGGCCAAGCGCCTCATCGACTATGGCTTCCACGCACCGACCATGTCGTTCCCCGTCGCGGGCACCCTCATGGTCGAGCCGACCGAGTCGGAGGATCTCGACGAGATCGAGCGCTTCATCGAGGCCATGGTCATGATCAAGGCCGAGGCGGAAGCCGTGGCCGCCGGCCGCTGGCCCGCGGACGACAACCCCCTGGTGCACGCGCCGCACACCGCGGTGTCGCTCATCGCGGGGGAGTGGAGCCACGCCTACACGCGGGAGCACGCCGCTTATCCCGTGCACGCGCTGGTGGCCGGCAAGTACTGGCCGCCGGTACGCCGCATCGACCAGGCGTACGGCGACCGGAACCTCGTGTGCGCCTGCCCGCCGGTGGAGGCTTTCGCCTGAGCTGCGTGCTCATCTGAGCAGACGGTGTCGCGCTTCCGTGTGGGAGCGCGACACCGTCTTCTGTTTCGCGGTGTTTCCCCGGTGTTACAGATGGTCACCACTCAGTAACAGTTCGTTAGCTGAAGGCGGCGCTGGACGAAGCGGCGGGTTACGCTCAGGTATCCCTGCGTGTTCGATGGTGAGCGCGCAGACTCAGCACTGTCCACAGGAGGACGAAAAGTGAAAAGAAACAGGATTGCCCTCGCGGGCAGCGCTCTGCTCGTGATCGGCGCCTTGGCGCTGGCCGGTTGTGCAGGCGGGAACGACTCGGGTGACGAGGGCTCCAAGGGCTCGACGTCGGCCATCATCTCGGCGAACGGCAGTGAGCCGGAGAACGCCCTGATCCCGACCAACACCAACGAGGTCGGCGGTGGCAAGATCCTCGACTCGATCTTCGCCGGCCTGGCCTTCTACGACGGCGACGGCGCCCTCGTCAACGACATGGCGGAGTCGATCACGGTCGACGCCGCCAACAAGGTCACCGTGAAGCTGAAGGAGGGCCACAAGTTCACCAACGGTGAAGATGTCGTCGCTCACAACTTCATCGACGCGTGGAACTACGGCGCGCAGCTCTCCAACGCGCAGCTGAACCAGTCGTGGTTCGCCGACATCGTCGGCTTCAACGCTGACGCCGACTCCGAGCTGACCGGTCTCACCGAGGTCGACGACCAGACCTTCACGATCGACCTGAGCAGCGACGTCGCTTCGGACTTCGTGACCCGCCTGGGCTACTCGGCGTTCTACCCGCTGCCCGACGTGGCCTTCGAGGACATGGACGCCTTCGGTGAGAACCCGATCGGCAACGGTCCGTACATGCTCGCCAAGGACGGTGCCTGGCAGCACGACGTCCAGATCGACATGGTCAAGAACGATGACTACAAGGGTGAGCGCGTCGCGCAGAACGGCGGCCTCACGCTGAAGTTCTACACGGCTCCCGAGGGCGCATACGCCGACCTTCTCGGTGGCAACATCGACGTCATCGACCAGATCCCCGAGGCTTCCCTCGCGGTCTTCGAGGACGAGCTCGGCGAGCGGGCGACCAACCAGCCCGCTGCGATCTTCCAGTCGTTCACCATCGGTGGCCAGCTCGCGCACTTCTCGGGCGAAGAGGGCACCCTGCGCCGCCAGGCCATCTCGCTGGCGATCAACCGCGACGAGATCACGAGCAAGATCTTCGCCGACACGCGTACCCCTGCGAGTGACTTCACCACGCCCGTCATCGACGGCTGGAGCGACAGCGTTCCCGGGTCCGACGTCCTGAAGTTCGACCCGGAGAAGGCCAAGGAGCTGTGGGCCGAGGCTGACGCCATCTCCCCGTGGTCCGGTACCTTCCAGATCGCGTACAACTCCGATGGTGGACACCAGGTGTGGGTCGACGCGGTCTCGAACTCGCTGAAGAACACGCTCGGCATCGAGGCGTCGGGTGCACCGTACGTCGACCTCGCCACCCTCCGCGCAGCGGTCAACGCTCGTGACGACGCCGGCAAGCGCACGATCCAGACGGCGAACCGTTCCGGATGGCAGGGCGACTACCCCGCGGTCTACAACTTCCTGCAGCCGCTGTACGGCACGGACGCATCGTCGAACGACGGCGACTACTCCAACCCCGAGGTCGACGCACTGCTCGCAGAGGGTGCAGCGGCGACGAGTGCTGACGACGCCAACGCGGCATACGAGAAGGTCCAGGAGATCCTCTTCAACGACCTCCCCGTCATCCCGCTCTGGTACCAGAACTCCATCGGCGGCTTCGGCGACTCGGTCGACAACGTCACCGTCGGCTGGAACTCTGTTCCGCTCTACTACGAGATCACCAAGGCCGAGTAGGTCCTTGGAGTGAACGGCAGCGAGGCGGTGGCGGCGACGTCACCGCCTCGCGTCGTGCACTCCGGCTGACTCCGACTCCACGAAAGGAGCAAGGATGCTCGCCTATACCCTGCGGCGACTTCTCCAGCTGATCCCGGTCTTCTTCGGTGCGACGCTTCTCATCTACGCGCTCGTCTTCCTGATGCCGGGTGACCCGATCGCGGCGCTCTTCGGTGACAAACCGCCGAGCCCGCAGCTGCTCGCCACGATCCGAGCGCAGTACCACCTGGACGACCCGTTCCTCGTCCAGTACTTCTACTACATCACCGGCGTCTTCAAGGGCGACATGGGAACGACGTTCTCCGGTGAGTCCGTGAGCACCGTCCTCGCGCGGACGCTCCCGATCACGGGGCGCCTGGCCATCATGGCGATCGCGATCGAGTTCACGCTCGCGATCATCATCGGAACGCTCTCCGCGCTCCGCAAGGGCAAGTTCTTCGATCACGCATCGCTGATCGTCTCGCTCGTGTTCCTGTCGATGCCGATCTTCGTCGTCGCCTTCCTCGCGCAGTACTTCCTCGCCATCAAGCTGGGCTGGTTCCGTCCGACGGTCGGTGGTCAGAACGACTGGGGCGATCTGTGGCTTCCCGCCATCGTGCTGGGGCTGAGCCTGTATGCGACCAGCATGCGTCTGATGCGCGGCTCGGTGCTCGACACCCTCAACCAGGACTGGGTGCGCACGGCGTACGGCAAGGGGCTGTCGCGCAACCGCGTGATCCCCGTGCACGTGCTGCGCAACTCCCTGATCCCGGTGATCACCAACTCGGCGACGAACTTCGGTGTGCTCCTCGTCGGAGCGACCGTGACGGAGTACATCTTCAACATTCCCGGCGTGGGCCAGACCCTGTTCCAGGCGACGTTGAGGCACGAAGGACCGACCATCGTGTCGTTCGTGACGGTGTTCGTCATCATCTACGTTCTCGTCAACCTGCTCGTGGACCTGCTCTACGGGCTGCTCGACCCGAGGATCCGCTATGTCAAGTGACCGTCCCACCCACTACGTCGCACCGGTGGTGGCCGAACAGCCGCCGACGGATGCCATCAACGTCAAAGGCAAGCCCGCCAGCCTCTGGCGGGATGCGTGGACCGATCTGCGCCGCCGCCCGTCGTTCTGGATCTCCCTCGGAATCGTCGCGCTCATCCTGCTGATGGCCCTGTGGCCGACGCTCTTCACGCAGACGCCTCCGAACAACCAGTGCGAGCTCGCGAACTCCAACGCGGGACCGGCTGCCGGACACCCTCTGGGTTACACGTTCCAGGGCTGCGACATCTGGTCGCGCATCGTCTGGGGCTCGCGCACGTCCATCAGCGTCGGCCTGTTGGCCACCATCATCAGCTCGACTCTCGGACTGATCATGGGCGCATTCGCCGGCTACTACGGCGGATGGCTCGACGCGGTGCTCTCCCGCATCGGCGACATCTTCTTCTCGATCCCCTACATCCTCGCGGCGGTCGTCGTGATGACGGTGTTCTCGCAGTACCGCAACGTCTTCACGCTCGCTCTCGCGATCGGCGGGTTCGCGTGGGCTGCCACGGCGCGCGTCGTCAGGGCGGAAGTGCTCAGGGTGAAGCAGGCGGACTTCGTGATGGCCTCGGCCGCGCTCGGCAAGGGGCGCTTCGGCACCCTCCTGTCGCACGTGATCCCGAACGCCTTCGCTCCGCTGCTCGTGCTGGCGACTCTGGCTCTGGCCGGTGGCATCGTCGCCGAGGCGACTCTGAGCTTCCTCGGTGTCGGGCTCGGCAGCGACGTCATGTCCTGGGGCAACGACATCAGCCAGGCTCAGCGCTCCCTGCGCGTCGCGCCGATGGCACTGATCTATCCGTCGATCGCGCTCACCATCACGGTGCTCGCGTTCATCCTCCTGGGCGAGCTCATCCGAGACGCCCTCGACCCGAGGGCGAGGGCACGCCGATGAACGAATCGACAGCTCCGCTGCTGAGCGTTCGCGATCTCACGGTCGCGTTCGACACGCAGAACGGCACACGACAGGTCCTGCACGGCATCAGCTTCGACGTCATGGCGGGAGAGACGGTCGCGATCGTCGGCGAGTCCGGTTCGGGCAAGTCGACGGCGGCGACGTCGATCATCAAGCTCCTCGCGGGCACCGGGCGGATCACCTCCGGCAGCATCACTCTGGAGGGGCAGGAGCTCACGACCCTCTCCGAGCGCGAGATGGAGCGGGTGCGCGGCAAGGCGATCGGCTATGTGCCGCAGGACCCGATGTCGAACCTCAACCCCGTCTGGAGCATCGGCTTCCAGGTGGAGGAGGCGGTTCGTGCGAACGGTCTCGCCCAGGGCCGTGCTGCGGTCCGTGCCCGCGCGATCGAGGTGCTCCAGCAGGCGGGGCTCGCCGACGCCGCCAAGCGGCTGCGTCAGTTCCCCCACCAGTTCTCCGGCGGAATGCGTCAGCGTGCGCTCATCGGCATCGGATTGGCTGCAGACCCGCGGCTCCTGATCGCGGATGAGCCGACGTCGGCGCTCGACGTCACCGTGCAGCGCGTGATCCTCGATCACATGGCGAGCCTGACGCGTGACCGCGGAACCTCCATGCTGCTGATCACCCACGACCTCGGTCTCGCGGCCGAGCGCGCGGAGCGGCTGATCGTGATGCAGAACGGCACGATCGTGGAGTCGGGCCCGAGCAAGGAGATCCTGCAGAATCCGCAGCATCCCTACACGAAGCGCCTGGTCGCCGCAGCGCCGAGCGTCGCGTCGCAGCGCATCCAGGCCGTGGTCGAGGACCGCGGAGTGGAGACGCTCGACGACCTCGCGGACATCCCGCCGACCGTGCGGGTGGCGGGTCTCACCAAGGACTACCGCATCCGTCAGGGCGGGTTCCGCAGCGAGATGTTCCGGGCTGTCGACGACGTGTCGTTCGAGATCCCTCGCGGGAAGACGCTGGCTCTGGTCGGCGAGTCGGGCTCGGGCAAGTCGACCGTCGCCAAGATGGTCCTCAAGCTCGAGGACCCCACGTCGGGATCGATCGAGATCGACGGCATGGACGTGTCCGGGTTCTCCCGCGCGCAGTCGTTCGGCCTTCGTCGTCGCATGCAGCCGGTGTTCCAGGACCCGTATGGTTCCCTGGATCCTCTGCGCAACCTCGAGAACACGATCGCGGAACCGCTCGAGATCCACGGGGTGGGCGACCGAACGTCGCGGCGTGAGCGCGTGCGCGAGCTGCTGGATCAGGTGTCGCTGCCGCAGGATCTGGCCACGCGCTATCCGAGCGAGCTGTCGGGTGGACAGCGTCAGCGTGTCGCGATCGCGCGCGCTCTGGCGCTGAAGCCCGACATCGTCGTGCTCGACGAGGCGGTCTCGGCTCTGGATGTGCTCGTCCAGGCTCAGATCCTCAGGCTGCTGGCCGACCTGCAGACCGAGCTCGGGCTCACCTACCTGTTCATCACGCACGACCTCGCGGTGGTGCGTGTCTCGAGCGACCTGGTCTGCGTCATGGAGCGCGGCAAGATCGTCGAGCAGGGCACGGTCGACGAGACCTTCGCGAACCCGAAGCAGGAGTACACGAGTCGCCTGCTCGAGGCGATCCCCGGTGCGTCTATCCCCCTGGGCGGCCTCTGATCGTGGCGACGCCGAACTCTCCCGAGGACGAGCGGACTCTCCGCTCGTCCTCGGGCTCGGTCGTCATGATCGTGAGTCTCCTGCTGGCACTGTTCCTGCTCGGAGACGCCGTCGTACGGGGTGGGTGGGCGCAGACACTGCTGCTCGCTCCGTGGGTGCTTCTCGGACTGTGGATCGTCTACGAGATCAGCTACGTGTCGATGGTCCGAATCGGAGACGACGGTGCGCTCGTGCAGAACATGCTGCGACGGACCGAGTTCGGCTGGCACCGGGTTCGAGACATCGATCTCCAGTGGCAGCTGAAGTTCTCATTCGACGACGACACGGAGCTCACCTGCTGGGGCGGACCGGCACACGCGCGGCCGAAACGCAGCAAGATGCGCGACGAGGAGACCAGGGTCTCGACATCGCTGCGCAGCTTCACCGACGTCCGTGACCGCTGGCAGGCCGCGGCGGGGCATGGCGCGAGTGCGCCGATCCGGCGTTCCTGGGATGTGCCGGCGCTGGCAGCGCTTGCCACGATCGTCGCGTGGGCGATCGTGGCAAGCGTCATCGCCAACGCCGGATGACCTGGACCGGCGTCAGTAGGCGTAGAAGTACCACATCCTGGGGCCGGTTGTCTCCCGCACGCAGTGCATCGCGCGCATGCCCGTGGAGAGATACTCCGTTCGGTCCGCTTGGCATTGTGCGTTCGTCGAGTAGGGGCCCCATATGGTCCCCGCCGATGCGGGGACAGATGCGGTGACGATTCCTCCGGCCGCGAGCGCCGCGCCCGCGAGCATCATCGCTGCCCGCTTCTTGATCTTCTGGCTGATCATCGGTACACCCTCCGTGTGTGCGTCCGCTTCCGCATGATTCGAATGACTCAGTACTTCCAGAAATAGAACTTTCCCGTCACCGTCGAACGGAAGCACGGTCCTACGCTTCCGCCGTTGAGGAGGATCTCGGTGCGGTCGGCGTTGCAGGTGCCGCTCGCGCTGTACGGACCGAACTGCGTCGCGGCCGAGGCCGGTGCACCGGTCATGAACACTGCGGCCGCGATGAGCGCCGTCGTCGCGGCGAGGGCAGAGAGCTTCTTCTTCATAATCATCATCCTTGACTGTCATGTATCCGGCACCGCGTCGTCGCGGGTCGGTCCGTAGACGCTAACGGAGCTCTCGTCGATGACGCGGCTCTCGCTCGGGCGTGTCGGTTTCCGCGCGAGAGCGTCGTCAGCCAGGCAACCCGAACAGCTCCGGCCACATCGACGCCGCCCACGGATACCCGACGAACGCGGCGGCGTCGATCACGAAGTGCGCCACGAGGAACGGCATCAGCCGCCCTGTGCGCTGATACAGCCACCCGAAGAGCAGGCCCATCGCGAGGTTGCCGATGAACGCCGGATACCCCTGGTAGAGGTGATAGCTGGCCCGCAGGACCGACGTGGAGACGATGATCGCCCAGGGGCTCCAACCGAGTTGTCGCAGCCGGGCGAAGAGGTATCCGAGAACGACGAACTCCTCCTGCAGGGAGGCTCGGGCGGCGGCCAGCAGCAGGACCGGAACCGTCCACCAGTAGGCGTCGATCCCAGCGGGGTCGATGGCGACCGTGAGCCCGAGAGCCCGGCCGGCGACGTACAGGCCGAGGCCGGGGATGCCGATCGCCAGGACGAGGAGGACGCCGCGACCCGCATCCTTCGCGATCCCCGTGCCGTCCAGCCCCAGCCGCGCGAGATGCGGGCGCCGCGACTGCCAGAGCAGGAAGCAGACCAGCAGCACGGGCACGAGCGAGAAGCCGATCGCGAGCACCTGGTAGATGAGGTCGAAGATCTCCCGATCGCTGCGGGAGGGATTCAGCTTCGCAACCTGATCGGCGATCGGGACATCGTCGGTGAGGCGGTAGGTGAGCTGCACGATCGCGTACACCGCGGACTGGCCGAGGCCCAGGGCCAGGACGATCGAGATCTCCCACCACAGGCGTGCACGGGAGGGAGCGGGGGAGCGGTCGGGGAGGTCCCACGGAGCCTGCGGTCGGGTCACGATCTCGATGCTACGACCTGCTTTTCAGGAACAAGCCCTGAGCTTGCGTTATCCTGGAACGTCGGCTTCCCGGCGAAACCCCACATCTTTTAGGACACCTGCATGGCGCACGCCCTCCGTTCTGACCTCCGCAACGTCGCAATCGTCGCGCACGTCGACCACGGCAAGACCACTCTCGTCGACGCCATGCTGCGTCAGACGGGCTCCTTCGGCGAACACGCCCACGTCGATGAGCGCGCCATGGACTCGAACGATCTGGAACGTGAGAAGGGCATCACGATCCTCGCCAAGAACACGGCGATCACTTACAAGGGCAAGCACGCCCAGGGCAAGGAGATCACGATCAACGTGATCGACACCCCCGGTCACGCCGACTTCGGTGGCGAGGTCGAGCGCGGCCTGTCCATGGTCGACGGCGTCGTGCTGCTCGTCGACGCGAGCGAGGGTCCGCTGCCGCAGACCCGCTTCGTGCTGCGCAAGGCGCTCGAGGCGAAGCTCCCCGTCATCCTCCTGGTCAACAAGACCGACCGTCCCGACGCGCGCATCGCCGAGGTCGAGGAAGAGGCGCACGACCTGCTGCTCGGTCTCGCCTCCGACCTCGTCGACGATGTGCCCGACCTCGACGTCGACGCCCTCCTCGACGTGCCGGTGGTCTACGCGTCCGGCCGCGCCGGCGCCGCATCGCAGAACCGTCCCGCCGACGGCTCGCTGCCGGACAATGACGACCTCGAGCCGCTGTTCGAGGCGATCCTCGAGCACGTTCCCGCTCCGGAGTACGACGACGAGCACCCGCTCCAGGCCTGGGTCACGAACCTCGACTCCAGCCCGTTCCTCGGCCGCCTCGCCCTGCTGCGCGTCTTCAACGGCACGCTGAAGAAGGGCCAGACCGTCGCCTGGGTCCGTGCGGACGGCACGCACCAGAATGCGCGTATCACCGAGCTCCTCAAGACCCGCGCACTCGAGCGCTACCCCGCCGAGTCCGCCGGTCCCGGCGACATCGTCGCCATCGCCGGCTTCGAGAACATCACGATCGGCGAGACCATCGCCGACCCCGAGGACGTGCGCCCGCTGCCGGCCATCACGGTCGACGACCCCGCGATCTCGATGACGATCGGCACCAACACCTCGCCCCTCATGGGCAAGGTCAAGGGCCACAAGCTCACCGCTCGCATGGTCAAGGACCGTCTCGACAAGGAGCTCATCGGAAACGTCTCGCTCAAGGTCGTCGACATCGGACGTCCGGATGCGTGGGAGGTGCAGGGTCGTGGAGAGCTGGCCCTCGCCATCCTCGTCGAGAACATGCGCCGTGAGGGCTTCGAGCTCACCGTCGGCAAGCCGCAGGTGGTCACGAAGAAGATCGACGGCAAGACCTACGAGCCGTTCGAGCACCTCACCATCGACACTCCGGAGGAGCACCTCGGAGCGATCACCCAGCTGCTCGCGAACCGCAAGGGTCGCATGGAGAACATGACCAACCACGGCACCGGCTGGGTGCGCATGGAGTTCATCGTCCCGTCGCGCGGCCTCATCGGCTTCCGCAGCGAGTTCCTCACCACGACCCGCGGCACCGGCATCGCGAACGCGATCTCGCACGGTTACGAGCCGTGGGCCGGTTCCATCACGACGCGTCAGAACGGCTCGATCGTCGCCGACCGCCAGGGCGTCGTCACCCCGTTCGCGATGATCGCCCTGCAGGAGCGCATGTCGTTCTTCGTGCAGCCCACGCAGGAGGTCTACGAGGGGATGGTCATCGGCGAGAACTCCCGCGCCGACGACATGGACGTGAACATCACCAAGGAGAAGAAGCTCACCAACATGCGTGCGGCGAGCTCCGACACCTTCGAGTCGATGACACCTCCGCGCCAGCTGACGCTCGAGGAGAGCCTCGAGTTCGCGCGTGACGACGAGTGCGTCGAGGTGACCCCCGAGGTCGTCCGCATCCGCAAGGTGAACCTCGACGCGAACACGCGTGCGCGTGAGACCGCTCGCCTGAAGCGCCAGGACGCGAACGTCTGAGACCACGCTCGGAGCCGCTCCGAGTGAGAGGGCCCCGTGTCGCCGAAAGGCGTGCACGGGGCCCTCTTCTCATGTAAATCCCAGGTGAGGGATGGTTTTCGTTCAGGTTGATGGTTCAGAGTGGTTCACTTGCGCCTGGGACGAGCTCCCGATGAGTCTCCTGCAAGGGCGTACGACCACCCGAAAGTCGAACCCATGCTTCAGAAAACCCGTGCGCTTCGGCGCGCCTCCGCGGCGGCTTCCGCCCGCACCGCGGCCCACCGACCCATGACCATCCTCGGCGTCGCATCGGCCACGCTCGTCGGCATCACCCTGAGCGTCGGTCTCGCCTCCACTCCCGCGGTGGGCGCCATGAACGCCGCTTCCGCCGTCACCGCTCCCGCCCTGGACGGCGCCGAGCCGCTCGCGCAGATCGCAGACGACGCGGCTGCGACCCTGACGCAGGCGAAGGATGCCATCGCGGCGGCGGAGACACTGACGGACGAGGTCGCCGCCTCGGGACTCGATGTCGGCGCAGTGACATCCGTCGACACCTCCGACCTCGAGAAGGACATCGACAAGCTCGATGACAGCGAGGTGACACCCGTGCTTCTTGTCGGCGTCCTCGCCGACAAGGCCGAGGAGGAGACGGCGAACGTCGTCGCCGACACCGAAGAGCTTCGGGGCGCGCTCTCCGCCGCACAGCAGAAGCGGGCCGAGGAGGACGCTGCGAGGATCGCGGCCGAGCAGGCAGCGGCCCAGGCGGCCGCGGAGCAGCAGGCGGCCGCCGCGCTGGCCGCGGCCAACACGCCAGACGGCGCGAAGGCCAGTGCTCGCGAGCAGATGTCAAGCCGCTATGGATGGGGCGATGACCAGTTCTCCTGCCTCGTCTCCCTGTGGCAGAAGGAATCGAGCTGGAACTACCAGGCGTATAACCCCAGCGGCGCCACGGGTATCCCACAGTCGCTTCCCGGCAGCAAGATGGCCTCGGCGGGAGCCGACTGGCAGACGAGCGCGGCGACGCAGATCGCCTGGGGCCTCGAGTACATCGCCGATGCTTATGGCACCCCGTGCAGCGCATGGTCCCACTCCCGGGCGACCGACTGGTACTGATCCCGGTCGTGTCGCCGAGGATTCTGTAGCCGAAGGGGCCCGTCGAGCGCTACGGTGACTCTGACGGCTGGGGCGTCACGGATCCGAGGAGGAGATGTGCTCGACCCGGCGGCGTGGCGCGGTGTTGCGCAGGAGGTCTCCACCGGCACTCTGCCGGGGTGGGATCGTGTCGAGGAGATCCTGCGCGACGCGCACTCCCGATACGCGGGGGAGCGCGCGGGCAGCGTCGCCGACTACATCCCCGTGCTCGCTGAGGTGGATCCGGAGCTCTTCGGCCTGGCTGTGATCGAAGTCGGAGGCGGGCTGCACGACGCCGGTGACGCCCTGCATCCGTTCTCGATCCAGTCGATCTCGAAGATGTTCGTCTACGCGCTGGCGATACAGGAGCACGGGCATGAGCGTGTCCGTGAGGGCGTCGGCGTGAACAACACGGGCCTTCCCTTCAACTCCGTGATGGCGCTGGAGCTCAACGACGGGCACCCGATGAACCCGATGGTCAATGCGGGGGCCATCGCGACGACCGCGCTCATGCCGGGGAGGACCGCGGTCGAGCAGTGGGAGCGCCTTCGGGAGGGACTCTCGAGTTTCGCGGGGCGTGCGCTGAGCCTCGACGGCGTCGTCTATGCCTCGGAAGCGGAGACGAACGACCGCAATCGGGCGCTGGGGAGACTGCTGCGCAGCTACGGGCGGCTGAGCGGTGATCCCGATGACGTGGTCGACGTCTACACGCGTCAGTGTGCTCTGACGGTGACGGCTCACGATCTCGCGGTGATGGGGGCGACGCTCGCCGACGGCGGAGTGAACCCCGTCACCGGTGAGCGGGTGGTCTCGGAAGAGGTCTGCCGAGACACCCTGGCCGTCGTTGCGTCGACCGGGTTGTATGAACGTTCCGGTGACTGGTTGTTCGAGATCGGACTCCCGGCGAAGTCCGGCGTCGCCGGAGGCATCGTCGCGATCGCCCCGGGCAAGGGTGCGGTGGCCGGATTCTCGCCGCGCCTCGATGAGGCCGGTAACTCCATCCGATCCCAGATGGCGATCGGCTATCTGTCGCGCGTGCTGGGGCTGAACCTGTTCGCCTCCGCCCCGACGCGCAGCGACGCGCCTGGACCATCGCCCGCACCGTAGGAGCAATCATGACCCAGACGCATGAGACCCAGACGCAGCAGACCCCGGCCAAGACCTCGTGGCTGCCGATGGTCAGTCTGTTCTTCGCGCAGGTGCTGATGTCGTTCAACGTCGCGGCGCTGCCCATCTCCCTCGGCGGCATGGTGAGTGAGTTCGGCGTCCCGCCCACGGTCGCGAGCACCACGATCGTCATGTACGGCCTCGCGGTGGCTGCGCTGGTGATGACCGGCGCGAAGCTGGGTCAACGTATCGGCTGGGTCGTCATCTTCCGGATCGTGATCGCGCTGTTCGCCGGTTCTTCGGTGATGATGCTCCTCGCTCCCACCGTGTGGTGGGCCATCGCCGGGCAGGCCGTCGCCGGCGCGGCCGCGGCGATCATCGTGCCGTCGATCGTGGCGCTCATCGCCGAGAACTACCGCGGACCGCAGCAGGCGACCGCCATCGGGGCGATCGGGTCCGCGCGCGCGATCTCCGGTGTCAGCGCCTTCCTGATCGGCGGCACCCTGGGGACGCTGGTCGGCTGGCGGCCGATGTTCTTCATCGTGCTGGGCATCGCGGTGGTGGTCTTCGCGCTGAGCTTCACGCTGCGCGGGGATCGCGGTGATGCCTCGATCCGCATCGACCTCGTGGCGTCGCTGCTGATCGGCGCGGCGATCGTGCTGCTGACGCTCGGGTTCAACAACCTGAACTCCTGGGGTGCTGTGGCGGCGACGAGGGACGCGCCCTTCAGCGTGCTCGGACTGTCACCGGCTCCCGTGTTCATCGTGGTCGGCCTGGTGCTCGGCCAGGCGTTCTTCCTGTGGACGAGGAAACGGATGTCGGAGGGGAAAGTGCCTCTGATCGACCTCAGTGTCCTCGGCTCGTCGCGCGAACGTGCGGCCGTGTACGCCATGTTCATCGTGGTCGCCCTGGAAGCGTGCGTGAACTTCACGATCCCGCTCTACATCCAGATCGTGCAGGGGCGGACGCCGTTCGACACATCCATGGCGATGATGCCGTTCAACCTCACCGTCGTCGTGACGGCCACACTCGTGGTGCGGCTGTACCGGCGCTTCCCGCCGCGCACGATCGGGGTGATCGGCTTCATCCTCACCACGGTCGCGCTGGTGTGGTTGTCGTTCGTCGTGAACAACAACTGGGAGACGATTCCGACGATCGTCGGTCTCATCGTCTTCGGCATCGGGCAGGGAGCGCTCGTCACCCTGGTGTTCAACGTGCTGGTGACCGCGGCCCCCGCCGAGCTCGCCGGCGACGTCGGATCGCTGCGAGGGACGACGCAGAACCTCGCCTCCGCCGTCGGCACGGCCCTTGCCGGCGCGCTGCTGGTGTCGCTTCTCGGGCTCAGTGTCGGCCGTGCGGTCGTGGAACACCCCGAGCTGCCACCGTCTCTCGTCGCCCAGGTCGACATGGACAACCTCAACTTCATCAGCAACGACGACCTCCGCGTCGCGCTCGAAGCCACCGACGCGACGCCCGCGCAGATCGATGCTGCCGTCGTGCTGAATGAGGAGTCCCGGCTCGGCACGCTGAAGCTCGGTCTGCTGCTGCTCGCGGGGATCAGCGCGCTGGCGATCCTCCCGGCCTCACGGCTCCCGGAGTACCGGCCGCACGAGATCCCCGACCCGTCGCCGGCTGCCGGGCCGGAGTGACGTTCAGCGCAGCTCGGAGATGAGCACGGCGCTGGTGCCGGATGCGGTCGCTTCGAAGATGTGCGGGGCGTCGCCGGCATAGGTGAGGTAGTCGCCGGGATCGAGCAGGACGGGTGCATCGGCCGGACCGATCCTCGCCTGCCCGGCCATCAGGATCACGTGCTCGATAGTGCCGGGGTGATGAGGGTCCGAACGCCGGGGATCGCCCGGCTCGGCCTGGATCAGATAGACGTCACGCCGGGCGCCTGGGGGGCTCGCCGACAACAGCGTCGCGCTGTACGCCGCGGCGGAGGAGGGAACGCCGGCGAGGTCGTCGGCGCGGATGAGTGTCGGTGCGTTGGCCTGCTGATCGACGAGGACGGCGAACGGCACGCCGAGCGCGACCCCGAGGGCCCACAACGTCTCGACGCTGGGGTTGCCGGACCCGTTCTCGAGCTGGGAGACGGTCGCCTTGGAGATGCCGGCCCGTCGAGCGAGCTCGGACACCGACAGGCCCGCTGCCTCTCGCTCCCGGCGCAGGGTGCGGGCGATGCGTGTGCGGAGTTCCTCCATGTGTTCATCATGTCAAACGTTCGTTCGCTTGACTATCCGTCCGTTGGTGTTCAGAATTATGATCATGTGTTCAGTGAAGCGAACGGCGATCCGCGGGCAGCGTGATGACCGCGGAGCGTGAGGTCTGGCGTGAGTCGCTCGGGGTGGTCTTCGCGACCAGCGCCTACGGCATCTCGTTCGGCGCGCTCGCCGTGGCATCGGGACTCGACGTCTGGCAGACCTGCGTGCTGAGTCTGCTGATGTTCACGGGCGGATCGCAGTTCGCCTTCGTGGGCGTCTTCACCGCCGGCGGCCTCGCAGCCCTGCCCTCCGCGATCGCCTCGGCCGCGCTTCTCGGGGTGCGCAACGTCGCCTACGGCATGCGGATGTCGCCGATCGTCGGGGGAGGGCCCGCGCGTAAGGCGGCGGCCGCTCACTTCACGATCGACGAGTCGACGGCGGTGGCGATCTCGCAGAGCGAACCACGGCTGCGGCGGATCGGTTTCTGGGTGACGGGGATCGGCATCTTCGTCGGCTGGAACATCACCACCCTGATCGGGGCGCTCGTGGGCGATGTGCTCGGCGACCCCAAGACGTGGGGACTGGATGCGGCGGCGGCCGCGGCGTTCCTCGCCCTCCTCTGGCCGCGACTCCGACAGCGACAGGCCATCGCGGTGGGCATCGCCGCGGCTGTCGTCGCCGCCGCTCTCACTCCGTTGCTGATGCCGGGACTTCCGGTGCTCGTCGCCGCGGTCGTCGCGATCGTGGTCGGCTGGTTCAACTGGATGGGACGTCCGGCACCACCTGTCGGCGAGCCCTCTGATGCCGGCCCGGAGGTGACCGCATGAGTCTGTGGAGTGCGATTCTCCTCGCGGCGCTGATCTGTCTCGCTCTCAAGGCCGCAGGCTACCTCGTACCTCCGCGCGTGCTCGAGGCGCCTCGCACGGCGCGTATCTCGGATCTTCTGACGGTGGCGCTCCTGGCCGCCCTCGTGGCCGTGCAGGCGCTCGGCGACGGGCAAGCGATCACGGTGGATGCGCGGATGCCCGCGCTGTTGGTCGCGGGCGGGCTCCTGTGGCTGCGGCAGTCGTTCCTCGCGGTCGTCGCGGCGGCCGCCCTGGTGGCCGCCTTGCTGCGCCTCTTCGGGCTGGCCGCCTGATCGCGCGGGGGCCGCTCCTGACCCGCGGCGTCCCGTCGGTAAGATCGACAGGTGCGCGTGAGCTGGATGTCGAGAGTGTTGTCGTGGATCGCTGCCGCCCTGGTCGGCGGTGTCTACGGCATCGCCGGCACCATCAGTCACAGCGTGATGTGGGGCCCGATCCCGATCGGCATGATCGTCGCGGCGATCGCCTGCGCGGCCATCCTCGTCGCCGTGCGCACCCTCACCCATGACAGGGGCGCAGCCGTGGCCGCCGGTCTCGGGATGATCGGCATGCTGGTGCTGATTTCCGGTGAGGGCCCGGGCGGCTCCATCGTCGTGCCCGCATCGTTCGCCGGTCAGATCTGGACCTATCTGGTGGCCGGAATCGTGCTGCTGGTCATCGCCTGGCCCTCGTTCCGTCGCCTTCCCGTGCGCACGGAGGCGGCCGTCGCGGAAGAACCCGAGTCGCGCGAGTCGTAGACTGGAGGGGTGACGTATGTGATCGCCCTCCCGTGCGTCGATGTCAAGGATCGCGCCTGCATCGACGAGTGCCCCGTTGACTGCATCTACGAGGGTGAACGGTCGTTGTACATCCACCCCGACGAGTGTGTGGACTGCGGCGCTTGCGAACCGGTCTGCCCGGTCGAGGCCATCTATTACGAAGACGACCTGCCCGACGAGTGGCAGGACTACTACAAGGCCAACGTCGAGTTCTTCGACGAGATCGGATCGCCCGGAGGCGCAGCCAAGGTCGGCGTGTACGCGTTCGACCACCCGATCATCGCCGCCCTCCCGCCACAGGGCGACTAGGCCCCGTTCCGTGAGCGTCCGCGACCTCGCCGACTACCCGTGGGATGCCGTCGTCCCGTTCCGTGAGCGCGCCCAGCAGCACCCGGACGGGCTCATCGACCTGTCGGTCGGCTCTCCTGTCGACCCGACCCCCGAGATCATCCGGCGTGCCCTCGCCGAGGCGACGGACGCGCATGCCTACCCGCAGACGGTCGGAACACCATCCCTGCGTGAGGCCATCGTGGACTGGTACGCGCGACGCAGGGGAGTACCAGACCTCCGCGTCGACAACGTGCTGCCCACGATCGGCTCGAAGGAGCTCGTCGCCCTGCTGCCCACACTGCTCGGTCTGGGAGCCGGCGACATCGTCGTGCACCCGCGCGTGGCGTACCCCACGTATGAGGTCGGCGCCCGGGTCGTCGGCGCGACACCGGTCCCCGCAGATGACCCCGACGACTGGCCGGAGGGCACCAAGCTCATCTGGATCAACACCCCGGGCAACCCGGACGGTCGCACGTGGACCGTGGATGAACTCGCCGCCGCCGTGAAGCGTGCGCGTGAGCTCGGTGCCGTGCTCGCGAGCGACGAGTGCTATGCCGAACTCGGGTGGGACGGCCCCTGGGCGACCGAGCCGATCCCCTCGATCCTCGATCCGCGGGTGACAGGGGGGAGTCGCGCGAATCTGCTCAGCGTCTACTCGCTGAGCAAGCAGTCGAACCTCGCCGGGTACCGTGCGGCGTTCGTGGCCGGCTGCGCACGAATCGTCGGGGAGCTTCTCACGGCCCGCAAACACCTCGGGCTGATGCCGCCTGCACCGGTGCAGCACGCGATGGCGGTCGCCCTCGGAGACGATGAGCACGTCGCCGCGCAGAAGGAGCTGTACCGCACCCGCCGCGCCGCCCTGCGTCCCGCGCTGGAGGTGGCGGGCTTCCGTATCGACGGCTCGGCAGCGGGGCTCTACCTCTGGGCGACGGAAGGGCGCGACGCCTGGGAGTCGATGGGGCGTCTCGCGGATCTCGGGATCCTCGCCGGTCCCGGTCCCTTCTACGGTGCCGAGTCCGGACAGCACGTCCGGCTGGCGCTCACCGCGCCGACGGCGCACGTCCGCGAGGCGGCGCGTCGACTCGCTGCAACCGATAGCGCAACCGATATGTAGGTTCCCTCCTCGGAGGGGTCTTCCGTTTGGCGGTTGTCACAGTAGGCCTGTGTGACTACTAGGCTGTAAAGGCGATTCGGTCGTGACCCGACCTGGCGCCTCAGCGCCGTGAGATCGCCAGTTCAGGCTTGATCAAGATCTTGTTCGACACCACCGCGACGAGCGGGGGCGGACACTACGAGGAGGTCCGCGTGAGTGCAGCGGCAGACCAGACGGCGAAGTTGACGATCGGCGACACGACCGCTGAATTCCCGGTGCTGCGCGGCACGGCGGGGCACGACAGCATCGATTTCTCGACCCTGACGCGCCAGACGGGGTACACGGGCCTGGACTACGGCTTCGTGAACACGGCCTCCACGAAGTCGGAGATCACGTTCATCGACGGCGACAAGGGCATCCTGCGGTATCGCGGGTATCCGATCGAGCAGCTCGCGGGTTCCACCAGCTACCTCGAGGTGGCCTGGCTGCTCATCTACGGTGAGCTGCCGAGCGCCTCCGAACTCGCGGAGTTCGACGAGAAGATCCGTCGGCATACCCTGCTGCACGAAGACCTCAAGCGCTTCTTCTCGGCGCTTCCCCACACGGCGCACCCGATGTCGGTGCTGTCGTCCGCCGTCGCCGCCCTCTCGACGTACTACGAGGGCCAGACCGACCCGCACAACCCGGAGCACGTCGAGCTGAACATGGTGCGCATGCTCGCCAAGCTCCCCGTGATCGCGGCGTACGCGCACAAGAAGAGCGTCGGCCAGGCGTTCCTCTACCCGGACAACTCGCTGAGCTTCGTCGACAACTTCCTGAAGCTGAACTTCGGTGTGCACAGCGAGGAGTACGAGGTCAACCCGGTGATGTCGAAAGCTCTCGAGCTCCTCCTCATCCTGCACGAGGATCACGAGCAGAATGCGTCGACGTCGACCGTCCGCCTGGTGGGATCCACAGGTGCGAACCAGTTCGCCTCGGTCTCCGCCGGCATCCAGGCCCTCTCCGGCCCGCTCCACGGCGGTGCGAACGAGGCCGTGCTGACGATGCTCGGGCAGATCCGCGACTCCGGCCAGAGTGTCTCGCGTTTCGTCGAGCGCGTGAAGAACAAGGAAGAGGGCGTGAAGCTGATGGGCTTCGGGCACCGGGTCTACAAGAACTACGACCCGCGCGCCAAGCTCGTCAAGGATGCGGCCGACGAGGTGCTCTCGTCCCTGGGCGTCACCGACCCGCTCCTCGACCTTGCGAAGGAGCTCGAGGAGCTCGCGTTGGCCGACGACTACTTCCGCGAGCGTCGCCTGTACCCGAACGTCGACTTCTACACCGGCGTCATCTACAAGGCGATGGGCTTCCCGACCCGGATGTTCACCGTGCTGTTCGCGATCGGACGCCTGCCCGGCTGGCTGGCGCAGTGGCGCGAGCTGCAGCTCGACCCGCAGACCAAGATCGGCCGCCCCCAGCAGCTGTACACCGGATCGCCCGAGCGGTCGTTCCCCACGCGCTGAGTCCAGCAACATAGAAGCCGGTGCCGTCGGTGCCGTCCCACTCGTCGGCCTCGAAGGCGACCACCGCGCCGTCCACCGCCCGGGC
>NZ_JBHVXT010000007.1:0-1587 GCF_042881445.1 Microbacterium sp. NPDC058269
CGCGTTCGGCGTCGCGGCGGCCCTCAAACACGCTTTCGTCGAACGATCGCTGCGTCTGCCGGAACCGGGAGCCGGTCTTCTGCCCGGACTCGCCGGTGACACCCGCGCTGTGACGCCCGAGCTGAACGACGACATGCGCACGAGCGGTCTCAGCCACTTGACCGCGGTCGCCGGAGACAACGTTTGTCTCATAGATCGGTTGGCGGAATGACACGGCTCGGGCGAGAGATGCTGCCGGCAGAATCCGTACTCACGCCGCGTTGAGTGGCATTCAGGCTCCAGCGACCCCTCACCGTAGTTGGCGTTGAGTTGTCGCTCCTGCTGAGTGGGGAACCATAGCACCGACGTTAAGCAGGCGTTGTCCCCCAAAGTACCTACAGACGAACGCGAGCGATAGAGCGTACGGTCGAGACCTCGGCATCGAAGCGCTGGACGCGGAGCCGCGACATATCAGCACGGACGTCAGTAGATCTCAGGGAGAACGATGCCTCGAAACATCAAAAAGTCGGGACTCACGATCGACTTTGTTCAGCATATTCGTGCGACGAAAGAAGAGATTTGGGAAAAACTGACCACTGAAGTCGGCGTCAATTCTTGGCTCAAATCTAGCTCAGTAACGATGCCGTCGACGGTTGGTGAGCGATTCTCCATTGGCACCCGTCTGTACGGTATGCAGAGCGGCCTCGATTGGTATGAGTACGATGGTGAGATCCTGGAGTACATCGAGAATCAGCAACTGACTTTGAGCTGGAAGATTCCAGAACTCGATGTTCCGACAACAGTGTCACTGTCGGTCGACCCTTCATATTTCCCTCTGGGCGTGGAATACGAGCGTGATGTGGATCTGAGGCTGATTCATACGGGCTTTCCGTCAGAGGGTCGTGGCGTGTTTGAGTACGATGGCTTTTTCCGGCACTGGCGTCAAGCGCTCGGCGATTTGGCGGCCCAGCTGGAGGGAAGGCCTGGAAAGCCAACTCCCTATGCCTTGGTCGGTCTGACGTACGTAGGCGGTGCTCCGGGAAAAGGCCTTCTTGTGCGAGACGTCATCATTGACTCTCCTGCATCTCAGGCAGGCATCCGTCCCGGCGACCGTATCCTCTCCGTCGAAGGCCGCGAATTGGAAAGTCTGGACGAGTTTCATGACTGGATCGACGAGCGTCGGCATGGCGAGTCTGGGCTCTTCGTACTTCAGGACCGTGAGGTCACGGTGACAGTTGAGGGCGTCGAACATGCACTCGCGCGACGCCAACTGCAGCGAAGCGGACACTGACTTCACATGACTGCTCCTCCGTCTGAAAATGGGGAGCAATCGAAGTGCCTGCATCCCGTGGGCATTGATTGAACCGGAGGAGGTGATTCAGATGGAGAACGACAAGAACGAAGCGGTAGTTACATGGGATCTCGGCGAGGTTGCCGAGGCTTCGAAGGAATACGCAACGCTGCTCACGCTCGACAACAGCTACTAAGGGGACAGACCCTCCGTGGGGGGGGAGCCGGGGGAGGCCCCGCGGGGGGTGGTGGGGGGTTTAAAAAAGAGAAAATAAGAAAGGGGGCGATTAGAAAAACAGGGGGAAAGCACCGGGAACC
>NZ_JBHVXT010000007.1:1597-13332 GCF_042881445.1 Microbacterium sp. NPDC058269
CGGGGTGTGTTTGCGTTTCTTTATTTTTATACCCCACCGCTCCCCCCCCCCAAAAACACGTACTCGGGCCACACCCCCGCGGGGGGGCCCCCCCGCGCCCCCCCCCCACGGAGGTGGATAGGCGATGAAGACGATAGAACTGCTCGACGGGGCCTTGACGATAGCCTGGGCAACGGACGGGGACACCGGGATTTCCGGGGCCGGCTGTTCCAAGGATTTACGCACGGCGATGCGTAAGGCCGAAGCTGAGCTATCTGAGCGAGTCTCTCTAGCCGCCGCGGAACGACGATCCGTTGCGCGCGAAGCGCTCGCAGACGATGCCGTACTCATCGATGACCTCGCAGGTCTGGAGGGCAGCACCCGTTGGATTAGATGCTCGAGCCCCGTCTTGAGCAACTCAGGCCTGTCTCTTCAGTTGTCAAGAGAGTGGGTTCCGAGCGAGGCCGTCGTAATCGATCCAGCCATGTCATCCTCGGGAACTCGCCGCGACTTTTTTCCGACTACGTGCGGTACCGGTCGTTCCGACACCGTTGAGGGGGCGCTATCGCACGGCTTGCGCGAGATTTTCGAGCGAGTGCTGATCCAGAAGGTGTGGAATGGCGATCTCGTGGATCTCGAAGTGGCGGCCCCTGAAGATTCGACCGCGCGCTTGAGCGCGGCAAATCTGGAGCTCGCCCACGCGCTGAGTCGTCATCCCGTGAGCGTCCGATTCCTGGAGGTTGGCTTCCGTGGCATCGTCTCCACGATTTGTGCGATCACTGATACGACGAAGACGTCCACGACATTCGGGGCCGCTTGCCGTTCGAGTCGCCGTTCGGCGATCGAGCACTCGATTCACGAATCGCTCCAGGTCCGTCTTGCTTTATCGAACTTGGTCGACAGTGGGCTGCCGGTCGCACAGCACGCAAAGAGGTTGAAGGAAGAGTCGGCGCTTCAGTGGTCCTTCATGGATAGCGGACGCGCGACCGGGCAGGTGGAGTATGTCGACCACGATGCGTGGTCGCAGATCAGACTCTTGGGCGATCTGATAGGTCGCAAACCGAAGATCGTGGAGGTGGATCGGTCGGACGAATTCTTCACACTTAAAGTGATCGCACCTAATAGTGGCGTTAATTCGAGCGAGCGCGGGGAACCGATGGCGAGCGGGATTCACTATCCACTTCTATAAAGTCGAAAAACTCCTCTTAAAGGTGGTGTTTAATGCAATCACACTGGAGACATATCCTCCTGACAAAAACCAGTTTCGACGAAGTGCCGACCGCGGCGCCAGTCGTTGCAACAAAGGGGGTTGGCGAATTGCTTTCGCTTTTTGGCCAGCCACCAACGGAGGGATCTCTACCACTCACTTCGATCTTACTTGTGAGTGGGTTACGATCGCAGCTTCTGGAGGAGTATGACGAACACGCAGACCTCATCGTGAGTCATGGCGAACCGCGAGGAAAACACACTCTATGCAGCATTGGCGAGAGAACTCGAGAATACGTGATGAGATATCCAGAGCTCGACACCGCCGACAAAGCGCGGTCGGTAGCGATTCTGAACCTGCTTACAGAGCAGAATCTCCTCGTCCAAATCGTTGGCGATTCGCTCGAATTGAAGCCGGGGGATCTGTCTGGCGAGTTTCTTGCCCTCGAGATTGCTCGCGGCCTCCACAGAGTGTTGCATGATCGCACAAAGCCTAGAGAGATGTTCAGCACCCTAGCAAGAAAGGGAAAATCTCCGGTGGTCCAAGCCGTCGCGTCAGTGCAGCTGAGCGCATCATTGCTTAGAGACCGGATCGAGGACGAGATGATCGACGAGCACTTCGCCCTCGCTGCGTCGGCGGTCGATAGGGTCGACGAGGGATTCCTTCGAGAATTGTTGCTCAGTCGGACGCTTCGTGCTCGCGCATTGGCGGAGTTCAGACACGTTGAGCTAAGGAAACAGGTCTTCGACGACGGAGCAGCACTTGTCCAGGCTTTGGCATTCGGAGAGAGGGCAGCAAAAGTGGCTGCCTCATCGTATGAACGTCACCTTGCGGAGGAGAATCTTAAGATTGTTTGGGAGTCGACGTTGAAGGCGTCGATCGCGCTGAATCACGCGGAACTGTTCGAGAAGTCCTTCGAAACACTAAAGAAGATGGATCCCAACGATCCATCTCTCTATGTTCTCGCCGCGCGAGCGGGCTCTTCAGTGTTGCCGTGGGATGCGCGACTAAGACTTCTGCGCAAGGGGGCAGGATTAGGGTCGCCGCTCGCTGTCCGCGCCCGGGAGCTAGTCGCGGAGCATGAGATTCGTTCGTGAGAGGTCGGAGTTCTTAGACGTGCGCGTAGCTCTCATTCTTGCAATCTCTGGTATCGCGCTGAGTAGTCTCGGGAACGAGGTTTTTGAGTACGTCCTCCTCGAGGCTGGAGGCGTTCGACTGCCTGTTAGCCCTTTCCTCCTCGGCGTGGTGCTTGCTGTCGTCGCGTTGTTGGTGCCGTGGCTGAATGTATGGCTCACTCGTCGTCTCGGCTCCGTGAATCGCGTGCTGGTTGCGGTGCAGGTGGTGGCAGGGGCTACGGTGTGCGGACTCGGTGTGGTTTGGTCGGGCGTCGGCGATTCTGCCCTAGCAATCACGGCGTACAGTATCTGCTCCGTTTCCACCGCTGCCTCGATGCTCGCATCAGCGTGCATCACCATCGTCGTGCGAAATGCCGGAGACGACGGGAAGTTTACCGACAGAACAGCCATACGACTCATATCATTCGCTGGTACCAGCTACGCATTCGCTTCCATCGCGGGACCGTTGGTTGGAGTGCTTGTTTCGGAGGTTGTGCCGGAATCGGGACTTATCGTCGTTTCGGGTGCGCTCGCGGTTGCCGCAGGTCTGGCGGCACTACCTGTGCGCGGTGTACGAGGAGGAGATAGAGGCGCGCGTGCTCAATCGAGCGTTCGGTTGGGGATTCGCAAAGTGCTTGGCGACAAGGTGATTGCCGCCATGCTGCTCGGTCTCTCGGTTTCCAATCTCACCATGTTCGGATTGATCTTCGCGCTGCCTTCGTACTCTCGCGGCTTAGAGAGCGCGCCGCTTCTCGCGTTGCTGCTCACCGCCCCGGTGATTGGCACTCTTTTCGGTAATCTTCTCGCCGGACTAATTCCGAGCCGCAGGTTTCTCGTGTACATCACGGTCTTCGATGCCGCACTACGGGGCTTCTGCGTCCTCATGCTCGGGGTCTCGAGAAGCATCTCGCTCAGCGTTGCCGTGTTGGCGGTCGCCGGGCTTTCACAGGGACTCTCGCGCGTAGGGAGACAAACACTGCTCCTGGACAGACTCCAACGAGAGGATCGTGTGCTCGGTATGAGTGCCTATGCATCGGCTAACCGCGTGTTGCTTCCCCTGGGCCCCGCGATCTTTGCGATGACGATGTATTGGGCGGGATCCGCGGCGATCACGATCCAGATTATCGGTGTCTGTTTGCTTGTGATTGGCGTTCTCGTCGCTTGGCGGCTGTTCGCGCCGCTGAGGGTGATTCGGCAGGGAGCGACACGCTCATGAAGGTGATGCGCGCGGGGAACAAATCAGGAACACTCACGGCAGCCCTTCCTGAGCCCTTCGTCCGCGGTCAGATCCGGGCGGGTCGCGGAGCATATGCCCTTGTGTCCAGTTCCGTACTCGCGCTGGTCGACTCGTTCGGGGATGTCAGTGTTGCTGACCTCCGCAGCCCGGGCATAAGAGCGGGCACGGTGCCGGCCGATTCGCGATTTGGCATGTCGGAGACCGGCGACGCTCGCGCAACGTTGTGGGTGCGCGAGCGGTCTCGCGGTGATGCTATCCAAAGCGACCTTCGAGGTGTAGACAAACGGAGGGACTTGTGGGGGCTCGACTGTCGAATGTCATCGCGAACGGCTGACGTCCTTGAGGTTGCGCAGGACCAGGGGATCCGAGTCCTGCAGGCTGGCTTGTTACGTGTGAGGCTCACCGGAGGAATGAGAGTACTCGCGGCTACGGTCTCGCCGGATGGATCTCTCCTCGCCCTCACCGTCTCGCGTAGAGGGGGCAGTGTCAGCCGAATTTTCGATATCGTGCGTGGGGCGATGGTTGGGGAGTTACCGATCAAAAATGGAGTGGTCGCTGCGTGGGTCGACAACACGAGAGTTCTGATCACCGCATGGGAATGGCCAAATTCGGCGTTAGTCGAATTCGACGTCCTTACGGGGTCTTCAAGAACGCAACTCGTTGTTCATCACCGCACTGTCGATGACGTGACAATCGCCGAAAACTCCATCGCCTTCACTCTCACCGGAGCCGCGGAGCCACGGCAACTGGTCTCAGGAACCTACAACGAACTCCGAGAAGACTCTGCGAAAGCCTCGACGCCGGATGGTGTTTTGCACACACGAGTGGGACCGCGAAAGCTCCCAGTCATCGTGATGGAACCTACCATGGAGCTCAGAGGCACCGTTTACCTTTTCCACGGCGGACCGGGGGGACGATGGGAGCCGAAGTACAGTCCTCTATCGGAGTCGCTCCGCGAGATGGGCTTTCAAGTCGTCATGCCTAATTTGTCGAGCAGCTCGCTTCCTGAGACGTCCGCGCAATGGAGCAAGAGTTCGCGATTGGGAGAGTCAGATGTGGAAGATGCCATCGCAGTGATCAAGGCAACTGCCAGAGGAAAGAAGATCATCGTGGGCGGGCAAAGTTACGGTGGCTTCGTCGCTTGGCAGGTAGGGCGTGCCATGGAGAACATTCACGGGGTCTTCTGCCTTGGGGGCTTTCTCTCCCCAGACAACCTTCGACGCAGCGCTCATCGTGAGACCCGCGAACTCCTCGCGACAGGAATGTTCAGCACGGTGGACGCCGGGCGACGATTGCCTCCCCTATTTTTTGCGCACGGCGGGCGCGACACGCGGATACCTTCGGAGGACTTGCTCGAGTACATTCACGATCTTGGCATCGAAATGACGGGCCTCGTGATAGACGAGATGGGTCACGGCGTCACATCAGACAGCGATGCTGCCCAGATATACCCGGAGATGTTTTCGTGGATTCGGGATGTCTGATTCTACTGCTTCGATATAAGGAGAATACGTGGACGTGAGCACCACCTTAGAAGAGCTTGATCTCCCGACACTTAAGGGGCTATTTAGGGCTGAGTCAGCGTGGGCTGAGCCTCGCGATGACTCAGACCTCAAACAGTTACAGCGCTCCCTACGCTCGAGCGAGCAAAGTGACGAGAAGATATCTGCCGTCAAAGGGTCTCTCACGGTTTACGGCTCGTTGCCACTCGACTATTTGATTGAGACGCCCGACGTGATCGTGAGCGACTACGTTCACGTGTTCCTTCATGGGATGGTGAATCGGCGGGAGTACCGTCCGCCGATGTTCTATCGCAGGTCAAGCTCTCGCCGCACGCGCGGAGTTTGTCTCTTTCTTAGTGACCCCGTCTTCCACGTCTCCGAGGACGCCGGAGTCGGGTGGTATCTATCAGCATATTCCAAGTTGCGGCCTGCGATCGAAACACTTATCGCTGAGATTTGCGCCCGACACGGCTTAAACGGAATCGTATGGCACGGGACGTCCAGCGGTGGCTATGCAGCAATTCGTATGGCATTGGACAGTTCCATGCCGAGCGTCGCGTTGGCAGCAGCGCCTCACAATGACCCCCGAGATGCGCCGCACTGGCACATGTATGAAGAAATCAAGTCGATCGCTAACGGAACAGATCCCGTGCCTCTGAGTGACCTCCTCGAGACGACAGTGAACGCACGCTCTGGCGTTGTGACCCTTATCAACGACCGTGATTGGCATCACCTCTATGCACATCTACCACATATCATGATCGCGAAAGGCGTCACATCGCGCAGGCACTACCTGGCGCGATCGGGGTTGGGTCACTTCGGGTATAGAGAATCTGACTACTGGGAAGCCTACGAGGCTGCGATCGCGATGCTGTCTGATCTCCTGAAACGAAAGGCAGGCGCATGACTCCTTTGATATCTCCGCTCGCGATCGTTGATTTAGATCCAGCGACAGCGGCGCTCCTCACTAACGCGGGGTCGACTACGCAACTGCTCTCAACCGTGACCAGGAGAACGATCGATGTGCTCGTCGTGCACGCCGGGCCGGTCGTGCGGACTCTCGAGAACGCGTTCGCGTACGATCGGGCACGCCCTGCCGGCAAGATTATGATTCGAGAGTCGATCTTGTACGCAGGTGCAGAACCCGTTTCTCGTAATTTGGTATTGCATTCGTCGCAACCAACAAGCTGGTCGACCGCTGTCGCGCAGCCCATCGGGACTCAGTTAGCTAACGCAGGAGTGGTGCCGACGCGTCAGATCCTGAATATCGGCCAGGATCGAGAGACTGGGTACGCGGCGCGGGAGTATGTATTAGCAATTCCAGCCTCGCAGGAGGCTGCCTACATCCGCGAGGTCTTTCATCCGAACATCGCGCCAATGCCCCAGGAAGGACCGTGAAGATCGCATGACGAGTAATAGCGACCTCGCCCTGGCTGAATTCTTTCGAGCGAGTGGTCTAGACCCTGACTTGATGCTCGTTGACTATGTGTTCGCGTGGGCGTCTCGTCACCCGCGGCGCGTGGCCCTTGTGGATGATGCGGGACAGGTTAGTTACGAAGAACTGACTGCAGATATCCTGCGACTGGCTGATGCATTGCGCGGCCTTGGTCTAGTGTCCGGAGAATATATATCAATCGCTCTTCCAAATTGTCGTGAATGGGTGGTGGCGCATCTCGCAGGAATGCTGATCGGTTTAATTACGAACCCAATTTTGCTTATTCATCGTGAACGAGGGATTGCGCGGGCGTTGTCGAGCGTGGAAAGTCGCATACTCATTACCGTAGATAGCTATCGTGGATTCGACTATGTAGACGCCGTGCTGCGTTCACGGGCCAATGCACCGAGCCTCGAACACGTCGTGGTTGTTGGTGGGCGTGTTTCAGAGCATGAAGGTGTCACCCCTTGGAAGGAGCTCATGGCTGTTGGCCAGGTAATTTCTCCTGAGGATCTGAGGCCGTTGAAGTCGACCGCGGACTCCGCGGCCGTGGTCTTTTATACCTCCGGAACGACAGGTTCCCCGAAGGGAGTCGTTCATACGCATGCCGCCCTGATTGGCGCCTCAGTTCCCTGGGTGGACCGCCTAGGGATGTCGGACGGCGACGCTGTTCATATGACTTCTCCTTTTGGTCACCTCATGGGATACCAGTTCGGCGTATCGCTCCCGCTCATTCTTGGTGGCACCGGAGTCTTTCAAGCGGAATGGGATCCGGAGCGTTTTATCGCACTGGTTGATGAATGGCGAGTTGTGCATACGTCTGGCGCGACCCCCTTTTTGTTTGATTTTCTCCGGTCTTTGAAAGATCCGGCGCGTGTATCGTCGCTCAAACGTTTTCTTTGCGCAGGTGCTCCGATTCCCCGCGCGCTTGTCGAAGACGCAGCGCATAGATTACCGATGCTCGATGTTCTCGGCGCCTGGGGGCAGACCGAATGCGGGTTGATCTCGATGTGTCTCCCATCAGACAGCGAGGATAAGCGTCGTACAACCGACGGGAGCGCGCTGCCGGGGGTGAAGATCCGCGTGCAGGGCGATGACGGTGCTCCGCTGCCACCGGGGTCCCGAGGGAATTTGCAGGTGCAGTCGCCATTCTTGTTTCGTCAGTATTTGGGAGATCTCGCAGGCACGGTTGATGCTTTCACGCCTGACGGTTGGTTCATTACGGGCGATCTTGGCACGGTCGACTCCGATGGATTTGTTCGCATCTCGGGACGTGCGAAAGACCTCATCATCCGTGGGGGCGAGAATATCCCAGTAGTCGAGATTGAGGACGAACTGCTTCAACACACTCAGATCCGTGACGTGGCGATCGTTGGTGTTCCGCACGAGCGGCTCCAGGAGATCGCAGCTGCATGCGTTGTCCTGGAAGATCCTCTGCGCGCTCTTCGGCTCGAAGATGTTCAGGACTATCTGCGGTCGCGCGGGGTGGCTAAGAACTATTGGCCAGAGGTTCTGGTTATCAGAGAGTCGCTCCCCAGAACTGCTGTTGGCAAAGTTCAGAAGTTCATGTTGCGACGTGCCCTGGAGGCGGCGGTTCGCTAGGCGCGATCAGCGTGGGCGGCGCCGTGCCCGCGCTAGCGCGATGTTCCTTTCGGTTAGTGTGATGGCATCCCTTTTCCCTTCAGATTGGTCGTGCGTTCGTTGTCTGAGAACCTGTCCACCTCTCCCGTCGACGAGGAGACCTCCTCGGCGCACGCTATCCAGGCCAAGTGGCAGAAGTACTGGGCGGAGAACGAGACGTTCCTCACCGGCGGCGACGACGACGACACTCGCCCGAGGAAGTATGTTCTCGGCATGTTTCCGTACCCCTCGGGCGATATGCACATGGGCCACGCGGAAAACTACGCGTATGTAGACATCGTGGCCCGCTATTGGCGGCATCGTGGATTCGCCGTTCTGAACCCGATCGGTTGGGACTCGTTCGGCCTGCCGGCAGAGAACGCCGCGATCCGCCAGGGCGCCGACCCGCGGGAGTGGACGTACCAGAACATCGCTCAGCAGCGACAGAGCCTGACGGAGTTCGGTACGTCCTACGACTGGTCGCGTGTGCTGCACACGTCCGACCCCGAGTACTACCACTGGAACCAGTGGCTGTTCCTGAAGCTGCACGAGCGAGGTCTGGCCTATCGCAAGAAGAGCGCCGTCAACTGGTGCCCGAACGATCAGACGGTGCTGGCGAACGAGCAGGTCGTCGACGGACGCTGCGATCGCTGCGGTGCCGAGGTCGTGAAGAAGAAGCTCACGCAGTGGTACTTCCGGATCACCGACTATGCGGACCGTCTGCTCGACGATCTGAACCAGCTCGAGGGATTCTGGCCGCACAAGGTGCTGCAGATGCAGCGCAACTGGATCGGCCGCTCGATCGGTGCGGACGTCGATTTCCGCATCGAGGGACGCGAGCAGCCGGTCACGGTGTTCTCGACACGTCCCGACACGCTGCACGGCGCGACCTTCTTCGTGGTGGCTCCTGATTCCGACCTGGCGTCAGAGCTGGCGGCGGATGCTCCTGCCGAGGTGCGCGAGCGCTTCCAGAAGTACCTGGCCGAGGTGCAGAAGACCACCGATGTCGACCGCCAGGCGACCGATCGTCCGAAGACCGGTGTCTTCCTCGAGCGGTACGCGATCAACCCGGTCAACGGCGAGAAGCTGCCGGTCTGGGCGGCCGACTACGTGCTGGCCGACTACGGCCACGGAGCAGTGATGGCCGTGCCTGCGCACGACCAGCGCGACCTCGACTTCGCGCGCGCGTTCGACCTGCCGGTCAAGGTCGTCGTCGACACGACGGCGCCGATCACCGGCGCGATGCCCGTCATCGAGGTCGACGAGGAGGGCGTGCCGATCGACACCGGTGCGGCACTCGACGAGCAGAACCCCGCGTCCACGGGTATCGCGCTGACCGGAGAGGGACGGATGATCAATTCCGGCCCGCTCAACGGTCTGTCGAAGCGCAACGCGATCGCCCGCGCTATCGAGCAGCTCGAGGCTTCCGGCACCGGTCGCGCTGCGAAGAACTACCGACTGCGCGACTGGCTGATCTCTCGTCAGCGCTTCTGGGGCACGCCGATCCCGATGCTGCACGCCGAGGACGGCCGGATCATCCCGGTGCCCGAGGACCAGCTGCCCGTGAAGCTGCCCAGCGTCGAGGGACTCGACCTGAAGCCCAAGGGATCCTCTCCGCTCGGTGCGGCGGAGAGCTGGGTGCGCACGGTGGATGCCGCCAGCGGCGATCCGGTGCTGCGCGACCCCGACACGATGGACACGTTCGTCGACAGCTCGTGGTACTTCCTGCGCTTCCTCTCGCCGAACAGCGACACCGTCGCATTCGATCCGGCTCAGGCTGCACGCTGGTCGCCGGTCGACTCGTACATCGGCGGAGTCGAGCACGCGATCCTGCACCTGCTCTATGCGCGCTTCATCACCAAGGTGCTGTTCGACATGGGGCTGATCGACTTCACCGAGCCTTTCTCGAACCTGATCAACCAGGGCATGGTGCTGCTCGACGGCGCGAAGATGTCGAAGAGCAAGGGCAACCTTGTCGAGTTCGCGTCGAGTATGGTGTGGCCCGGTGCCGACGTCACACGCGTAGCAGTAGTTTTTGCCGGTCCGGTGGAGGACGACATTGATTGGGAGAATGTTTCCACGACCGGGGCGCAGAAGTTCCTCGTGCGTGCGCTGCGCATCGCGAACGAGGTCTCGTCTCCGGTCGACGTGGTGTTCGCCGGAGGTGATTCGGTGCTGCGCCGTGCGACGCACAAGCTGCTCGCCGATGCTCCTTCCCTCGTCGAGCAGACGAAGTTCAACGTCCTCGTCGCTCGTCTGATGGAGCTGGTGAACATCACCCGCAAGACCATCGACGGCGCTGCCGGCGCGGCTGATCCGGCTGTCCGCGAGGCCGCCGAGACGGTCGCCGTGATGCTCGACCTGATCGCCCCGCACACCGCGGAGGAGATGTGGGAGATCCTCGGTCACGAGCCTTCCGTCGGCCTGGTGACGTGGCGCTCGGCCGACCCGGCTCTGCTCGTCGAAGACACGGTGACCGCCGTCGTGCAGGTGGGCGGCAAGGTGCGTGCCCAGCTCGAGGTGTCGGCTCGTATCGGCGAGTCGGAGCTCGAGGCTCTGGCACGCGCCGACGAGCGCGTGATCCGGTCGATCGGCGACCGCGAGATCGTGAAGGTCGTCGTGCGTGCTCCGAAGATCGTGAGCTTCGTCGTCAAGGGCTGATCGGCACTTCTCCACGGTGGACGATCCGTTCGGGTTGTCCACCGTGGGGGTGTATCCGGCGCGCCCGACGCGCGGGCGACCTCTAGCGTGGCCGGATGGCAGCCCCGCAGACTCCACCTCCACCACGGCCTCGACTTCGTCTGAGTGTCGGAGCGGCGATCGTGCTGGCACTCGTCGTGCTGTCGGCTGCCGTGGGGCTCGGAATCATGCGCGGCCAGGCCGCACCTGCCGCATCCGTACCGCTGACGGGAGACGACACCGACGCGGCCACCCGGTCTGAAGGTGACCCATCAGGCGAACTGTACGTGCACGTCCTGGGCGCCGTGGAGAAGCCAGGACTCTACGTGCTCGATCTCGAGGCGAGAGTCGTCGATGCGGTGGCCGCCGCAGGAGGCACGACCACCGACGCGGATCTGACCGCGGTCAACCTCGCACGGGTGGTGGACGCCGGGGAGCAGATCGTCGTGCCGGTGGCCGGCGCGACGTCGGATGCACCCGGCGGAGTAGCACTGCCACCGGGCGACGACCGGGTCGATCTCAACACGGCGGATCAGGCCGCACTCGAAACGCTGCCGCGCATCGGGCCCGCGTTGGCGGAGCGGATCATCGCCTGGCGCGAGGAGAACGGTCGGTTCGCCTCCGTCGACGACCTCCTCGCGGTACCGGGCATCGGAGAGAAGCTCCTCGCGGGCGTGCGTGACGGGGTCAGGGTGTGAGGTCGCGTGATCATGAAGCGGCGCGATCTGCGGCTGCTGCCGTTGGCCGTGGCGGTATGGGCGGCTGCGCTTCTCTGCGTGTTCTGGCCCGGGTGCTCGTGGTGGGTGGTGGGAGGCTGCACCATCGGTGCTGGGCTCACGGTGCCCGCGGCGCGTGGTGGAGCGCTCCGGCGGTTTCTCGGCGGGGGAGGCCTCGTCGTGGTGATTCTCGCCGCGATGGCAGCCACCGGCCTTACCGTCGCCCTCGCCCTCCCCACGCGCGA
>NZ_JBHVXT010000008.1:0-4677 GCF_042881445.1 Microbacterium sp. NPDC058269
TTTGGGAGGCAACCGCCCCAGTTAAACTACCCACCATGCACTGTCCCTGAACCGGATTACGGTTCGAAGTTAGATATCCAGAGTGACCAGAGTGGTATTTCAACAATGACTCCACACGAACTAGCGTCCATGCTTCAAAGTCTCCCACCTATCCTACACAAGCCACACCGAACACCAATACAAAGCTATAGTAAAGGTCACGGGGTCTTTCCGTCCTGCTGCGCGTAACGAGCATCTTTACTCGTAATGCAATTTCGCCGAGTTCGCGGTTGAGACAGTTGGGAAGTCGTTACGCCATTCGTGCAGGTCGGAACTTACCCGACAAGGAATTTCGCTACCTTAGGATGGTTATAGTTACCACCGCCGTTTACTGGGGCTTAAATTCTCAGCTTCGCCTTGCGGCTAACCGGTCCTCTTAACCTTCCAGCACCGGGCAGGCGTCAGTCCGTATACATCGTCTTGCGACTTGGCACGGACCTGTGTTTTTAGTAAACAGTCGCTACCCACTAGTCTCTGCGGCCTCCAAACGCTTTCGGGAGTAAATCCCTATACGCCGAAGGCCCCCCTTCTCCCGAAGTTACGGGGGCATTTTGCCGAGTTCCTTAACCACGATTCTCTCGATCTCCTTGGTATTCTCTACCTGACCACCTGAGTCGGTTTGGGGTACGGGCGGCTAGAACCTCGCGTCGATGCTTTTCTTGGCAGCATAGGATCACCCACTTTTTATCCGCATCGTGTCTCAGCCTTAATGAATCGCGGATTTGCCTACGACTCGGCCTACGCACTTGCACCAGGACAACCATCGCCTGGCTTGGGCTACCTTCCTGCGTCACACCTGTTAATACGCTAACCGCACCAGAATGGGGTCGTGCGCTAGGCCCAACGCGTCACCCCGAAGGGATCAGTCACTGGGATTCAGACACTTAGCACTACTGGATTAGCTTGGGCGGTTCTTCGCCGGTACGGGAATATCAACCCGTTGTCCATCGACTACGCCTGTCGGCCTCGCCTTAGGTCCCGACTTACCCAGGGAAGATTAGCTTGACCCTGGAACCCTTGGTCTTTCGGAGGACGTGTTTCTCACACGTCATTCGCTACTCATGCCTGCATTCTCACTCGTGTAGCCTCCACGGCTGGTTTACACCGCCGCTTCGCTGGCCACACGACGCTCTCCTACCCATCAACACGGCTGGACCACGAAGGCCTACCAATAATGTCAATGCCACAACTTCGGTGGCGTGCTTGAGCCCCGTTACATTGTCGGCGCGGAATCACTTGACCAGTGAGCTATTACGCACTCTTTCAAGGGTGGCTGCTTCTAAGCCAACCTCCTGGTTGTCAAGGCAACTCCACATCCTTTCCCACTTAGCACGCGCTTTGGGACCTTAGTTGGTGGTCTGGGTTGTTTCCCTCTCGACTATGAAGCTTATCCCCCACAGTCTCACTGCTGCGCTCTCACTTACCGGCATTCGGAGTTTGGCTGACGTCAGTAACCTTGTAGGGCCCATCGGCCATCCAGTAGCTCTACCTCCGGCAAGAAACACGCAACGCTGCACCTAAATGCATTTCGGAGAGAACCAGCTATCACGAAGTTTGATTGGCCTTTCACCCCTATCCACAGCTCATCCCCTCAGTTTTCAACCTAAGTGGGTTCGGTCCTCCACGACGTCTTACCGTCGCTTCAACCTGGCCATGGATAGATCACTTCGCTTCGGGTCTAGGACATGCGACTGAATCGCCCTATTCAGACTCGCTTTCGCTACGGCTACCCCACACGGGTTAACCTCGCCACATATCGCTAACTCGCAGGCTCATTCTTCAAAAGGCACGCTGTCACCCCTACTAAGGAGGCTCCAACGGTTTGTAAGCAAACGGTTTCAGGTACTATTTCACTCCCCTCCCGGGGTACTTTTCACCTTTCCCTCACGGTACTTGTCCGCTATCGGTCATCTGGGAGTATTTAGGCTTATCAGGTGGTCCTGACAGATTCACACGGGATTTCACGGGCCCCGTGCTACTTGGGATACTCTTCGCGTCAAGAGAGGCATTTCGACTACGGGGTTGGCACCCTCTATGACCGGCCTTTCAAGACCGTTCGTCTATACCTTCTTGTAACGCCGCCATCTCGGCAGAGATGACTGAAAAGTCCCACAACCCCCAACGTGCAACGCCTGCCGGCTATCACACACGCTAGGTTTAGCCTGTTCCGGTTTCGCTCGCCACTACTAACGGAATCGCGGTTGCTTTCTCTTCCTGTGGGTACTGAGATGTTTCACTTCCCCACGTTCCCTCTACCCGCCCTATATATTCAGGCGGGAGTCACTAGGTCGGCACGCCGCCCAGCGGGGTTTCCCCATTCGGACACCCTCGGATCAAAACTTGCTTATCAGTTCCCCGAGGCTTATCGCAGATTGCTACGTCCTTCTTCGGCTCCAGATGCCAAGGCATCCACCGTTTGCTCTTAAAGACTTGAAATCACATGAGTTTGAATCAAAAACTCGACCCCATCCGAAAATGGAATCTGAAATTGACTAATGATCTTTAAGATCATCTTGTGCAACCGATCCGAAGATCAGCTGCAAGATGCTCGCGTCCACTGTGTAGTTCTCAAAGTACGGGCGGTGCCCCCATCCACAACCCCACAAACATGGAGAAACAGAAAGAGGCCCAGAGTAACCAAATGCTTCCAACCCGAAGGTCAAAGCGCATCCGGTCCCTCAGGACCCAACAGCGTGCAGACACCAGTCCCCTCACCCAGAACCTTCCAACCGCAAGCGGCGTACTAGTCCCGAGATCAGATCTCGATGCCATGTCAAATGTTCCACCCATGAGCTCCCAGCGAAGAACGTATGCCTTCGATCTGGGTTCTGGACTCCGAAGAGTCAGATGCTCCTTAGAAAGGAGGTGATCCAGCCGCACCTTCCGGTACGGCTACCTTGTTACGACTTAGTCCTAATTACCGATCCCACCTTCGACGGCTCCCTCCACAAGGGTTAGGCCACCGGCTTCAGGTGTTACCGACTTTCATGACTTGACGGGCGGTGTGTACAAGACCCGGGAACGTATTCACCGCAGCGTTGCTGATCTGCGATTACTAGCGACTCCGACTTCATGAGGTCGAGTTGCAGACCTCAATCCGAACTGGGACCGGCTTTTTGGGATTCGCTCCACCTCGCGGTATTGCAGCCCTTTGTACCGGCCATTGTAGCATGCGTGAAGCCCAAGACATAAGGGGCATGATGATTTGACGTCATCCCCACCTTCCTCCGAGTTGACCCCGGCAGTATCCCATGAGTTCCCACCATTACGTGCTGGCAACATAGAACGAGGGTTGCGCTCGTTGCGGGACTTAACCCAACATCTCACGACACGAGCTGACGACAACCATGCACCACCTGTTTACGAGTGTCCAAAGAGTTGACCATTTCTGGCCCGTTCTCGTATATGTCAAGCCTTGGTAAGGTTCTTCGCGTTGCATCGAATTAATCCGCATGCTCCGCCGCTTGTGCGGGTCCCCGTCAATTCCTTTGAGTTTTAGCCTTGCGGCCGTACTCCCCAGGCGGGGAACTTAATGCGTTAGCTGCGTCACGGAATCCGTGGAATGGACCCCACAACTAGTTCCCAACGTTTACGGGGTGGACTACCAGGGTATCTAAGCCTGTTTGCTCCCCACCCTTTCGCTCCTCAGCGTCAGTTACGGCCCAGAGATCTGCCTTCGCCATCGGTGTTCCTCCTGATATCTGCGCATTCCACCGCTACACCAGGAATTCCAATCTCCCCTACCGCACTCTAGTCTGCCCGTACCCACTGCAGGCCGGAGGTTGAGCCTCCGGATTTCACAGCAGACGCGACAAACCGCCTACGAGCTCTTTACGCCCAATAATTCCGGATAACGCTTGCGCCCTACGTATTACCGCGGCTGCTGGCACGTAGTTAGCCGGCGCTTTTTCTGCAGGTACCGTCACTTTCGCTTCTTCCCTGCTAAAAGAGGTTTACAACCCGAAGGCCGTCGTCCCTCACGCGGCGTTGCTGCATCAGGCTTGCGCCCATTGTGCAATATTCCCCACTGCTGCCTCCCGTAGGAGTCTGGGCCGTGTCTCAGTCCCAGTGTGGCCGGTCACCCTCTCAGGCCGGCTACCCGTCGACGCCTTGGTGAGCCATTACCTCACCAACAAGCTGATAGGCCGCGAGCCCATCCCCAACCGAAATTCTTTCCAGACGCAGACCATGCGGTCACGTCACATATCCAGTATTAGACGCCGTTTCCAGCGCTTATCCCAGAGTCAGGGGCAGGTTGCTCACGTGTTACTCACCCGTTCGCCACTGATCCACCCAGCAAGCTGGGCTTCACCGTTCGACTTGCATGTGTTAAGCACGCCGCCAGCGTTCATCCTGAGCCAGGATCAAACTCTCCGTAAAAAAGAAATGCATACGACACCGGGAAAACGGTGACGCAGCGAGTTTGATGCTGACCAAAGAGACAAATTCATTGCTGACTTTATCCGTTGCCAACCCCACAAGGAGGTTGGTCTTTGATCCAAAGGAATTCTCAACTAGCCGAAGCTAGACGAGGATAATTTGGCATTTGACAAGTGCACGCTGTTGAGTTCTCAAGGATCGGATGCTCCCACGACCCAGCCATCACAGCCAGGCCCGCAGGGCAACTTCTCTATCTTA